>JAHHHK010000007.1 GCA_019359395.1 Komarekiella atlantica HA4396-MV6
ACCGAAAAACTTTATGTTATTCCAAGTCAGAACAAATGCTGAGATACTCAATTAAATTGTTACTCCATTATTTGAAGTATCAAACTGTACCTGCATAAGTTAATTCATCCCTTTATTCAGCAACGCCGTTCCGCGGCTTATCTCCTTTAATAATCTCACTAATCGTCTCTGGCATCATGGTTGTACTTTTAACTTACGTTGTTATGCCAAGGGTAAGCCGTTTATTTAAAAGATGGTTATATGCTAATTGACACTTCCCGGTAATGATGTAGTATCTCATCCGTTAGGCAGAACGGGAAATTGAGAATGTCGCCCCATTAGTCAGAGGGCACAGAAGATTTAGCTTTCTAAGATCAGCTTAGAAGATCAAACCATTAATTGAGAATGGGTGGTTTATTTCTGCCCTACGTACTAAAAACCATAACAAGTCGTGCATTGAGATTAATTTGGAGGGACAATGCAACACGATGAGTTTATTGGACAGGTGCAAAAGCGTGCTCATCTTAGTTCACGCGGTAATGCCGAACTTGCAACCCGTGCTACTCTAGAAACTCTGGCTGAACGCTTAGCTGGACGTGAGCCTTTCAATGCCGCCGCCCAACTACCAAAGGGAATTGCACAATATCTGCAACATGAACATGCAGGCGTTGGAGAGCGCTTTTCCCTAGATGAGTTTTTTCAACGAATTAGCCAACGCGAAGGTGTAGAGCTTCCAGAAGCAGTTTATCATGCTCGTGTGGTGGTTGAGGTATTGAGTGAGGCAATTAGCTCAGGCGAAATTAATGATATTCGCTGTCAACTTCCACCGGACTTTGATGCGTTGTTTGAGTCAGGAAGTCAAGGGCAAATACGTGTAAGTACTTAAGTTATTTGATATGGTTGTCAGGAGTATCACACCATGTTATTCAAAGATCGGAGGTTGGCGGGTCAAGTTTTGGCTGGAGAATTAACGGCTTATGTTAATCGCTCAGATGTATTGGTATTAGGACTGCCGAGAGGTGGTGTACCCGTTGCTTTTGAGGTTGCTAAAGCGTTAAATGCTCCCTTAGATGTTTTGGTGGTACGTAAATTAGGTGTGCCTAATCATGAAGAGTTGGCTATGGGAGCGATCGCTTCTGGTGGTGTGCGGATCCTGAATACACATATTGTTGATGAAGTCAAGATATCCGATGAAGCAATTGCGAGGATTGCGGCGCAAGAACAACGCGAACTAGAGCGGCGGGAACGTTTATATCGAGGCGATAAACCTGATGCAGATTTATCAGGACGCATTGTAATTTTAGTTGATGACGGCTTAGCGACAGGTGCAACTATGTGGGCTGCTATTGTGGCTGTACGGAAACAGCAACCCGCTAAGATTATAGTTGCTGTGCCGGTTGCTGCACTCGAAACCTGCGAAGCGTTGGAAGCTGAGGTAGATGAAATGGTATATGTTGCGACACCCAGCCCCTTCTACAGTGTTAGTCTCTGGTACGACAACTTTCCCCAAACTACAGATGAAGAAGTTCGTGACCTACTTACAAAAGCTGGGAACAACTATCAATTATTGTCCCTGAATAGTTAGCATATCTCAATATTTATTGGAGGATGGGCATCTTGCCCGTCCTGTGAACTGGGCGCTCATGTTGCCCATTCCACAAGATTAAATAATTTATTTGTTGGAGTTCTCTAAGCGTATGAATTTACAAGTTAATGAGTTGAAACAAACTGCATCTCAACTGCTGGCTGCTATGCTATCCAACCCTCATATTTACTCGCAAGTCAGTGATGAGGGAGGCTATGGACAGACGGAACAGCAACTAATTCTTGTGGCTGTTGAAATGGCTGAAAGCTTAATCGAGCATATCGAAAATGCTCATCCCCAGAGTGAGCGGGAAGTGAGTCAAAAAAACTAGAAGCGCTAATTACTCAGCACTACTAAATAACTACTGTTACGACTTTTCATAAAGTATTATTGTCGGGGTGTAGCCCCAGAGCGAATTGTTTAAACTAAGTAATGCAAAATACTTGTTGAACATAGTTAGGACTTACGCACAAGTTACGGAAGAATCGAACCACAGAGGTACAGAGAAGCCAGTGCGTTGCGGGGGTTCCCCCCGTTGTAGCAACTGGCGCGACACGGAGAGAAGTCTGAGCGGAGCGCAAAGTCTGAGCGGAGGAAACCTCCGCTCAGAACTTTGTAAGAGAAGCTTCCGACGCTCGTTCGCAAAGCGTGCCGTAGGCAAGACTCGCTCTAAGCGTAGCCATGCCGCAGGCTTTACGCTGCGCTATCCGTTGACGCAGCCCGCCGCAGCGAAAAGTTCTGTAGGCGGGTTTCCCGCCGTAGGAAACTTTTCAAGACAGGCATCAGAACTTCGGGAGAAATGAGATTTAGAGAGGTATTTTGCGTAAGTTCTAATAGTAAGTTTTCCTACTAAGCCAAAAAAATTAATGCAATCATACATCAAAGTTAAACACACTACAATACACTTTTCTACGCCTTACTGGTTTCGATTTTACATAGGCGATCGCAATTATTTTATCGCGCGATCGCCTTCAATTGTGAGTTAATTAAGCTCCTCTAATATCAGCGTAGACTCAGCAGTACGCCCAAATTCTTCTGGTGCATATTGCAGATGAACTTCAGCACCAGGCCAGAGGTATGTACCAGGGGTAACAGAACGTACTAAATAATGCAGACTGTAAACACCTGGTTCTAAGTGGTCAGCGTAAGCGATAATGCGATCGCGATGGATAGTTTTAAACCCAAGTTCCCAGCTATCTGCTTTTGCTTGTAATGCTGCTGTAGCAGTTTGAAAACTTGCATCCACTGCCTCAAATCCTGCTGGTAGCGGATCTTTAATTACTATATGTTCTACAGGATGATCTGCAATAATTTCTAAGCCAATATCAAACACCTGACCACTTTCTAAAGTTAGTGGTTTATCAAATGCATAAAGACCTAATTTTTGCAATATTTTTTCCTGGTTTATACTGCGAATTTCTCGTGATACCCGTAAGCCATTAAATCTCCCCGGTTGATTTCCCTGCAAGCGATAATTATAGGCAACTAAATAATGCAAAGTGCCTTTACCTGCTTTTGTTAATAATAAATCGTGACGCCCACGGGGTAGATTATTCATTGGCAACTTCATCTGTAAGCTAGGATTTTGGTAGCCATCAAAGCGATTTTCTCCTAACTTTTTACTAGCTAATTGTACTGTAGCGACAAAATTAGGCGGCGTCGGTTGTAGTTGGCTATATTCAACCAAAGCTGTTAAAGCTTGAGCATTATTATAGTTAGTTTGCCATGTGCCATCCCGTCGTAATGCAAGAAGACTTTGGAATAACTTATCTATAATTTCTGGTTTACTTTGTTTGGCTATAAATAGGCGTAAAGCTTGCGCTTGGGCTGTGGTAGATGAACTCATCCATCCCCAACTACGGGGTAAACTTACAACTGCTGTGCGACCAGTTTCATATATATTTTGTTGTAACTTTGACAACATTTGTTGTGACTCATCTCGCCATTCTGAGAATTGAGATAAGTACCGCGCTAGTTTAATTTGAGTGACTAAATCAAAGTTGTTACGCTGTTGATAAATATCTGCTAAGAAACTATTGCGTTTATCTCCCAATTCTGCTATGGCTATTAATACATTAAGTTGCAATTGAGTTTTGCATAGTTGCTGTTTGCAAAATTCAAACTGTCCGGGGTTAGCTAGAACTTTTTGCAAATAAGCTTTCAGGCGCGAAAGCATTCCAGAATCTACCAAACCAGGGAATCCCTGACTTGCTTGAACCAAAGACTCTGCTGCATAAGAAGAAACCCAAGGATCAGATTTTTCTTGTCCTGGGAAAGCAGCAAAACCACCATCTGATATTTGAAGTTTTTGGAGTTTTTCCAGTGCTAGATTTGCCTGGTTGCTAGGATTAAATTCTGCAAATGTTTGACCATATTTTTGGCCAAGAGTTTGCAGATTAGCTGCAATTATCAGTTGACTTGCTGCTGGTTCTGCAAATGGTAAATCATCATCTGCTAAAACCTGCTTTGCTGGTGCTTTAATCTCTGGTATTAAGGTACTCGCTAATTGAATATCTAAACCTCCGGTTTCCGGGAAGATATTTTTATCGACATTTAAGGGAATCTTTACTTGTTTTTCGGTGACGCCAGTTTCAACGACTTGTTCGGTAATTTCTAGTGGCTTAATTTCCAAAGGCACTTCAAAAGCATCTGCTGTGCCATTTAGCTGGGTGGTAAAGCGAACTTTTCCAACTCCTACAGTACTCGCCACCATAGGAAAGCGATAAGCATGAGTTGCTGATTCAGCCTTGGTTTGCAGAGAGGTAACTGTAGGGTTATTCTCCGCAAACTTCACCGTACCGCTAAGTTCGCCATTTATTGTGATATTTCCTGTATTTCCAGTGTTGTTAGTTACTGATAAACCACCAAGGAGGCGATCGCCTGGACGGGCAAACTGTGGCAAAATGGCATTAGTTAGCAATGGTTTAGTTGTGATAAACGTCGCATCACCATTACCGAAACGCAGATTTCCATCGGTAGCGACAGCCATCACTCGCCATGTAGTTAAGTCATCCGGCAATTTAAAGCTAATCTGTGCTTTACCATTAGTATCGGTAATTACAGAACCATTGTAGTAAGCTAAAGCTTGAAAATCTGTGCGAACGCGCGTATTTGCTGCACCAGTTGATGACCCACCACCGTAACCCCAGCCTTTGGGTTTAGCAACATCTTGGGGTTGTAAGATGACATCCGGTCGATTATCGCTAAAGCGAGTAGATATCGGTTGTTCCGCATAAACTGTATCTACTAAATTTGGTGGACGATAACCAGAAAGTTGTAGCACCGCCTCATTTACCACCATGACTGTAAACTGTCCTTGGGTGGGTTTGCCTTGATTATCTTGAAGTTCCAGTTGTACCGTTTCCTCTGCGCCAGGTTCCAGTGATGTTTGCACTGGCTTAACTTGCAGTTTTAAATACTTATCTTCCAAGTTGACTTTAAAGGGTGTAAAGCCAATGCGTACCAAATTATCTAAACTTCCAGCTTCTACCTGGCTAATTGGTGTTCCTTGTCTTACCAACACAGCTTCCACCGCTGCATTTGGCAGCATTTCTGGCGTAACTTCAAACTGAATTTGTGGCGCTCCTCCTTTAACTCTGGTAATCTGCTGATAAAGAGGTTTATCTTTAACAATAGCAAAGTACAATTCGGCATCGGGATAGGGAGATTGAATTAGTGCGGTAGCAGTTTCACCTGGTTTAAACTCTGTTTTATCAAGTTTAACTTCTAGGATATTTCGCTCTCTCGAACCCCAAAATACGGGATTTTCTCCAGTTACCCAAATTTGTAAATCTGTAGAGACGTTACATGTAACGTCTCTACATGTAACGTCTCTACTACCATCGCTAAAATTAGCTCTGATGCGGTACGAACCTGATTCAGTTGGTGTCAGTGTCGCTGATTGTGGATTACTGGCAGATATAACTTCTGTTTGTCCTACTGTTTTATATTCAACTTGATTTTTTGGTGTGCGGCTACCTTCAATTAATTGCGTGACACTGCTATATTTCATCTGTTGTAATTCCAAGCGCACCCGTTGACCTGTTATTGGTTTTCCTGTAGGGTCAGTAACAATAACTTCAATGGGAAAAGCTTTACCAGCATCGGCAACAAAATTACTTTTTAACCCAATGAGACGATTACTTGGTAAAGCTGTAAAAGTTTGAGAATCTGCTACAGATAGATTAGAAACATCTTCAACTTGTACATCTACCCGATAAGTCATTGGATAAGGCAAATCTTTAGCTACAGTTACCATTTGACTAATATTACCCTTAGCATCCAACTGAGCATCAGTTTGCAACACATCACTAGCTATAGAAGGACTTTCCTCTGGCCATAACCATTGTCTACCAAAAGCAAATCCCTCCCATCCTTTGGGGATAAAATCAGTTTGCTGGCGAGTAATAAAATACTTAGCTTTACCTCCTTCCACAGGCGCACCAAATAGATAATTACTTGTAGCTTTAGCCTCTACTTTCTCGTCAATTAAGGCAAATTCTTTATCTAAATTAAGTTCGACTTTAAAATTTGGTGGCTTAAACTCAGCTACGCGAAACTCTCCAGTAATTTCTTGTCTGTTCTTACCTTTAGCCTGAATTGTATAGTAGCCTAAAGGCTGAGTCTTGTTGATTGGCAATTCTAACGAAAACGTCCCAAATTCATTTGTAGTTTGCGTACCTAAATCAGTTTTTTTGCCATCGGGATTTACTAGAGTTAATTGGTAAACAGCTTTTTTATCTTGTTGGATTGTGCCATTTTGCAAGTAGTCAGCAAAACCAGTCAACCAAGCTTTTTCTCCTGGTTGATATAACTGCCTATCTGAGAAGATTACCCCACGCGATTCTGGTTTACCATCTTGCCAGCCTGCATCAATACCATAGCCATAAACACCGCTATATTCTTCAGTTCTCGTAAATGCCCAATCTTGATTCTCACGGGCAATTACTAATAATTGTGGTAATTTAACAGAACTTTGGTTTCCTAGATAACATTGCTGTAAATCTTGACGATTAATTCTCAAAGTTCCATTCTCATCAGTTTTACCTGTTGCACAAGCTACTGGCTGAGTGCGAGATTTTTCCTGTAATTTTGATTGATAAATTTCGATAGCAGCGGCTTGAACTGGTGAACCATCACTCAGATGATTGACGCGAATTAATCCTGACTCAGGAAACCATTGGCTAAATACACCTAAATTTGTCAATTCAACCAAACCATAAGTCACCGGTTCGCGCCACAGTTCTTTACCATTGTCTTGATATTTATTAGTGCGTGCTTGTACTCCATAAGCTAACATTCCTGTAGTAGCACCTATTTTTTCGCGTAAAGGAACATTAACGTCAACTGACTGATTTTTCTTAGCTGCTAACTTGAAACTTTGCCATTGCGAAGGTTTTGGCAATAAATCATTACCGTAATTGAAATAAACTAGATCTGTTGGTTTAACAACTCGATAAGCAGCTTTGTAATTGGATTCTGGCAAATTTACTGTACTAATATTTAGCTGCAAATCTTTACCTGTGGGGAAAATATTTAAATCTGATGGTGTCCAGATATCCCCAGCTAAATCTCCAGTATCATACTTCACTGTGAGAGGTTTACCCAAAGTCTGACCAAACTTATCTTTAAGATTTGCACCGATAGTAATTGTATAAGTCGTGGCTGGTGCTAAAGCATAAGGATTGATACTGACAATTCTATCTTCGTCATTTACTTGTATTATTCGTGAAATAGCTTTTGGCGTCGGCTCAATTTTAATATTTTCTCTAGCTACATCTGCTATTAAAACGTTATTAAATTCTAGCTGGGGACTACCTTTAATAAATCTTCCATAGGTTCCCGCTGCATCAGGCTGTCCATAAAATTTAATTCCTTGAAATGTCAAAGGAAAACAAGTGGTTAACTTACTGGCAAATTGTTTATTTGTGGGTATATTGCCATAAGCTGGAAGTATCCCCGGAGAAAATTCTAAGCGATAACGGTTTGCTTTTTCTAGACTTGGCTGGGGAATAAGATTATAAATCCAATTACGTGCCGAAGGGTCAAACTTTTCTAAAGGGTCTTCATTTTCTAATGGTTCTTCTTTAGCTAATTCAACTTGGAAACGCACACCCCTATTGTTACCTTCTGGAATTAGCCGTAAATGTTTTTGTACGGAAGCTAAATCTAGTTCTACATTTGAGTTAAATTGCAACTTCTGCTGTAAATCAATTGGTTCAGCATCAGCCTTTTCAATAGGGTTAACACCAGGTAGATTAGTCAGTTTAATAGGTTCAGTATTAAAAGTCCAAGCTAAATCTTTGTCTAATCGGTGATTTGTTAAGTCTGCCAAACCTGCTTTAAGAGTAACTTGAAATCTAGTTGCTTTTGGTAATGCTTTATCAGCTTGAAATCCCACCATTCGCGGTGTCAAAAACCGAAATTGACCGGGTAAAGGCGGCCAAAGCTCAAACTTTTGTAACAGCTTTTGTTGTTCTAGACTGTCAAGGCTTTCAACTGGTATTAAAGCCTCTTTAAACCGGATGCGAATTTGATTAAAAGGTTGAGTATCCCCAATCGGACTAATTTGTTCAATCCAGTCTGGTAACTTTGGTGGTGTGAGTGGGGAAACTGCTGGTAGTTTTTCTCTACCTGGGGCAACACCAAATAAATTACATCCTGCTATCCCTAATAAAAGTGTAATGATAATTATAAACTGAATTAAAATTCTGATAATCATATTTAATTAATTTAAATTAAAAATTGATAGCAAGCAAAAATGGACATTTACCCATTATGTGGGCAACTCTTAGCTTACTGAAGGACGCAAAATAAGTTGTTATTTTTGTCTAAAGTTTGAATATCTACATAGATAACCAATTCCTTATAATAGTTCCTAAAAATTACTACAATTCTTAACAATTAAATTTAGTGAAATTATGTAAATGTTAATTTAACTTGGTGTCTTTGTGTCTTGGTGGTTAGTCAAATTTTTATTTGAACACAAAGTTATTGCAGATAGATTGTTAAATATTGAATATATTTGCTGATATATCTTTAATCACAGCGTCAAAATTAAGGTAAGTTTTCCTGGGCAAGGGATTCCTTGATGAAAATTAAGCATAAACTTTGGCGTCTGCTGCATCGCAAAACAAGTAAAGTTATCTTGGCTATACTGCTAATTTGCTTATTAGTACGCCTACTGCCTTATTTTGCGCCCATTCGTGCCGCAGATATTGTACAAAATCAGTTGGCAATGCAGTTTAGCGATCGCAATGGGCTACCATTAGGAACATTGCTCACTCGTGACCAAGAGCATACAGCAGTAGTACCCCTAAATCAGGTTTCCCCCCAGTTTATCAATGCCATTTTAGCCGCCGAAGATGGTAGCTTTTATGAACACGGGGCGTTGGATATGAAAGCAATTATCCGCGCTATCAAAGAAGCCATTCACGCTAAAAGAATTGTTTCCGGTGCTTCCACTATTACTATGCAGTTGGCGCGGATGTTAGATCCCGTCCCCCGCACCCTGTCAGGTAAAATGAGTGAGATTTGGTTATCTTGGCGGTTAACAGCGGGGATGAATAAAGATGAAATTCTCGCTGCATACATCAATCGGCTGCCAATGGGAGGGAATATATATGGTGTAGAAGCAGCAGCGCGGATTTATTTCTCTATCCCAGCCAGTGAATTAAACCTCGCTCAATCTACTCTTCTCGCCGCTATTCCTAATAATCCCACCTACTTCAATCCTTACGAACATTGGCAACGGTTAAAGCAACGCCAGAAATATGTCCTCAATCGCATGGTACAGGATGGATATATTACTCGCCTAATGGCACGAACATCCGCCGAAAAAGTTGTATTTCAGTCTCGTCAGCGGGGAATTATTGCTGCACCACATTTTTTGTTTTGGTTAGCCAGTCAATTGTCTGAGACGCAAACCCTAGATTCCTCCCCCATCCGCACTACTATAAATCGTCCCTTGCAGCAATTTGTAGAAGCACAAGTGCAGCAAGTAATTTCTTCTCTGGCTGCTAACAACGTCCATGATGCAGCTGCTTTAGTAATTAACAACCACACTGGCGAAGTTTTAGCTTATGTCGGTTCGCCTGATTACTTCAATCAAACAAAACTAGGACGCAATGATGGAGTGCAAGCTTTGCGTCAACCAGGTTCTACCCTCAAGCCTTTTGTATATGAATTAGCTTTAGAAAAACGTATAATTCGCCCACATACTATTTTGGCAGATGTCCCTGCTCACTACGCCATTCCGGGCGCAAAACTGTATAGTCCTACAGATTATACCGAAAGTTTTCTTGGCCCTGTGCGGGTACGAGTTGCTTTAGCGAATTCTCTAAATGTCCCAGCAGTCAGAGTTTTAGAAAAAGTAGGTGTGCAGACTTTCCTAGAACGTCTGCATCAACTAGGATTTGAACACCTCAATCAAACCGCGGAACATTACGGTTTAGGGTTGACTCTTGGTAGTGGCGAAGTCAGTTTGTGGGAGTTAGCTAGGGCTTACGTGACTATGGCCAAACTAGGAGAAGCCACCCCATTAGTAACAACGCTCTCTAATTCCCCCTTACCCCTTACCCCTTCCCCATTCCCCAACCCTACAACATGGCAATTAATTATTGATATGTTAAGCGATCGCCATGCGCGTGCAACAGCTTTTGGTGTAGACTCTGTATTAAACTTACCCTTCCCTGCTGCTGTTAAAACTGGCACTTCCTCCAACTTTCGTGATACTTGGACGGTTGGCTTTACTACCGATTACACCGTTGCTACTTGGGTAGGCAATTTCAACGGCGAACCGATGAGAAAAGTTTCAGGTGTTACAGGTGCAGCGCCTCTGTGGAATCGAATTATGCTACATCTGCACGAACATCAAGAACCAGCAGATTTTCAACCTCCAAAAAGCTTAGTAAAACTACCTCTTTGTGCAATTTCCGGGTTACGACCAACACCAAAATGTACCTCAGTAGTACAAGAATATTTTTACCCAGAAGACAAACAAGCCTACGAAACTCAAAACAACTTTAATTTGCCACCAGAGTATGATGAATGGTTAGCAAAACAGCAGCAATCTAGTTTTACTACTGGCAATCTGAGGATTTTATCTCCGCATAATGGCGATTTGTTCTTACTGTATCCAGGCAATGAAGCGAAGCAGAAGTTAGAGTTTAAGCTAGCAGGAACACCATCTCAACCTGTAGAGTGGTGGCTGAATGGTGAAAAGTTAGCTACACAATCAGCTAATTCTTTATTTTGGTATTTGCGCCCTGGTAACTGGACTTTGGAAGCAAAAAGCGGTGAAATCAGCGATAAAGTAAGTTTTCAAGTTGAGTTAGCTAGTATCAAACCCACGCGACGCGGCTTTTCTATTGTTAATTCTCAAATAAAGCAGTAGATGCACAGCCGCTTGGAGATAGACATCACTCATAATGAAAATTAAAAAGGCAAGAATTATGACACTCACAAGCACTGAACATAAATACGTGCAACTCGATGAGCGTGGTATACCCATCATTGCGGGTACAACAGTCAATAACCCCACCCCTCTTCAGGGTGGGGCTTGTAAAGAACAAACTTTACGTGTTTGACTAGCTCACTGAGACTAATCCTGATACGCACTTTCAAATACTTCCCCAGTTTGGATTATCTGCAAGACTGTTTGTTCAGTCGTTGGTTAAAGACAAGACATTTTGGATTAGTTGAGCGAGGGGACTTAAACTTTACTCCAAGGATTATATCTTTATGCGAGTACCCGTAACTTCAGAAGACAATAAGCCTTTAATGCCAACAAAACCTAGCCGTGCTAGACGTTGGATTAAAGAAGGTAAAGCAATAGGTAGATTCAACAAACTAGGTATTTTTTATGTTCAATTGACCTCTGTAGCATCTGACAATCAGACTCAAGATGTTGTGATTGGACTTGACCCTGGAAAAATGTTCTCTGGTGTAGCAGTTCAATCTCAAAAATACACACTACAAATGTTGCACCTAGTCCTTGCATTTAAAACAGTTAAAGACAGAATGGAACAACGGTCTATGATGCGGCGCGGAAGACGTGGAAGAAGGATTAACCGTAAATTATCATTTAATAAACGTAGCCATCGTCAAGTTAGATTTGATAATCGTCGTAGCTACAAGCTACCTCCAAGTATTCAAGCAAATAAAGACTTGGAATACCGAACAATTACTTTATTGTGTGAAATATACCCAGTAAATAAAATTGTTATTGAAGAGGTTAAAGTGCGTGGCAACAAAAGTTTTAGTCCTGTAATGGTTGGTCAAAAATATCAAATTAACCGATTATCTAAACTGACTAATGTGGAATTAAAAAAGGGTTGGGAAACATCTAACCTTCGGAAATATTTAGGGCTACATAAAGAAAAGTCTGACAAGTCTTTACAAATACCTGAGACTCACGCAGTAGATGCTGTCACACTTGCTTGCTCTAAGTTTGTTCAATACAAAACATGGGAAGGTGTTAAAAATCATGGTGCGACATGGGTAGGTGATGTAACTATTACCCATTCACAATTTACAATTTTACGTCGTCCTCCAATTAGTCGTAGACAACTACATTTAATGGCTCCATCTAAGGGTGGCAGCAGACGTAAATACGGTGGAACTACAACTAGACATGGATTTAGAAAAGGCGATTTTGTTGAAGCTACTCAAGGTAAAAAATCATTTTTCGGTTGGGTAAGTGGCGATACCGAAAAGCAAGTTTCAGTTAGCGATTGTAACTGGAAAAGGTTAGGGCAATGTACGGCTAAAAAAGTCCGATTGATACAGCGAAACACGGGTTTAATCGTGTTGTCAACTCGGAAAATGTTTAATTTAATGGCATCGAACCATTAAATTAAACGCGCTATCCCTCCCCAGGTTGCTTCGCTGAACCTGGGGTATCTTGCGGAAAAATATAATGAAAATTACTGAAATAATTGAGGCTCAAATGGCTTATGGCTGGAGTCCTGAAGAGATTCATTTTCGACATCCTTATCTATCCATGAGCCAGATTCATTCTTTTCTAGCTTACTACTGGGATTCTAAAGTAGAGGTTAACGCTGATATTGAAAGGAGCTTCGAGTATGCAGAACGGATGAGGAAGCAAGCTACAACCCAACCTTGTATCTTAAAAGAAGTGTAGACCGTCCTAACTTCAAAACTAACCATGACTCAATTCAAAACTCAACTTACCCTTGAGGAATTCCTCGCACTTCCTGAAGAAGATATCACCTACGAACTCATTGACGGAGAAGCTATTCCCAAATTTAAAAACGATGAAATGTCACCAAAATTTTTTCATAGTTCTATAACAGGCGCGTTATTTATACTATTATCTGCATGGGCGCAAGGAAAGGGGCGGGTTGTAATAGAATGGGCAATTAAGCTAACACGAAATCAACAAGACTGGGTTCCTGTAGCAGATTTGACTTATGTTTCTTCTCATCGTCTTTCTGCTGATTGGTTGCAAGATGAGGTTTGTCCTGTCGTACCCGAATTAGTCATTGAAATTATCTTCCCTGGTCAAACTTTCGGAGAAATGACAGAAAAAGCAATTGATTATCTGAAAGCTAAAGTTCAACGAGTTTGGATTATTGATACTAGAGCAAAAACTATTACTATTTTCTATCCAGATATTCTCCCTCAAACCAAACGCGGTACTGATAGTTTAGAAGATTCCCTATTGGAAGGGCTACAAATTACACCTCAACAAATCTTCCAACAAGCAA
This sequence comes from Komarekiella atlantica HA4396-MV6, assembly GCA_019359395.1. Lineage (GTDB taxonomy): Bacteria > Cyanobacteriota > Cyanobacteriia > Cyanobacteriales > Nostocaceae > Komarekiella > Komarekiella atlantica. The sequence continues at coordinate 13,294 of JAHHHK010000007.1, forward strand.
GAATTCCCTAACTTGCATATTGGTATCTAAAATCTATTTTATACTTGTGTGTAAATAATATTGCTACAGATATTATCAATATATTAAGCGTTGCCACGGTCATAGCGATCGCCTAAAAAACAACTAATATCTATCTTCCGAAATTTGCCCTTTAGAAATTGGTGTTATAAATTATTGATGCTCAAATCTTAATCTTAAATTTATCACCAATGACAAGCACACAAGTCAGTACAAACACAAAAGAAAACAAATCAGCCAAGAAAAAACAACAGTTTTTTACTAGTGTGGCTGTTGGTTCCCCTAAAGTACCACTCCGCCAACCCAACAAGACAAAGCAAGAACACGAGTTACTGAGTGACTGGGAACATGCAAGTTAATTTGCTACTTTGCCTTCCAATCACACAATTGAGATGGAGATGTCATCCTAGGGCGATTATATTGGTAAAATCCTTCAACATTAAGCGAAGCATTACGATACAAAATCCACTTAACATCATCCTTATGATCATCAGGGGTAGTAATCAAATGTCCTTGGCTAAGTGTTAAGCGTCCCTCAAAATCCCACTTAAATAAAGATTCAGGTTTGTTTTCCCACTGATTACCAGCCCATGATATCGCTAAAGCTTCACCTGTGATGCAGTCGCCATTTACTGCCCCTCGAATACAGATAAAATGATCTGAATGAGGATAGCCGTAATATCCATCAACGCGATTTCCCGTCTTATTAAAATTGAAACAAACTCCCGCCCCGTCTCGCCAATCTTTGGGATCAGGTTGACTACAAAACTGATAATTGCTATTTGCTAAGCTTGCAATATTAACTGGTCGGTCTAGAATCCAACTCTGGTTTTCAGAAGATGGAATTTGTTTACCTTTAACTTGGCTGTAAGAAATTAGCGAACCTGCTAGTAAGGTTGCGAAGACCACACCCAACGATAAGAGATTGCTTCTATGCATAATCTCACATCCAACTCTTTAGAAGGATGGCGTTTGTAGAAGATTTAAGGTTGAAATCGGCTAATTTTTAAATAGCTGGAGCCGCAGATACCACTAACAGTATTAGTAGTACTAAAATTAACAAACTGATTTTGGTAATCAGATAGGTGGTAAAATCATCTAAGGGAAAATTGTTAATCATTTCACACCTCCATGAAGAGATCGTGTAAAGTTATTTGAGGCGTTGAGCAACCGTGAAAGCGGGGCTAGTTTTTATTTAGCCTATCGTTTCCTACATCTTTATTTTCCCTTAATAATAACCACCTAAGATGTTATAGAAATTTTAGGTAACATTTTGTAGCCTTCTGACATCATCAGACCTCGTGAACAACAAGCTCCCCGGCTTCTTCTAAGTTATAGGCTTTTGTTTTAACCAAGTCCGATAAAACCAATAGCAGCCGCGATGGTCAATGAAAGGGAACAGGGAACAGGGGAAAGTAAGTCGCCCACAATTCCACTCGCTTTCAACCTACCTTGCAACACAAGGACTATTTCGCCCACGAGGGGCGTTAGCATAGCGGGACGTTCGCGCAAGCGTCTCGTAGAGAAGTACGGCTTTAAACCTTTACTTCCTTTCGTAAAAACAAAGGATTGAAAGCAATTACATAACTAGCACCTGGTTCATAGCGCGAACGCAATAACCAAAATGTGTCATTGCCAATCACCAAAGAAGGCACTTTCAGAATAGTGAACAATACAAGCAGTAGTAAAGCGATCGCACTCAACAATAAGAATGCTGATCAAGTAATTTTTAACCAAAACCAGAAAAGAGTATAGAGCTTTTGTGCTGAGATATACTAAAGCAATTTTTCATATAAATTTATAAGTAAAGTCTGGCAAGTTGAGAAACTCAAAATACTTACCTATTTTCAAACTACATCTTAAATGTGAGTATAAATTAACAATAGACTCAAACCAAAATAGGAAAATAATTTTTAAATTTTATATTTACTAAGTTTAAAATGATTCGTCACTTTCTAGTCACATTTGCTTGTCATCCTCAGAAGATGATTGCATTCAACTGAGATTTTGCCTCAGTCCCAAAAACCACTTTAATCAGATAGCCTTATGGATTTACAGGTTATTTTTCACTGGATTTATGTTGCTGGAATGGCAATCGGTGCGTTACATTTTTGGTCACTTAGTCGCAATCCGCGCGGTGTTCCGCAATACGAATATCTGGTTGCGATGTTCATTCCGATTTGGTCAGGACTTGCTTATATGGCAATGGCTATAGGGCAGGGTAAAGTTGAAGCTGCGGGCCAAATTGCCCACTATGCTCGTTATATTGATTGGATTGTTACTACACCTTTATTACTGCTATCTCTAGCTTGGACATCGATGCAGTTTATCAAAAAAGATTGGACGCTGATCGGCTTTTTGATGAGTACTCAGGTAGTTGTGATTACCACTGGATTGATTGCAGATTTATCAGAACGGAATTGGGTGAGATATTTATGGTATATCTGCGGAGTTTTCGCTTTTGTCATTGTTCTCTGGGGAATTTGGGGGCCATTACGCGCCAAGACTAGAACTCAAGGGACGGAATTATCAAGCTTATACGATAAACTTGTGACTTATTTTACAGTACTTTGGATTGGCTACCCAACTGTCTGGATTATCGGCCCTAGTGGTTTTGGCTGGATGAACCAAACTATAGATACCTTTTTGTTTTGCTTACTTCCTTTTTTCTCCAAAGTCGGATTTAGCTTCCTTGATTTACATGGTTTACGTAATCTGCAAGATTCAACGCGCCAAACAACTGGCGATCGCATGGTTAACACTACCTTGAATTTTGTAGAAAATATTACAGTGTTTGCACAACCCAAGCCATCACGTCGAAGAGTCTGATATTTATCATTGCTGACGCTAACAATTAGGTGAGATGGTTTATGGCACACTTTGGTTATCATGCCTCCCACGAGCAATTTAAGCCAAGTCAGCTTTTGCAGTACGCACAAGCTGCCTACCACGCAGGTTTTGAGCGCATATCTTCCTCAGACCACTTTCATCCGTGGAGTGTGCAACAAGGGGAAAGCGGCTTTGCTTGGTCTTGGCTAGGTGCAGCTATGCAAGCAGTACCGCTTAGCTTTGGCGTAGTTTGCGCTCCCGGACAGCGTTATCATCCTGCGATTATTGCCCAAGCAGCAGCTACTCTTACTGAAATGTTTCCCAACCGCTTTTGGTTAGCTTTGGGAAGTGGTCAAGCTTTGAACGAAAAAATTACAGGCGATCGCTGGCCCGCTAAAATCGAGCGCAATGTCCGCCTTAAAGAATGCGCTGACGTAATTCGCGCCCTTTGGACAGGAAAAACTGTAACTCATTATGGTTTCGTGCGCGTAGAAGAAGCAAAACTTTATACGCGTCCAGAAATTCCTCCATTAATTATTGGTGCAGCAATTACCCCAGAAACCGCCGAGTGGCTTGGTGGATGGGCTGATGGACTGATTACAATTTCTCATCCTTACGACAAATTAAAAGAAATAGTGGACGCTTTCCGTAGAGGTGGCGGCAAAAGAAAGCCAATGTACCTAAAGGTACAACTTTCTTATGCTGAAGATGAAGAAACAGCTCTTAGAGGTGCTTATGAACAGTGGCGTACGAATATTTTTCAAAGTCCGGTATTAGCAGACCTCCGCAGTCCCCAGCAGTTTGATGCAATGGCAAAATTTGTGAAACCAGAGGATATGTATGAATATGTGCGGATTTCCGCTGATCCCCAACGGCATATTGAGTGGTTGCAACAGTATGTAGAACTAGGTTTTACGGAAATTTATCTGCACAACGTCAACAAAGAACAGCAGAGGTTTATTCAAGTCTTTGGTGAGCAGGTTCTCCCAACACTCGTAGAAGAACGGCAAATAGTTTTGCAAGTTTAGTTTTATGCATTAATAAATCGTTGCAACTATTAAGTTGAAAATGATGTGCTACCAATGACGGATGTCAAGATTTACCAAGTCCCTCAGGATCAAGTAAGTGTTTAAATATTCATTGCCTATGTCCAAATAGACTGATATTCTAGTTTTTTACTTCTCATTCTCAAAGGAGGATCTATGAACGGAAAATTTTGTTTTCTCGCTTCATCTATTGGACTTAGCCTACTTCTAGGAGCCTGTGAACCTGCTGCACAAACCCCAACAGCACCACCAGCAGCAACTCCAACAGGAGCACCACCAGCAGTACCACCAGCTGCGACTCCAACTGTCCCCCCGGCTACGCCTTAACAAAACTTTTTTCTGACTTGAGATTTCTCAATTAAAGGTTGTGTCACTTTGTCAGCTTTAATAGAAGCTTGCGTAGTGGCACAAAATTACTATTAGTGATACCAGTAGCTAATAATATTTACCAATGGAGCTACTCATTACTATTTTGGCGTGGCTTGGTGCGTAGGCGTAGCCCGCACTTCAACTTGGCTCAGTGACCATCGTAGACATCGCCTTATTCATTGGGTTTAGCCTAATAGTTGTCTTCTATCTTCGGGGAGCTTTCCGCGATTACATTGATTATAGAGCCATCAATGTTCCCAGCCCTCATGAACGCCACTTTGCTGTGGCTTTAGGCAGCTTATCTAATTCTTTGAATACAACTGGTTGCGTCACCAATTTCTGGAAGGTGCTGTGGTATCTGTTCTAGAAGAAATGTTCATGCAGCATTGGGCATCTGCTCGCGGCACAGTAGACTTGGGTGCAGAAAATTTTTGTCCTGTGCTCCACCAGTTGACTCAATGATTCTGGTAACTCCGGGTGACGCCCCTTCTAATCTCTCTTCTGCCATCAGAGCTTTGTTTACTACGGCTATCTTTGCAGCCCAAGAGCGAGTTTGGATTGCTAGTCCTTACTTTTTGCCAGACCATCAATCGCGCCAAGCGCTAATCACAGCTAAAAAAAGGGGAATAGAGGTGCATATCCTGACTTGTGGGCCACGCAACGATAAAAAATTGGTTTATTACGCCTCCGTTGAACTTTACGGCTACTTATTGCCAGCAGGAATCAAAATTTCCGAGCATCAACCGAGTATGCTGCACGCTAAGTGTTTGCTAGTTGATGATAAATGGGTGAGTACTGGTAGTGTTAACTTCGACCCACGCAGTTTTTTTCATAATGATGAACTGGATATTTCTACAGCTGAGTCGCAAATGGTGCAACATATCGAGCAGCTTTTCCACACTGGCTTTGAACGCAGCAAACTAGTGAGTATGACAGACTGGCAAACTCGACCCTTGTGCCAGCGAATTGTGGACATTTAGTTTTGTTTTTGCAATCGCAACTTTAGAGATTACTGTTCACTTATTTTTATATTTTTCTAGACTAGCCCTTTGAAGGTGAGTAAAAAATCCTCAAAAATTTATCAAATTTTAGGCTTTTCATCTTTGTGTCTTAGTGCCTTAGTGGTTCAAAAGTCAATTTTTTCACCACTAAGATACAGCGAAAAGTCTGAGCGGAGGCTTTCGACGCGGGAGACGCAATCATGCGAACGGGGTTTCCCAACCTAGGAACGCCACTTGCTACAAGCCGGGAAACCCGTCCAACGCAGTGGCTCAACTTTTCAAGACAGGCATCAGAACTTTTCAAGAGAAAGACACCAAGAAAAATACATTACACCTTGAAAGAGATAGTCCTATTTTCTTTTCAAATATCGTCAAATAAACAAATTATGAGAATCAATGTTGGCCCCCCAAACTTAACAATTAATCACGGCAGAACCTTTATGGTATCTGACTTAAGTGGCAATATTAATACTGAAACTCAGCAAGGCATTTTTGCAGACGATACTCGGTTTTTGAGTTACTATGCCTGTTATATCAACGGTAAAAATTGGATACGTGCTACCTCTGCAACAACTGCTTATTATGCAGCTCGAATTTATCTCATCAACCCAGAATTTAAAACTGATGATGGCTTATATACCAAGGGTACTCTATCACTAATAATTAGTCGGGTTGCTAGCGAGGGTATCCGTGAAGAGTTGCAGTTGACTAACCACGGACTGAAAAAAGTTCATTTCAATCTTGAGATTGCGCTGCGTTCAGATTTTGGTGACATTTTTGAGGTATCGGCTCAAAACATTGTGCGTCGCGGATATATTGAAACGCAATGGCATAAAGACAAAAGTGAACTGGTGACTACCTACACTAATGGCGATTTTTTCCGCTGTCTGAGTTATCGCTTAGCCAGTTGTCCTGTGCAACCTCATTACGGCAATGGGCGGATTATTTTTGAAATTACTTTAGAACCTGGTGCTACTTGGGATACTTGTTGCCTTTATACCTTGGCAGATAATAAACGCGTCCGCAGACCATTAGACTTAGCTTACCAAAAAGCGATTGAGACAAGATTAGGCCAAGTTCAACAACTATGGCGAAATAAAGTTACTGATGTTACCTCTGCTAATGAAGATATTAATCGACTTTACCGCCAATCAATAGAAGATTTAGGGGCATTGCGATTGTATGATTATCAATTTACTGAGGATACTTGGATACCTGCGGCAGGTGTACCTAGATTTGTAACTTTATTTGGTCGAGATAGTTTGATTATTAGCCTACAAAATATGATTGTGCATCCTGGTTTTGTCAAGGGTACGTTGCAAAAATTGGCACAATTCCAGGCAAAAGAGTGGGATGATTGGCGGGATGCTGAACCAGGCAAGATTTTGCACGAGATTCGCATGGGTGAACTGGCGTATTTTAATAAGATACCGCACACTCCCTATTATGGTGCTGCCGATACCGCGCCTTTGTTTTTAATTGCCTTGCACGAAGCTTGGAAATGGCTAGGGGATGAGTCGCTGTTGCGAGACTATCGGGATGTCGCGCTGCGTTGCTTGCAATGGATTGAACAGTATGGTGATTTAGATAGCGATCGCTTTCAAGAATACCAAAAACGTTCCAAAGATGGACTAGATAATCAAAGTTGGAAAGATTCGGGTGATGCGATCGTCTATCCTGATGGTAGTCAAGTGAATCCTCCCAAAGCATTATGCGAACTCCAAGGCTACGCTTTTGATGCATATATGCGAATGGCAGAAGCTTTTAATTTTTTAGGAGAAAGCAATTACGCTAGTGAACTACGCACCAAAGCCACCGAATTGCAAGCACAATTTGAGAAGCAGTTTTGGTGTGAAGATTTAGGCTTTTATGCTTTAGCTCTTGACTCTGAAAAACAACCCGTTCGCGCGATCGCTTCCAATCCAGGTCATTGTCTTTGGAGTGGTATAGTTAGTCCTGAACGGGCAGCGCGTGTTGTCAAAAGACTTCTGCAAGCAGATATGTGGAGTGGTTGGGGAATTCGCACAATATCTACCCAAAACCCTGCATATAATCCTTTTTCTTATCATTTGGGTTCAGTTTGGCCTCATGATAATGGTATCATTGCGATGGGATTTAAACGTTATGGTTTTGCCAAAGAAGTAGCGCAGGTTGCAAACGGAATTTTTGATGCAGCTAAATATTTTGCAAGCTACCGTCTACCAGAACTCTATGCTGGTATTGAGCAAGAACCAGGAGCATTTCCAGTTCCCTATCTAGAAGCGAATGTGCCGCAAGGTTGGGCAGCTGCATCCGTTTTTCAACTTTTGCAAGCGTTGCTCGGTTTACAAGCAGATGCTCCCAATGGGCAGCTTTATGTTGATCCACATTTACCAGAATGGTTGCCTAATATTACCCTGCGTCAGGTTGAAATTAACAATGCACTTGTTGATTTGCAGTTTTGGCGTGAAGGCGATATTACTCGTTGGGATGCTTCTGTTACTAGTGGTGAGGTAAATGTTAAACAGCAAGCTTGGCAACTTTGGCATAATTCTACTAACTTTTCTTAACTAAGTGTGTAAATAAATTAAAGTTTGTAGTCGGAACTTTAGTCCTGATAATCTTTGTTTTGGGAGCATCTCACTTTTTGCTGCTCTGATTAATGATGACAATACAAACATTAATCAAAAATCTTTTGTAAAAACTGAATATGAGTAGCAAATCAACTTTGAGATGGATAAATCAATCTCATGAGGAGTAGAACCATATTTTACTAATAGGAGTGTGGTTAGGATTATTGTGCGATCGCATTGCCACAATGACGAAGTTTTCACCCAATGCTGTCACTTTTTGCTCACATTCGTTTTACATATTAAATCTAGATGGCATAGTTTTAAAACTTTAATTCTTAACATACTCAACATTACAAGTACTTTATGTCAAGAATTAACATAATAGCAGCAAGTAAGTACTTATGCTCAAGAGGTAAGTGATATGGTGGTGAAAGAATTTTTAGGACAACATACACCAGGCGAGATAAATCCTAATTTTTTGAAATTGAGTGAAACAAACTTAGCTAGAGTAATGAGTACAGAAAAATCTGATAGCGAAAAGCTGAGTGGAGATAATATAAGTGCAGCAACAACTCCCGATTTATCTCTGATTTTCGCTCCTATTGTATTATTCGCAATGGCAGGGATAGTTATTTTTCATAAGCGTAGTCTGTTTCATCAGAATAATAAGCTAAATAATTTACATCAATCACCCTGTAGAAATTGCCGTTTTTTTTCTAACAACAATTATCTTCAGTGTGCAGTAAATCCTTCCACTGTTTCTACAAAAGCATCAATTAATTGTTGTGATTATAGTCCTTTAAGAAATAGAAAGTTTTTTTGGGGTTTCAAAAGTTCTGATAATAAACCTAATTAATTAGTGCAATAAAGTAAATTGCTATAGTATTTTTCGGTCAAATCAAGAGGTTCGTGATGTGGATTTTTAAATGAAAAAACTCTAAAACTACTCTAAATTATATTTTTCATCTTGAGATTTTGCAACTTGATTATTAGTACCACTTGAGTTGTCTGTCTGCAAGTGACTTTTTAACAAAGCGATCATACTTTCGGAAAGTTGAGATAAGGAATTTTCTAGTTTAGGTGAAAGTTCCAATGGTAAGCTTCCAGAACGTAAATTTAGAGAGCGTTGGGGAAAGGGAATATGAATATTCTCTTGTCGCAGTATTTCATCAATCTGAAAATATAAATCGCTCTTAATTTGAAACTGCTTCCGGGGTTTGGAAATCCAGACTAATAACTGAAAATTTAAAAAATCCTCACCATATCCTTGAAACCAAACAAGAGGTGTTGGTTTTTTTAATACATCATGATTTTCACGTGCTACTTTTAATAATGCAGAGCGTATAGTATTGATATTGACTTCATAAGCCACACGCACAGGTAATACTAGACGAGATGTCGAACTCTGATGGTTCCAATTTACTACTTCTGTATCTAATAAACGCGAATTAGGCACAATCACTACTATGTCATCTAAAGTACGAATATAAGTACTGCGTGCATTTAAGCGCTCTACTGTTCCCATAAACTCACCAATTTTTACAAAGTCACCAACTGCAATAGCACGCTCAAAGGTAATTACAAAACCGCTAACCAACTCTTTAGCAACTCCCTGTAAGCCAAACCCGATCGCCACACCAAATACACTGGCTAATATTGCTAATGAACTGATATCTAAACCCCAAATTTGCAGCAATAAAACTGTACCAATAAAAATCAAAGTATAATGGGTAGCAACGGCAATTGATTCTTGAACACCACGGCTAACATTAGTAATCCGTAATACGCGCGATCGCAACAAATTAGTGAGAGTTCCAGCAACAGCCAAAACTCCAAAAAATAAGCTGATCAAGATAATTATATTGATTACTGAATAAGAACTTTCTCCAATAGTAATTACTGGTGATGTTAAGCTCATCAAAAGAATATTGGCAATGCGCCTACTCCATTCTCGTGTGAAAGGAAATAAGTCAGTAATATAAATAGTTGTTCCGATCCATAAAAGCGATCGCACTACAACCAGCGTCAATTGTAAAAATAATTCAATTCCTTTGGGTTGCGCTCCCGTTTCGGGATGATTTGCTTCTCTAGGAACCAGCCGGCGTAACCAATAGCGCCAAACCCAACCTAAAATTAAATGGAGAGCGATCGCACCAAATACAGATAAAACTATTAGTAATATTGCTCTCCAAAAATAACTTAATTTTCGTTCTTCTTGACCTTGCTGAACCGCTTCAGTAATTCGTTGCACCCAGATTTTTGCTTGTTCATCTTTTGTTCTACCCGTAGGAGTGTCTTGTTGTGTTACTGTCAGTAGGTGGCGGTTATTCACCAAAATTACAGGTAATTGATTACTTTCTACAATCTCCACCTTTACAGAATTTGGGGAACGAACAGCTTCTCTTAAAATTAAGTTGGCATCAGCAGCGCGGTTTTCAGCACTAAATTGTCCGGCTTCAGTGACTTCAAATAACTTGCGGCCATCTACTGTAATAATATCTATTGGTGTTGATTGAGCTTGCACAGATATTTCAGTAGTTAAAAGGCATCCTAAAAGCATGAGTGCAACAATTATCAAGATGACAACAGCATTCCGAAATCGATGAAAGTTATTCATAAAATCGTGAAAACTTCTACAAAAAAATTTATCTGAGGCATTGAGAAAAACTTACGAGAATACCAAAAAATAAATCATTTATTAGTTCTAGTGGCTGATACTGATAAAATTCGCAGTAAAAATAAGGGAATCAGCAGAGGGAGTGAAACAAAAATTACTCCAGTCCCTACTTCTTCACTCCTGATGAATCACAGTCATTTTTGAATCACATTTACTTTTAATACTATATCTATATATAGATGTAATTTGTAATCAAACAGATAATCATAGGTTTAAAAAGAGAGGAATACTCATGATAGGTCTAATCCTTACTTGGTTAGTTACTGCTGTAAGCTTCTTGATTATTGCTAAACTGCCATTTTTAGGAATTGAAATAGACAGTTTTGGTAAAGCAGCAATTTCTGCCGTAGTTTTTGGACTCTTGAATGCTATTCTGTTGCCAATTCTTACCTTGTTTACCTTACCATTTATTATCATTACATTAGGGCTATTTTTCTTTATTTTGAATGCCATAATCTTTGGCTTAGCAGCAGCTTTAGTACCTGGTTTTAGATTGCGTCATGGCTTTTGGAGTGCTTTGCTTGGTTCAATTTGCTTGACAATCATCAACTCAATACTTTTAAGAATTGTGGCTCAAATTGCCTAAAGAAAATGTAATATGAAAAAATACTCTTTTCAGTAGGAATAGTTGATGAAATCATTTTTCTGGCAGCCTGTTGTTTGGTTTTTCACAGCAGTTTTACTAGTATCTACTCTCTTTGCTTGTCAACCTCAACAGGTAACAGAGTCGCCTTCAACCACTACAGCAACTCCTATACAAACCACCACTACACCCGTAACAAATACACGTCCCGTAGCTGTTCTTAATAACCAACTCAGTGCAAATCCGGCTCAATTACCGCCATTACCTTACGCTTATAACGCACTAGAGAAAGCCATTGATGCAGAAACCATGAAACTGCATCATGATAAGCATCATGCAGCTTACGTCAATAACCTCAACGATGCCTTAAAAAAATATCCGCAACTACAAAATAGCAGTGTGGAATCATTGTTACGCGATTTAAATAGTGTTCCTGAAGATATTCGGACAACAGTACGTAATAATGGTGGCGGTCATCTTAATCATACGATTTTTTGGCAAATTATGAGTCCTCAAGGTGGTGGACAACCAACAGGAAACATTGCCCAAGAAATTAACCAAAGCTTCGGTAGTTTTGATGCATTTAAGAAACAGTTTAATCAAGCAGGAGGCGATCGCTTCGGTAGTGGTTGGGTTTGGTTAGTGCGTAATCCCCAAGGTCAGTTGCAAATCACCAGTACACCAAATCAAGATAGCCCAATTACAGAAGGCTTGTTTCCAATTATGGGTAATGATGTATGGGAACACGCTTACTACCTAAGATATCAAAATCGCCGTGCTGACTATTTAAATAACTGGTGGAATGTAGTCAACTGGACGGAAATCAACAGACGCGCCGAAGCCTCACGCCAAAAGACTTAGAAAGTTATCAGTAAACGGTAAACAGTAAACATAATTGAGTTTAAGAGGATGTTTGTAAAGTCTAAGATGGTATAAAAATGTCATTCTGAGTGGAGCAAAGCGTAAGGAAGAATCTAGGTTTTTGACCACATATTGAGATGTTTCATTCCGCTACGCTGCATACCCTGCGGGAAGCAAGCTACAACATGACAGACAAAGACCCTTTTAAAACATCCTCTAAGAGAAACCACTAAGGGGGCGCTCACTGACAACTGAAAACCCAAAGCCGATTAGTACGAGGCGCTATCTAGCGGATTTAAATCCCCCAACTGTTTACTGTTTACTCTTTACTGTTTACTGTTTTCAGACGCAAGCGTAATAGGAGCACCATTAGTTAGGTTGAGAATGCCTGAAACCACAATTTTTTCTCCAGCTTTTAATCCTTCAAGAATTTGATAATTATTCCCTTCAATTGCTCCCAACTTCACGCGTTTTTGCTGAGCCACCAAAGACGGCGCTCCAGGTTTGGGCTGTTCTGGCGTTTGAGCCACAAATACAAAAGTCTCCCCACCCAAGCGAGATATTGCGATAACTGGAATTTTAATTCCAGGGCGTTCCTCCCAGATTACTTTTGTTTCTATTGACTGACGATTAATCAGTTGATTCCTGGAATTGCCAAAGTTGGCTTTAGCCAAAACTGTTTGCGAATTGGAAGTAGCATCAGGGGAGATGAAACTCACCTTACCCGTTGCTGTGGGTTTGCCTTGAGCATCCAGCATTTGCACTGGTAATCCCAACCGCAACCGTTTAGACTCGTTGAGCGGTATGGATATATTCAACTCTAAAGAATCGTTTTTAGTGAGTGTGGTAAGTTGATCTCCTTTGGCCACATACTCTCCTACCTTTACTGGAATATCACCGAGAGTGCCACTAAAAGGAGCAAAGACATTTGTATATTGTAGTTGCACTTGTGCTGCCTGAACTTGAGCCGCTGCCTGATTTACTTGCGATCGCGCCTGAGCAATCTCTTCAGAACGGGGGCCATTCACCTGCTGCTTTAAGTTTTGTCTTTGTTGTTCAAGGGCCGCACCCAGGGCGCTGACATCAGAACTTCTACTTTGACGTAGTTGTTCTAAACGTTTTTGAGCTGCGACAAGCGCAGCTTCCGCACTGCGCTGTTCTCTGGTATATCCTTCTAACGAATCTTGGGAAATTGCCCCCTCTTTTCTTAGTTGTTCGTAGCGTTTTGCTCGTGACTTTGCTAATTCCAAATCGGATTTAGCTGACTCAATTTGAGCTTCAGCCTGAGCAATTTCTGCTGGTTGTGATCCGGCTTGAGCATCTTTAAGGCGAGCTTCAGCTTGAGCTAGCTGAGCTCTTACTTGAGCAATTTCTTCTGGACGTGTACCTGCTTTGAGTTCAGCAAGATTTGCACGAGCTTGTTCTAGTGCTGCTTTCCTTTGTTGTAGCTGGGCTGCGGCGTCATCACTTTGCAGACTTATGACAACTTGTCCTTGCTTGACGCGATCGCCCTCTTTAAAGAAAATTCGAGTAACTCGTCCTTCAATCTGTGGTTTCAATTGCACTGAGCGTGGAGCCTCTAATGTGCCAACAAATACCGAACTTTCCTGTACAGTTCCAGCCTCCACAGTTGCTAATCTTACAGGAATTCCCATAGGTTTACTACCAGCAGCCCCATTACTTGAGCGTGCATTACTAGCACGGCTATGCCACAACCACCAACCAAAACCTACACCTGCAATCAACAACACGATTCCCAATATCAAAGGCCAACGCCGCTTTTCAGGTGGCTTGGGCGGTTTCTCTGGCTCTGGGGGTAACTCTTGTTGTTCAGGCTGACTGAAATCAATAATAGCCAGCTGTTCTGTTTCAATCGGAACCTGGGATTCAGGGAACTCAGAATTAGACATCTTGTTTTTCTCATTTTTTAGATTTTGACTTTGGCAATCTACTCTAATCTGAAAAAGCTTTATTTACAGCACATTGGGACTTCTGCTCTTTTATAGCCGTAGTCACATAGGTTAGGAAAGTGCTGAGTGATGAGTCAAGAGTAGAGACGCGATTAATCAGTAGAGACGCGATGAATCGCGTCTGTACAAGGGTCAAGAGTAGAGACGCGATGAATCGCGTCTGTACAAGGGTCAAGAGTAGAGACGCGATTCATCGCATCTGTACAAGGGTCAAGAGTAGAGACGCGATTAATTGCATCTGTACAAGGGTCAAGAGTAGAGACGCGATTAATTGCATCTGTACAAGTAATTAATCCCCAATTCCCAATTCAAACATCCACAACCGATCCCTGAGAATCCAACTTGGGCAAGATACCTAAACTTGATGCTTGGTTGGCAACAACATGAGAGAATAATCCCTCGTAGCGATCAAGTGCTTGCTCCAAAGAATAGTTTTCTACAGCAAATCGTCTGCCTTTTTTACCTAACTTTCTCCCTAGAGCCGGATTGGTATATAAATCCTGCACTGCATCTGCCAAAGCATCGGGTGATTCTGGCTCAACAACTACACCACCACCACTCAGTTTAATTGCTTTCGCAGCAGTGCCAGTGTCGGGAACTGAACCGACAATTGGCCGACCACTCGCTAGCAGCAGTGGTATTTTGGAAGGCATGTTGAATGAAATTACATTACGCTTTTGCACAATCAATCCCACATCGGCTGCTGCGAGCATTTGGGGTAGTTTGTCTCGTGGTTGCAACGGTAGCAACAGAACGTTATCTGCCCTATTTAATAAACAATATTTCTGCAATCTTTGCAATGCTCTTGATTCACCGACGATCACAAAGACAATTTCTTTGATTTGACGCAAGCGGACTGCTGCTTCTATTACTGTTTCTAAACCTTGTGTGAGAGCAATATTGCCTGAATAGAGTACTACAAATTTTCCATTTAGTTGATGGGCTGTTCTCCAGGAGTTGTTTTCTTTGGGCAAAGGGTAGATGAAGTTTACATTCACCCAATTAGGAATACAAACAATTTTATTAACAGGTACTCCCTTACTCACTAAATTCTCACTAAACCCATCAGTGATGACGCTAATGGTGTGTGCAGTCCGATATGCAAATTTCTCTAGAGCTGCAAGTGCTTGGATCATTTTCTGATTTTTTAGCAGCCCGACGCGCACGGCTGCTTCTGGTAAGATATCTTGCACATTTAGCACTACTGGACAGTTATATAGCCAGCTAAGTAGAGTTGCTGGCATTGTAACTAGTAGAGGTGGAACTGTTAATATAATGACATCGGGTCGTTTACCTTTGAGAGCTTGTGGCAAGCTGGCGAAAACAAAGCTCAACTCTAGGAGCAGCCGATCCACAAGGTTGGGTTTAGACTTAATCCGTAAGTAACTCCGCTGGATAGTGACGCCATTTTTTTGTTCAGTAACATACCACTTACCCTGATACCCATCGTAAATTTCGCGCTGAGGATAGTTGGGCATTCCTGTAATCACCCGCACTTCATGACCCCGCTCCACCAGTCCTTCTGCTAGTTCAGTCATTAAGGGAGCAATGCCAATCGGCTCTGGATGATAGTTGTAGGAATAAATCAGAATGTGCATGAGCTATTTGTGAGTTTCGTGAAAACAGCGTGAGATGGTTGGATTTATTCCTAATTTCAGTGGGGGCTGCTACTTTTTTTCTAATTTATGACAGTACTTAGTCTAGTTGATTTTGGCTAATGCCTTAATTTACACTTGGGGGATTGTAGCATTATATTCAAGCTTGTGCATGTGACCGACATTACGCACTTGAAACTGGCACATGGAGTGTTTTTAACGACGCAAGTCACAAGCTTGTAGGGTAGGCATTGTAATGCCCACCCGACTCTAGCTACTCTGGCTGCTTTGCGTATGGGTATTGTCGAATTTGTAGTTCTGAGCATGAAGTTCCGAGTTCTGAGCATGAAGTTCCGAGTTCTGAACACCAAGTTCCAAGTTCTGAGCACCAAGTTCCGAGTTCTGAGCACCAAGTTCCGAGTTCTGAGCACCAAGTTCCGAGTTCTGAGCACCAAGTTCCGAGTTCTGAGCACCAAGTTCCGAGTTCTGAACACCAAGTTTCGAGTTCTGAACACGAAGTTCCGAGTTCTGAAGGTGAAAACTGGAGTTTTGAGCTTTAATAGACCTGCCTAAAGTTGAGGGTGAAGACCTTAGCAATAAAGCGCATACTACAAACCTATTTGGCAAGGTACACTGTTGAAAATAAAGAGACGTTGCATTGCAAAATAATGTAGAGACGTTGCAATGCAACGTCTCTACATGTTATGTATGTCACATTTTTTTAATTGGTATAAGTTTATTGTGAAACATATAGTAGAATTTCCTTTAGAAAGCGGCGAATCCATCCTGATAGAAGTGGATGAACCGGCACAAATTGACGATCGCATTAGCTTAGGAGATAAAGTGATCGAAAAAGCTACGCAGACTTTCGAGTCAGCTTTATCAACCGTCAAGCCTGTAGCTAATGCAATCATTGCGAAGATGAGCAGCCTCCACCAGCCAGCAGATGAAGTAGAAGTTAAGTTTGGCATTAAAATCAGCGCTCAACTAGGTGCAGTTGTCGCTTCTGGCAATGGTGAGGTCAATTATGAAATTACTCTGAAGTGGAAACGGGAGTCATCAGATGACCGCACCGCTTGAGTTGTCTGTTGTCAGAATTTATTCCAACAGTGGCAAAGTAATCGGTGCTGGCTTCTTATCCCAAAAGTATATCCTTACCTGCGCCCATGTGATTGCTGATGCTTTGGGACTTCCAAGAAAAACTACCCAAATGCCAGATGCAGAAATCACCGTGGATTTTCCTCTAGTGGCGGCTAAACAACTGCTCAAAGCTAAGGTTGTTTTCTGGCTACCTGTGAATCCTGATGTGGAAGTAGAAGATATTGCAGGTTTGGAATTAAAACATTATCCCTTAGATCAAGCTCTACTCGCGCCATTAATTACATCTGATGATTGGGCGGGACATCCTTTACGAGTGTTGGGTTTTCCAGCGGGACAACCAGATGGTGTTTGGGCTACTGGCGTCTTACGTGGACGCACAGCTAAAGGTTGGGTGCAGCTAGAGGATGTGAAACAACCAGGTTATCGGCTAGAGCCTGGTTTCAGTGGTGCACCGATATGGGATAGTGAGCTTCAGGGTATAGCAGGAATAGCAGTAGCGGTAGACATCAACCGACCAGAAGCCAAAGTTGGGTTTATGATTCCTACACAGGTGTTGGTGAATGCGTGGCCTGTGTTGCGTGAGCAAGCGATCGCTTCTTGTCCTTATCGCGGTTTATTTCCTTTTCGGGAAGAAGATAAAAGTTTTTTCTTTGGGCGGGATATTTTCACCCAGAAACTTGTAGATACAGTCCCAAAACAGTCATTGATAGCGGTGATTGGGGCGTCTGGTAGTGGTAAATCCAGTGTAGTGTTTGCGGGTTTAATTCCTAATTTACGCCAGCAAGATAACTGGCTGCTCGAATCTTTTCGTCCAAAAACGCATCCTGTAGATGAACTCGCAGCAGTAATTGTGCGCTTGCGTGAACCAGATAAAGGAAAGACGCAACAAGATATTGATGCAGGAAAATTAGCTTGTGGGTTGCGAGCAGGACAACTAGCAGCACATACTGTTTTATCCCGAATTTTGTCTGAGAACGAGGATAAGCGCCTGTTGCTGGTAGTCGATCAATTTGAAGAACTTTACGCTTCTTGCTCAGATATTAAGGAGCGCCAATTATTTTTAAATCAATTACTAGAAGCCGCTGAACTGGTAGAGAATTTTACCCTTTTGCTGACTCTGCGGGCTGATTTTTTGGGGTATGCGCTTTCTGATCGTTGCTTTGCCGATGCTTTGCAGAATGCTGATTTAAAACTTGCTCCAATGAACCAACAAGAATTGCAGCAGGCGATCGCTCAACCTGCAAACAAGCAAGGGGTAAGGTTAGAAGAGGGTCTTGCAGAGCGGATTCTCAACGCGGTGATAAATTCACCAGGGAATTTGCCATTACTAGAGTTTACTTTGACGCAACTATGGGCAAAACAGCAAAATCGCCAGATGACTCATGCTGCTTATGAAGCCATCGGCGGTGTCGAAAAGTCGTTGGCGAACCATGCAGAAGCCGAGTTTGCGAAGTTCAAGCCAGAGGAACAACAACAAGCGCAGCAAATATTTGTCCAGCTAGTACGGCCTGGGGAAGGTACAGAAGACACCCGCCGACTAGCTACTAGAAATGAGGTAGGAGACAATAATTGGGATTTGGTTAAGCGTCTAGCGGATGCGCGGTTAGTGGTGACTGGACTTGATGAAACTGTTGGTAAAGAAACAGTAGAGATTGTCCATGAAACCTTGATTCGGGAATGGGGACGATTGCATGGATGGATGGAAAGCGATCGCTCTTTTCGCACTTGGCAAGAATTACTGCGCTCTAGAATGCGCCAGTGGGAAAATACTGGCAAAGATGAGGGGCCATTACTGCGAGGTGTCCCGTTAGGACAAGCTGAAAACTGGCTCAAGCAGCGGCGAGAGGAATTGAGCCAAGCAGAGCAAGATTTTATTCAGCAGAGTTTAGCATTGCGCGATCGCGATCGGCAGCAAAAAGAACAGCGCCGCAAACTCACTCTATTTGGGCTAACCAGTGGTTTAGTAGTAGTCTCAATCCTGGCTATGGTTGCATTTTGGCTACGATGGACAGCTGAAGTTGAAGGCTTAGGAGTCACTGCTTTAAAAAATTTTGAGTCTGGCGCTGGAGAAATTGAGGCCTTAGTGTCAGCAATGGCAGCCGGACAAGAAGTCAAAAAGATGGCTTTTTGGAATCATCAATGTTTGCAAGACTGTCCAGCCACAAGTCCGCTGCTAGCTTTGCAGAAGATTTTAGATCATATTTATCAAACAAATCAAATCAATACTTATCAAAGAGGTATCAACAGTATTCGTTTTCTGAAAAAGGAAAAACAAGAGGAGTTAATTGTTGCTGGTGGAGAAAATGGCACAGCTACGTGGCGAAATTTCCAGGGAAATGAATTGAAAAAGCCTAAATTGCACAATAACAGTATCAAGAGTATCGATTTTAGTGAAGATCTAACAATATTGGCTACAGGTGCAACTAACGGTTGGGTAAAACTGTGGAATGTCTCGACAAGTCAGCAGTCACCTTCCTTAATAACATCTATGCATCATAAATGTGTTAATGGAAAACAATTAGGAGAATACGACCGACCAAAAGACGGTGATAAATGTAGCATTAACAATGTTCGTTTTCTTCCCAAGAGCAACCTACTGGCAACAACTGGGGATGATGGCAAAGTCAAGCTGTGGCGTTTCAACGGAGAACCTGTTTTAACAATAGATGCCCATCAGGGAAGTATCAAAAGTCTCAATCCTAATCTTGATAATATTCAGCAATTTGCCACAGCTGGAGAGGATGGCTTGGCAAAGCTTTGGGATATCAAAGGGACAGAATTGGCAACATTTAAGGGTCATGAATGCAGCGTCAAAGATCCTAAAAAATGTAGTGTTAATAGTGTCTGGTTTTACCCCAAGAAACAGCAAGTTGCTACTGCTGGAGATGATGGTACAGTTCGGCTGTGGAATCTTGCTGGTGAAGAACTAGCAAAATTTGAGGCTCACCCTGAAGGTGTTGAGACAGTTCGTATTCGCAACGATGGTTTGATTGCTACATCAGGTAGCAATGGCAAAGTTCGGCTATGGAATAATTTCAAGGGAACACTACAAGCAGAATTTCTGGGTCATCAGGGTAGTGTTGTGAGCATCCGGTTTAATGAAGGGGGCGATACTCTTGCCACCGCTGGAAAAAATGATGGTACGGTAAGAATCTGGGCAGTTCCAGGAAAATCATTAATCAAACCCAAAAATCCCTTAACTAAATTAAGGGGGCACGAAAAAGCTGTTGGTAGTGTCCGTTTTAGCCCAGATGGTAAGTTAATGGTTACAGCTTCAGATGATGACATCATTAGGCTTTGGAACCTCCAAGGAAAGCTGATAAGACAATTCAAAGCCAATCAAGGCGGTGTCAGCAGTGTGCGTTTTAGCCCAAAAGAAGCAGAAAACCTGATTGTTACAGGTGGAAAAGATGGCACAATTAAGCTCTGGACGCGCACTGGAGAATCTTTAAAGCCTTTGAAACCTTTCGAGGGACATTCTCAAGCAATACGAAGTATCAATTTTAATAATGAAGGAGATAGACTTGTTACTGCTGGAGATGATGGCATGGCGAAACTGTGGGATCTTAAAGGAACCAAGTTGCAAGAGTTTCCGCATACAAGCAAAATCGAGACTACCAGATTTAGTCCAGATGGCAAGCTGGTAGCTACAGTTGGAGAAAATGGAACAGCGTTACTGTGGAATATTAATGGTAAGCCGTCTAAACAATTAACAGGTCATAAGGGCTATGTTAATACTGTCGGTTTTAGCCCTACAGAAAATAAACTGGCTACAGCTGGAGATGACGGTACTGTTAGGCTGTGGGATTATGCAGGAAATCAGTTAAAAGAATTTCAGACTTATGAAGGCAGAGTCACACAAATAACTTTCAGTCGGGATGGCAAGCTGCTAACTACATCTTCAGCAACCTATACAACTAGGCTATGGAATTTATCAGGGCAACAAGTAGCAGAATTTACAGGTCATCAAGGCAGTGTGAGAAGCGCAGATTTTAGCCCGGATAGCAAACTACTAGCTACAGCCAATGAGGACAAGACAGCAATTGTGTGGCGCGTTAGAGGATTAGATGAATTGCTGCATGAAGGGTGCGATCGCCTCAAAGATTACTTTGTAACTTATCCCGAAGAAAAGAAAAAACTTGATGTGTGTCGTTGAAGTACTTGTCTAATCGAAATTCTCAGTCGGGAAAGAACAACTAGTAGCGAGTTACTCAAAAAATTACTGCGGAATTATTTGGGTGCGGCTCTTTTAAAAAGAGGGAGTGCCAAGGCAGTATCCTAGTTAGTAAGGGTTTAGAGAAAGGAAAATGTTAGCCAGTTACATCGACAAAGCAATGGAATTCGCCATCTACGAAATCATTGAGGACGATCAAACCTATTGGGGTGAAATTCCAGATATACAAGGAGTTTGGGCAAACCAACCAACCCTAGAAAGCTGTCGTCAGGAATTGCGAGAGGCGCTGAGTGATTGGCTTGCCCTTCGTCTTAGATTAGGATTACCCATTCCTGTTATTGCAGAAATTAACCTAAATCTCTTCACTGAACCTCTGATCACCGCTTAAGGATGCCCAAACTAACCCCCATATCTTGGCTTGACCTAGTTCAACGACTACGCCAACTTGGTTTTGAGGGGCCTTACTCTGGCGGGAAACATCCTCAAATGCGTCGTAATGACCTAACGGTAATTATTCCTAATCCTCATCAGAGCGATATTAGTGTAGGACTCTTGCAGCGCATTTTACGTCAAGCAGGCATTACGCGGGAAGAATGGTTTGGAGAATAGGAATCGATAAACTGGCGATCGCTAAGTGCCGCCCCTTGTCAAACGCATTTGTCAAATCAACTTTCAATATCTAACAGATATATAATTTTGGTGGTACAAAAGTTTGTGTAGCATTTAAGTAATAAATATTACTAAAAATCGCTATCACTTAACTAGTCTAATATTGTATATCTTTTGTGTAATATTCTGATGACAAAGGTTAAGAGTGTTGATATATCAGGAAATTTAGCGTTTTTATTAGAAGTTGGTACAGAAGAATTACCTGCAAGTTTTCTTAGTCATGCCTTAGTACAGTGGCAAGAACGCATTCCTCAAAGTCTAGAAGCAAATAGTCTTAGCAGCGCATCTGTAGAAGTTTACGGTACTCCCCGGCGCTTGGCGGTACTAATTAAAGGTCTACCATCCCAGCAACCCAACCGCGAAGAGGAAATTAAAGGGCCACCCGCACAAGCAGCCTTTAAAGATGGCAAGCCAACACCCGCAGCAGTAGGCTTTGCCAAAAAGCAAGGCGTGGAAATAGACGCTTTAGAAATCCGTCCCACTGACAAAGGGGAATTTGTCTTTGTGCAAAAAAGAATTCCCGGCCGTCCTGTGGCGGAAATTTTGACAGAACTTGTTCCTCAGTGGATTTGGGGTTTAGAAGGTAAGCGGTTAATGCGTTGGGGTGATGGGGATGCCAAGTTTTCTCGACCAATTCGTTGGTTAGTAGCTTTGTTAGATGCAGAGGTGCTACCGATTGAATTAGTGAATGGTTCGGAAACGATAAAGAGCGATCGCATTTCCCAAGGTCATCGTGTTTTACATCCAGAAACCGTGACAATTACTCAAGCCACCGATTATGTAAATACTCTCCATTCTGCCTATGTTACTGTTGACCCAGCGGAACGGGCAAATTTGATTAAAAAGCAAGTGCAAGTAGCAGCGCAACAATCAGGTGGACATACAGTACTTTATCCTGATTTGTTAGAGGAAGTTACTAATCTTGTAGAATATCCTTCAGCTGTTGTTGGCAAATTTGAACCAGAGTTTTTGCAGTTACCAACTGAAGTTATTACTGAAGTTATGGTGACTCATCAGCGTTATTTTCCTGTATTTCAAGAAGGTAGTTTCCAAGAAGAATTATTGCCAAATTTCATCACTGTTTCTAATGGTGATCCTGCCAAATCAGACATCATTGCCGTTGGGAATGAAAGAGTTATCCGCGCCAGATTAGCAGATGGTCAATTTTTCTATCAAGCTGATTTAGCCAAGCCTCTAGAGAACTTTTTACCACAATTAGAAAAAGTCACTTTCCAAGAAGATTTGGGTTCTGTACGGCTCAAGGTAGATAGAATAGTCAAGATTACTGGTCAAATTAATACCCAATTACAGCTAGAGGAAAATCAAAGCCAAAAAAATCAACGTGCTGCTTTATTATGTAAAGCCGATTTGGTTACTCAAATGGTCTATGAATTCCCCGAATTGCAAGGAATAATGGGACAAAAGTATGCCTTAGCCAGTGGTGAAGATGCCGAAGTCGCAAACGCAATTTTTCAGCATTATCTACCCACGGGAGCGGGTGATATTTTGCCTGAAACTCTCACAGGTCAGGTTGTCGGTTTAGCAGACAGATTAGACACATTGGTCAGTATTTTTGGACTAGGTTTAATACCTACAGGTTCTTCAGATCCTTTTGCTTTGCGGCGGGCAGCAAATGCTGTAATTAACATTACATGGGCGGCTAATTTGCCAATTAATTTAGAAAATTTATTGCAGCAAATAATAGCAGACTTTGCAGCAGCTTACAACAAAAATCAAGGGCAATTAACTATAGCATTGCAAGAGTTTTTCTTACAACGAATTCGTACCTTATTGCAAGAAGAAAAGCAAATTGATTACGACTTGGTAAATGCAGTCTTGGGAGAAAATGACCCAGAGTATACAGAACGTACGTTACAGGATTTATTAGATGTGCGCGATCGCGCTTTATACTTGCAACAAATCCGCAACGACAACACCTTAGATAACATCTACGAAACTGTTAACCGTTCCACACGATTAGCGGCGCAAGGTGATTTGGATACAAAACAGCTAGAACCAACAAGCGTAGTCCGTCAAGAACTATTCCAAAAATCTTCTGAGGTTGCTCTGTATAATGCCTTAGTTGACTTAGTGCCACAAACTCAAGCAGCACAGCAGACACGAAATTATCAACTATTAGTAGCAGCATTAGCAAACATTGCCCCGGCTGTTAGTAGCTTTTTTGACGGGCCGGATAGCGTTTTAGTCATGGATACTGATCCTGAAGTGAAGCGTAATCGATTACATTTGCTGGGATTAGTTCGCAATCATGCCCGTGTGCTGGCTGATTTTGGGGCGATCGTCAAAAATCTGTAGCACAGGCTAACAAAAAGTTGTGTAATTTTGCTAATAAGCGCTACTATAGGGAGTGCTTAACCAGGGACTCTGCTGCAATCTATGCCTAGAGCTACTGTGATTGGATTGGGAAAGTCCGGTGTTGCTGCGGCGAGATTGTTGCAACGGGAAGGTTGGGAGGTGGAGCTAAGCGATCGCACCATCTCCGAAACCCTCCTTCAGCAACAACAAGAACTCGTTGCCGAGCAAATAACCGTTAAACTAGGTCAATCCTTAGAATTGAATGGTGCTAATTTACCCCAATTAATAGTCGTCAGTCCTGGCGTGCCTTGGGATATTCCTGTATTAATTCAGGCACGAAAACTAGGCATTGAAACTATTGGGGAAATAGAACTCGCCTGGCGACATCTGCAATCTCTACCTTGGGTAGGAATTACCGGCACTAACGGCAAAACTACTACCACAGCTTTAATTGCTGCCATTTTTCAAGCAGCAGGATTGAATGCACCCGCCTGCGGTAATATTGGCTACGCTGCTTGCGAAGTTGCTCTGTCCCTAACAGAGGGAGGGAGGGAAACTCCAATCCAAAATCTAAAATCTAAAATCCAAAATCATATTGATTGGGTAATTGCCGAAGTCAGTAGCTATCAAATAGAATCTTCTAATACTCTTGCTCCCCGTATTGGTGTTTGGACGACCTTCACACCAGATCACCTTAGTCGCCATAAGACTTTAGAGAATTACTACAACATCAAAGCTAAACTGTTGCATCAGTCTAAGTTTCAAGTTTTCAATGGCGATGATGGCTATTTGAGCAAGCTAGGTCAAAGTCATTGGCCTGATGCTTATTGGACAAGTGTCAAAGGGAAAGATTCTCTGATTGGTGAACAAGGCTTTTACATTGAAAATGGCTGGGTTGTCGAAAAGTTGACTGCATCCTCAGTACCAGCACCCGTTGTGGAAGTGTCTGCTTTACGGATGGTGGGAGAACACAACCAGCAAAATTTACTCATGGCTGTAGCAGCAGCGCGGTTAGCAAAGATTGATTGTGATGCTATTGCGCGTGCAATTCGTGAATTCCCTGGCGTCGCTCATCGTTTAGAGCATATCTGCACTTGGGAAGGCATTGATTTTATTAACGATAGCAAAGCCACCAACTACGATGCAGCCGAAGTTGGCTTAGCATCTGTGAAAAGTCCAGCAATTTTGATTGCTGGCGGAGAAGCCAAAGCAGGTGATGATACTGGTTGGCTAACAAAAATTCGCTCCTCAACTGCTGCTGTATTATTAATTGGTTCTGCCGCACCTGCGTTTGCCCAACGTCTCCAAGAGGTAGGGTATTATTCTTACGAAATTGTGGAAACGATGGAAAGGGCGGTCATCAGGTCGGCAGAATTAGCCAAGCAGTATCATGCATCTGTAGTTTTGCTATCTCCAGCTTGCGCGAGTTTCGACCAGTACCCGAATTTTGAGGTACGGGGTGATCATTTCCGCCAGTTATGTCTTGGGGCAACAGACAGAAAGTTTACTACGAAATTAGACTCTGCAAGCTCAGGTCAAGAGTCCATAGTCCGAAGTCGGTAGTTAGCTTTACTCCCCTTACGAGGATTTTCAGTTGATTGATAGCATTAGCTTCTATTATTTAGGGACGTAACTGTAATAGTTATGTCCCTAATTTTTTTCAACTAATAGAGCTGGATATTTATGTATACAAGTGATATTTTGCATCTGTGCGATGAAATTTGTGAGAAGTCGCGGTATTCAGATCCCCGACTTCTCAAAGAAAAGAAGTCGGGGATCTTGGTTCTCACTCACGAATGATTGAATTTTTGCAAACTTGGTATAAGCATAAGTGAATTAATTATGTCCCAAAAAACTATATAAGAACCTGCTGAAGACAAAATTCCATTAATTATGATGATTATAGTTATTGTTTTAAAGCCACTAATTGAGTATTAATTTACATTCACTTGACTAAAGGAGTTAAAATTATGTCTAACATCAAAGTAGAAGATTTAGATTCGCAAGCAGTTCCATTTTTTGCCCGCTTTCTAGAAGGACAATCTCCTGAAGAGTTGTCTGAAGAGGAAATGGAAGCAATCGGAGGCGGGTGTGGTGGAATAGTTACGACTCTGAAGTTTCCTTCTGATAACGAAGATGTCGTTACTAAGAAATACCCATCTGATAGCGATGAATATGCTGTTACTCAAAAGTACCCTTCAGATGGTGAAGATAGCAGCGGGTTTTAGATGAGTAGACCACAGTAGGGTAGGCATTGCAATGCTTACCCTATAAACTACTCGTTGCTCACGGGGAAAAGTCTTTGTGCGATGGCAAAAATTCCAAACAAGATGAGTTTGTCATGAATCAATACTCATCTGATAGTGAGGATTACATATAAGTTTTATAAAGTAACTGCCTACTTATTTCTAGTTGGTAGTAGGCTGCAAAAGAAAAAAACCAACACTGATTCGATATTTTATGCGCCCCTCGCGTGATGTGGTTTTGTTAATCACCCACAGCGGTGATTACTTCACAATAGATAGAGTCGCAGATGCCCTATCAAAACGGGGCGCACAACCATTTCGCTTTGATACTGATCAATTTCCGATCGCAATACAACTTCAAGCACATCTTGATCACTCTGGGAGTCATCACAAGCTAAAATATGGCGATCGCTCTATCAGCACAGAGCAAGTTCAAGCGGTGTGGATGCGTCGGATTTGGCAGCCTCAGTTAGGCACAGAATTGGCTCCACAATTTCAACAAGCCTGCATCAGAGAATCACTCACAACTTTAGATGGTTTCTGGGACAGTCTCAGGGGAGCTATGTGGGTGGATGATTTGCAGCGGATTAATGCCGCAGAGAACAAGCTACGTCAATTGAGGGTTGCTCGTGAAGTTGGTCTGGTGATTCCTCGGACTCTCGTCACAAATGACCCTGAAGAAGTACGAGAATTTTTCTTTGCGGTCAAAGGAAAGATGATTGCTAAGCTATTAACGCCTCTTTCATCTGGGATGAAAGGCTCAACTTTTTTTCTATATACCAGATTAGTTAAAGAGGAAGACTTACTGGATGCTCAAACACTGCGTTATTGTCCGATGGTCTTTCAAGAGCAAATCCCTAAACATTTGGAACTAAGGGCAGTATTTGTGAATGGAAAACTATTTGTCGGGGCGTTAGATGCGTCTCGTTATGCGGCATTTACCCAAGATTGGCGACGCGCTAAATCTGAGGATTGTGTATGGCAAACTCATGAACTTCCAACAGATGTAGTTAATTGTCTCAATGCTTTTATGGCCAGGTTTGGGCTAGTTTTTGGCGCATTGGACTTGATTCAAACACCATCAGGAGAATACGTGTTTTTGGAAGTTAATCCTACAGGCGAGTGGGGAATGCTAGAACGAGATTTAGGCTACCCCATTTCGGAAGCGATCGCTGATACCCTGCTTTCAAAAAGTCCTGAGTCATAACTCAATACTCAACACAGACGCGATGAATCGCGTCTCTACTCAGCACTCACTTGTACAGATGCGATTCATCGCGTCTCAGCACTCACTTGTACAGACGCGATTCATCGCGTCTCAACACTCACTTGTACAGATGCGATTCATCGCGTCTCAACACTCACTTGTACAGATGCGATTCATCGCGTCTCAACACTCAATATGACTATTTTACTTATTACTCACAGCGAAGATAACGAAAGCATTTCCTTGGTTCTCCAAGCAATTGCAGATCAAGGAGGGAAAGCATTTCGTTTTGACACAGATAGATTTCCTACAGAAGTGCAGTTAGATGTTTACTATGGTGAAGAATCTGAACGAGTGATTCTGAGTTGTGATCACCAGAAGCTAGATCTAAATGAGGTGTTGGCAGTTTGGTATCGGCGAATTGCGATCGGGGCAAAAATTCCCAAAACGATGGATCAGCAACTTCGACAAGCTTCGATTCAGGAATCACGCGTCACGATTCAAGGGATGATTGCTAGCATCAACGGATTTCATTTTGATTATCAACCAAATATCCGCCGAGCAGAAAATAAACAACTACAACTACAAGTGGCCCGGGAGGTTGGTTTAGATACCCCGCGCACCTTGACGACGAACAATCCACTTACAGTCAGGCGATTTGCTCAAGAGTGCGAGCATGGCATGATTACCAAGATGCTTTCTTCCTTTGCTATCTACGACGAACAAGGGCAAGAGAATGTTGTGTTCACCAATCCAGTAAAATCTGAAGATCTAGACAACCTCGATGGACTGCGTTTCTGCCCGATGACCTTTCAGGAGAAAATCCCGAAAGCGCTAGAATTACGGACAATTATTGTAGGTAAGCGTGTTTTCACCGCTGCGGTTGACTCCCAAGCTTTGGAAAAAGCGCAATATGACTGGCGGCGACAGGGAATTGCTTTACTTAACGCTTGGCAAGCCTACACCCTACCTCAAGATGTGGAGGAGAAGCTACTTAAATTAATGGCTAACTTTGGCTTGAATTATGGGGCGATTGATATTATTTTGACGCCAGGCGATCGCTATATATTCCTTGAAGTTAACCCAGTGGGAGAGTTTTTCTGGCTGGAACGTTGCCCTGGCTTACCTATTTCTCAAGCAATAGCTGAACTTCTACTTGCTGAGTCTGAGGCTTGTGAAACTAGTAAATATGTTGTAGCAGACAAATTATGATCTGCATACGCTCTCAAGATAGATGAACTGCAAAAATAAGGATGATTAAATTTATCTGAGTCTTTCACTTCTGTTTACCAGGTTTGGTGTATCACCAAGCCTTTTTTCATGTCAAGTTAGTTAATATTTGCCTGCCTTCAGGGAGAAACTTCGGGTGAAAATATTGTCGGTATAACTGACAACTGAGCATTGCTTTGTTGTTATCTAACTTAATTAGCCCCATACTGCTTAACTTGTAAGCCAAAATTGGTTCTAATCGAACAGGTTCAGTAGCATTTATGACAGTATTAAGGGCGATCGCTAATTCTGGCTGTTCTTGTAAAGTTGCACAGTGACGTTGCAAGTGATGCTGATAAATTCCAGTAGATGTGGGGGCAGTTTCTAGTAACTCTGGGAGAGTTAGCTCACCCTGGTTAAGGTGATAGAGTGCTATGTTAACTAGTGCCGGATGTCCTCCAAGCATATCTATTAGTTGTTTGGCTTCTTGACCATCAGTCCAGTCAAGTCCATAGCGCTGAGCTAACTGTTGCACCTGGTCTAGATTAAACCAGGTTAGCTGAACTGGTAGTCCCACATTGAAAGGAGACTGATGAAGTTGCAGGGGAACATAAATATCAGTCGAGTGAACTACAATGAGGCGCAGCTTTTGCCAAATGGGCAGTCTTTTGGCTTCTTCATACCATGAACGCAACAAGGGTAAAACTTCTTTTGCCACTTGTGGATGCTCAAACAATTGGTTCACCTCGTCCAATGCTAAAACAAGAGGAGTATCAATTTGTTCAAGCACATAGCTTCTCAGGTAGAGGCTGCAACTGACTTTACTGCCAATATCTTCATCCCAATAATCGTCTAGTCTTGGTTCGAGTCGAAGTTGCAGAGCGACGTTGGCACATAGCCAGCGCAGAAACCGATTTAGATCGCTCAAAATATTCTGATCAATTTGCTCAAGGTTCAGGCTAACTGTGCGATAGCCCAGGCGATTGGCATGTTCTAGAATCCTCAACAGCATTGAGGTTTTACCCATTTCTTTAGGGGCTTTAATCCGTACTAAGGCTCCTGGTTTACTGATTTCTGTATAAGCCTGTCTCTCAACCGGAGAGTTTTCAATGTAAAAAGGGGAGTTAATAGGAACTGAACCACTAGGAAAGCGAGGCGATGAGATATCCTGCTTGATATCGAGGATGTTGCCCACACTGCTTGTTTGTGCAGCTGCATAAGACTCCAGTAGCGCCCGACAGTTTTTCTTGGTGACACGCTCGCCGATAATATCAGTGAGTCGTCGGCATAACTCTGGAGCGACGACATTAGTAAAGTAGCCAGGGCTATAGCCTTGTTCTTGAGCAATTTGGCTATAGGTATGATACTGCCATGTACCCCGCAAAATCAGAACTTCTGTGGAATTGAGGGGACGATGTTGAATTTCAACCAGCTTGCGGTTAACAATATTGAGAATAGATTCGAGGTTCATGGAAGTTCTATAGCCATCTGCTTAAGTATGAATCGACTCGACCATAACCAAATAATATCAGGATAGTGCGAGTGTAATACCAAGACTTACTCAAGCAAGTTTGTTGCGCGTTTACTAACGCTGTGCCATGGCATGATTGTATCTCCCTTTCTCCATCAGTTGTCTGTATTCGCCTATGGATAGAGGCATTGCCCCATTACTACATAGAAACTAGATGTATGATTGGGTCAAGTTTTAATGAATTGGTATCCATTAAAGTTAACTACTAATATCCAAAAATACACTTTTGGAGAACGAATGATTCCAGAACGTCTTGGAAAGCGCGGCTTACCTTCTGGGAGAATAGCTGAAACTTGGGAAGTGAGCGACTACAAAGACAAAAAAGGAACTGTGGTTAATGGCTCTTTGGCTGGCCGCACCTTACATGAACTCACGTTGGCTTATCCTAACGAACTCGTTGGTAAGGGCTGGCAGGGGCCACACTTCCCTTTACTATGCAAGTTTATTGATGCTTCTCATATGCTGCCCGTACATCTTCATGCAGATGATGAAACAGCTCGGAAATTGCACAACGAACCAAATGGTAAAACCGAAGCTTGGCACATCCTCTGGGCAGCACCGGGTGCAACAGTACTGACAGGACTCAAGTCAGAATTTACACCAGAGCAGCTATTTGAAGCTTTTGTAGCCTGTGACTATGATTCTGTTATGGTGCGTCACTCAATCCAATCGGGAGATACTATCTACGTGCCAGCAGGTATCATTCACTCTTTCGGCCCGGATACACTTGTTTTTGAAATTCAACAAACCTCAAATTTGGCTCAATCTGTGATGCCGACGGATTTGTATGGAAACGAGTACAGCCAACAAGAGTGGTATGCCAATATTAATGCTGCCCTTGATGAGCTAAAAACCCATTATCAACCTCGTCCGAACAGTGGGCTAAAGTTACAGTCGGGAGCTAATTCTCGGATTTTTGGCTGCGCTAGTCATTACTTTGCCCTTGAACACTGGATTTTAAATGAATCTTATTTAGAACCATCTCATCCCCGCCGTTGTCTGATTCTCTCCAATGTCGGCAATGTTGTGCAGCTAGAATTTAGCTCTGGTATCGAGCCGCTTGAGCAAGGAGAATCTTGCATTTTGCCAGCAGCTATTGGAGAGGTTCGTATTGTTCCAGAGCATCAAGCCAATCTGATAGTCTGTTACGTGCCAGATTTGCAACGAGATGTAATCGAGCCACTCCAAGCAGCAGGATATGAACAACAGCAAATACAGAAATTAGGTTAGGTGAACTCAATAAATCTCTGGCATAAGTCGAGATTTGTTAAATCGAACCACAGATAAACACAGATATTTATCTGTGTTTATCTGTGGTTTATTTTCGTTTTATTCCGATTTTTGCAAGAAGTCTAATCTAATAGACATCTCCAAAATGAATGTAGAGACGTAGCAGTGCTACGTCTCTACAAGGGTTATGGATAACGTATATTTAATTTCTGGAGATGTCTAATTGTGATATTTGACGCAAGCCGCAGTCATATAGTTTTAAATTATAGATGTGTCTGGTACGCTGGTGCTTGTAAAGAAAATCTAAAAAAAGCAAAGGGCGATCGCAACAAAACTGGATAATGCACTTGAATTAGCTAATCCATAAACTGATATTTTTATGGCATATACGCCCAAAATCTTGGCTTTTGCTGGTAGCACCCGCACTGATTCCTACAACAAAAAATTGGTAAAAATTGCGGCAGATGGTGCTAAGACAGCAGGTGCGGAAGTAACTTATATAGATCTGCGGGATTTGCCCCTACCTCTTTTTGATGAGGATTTAGAAGCTCAAGAAGGGCTACCTGCTAATGCTCGCACGTTTAAGGACTTGCTGATTTCTCATCAAGGATTGCTAATTGCTTCACCCGAATATAATAGTTCACTGACAGCAGTTTTGAAGAATGCCATCGACTGGGCATCTCGTCCGTCTCCTAACGAACCCCCGTTAGCTGCTTTTGTAGACAAGGTTGCTGCGATTATGAGCGCTTCACCAGGTGGTTTGGGTGGTCTACGGGGCTTGGTTCACTTACGGGCTATCTTAGGAAACATCAAAGTTTTGGTACTTCCTGATCAGGTTGCTGTACCCAAAGCTTACGAAGCTTTTAATGCCGATGGCACGTTAAAGGACGCTAAACAACAGGAATCTATTGAGAAGTTAGGTGAGAATGTAGCAAATATATTGCTAAAGCTCAACTAAATATTGTAAACATCGAAAATTTACACTTTTAGTTTTTGCCATTCGGTCGTTGAATAATCGTCTCCAAAACCCGCCGTTTAGCTTTTGGATCAATACCTACTAAGCGCACATACTCACCGCTATATTCTGCCAGAGATGATTCCAAATTTGAGATTGCATCCGTCTCTGCATCGATGTGGCTGTTAACGCAAGTTTGCCAAGAACCTGTGCGGAAACGTCGTTCATCTACATGTTCAATGCTAATTTTGTAACCTTGAGATAATAATTGCCTGATTTGTGCTTGCGTCTCTAAACTCAAATGGGTATTCGATACTTCCTGTTTACGGGATCTATTAGTTGCTTGTTGAGTTGAGCCGTTAGTTGATGGCTGACTAATTGGTGTTGCAGGGGGTGGCGCAGCTTGATAATTTCTGCCTCTATTGAGTCGGTTGTACTCATCAACCAACTGAGAATTTTCTACTCGTTTTTGTTCACCAACCATCAAGTTACCAGACTCGATTAAGTGAGATAGGCTGAAATCTGGCTTTTTAAATTCTGGTGGCCCTTCTTGGCTATTAACTACACGCAAGGATACGCGCTCAAAACCTATTTTATGGATAAAGTTACGGATTTGTTCGTCATAAATACGCGATCGCAAAGCGCTAAAAAAGTCAACTGACTGATTCGCAAAGGTATCAACTAACTGCTCAATTTCCCGGCGCGAAAGTCCATCCGGTTCAAAAATCCCTTCAACAATGCCCACTTTATCATCTCTATCAGGTTCCCAGTAAAATTTCTCCATCCGACCATCCCGAATTAATGGCGCGTAGAGGGTGGAAAAATCATTCCCTGTGACAATAATCGGTACACGATGTAATGGCGTGGAATCGTAGCTTCCAGGTAACTGCACATCTGTGGGATTATCGGCAATATTCATCAGTGTGGCGTTCACTAACTGCGTGTTTACAGTGTATTGAGTACCTTCATCAAAGCGGCCTGCACCCGCATCTAAATCGTTAATCATCAAAACACACATTTTTCCGCGTACTTTGATCAGTTCTGCTGTTTCGCGGTAGCGCAGACGAATCAAACGTGCTGGGTCTCCGGCATCTGGACTTTCTAATTCACCACCAGAGATGTGAGTCACCTCAACACCCATTTTCTCAAAGACCAACTCACATTGAAAGGACTTGCCTTCACCTTTGCGTCCATGAATCCCCAAAATTATGGGTACTCGCACACCAGGGAGTTTCAAGAAGTTTTTGGTGATGTGAACAGCAAGTTTGTCCAAAAAGCGGGGAGCAATGTAGTAACCCATGAGCCTGTCTTATAAATAGTTAGCACTTCTAAATATAATGTTAAGTTTTTCTGGGGACAGCGATCACTCTTTCATATTTTTATGTGGCGGATGCGATCGCACCAAGAAGTGAGAAATGGTCTTAATTAAGATGGTATTTCTGTCACAGAGGCGATCGCTTAAAAAATATCAATGCTTGTATCTGCTATTTAAAGATATATCAATCTAGAGATTTATGCCTGGGACTTTCTTGCTAACTGCTGCACAAACTCACTGTGCGAGTCACTACTCAAACCTTGTTGTAGCATAGTCAAAACTCTTGTCATATCTCCGGTATATAATGCTTGTATATCTAACCATAAACCCGGAAAAACCTTACTTTTAATCGTACCACTTTTATCCAGTTCCAATGATATATATTCACCATTTTCTAGGCAGAACCAATCTAGTTTATTTTCTAAAATTTGCCAAACAATATATTCTTTTACTCCGTTCCGACGGTAAGCTTTTTTCTTATCGTATAAGTCATTTGCAGCACTGCTAGCTGCAACTTCAGCAACTAATTCTGGTGCGCCTTCGATGTAGTCATCTTCACTAATGCGTGCTTGTCCACCCAATATTTCATCAATTAACAACACAACATCAGGCTGAGGTTCGTTATCTAAGTCTAAGCGGACTGTGGCATTATCACCTAACTCCACACCTGGAGTGGAAACTTTATAAGTTCCTAACCAGATTATCAAGTCACCATGAGGTTTTCCATGACTTCTGAAACGTAAGGGTGATGCCACGTAGACGACTCCTTCTATTAGTTCTGCTTTTTTAGTATCTGGCATAGCGTGATAGCGACGCTCAAATTCATGGCAAGTGAGTCTGTCGCCACTTTCTAAGGGTGGAATGGGTGGGTTTTTGCCTAGGTTATGCCTGATTGATGCCGTCATGAGCAGATTCCTGGAGGAATGTCTTTGCATCTAGTATACCGATAATTGTTCTGAGGAAGCTCAAGGCAGGCGATCGCGCAAAGCGCACACTGAAAGCGATCGCTTTATTAAATTAGAGGAAACCAATTTAACCAAGCGTCCCAATTTTCTACAATTTGGGCAAATTCTGTATAGCCTCCAGATCTAGGATGAACCCCGTCATTAGTTCTTGCTTCATTTATCCAAATACTTGAATTTTCTAATATTGGAAAAACGTCTAAATAAGGTATATTAAATTCTTGACAAATCCAAGCAAACTGTTTGGATAAATTGATAGTTCTCTGCTTTCTTTGAGGGTCTTCCTCGTCTACATAAGGCGCAGGGCCAACCATTAATACAGGATATAACTGTTTAGCTTCACTTAAAATTTTGCTAGCATTTTTGATAGACTCTGTAAAACTCACACGGGTTTGACCATTTTCCAGAGTCGTGTCATTTAGCCCAAAAGAAAACACAACTCTACCGTCATACTCTTGAGGCAATCGATCTGATACTTCTTGTATCCAGCGCTTTGCTATATCAGTACTCGTATCTCGCCTAATTCCTAAATTATAGTAAGTAATTTCATAACCTTTTTTGTTAGCATTAACGCATATTCTACCTGTCCAACCAAGACATTCTGGGTCGCCAGTACCATTAACAAAAGAGTCACCAACAAAACAAATTCTCATTTAGCGTAGAACTTAGAAAAACGCAAAGGCACACGGAGGAAAACGCAGAGTACCGCAAAGAATAGCTAGCTCCGCGTACTTTTGCGTAAACCTCTGCGTACCTACTCCTGCAAGAAGGCGTTCGCGTAGCGTCTCGTAGAGAAGCGCCTATGCGTTTAAAATCAATTAAACAAGAGAGGCAGATAATTCTACCTCTCTTATTAATTACTTTAAAGCGTGTAAGCCTTAGTATCTGCTAGCGTTAGGTTTGTGAACAAGAAAGCTCATAACTTGGCACTGCTTGATGTTATCAAAACCCACAACGCGGATATAAGAGTTGCTAAATTGAGAACGGCAACCTTGGACTTCACTCAGTACTTCTTGAGTGGATTTAGCGCCAAACAAAGGCAGTTTCCACATTGTCCAGAATAATTCCGTTGGCTCAGAAGTTTCGTTAAACTCGATCGCAGGAATAAAACCTTGATTCAGGATGTACTGGATCTGCTTGGCAATTTGAGCGTCAGACAGAGAAGGCAGATAAGAAAGGGTTTCGTAACGACGCTCTTTTGGTAAAGTTTGCATAGCTGTTGATAATGGGTGGCAATTTTTTACTACTTAAGTTGACCGATTAAGTGGATAAATTATCCAAGTTCGGATCTGAGGTTGCTTGCTGTTCTGGTTGCAGACTGGGGTTTGATGTATCTATTTGCGTGATCCGTTCTAGATGCTGGCGACGCTGTTCCATATTGGCTTGCTGAATGCCAGTACAAACCATTTCCGGTAAAAATTCAGCGATTTCCTCCGCAATGTGTTCCCTGACAGTCATGATCCGCAATGCCAAATCTGGCTTTTCTCGGAACAGTTGCTCAATGTATGATTCTCCGTCCTGAATTTTGCCGGACGAAAAGTTATGCAGCCAAAGTTCCAATGGCGGATTGGTCTCGCCTAGCTGTGCCAGTACTGTCCTTAGAGCCTGATAAGTCAGGTAGCTTTGGAGAGTCTTGGCTGTGTCTTTCGCAATTTGCTTGAGATTCATGCTTGACCCCAGCCTTTAAAAGTATGAAGTGTAAAGGATGTAGACACCCTTTGGGTGGCTTCCCGTTCGCGTAGCGTCTCCGCTAGGAGAAGGGTAGGATGAAGTGATTAAAGTAATTTAACATTCAGCCTTTATCCTTTCACCTTCAACCTTTATCAGACGGTATCCATTGCTTCAAACTCGAACTTGATTTCTTTCCACAGTTCGCAAGCAACAGCCAATTCAGGAGACCACTTAGCGGCTTCGCGGATAATATCGTTACCTTCACGAGCCAAGTTGCGACCTTCGTTACGAGCTTGAACGCAAGCTTCTAAAGCTACGCGGTTAGCTGTAGCACCAGGAGCATTACCCCAGGGGTGCCCGAGAGTACCACCACCAAATTGTAGTACGGAGTCATCACCAAAGATTTCTACGAGTGCAGGCATGTGCCAGATGTGGATACCACCAGAAGCAACTGCCATGACGCCAGGTAGAGAAGCCCAGTCTTGGGTAAAGTAGATACCGCGAGACTTGTCTTGCTCAACGTAGTTTTCACGTAGTAGATCAACGAAGCCCATTGTGATACCGCGTTCACCTTCCAGCTTACCAACCACTGTTCCGGTGTGGATGTGGTCGCCGCCGGACATCCGCAGCGCTTTAGCCAAAACGCGGAAGTGGATACCGTGGTTCTTTTGACGGTCGATAACAGCGTGCATAGCGCGGTGGATGTGCAGCAACAGACCGTTATCACGACACCAACGAGCCAATGTGGTGTTGGCGGTGAAACCTGCGGTGAGGTAGTCGTGCATAATGATGGGCATTTTGAGTTCTTTAGCGTACTCAGCCCGTTTCAGCATTTCTTCACAGGTAGGAGCGGTGACATTTAGGTAGTGACCTTTGATTTCACCGGTTTCAGCTTGAGCTTTGTGGATAGCTTCAGCAACGAACAAGAAGCGATCGCGCCATCTTTGGAATGGAGCAGAGTTGATGTTTTCGTCGTCTTTGGTAAAGTCCAAACCACCGCGCAAACATTCATATACAGCGCGTCCGTAGTTCTTAGCAGAAAGACCTAATTTGGGCTTAATTGTACAACCCAGCAAAGGACGACCGTATTTGTTTAACTTATCACGCTCAACTTGAATACCGTGGGGAGGCCCTTGGAAGGTCTTCAGGTAAGCTACAGGAATCCGTAAGTCTTCCAGACGCAGCGCCCGCAGAGCTTTAAAACCAAATACGTTACCTACGATTGAGGTCAACATGTTGGTTACAGAGCCTTCTTCAAACAAATCCAAAGGATAGGCAATGTAAGCAATAAATTGGTTATCTTCGCCGGCAACTGGTTCGATGTCGTAGCAACGACCTTTGTAGCGATCTAGGTCGGTGAGCAAGTCTGTCCATACAGTTGTCCAAGTACCAGTGGAAGACTCAGCCGCCACAGCCGCAGCTGCTTCTTCATAGGGAACTCCAGGCTGGGGTGTAACCCGGAATGCCGCCAGAATGTCTGTATCTTTGGGTGTGTAGTCGGGTGTGTAATAAGTTAGTCTGTAATCTTTTACACCAGCTTGATACCCAGTTTTGCTCTGAGTCTTAGTTTGAGCGTAAGACATATTTTATCCTTCCCAGAAGTCACTCTTTTTACTTATCAGATCACGTGCTGTGCAATTTCCCCTCATCCCCGCTCTTTCCCCCCTTCAGCGGGGAGAAGATCAGGAAACTTTTCTGTTAGGGGTTGCCTTTAGTAGAGGGTAGTAGTCTTTATGCGGCGGACACTTTGGTAGCGGTAGTAATTCTGCTCACCAGTGTGATTCCCTTCTAGAGACACACGACCTAGCGCTTCTACTTTCCTCTCTTCTATGAGTATCAAAATTCTTTTTTATCTCTTCCTCACACTCCACTAAACCTTTTCAATTCCACCAAAACCACCAGCACGCGGTAGTACTTAGATAATTTCCCTACAAATCGGGGCATTCAGGGGAGTGGGCTGGCTGGCACACATTCCCGCCTCTGCATTCCTTTTACCTTCTCCCTTGACAGGAAAAAGACTACAAGAGAATTTACTTGACAGCAAAGACAAAGGTTTAGCAAAGTTGTGAGCTAAAAATAAAAAATTGCACACCACGTAATTTGTAGCTTGTTTCACAATATATCAAGAATTCGATAAGTTATTCTTTGAAACTTTTTAACTTAACTATATAAATTTGTTATTACATAAAGTTTTAAACATTTTGTTAAGAATGGTTTACAAAGGTTCATCAATAACTGTATAGAGCCTTGATGGACAAGAGTTTCCCTATTTGAAGGAAGATTGTCAGAATGCTTTTGAGGCTTTGAGTTGGAGAAAAATTACCTGTGACGTTTAAAAAATCTCAGCTAGGGGAACACTGAAATTAATTCAAAGCCAGTTTAGGTAATGGCTATGAGTATTGTCTCCAAAGGAAATGTCACCGTGGTATTGATTCACAAGCGTACTAATCTATTGATTACTTCTATTTTGCTGGGGCTGATATCTTTGCCGAGCATGACGATTGTGGCAATGGGAACTCCGGCAATGTCTAACGACAAGTCGCCCCGCGCTTACGCACAAAAAATTGGTAATAGTATTCCGCCACAAAAAACTCCTGATATTAAGCCATCAGAGTTAACTCCAACTTATCCGGCTTCTGCACCGCCACCGCGAGTAGATTCCTTACCCAATCAGCGGGGAGTGCAAGAGCATACGCAAGAAACTGATTATCGTGTTAGCAACTTGCTGGCAGATTTTACAGGTAATCTCTGGGTGGGTTCTTGGCGGGGATTATCACGGATTGACCCTAACACTGGCAAGATTATCGCTCGTGTTAGTTTACCAAACATTGCCATTGGTGCTTTAGCTCAAGACAAAGTAGGCCGTCTGTGGGTGGGAAGTTATGAAGGACTGATTAGAGTAGAACCCCGCACTAATGAAATTACAGCACAGAATTTATTTTTGCCTTCCAA
This sequence comes from Komarekiella atlantica HA4396-MV6, assembly GCA_019359395.1. GTDB lineage: Bacteria > Cyanobacteriota > Cyanobacteriia > Cyanobacteriales > Nostocaceae > Komarekiella > Komarekiella atlantica. The sequence continues at coordinate 52,333 of JAHHHK010000007.1, forward strand.
ACGAGTATTGTCACTGTTGCTTGACAAACGGGGTTATTTGTGGGCTGGAACTGATAACGGCTTAGCTTTAATTAGCCCCGACCAAGGCTTGATTATGACAACTTTAAAAAATCTGCCTGGTGTCAGCGCCAACACCCTAACCTTAGATGCTGAAGGCCACCTATGGGTCGGCACACTTGATGGATTGGTGCGGGTTAATACTGCCAATGCTTTGATAATAAAACGGATTGGTAATTTACCAGGAACAACTGTACAAGCTTTGGCTATCAGTCCAGAAGGGTTAATTTGGGCGGGAATGCCCAATAATTTGTTAGTTATCAACCCAAAAACTGGGGCTGTGCTGCGGTCTGTAACACGTCTACGGGGACGTGACGTAACTTCGGTGCGCTTTGCTAAAGATGGTAGTATCTGGGTCGGGACTAATAATGGTTTGTTACGATTAAATCCAAATACAGGCGCGGTATTAGACGAAGAAGTTACCGGACTTCCTTCTAGTCGAGTTCTGACTCTTGTGTCTGATGTTGGCAACAAATTATGGATTGGTACTAGTGAAGGTCTGGCTTGGTTAATGCCCAAAATGGGCAGTGCAAAACCCCATATTGCTTTCAGTCGCGCCGTGAAATAGGGACTAGGGACTGGGGAACTTGTACTGAGCGTACCCCTACGGGGAAGCAAGCTACGCCTTGGTCTCGTAGAGAAGTCGTAAAGCCTGCGGCATAGCTACGCTTAGGGCGCAGCCTCGAAGTAGAGAAGTATGGGGAATGGGAAGAAAAGACTACCCCTTCTCCCTTATCTCTCCAACTCTTCCACTTAGCACTCATTACTCAGCACTCATTACTCAGCACTAAAAAAAATGGCAGTCACTACCCAGCAATTAATTCAATGGAAACAACAGGGGCGTTCGATTGTAGCGTTGACCGCTTGGGATTATGCGATCGCTCAACTCCTCGATGCCGCTGGTGTAGACTTAATCCTTGTGGGGGACTCAATGGCAGTAGTTCTAGGGTATGAAACAACACTGCCAATCACCCTAGAAGAAATGCTGTATCATGCCAAAGCTGTACGCCGTGGAGTTAAACGCGCATTAGTAGTTGTAGATTTACCATTTTTGACGTATCAAGAAAGTCTGCAACAAGCGATGCACTCAGCTGGGCGGGTATTGAAAGAAACAGGCGCTCAAGCGGTAAAATTAGAAGGTGGGTATCCTGCGATCGCAGAAACTATTGCGCGGTTGGTACAAGCTGGAATTCCTGTCATGGGCCATGTAGGTTTAACACCGCAGTCAGTACATCAACTTGGTTTGCGACAACAAGGTAAAACCCAAGAAACGGGTGAGAGAATTTTAAATGAAGCGATCGCTCTAGAACAAGCTGGTGTATTTTCTATAGTGTTAGAGCATATACCCGCAGATTTGGCAATGCAGATTACACAAAAACTTAGCATTCCAACAATTGGTATTGGTGCAGGCTCTCACTGCGATGGACAAGTTTTAGTTACCTCTGATATCCTCGGTCTTACAGAGAAGCATCCACCATTCGCTAAAGTCTATACAAATCTACGGGAGACAATTACCAAAGCCGTGCAAGATTATACTGTAGAAGTGCGAGAGCGAAAATTTCCATAAACGTTTGGCACAAAGGCTGAGAAACATGGGTATAAATTCAGATAAATCAGCCTTAACTTTGAGAATCTTGCTTTCTTTTGTTTGCTTGCTTAATTCGCTGCTTATGTCTTTACAGCAGATTTCAGGTAAATGAAGTACATCAATAAAACCCGAAACCCTGTAGAGACGTTACATCTACGGTCTCTACACATGTGATTCATGAAAATGCCAAACATCAATCTTTAAATATCAATTTTATGATATAAACAAGCCTCTCTATGGTCTAACTTATGTCTTCCCCTGTTCTGGAAAAACCTACGACTTCTGAGACTTCCTACGTTATTCTGTACAATGTCAGTTGGGAACAGTTAGAACAGCTTGATATCGCCCTTGCAGGGACAAGCGCACGACTAACTTATTTAGATGGTATTCTCGAAATTATGTCCCCACTTTCTGACGACCACGAGGACAATAAAAAAACTCTGGCGATGTTGCTGGAAGTCTATATGCGGACGGAGAAGATCCGGTTTTATGGACGGGGAAGTGCAACCATAGGTAAAAAGGAAGACAAAACGCGACGAGAACCCGATGAGTCTTATAATTTAGGGACAAAAAAACCTATTCCCGATTTAATCTTGGAAATAACTGTCACGAGTGGTGGAATTAATAAGCTAGAAATTTATCAGCGTTTACAAGTACCCGAAGTTTGGTTTTGGGAAGATGGTTTATTATCAATTTATTGCTTACAAGGTGACAGCTATACAAAAGTTACTAAAAGTACTTTGTTGCCAGATTTAAATTTAGATTTATTAGCAAAATATGCGCGAGTGGCTGACCAATATGATGCTGTGAATGAATATAGTCGGATAATCAAGAATAGTAATTAAGAGATTTAATCATGGCAACAGAAACTTAATCAAGATTATCTGGATTAAATTATCTTAAATTTTGCTCAAGTTAACGATTTTTTTCACTTGTGAGAAATCCGGGTAAAGGCAGCGTGAATTTAATTCATTACTTTAACTGGCTATACTCCGCATCATGGTCAGGTAGAATATCTTCCACATCCCGCAGCACACGCACAGAAAAGCCTAGCCAACCGACCAACAACATAGACAAGGCACATATCACATATAGCAATGCTATCCCTGCACCAGAACCAGTCCCAAATAATCCTCCGAGAATACCAACTAGAACACCACCTGATTGCAACGCAGGTGTAAACACATGATCTGCCAATGGGCCTGCTATTAAATAGCCTACCGCAGAAGCGATTTGTAAAAGTAGCGATCGCGCCCCAAAAACTCTTCCTTGCACATTAGGCGCAACTTTCGCTAACCAAATAGCAGTATCCGAACTCCCATTCAAAGGAAAATTGCAAGAAGAACAAAATTGTGCCGGAATCCAAACCCAAGGTGTTCGACCCAAACCGAAAACAATCTTACTTAAACCTGCGCCTATCATCCCTAATAAAACACCTTTAATTTTCCGTCTAAATCCGCCCCAAGTGCTAATTATTATGGCTCCCGTCACACCACCAAAACCAGCCGCAGAAGCTAAACTTCCTAACACTAAAGTATTATTATCAGTGCGTGATAAAATCATCGGTGTATATAAAGAATCGCCAATATCATGGGGTAGCCAAAATAGTATATTAACTATCAACAGCGCCAATAAACTTTTTTGAGTAGTAATATAACGCCAACCAAATCCCAAATCTTGCCAAATATTAGTTATTTTCTCAGTTTCTTTTGTAGGTGGTGGTTGAGGAATCCTAACTAAAAATAAAGTGCCAATTGCTATAGAGAAAGTAAAAATATCAATCAGCCAAATTCCTAAAAAACCAATGACTGTGTAAAGAAATCCAGCCAAAGCGGGCGCAATAATATTACTACCATAACTGGACAAAAATTCTAGACTACTGGCGCGGGTATAGTGTTGTTTGGGAATCATTAGCGAGACTGAAGCAGAATACGCCAAAGATTGAAATTGATTAAAAGTCCCGACGATAGCGCCTGTAAGATAAAAGTGCCAAATTTGTAAATTATTGGTGAGATGCAACAACAAAATTATAATTGTGCTGATAACTGCAACTGTATCACCCACCATCATTAAAAGTTTGCGATTAAATCTGTCTACAATTACACCACTAATAGGGGTAATGATAATACTGGGAAGTAAACTAAAAAAACCTACAAGAGTCAAAGTAGTGGCTTTACCTGTTATTTCCCATGCCCAAATTTCAATTGCAAACCCGGTCATGCTGCTACCGATGGTAGAAACTAGTTGACCAAGCCAGACAATGAAAAAATTACGCATACTGGCTGGGTTTGGTTGTTGTAACATTTGTGGGGCTTTGCTGAATGTGGCGATGATTCACTCACGCACTAGATGTATTTTGCAGTATGTTGATGAGGTCAGTTCAGTCAACCTCTTTCATATCTTGCTTGATTTGTGCAATTCGTTCTTGGGGTTTTATCAAAGGACAGTTTGTACACTTTTCATCAAATGGAGGAATGAAAGCATATAAGCAGCAGGTAAGCCGGACTGTAGTCGTAGCAGGTAAACCGGGTTCGTTGAGTTGTTCTGTGCGTACCAAGTTATACAAGGGATTGCAGTCTGGCATGACTGAACTGTAGGGTTGTTCATATAAGACGGAATAATCTGTTTGTATCGCTTCGGGGTTGGTACATTGGCTGAGTTCGACAAACTGTCCTTCTGAGGCGTTCACCGCATTACCCCACATGGTTTTTTTGGAGAGTTTGGTTAAGTGATGAACGCGGTCTATCATTGGAGCTAGATTATGCTGGAATAAGCTAGTAAATACGGCTTGGTGTAAGGCTTCAACGCTGTTTACTATTTTTCCTGTGTAGTCTTGAGGAATTGGGACAGGCGTTAGCAAAGCTGAGCTGAGGTATCGCTTAGGATAAATTACAGTGCCGCTCAAGTCATGAAACCATAGCGCTTTGGGTTCACCGTCTTCTAACACAAAACTCACATTGTCAAGCCTAGCATCTAACCCAACTCCAGCCCAAGTCATCATAGCCAAAACCCCTGGTAATGTTTTCCAGCTATAAACTTTGTTCCAGATAGATGCAGCAATGCGAATATCTTGAGTTTTTCGGTATATGTCGCTTGCTTGCCAATGAGATAATAGTCTATCTGGTTGTAGGTAATTATTTAATGAAATCACCTCAGCACTATCAGGAGGCTGGGTCAAAATCAGGCAATCAGTATAAAAACTATCTAAATTGCTTTGAGCCAAAGTAAATATTTCTTCTATAAGATTAAACTCGCCACTGTAACGTGTTTTTTGTGACATTTGTCTAGTTATCCTATCATTGAGATTTATTTTTATGAGTCTTCCACTAAGTATTTATATAAATCATCTAAAATAGCATTTGCTGATAGAATATTGCCAAATATCCAATAACCAGAATCAACGAGATAAATTCGTTGGTTTTTAACAACATTTAGCGTTTGCCATAAAGAACTATTTTTATATCTGTTAAAATTCTTTTCTGAACCTGGATCTAGTGCCACAAATAAAACATCTCCATCCACCAAGTCTAAGCGTTCTAAACTCACCTGTACATTGGTTCCATCTGAATCTATACCTTGACTAACTTGAAGTTGGGCTGCTGGTATTGAAAGTCCTAAATCCTCTAAAATACTTCCCGAAAAAGATAATTGAGTTTGGAACTGCGTGAAACTATGTCCTGCATAAAAACGAGTCACAGAAATTTCTAGTCTCCTCAATTTATTGCCTACAGATACTTGCATCTGTTGGACTCTTTTTTGATATTGGGAAAGTAAATCTTTTGCTTTTTCTTTTTTACCTATTATTTCAGAAAAAAGCCACAAATAATTTTTCCAAGCATTATGTTCAGCAAATTCAATTGAAACTGTAGGAGCTATTTGAGAAAATAAATTATAATTTTGTTTGTCAACTCCAAATCCCAAAATTAAATCTGGATGTAGTTGCACTATTTTTTCGATATTAGGTTGACTTTCTTTTCCTAAAGAAGTTATTTCATCAATTATTTCTCCGAATAAACGCGCCTTACTCCCCACAATATTTGCCTGAACTGTTCCTAGTGGTTTTATACCCAATGCCACTAATATTTCTAAACTTTCTTGATCTGTTACAATCACCCGTTGAGGATGGGGAGGAATACAGCTTTCTCCTAATTCATGCAGAATAATTCGACATGGGAATGCTATTAATTTTGTCTTTGGAAAATATACTTTTTGGGGAGAAAAACTATGGCAACTTTTGAGCAATATTATAGTCAGGGTGATTATCAAAAACAACTTGATATAATGCGATCGTTGGCGTACCATTTTTAGCTTCAGTAGTTAATTATTTTGTAGGGTGTGTTGTTATAGAGCAGCGCACAATTTTAAATTATTGCGGTGCATTAGTCTGTGATATAACACATCCTACTGGAATGACAGAGGTGAATTAAAATTGCCAACCCAAGGTAAATTTTACAGTGCGGGGTGCGCCAGGAAAAACACGCAAACTACTTTCACTTGTTTCAAAATATTCATTATCAAACAAGTTTTGCATATTCAAAGCAGCACGAAAGTTATTTCTGCGGTAAAACAAAGCTGCATCAGTACGTAAATAGCTTGGTACACTAAAACTATTGTCTAAATCTCCTTCTCTTTCTCCTACATAAAAAAGTCCTAAGCCAAACCCTAATCCTTGCAGATTACCTTTTTGAAGTTCGTAAGTACTCCACAAGCTAAAAGCATGTTCTGGCACATTGTTAATGCGGTTTCCTTCTGGAATATTAGGATTTTCCGACTCAGTAACTTCTGCATCAGTGTAAGCGTAGCCACCAATTATTTTCCATCCTGGTGCTATTTCACCTGTAATATCTAATTCAATACCCTGGCTTCTTTGTTCTCCTGTTTGGATAGAAGAATTTCCGCTAGGATCTCTGAGATCAGTAGTGAGAACGTTTGAGCGTGTGATTTGGTATAAAGCTAGAGTTGAAGAAAGATTGTTTGTCCAATCCACTTTTATTCCAACTTCATACTGAGTTCCCCGTTCTGGTTCAAAAAGTCTTCTGTCTAAATTTGTTCCCGTAACTTGTTGAAATGAACGGCTATAGTTAGTGTAGAGAGAAACAGCTTGACTCGGTTGATAGACTAAACCAATGCGGGGGCTAAATGCTTCATCTTGTTGAAAAGAAGTGGTTTCACCTTGGGCATTTTCTAATTTTTGGGTAACAATATCAAATCTTCCACCTAAGACTAATTTAAAGTTTTCTGAGAAGGCAATCTGGTCTTGTAAATAGATACCTAAACCATCGGAAATAGTAGGCTCATTAGGAATTTCTTCAAGGTCTGTACCAGCACTATCGCGTCGATAAATGGGATTAAAAATATCTATTGCTCCAAGTTCTCGAAAAAAGACTCTGCCTTCGTTGTACTCAACATTTCTCGATATATCAATGCCAAACAACAATTTGTGGTCAATGCTGCCTGTTTTGAAATTACCCACAACATTTGTATCTAAATTATAGGCTTGTTGTGCAAATTTAGAGACGACTAAACCACGTTCAAGAGTGCGATTATCTTCTAAAAGTTCTGATGGAAATAGAGAATTTTGTGCCACACTCAGATAGGAGAAATTGAAGTTATTGCGGAATTGCCAATTTTCATCAAACCGATGCTCAAAATTGTAACCAATTCGCAGAGATTGACGATTGTTTTTGTCAATTTCAGAGAAAGGCTCGCCGATAAAACGACTGATTGGTATTTTACCGTTGGGGTTAGGTAAGACTGTCCCAACAGCAGGTAAACCCCGGTCATTGGGTTGTTTTTGGTCTGAATATTCGGCTTCTAAAGTTAATTGTGTATTGTCACCCATTAACCAAGTGAAGCTAGGAGCAATAAGGTAACGCTCTTTCTCAAAAAAATCAACAAATGTATCTGTCGTGGATGCAGATGCGTTTAACCGATACAGGAAAGTTTTGTCATCATTTAACGGCCCTGTAAAGTCTATAGAACCACCAAAGGTGTCAAAACTGCCGATAGTTCCCTCAATTGAGTAAGAAGGTGTACTTTGGGGTTTTTTCGTAACGATATTAATCGTACCTCCACCTCCACCTTGTCCAAATAGAACCGAGGCTGGCCCCCGCAAAACTTCTATCTGCTCGATATTCTCAGTATTCACATTAGTTGTGATGTTAGTATCGTCTCTTAGTCCGTTACGGATAATATTGCGGTTACTAAAACCACGAATGGTAAATCCTTCAAAAGCAGAACGTTCTGAATTATCAGCTATAACACCTGGTGCATTTCGTAAAGCTTCGTTTAAGCGTCTCACTTGTTGGTCTTGTAAGACTTGTTGCGGAATCACCTGAATTGCTTGGGGGACATCACGCAGGGGAGTGTCTGTTTTAGTTGCTGTGCTGGCTGTAGGTATGCGATAACTATTTTGTTCACCCGTCACAACCAATTCAATAGGTTCATCACTTTGGGTTGTTGGTGGTTCTGGCGGTGTTTCACTCGTCGGCTGTTCTGGTTGCTGTGGTGGCTGTGGCGTTGAAGCCACAGGTGCAAATTCCAAGATTAAACCTTCTTCACTGTCAAATAAATCTGCTGTGGGTAAACCTGCTTCACCCGTCACTGTTACCCGCACAGTATTAGCATCAGCTTGAGTCACACTTACAGATACAATCCCGCTAACTGGATTAGCAATGCTAAAATCTTTACCATCGGGTAGCGCTAGCAGCGCATTAGGGATATCTGCAATGTAATTATTTTTCTCACTTTTAGCGACAGGTCGAAGTGCTTCTGGGTTAGCACTTTCTAAAATAATTTCGATACCCTTATCTCTGGTATTAACTTTTACACCTGTAACTTTCACAGATGAAACATCACTTTGTTGCGCCAGTAATAATTTCGCTGTACTGGTAAAATGATGTGATTGAGTTTCTGCAATAGCTGGTTGTACAAGCAATGATACAAATGCAAACACAATTCCTGCTGAAATAATCTCTTTCGATGGTTGAAACTCCATACCCCTCACTCCACAAAAACAAGCTCTATATTGCAAATTATTTGCAATTGTCTGTGGAAAGAGTTTATTTAATTTACGAGGTGTAAGTCTATATAGTAGACGGAGAGTTTTGAACCATAGACGGAGAGTGTTGTTAAATCCTGACTTGGGGAAGTAGCCTCTAGCCTGTCTTCACATAGCTTTTCGTCCTAACCGACAATCTTGGGGAGTGATGCCAAACTTACGTTTAAATGCAGCGGCGAAATGACTTTGATTTGCATAACCAACTATGTTGACTACAGTTCTCACATTCTGCTTTTGTTCTTGTAGCAACTTTCGCGCTATTTCTAGGCGATAGTCACGTAAATAGCCAAATACTGTAGTGCCAAACACTTCACGAAAACCGTACTTTAGTTTGTTGTCATTTATACCAATTTGTTGCGCTAAGTCAATTAATGAGGGTGGATGATCATAGTTCTTGGTTAAAATATCCCTGGCTTGATGAATTTTCTCAACATCGCCAGCTTTAAGATTAATCAAGGGTTGTTGATTTCCTTCAGCCTCTATTAGTTGGGCAAACTGCAAAGCCAGTAATTCTAGTACCTTGCCTTCGAGATACATTCTTTGTATCATCCCTTGATAGGGTACATTGAGAATTTGCTGTAATGCTGTCTGCATTGGAAGAGTAATCTTACTTACTGGATGGTGAAACAGAGGTGGAGAGTCTTTTTCTAAGAAAGGCTGCAACTGTTTTGGTAGATGCTCTAGTCCATCAATGAATGATTTAAAGAAGTCTAGGTCTATACAAATTTTAATTAAATAGATGCGATCGCCTGCAAAATATTGTTCTATTTCTTCTATATCTGGCAAGTAAAATAAGTAATTATTTCCTACTGTTTCTTGATAATTTTCCTTAACTCCTTCAATTCCAGGACAAATTACATTATGATTACCTGCTAAATAAAATTTGGCTGTTAATCCGTAGTAACCATAGTGATTAATTTTACAACTAACTTGCTGGTAGTAATGATCATCAAAAATTTCTAGACTTAATCCGGGACGGAATTCAACTACTTGACAACAAGTATCATATAAGCTGTTGCGGAATCTTTGAATTTTGTCAAAACCTTTATTGTTATACGATACCTCTAAATTTTCTGGAGTTTCCTGTTCAATTTGATTGATTTGGTCTTCCGTCAGGATATTTGTCATGTTTTAAGGGCTAAAAGAATATCAAGTTCGAGATAAAAGAAGTCTAACCCGACATTTTATCTCTTGTGTCAGAAATCTTTTTATACTTGCGTCAACATCAACCGAGAAATCTTTGGCAAGAAGTAGTGATTTATCCCAGCAAGAATATAGATATAAATGAGCAAGAATATTTTCTAGAATTCTTCCTAATATGAGTCAAGAGGAGATAGATTAAAATCCTGATATGATCAAGTGCGATCGCCTGCCATAATATCAACATCGCCAGTCTTATCCTCAAAACCCAATAGCTTAATGTCCCGATAGCAATTTAATAACAGCTGATTGACATAGTTCAAAGACTCATTGACGAGTATCTATTAACTAACAAAAGCCTCAAACCTAGATACAGTATCTTAAGACAGTCCTGATAACTGTGAATCGATAATATTAGGAGTAATTCTATGGTTCTACAAGTTAAACCCAGCCACAAAGAACCAACTGTTACCTGGGAGACACTTCCAGCCGACTTTATTTTACCTGACGATCCAGTGGAAAATATTCAGCAACCCTCTCTCGCTGCGGCGCTTACTGATGCTTTGGGTAGCGCAGGACGCATTCAACCCCAAATGCTGATTGGTTCTAATTTTGGACTGGTAGCCACAGTCAACAAAAAAATCGTTGTTAAAGCACCTGACTGGCTTTACGTCCCTCAAGTGAAACCTGTAGCAGATAATGTAATTCGTCGTAGTTATACCCCGAATTTAGAAGGCGCTGCTGTGGCTGTGGTGATGGAGTTTCTATCAGACACCGAGGGTGGAGAATTATCAGTGCGCTCAACTCCACCCTATGGCAAACTCTATTTTTACGAACGGATTCTTGAGGTTCTAGCCTACGTAACCTACGACCCCTACGAACCCAGTTTAGAAGTACGATGCTTGCAAAATGGACAATATATTTTACAGCAAGTAGATGCCAATGGACGTTTCTGGATTTCTGAGTTAGAGTTATTTCTCGGAATTTGGTACGGTGAAAGACTTTGCCAAACCACAAATTGGCTGCGTTGGTGGGATAGAGAAGGAAACTTACTGTTGTGGAGCGACGAACAAGCTGAACAAGAACGTCAGCGTGCTGAACAAGAACGTCAGCGTGCTGAACAAGAGCGTCAACGTGCTGAACAAGAACGTCAGCGTGCTGATATTTTAGCAGCTAAGTTACGCGAGCTAAATATTGACCCGGATGCGATCGCATAAAAAGAATAAAGGGGTAATAAACTTTGCAAGAAAGGGTGTGTGCTGAGTACATTAGTACTTAGTTACTTAGCACATACGTGTATTCAAGTTTCATGAAACAGCAAAAAAATCAATTTAGTCATCTCACGGCAATAGAAAGAACTTACCTATCATTCCCTGCCCAGTTTTTATTTAATCAAAACTTGCTACACGGCAAAATCCTAGATTTTGGTTGTGGTTTTGGTAACGATGTTAAATTGTTGCGCCAAAAGGGTTGTGATATTACAGGTTATGACCCTTATTATTTTCCACAGTATCCTGATGATAAATTTGATACAATTATTTGCTTTTATGTTTTAAATGTATTGTTGCTTGAAGAACAAGCTAATGTTCTTATGGAAGTATCACACTTATTAAAACCAGGCGGTAAAGCTTATTATGTTGTGAGAAGGGATCTTAAAAAAGAAGGTTTTAGAGAACATTATATACATAAAAAACCTACATATCAATGTATTGTAAAACTTCCCTTTCAATCAATTTATTTAGATGAAAATCGAGAATTTTATGAATATATCCATTATAATCATCAGCATAATTCATCTAATAAGTGTATATTTTGCAATCCTTATAAAAATCTAAAATTATTAACTGAGTCTGCAACTGCCTACTCTATTTTTGATGGTTATCCTCTAAGTAAAGGGCATGTTTTGGTGATTCCTAAACGTCATGTTAGCAGTTATTTTGAGTTACCCTTTAAAGAACAATCTGCTTGCTGGCTTATGGTGAACAAAGTTCAAAAAGTTCTCAAAACCGAATTTAAACCTGATGGTTTCAATGTAGGAATGAACATCAATAGAGAAGCAGGTCAACATATTATGCATACCAGTATTCATATCATCCCTCGTTACAAAGGTGATACTGTTAGCACTAAAAGTGGAATCAGGAACGTCATTCCTAAAAATAAATAATTTGTCTTCACTAACAGTTTGCACCAAGTAAAAAATCTGGGGACTGAGGACAAGAGAATAATTACTAAACCCTTGACTCTTGATCAATCCCTTTTACGATCTTGACTTTGCGGTTTTGTTGAAATAGTCCAAGTTATTCAGTTAACTAGGATTATCTGGATCTATTCCTAGCGCTTTTAATTGTTCCACTAGTTGTTGAGCGCGTTGTTTTGCGGCTTGGGCGCATTTTTGTGCTTCTTTAATCTGTTCTTGGGGTGTGGGATATCGTTTTCCTTGCTCATCATACCAATAAAGCCATTCTCTTGTTACACCCGAATAATTGCCGCGATCGCAACCTATTCCCAAACCGATTTCTGATAGCCAAATGGGGTTTCCCTCTTGCAATTCATACTTGCCATTAACCAACTTATGTACTTCCAAACGAGGTTTGCGGCGACGGCGAGAAGAATAAATTACGTAGTAAAGTACACCTAATGCTGCATATTCATCTGATTTAGTGCTGTACTCTTGACGATAATTTTGGGAAACTACTTCTAGCACCACAATAGGCACAACATTTTCATCCCACAGCACATAACTAGGACGCAGTTCCTCATCATAAAACCGCTCTACACCTAAGCTCAAAAAATCATCCGGGACAATGGGCGGTTTATCGGGATGATAATAAATACCCATATCTATCCCAAAAAACCAGTCCATGCGTTCTGCCCAAAATATCAGAAGTATTGCTTTCAGCAAGCCTGGTATCAATTCTTGTAGTTCATTGTCTACAGGCGTCTCATCATCGGGTAGTTCCTCGGCAGAGAGCAAGTACCTCGGCAAGTTGTACTTTAATATGGCTGGTTTCCCCAAAACTCAAAGCATAATAGACTCTATTTGGCTCACCAGAATTATAGCGATTTCATAGTTAGTACACTACCAAACTGATATCTGGGATTAATCCCAAAAACCGCCACAAGTTATAAACCTAAGCAAAGCTGTTACCCTTGCTGGCGTCGGCGTAGCCTGCCGGAGACATTGCACTCACTAAGTAGGTAAACACAAATAAATTAAAGTTCGTGGTTTGTGCTGTCTTAGAAGATAGCGTAAACTACGAGCCACAAAGTATCTTCAGCTTAATTATGCCTACTTACTTATGTCAATATTTGCACTCTTATAGGCTGAGTATCCTTCTAGTAATACATGACACACAAATCTGATAAAGTACCAGTCGGGGAAATCTCGGTAACTCTTAGCTATTAATAAACATATATACTATTTGTCGCTACTTATGATTTATATTTAGCGATGGGGTAGTACAAACAGCTACTTATTTTTAGATACTTGGAGGCAGTGCCATATTACCTTTGCAACTGATACTCTGATACTATCAGCATAAAGCAGAGTTAAAGTTAAGTTGATATTAAAGGTTAGCTTGATATTAAAACAAATAATTTTTGCTGAATTGCGACGGATAAAGACTAAACTAAAAGGTCTTGTGCAGCAAAACCTGTAGCTTTAAATGAAGTAATCATGTCTAAGGTTCTTGTCTCCGATACTGTTGATCAAGCGGGAATTGACATTCTTTCCCAAGTTGCTACTGTTGATGTCAAAACAGGCTTAAAACCAGAAGAACTGGTAGAAATCATTGGTGAGTATGACGCGCTGATGATTCGTTCTGGTACACGTGTTACCAAAGAAATCATCGATGCTGCTACCCAGCTAAAAGTCATCGGCCGTGCTGGTGTAGGTGTGGATAATGTGGATGTTCCCGCAGCTACACGTCGAGGAATTGTAGTAGTCAATTCTCCAGAAGGAAATACCATCGCCGCCGCAGAACACGCCCTCGCTATGATGCTAGCTTTGTCCCGTCACATTCCTGATGCGAATGCTTCAGTGAAACGCGGTGCGTGGGATCGCAATAGCTTTATTGGCGCGGAAGTTTACAAAAAAACTCTAGGCATTGTCGGTTTAGGTAAAATTGGTTCCCATGTTGCCGCTGTGGCTAAGACAATGGGGATGAAACTACTAGCTTATGATCCGTTTATTTCCACAGAACGAGCTGAACAAATTGGCTGTCAGTTAGTGGAGCTGGATTTGCTTTTCCAGCAAGCAGACTATATTACCCTACACATTCCCAAAACCCCAGAAACCACTCACTTAATCAACGCCATAACCTTGGCTAAGATGAAACCCACAGCCCGGATTATTAACTGCGCTCGTGGTGGCATCATTGAGGAACAGGCTTTAGCAGCAGCGATCAAAGAAGGTAAAATAGCGGGTGCAGCCTTGGATGTGTTCGAGTCAGAACCACTAGGAGAATCTGACTTGCGATCGCTAGGAAAGGAAATTATCCTCACCCCCCATTTGGGAGCTTCCACGACAGAAGCCCAGGTAAATGTAGCAATTGACGTTGCCGAACAAATTCGAGATGTGCTTTTAGGACTCCCGGCGCGTTCAGCGGTGAATATTCCTGGACTCGGCCCTGATGTGTTGGAAGAACTCAAACCTTACATGCAGCTAGCAGAAACCCTGGGGAACCTGGTGGGACAGTTAGCTGGCGGACGCGTGGAAGTACTCAACGTCAGAATGCAAGGCGAACTGGCAACCAACAAGAGTCAGCCTTTGGTAGTAGCTGCCCTTAAAGGACTACTTTACCAAGCTCTGCGGGAACGAGTAAATTACGTCAATGCCAGCATAGAAGCCAAAGAACGAGGAATTAGGGTGATTGAAACACGCGACGCCTCAGTTCGAGACTATGCCGGATCGTTGCATTTGGAAGCCACGGGTACTTTAGGTACTCATTCTGTCACAGGCGCTTTACTGGGTGAGCGGGAAATCCACCTAACTGATGTTGATGGTTTCCCGATTAACGTTCCACCCAGTAAATATATGCTGTTTACCCTGCACCGCGATATGCCAGGAATTATCGGCAAACTTGGTTCTTTACTCGGCAGTTTTAATGTCAATATTGCCAGTATGCAGGTAGGCCGCAAAATCGTCCGTGGTGACGCGGTAATGGCTCTTAGCATTGATGATCCCTTACCTGATGGAATCTTGGATGAGATTATCAAAGTGCCAGGTATCAGGGACGCGTATACAGTAACTTTATAAAGTGCTGAGTGCTGAGTGATGAAGCGCGGTAGCGGGGCATTGAGCCCGTGCTGAGTGAAGAAATAAAGTTAGGAGTTAGGAACAACAGATAGTAAGGGCACAACAATGTTCATACGTGTCAACTTAACATGAAAGGGAACTCTTAACAGGGAATAGGGAACAGGGAAAACTAAGCCGCCCACGAACGCGAGTGCGTCTCGCACAGAGGAGACGGGGTTTCAACCTACCCTATGAGATGAGGATTTTTGGACGAAGTACGGCTTTAAACCTTTACCTCTTTTCGTGAAATCCATATCCCGCAAGAAACTGAAGTTACTTGCTCATAGCAAAAGTCATCTAAAATATGACTAAAATATTCCCAAAATCCTGAGTCTACTAAAGTAGACTTTCGCTCATCCGCCAGAAAATTTATTCTCTGGCGGGCGAGGAGGCCAACAGTAAAGCTATTTGTAGCTGAAGTTGACACCAATGAACAATGTTGTGCCCCGATGAAAGGCCCATATCCTATGCAACTGAAAAACACCATATCACTTACAACTCATAACTCTCTCAAACTCATCACTCAGCACAGGCTAAACCATAGCTATCCGCACTTCAGCACTGAAATATGGCAAACACTTGGTGGGAACTAAAGATTTTATGTGAGCCAGATCTGGAAGATTCTATCTTTTGGCGACTAGAAAATTTTGGCTGTCGTGGTACAGCTAGTGAAAGCAAAGGAAATTCTTCTCTAGTAAAGGCTTACCTGCCGAATTTTCAAGCACAGCTACTAGATTTAGCCGCACTATCGCTGTGGCTGCGTCAAGATGCTCTGTGTATAGGACTGTCATCGCCGACACTGCACTGGAAGTTGATTGATGAAGAAGATTGGGCGAGTAGTTGGAAACAATATTGGCATCCCCAAGAAATAGGCGATCGCTTCTTAATTAACCCCGCATGGCTACCTTCACCAGAAGCATCGGAACGGTTAATCATTCGTCTTGATCCTGGTGTAGCATTTGGTACAGGCAATCACGCCACTACTCAGCTATGTTTGGAATCTCTAGAAATGCGTCTGGGTGAAGTTCCTCAATCTTTCGTTGGTAATAGTGACAATCAACAAGCGATCGCGGATATTGGCTGTGGTTCCGGTATCCTTTCCATTGGGGCAATACTGCTGGGAGCAGAGAAAGTCTATGCAGTGGATACTGATCCTCTAGCAGTAAAATCAACTATTAGCAATCGCGCACTTAACGACATCAGTCCAGAACGCTTGATACCAACGCAAGGAAGTGTAGACATTTTGACAAAACTGGTTGAGAATCCAGTAGATGGTATCGTCTGCAATATTTTAGCTAATGTGATTATTGAGTTGGTTCCAGAAATGAGTGCGATCGCTAAACCCACCACTTGGGGTATATTCAGTGGAATTTTACTTGATCAATCCAAAGCTGTAGCTGATGCCTTAGAAAAACATGGTTGGGTAGTTGCTACCCTATGGAAAAGGAAAGAATGGTGTTGCTTAAATGTACGGCGCTCCTAAGAAAATTTTCCACAAAAATCAAGCACATTTGAAATCGAATTTAGTATGTCAAGGTCGGTAGCCCTAAAGTTTGATTCTTGCTGTAACTAAGATTAAGGACAGTCACGCTGTAGATACCTTAATTATTTCTTTTGCCTGGGCTTCCAAGTTTAGTGCAAAGTTCATACTTTTGTATGACCTGCTCAATCTTGAAAGTTACTGTATTTATTCTGTGTTTAACCTTATCAAAATCAATATTCGCCCAAATACTGACTTTGGCAGGCATTTTGTGATTCCCATTCATAGCTTGCTTCACTCGTCAAGATATTTTTATATATCTACAATATCAATCGCCTCAATTCCTAAACTACTTACTCAAGACATATAAGCACATATACTTAATATTTGCTTAAGGTTTTATAAAAAGAAAGCAAAGGGGTAAAGATGAAAAGCAAGTGGAATTGTAGAGCAAGTGGCATGGCGACCTAATCCATTCCTTTGCCTTTTACCCTTTCCCCTTTACCCGTTTATAAAATTGTTTGTAGATGTTCTACCAACTGTTGTGCTTGCATTACACCTTCAATTCGTTCTACGGGTTGACCCTGCTTAAATAGTACTAAGGTTGGTAAAGCATAAATTTGATACTGAGTTGCCAACTCAGCGTATTTTTCAGTGTCAATCTTGACTATACGCAGGCGGTCTTGAAGTTGGGCATTGACTTGCTCTAAAATTGGCACCATCATCTGACAAGGGCCACACCAGTCAGCATAAAAATCTACCAACACAGGTACATTAGAACTAGACAACATCTCTTCAAAGCTGTTGAATTGCTTTTTAGTAGCCATGTAATACACACCGATTTTTTATTGTTTGATTTCAATAGTAATGCGTGCTATCTAGAATCGGTGTAACATCATTTTGTTTTTATTGTTGCTCTAAGTTGGAAAATAAGAATTGTCGGATAAGCACTTCTGATCTGCCTGTACTTTGGGAAAAGGTCAAGGGGTAAAGGGTAAAGGGTAAATTCAATCCTTTTATCTTGAACCTTTCTGCTTTAACCGACGAAAAGTATGGGTCGAGAACACCTACAGCGATCTAAGAGTCGCTAACGTTTTGCAATTACAACTTTCGGCAAAACCTTATAAGTTCTAGGTACTAATCACCATAAGATCATTAGCGTGGTGATTCAAAAATGTTGAGAAATATTTCATGGAAGACTTAAACAAAAATTTACAACCCTTGCAAGGAAAGGTGGCAGTTGTCACGGGTGCTTCACGGGGAATTGGCAGAGCGATCGCGCTGGAATTAGCCACACAAGGAGCCAATGTAGTTGTCAATTATGCCAGTTCTAGTGCTGCTGCTGACAATTTAGTTGCGGAAATTACGGCAGCGGGAAGTGAGGCGTTCGCTTTACAAGCTGACGTTTCTAAAATCGACCAAGTAGACTCACTGATTAACACAGTCATAGACAAATTTAAACGTGTAGATATCTTGGTCAACAACGCGGGTATTACTCGTGATACATTGCTTTTGCGGATGAAGCCAGAAGAGTGGCAAGCCGTAATAGACCTCAATCTTACTGGTGTTTTCTTGTGTACCCGTGCCGTTAGTAAAATTATGCTCAAGCAACGTTCTGGGCGAATTATCAACATTGCTTCCGTCGCTGGGCAAATGGGCAACCCAGGCCAAGCAAATTATAGCGCTGCCAAAGCAGGTGTCATCGGCTTTACTAAAACCGTTGCCAAAGAACTTGCTTCTCGTGGCATTACCGTTAACGCCGTCGCCCCTGGTTTCATCGTCACCGACATGACAAACGATCTCAAGGCCGATGAGATTCTGAAATATATCCCTCTAGGCCGTTACGGTCAACCAGAAGAAGTTGCTGGTATGGTGCGCTTCCTCGCCGCCGATCCCGCCGCTGCTTACATCACTGGACAAGTCTTTAATGTCGATGGCGGTATGGTAATGGCGTAAACAGCACTCAGCAATCATTACTGCTGCCGCATCCTTTGCCAGACAGTAAAACCTAACAGAATGATAATGCTACTGGCGGTAGTAAGCATCACAACTCCGCTCATGCCTTGTATTCTCATAGCCAGCAAGTTGCAAACCAAAGTAATTGACCACAGAGTGTACGCAGCGTGACGCTGGGAGAGTCCCCAAGCAAGTAAGCGGTGGTGCAGGTGGTCTTTGCCAGGAGTACTCAGAGGATTATTTCCCGCCAGTAACCGCCGCACAAATACTTGAGTAGTGTCCAGCACTGGCAACAGCAGAAATAAAACCGTCGGTATAAGGGCATAAACTGTATTTTGTTGAAGTTTGCCTAAAATGCTGGTCGCTGCTAGTACATAGCCAAAAAAGTATGCTCCGGCATCACCCATAATGATGCGCGAGGGGTGAAAGTTGTGGCGTAAAAAGCCCAATGCCCCACCCCCCAAAGCTGCCAAAACTAAAGTTGCCGCCGCACGATTGTCAAACTGGGCTGAAACTCCTAACAAACTCATGGCAGTGATAAAGCTGATTCCACCCGCCAAACCATCCATTCCGTCCATTAAGTTGATGGCATTGGTAATACCTACTACCCAAAGTACCGTCAGCGACATCGACAGAAGCGAGTCAATTGGAGTGCCAAAAGCGACTTTAATGCTGATGCCATTAGCAACTAGCAAAAGTGCCGTGATAATTTGCGCCCATAAACGAACAGAGGGAGGTAAGCCGAACTGGTCGTCGATAAAGCCAACAAGTACTAATATCGAACCCCCCAACAAAATAGTTAAAACCTGAGCCAATACGTTTTGGAGTTCGATTGGCCGTAAAAGGCTAGCTAGTACGAGTGCGGCAATCACTCCCGCATAAATAGCTAACCCCCCTGCATTGGGTAAAGGTTCGCGGTTGAGTCGCCGTGCGTTGGGTTGGTCAGCCCAACCCACCCGCAAGGCAAATTTGCGTACTGTGGGAATCAAACGCCACGTTACAAGCCAAGCCAAGAGAAATGTAAATACTACTGCCAACCAGCCGGTGCCGCTAGGATCGGCAATACCAAGGGATTTAAGGGAGTTGTCTAGATTCATCTCCCAATTTAGGCATTATTGCCAGTATTTAATATGAGCATCAACTGTATATTAATCAATTTTTTTGTTTCTATTTGTAACTTGAGTTGGTGAGAAAATTAGCACTCTTGACCTGTGAGTGCTAAATTGTCTAATGGAAGCGCTTGAGAAATGAAACATGGCGAAAATTATTGCATTTGACGAGGAATCGCGGCGAGCGCTGGAAAGGGGTGTTAACGCCCTTGCCGATGCCGTAAAAATCACCTTAGGCCCTAAAGGTCGCAACGTCCTATTAGAGAAAAAATTTGGCGCACCCCAAATTGTCAACGATGGTATCACTGTTGCCAAAGAAATTGAATTAGAAGATCCTTTGGAAAATACTGGTGCAAGACTTATCCAAGAGGTGGCATCAAAAACTAAAGATGTTGCTGGGGATGGTACCACGACTGCTACAGTTTTAGCGCAGGCGTTGATTCGTGAGGGTTTGAAAAATGTGGCAGCTGGTACTAACCCAGTTAGCTTGAAGCGTGGGATCGACAAAACTATTGAAGCACTGGTACAAGAAATTGCCAATGTGGCTAAACCAGTGGAAGGAAGTGCGATCGCTCAAGTTGCCACTGTCTCAGCTGGTAATGATGAAGAAGTCGGTAGCATGATCGCCGAAGCAATGGAGAAAGTCACTAAAGACGGTGTAATTACCGTTGAAGAATCCAAATCCCTGACAACCGAACTAGAAGTCGTTGAGGGGATGCAGATTGACAGGGGTTACATCTCTCCCTACTTCATCACCAACAACGAGCGGCAGATAGTCGAATTTGAAAATGCCCGCATCCTGATTACTGACAAAAAAATCAGCAGCATCCAGGATTTAGTGCCAGTGCTGGAAAAAGTTGCCCGTTTAGGTCAACCCTTGCTGATTGTAGCTGAAGATGTCGAAGGTGATGCTTTGGCAACTTTGGTAGTAAACAAAGCGCGGGGTGTACTTGCCGTAGCTGCTATCAAAGCACCTGGATTTGGCGATCGCCGCAAAGCTTTGTTACAAGATATTGCCATTATCACCGACGGACAGTTGATTTCTGAAGAAATCGGCTTAAGCTTGGATACCGCTTCTTTGGAAGCCCTAGGAACTGCCCGCAAAATCAGCATTGACAAAGAAAGCACCACAATTGTCGCTGGCAGTACCACCCAGCCAGAAGTGCAAAAGCGGATTGCTCAAATTCGTAAGCAGTTGGAAGAAACTGATTCTGACTACGATAAAGAAAAACTCCAAGAACGCATCGCCAAGCTAGCTGGTGGCGTAGCCGTGATTAAAGTGGGTGCGGCCACAGAAACCGAACTCAAAGACCGCAAACTACGGATTGAAGACGCGCTGAACGCCACTAAAGCCGCTGTGGAAGAAGGTATCGTTCCCGGTGGTGGGACGACTCTTATTCACTTGGCCAAAAACGTAGAAGTGTTTAAAAACAGCCTGCAAGACGAAGAAAAAATCGGCGCTGAGATTGTTGGACGAGCGCTAGAAGCTCCCTTACGTCAAATAGCAGAAAACGCCGGTGGCGAAGGTTCTGTTATTGTCTCCAGAGTTCGGGACACCGAATTTAACATTGGCTACAATGCTGCCACTGGGGACTTTGAAGACTTGATTGCCATAGGCATCATCGATCCCGCTAAAGTTGTGCGCTCAGCCTTGCAAAACGCTGCTTCCATTGCTGGTATGGTTCTAACCACCGAAGCCGTTGTCGTCGAAAAACCTGAGAAGAAACCTGCTGGTGGTGCTCCTGATATGGGCGGCATGGGTGGCATGGGCGGCATGGGCGGTATGGGCGGCATGGGCGGCATGGGCGGCATGGGCATGATGTAGTCCATCAGCGATTAAATTTGGCAGCCATTTTTATACCCGCCAGAATTAATACAAGTACTTTATGCAGTTTGTCTTGCCAAGGCAAACTGTTTTTTTATACCGTTGCTGTTTCAGAAGCAATCTAGTACATTGTCATCCAAGTTGCATTCAAAATATAAAAAGCTTCTAACTTCTAACCAATGCCTATTAAGTAAAACTTTATGGCACGAAAACTACGCCGCCTTGCCAGATTGGTAACTAAGCAACATGCAGATGAGTTCTATCACTACCCAGGGACTTTACCAGGAACCATCATCGTTGATGCAGATGCTCCACCACCGATCATTTTTTTGATTGACTACAACCAAACTAATGTCATCCGCCACCAAATAACATCCCCGGAGGAGTGCATCCCCTATTTGGATACGGAATCCGTTTCTTGGGTGGACGTACAAGGTTTAGGCAGTCAAGATATATTACAAAGATTGGGTCAAGTTTTTGATTTACATCCTCTGGTTTTAGAAGATGTGGTGAATGTGCCAGAGCGTCCCAAAGTAGAGGATTATGAAGACCAATTGCTGTTTATTGCCCGCATGGTAGTACCAAAGGAAAGAACATGTGGTTTTTACAGCGAACAAGTAAGTTTGATATTGGGGAAACATTACTTACTGACTGTGCAAGAAGAACCAGAGCATGACTGCTTTGAAGGGGTGCGATCGCGAATTGAAAAAGGTAAAGGCATCATCCGTAAACAAGGAGCCGATTATTTAGCTTATGCTCTATTAGATGCAATCATTGATGGCTTTTTCCCAGTACTAGAACTTTATGGCGATCGCATCGAAGAATTAGAGGAAGAAGTAATCGCTAACCCCACCCGGCAAACACTACAAAATATTTATCAAATTCGGCGAGAGTTACTACAATTGCGCCGCTCAATCTGGCCCCAACGAGATGCAATTAATTCCTTAATTCGAGATGGTAGTGAACTCATTAGTGAAGAGGTAAGCATCTATCTACGAGACTGTTATGACCATGCAGTGCAAGTAATGGACATGGTAGAAACCTACCGAGAATTGGCATCTGGATTAATGGATGTATATCTTTCGGCAGTGAGTAACAGAATGAATGAAGTCATGAAACTGCTAACAGTGGTTTCGGCAATTTTTATTCCACTGACTTTTGTTGTTGGTATATATGGGATGAACTTTAATACTGAAAAGTCGCCATATAATATGCCTGAATTGAATTGGTATTGGGGCTACCCGATTTGTTTAGGAGTAATGGCGGTAATTGGATTTGGTTTGCTATTCTTATTCTGGCAGCGGGGCTGGCTCGAAAATTCTTCGACAATTAAGCGTGATTGAAGATTGGCGATCGCACTCTGAGTAGAATACACAAAATCATCAGATGGAGTTTATATATTTGAATGCAAAATAATAGCAGTGACCAGAATTTAGTAGTTTTGACACTTTATATTATTGGTGTCTCTTATGTCTTCAACCGGATGATTGAATCAATCGACGATCAAGTTAAGTTTGAGTTTAAAAAAGGAGACGTCGATGAACAACTCAAAGAACAAAATCTTCAAGACCAAATAGGGATTTCCTGTAAACTTAAGTCCTCATACCCAATTGACGATCTCAAAGACTTACTGATTAGTATTGAAAATAAATCCGAAAATATTGCTGTATACGTTGATTGGGATAATAGCTCTTTGGTAGTCGAACATACCAAAGAATCGCGCCGGGTGATTCGGAAATCACCAGACTTAACTCGCGACTTAGCTGTACCACAAAGTCCCAGCTTAATTGTTCCTAAAAAAACACTTACGGAAACGGTGACATCAGAAAATGTTTTCGAGCGCGATCAAGCAACTGGAACTTACACAGCAAAAAAACCCATAGTTAATATTACTGGGCTGAAATCTGGTAGCCCACCGCAAAAAAAGTTATACAACAACTTCATAAATAGAAGAGAGGAGTTAAAATTTTCTCTACAACTAGTATTGCGAATATCTGAGGTGCGTGTCGGTTTAGTACCAGGTGTTAATGTTCCCCCGATGTGCATTATCAATTGTCCTTTCACTATTAGGAAACTACCTTGGACATACGCCCTACCTTGGAATAAAAAGAAATAACCCCAACCAGACGCACAATGCTATCCAAAGATTACACTGGATCTTGGGAAGGAGTAGGCGCAGGCAGTTGCAGATCAGTCATAGTTACTGATTTGAGGAAAGTCCGGGCTTCCGAAAGACCAAACTTGCTGGATAACGTCCAGTGCGAGCGATCGTGAGGATAGTGCCACAGAAAGATACCGCCTTTTCAGTGAACAGTTATCAGTAAACAGTAAACAGTTAATACTTGATAACTGATAACTGAATAGGGTAAGGGTGCAAAGGTGCGGTAAGAGCGCACCAGCAGCGTCGAGAGGCGCTGGCTCGGTAAACCCCGGTTGGAAGCAAGGCGAAAGGAACTACGGTTGGTCTTTTACCAGTTCCGCTAAAAAAGAGCCGCTTGAGGCGTCTGGTAACAGATGTCCCAGATAGATAACTGCCCTCGAAAGAGAACAGAACCCGGCTTATGTCCTGCTCTTTCCTTTAATGGATTATGGAGGCTTTTGCTTTTGTAATCCATTATTTATTTGTATGAATTTTGTGAGATGGGAATTTACCCTGCTTATCTACTGCTCAAATCAACAGCAGGCGCGTTATCAGTAAACAGTAAACAGTAAACAGTAAACAGTTATCAGTCAAGATAAGTGAGTTTAAGGAGAACTACTAAGCTCGACTTTATTTAAAATGGATAACTCGGTTTTTCTTATTCGGCAAAAATCCTGGTTTTTTGGCAAATACTGTTTCCATATTCTTGATTCACGATGAAGTCGAAAAACTAAAACTACTCTCCCGCGATGCTTTCAGCGTCAGGTTTTGGGTTTTGTAAAAATGGATAAAGTCGAGCTCAGAGAGCGAGTACTGACAACTGAAAACTAATACATTAGCAGGCAATATCTGGCGGGTTTAAATCCCCCAACTGTTTACTGTTTACTGTTTACTGTTCACTGATTTAAGTATTTATATTAATTAAAACTAAGCTTCTAAAATAAATGAACCTTAAGAGTATCGGGTTAAAAAATATTAAAATACAACAAAGTTCTCTTTCACAGAAAATTTTCAATTCAACTTCAAAATCTACCATAGATTCTGCTCAAATGTATCAAATAATCCAGATTTTAGTAGGAGCAGTAACAACCATTGAACAAATATGTTTTAATCAACAAGCCACTCCAGCCAATCTGACTCGCTCATCTCGTAAAATTTACTCCTGGATGAAATTTTTGACGGATGAGCGCAATCTAAAGCTTCACCTGACAAGTACTTTTCGTATGCAGCAAATTTCTAAAGAAATTCTTAGCAAATATGGTCAGAAATCGATTCAACTAATGATTGAGTTCACTAATTTAGAACTTTTATATAAGGTGAAAAAGTCTAGCGGCGTTGTTAATATTATTATTAATGAAGGATTTATTAATGCATCAGATGAGGTTTTGCAAGCGTTGGTAAAATCCACTCTTTTTGGGAAAAGTCAAGATAATACACGACTCATCAGGTCATTTGCTAACTCAGAAGAATACAGTGATGTACTGCTGGAGCTTGATTTAATTGCTGAAGTAAGCGCAGAAAACCCACAAGGTAATTTTTATAACCTGAATGAGTTGTTTGATAAACTGAACCGTGAATATTTTGCTGCAAATCTTGCTAAACCGCGTCTTGCATGGAGCCAAATTAACACCTACCGTAAGTTTGGACACTATGAGCCAGCTAAAGATAGGGTGGTGATTAGTTTGACCCTTGACGATGCAAATATACCTGAATTTGTGATTGAGTTTGTCTTGTATCACGAATTGCTGCACAAGTACCACGGCGCAAAGTGGGTTCAGGATAGGAAAATTTTTCACACAAAAGACTTTCGTGTCAGTGAAAGCAAGTTCAAATTTTATCAAGAAGCATTGAGATGGCTGGATAAATTGGCGTCTGTCAAAGCCAGTAAACGACAGCCTTGACATTAGCGATCGCCTGAAAGACTATACGTTATAAAATACTGCAAACCTGTTGAAATGCTTATCAAACTAGGCTTTCATGTTAAGTTGACACCAATGGGCAATGCCGTGCCCCTACGAAAAATCTATATGTATCGAGATTTTCGTGAATTGGTATGAAAACAAAGTTCCGAGTTCTGAACAATATTTCCTATTCCCAGGACTGAAATTCATCAATGGCATTGCGAATTAGGGCAGTTAGTTGAGCACGACGTGTTTCAAAGTTGGCTGCAATTGAAATCAGCGCGATACCAACTAGCAAGCCAACGACCCATTTCATAAAAGGGTAGCGCCAGCTTAAAATCACTGATTGATAGATACTAGTGATTAAAAATGTGGCTGTGCCAATGTAGAGAAAAGCTCGTACTCGCAAAGCTAAGCCGGCAAAAATGGCGATGAGGCTGAAAATTCCCGGTATCAAGGCTGTGTCTTGATGAAATAAAATTGCCCACCCACAAATTACACCACTACCTAATAACCGAAAGCTATGGCGAGCTATTTTATATTCTGGTAGTCTCAACTGGGGATCTATTTGAGCAATATAAAGTAGTGATAACCCGATTGGTGTTACATACCATAAAGCATCAGTGAGGTTTAAGTGATAAAACCAGCGGTAAAGTGCCCAGTTAACTAATGCCGCACTAATATAAGTAAAACGGATATTTTTACCGAATGTTGCTAGGAAGATGTAGAACCCAGCGGCAATTAGTATGGAGATTGGGTAAACTCGGAGTCTGGTTTCCCATAAAATTATCAATGGCACAATGTATGCAGCTTGTTGCCAAGGTCTTTTAGACCAACCCCAATTTTCCCAAGGCAGAATGTACAGAAAATAAGCTACCACACAAGCGATCGCACCATTCCAAGGAATTAGCGGCCCAGTCAAAAATTGTCCTACTGCTGTCTCGCGCCAGTAAATTCTCATGCCAGCTACCTCTAATAAGCCGAGGTAAACCCACATTTGGGCTACCGTTATTCCTCCCAACTTGTAGAGGGGAGTTTCGTTAACAAGTAAGGCAGTCCGTTGTGCAAATAAGTCTGAGGATTGGCTGCTTCCAACTTTCGGAATTTCTGGGGGTTCCCTTAGTTGTAGCAACTGCTGTACAATGCGCGATCGCCGTCCTTGAAAGATGGCATATCGAATCAAAAATACCCCGGTTGCCAATCCTACCAAACGGTTAACTTCAATGGGAGTAGGAATGGCAGCCATCAATAAAAAGCTACTCCAAGCCCAGTGAATATGAGCAATTTTTTTGAGTTCTTGCGAAGTCAGGCGGAAGTAACCTACAAGCCAAGGGGAAAGGATGCGATAAGCATACATGATGCCAGTGCCAAGAGCAGACATGGCAATTAACCCATCGCCTAATGCTCCTCCTCTGGCTTGTGACATTTGGTAGAGCAAAAGTTCATAAGCAGAAATTGATATGCCAATGATTCCTAAGTAAAGTAGCGGTTTGAAGTTTTCGCGGCGTCGCCCTACACCAATCACGATTAAAGCTACACCCAAGGAACACAAACCTGTCCAGTTGGTAAAGGTATCTAAACGCAGCAATACACTAAATGCACCATAGATAAGTGGTAAAATATGAAACCTGCTAGGAAGTCTTTCTAATTGATGTCGTCGCCGCCACCACTCTCCTAAAAGTTGAGCAATCAAACCCAAGGCGATGTTAGCGATGGCAATTCTCTGAGTTGAATATTCCCCAAATCCCAGCACTTCAGCAATTAACAACTCTAGACACCAACCGATGCTATAAAATGCCCAATCTGTTGGTTCCCGCCAACTGCGATAAGCGATCGCCCCCAAGGTGATAGCAGTGGCAGTAAAGTACAAAAATCCTGGCGAAACAATCCCCTGATAAACTAGCACGGAGTGCAACGTCAGCATTAACAACTCAAAGCCACACAAGGCGATCGCCCATTTATTGCTTGCTGTTGCATAGATAGCTGCTAATTCGTTACCTCGCCACAACAGTGCTGTACGTGCTAACCATAAACTTAAAGTTGCGATCGCCCCTACAAGAAACCAACCTGCTAGCGCCAAGCGAGAAAAACCAGGTAAACCTGTCCACAATAGTGCCCCGATGAAACTCAGCCCAAAACCTACTGTGATTAAGGCCGCTGCTTGGTTTCGCAAATAACGAGTATTTGTAAACATCAGCCCTGTACCCACAGCCAAACCGATTAATCTAGTTCCTGGTAGCTGCAAAGTAAGTAACTGGGCGACGCCTACAGCTAAAATGCTCAAGTAACTGTTTATAGTACGACGCTCTGTAGTTGTGCGATTGGCAACACCAGTGAGAGCTAAAGGCGTAGCTAGCCAAATGATTCCCCAATGATCTTGGCTATCAGCTACACCATACCAAGATGAGCTAGCATTTACCCACAAGAGAATAAAACTAACGGCAGCTAGTCCTAAACCAATGTACCAAGCGCTACGTCGCCATAATCCATTACCGACGCTAAATCCCCATTCTGCAACCATTACAGCTAATAAAATGCTTGCCCAAGCTTCTTTGCTGAGAGTTGCTAGAAGCCAAGTGATGGTACAAAATGTCAGCACTCCCATGATGTGAGTTAGGTATACCAGAGAAGGAGGGGGGCAAGAGGAGCGGCGTTTGGTGATGATGGCGAGAGTGACGGTGGAAAGTAGCAGATTTAGCGATCGCAATGCGGGATTTGCTAAGGCGATCGTTGTTAAAAAAGCGCCAAATAACAGCGCTAACAGTTCGCCAAATTTAGCTAATTCTTGCTTATGAAGGCGATACAGGCTCTCATTGAGCACCACCATTAAAATTAGGTAGGGAAATAAAGCTACACCCAGTAACGCCCAAGGTTCATTTTGAGCATTGGTGAGATATGTGCTAGTTGCGATCGCCCATTGCTGTAGTCCAGAAGGTACTAACCGCCAACCCAGCCAAATAGTCTGTAAGCCGATGACAAAAATCGCCGCTAAATCAGTCTTTAAACTGTACCGTTGTAAGCGGCTTCCCTCAAACCATAAGCCTAAACCACATACAGCTATTGCTTGCCAAGGATAAGATATTACCGAAACTAGCCAACCTAGCAATAGTAAGATTCCGCCGAGTTTTTCCCAGAATAGGGAAGTAGGAGTAGGGGAAGAAATAACTCCTGTCTCCTGTCTCCTTGTTCCCTGTTCTGCTAACCAAGTGACTAGCCAACCGCAAACACCAATGGCTAACCCCAACTGAGTTACATCTAGTCTGACAACGAAAATCGCCCGCACTAGCAGCACCACCAAGGCATAAATTACTACTAAAGCGGGTGAAGAAATCCCAAGTCTAATTCCTTGAACGCTACTATGCTCCCTACTGATTAGCGGGTGATGCTGAGGGTAGCGATTGTGATAAACCGTAATAATAGCTGTGCCGATCATTGCTAAATAAACGGCAATTAAGGGAAATCCTGGGAATTTCCAACCCCAATGCAGATAACTCAGCCCCAGAATATTAATTAAAGGTAAATTGCCACTATGTAAATTAGGAAAAATAGTTCGATTATTCCAGACTAAAACAGTAATAGCTGTCAGAAGTGGCCAGGCGATCGCAACTACAATCCAGTCCAAAGGATTTTGCCACAACTGGAAGCTATCCATTGCCCAAAAATTTACTGGCACTAGTAAAAGAGTGACAATCAGCAATGTCTGAGCCGTTAATCTGAGGTTACTTTGTTTAGTTGCCCAGAAGCTTAAGCCCCAGAAACTCAAGGTATAAGCCAACAAAACCCCATACTGTCCAGAGGCGGGAAATCTCTCCCACTGACTAGCAGCCAGTACGCCAGAAGACAACACTACTAGGAATACTCCTAAAAACAGTAGCCACCGGACACTCAACTCTGCCCCTAGTGACTGCAACATCGTGCTGATGAAGCTGGTAGCTACTACCTTTTGGCGCGGCTGTTTGCGGTTCTGAGACTCTAGAACTGTCACAGGCTGCGGCACAGGATCGGAAGTTGCGGGTTGAGGTAAAGGTTGTAATATCACCTCGCAGACGAGAAACTCTCGGCATAGCTGCCTAACTTGGGTGTCAGATATCAAACCCAAGCGCAACCACATATCCAGTCCTTTTAATAACCGAGGATGGGATGATGGCAGACTAACTTCAATTTTCAGCGAGCGCTCAAGGGGCGATGACATAAGCCACAGTTGTATAAGTATATACTTAAATAATTTGGTTTAATTAAAGTATATTTTGACTCTATCTGTGTCACTTATTTAACTGACTCATGTTAATTTTTTTAAGCGCTAAGTAGTGTACTTGCTGATTTTACGCTATTGACCTTGACAAGTAATCAGCAATGCGTTGTGTAATTAGCCCTTTCAAAGGGAGTAAAAATCTCAGAAAATTTTGCCCAATTGTGGGCTTTTCACTTTTGTGTCTATGTGGTGTGGTGAAAAATTTGACTTTTAAAACACAAAGACACTGCGAAAAGTATGAGCGCCGGAAACCGGCGCTCATAACTTTTCAAGACAAAGACACTAAGAAAAATACATCTTTTTAATTTAGCTCTTGAAAAGACTGGCGTTAGATAATAGACTTCTATGAAAATAAAACGGGTGGTAGTGGCTAGGACAATCCTTTGCCTTTAATTTGTTTGGATGTAGCTTCCATAAAGTCAATAAAAACTTGTATGAGCTTATGAATTCCCTCGCTACCTCCAGCAATTAAACCACCTGTTAACAATGCATCTAAACAACGGAAAAGAATTACTTGCATTGTATTATCTGAATCAATAATTACTAGTGGTTCGATTGAGCGAATACCTATTGCACTGATTAAAAGACCAAATAAAAGGGATGTCCATAACGCAATTATTCGTGTATCAGACTTATAAGCTACTCTTTTACGCTCTTTTTCAGTTAGCTCATGAATTTTGTGATTTAAATTATCAATCTGTAATTTGGTTGTGCTGGGTAATTCTTGATTTTGGGTGAGGTTTTGGAGAATTTGCTGCTCTAAACTCATCCCTACAGGTGGAAGTTCATTGATTTGATTATATTCTAAATAAGCTAGAGGATTTTGTTGTTGTTGCGTTTCTAGAAAATTTCTATGTTCATGAACTAAAAGCTTCTGTTGTTGAACACTAATATTTAATTGCTCTGCGACTGGGCCTCGCCAAGTAGTTATAAAAACTTCTAAAGAACGCTCCAGCAATAAAGAAATAAAAAATGGTAATGCGAGTAGCTGTATAATATCATTGAATCCAAATTGTTTGATAACAAATGGTTTAGATGATAACCAAGTAGCTAAAGTTACTATTAAGAAACTAATAATAATCAACAAAATAAATAGAGGAGATTCTGGTGAAAGCTTTAGCAACTTGTTTATACTCCTGTGCGAACAACATTTAATCCAACGTTGACGAGCCACAACTCATATTAGAGAACGTTAAACTTAATCAGAGGCTCACCTCTCAAACTTGGTTTAACAGCCTTTTAATCAGTAGACCTCTCGCAAAAGTCCGAAAATTATTAGTGTCATTCTGACCAGAACGTAGTAGAGGAAAGAATCTCACTCAGTCACTCAGATGTTTCGCTCCGCTCAACATGACAATTTAAGCATTTATGCAGTAGGTCTAGTCTTTCCCGTTTTACTGAGAGTTTTTGTGGCAGCAGGATAAAAAACAAGACTGTATGTGTAATTTATGAGTTAAAAAGCCTGAAAACAATACACAGAGGTTGATTGAGACGATTTAATTGGCAGGATTTTGAGTTTGGACTTTTTGCTATTCACTTAAAGGTTGGATAGGAGTAGATCGAGGTCAAAATAATATTGCTGTTGCTGCACTCCCGAAGGGGTTTGGCAAGTTTTGGAAAGGTGGACGAGTTAAAGCGTTAAGACGACAGTTTCAACGCACTCGCAAACAACTACAAAGTGCCAAGCAACTGAAGGAAGTCAAGCGACTAGAGCAACGTGAAAGGCGTATCATCACCCATATCAATCACGTCATTTCAAAAGAATTGGTACAGTTTGCCAAGGACTTTGGGATGGGATTGCGGTTTGAGGATTTGTCTGGATGCAGACAAACAATGAAGCAGAAGAAGAAAACAAAATCTGACGCTGCGAATAACCGCGACCATTGGGCGTATTACCAGTTAGAGCAATTCACGCGATACAAGGCTATCAGTGAAGCCGTGCCAGTCGAGTCTGTGCCAGCGCCATATACCAGTAAATCCGACCATCGAAACGGTGTGTTAGGAGTACGAAATGGTGATTGGTTCAGAGGATATGACGGGTATCGTGCTAACGCCGACTAAAAACGCTTACTGCTGCGATCGCTGAAATAGCAAATGCGAGCGCTGAAATAGCAAATGCAGTCGCTAAAATAGCAAATGCGAGCGCTGAAATAGCAAATGCGAGCGCTGAAATAGCAAATGCAGTCGCCGAAATAGCAAATGCGAGCGCTGAAATAGCAAATGCAGTCGCTAAAATAGCAAATGCGAGCGCTAAAATAGCAAATGCAGTCGCCGAAATAGCAAATGCGAGCGCTGAAATAGCAAATGCAGTCGCCGAAATAGCAAATGCGTAGGCGTAGCCAGCCGTAGGCATCGCTGAAGAGGAAAATCCTAGACTTTAGAGGATGTCTGAGAAGTCAAAATTGTCATGCTGAATGAAGCGATAGCGTAATGTACCCCTATGGGGAAGCAAGCTACGCGGAGCGTCTCGTAGAGAAGCATCTCAGAAATTAACGGATAATAGAGATTCTTCCTTCCGCTCTGCAAAGCGTCAGAATGACAAAATATACCATTACCTAGCTTTTCAGACATCCTCTTATACCAATTCACGAAAATCTTGATACATATAGATTTTTTGTATGGGCATTGCCGTGCCCCTACCAACGTATTTGTATCATTTTTAAAGTTAAATGGGATTACTCAGCACCACTAAAAGCTTTTTGCTGCTGATAACGCTGTTTAAACTGCTGCTGCTGTATTTTATGATCAACGATTGGGTCAGGATAGCCAACAGCATGACGTTCCAAAGGTGAAATTTTACCAGTAACCAAATATTCTGTATCCATAGACCGCAATTCGGGTATCCATTGGCGGATATATTCCCCTTCTGGATCAAACTTTTGCGATTGACTGGCTGGGTTAAAAATCCGCACGGGTTTGGGATCCATCCCGCTAGAAGCACTCCATTGCCAACCGCCATTATTGGCAGATAAATCACCGTCAATGAGATGCTGCATAAAATATTTTTCACCCAATTGGGGATTAATCAGCAAATCTTTGGTCAAGAAACTAGCGACAATCATCCGACAGCGGTTGTGCATCCAGCCGATTTCATTCATCTGGCGCATCGCTGCATCTACGATGGGATAGCCAGTTTTCCCTTCACACCAAGCTTGGAAATGTTCTTCATTAGTTTCCCAAGGGAAGCTTTTGAAGGTTTCGCGGTAAGCACCATCAGCCAATTCGGGGAAGTTATACATTGCGTGTTGATAAAATTCTCGCCACGCTAATTCTTGTTGCCATGTGCGGATATTGGCTGCTGTTTCATCGCTGCGGCTGTTTTCTAACACTTCTATTGTGGCTTGCCAAACATGACGAATGCCAATGACGCCAAATTTTAAAGCTGCGCTCAGTTGCGATGTCCCATCTACTGCGGGAAAATTGCGCTGTTCTTGATATTCAGTAATTGCTCTTGTAGTAAATTCTTCTAACCTGGCTTGGGCCGCTGCTTCTCCTGGTGAGATGATCAATTCTCCATCCCAGATAAATCCTAAATCTTTAGCTGAGGGTAGAGCGATCGCTCCTGTTTGTTTGGCAATTTCCTGTTCTTTTGCCGTTAAACCCTCGGTATTTTGCAGAGTTTCTACTGGATTCGCCTTCGGTTTGCTAATCCAATTTTTCCAGAAGGGGGTATAAACAGTGTAGCGACCGTTGGAACCTGTACGAATTTCTTCGGGAGAGTGGAGAATCTGATCCCAGTTTTGGTCAAGAAACTGAATGCCATTTTCACTGAGGGCATCGATAACGGTGCGATCGCGTTCTTGCGAGTACGGTTCTACATCCCAATTCCAAAAAACCGCTTTGGCTCCCAAAGCCACTGCTAAGGCTGGTATCGCTTGCACAGGATTGGCGTGGAGTATTAACAACTCGCTACCCACTTGGGCATATCGCTCCTGTAATTTCTGCAAACAGCCGATCATATAAGTTACTCTCACCGGAGCAACATCATCTCGTTCTAGCAAATTCGGATCAAGGCAAAAAACACCCACCACTTTTGGACTTTGCTGTCTTGCAGCAGCTAGTCCCGTATTGTCAGAAATACGTAAATCACGGCGATGCCAAAACAGAATTAAGTTAGACATTCCACACTTATGGCAGTTCACTTGTACTAGCTTAGACGTTAATCATACCCTGAGCATCATTCTGCCGATAAATTTTATTGAAAGCAGCAGCAAAACCTTCCTTGTGGCGTTGTCGGAAAGCCGCCCCATCCCCAAAAGCTTAATGCTCCAATACTTTTCGGTTAAGCCTAAAAATCTCCCTTCTGGTCTGGCAAAAGGTTAAGGGGTAAATTCAAACCTTTTCCCTTTAACCGAGAAGTCTTGACTTAATGCCTCATGCCCAAAAACCACATGTGCCAGTTTAAAGAGCGGAATGTGAGGTAATAAATTGACCAAAAGTGTATGGGATATTTACTGTGTATTTTGTTATCTGGTGCTTCTTCGGTAGAAATTATGAGATTCCAACTTAAATCTTTTATTGCTTTTACATTGTTTGCTATTAGCGCAAATTTATCTATTTCTCCATTTGCTCAAGCCGCAAACTTCAAGACTAATTTGACTCCAGAGAAATATAATTCTCAAGAGGATATTTGGTTAAATTCTATTACTCAAAATCAAAAAACATTTGATGATTTCTCATTAGTTAAATCAGCCGAAATCCTATATAATACACCAATCACAGGTGTTCGACCTGGAGCTAGCAGCATACCTGGGCCAGGCAACAACAATACTGGAGCTGCCAGTACAGAAAAAGGAGATTCTGCCAATTCTCCTGTGCCTATTTCTGGGTTAAATAATCCAACTAATAGCGAAATTGCCGCTATATTAGGTAATCGCAATTTAAATAATATTATTGATACAGAGGATAATGGTGCTTCTAAAATAAACTTATTCTTCGACAGTTCTATCGAACAAGATAATACTGGGTTAGATAACTTGTTCTTTTGGGAACGAGGCATGAACAGTGACTTAGGTGTGCAAGCGATTGATAGCAGTGGAAAATTACTTGGTAATTTCTTAAAACTCTCTAGAACTGAGCAAAAAAGCGCTGGCTATTCAATTGACACTACAGAAATTTCTGCTTCTCAACAAGTTGGCTATTGGGGAGTTAACCTTAGTCAATTGGGTGTCGATTCTCTGAGTGGGATTCAAGTTATAGCCAAGAGTCAAGCTAATAATGATTCCGAATATTACAATGGCCCTGATTACAAGGTATTAGCTAGAAAAACAACTAGAAGAGTGCCTGAGCCAGGTGCTATGTTGGGTTTAGGAATGATTGCTGGGACTATCGGCTTACTACGCCGTGGTCATTCTACTCGTGTTCAATAATTTTAGGACTCACGCACAGTGATGAAAAACTAAGGATTTGGGCAGGAGAAAATCAATCAACACTTTGTCTATCGGAAAGAGTGGCTTATTGACTAAAAGTTAAGTATACTCTTCTTAACAGTTAATCAATGTTTTGTTATGGCTACTCTACTACTTGACGATGGCAAAATCGAGAGCGATTTAGGCGAAATAGTTCGTGAACTTGCCCCTCTCAGCATCCAACTCAGACACTACGACCCAGGAACATCGCTTCTATTTGCGAATTTGCTAGACCAAGATGTTGTAACTGAGTCTGAGAAACACTACATTGTAGAGCTCCATAACAGCGTATTTGAATTTCTTCAGCAAGAAAATGGCTTTCTCTGGTGTGACCTGCTGAATGTGCATCCAGGTTCGGCGAATCTTCACCAACTGATAACGACCTATGGCCGCTACCATACTCACACTGCTGCTGAACCCCTCTATGTTTTGGCGGGAGAAATGATTTATGGGTTCGTGCGGCCTGATGGTAGTCAAGTACAGCTTTTAGTTGAGGCACAAGACTATCTCTGCATTCCAGCCGGAATTGAACATTGGTGTAGCCCGACTGCATCATTGCATTTTAAGGCAGTACGCTACTTTGCGATCGCTGATGGCTGGGTTCCCAATTATACAGGAACTCAGTTGAGTGACTCACTCAACAAGCCACGGTGACATACTCTGAATCTCCATTTGGAATGTGGGATTTAAATTGTATGATACTAGCGATCGCTCTGTTAACTGTTGATGATTCCACTTTGCTCACAGATACTACTTTTTTGTGTAAAAATTACACATTAAAATGCATATTTTACAGCATAAATAAAGGTGTTAGCTGTAAAATATGCATTGGCACAGTAGTTAAAACTATTTGCGTTTAAAGCAAGAGGATAAGCAGAAAACTAAGAACTGTACTAGCAGTTTTCTCCTCCCTCAGCTTGCCAAGTTTAAACTACAAGACTATCTACTCTACGGGCTTTGCCAAGTTAGTATTTTTTGCAAGGATACCAAGAGTAGTAGCAGCAGCGGTAACGTCGTCTTTTACCGTACCTATCTCCTTTGTAGTCATCTTGTTTGTCGTAATCTTCTTTGTAGTCGTCTTTATCTTTGCCGTAATAAGAATCTTGTCCTCCAGATAGAAGCTGTTGTTCTGCTAAGGACAGTTCTCTCAAAAAGTCAGATTTGATGATTTGAATTGACATAACTTTTAGCCCCACTTTACGTACATAGGTGCATAACACCTATGGTTCTACTTATAAGCATGTTTTTTATAAATTAAATTATCCTAAAGCTATAAATAAAAAGGTTTTATTTATAGCTTTTGGTTAACGCAAACTATATCTAATTGCTGATTAACAGTTTGTGTAATTATAGTAAGTAATAATCTAAGTTACTTAGCTTTATTTAGACGTATTTCTAGTATTAACTACCAGGTTATTTATTAGTTAACTATATTATGTTTAGTCTGTAAGTGTTACTTTTAATTTATATACTCAGAATGTGGTATTTTTTCATAGTTTATTAAGATATTAAAAACCCAGTTTTTTAAGAAACTGGGTTTTTGAGGCCTAGGTATTTTCACAACTCGAACAGAGTTGCTATAGATAGCATCTCTATTCTAGAAAATACCTTTGTAGGCACAAAATTAAACCTACGACCTTGAGTTTTTCCGTAAAAATCTGTTTGTCAAGTAGTCAAAGCTATTTACATCAAAAATAAAGGGAGAGCAGAAAAGTAAACACTTTACTTAGCAGTCTACTTTCCTGTTCTCTAAGGTATTAATTTAATACCTTATAAGAATAGAGAAGACTTACTAGAAACTCTCAAAATCTGATTTATTTTAAGTAAATTATAGAAGTCTTCTTTTCTCCCCATTAATAGCAAATTTTCAACTACAAGACTACCCAGTTTTTAGGTTATACTAACTTAGCTGCAACAAGATTTCGGCTTACAACATGAGGGCTTGTGTACTCTACAAACTGTGACTTTAAAAGTTTTACATTTCTTCTTAGAGCCACAGCCATTTTTACCATTATCGTCGCCGTTATCGCCGTTATCTTTACCGTTATCGTCGCCGTTATCGCCGCCTTTGTAGAAACCTCCAGATAGAAGTTGCTGCTCGTTTGTAGATAAATCTACAAGTAAATCAGACGTGATGATTTGAGATGACATAATTAATTCCCTCACTTACGTACATAGGTATGTTTTACCTACACTTTTCTTTATAAAGATTTTTTTTAATAATTAAACTCTCCTAAAGTGAGAGATTACAAAGCTAAAATTATAACTTTTGGATAATGTCAGATACTATCTGAAGTTACATGAGTTTTTTATAAAAGTTCTAAAGAATGAATGAATATTTTTGTTTAAGAAAGTTAACAAAACCTAACTTTTTATTGTTGGCGATCGCTTTCTCAAGTATTTATTAACCAACGGTATTAAGTTAGATGATAAAATTTGACATAAGGCATTTTTTGATAGTTATATCCACATAACAACACTTAAAAGTTTATAAACACTAAAAAACCCGTTTTCCTTAAGGAAAACGGGTCTAGGAAGCTGGCAATTTCTACAAATATAGTAGATTGCTGTAGATAGCATTTTATCTGGGAAAAACCTTGACAAATGCTATATTTTAGCTACCATTTTGACCAAAACCTGATTGCTTGCGAGGAAGTTATATAAGTCTTTTCCTTCACTCACGAATTACAAAGTTTAAATTTTGGAGCTACTACATCAACTTAATGAGAGCAGCGAGGTTTGGGTTTGCAACATGAAGGTTTTTTGTAGACTTTGACAATGAAGATTTTGGAAGGACTCTTGTGTTTCTTACCTTTATCGTCATCGTCATCGTCATCGTCATCGTCCTCGCCGTTGTCGCCTTTGTAGAAT
This sequence comes from Komarekiella atlantica HA4396-MV6, assembly GCA_019359395.1. Classification (GTDB taxonomy): domain Bacteria; phylum Cyanobacteriota; class Cyanobacteriia; order Cyanobacteriales; family Nostocaceae; genus Komarekiella; species Komarekiella atlantica. Next base: position 90,416 of record JAHHHK010000007.1, read on the forward strand.
CCACCAGATAGAAACTGCTGTTCTTCTGTGGATAAATCCATGAGTAAATCAGAAGTGATAATTTGAGATGACATAGACATAATTAATGACCTCACTTACGTACATAGGTATGTAATACCTATACTTTTAGTTATATAAATAATTTCTAATGATTAAATTATCCCAAAGTTATAAATTACTCAGATCAAGCTCTAGCTTTAGACTCATGCTAAATATCTTTATTATTAATAATAAAAGATGTTTTTAAGTTCTAATAAAAAGCTTACCATTTCTATTGAAATAACTTTATTCGCTGCTTTTTGTGCTAGCGATCGCTTCCTATAATGTTTGTCTATTAAGACTATTACAAACATCATTATTTCTTATATAAATTATTGCTTATTAGTTACAAAAATAGCAATACTAATAATTATTAAAAAACCCGCTTTTTTTTAAAGCGAGTTTATAAAGTATTGCAATTTCTACAAGTCTGCCAATTAACTATGAATCACGCCTAAAGCCGACAATATCGACAGGAAAACTTACGCCTTCTTTAGTGGTGAGATTACCACGAACGATAATGTCGGGACTTGACACTGTTGCAAAATATGATCCTCGTCCTCCTGACATAAGCTGTTGTTGCTCTTTAGATAACTCTACAATTAGCTCAGATTGAATGAATTTAATAGACATAATCGATGACCTCACTTACGTAAATAGGTGTTAAATACCTATATGTTTATTATTAACTATTCCTATATATTTTAAATTATTCTTTGGATAGAATTTAATGTTAAAAAAGTCATTTATTATAGATTGTGATAGCTTTAAAAAATAATTTTTGAGTTTATATTTTGAATAAAAACAAGCATATTTTAAAGCTAATTTACTATTGGCTATTAGCTAATCCAAATAATTATTTAGAACTAGCCCTTTCAAGGTAAGTAAAAAATCCTCAAAAATTTACCAAATTTTGGGCTTTTCATCTTTGTGTTTTAGTACGGGCAGTCCGTTCAAGTCAAGCCACTGTCTTGCCCAGAGTTGTCTGTAGCTTGCTTTCCTACGGAACGCTACGCGAACCCGCAGGGTGCGGAGGTTTCTGACGCTCGTTCCTCTCTACGTGACGCTGCGCTATCCGTTGGCGCAGCCCAACCTAGGAACGCCACTTGCTACAAGCCGGGAAACCCGTCCAATGCAGTGGCTCAACTTTTCAAGACAGGCATCAGAACTTCACCTAGCAAAGACGCTGCGCGAACGGAGGGTTCCCACGGCAGTCCGTTCAAGTCGGGAAACCCGCCCACACGGCTGCCTCCCCGTTGTAGCCAGTGGCGCGGGAAACCCGCCCACACGGCTGCACTCGCCTTATTGGTTCAAAAGTCAATTTTTTCACCACTAAGATACAGCGAAAAGTCTGAGCGGAGGCTTCCTCCGAGCAGAACTTTTCAAGAGAAAGACACCAAGAAAAATATATTACACGTTGAAAGGGATAGTCCTATTATTATTTTTAATTCAGGGTCACGACTTGTTAATAGTTGCAGATTTTATAACTGTCTCTGCAACTTATTTTTATTCAGTTTCACAGTTTTATAAGAACTTTAGATGCTCTCCTTGTTGAGAGAGAAAAGTTTCTAACGTACCTTGGATTTTCACCTGACCTTTATCTAGTAGTACAATCCAATCAGCGCGATTAATGACACTGGGGCGATGGGTGATCAAAATCGTGGTTCTGCCTTTTCGGTATTCCAAGAGCCGATCTAGTACTTGAGATTCACTCACTGGGTCTAATCCCGCAGTTGCTTCATCTAAAATTAGTACAGGTGGATCAGTGAGAATTCCTCTAGCGATCGCTAATCTTTGTCTTTGTCCACCAGAGAGATTTGCGCCAAATTCTCCTAAAACAGTTTGATAGTTGTTGGGAAGTTGACTAATAAAGCCGTCTGCATCGGCAACATGGCAAGCTGTGACAATTTCTTCAAAGGATATATAAGGTGTTCCTAAGCGGAAGTTCTCTAAAATTGAGCGACTCCAGAAATGGGGTTCTTGGGGTACATAAACTACTTGTTGTCGTAAGCAATCCAGAGAAATATCTTGTGTGTTAAAAAAACCAATGCGGATATTACCAGAATTCGGCTGATATAAACCTGCTATCAATTTAGCTAAGGTACTTTTACCACAGCCAGATTTTCCAATCAAAGCAACAACTTTTCCGCCAGGAAGCTTGACAGAAAAATCCTCTAGTAAGTCAATTCTACCAGCATGATGAAACGTAACTTGAGAGCAACGAATATCTGCATCACCAGAGATTTGAGCGATTGGCTTTTGACTACCGCCTACCACTTCTGGCGTAGCATCAATAACTTCCAAAAGGCGAGAGACTGCTGTTTGGGAACGAAAATATTCATCCGTTAAGTTAACTAACGAGTCAATTAAATTTAGAACATTGATCTGTAGAGCGTTAAAAGCAAGCATTTGACCGATGCTTAATTCCCCCCGAATGACCAACATGCTCCCTAGTCCGAGTATTATGACACCGCCGATTGTAGAAAGGAGATCAGCAAGGGTATTATTGATAATTCCGATTTGAGTTGTGCTGAAAGAAAGATTAGCAAGGCGACCAAAACGACTCTGAAATTCATCCCAGAATTGCGGTGCAGCATTTGTAGTTTTGAGAACTTGTGCCCCTTTAAAAGTTTCCACTAAAACACCTTGATTTTCTGCACCCAAAACCAAAAGATTGCGAGTTTTTTGTTGAAGAATAGGTAAAAAAGGTAAGGTGGATAAAGTCATTAAAGCGCCAACAAGAACAACTGCAAGTGTTAGCTGCCAGCTATAAAGCAACATGAAGCAGAAAGAAACCACTGCAACGAAAAACTGGCTGGGTAAAAGAACCACAACTTGTGATACTAACTGGTTGACGTCACTTATATCTCGTAGTCGGCTGCTGATTTCGCCACTACGACGAGCTTCGTAGTAATTCAAGGGCAATTGCAGAATTTTGCGCCCAAACTCTAAAACCAGCCCTAATTGCAGCCTTTGACCAAAATGAGCAATCATGATACCTTGTAATACTTGCAGACCGCTGCTAAACAAAGTCATGACTACAACAGCTGACACCACAACAGTAAGTAACTGGGTATCTCCACGCACTAAAACATCATCTGTGAGCAGTTGGATCAAGATGGGAGTACCCAGAGCAAGCAGTCCCAACACAACATTGATCATCAAAACATGAGTTAACAGCCCACGGAAAGGCAAGATGCGCTTAAAAAAGCGTCCTATGCCACCTTTGGCTTCTTCTTTAGGCTGCTCATTAAAATGTTCTGGATCTGGCTCCAGTAGGAGCATCACCCCATTCCACGCTTCGGTCAATTCTTCTCGGCTGACATAACGGATACCTACAGAAGGATCGGCGATCGCATACTTACTACCCAGTTTGTCGTATAAAACAACCCAGTGATAGCCTTGCCAATGTATGATAGCTGGCAAATGAACTTCTTTAATTCTGTCTATAATCGCTGGCGAAGCTTTAACTGCCCTAGCATTAAAACCCAGATTTTCAGAGCCACGTTTTAGACCCAACATGGTTGTTCCTAACTGTCCAGTCCCTACTGCTTCACGGCTGCGATTAATGCTTAGGAACCGTCCATAATGTTTGGAAATTGAAGCCAGACAAGCTGCTCCACAGTCTTCTTCACTCAACTGTAAAACACACTGGTAATTTTTATGAGGTTGAAATAGATTAAACATTGATCACCAAACCTATCAAATTGCTTGCTATACACAAGGATTGGGTATTAAATATTGGTCATTAGTCACTAGTCATTAGTCATTGAGCATTAGTTACTCTTTCTTCACCCTGCTCCCCCTGCTTCCTAGTCCCCAGCCCCCAGTCCCCAATCAAGGGGATTAAAAATCTGTAATTAATCTTGCTTTTCTGAGAATGAAGTGAAGTACTGTTTCCCGCCGGGAAATAATATCTGCTCTACCTTCCATCCCAGACTTGAGATAGCAATGGCGATCGCTTCTACCCACATGTAGGGTTTGTGGTTCAATAGTTACCTCGTAGGTAGCAGCCTGCGGTATAGCTTGCTGCGTGCCTGGGGATGCACTATTTTTTGCACTTGAGAGGGCATCTGGTGCAATTGTTGTGACAGTTCCTTTAAGAGTGCCGTAGTCTGGATAAGGGCAAGCAGAAACCTGCATCTGGACTTTTTGACCTGCTTTTACTTTGTCAATATCTTGAGCCGGCACTTGAGCCTTGATCAGCACTGGAGCATTGAGAGGAGCAATCTGGGCAATAGCTTCACTTGGTTGTACTACCTGTCCAGGGTTACGAAGATTTAGTTGCAACACAGTACCTTCAATTGGCGATCGAATCACACTCTGTTTTAGGTCAGTTTCTACCTGTTGCAGTTCTTTGCGATTAGTAACAAGTTGCTTTTGAAATTCTAGATTTTGCTGGAGTAGAGTCTCTCTTTCTTTTTTCAAAGCAGCTAAGGTAGCCTCACCTTGTGCTTTTTCTTGCTTAATTTTTTCAGATGCTACGGTTACAGTAGCGTTACTAGGATTAATCGCAGTTTTAGCCTTTTCTAAATTTGTTTGCGCGACTTGAACAGCTTGGTCTTTCTCTTCTAAAAGATTTTTAGCGTTTTCTTTAGCTTGTTCTAGCTTCGCCTCAGCAGATTTCACCGCTTGGGCTTTTTCTTCCAAAAGATTTTTAGCATTTGCTTTAGCTTGTTCTAACTTTGCCTCAGCAGATTTCACCTCTTGTTCTTTTTCCTCAAACAAAGTTCGAGAAATTGCTCCCGATGCTACTATTGGCTGCAATCGCTCTCGTTGCACCCTCGCTAACTTCAAGGCTGCTTCTGCTTCTTGCACAGTTGCCGTTAAGACTTTTTCCCGCTGCAATCTGTCTAGTTGCACCCTCGCTAACATCAAGGCTGTTTCTGCTTCTTGTATATTTGCTGTTAAGAGTTTTTCCCGCTGTAATCTGTCTCGTTGCACTCTCGCTAACGTCAAGGCTGCTTCTACTTGCGCCATATCAGCTGTAGCTTTAATTTGCTGATCTTCATAGTTGCGTTGAGTACCACCTAGCTCAGCTTGTGCAGCTATAATTGTGCGGTTAATTAAGTTTGTCTGCGCTGCAATCTGAGTATTAATTTCACCAAGCTGAGCATAAATTTGACTTAATTGTAATTGACTCTGCTGAATCGTGTTTTCTAATTGGCTCTTTTGATTTTGCAGCCGAGAATCATCAATGTAAGCAATAGCTTCCCCTTTAGTTACTACCTGATTGTCTTTAGCCTCAATCTTTTGAATGGTTCCAGTAATAGCAGACTGAACAACTCGCAGTTCTCCTACAGGTCGAATAGTTGCAGGAACTTTAACTGTAACGTTGTAATTTAGAACAGATGTAAGAGTAACTCCTGCTACAAAGATAGACAGCAGAACTCCCCCTCCGATGTTTGTCCACTTACTGATACGAGGGAGAAACTCGTTAGCTTCAACTAAATGGAGTTGCTCTGGATTAGGTTCATCTAACCTATGCCAAACATCATTTCTTTCTTGGCGTAAGAAGCTCACGGCATTGCACCTTTGTTTAGAGTGGATAAGTACGGTTATCTGATGTCATACCTGTTAATTTCCGAAGAACACTGCAATGCAGATTCTCAAAACAGGTAGATATATATAACTTGATTGCAAATCGTGCAAGGCGGAAAAATAACTATCTTTGGTAATAAGTCAGAGGGAATAGTCAAGTGAAGCATTAAACATTACAAAATATCCTGTAGATATAAGTCTTGAGTGTGTTAAATGGTGAAACGTTAACATCTGCTGCTAACAGTAGCAACAATCAAACTTTGCAATGTTATATAATTAGTAAAGGGGGCGAGAAGGGTATACGCAACATGCGAAAATTATCTTTCTCAAATCTCAAACGTGGGCAACGCGTTGAGTAAAGAAAACGGAGGAGAAAGCTCAAACTCCCTCAAAGTCCTCACTTACGTTGAGCGAGTCATAAAAACCTCCTCCAACCCCCTTTTTTGTATACAACAAAAAAACTTCAGCAATTTATTGGCAGATTTAGTTTTGTCCGAAACATTTAGCTAGAGCGTTAGGTATACATAGAGGAAAATGGCACGAAACCTCAGAATTGCTCAGCGTCACAACCATTAAATTGTATATTTACAGTTGGGAAAGAAATCATCAGCTTGATGTTCATGCAAAACCATATTTACTGTTGAATGATTGGCGACTCCTATTAAACTAATTTCTGCTTAAATGTGCAAAGTTTTATACTGTGACAGAGAATTTTCTAGATTAGGTATGATGTCCAGTCAGGCTAAATAGTTTTAATTCAGAGTAAGAAGCAAGCCACGCGTAGTGTCTCCGAAAAGAGATTGATCTACGAGATACTACCCTTTAGCAAGCAGTGTAGAGCGTGTCTATACTCCTATGCTCCACTAAGTTACGCTCAGCACGAAAGATATTTTTTGATAAGTGATTAAACGAACTTGATACGACAATCGTTAAACAATAAGTGCAGAACCCAAGAAGCCCATAATATCTGTAGGAATGGTTGCAACCAAGCCTAATTAGTCTTGTGCTGCCATATTTATGGCTTTATTCTCAGCCAAGGAATTTACTAGTGCTGTCTTAGAACTTAGAAGTGGTTGTTCCCTGTAAAGCCGCTAGTTCTTAGAGTAATATTGCTGTTAATCCGATTAAAATCGGTACAGCCAGTCAGAATCTCCTATTGCTGATTCAGATAACGCGACAAACAACTCGATATGCAGTTATTTGATGTAACATGATTATTAACCTCACATATGCCATTCGGTGGTTTCCCCACTTAAGTAACCAACTATAAGGACTGTTTGTCAGGAATTCATAAATCTAGAGGTAGAAATCAGACTTAAATAATTATTCCCCAAAGTAGATATACAATCTTTCATTTTTTTGAGATAAACTAATACCCTTAGAGTGGGAATGGTCGATATTCAATGTTTTTGAAGCGATCTAATGTATTTGAAGAGATATTAACAAATTTTGGATAGTTAAAACTATAACTTTTACGTATAGTTAGTAAACACGTAGTTTCTACCTACCAAATCCAGATTCAAGATTTATCAATGATAAACTAAATCGATACTTTATACTTCGATTTTCAGATTTTTAGGCGATTTCACTGGAATTTAGCTAACAGTAATAAGCAGAAAACCATCCAAAAGTTTGCGGTGATAAACTGCTAAGCGCTGATATCAGGTAATACCGATTCAATTAATGATTGCAACAAATCCTTTGGTAGAAACGTTACATTGCAACATCTCTACATGGTCTATCTGTCACATTTTTTTAAATTGGTATAAGTTTGAAATGCAGTATCCTTAAAGTACCAGTTGTTGAATTAACACAAAAGCCAGTGCAGCACTACCTAAAGGAACTGTTAAATTATCAACGCCTAAAAACGAAAAAGCTTCTAAACCAGTAGCGGTAATTGCTACCACAAGTGATATCATCCAAGTTTGCCAGTTGTTTCCTTGTGTACAAATTAAAATTAAACTACTAACAACGAAGCTAACTAGCGTCATAGTCAAAGAGCCTTCCCAACTTTTTTCTCTGCCAAAAACTTTATACTTATGTGTACCAAAGCGTTGCCCAATCAAAGCCGCTAGTCCATCTCCCCAAGACATCACCAAAATTCCTAGTGCTGCGTACTGGGGTTGTTGCAAGTGCCAAAACCAAGCAACTAAAATACCAAAACTGACAGAATAAAAAAATGTTCCAAAACTTTGGCGTCCGACGCTGTTAATACCAGGAAGAATAGGAAATCGATAGGACAATAAGGTAATGACACTCGCTAAAATTGAAGCCGTAATCCCGACAATTGCAGGAATATCTAGCCACCAGGCGAGTAAAATTACATTGCCAGTGCCAATATGAACTATCTTCCGTACAATTTCTGGATCGCGATTAGCAAAACGATTTACCCACCATGCAATTAGGAGGATGAATAACACCCAAACTGCAACGATCGCAATTTGCAGCCATAAAAGCGGAATTGAAGTCAAATCAGGAAATGTAATCAACAGAGATGCAACAAAATAGAAATTATTACCATTGTTACTAATTTATAAGATTTGGGTGACGCAATGAAAATATTATTAATTTGGCTGATTCGCGGCTACCGAATGTTTATTTCGCCGCTGTATCTCCCGACTTGTCGCTTTCAACCTACTTGTTCAATGTATGCAATCCAAGCAATTGAACGATTTGGCGTATTACGTGGCGGGTGGATGGCAATTTGGCGTATTTTGCGCTGTCATCCCTTTCATCCAGGTGGTTACGACCCAGTTCCAGAGGCGGCTGGGGGAGTAGGGGAGCAGGGGAGCAGTGCTTCTCTACGAGAAGCTACGCCAACGACTTTGCTCAGTAACCGGGGCAGGGGAGCAGGAGAGCAGGCAAATAACAAATGACAAATGACTGATAATCATATTTCAGTCAATTAAAGTTTTACAAAAGACATCTCTCGGCGTCATCTGGAATGGTGTAATTTCACTTTGTAGTTCCTCATATCTTAATCAAAAATTGGTATCAAGATAGACAATTATATAGTGGTTCTCAACGCATTAAATAAATTCATCGAACCTGTTGCATCACGATACCTAGAACCTGTTACGATTCGATTTTTAGATGCATTGGATAAACGGCAGCAAAGTAAATGAGACCTTATCACCAAATCCCTATTTATGAATGTGGTGAACCTTTAGTAGAGATTCCTTTAGAATTGTTTGCAGTGGAATCGCCTCACCCTTATGAAAAACTAGGTGCGCCTTATGGGAAAAATTCCCCTTACTATCTCCGTCAAAGTGTTGTTGACAATTTGAGCCAAGCCCAAAATTATCTTCATTGCTTGCATCCTAACTGGCGCATCCAAATCTTTGATGCCTATCGCCCGATCGCTGTACAACAGTTTATGGTAGATTACAGCTTCACGGTAGCGTTGCAACAAAGAGGACTAACTGAGGCTGAGTTATCACCACACCAACGCCAAGAGATTTGGAAAGCAGTTTATGAAATCTGGGCTGTACCAAGTTTGGATGAAAAAACTCCTCCCCCCCATAGTACAGGTGCAGCTGTAGATGTGACGTTAGTAGATGATGCAGGGCAAATAGTAAATATGGGTTCGCCAATTGATGAAATGTCAGAGCGATCGCATCCTAATTACTATGCTAATAATCACCATCCAGAAGCACAACAATATCATGCTTACCGTGAGTTATTGCGGGATGTGATGTTAAAGGCGCAATTTCAACGCAATCCCAGAGAGTGGTGGCATTTTTCTTTTGGTGATCAAATGTGGGCTTGGCTAAATAATCAATCTAATCCAGCTAATCCAGTGACAGCACGTTATGGGTAGGGTGTTAACTTTGTACCATTTTAGGTGTTCAAAATTCATGCAAAATATATGCCAGTAGTTCTAATTAAGCGGACTACGAACAGCCTTACCACCCCGGTTAAAAACATGGGTATAAATCATCGTCGTTTTTACATCCTTGTGTCCCAATAATTCCTGTACCGTGCGGATGCCAAATTAATTGCTTTTCTACCTACAATGTAGTACTTTGTATTATCAAAAACTCTAGGGATGAAAGTTGGCAATATGATCATTCGACATGACGTTCCAGATCAAAGCGCTCTTGTTAATGAAGGCGATTATCCAGGCATTATTACCTTCTTTAATGGCGATGGTGCAGGAACGCTGATTTCCCCAGTCTGGATTCTTACTGCTGCACATACAGCCAGAAACATCCCAGACCATCACACTATCTCGATCGCCAATGGTAACTACACGATTGAGCAAGTTGTTCCACACCCAAATTTTGTCGGAGAAGAACCCGGAGATGTAAACGATATTGCGCTGGTTAAACTGAATTCACCTGTCAATTATGTTGCAACCTTTGACCTATACGAAGGCGAAGGCGAACTAGGTCAGGAGATATTATTGCTCGGTCGAGGAGATTACGGAAACGGGCAAATCGGCACAATTGGCACAGACAAGAAACTCCGCAAAGCGACGAATTTGATTGATGAAGTGAATGAGCATTGGATCAAATTTCGCTTTGATGCCCCACCTAATTGCACCTCGTTAGAGGGAGTATCTGGGATTGGGGATAGTGGTAGTCCGGCACTCATTGATGAGCAAGGCAAACTTGTAATTGCGGGTGTGAGTTCTTGGCAAGACCACGAAGACGAAGCGTATGGGCTTTACGAAGCAGTTGAATATTACACAAGAGTTTCACAGTATGTTGCATGGATTCGCTCGGTGTGTGAGAAATAGCTGAATTTGCATGAACTTTTTTGAGGGATTTTCCCACAAAGTCAACACCCTACGTTATGGGCGTCTTGTATAGAGGAGGGAGTGGGGGAGTGGGGGAGAAGTTGCAGTAAGTCTTTCTCCTCTGCCCCTCTGCCTTCTAACTCTTGACCCTTGACCAAATAATTATGAATTAGGTTGACTCCTCTACGCATCTTGAGGATTTAACTCTTTCAATTCGTCGGTGGTATAAGTTCCAATTGGACTCCAAATTAGATAAGGAGCGAGTAACAGCGCCGCTAGTCCAGAAATCGGCAGAACGCAGATTGCTAGGACAACGCCTAAAATTAAACCGGTGAACCCAATAATTTCCCCAGCTTTTAGACTGCGAAATCTCAGCATTAGAGGTATATAGGCGACGGTGATAATTTCCAGTAGGAGGTAGAAACCCATTAGCAGCCAGGTGATGAGGCTTCCGGGATTTTTTTGCCAGACGATATTAGCTGAAATTGCACCGCAAATAAAAATTACAGTCCAAATAATCGGGATAAGCGGCTCAAAAACTAGCCATTTAGGGCGTCTCAACTGTGCAAACCATTTGACATCGCGCGGCGTAATCAAGAAACTACCAAATTCGATTAATAAAGTTATAGCCGCAATCACCATCCAAGATTTAATCATGCTGAATTCTTGCTTGTGTATTTTGTCAAGTTATACACTGCAAGTTTGACAATTTAGGGCATAAGTTGAATCATTCGCTAGTTGGAATATCAGGTATCTTGAGGATTGAGACTAGCCATCTGCCAAGTGGTATAAGTGCCAATAGGACTCCACAGCAAATAAGGAACTAGTAATAATGCCGCCCAACCAGAAATAGTTAATACTGCAAGTATCAACAAAATACTGATAATAAAACCTGTACCACCGAGAATTGTTCCTACTTTAAGACTGCGAAGCCTGAACATTACAGGCGTATAGGCAATGGTAACAATTTCTAGAAGCAGGTATAAACCCATCATTAACCAAGTTGTGGTGCTTCCTGGGTCATTTTCCCAGACAATATAAGCTGACCAAGCACCACAAATAAAGATTACAGTCCAAATAATTGGAATTGCTGCCTCAAAAGTTAGCCATCTAGGTCGTTGTAGGCGCTTGAACCATTGGCGATCGCTTGGTGTAATCAAGTTAGCCGCTAGAGCAACTAAGAAAGCCACACCCCCAATCACCATCCAAGATTTAATCATACCCCTTATCCTTTGCTATCGCTGCCTATCGCTTAAATATCACGCTTTATGGTGCAATTTTGTCAATTTAATTGCTGATTGCTGATCATCCCTAAGTTTGATAAGTTTCTATTATTTAGAAGTATTTCAGAAGTCAGTCGCTACGCTCCTATTCCAAATTAAAAATTAAAAATGTTGAGATTTTATTCCCCAAGATTTTGAGGTAATTATGTCTGGGGATGGGGGTATACAACGAGCCATGAAAATATTGTTAGAGATTGGGAGATAGGCCAATTAGACTTAATGGAATTTAATATGCAAACAGAATCAGAAGCGCGATCGCTAGCACCAGAAACTCGCTCAATTGGGAATACTATACGTCTTACAGGCTGGATTACTTTTTGGGTACAATTGGGACTTGCAGTAGTTTCTGGCTTAGTATTGTTATTTGCCTATACTGGTCGTGGTTTGACTGAGCAACCAAATGCCGGACTTGGGGTTGGCATATTTTGGGCTGTATGCGGTGTCGTAGTATTGTTATTCAGTGTGTATTGGGATTTTCGTTACACCCGTATAGGTAAAAGTCTAGAAAATCCTAATCCGGCTCTGCATTCTAGTAAGGCGGATACTACTAAAATCATTCGACTAGGGGTATTTTTAAGTTTAGTGGGGGTATTATTAACCCTTTTGGGTGCTGGAGCAACTGTAGCGGTGCTAGTAGCAAAATCTATATCCCAACCTCCAGGAGTCGCAATCACCGATCCCTACAAGATTATTCGAGCACTCGATGTTTTTGTGGTACTAGCAAACATCAATGGGATTGCTGCTCACTTTATTGGTACTGTTACTTCGCTGTGGTTGCTGGAGCGAGTACATCAACACTAACTAGATGAGTGCTGTATCACCTTTTTAAGGCAGGTCTATTGTAGCCACTCGCTACCTGCGGGAATGCTATTTTAAGGTTGCCGCGCTACTAGGATTCGTACATCAGGGTCGGGTAGCCCAATACCAGCTGCTTTCAAAGTAGACACAACTTCTTGTCGCACAGCTGAAGTAGTTGCAACAAAGTCAGAACGACGAGAGTCAGTCCAGAAATGTACTTCGATTACAATGTCGTCCTGTCCTAGTTCCCGTATCCGCACAGAAGCAGCAGGTTTATCCAGTACTCCAACAGTAGCTTGGGTGGCATTTTGGAGTACAGTTACGGCCTTTTGTAAGTCGCTATCGTAGCCAATAAACAGTTCTACACTGCCGCGCCTAATGGGAGCTGCGGTGTTGTTAACAATTCGTGAAGTGAATAATTCAGCATTGGGGACGAGTACTACCCGTCCGTCATATGTGCGGAGTTGGGTCGCTCGTAACTCAATGCGCTCAACGTTTCCTTCGGTTTCACCTACAATAATCTGATCACCTAGCTCAAAAGGACGCAGGACGAGAATTAAGATGCCACTAACGAAGTTTGAGAGAATGTCTTTGAGTGCGAAACCAAGAGCGAGACTAGTTAAGCCAAGACCTGTAGCAACGGTCTGTGGATCAAAGCCAAACGCGTCGAGTGCAACAATAATTCCTAGCATCCAAACAGCGTAGTAAGCAACCTGTTTAACCAGGTTCTCAACAGTTAAATCTTCAACAATATGGCGAAAGATAATCCGCATCACCCAGCGTACTGCAACAGCGATCGCCCAAAATAACCCCATCACTAAGAGGGCTGCAAGGGCGCGGGGGATAATTGTGATGGCTGATTCTATCAGTCGTCCAAACGCGGTTTCAACTGATGCTTGAACTTCAGCTGCAAATCGTCCCCAAGTTGATAGTCTACGTTGACTCGCCCGCTTCAGAGCCGCATCAATCGCCTGTGACCATTGAGCAGCCAGCGCATTAACCGTTGTTAAATTATCTTGGGCATCTGCCTTTGTCACCGTAACTACAGGTACTCCTGCAATCGTGATTACACGTTCAGTATCGTCTGCTTCAGTGAGTTCAACACGGGGGGGTGCGATCGCTTCTGGATTTTCTAATAGCCGATTCATGCGTCGTTCAATCTGACGAGCGCGAGTACTTGCATCTGTATTACCCACAGCACTAACACGCAAAACAGATCGTCCATCCAAGCGTACGGTCACTCGTTCATCTTGTGCGCTCACTGAGCCTGGAATAATGATTGTGACTATGGCTGTGAGTAGCATAATCAGCACCAAAATCCAGTTGATTACTTTTGGTGCTAGTCTTGTAGTTACTTTTCTGTTGATCATTACTGTCAGGTATTATACCAATTCATAATTAAAAAATTTAGATTTAATCTGGGTTTCCAGGCTTGCATCTTTAGTCTAATTTTGGAAAATTGGTATTACCTCTTAATACTAATTGATAACTTTTAGTGAAAGCTATCAATTAGTGATTGCATTTTTCAAAACTCCGTAAATAATTAACTACAATCTCCTCCTTGCTGAGAAAGAGTGAGCAAAAATGACAAATTTTCTTCAGCCTTTAAGGCATGGGGAGCATTAGCAGGCATAAAGACAAAAACACCAGTTTCAAGTACAATATCTTTTCCTGATAAAGTAAGTAAACCTCTACCTTCTAAAACATTGATAGTAGCGTTACGATTAGAGCTATGCTCGGAGATTTCAGTGTTAGCTGCTAGACAAACTAGAGAAAAGAGAGTGGATTGACAAGTCTTATCTTTTAGCAGTAACTTGCTGATAACTCCGGTACAGGGATATTCAATTTGTTCTCGCAACTGAGCAACAAAAGATGAGCTATTTTTGATTGGAAAGGTCATAGCTTTTGAGGATTATTAAACACACATAAACGAAATTGGCGCATCCTGCGGGATTTTGTTACATACTTTTCGCAGTACTTTGGTGGTTTAAAAGTAAGTTTTTTAATCACTAAGACACCAAGAAAAATATATTACATCTGGAAAGAGTTAGTAATTTTTTGAACCTCTGAACTTGTCTTATCCCTAATTTGCCAGAAATTTATCATGCTGTCTTTGAGATAGCTCAAAGAAGGAATTAACTTTTACATTTTGCACCCTGCGGAGTAGCATCGGGGTAGAAGGTAATAATCGCCTTCTCTTTCCTCACAAAAACTGTGGGAAAAGATTTACCTGATTCGCGATCGCTTCCAGCGGAGCGTAGCTCATCGCGCACATTATAAATACACGCTCCCTCAGTATTTCCTTGTAGTTTAAATATTCGGGTTGCATCTATAAGCATTTCTTCGGCGTTGCTAAGGTAGCCATAGCCTTTAATTACATCTGTTACCGTTCGGTTTTCCTGTTTAAGCACTACACCCATTGTATAAATTACACCAGGAACAACTTCCTCTCGCCCTTGATTATTTGGTAGGCGTCCGCCAATTCCTTCATTTTGTAGCTGTAAATATCTGCCATGAAAATGCAAGCCGCCAATATCTTTAGCGTTATATATTTCACCACAAAAAATGTGTTCAAATCCCCGACGTTTGAACCAGATATTAGTTAAATCTTCGACAAATTGCGCTTTTTTCCGACGCCCCGGACGCAATTCGCCACCGCTAACTTGCTGAAGTTTCTGTAATACATCCGGGTAAAAGGATAACAATTGTTTAAATTTATTGCTAGTAACTCTTGTCCCAATAGGGCCACAGATTTGTAGTACAGCTTGGTCAAAAGAATTTAGCAGCGGTGGGGATGGTGTAATGTCTAATTTCTGTCCTGCGGGGAAGCCCACAGGAACAGGGTTATCTACATTATCAAAAAATGGCAGAAGTTGTGTATTGGGCTGAGACTGCGCGTCTACTGGATTTTGCCAGTTGAGTATGGATAGCAGTAGAATCACAAACACTCTTACAAACTTATGGTTTGCAGAATTGAGATGCATAAATTCTAGATTAATTACTGAAATAATAGTCTCACAATAATACACAAAGGCACAAAGTTACTGAGACTTTGTGCCTTTGTGTAAATTAAACAATATTTGGATAAGAAATTAGGTGTTATGAGTAGAGACGTTGCAATGCAACGTCTCTACAGTCAACGAGAATTGGTCGTTTTACCAAAAAGAAATCGGGTTTTTGCGATTACTCTAGTTCCCTTTACCATGATTAGGTTGCTCGATCAATTTTTTGCACTTCTTCATTAGATAGTGTCACATTGATTGCATGTATCGAGTCTTCGATACTGGAAATTTTGCTCGCACCAGGAATTGGCAAAATAGAGGGCGACTTTGAACGCAACCACGCCAAAACAATATTATACACAGATACGCCTTTTTCCTTAGCTAACTGAGCGATCGCAGGAATATCTTGCAAGTTTTGATGGCGACGACTACCACCAAAAGGACTCCAAGGCAAAAATGTCAATCCTTCCTGTTCACAATACTTCAATACACCGTCATTTTCTGGCTGTCGTTCCCAAGGGCTGTATTGATTTTGCACTGAGACAATATCTACCACATCCCGCGCCCGCTTAATTTGTTCAACAGAAAAATTAGAAACTCCCACAAACCGAATCAAACCTGTTTCTACTGCTTCTTTTACTGGTGCAAGAGATTCTTCAATTGTGTAATTAGAATCGGGGGAATGGTATTGCCAAACATCAATAGGTTTAGCACCGCCCAAAGCTTCAAAGCTAACTCGAATTGTTTGGCGCAAATGTTCCGGGCTACCGTTGCGTGTCCAACTCCCATCAGGACGCATCAAACCGCCTTTAGTTGCTACAATTACTTGGCTGATATCGCCCTTGTAACTGGTAAGTGCCTTATGAATTAGTTGCTCGTTATGGTGCTTATCCGATTCATCTTTGCAGTAAGAATCAGCAGTGTCAATAAATGTAATACCCAAATCTAAGGCACGATGAATAACTGGGATTGATTGCGATTCTGGAGGGCGATTAGAGATTGACATCGGCATTCCACCCAAACCAATCGCACTCACAAAGATACCAGTTTTTCCTAGCTGTTTGGTTTCCATATTTATAGCCGTAATTTTTTGCCCTAATTATTTACTAGCTACTCAAATATTTTTTAATAATTCATCTATCCCAGGGTTATAGATTAATACAGTTTAGTGAAAATGTTTATTAGACTTCTTGCAAAAATCGATTTTATGAAAATCAAACCACAGATAAACACTGATGAACACCGATAATTTATCTGTGGTTCTAATAAAAAACTAGGATTTTTTCAAGATATCTATTCATTTAGTATTTAGACTTGGTGATTACTAAACAGGCTAAGAGGGGAATACTTTACTAAGAGTTAAGTATTCCATACCAAGCACTAATGAAAATTGTAGAGGAAACCCATACCAGATTGCGGCTTAAACATCGACCGTTCAGATATTGGTCTATCGGATGGTGTATTTTTACTGTCTGTTTGAGTTTTTTGATTTACTGCACAGTTTTTGATTCTGCTTCAGCTAGTCTAACTTGCGTTCGCGTAGCGTCTCCTTCGGAGAATCGCTCCTCACCCAACCAAATTAACTGTGAATTGAAGCGGTTTAATTTGCTGGGAAGCATGGATAAACTGAAGATTTTTGATCCACAAGAAGCATACATCCTCACAAGCAGCGGTAGAAAGGGTGGAAAAAGCTATCAGGTTATTATTGTGACTCCATTAAGAGATTTTGCCCTGTTATCACACGTTAGCTATCAAGAAAATCAAGAAGTTGTTTTGAAAATTAACAATTTTATCAATTCTAACCAGACTTCCCTATCAATACAGCAAAATCAGCGAAACTATATATTTTTCTTTAGCTTATTTCTATTAATTGTAATGGCGATCGCTGCTTTTTTCGCCACATCACCTGTAACCAACTGCACTTTTTACAAAAGTTTGAATCAGGTATTTATAGAACGCAAAAGTTTGCGTGGCAACCAAATAATTGAGCAGCCACTAGAATCAATTCTACATCTTGATATCCAAGAAAAACAATTTAAATACTCTAAGCTTTACCGAGTTGTAATTGTGCTGAAATCTGGCAAGGAGATACCAATTAACCCACAATATGCTGATGAAAAGAGCATCCGCCATGCACTTTTTAGAATCAACTCATTCCTCAAATCAGTTATCAGTGAATAGTTATTATTTGTCATTTTAACTATCCACTGAATCACACTTAAGCCTTTTTCAACCAGCTAAACATAGCGCGTAAATCTTTGCCTACTTCCTCAATTTTGTGTTCAGCTTCTTGACGACGCATGGAGGTAAATCCAGGTTTACCAGCTTGGTTTTCTAAAACGAATTCCCGCGCAAATTGTCCAGATTGGATTTCGCTAAGAATCTTCTGCATTTCGGCTTTCGTTTCTGCGGTAACAATTCGCGGCCCACGAGTATAATCGCCATATTCAGCAGTGTTGGAAATGCTGTCGCGCATCTTAGCTAAACCGCCTTCCACAACCAAGTCAACAATCAGTTTGACTTCGTGGAGACATTCAAAATAAGCCAATTCTGGTTGATAACCAGCTTCCACCAAAGTTTCAAATCCGGCTTTGATTAAAGCACTCAAACCACCACACAATACAGCTTGTTCACCAAACAAATCTGTTTCAGTTTCTTCGCGGAAAGAAGTTTCGAGAATACCAGCGCGGCTACCACCGATACCTCTAGCGTATGCCATCGCGCGATCGCGTGCCTGACCACTAGCATCTTGATAAACCGCAAATAACGCTGGTACGCCTTGCCCCTGTTCATAAGTCCGTCGCACTAAATGTCCCGGCCCTTTGGGTGCTACCATCACCACATCTACATTCGCCGGTGGTACAACTTGCCCAAAGTGAATATTAAACCCGTGGGCAAAGGCTAAGACATTCCCTTCTTCTAGATTTGGTTCAATCTCGTTTTTGTAAACTGTTTTTTGCACTTCATCAGGCAACAAAATCATGATGAAGTCAGCAGCATTAGCTGCATCTGCAACATTTTTCACAGTTAACCCGGCTGCTTGGGCTTTTTCTGCTGACTTACTGCCCGGATACAATCCTACAATGACATCCAAACCACTATCTTTGAGATTGAGGGCGTGGGCATGACCTTGTGAACCATAGCCGATAATAGCAATGGTTTTTCCAGTCAAAAGGTCTAAATTAGCATCTTCGTCATAATACATCCGGGCCATAGAAGCATCTCCTGTCAGCAAGCATCGTCATTATTGGCAGGCTTTCGATTGTACCTCAAATTGGGTATTGGGGATTAGTCAAGAGTAGAGACGCGATTAATCGCGTCTGTACAGGAGTCAAGAGTAGAGACGCGATTAATCGCGTCTGTAATTATTCCCCAGTTCCCAGCGATGCACTAAGCTTGTCGTACCCCTGCGGGGGGAAGCAAGCTATGCGGAGCGTCTCGTAAAGCCTGCGGCATAGCTACGCTTAGGGCGCAGCCTCAAAGTAGAGAAGAGAAGTGTTTTTATTTCTTATTCTCCAGTATTCTTCATTACTTTAATCATTTTTTCACATGTGCAAAGCAATACAGAAAAATGTGACAAGTTTGATACAAATTTGTTAAGAATAGTAACAACACTCGTAACAGGGAAAATATTTCTTATGGTAAATTCGTTTGATAATAACCCACCTCATAAAGTAGTCGTCATTGGCGGTGGTTTTGGTGGACTTTATGCAGCAAAAACACTCGCTAAGGCTGCGGTAGACGTTACTGTTATCGATAAACGCAATTTTCATTTATTTCAACCACTTTTGTACCAAGTCGCTACAGGTGCTTTATCTCCCGCTGATATTTCCTCACCTTTGCGTTCTGTACTCAGTAAGAGCAAAAATACAAAAGTGTTGCTGGGAGAAGTGAATGATATTGATTCAGAAGCCCAAAAAGTGCTTGTGGGTGGCGAAGCAATACCTTACGATACGTTAATTGTTGCTACAGGCGCTAAGCATTCCTATTTTGGTAAAGACAATTGGGAAGAGTTTGCTCCTGGTTTGAAAACGGTAGAAGATGCAATAGAAATGCGTCGCCGAATCTTTACAGCTTTTGAAGCCGCAGAGAAGGAAACAGATCCAGTAAAACGCCGTGCCTGGTTAACTTTTGTTATTGTTGGTGGTGGCCCGACTGGTGTAGAATTAGCAGGTGCGATCGCAGAGTTAGCAAATCAAACCCTCAAAGAAGATTTCCGCAACATCGACACAACAGACACCAGAATTTTGCTCCTAGAAGGGATGGATCGCATCTTGCCACCCTTTGCACCAGAGTTATCACAAGAAGCGGAAGCATCTCTGACGCGGTTGGGGGTAATTGTCCAGACAAAAACAATGGTAACTAATATTGAAAATGATCTTGTCACCCTTAAACAAGGCGATGAAGTTAAAGAAATTGCCTCCAAAACGGTATTATGGGCAGCAGGTGTGAAAGCTTCAGCAATGGGAAAAGTGTTAGCAGAAAGCACAGGTGTTGAATGCGATCGCGCTGGACGTGTTATTGTCGAACCAGACTTGAGTATTAAGGGATATGCCAATATCTTTGTGATTGGCGACTTAGCAAATTTTTCGCATCAAAATGGCAAACCTTTACCTGGTGTTGCACCTGTAGCTAAGCAGGAAGGAGAATATGTAGCAACACTAATTAAAAAGCGGCTTGAAGATAAAATTTTGCCCCCATTTTATTACAATGACCAGGGTAGTTTAGCGATGATTGGGCAAAATCATGCTGTTGTAGATTTTGGCTTTATTAAACTTAAAGGTTTCTTGGGATGGCTGTTTTGGTTATTGATTCATATCTACTTTTTAATTGAATTTGACAACAAATTAGTAGTAATGATTCAGTGGGTATGGAATTATTTCACCCGCAATCGTGGAGCAAGATTGATTACGGGACAAGAATCACTAACGCAGTTAGAAATTGACAACAGCAGTAATTCTTACACATCAGCAAATAATAAACAGCCGATAAACGTTTAGGAATACTCGACAAAATAAACTATCCCACAGTTTCATGCTGTAGACTTATTCCAAAAGCGAAGTGAAGCATCTAATGAGATTCTGAGCTTCGCTTTTTTATGCTCAGAATGCAAATCAGGCATTTGTTGAGTTGCAGTACTCTAACTCAATCAATAAACTGAGATTTGAAATTTGTCAGAGAAAAAGTTTGATGTGTATTTGCGTTAGCGTAATGTTATACTAATTTTTGTTTTTGCAAATATTCTAAGGGAGTTACATAACAGTGACACGTTGGTAGAACAAACACACGAATCAGTTTCATCGCTTCAGTCGGGCAAAATGCTCGAAAAATCTGATTGTCTGTTTGCTGTCATTGCTTTAGGAGTCACTATGAATAATATTCCTTCCTCTTATTTGGATAAAATTCGTACTGTTTACACGAATATTTCTTTTGACCATCTGGATTTCAATCAAGATGGAATGGTCAATGATGTGGTAGTGGTTAACCATCAGCTTGTCTGTCGCTTTGCTAAAAAAGATTGGGGAAAACAAGTCCTTTCCCATGAAGCCAAAGTCTTGAAAGTGGTGCAACGCTATATTGATTTACCCGTTCCCCGCTTTGAACACTTGGAAGAAGGTTTTGTTTCTTATCAATATCTCAAAGGTGAACCGCTTTCGCGTAACACTCTGCTGAAGTTAAGCCAAACCGCACAAGCCCGTGTTATCTCTCAACTTGCAACATATCACCAACAATTACACAATA
Source organism: Komarekiella atlantica HA4396-MV6 (assembly GCA_019359395.1). Lineage (GTDB taxonomy): Bacteria > Cyanobacteriota > Cyanobacteriia > Cyanobacteriales > Nostocaceae > Komarekiella > Komarekiella atlantica. The sequence continues at coordinate 111,562 of JAHHHK010000007.1, forward strand.
TTCCAACTGAAGTTTTAGCCGAAGCTGGGATATCCTTATCTGATGCTGCGCGATCGCTTAAAGATTGGTTGCAGTTGTACGAAGAAGTTCAGGAAACTCTCTTTCCTCACCTTTGGCGTCACCAGCAAACTTGGATAGATGAACTATTTGCGCCTGTGGTTTCAGGGAAACTTGACCTAAGCTACACACCTGTACTTATTGACGGTGATTTGCCTATGTATCACATCCTCTTTGACCCTGAATTACAATGCATTAGCGGCATTATCGACTTTGGTGTCGCTGGCTTAGGTGACCCCGCTTGCGATATTGCCACCCAACTGGGTAATTATGGAGAAAATATTGTGCAGCGTATGGAAAGTGACTATCCAATGTTAGGGAATGTAATCGACCGTGCACGTTTTTGGGTAGGCACACTTGAGCTGCAATGGGCGTTAATTGGAGTGAAGCACAACGATGTCTCACTGTCGTTAGCACATATTGGTTGGGCTAGGGAGGTTCAACCTGTTGGGACGATATTAAGTTGAGTAGAGGTTTTACAATCCTTCTCGGATAAACGCTTTTCACCTAAATTAGATGTAGGGTGTAAAAAATAAACTGAATGAAAGCAATCGCTTCTGATCTTGCATCTATCGTCGGCGAAGAAAATGCTGTTTGCCTTTGGGAAAATATTGAACTTAGTCAGCAAAAAGGTATCCAACAGGCGATCGCTAACGAGAAGCCGCAAAGCGTCTACGCTTGTGAAAACGTTCCCAGTTGTATCGTCTATCCCCGTACCCAAGAACAACTAGCCGCAGTCATCGCAACGGCTCACCGTAATAACTGGCGTGTTCTACCCTGCGGTAGTGGTAGTAAACTCAGTTGGGGTGGTTTAGCTAAAAACATTGATGTCGTAGTTAGTACAGAACGCATCAACCAACTGATTGAACACGCTGTTGGCGATTTGACTATCACGGTAGAAGCTGGGATGAAGTTCTCTCGTCTCCAAGCGATTTTGGCAGATTCTCGCCAATTTCTCGCTCTTGACCCTGCTAAGCCAGAGTTAGCAACCATTGGTGGTATTGTGGCCACAGCTGATACAGGTTCCTGGCGACAGCGTTATGGCGGCGTGCGCGACCAGCTGTTGGGAATTACCTTTGTGCGTGCTGATGGACAAATCGCCAAAGCTGGGGGACGAGTAGTCAAAAATGTTGCCGGATATGACTTGATGAAGTTGTTTACTGGGTCTTACGGCACATTGGGAATCATTAGTCAAGTGACGTTTCGTGTTTATCCGTTACAGGAGGCATCGGGGACAGTAGTATTGACTGGCATGGCGGAGGCTGTATCTCAAGCTGCTGATATTCTCCGAGGTTCGGCATTAACGCCAACCCAAGCTGATTTACTATCAATTAAACTGGTGTCTGGCTTAGGTTTGGGTAAAGGATTAGGATTAATTGCTCGTTTTCAAAGTATTGGTGAAAGTGTCAAGGAACAGTCAAATCGACTTTTAGAAGTAGGGCAAAAGTTGGGGTTAGATGGGGTAATTTATTCAGATGGGGATGAAGCTACTCTATGGCAGAGATTGCGAGAATGTATGCATTCTTTTCCCACAAAGTCTGTAATTACTTGCAAAATAGGAGTATTACCCACTGCTGCTGTGGAGATTTTGACTCAGGTGGAGTTGGGTGTGATTCACATTAGTAGTGGTTTGGGGATTTTGCAGCTGGATAGTCAAAGTCAGGTTTTGGAAGTGCGCGATCGCATTCAAGCTAATAATGGTTTTCTAACCATTTTAGAAGCACCAGTGACGGTTAAACAACAAGTAGATGTTTGGGGTTACACTGACAATGCTTTGCCGTTGATGCGACGAATTAAGGAACAGTTTGATAGTAAGAATATTTTGAGTCCGGGTCGGTTTGTGGGTGGAATTTAATTTAAACGAACCGCAGAGGCGCTGAGGACTCAGAGATAGAGAGGGGAGAGGAATAAATATGCAAGTTTCGTCGGAAAATTCTGTTAATAATACGGCTAGTTTAAAGAATTTGAAGGGGTTTGATGATCATCATCCGCCTGAGCCGAAGTTGATTGATAGTTGTGTGCATTGTGGGTTTTGTCTTTCGACTTGTCCCAGTTATCGGGTGCTTGGTAAGGAGATGGATTCTCCTAGGGGACGCATCTATTTAATGGATGCAATTAATGAGGGTGAGATTGCTCTGAATACGGCAACGGTGGAACATTTTGATTCTTGTTTGGGGTGTCTTGCTTGTGTGACGACTTGTCCTTCTGGGGTGCAATATGATAAGTTAATTTCTGCAACTCGTCACCAAGTTGAACGGAATTATCCTCGGAGTTTATTAGATACACTGTTTCGTAAATTAATCTTTTCTCTGTTTCCCTATCCCAACCTTTTACGAGTTTTATTAGTACCGTTACTGGTTTATCAAAAGTTGGGTTTTGCTAAGTTCTTTCGCGCTACGGGGTTACTTAAGAAAATATCGCCTCGTTTGGCAGCAATGGAATCAATTCTGCCAGAAATTACTCTCAAATCTTTTCAAGATAATTTGCCTACTGTTATCCCAGCGCAAGGCGAGAAGCGCTACAGAGTTGGGGTAATTTTGGGATGTGTGCAACGGCTGTTGTTCTCTCCAGTCAATGAAGCAACGGTGCGGGTTTTAACGGCGAATGGTTGTGAAGTTGTTATCCCCAAATCTCAAGGTTGTTGTGCGGCGCTTCCTGAACACCAAGGACAAACTGAACAGGCGCAAGCTTTAGCTAGGCAGATGATTGATAGTTTTGCCAAGACTGATGTAGATTTTGTGATTATCAATGCTGCTGGTTGCGGTCATACTTTGAAAGAATACGGTCACATATTAGAAGATGACCTAGAATATCGAGAAAGAGCTAAGGAGTTTGCAGCTAAGGTAAAAGATGCTCAAGAGTTTTTAGCAACTGTTGGGTTAACAACTAAACTTTCACCGCTGACTGATAAACCCTTGAATTTAGTTTATCAAGATGCCTGTCATTTATTGCATGGACAAAAGATTAGTGTGCAACCACGTCAATTGTTGCGGCAAATTCCAGGGGTGAAATTACGAGAACCAATAGATGCAGCTTTGTGTTGTGGCAGTGCGGGGGTTTACAATATGCTGCAACCGGAAGTCGCTGATGAATTGGGTCAGCAAAAAGTGCAGAATTTGTTAAATACTGGTGCCGAGTTAATTGCTTCTGCAAATCCTGGTTGTACTTTGCAAATTACTAAGCATTTAAAGTTGCAGGGTAAGAAGATTTTAGTAATTCATCCGATGGAGTTGTTGGATTATGCGATTCGAGGGGAGAAGTTGAAAATTTAAGGCGGGAGATAGGAGTCAAGGGTCAAGAAGTAGAGACGCGATTAATCGCGTCTGTACAAAACGTGATTAATCGCGTCTGTACAAAAGTCAAGGGTCATCATTAATAATTCTCCCTTGTCTCCCAGTCCCCCACTCCCCTAGCCCACTCCTTTGCAAAGACGGAACAGAGGTTATGCGCTAAAGTATTTCGCTACTGGGTGGTAGGCAATAATCGCCGTCGTAGACTGTTCTGGATAGAGTTGTTCACTTTCATCCATATATAGGTTAATTCTATCAGTCTCCAATAACTCCAGTTGCTTATATTGGTCTTGGATATTCGGACAAGCTGGATAGCCAAAACTATACCGCGAGCCTTGATAGCGCTGTGCCAAAATATCCCGAATATTGTTCGGTTCCTCAGCAGCAAAACCCAATTCCCGGCGAATTCTGGCGTGTGTCCACTCCGCTAACGCCTCCGCTACCTGCACCGCCATACCGTGGAAATACAAGTAATCAGTGTATTGATTATCAGCAAACAGCTTTTGAGCGAACTCCGTCGCAATTTCACCCACAGTCACCGCTTGCATCGGGAACACATCAATAATTCCCGACTCCTTCGGTGCAAAGAAATCTGCTATACATAACCTCCTCAAAGACCTTTGCCTCGGAAACTCAAAACTGATTCTTACCTCTGCGTCCTCCGCGCCTCTGTGGTTCGTTTCATAAACACACAACGTATTACCCTCAGCCTGACAAGGAAAATACCCATAAATCACCTGCGGATGCAACAAATTCTCCTCAATAATCCGCTGCTTCCAGCTTTCCAAAACCGGATACACTTTCTCACCTAAAAAAGCCTGATATTCTTCCTTAGATTGCTCCTTCGGCTTACGGAATTGCCACTGTCCAGCAATCAAAGCTTGTAAATCCAAATGCCAAAATATTTCCTCAATAGGAATATCAGCAGGCTGCAACAACTTCGTTCCCCAAAAAGGCGGCGTAGGACGTTTAATATCTATCGCCACAGCATCAGAACGTCTAGTATCCACCTCTTTTGGTTCGGCAGATGTTTCCTCAGCAATTGTAGCTACTGATTCTTTGTTACCATTCTTCGAGACTTCAGCTGTTTCCTCCACTTCGTTCAAAAATCCCTGGAAATCATCCCAGTTACCAGCAGTCTTTGCTGGCATTAATTTATCCATGAAGTGCAAGTCAGAAAAGGCATCTTTGCCATAAACAACTTTACCTTTATAGGTGTTTTGGCAATCTTCATGCACAAACTTGGGAGTTAACGCCGCGCCACCTAAAATCACAGGGACGGTAATTCCTTTTTCGTTGAATATCTCCAAATTCTCTTTCATGAAGGCGGTGGACTTCACCAGCAAACCACTCATGGCAATACAATCAGCTTTATGCTGTTCGTAAGCTTGGATGATATTTTCCACAGGCTGTTTAATTCCCAGGTTAATTACCTTGTAACCGTTGTTGGACAAGATAATATCTACTAGGTTTTTACCAATATCGTGGACATCGCCTTTAACTGTGGCAATGATAAAGCTTCCCTTGGCGTTGTTGCCAGATTCCGACTTCTCCATAAACGGTTCTAAATACGCTACCGCTGCTTTCATGGTTTCCGCAGATTGCAAGACGAAGGGAAGTTGCATTTGTCCAGAACCGAATAATTCCCCGACAACTTTCATGCCATCTAGCAGAAAGGTGTTGATAATTTCTAAGGGAGGATATTCTTCTAAGGCTTTGGTTAGATGTTCTTCTAAACCAATGCGTTCGCCGTCGATGATATGGCGCTTCAGGCGTTCTGGGATGGGAAGACTTTCGTCAAGGGAGCGATCGCGTTTCGTTGTTACCCCTGCAAACAATGTGGTAAGCTCTCCCAAGGGATCGTAAACGCAAACATTACCCTCAAATTTCCGCTCATCATAAATCAACTGGCGACAAACTTCTTGATGGCGTTCCTCAATTTTAGACAGCGGTAAAATCTTGTTTGCACTGACAATGGCTGCATCCATTCCCGCTTGTGTCGCCTCGTGCAAAAACACCGAGTTGAGGACAATCCGCGATGCGGGGGAAAGACCAAAGGAAATATTAGAAACACCCAAAATCACATGACACCCAGGCAATTCTTGACGAATCCGCCGAATTGCTTCAATTGTGGCTTTACCGTTTTCCCGGTCTTCTTCAATCCCGGTGGAAATGGGTAACGCTAGAGTGTCAAAGAATATTTCTGTGGGAGGTATGCCATATTCTACAGCTTGGCGGTATGCACGCTGAGCGATCGCAAACTTTTTATCTGCTGTCCGCGCCATCCCATCCTCATCGATAGTCCCAATGACAACACCAGCGCCATACTTTTTCGCCAACTCCAACACCTTCAAAAAGCGCGGTTCCCCATCTTCGTAGTTCGTGGAGTTTAGCAAACATTTACCACCAGCAACCTTTAAACCCGCCTCCATCTTTTCCCATTCGGTGGAGTCGAGCATCAAAGGTAATGTCACATTATTAACAATGCGCGAAACCAACTCGTGCATATCTCGCACACCATCACGTCCCACATAATCTACGTTCACATCAAGAATATGTGCGCCTTCTTTTACCTGGCTTCTCGCCATTGAGACGAGTCCGTCCCAATCTTCAGCATTCAGCAAATCGCGGCACTTTTTGGAACCACTGGCGTTGAGACGTTCACCAACAATTAAAAAAGAATTATCTTGGTCGTAAGGTTGAGTAGTGTAAATTGATGCTGCCGCAGGTTCTAAACTTGGCTGTCTAACCTTTGGCTTCAGCTCTTTGGCGATTTCTGCCAATTGTTGAATGTGTTCTGGACGCGTCCCACAGCAACCCCCAATCACTTGGACACCCAAATCTTCAACAAAGTGCATTAGCGACATCCGTAATTCCAACGGTGTCAATCGGTAGTGTGCTTGACCGCCGACGTTCTCAGGCAAACCTGCGTTAGGAATACAGGAAACGATAAAAGGCGAATGTTCTGCCAGATACTTGATATGTGGTTTCATCAAGTCTGGCCCTGTGGCACAGTTTAGACCGAGAATGTCAATGGGATAAGGTTCCAAAATAGTCAGCACAGCGCTGATTTCTGAACCCACCAACATTGTGCCCATGCTTTCCATTGTTACAGAAACCATGAGCGGACGGCGTGCTCCCTTCTTAGCAAACACCTCTTCAATCCCATTTAGCGCCGCTTTAATTTGCAACACATCTTGGCAAGTCTCCACCAGAAACAAATCGACACCACCATCCCACAGCGCTTCTGCTTGTTCCGCAAAAGTAGCTTTCATCGTGTCAAAGTCAATATGTCCCAAGGTAGGAAGTTTAGTTGTAGGGCCGATGGAACCCGCAACAAACCGAGGTTTTTCCGGTGTAGAAAATTCCGCAGCGACACGCTTCGCTAGTTCTGCGGCTGTCTTGCTGAGGTAATATGCCTTATCTGCCAAGTCATATTCTGCCAGTACAATCGACGTACTGCCAAAAGTATCCGTTTCAATGACATCTGCACCAGCGGCGAGAAAGTCACGGTGAACCTTAGCCACAGCTTCAGGATTCGTGTGAACTAAGTATTCGTTACAACCTTCATACTGCGGGCCGCCGAAGTCTTCAGCCGTGAGGTTTTGGGTTTGTAGGTTAGTTCCCATCGCCCCATCGAAGACGAGAACTGGGCTATCTGGACTACGCAGGCGTTCAAGGAAAGAATGAGTCATATTTTCCTAGAATAAATGAGGAAATCAAGTGAGTCTTGTGATACTCGACTTACTATATTATTTTCCACAATTGCCAGAGTTGCATTATTAGGGTTTGAAAATTAGCTATGCTGGGCTATTCCCCGACTTAAGAAGTCGGGGAATAGCCCAGTGGTTCGTTCCTTTACCCATCAGCCGCAGCTTTGAAACCTTGGAAGTTCCAATTAATTGAGTCTACCGATTAACCCCAATCACAACAAAAAACACTCACCGAATGACCGGAGAGTTTTGCTTGTTTCTCTCACCCCTTGCTTCTAGCAACTTGTGAATGAACCTCTGAGCTTTGTCAATGAACCTCTAAGCTTCACGTTATGAGTGTCTCCTCTGAATAGGCGATCGCATCCTGTTAATTTAAACATTACAGCCGTTCTTATGTAGATACAATGCCCGCATTATATTAGTAAGTTATTTCAATATTTAAGGTTTGCTGCACCCATAGTTGACCCTTGGCTAGGTGTAGTAGATCCTAAAGAATATGAAACGCTATTTAAAAATGACTTAGAGAATGTTTGTAAAGTCCAAGATAGTATAAAAATGTCATTCTGAGTGGAGCAAGGCGTAAGGAAGAATCTAGGTTTTTGACCACATATTGAGATGTTTCATTCCGCTACGCTGCATTCAAGATGACAGACAAAGACCCTTTTAAAACATCCTCTTATAACTATTTAAAGAACTAGCAGCAAAATTACTTGAAATTAAAGAATCTGAAGATTTAGAATTAGCAGATAAAATTGCTAGAGGTGAATATTTAGAGCCAGAAAGCGCCGATGGGGCTGCTTTGCGTGCCTTGCGCCAACTATTAGATGAAAAATATCCACAGCAATACTGGGGTTGGTTAAAAAATATCTTAACTTCAGAAGGACATTATCTCTGGCTATGCGAACACTATGCCGCAGAGTACAAGCGCTAACACAATTGTCTATTTTATATTTTGTTTAGAAATAGCCTCTAAATAGCCCTATAGGCAGAGGAAGCACCTAAAAAAAATACTTAGAATTAAAACATATACTTGTAACCAAGTTATTACTAAAATTAAGATAATTAAGTTAATATCTACCGTTTTACAAATATTAGGATCATGAAGTTTAAAGACTGGGCGACTAGAGTCATGCTAATTTCTCTAATGTTCGCTGCTTTAATTTTGGTGCTGTTTGCTGGAAAAGGGACACAATTACAAAGTAATACGCCAACATCGAATCCAGAAAATATAGCCTTGAGCCAATATCCAAAGGCACAATTGCAATCAGCGAAAAATCAAGGTAACGAGTCTAAAAAAGTTGTTAAATCACCAGTCAAGACGAATAAGGTTGTAGCAAGATACAGTACAACTGAGGCTTTTGCACAATACAGACCTAGTTATGAAATTGCCGCCGTTAACCCCAGCAACTATGGGGAACGCTACGCCAAAGATATTAATGGCGAACCTCTCAACAACGAAGCAATTATAGTACTCCATGAAACCGGTTATTCTGCCTCCAGTGCCATTAATTTCTTTCAAGCACCCCATAATGATGAAAGTGTTCAAGCGAGTTACCACACTTTAATCAAGCTAGATGGAACGATTATTTATCTAGTACCGCCAGAAAAGCGAGCTTTCGGCGCAGCTAACTCAGTATTTGATAGTCCTGATGGGTCTGAAACTGTGAAAACTAATCCAGATTTACCGCCATCTGTAAATAATTTTGCATATCACGTTTCTTTAGAAACACCGCCAGATAGTTATAACGCTAGCAGCCAACAAGCCCATAGTGGCTACACGGAAGCTCAATATAATTCTCTAGCTTGGTTAGTTGCTCAAAGTCAAGTTCCAGACGATCGCATCACCACCCATCAAGAAGTAGACCGTTCAGGTCAAAAAGTTGACCCAATAAATTTTGACTCTGACAAGTTCCTCAGCTTGCTTCATACCTATCGTCAAGCCAAACCAATTTACAGAGTCAACTAAAAGAAGATGGGAGTTATACGTTTCTCTTTCAGATTATTACAATCAAGCAGAGCAAAGGATTTGTTGACCCTTGTACAGACGCGATTAATCGCGTCTCTACTTTTGACCCTTGACCCCTGACTATTTACTAAAACTATAAATTTGCTGCGTCTCCAGGCGATCGCTCAGCGATGACGGTAGTGTACCATCCAAGAATATCTGCCGATCTAGTTGGACTTGTAAATTACTCAGAGGGTCGCAACCAGAAGAAATCAGAAATTCTAGCTTTTGGACGTAAGGCAAAGTTGCGAGATTGTCTAAAATTTGGAAGATTGCTTGTAAGTAAGGATGACCACTCTGCTGATACCAATCGGTAGTAGCAACTTTTGGTTGATCAAAACCCAAGTGTACTGTCAAAGCTGGCTCGTCAAACAGTGCCAGCCCCAACGGACGCGCCTCTTCTTGCAACAATAAATCATGACTTCTCGCTAAATGCCGCAGTTTTTCTAAACGTTCATAGCGTTTCGTCACTAACTGCGGGTCATCTTGCCAGTGAATTGCCACTGTCACTAGATAAGTCTGTAACAGCATGTGACCAAGCTTTTTCGCCTTTGTTGCCAAGTAGTACGAATTGTAGTCATTCGCTTCAATCAACAACGGTACGCGGTCAACTACTTCCAACCCATAGCCTTTAACCCCCGCTATTTTGCGAGGATTATTAGTAATCAGGCGAATCTTTTTAATGCCCAAGTCCATGAGCATTTGCGCCCCCATCCCGTAGTCGCGCAAGTCAGCGGGAAAGCCCAAGCGCTCATTCGCCTCAACTGTATCCAGCCCCATATCCTGCAAAGAATAGGCTTTCAGCTTATTAATCAGCCCTATTCCTCGTCCTTCTTGCCGCAGGTATACAACTACACCTTGACCTGCACTTTCAATCATTTTCAGTGCTGCCTGTAGCTGCAACCGACAATCGCAGCGCAAAGACCCCAAAGCGTCACCAGTTAAGCATTCTGAATGCATCCGCACCATCACCGGCTCATCTTTAAAGTTAGCTGGATCACCCTTGACAATGGCAACGTGTTCTGTATTATCCAAAGTGTGGCGATAGGCGTAAATTTCAAACTGGCCGAACTGACTAGGCAGCTTAGTCACAACTTCGCGATACACTAGGCGATCGTGTTGGAGGCGATAACTAATTAAATCCGCAATACTAATAATTTTTAGATTGTGATGTTGAGCGTATTCAATTAACTGCTGCAACCGCGCCATTGAACCATCGGGGTTTTGAATTTCGCAAATTACTCCCGCTGGATATAGCCCTGCTAGTCGAGATAAGTCTACAGCTGCTTCTGTATGTCCTGCCCGTTTTAGTACGCCTCCCTCCCTGGCTCGAATCGGGAAAATATGACCAGGACGACGCAAATCTAAAGGTTTTGTAGCTGGGTTGAGAGTAACTTGGATAGTGCGGGCGCGGTCTTCCGCTGAGATGCCAGTACTAACGCCTAAATGTGGCCCGGCATCAATACTGACAGTGAAGGCAGTCTGGTTAGTATCTGTAATATTGCTCACCATTAGTGGTAAGTCTAGTTCATCGAGGCGATCGCCAGTCATCGCTAAACAAATCAACCCTCTAGCTTCCACCGCCATGAAATTAATCATGTCAGGTGTGGCAAATTGAGCAGCACAAATCAAGTCGCCTTCATTTTCTCTATTTTCATCATCAACCACTACAATGACGCGACCAGATTTGAGGTCTGCCAAGGCGGCATCAATCGAATCAAATTTAAAAGCTTGGGTAGTCTTAGGCTGTGACACGAAGAATTCCAGCTACCTAACGTAAATTTTTTTAACAATTTCTTCTTTTAGATTGTAGCTCCTTTATAAGGCAGAGAAGTAGACTAGCAATTATTTGATAATATGGCAAAAATTTCCATCACTAAAAATTCTTGGGGCTTAGCACCAAAGTGCGGCGACATTTAAACATTCTCTGTGTTGTGTAAAGTCAAGGGTTAAGGGTCAAAAACTGTTTAACTTTGGACTTCCCGGAACAAAGTGGAGGGGTTTCAGGCGTTTTATGCACCGGGCGTCTAGTCGCTGATATTGTTGATAGCTGAGAACGAATTAACCATTCATGGGATAAGGATTTCAGATCATGGGCAAATTTAGACGCGTACCCGTTGGGATTGTTGGCGCGTCAGGCTATGGCGGAGTACAGTTAGTCCGACTACTAATGGATCATCCAGAAGTAGAACTGGTTTATTTGGGCGATGAGAACAGCGCCGGGAAACCCTTTACTAATCTGTACCCGCATCTGGCTCATGCATTTAACCTACCAATAGAAGCGATAGAGCCAGAAATAATTGCTCACCGCTGTGAAGTAGTGTTCCTCTGTTTACCAAATGGTCTGGCTTGCCAAATCGCACCCAAACTTTTAGAAAAAGGATGTAAAGTACTGGATCTGAGTGCAGACTATCGGTTCAGTGATTTAACAACTTATACAAATTGGTATGGCACACAGAGAAGCGATCGCGCAACTGCTGCCACAGCAATTTATGGACTACCAGAACTGTATCGCGATCGCATTGCCGAAGCCCAGCTAATTGGCTGTCCCGGTTGCTACCCCACTGCCAGTCTTCTGGCGCTTTCACCGCTTCTCAAACAAGGCTTAATCGTACCAGAAACAGCCATTATCGACGCCAAATCTGGCACATCTAGCAGCGGACGGCAAGCCAAAACCGACTTGTTGCTAGCCGAGGCAGACAACTCCTTAGCCGCCTATGGTGTCGCCCGTCATCGTCATACCCCAGAAATTGAGCAAGTTTGCAGTGACTTAGCCGGTCACGAACTCATGATTCAATTTACACCGCACCTCATCCCAATGGTGCGCGGGATTCTAGCTACTGTATATGCCACACTACGCGATCCCGGACTAGTGCGAGATGATTTAATTACTATTTTTACCGCTTTCTACCGTAACTCACCTTGGATAAAAATCTGTGAGAGTGGGGTTTATCCTCAAACCAAGTGGGCAAGTGGCAGCAATCTTTGCTACATCGGTTTAGAAGTTGATCCACGTACTGGTCGGGTGATTGTGATGTCAGCAATTGATAACCTAATTAAAGGACAAGCCGGTCAAGCAATTCAGTGCTTAAACCTCATGATGGGCTGGGATGAAACTCTGGGGTTGCCCAAGTTGGGGTTTTATCCGTAATTGGGTATTGGGGACTGGGGACTGGGGACTGGGGACTGGGGACTGGGGACTGGGTATTGGGGACTGGGGACTGGGGACTGGGGACTGGGGACTGGGGACTGGGAAAGAGAATTATTCTTTTGCTCCTCCTGCTCCCCTGCTCCCCCTGCTTTCCCTGCTTTCCCTGCTCTTACTTCGGCCCTAAACCTACAGCACCAGCATAAAGGGCGCGATCGCCTAGTTCATCTTCAATACGCAACAAGCGATTGTATTTTGCTACCCGTTCGCTGCGGCACAGAGAACCTGTTTTGATTTGACCGGCACGAGTTGCCACGGAGAGGTCGGCGATCGTTGTGTCTTCGGTTTCACCAGAACGATGGCTAATTACTGAGCGAAAACCATTACGAGTAGCTAAATCAATCGTTTCCAAGGTTTCGGTGAGCGAACCAATTTGATTGAGTTTAATCAAAATAGCGTTACCAGCTTTTTCTTGAATGCCTCTTTGCAAGCGAGTAGCGTTAGTCACAAATAAGTCATCCCCTACTAATTGCACCCGCGAACCTAACTTCTGGGTGAGCAATTGCCAGCTTTGCCAGTCTTCCTCATGCAACCCATCCTCAATTGATATAATGGGATACTGGTCAACCAATTGCGCTAAATAATCAATAAACTCTGTAGGAGCGTGAGGTTTACCGTCATAGACATATTGCCCATTCTTGTAAAACTCACTAGCTGCCACATCCAACGCCAAAGCAACTTGTTCTCCTGGCTTGTAACCAGCTTTTTGAATGGCAGCAACCAACAATTCCAAAGCCACCTGATTGGACTCTAGATTAGGAGCAAAGCCGCCTTCATCGCCCACACCAGTCAGCAAACCCTTCTCATCCAACACTTGGCTGAGAGTGGCAAATACCTCTGCACCCCAGCGCAAAGCTTCCCGAAAAGAAGAAGCCCCAATTGGGACAATCATAAACTCTTGAAAATCTACATTGTTTGACGCGTGTGCCCCACCGTTAATCACGTTCATTAAGGGTACTGGCAACAAATTCGCTAAAGGGCCACCTAAATAACGATATAGGGGAATTGCCAGAGATTCAGCACCCGCTTTCGCTGCTGCTAGGGAAACTGCCAAAATTGCATTAGCTCCCAAATTAGATTTGTTAGCAGAGCCATCCAAAGCAATCATTGTTCGGTCTAGCAGTTCTTGGTTGAGGACATCCAGGTTTAACAATTTTGGAGCAAGAGACTCTTTGATATTTTGCACCGCCTTGAGTACTCCTTTGCCGCTGTAACGACTTTTATCGCCATCACGCAGTTCATGTGCCTCAAAAGTGCCAGTAGAAGCACCACTAGGAACCTGTGCCAATCCCACAACACCATTGATCAAATGTACTTCAGCTTCAACCGTTGGTCTGCCTCGTGAATCGAGAATTTCGCGGGCAGCGATCGCCTCGATTGTAGTATCTAGAATGTTACTCATCTGTAGTTCGTCCTTTGTATTCTTTGACTTCGAGTGAGTTCTGAGCGCCGATCGCATCTAGTTCAGTGGCTAACCCAATCGCTAGCATAGGCGTTAAGGAGACTTTCTAGGCTGAGATTAAAGAAGATTTCCAATAATTGGTCAAGATTCAAAAGTAGAGACGCGATTAATCGCGTGTGTAGAGACGCGATTAATCGCGTCTCTACAAGGGTCAAAAGTTATTATTTTCCCCCTTATCCTCCTTCTTCCCCACTCCCCCATTCCCAGTCCCCAGTCCCTAAGCTTTGTAAAATATTGGCAGACAGATAATAATACTGAACCGAGTACAGATAAAAGGTCAATATGCGATTACTACACACAATGCTACGAGTAGGCAACCTTGAAGAGTCCTTGAAGTTCTACTGTGAAGTTCTGGGAATGAAATTACTCCGGCGAAAAGATTATCCGGGAGGAGAATTTACCCTGGCTTTTGTTGGTTACGGTGATGAAAGCAATAACACGGTGCTTGAGCTAACTTACAACTGGGGGGTAGAAAAGTACGAATTGGGTAATGCTTACGGTCATATTGCTCTTGGTGTTGATGATATTTACGCCACATGTGAGGAAATCCGAAATCATGGCGGTAAAGTTGTACGAGAACCAGGCCCAATGAAACACGGTTCGACAGTAATTGCTTTTGTAGAAGATCCAGATGGGTATAAAGTTGAACTGATTCAACTGGGTACTCAAGGGTCAGCAGCAAAACAGGAATCACAAGAACAACTTGTGAGCCAGTAATTCTGAGGAAAGAATATTAGTGGCGTGTCAAAGCTAAAATGTTGCAATAATTTTTATTAGTTGGCGGTGGCTAGATCCCCGACTTCTTAAAGAAGTCGGGGATCTAAAGCAAAATAACTCTGTGCAACTTTTATTTCTTCTCAGCGTTCGCCTTGGTGTCGTAGACAGACGCTCTGCATAGCTTGCTTCTTTGCAGGAGTAATTTTTTCATAATTTTGCGTAAGTCCTGACTAAGTAATCGAGTTGAGCATTAAGTAATGCAGCGAAGAATACGTTCGCAAAAATTTTTAACTAGGAGTTTAGTAAATTGCACCATTAGTATCTGAACACAATTAGCGATCGCCCTACTTGGGATCATTTAGCAAAGTAAGCTGAGAGCAGTGTTTTCGTTTTAAATTAGAAATATAGGTAATGGATCAAACTATCACCAATTATCAATCCAAAGTTGCCACTGGAGATACACGCGGATATACGCCGATAATGTTTGGATAATTTGGGAGTACCATTACAACCATTCACCAATCCCCAATCCCTAAACTAAAAATCCCAAAGCTAAAATCCTAAAAATGCAACCTACAGATCCCAATAAATTTACTGATAAAGCCTGGGAAGCGATTGTTAAATCTCAGGATATAGTCCGTGCTTATCAACAACAGCAATTAGATGTTGAACATTTAATCATTGCCCTTTTAGAAGAACCCACAAGTATAGCAATCCGTATCCTCGCTCGAGCTGAAGTCGATCCAATCCGCTTACAACAGCAGCTAGAAGCATTTACCCAACGTCAGCCAAAAGTTGGTAAAAGCGATCAGCTCTACCTCGGTCGCAGCTTAGATGTTTTACTAGACAGAGCCGAGGAAATTCGAGCCAAGATGAAAGATTCCTACGTCTCTGTAGAACACATTCTTCTGGCTTTTAGTGATGATGATCGCATTGGCCGGCGAGTTCTCAAAGCCTTTAACGTAGACATTGCTAAGCTAGAAGCTGCTATCAAAACCGTTCGCGGCAGTCAAAAAGTGACAGACCAAAGTCCAGAATCTCGCTATGAAGCTTTACAAAAGTTTGGCAGGGACTTGACAGAACAGGCAAAAGCTGGAAAACTCGACCCGGTAATCGGACGAGATGACGAAATTCGTCGGGTAATCCAGGTATTGTCTCGTCGCAGCAAGAATAACCCGGTGTTAATTGGTGAACCTGGGGTTGGTAAAACTGCGATCGCTGAAGCATTAGCGCAGCGCATGGTAAACGGTGATGTTCCCGAATCCCTGAAAAACCGCCAGCTCATCTCTTTAGATATCGGCAGTTTAATTGCTGGGGCAAAATTGCGGGGGGAATTTGAAGAACGTCTAAAAGCAGTCCTTAAAGAAGTTACTGAATCTAACGGTGATATTGTTCTGTTTATTGACGAACTGCACACCGTCGTTGGTGCTGGTTCTACTCAACAAGGGGCGATGGATGCCGGGAATTTACTCAAACCGATGCTGGCGCGGGGCGAACTCCGTTGCATCGGTGCAAGTACTTTGGATGAATACCGCAAACACATCGAAAAAGATGCAGCACTAGAACGCCGCTTTCAACAAGTATTTGTGGATCAGCCCAGCGTGGAAAATACTATTTCCATTCTCCGGGGATTAAAAGAACGCTACGAAGTCCATCACAACGTTAAAATTTCTGATTCAGCCCTGGTAGCAGCAGCAACCCTGTCAGCACGTTATATTTCTGACCGCTTCTTACCAGATAAAGCCATTGACTTGGTAGATGAGGCTGCGGCAAAGTTGAAAATGGAAATTACTTCCAAACCAGCAGAATTAGAAACTATTGACCGCCGCTTGATGCAGCTAGAAATGGAAAAGCTGTCATTGGCTGGAGAAGAAAAGGGTACTGCCCAAACTAGAGAGCGTTTGGAGCGCATTGAGCAAGAAATTGCTAAGTTGACGATCAAACAGCAGAAATTTAATGAACAATGGCAAGGTGAAAAGCAGCTATTAGAAGCTATTAGCACCTTAAAAAAAGAAGAAGATGCCTTGCGTGTGCAAATTGAACAGGCAGAACGTGACTACGATTTAAACAAAGCTGCCCAATTGAAGTATGGCAAATTGGAAGGAATGCAGCGCGATCGCGAAGCCAAAGAAACCAAACTTTTAGAAATTCAAAGCAAAGGTTCTACTTTACTGCGAGAACAAGTCATTGAAGCCGATATTGCCGAAATCGTCGCCAAATGGACAGGAATCCCCGTAAATCGCCTATTGGAATCAGAACGGCAAAAATTGCTGCAACTAGAGCACCATTTGCACGAACGAGTCATTGGGCAACAAGAAGCTGTCGCAGCAGTAGCAGCGGCAATTCGTCGCGCCCGTGCCGGGATGAAAGACCCATCTCGTCCCATTGGTTCATTTTTGTTCATGGGGCCCACTGGTGTGGGTAAAACTGAACTTGCCCGTGCTTTAGCTCAGTTTCTTTTTGATTCTGATGATGCTTTGGTACGCCTGGATATGTCTGAGTACATGGAAAAACACTCAGTTTCCCGGCTGGTGGGAGCACCTCCAGGATATATCGGCTATGAAGAAGGCGGTCAACTTTCCGAGGCTGTTCGCCGCCGTCCCTATTCGGTGGTGCTATTGGATGAAGTTGAAAAGGCTCACCCCGATGTGTTCAATATTTTGTTACAAGTACTAGATGATGGGAGAATTACTGATTCGCAGGGAAGAACGGTAGATTTTCGCAACAGCGTCATTGTGATGACTAGTAACATCGGCAGCGAGTACATCTTGGATGTTTCTGGTGATGACACCAAGTATGAAATGATGCGAGTGCGGGTAACGGATGCATTGCGATCGCATTTCCGCCCCGAATTTCTCAACCGCGTCGATGATATTATTCTCTTCCATACCCTCAGTCGCACAGAAATGCGACATATCATCCGCATTCAACTCAAACGAGTAGAAAATCTCCTCCGAGAGCAAAAAATCTCTTTCGAGATATCACAACCTGCCTGTGATTACCTTGTAGAAACAGGCTACGATCCAGTTTACGGCGCACGCCCACTAAAACGAGCAATTCAGCGAGAAGTAGAAAACCCCATCGCCACCAAGTTACTGGAAAATACTTTTATCTCTGGAGACACGATTTTCATTGATAAAGGTGAAAACGGTCTATCATTTAGCAAAAAATCGTCTGTTAAAGTGTCAGTTCCAAAAACAACTATCAAGTTATTAGAGCCAGCACCCGAACCTTGAAATTTTAGCAAAAGCTTAGTTGGCGGTGGTCAGATCCTCGATTTCTTTAAAAAGTCGGGGATCTAATAGCCCAGTTAGGGGTAATTCATAATACAGCGAATAAAATAGCAAGAGCCGATTTACTCACCCAGAAGTGCTGATTATGAAAGCAATCCAAGCTCTTGCTCGTTATTTCCCGGATAAATGTGGTGGTATTCAAGTAAACCTGAATGAACTGCTGCCACAGCTGCGATCGCATAATATTGACATCCAAATAGCAGCAGCTAGTAACGGTTCCCAAAAAGAAGATATTTATAAACATAACGACATAGAAGTTTATCGATATCCTGTCTTTCCAGCACCCAAAACACAACCCAATCATGGACAATTTTCACATGGAAAATTTGAGCATTTTGCTAATTGGTTAACCAGGCAAAAAGCAGACATTTACCATCAACACCATTGGGAAACATATTGTGGATTGCCTCATCTCCGTTTAGCTAAACAATTAGGCATGTCAACAGTGGTAACGATCCACTATCCTCTACCTATTTGCCAGCGGACTACCTTAATGTTTAATGGACAACAAGTCTGTGATGGCAAAATTGATGTAGTGCGTTGTTCTCAGTGTGCCGATACTTTAAGCAGTAAACTACCTGCGGCAATGGTCAAAACTTTGAGCCATTTGCCTATGTCTGTCCTAAGTCAATTACCTTTGCCTACAAGCGCTTATCTGCCTGCTTCAGTAGACGAGGAATTAGGGCGGTTTGTACGCCCTTTTGTCGTACCTGGTTATGTCAATGCCCGTCAACAAAGTTTACTAGAAATGGCAAAATTTGCCGATCGCATCATAGCAGTGTGTGATTGGCTTTATAAAGCTCTACTCATCAACGGTATCCCTGAAGAAAAACTTGTTCTCTGCCGCTATGGAATTGGTTACGCTACACAAGAAACACCACCAGCACAGGAGAAATATGTCCCTTTAAAAGTAGTTTTTTTAGGACGCTGGGATATATATAAGGGCATCGATATCTTAGTACAAGCAGTTAAAGATTTACCTGCGGAAATTCCCATTGAGTTAATAATTCATGGAATAGCGCAGGATGAGCGATATCGCCAAACAATTTTTAACCTAATCGACAATGATCCTCGGATTCGTGTAGAAAAACAACTAACAAGGGAAGAACTGCCCAAGGCTATGGCTAATTACGATATACTGGCTGTGCCTTCTCAATGGCTGGAAACTGGGCCTTTAGTCGTACTAGAAGCCCATGCCCTATCTTTACCTGTAATCGGTTCCAACTTAGGCGGTATCGCAGAACTGGTAAGACATGGCATTGATGGTTGGCTAGTAACTGCTAACGATCCCAAGGCTTGGACTGAGAGCCTTCGGCTGTTAGCAACAGATGCAAATTTACTGAATAAATTACGCCAAGGTATTAAACCAGTTCGCACTCTAAATATGCAAGCTGCGGAAATAGCCGCCATATATAACAACCTGCAACGGTAGTTTCAACAGCATTTATGATTGATGGTAGTGAAATCCGAATAAAATTAAGAGGCATTCCTTACCTAAAACAACAGAGGAATCGCGGAAAATTGATCCTCAGAATTATCTCTGCAACTAACACAGACGGATAACCATGCTAGAACAAGGTACTATCAGTATTCATACTGAGAATATTTTCCCAATTATCAAGAAGTCGCTCTACTCAGATCACCAAATCTTCTTGCGGGAACTGGTATCCAACGCTGTAGACGCCATTCAAAAACTGAAAATGGTATCTCAAGCCGGGGAGTATAGTGGAGACATAGGCGAACCAGAAATTGAAATCGCCATCGATAAAGATAACAAGACCCTCTCTATTTCCGATAATGGTATCGGCATGACAGCAGAGGAAGTGAAAAAATACATCAATCAGGTTGCCTTCTCCAGTGCTGAAGAATTTATTCATAAGTATCAAGGCAAATCAGATCAACCAATTATCGGGCACTTCGGTCTTGGCTTCTACTCCTCGTTCATGGTGGCGCAAAAAGTTGAAATTGATACCCTTTCTTACCAAGAAGGAGCGCCAGCAGTTCACTGGACTTGTGATGGTTCTCCAGAATTTACCCTAGAAGATTCACCCCGTACAACTCGCGGTACTACTATTACCCTGACTCTGCAAGGAGAAGAGGAAGAATTTTTAGAGTCAGCACGCATTAAGAATCTTGTCAAGACTTACTGCGACTTCATGCCAGTGCCAATTAAATTGGAAGGCGAAGTCTTAAATCGGCAAAAAGCACCGTGGCGTGAGTCACCAAGTAGTCTGAGTCAAGAAGATTATTTAGAGTTTTACCGCTACCTGTACCCTTTTCAGGAAGAACCGCTGTTGTGGGTGCATCTGAATACAGACTATCCCTTTATCATTAACGGTATTCTGTATTTTCCGAAAATGAAGCCCGATGTAGATGTTACAAAAGGGCAGATCAAGCTATTTTGCAATCAAGTTTTTGTTAGCGACAACTGCGAAGAAATTATCCCGCAATTTTTAACACCAATGCGGGGTGTGATTGATAGCAGCGATATTCCTTTGAACGTTTCGCGTAGTGCATTGCAAGGCGATCGCACCGTGCGGCGAATTGGTGATTATATTGCCAAAAAAGTAGGCGATCGCCTCAAAGAACTTTTCCGCGACAACCGCGAACAATACATTAGTGCTTGGAAAGACCTCGGAACTTTTGTCAAATTTGGTGTTCTCAACGACGAGAAATTCAAAAAACAAATCGAAGACATCATCGTTTTTCGCACCACCGCCAAACTTACAGACAAACCTGCTGCCGAAACTCCAGCAGTTGAGGTACAGTCCTCAGAAGGGGATGCGTGGCAAGATGTTACTCCTGCATCCAATTCTGAGAACTCAGCACTCAGTACTCCTTACACGACGCTGAAAGAGTATTTAGAACGCAACAAAGAACGCCACGAGAATCGGGTTTTCTACAGCACCGATGAAGCAACCCAAGCTACCTACGTAGAACTGCACAAAAACCAAGGTTTAGAAGTCCTGTTTATGGACTCCTTCATCGACACCCACTTTATCAACTTCCTAGAGCGGGAATATCAAGATGTCAAGTTTACACGGGTAGACTCCGACTTAGATAATACATTGTTGGAACAAGACAAAGCGACGGAAATTGTTGATCCCAAAACCAACAAAACCCGGAGTGAGGTCATCAAAGAGTTATTTGAGAAATCCCTCAACAAACCCAAACTCAATATCCGCACCGAAGCTTTAAAAGCCGATAATCCCCAAGGAACACCACCTGCGATCGTGCTACTACCAGAAATTCTCCGCCGCCTGCGAGAAATGAACGCCATGATGCAGCAGCAAACAGCAGAGTTTCCCGAAGACCACATTTTACTGGTGAATACTGCTCACCCGCTGATTCAAAACTTAGCGAACCTCAACCAAGGTACTATCATCCAAGGTGACGGTCAATCGCCGACAAATCAGTTGGTGAATATGATTTGCCAACATGTCTACGATTTGGCGCTGATGTCTCAAAAAGGGTTTGACGCTGAGGGAATGAAATCTTTCGTTGAGCGCTCAAACGAAGTACTCACCAAGCTGACGGAACAAGCTAGTAAGTAGGATAGGGGGTCAAGGGTTAAAAGTAGAGACGCGATTAAGTAGAGACGCGATTAAGTAGAGACGCGATTAATCGCGTCTCTACAAGGGTCAGTTATTTATTCCCCTTGTCCTCCTTGTCCTCTCTGCCTCGGTTGCTGAGCGTACCCCTATGCTTAAGTAAGCTACGCGTAGCATCTCGTAGAGAAGCCGTAAAGCCTGCGGCACAGCTACGCTTAGGGCGCAGCCTCAAAGTAGAGAAGCACTGCTCCCCCACTCTCCCACTCCTTCCTTAACTACTTCCGCTGCCTAAGTCCTAAAATGGAAAGGCTGTATTCAAAAACTAACTGGAGATAGTTGCTATGTCTCGTCGCTGTGAACTAACTGGTAAAAAGGCAAATAACGCCTTTGCCGTTTCCCACTCCCACCGCCGCACAAAACGGCTTCAACATGCCAATCTGCAAAACAAGCGCGTTTGGTGGCAAGGTGGTAATCGCTGGGTGAAACTGAAGTTGTGTACTAAAGCAATCAAAACCCTAGAAACGAAAGGGCTGGAAGCAATGGCAAAAGAAGCTGGCATTAACCTGAACCATTACTAGACTGCTCAGCTAACGCACCTGCACCCAATCCTAATTCCTGGGCTGAAGAATATTCTCCCTAGTCGCCTCCCCCTTTTGGGGAGGTTTTTAAGTTTTGATTTTAGAATCCTGTTATTAACTGATAACTGCACTTTGGGAATTACGGGCTAAAAGACCATCTTCCATTTCTATGATGCGATCGGCTATATCCAAGATGCGGTTATCGTGGGTTACTAACAAGATAGTAGTTCCCTGCTCCTTGGCAAGGCTCTGCATTATTTCTACAACATCGCGTCCTGATTGTTTGTCTAAAGCTGCTGTTGGTTCGTCTGCTAGCACCAGTGGCGGATGATTCACCAAGGCGCGGGCGATCGCTATTCTTTGTTTTTGCCCACCAGAAAGATTATCTGGATAATAATTAATTCGTTCTTTTAAACCAACAGCCCCCAGCATACCTTCTGATTTAGATACTGCCTCAGTTTGAGAAATATTTTCATTCAATTCCACCGCCATTTGCACATTTTGCCTAGCAGTCAAGAACCCCAGCAAATTATGAGCCTGGAAAATATAACCAATTTTGCGCCGCATCTGCACCAGCTTGTTCTGACTGACACCAAATAGTTCTTCACCTAAAAATTTCAAGCTTCCCTCTTGTACAGACCGTAAACCACCAATCAAGCTCAGTAATGTTGTTTTACCTGACCCTGATGGCCCAGTCATAATGACAATCTCTCCAGCATAAATATCTAGGTTAATGTCAAATAAAATTTGTCTTTTCAGTGCGCCTTTACCATAGTAATGATTCAAGTTTTTAATGGTAATTACTGGTTCTCTCATCATAAAATTTGTAGCTATAAGTTAGCTTTTTTGAGATGTTTACTAAGTTTGAGGATTTATAATCTCTCAACTATAAATTATGATTCAAATTTTCTAATATCTATTAATAATTAATTTTGAATTTATAATATTCAAAATCAAAGATGGCTGAGCAGCTTTAATTAAAATATATCTGCTGGATCAGCAGAGCGTAATTTTCGGACAGCGATCGCACCAGAAATAAAGCACATTAAAATAGTCATAATTAACACCATTACTGCACGACCAAAGCTCATAAAAACTGGTAAAAGTGTAGCCTCTCTAGCTCGTTGATAAAGAAACATCGTAAAAGTGAATCCAGGAATATATCCTAAAACTGCTAACAATAAAGCCTCTTGTAAAATCACGATCAACAAATATTTTTGTGTGTAACCGATTGCTTTGAGAGTTGCATATTCAGCCAAATGCTCTGTAACTTCTGTATAAAGTATTTGATACACAATCACAGTTCCCACAATAAAACCCATGATTGTCCCTAACGTGAAAATAAACCCGATAGCCGTACCACTCGCCCAGTAATTTCGCTCAAAGTCAATAAATTCTTGCTTAGTTAAAACATTAATATCTTTAGGTAAATAATTTCGTAAATTTTGGACAACGACTGTAGCATTTGCTCCCGGTTTTAATCTAATTAGTCCAATATCAATCAATCCTCGCTGACGATTAGTAAATATCCGTATAAAGTTAACATCGCTCGTGATTAAATTCCCATCAGCCCCAAAGGATGCACCTAATGTAAATAGTCCTTCTACTTTAATTTGCCTCCTTCTCACTTCTGCTGTTACAGTATTTCCTTGCTCAAAACTAGCCGCAATTGGCCCATACTCAACTCTAGAAGAACGGTCATATAAAACTACATCAGGTAGTTTAACTTTATCTAAATTTTCTTGAACTCCAGGTAAATTTAACAAGTTAACTTCTGGATTAATCCCAAAAATTAAGATATTACGAGGACGACCAGTTACAGGATTTTTCCAACTTGTATAGTCCAAATATATAGGATGGACTGATTGTACTGCTTGTAAATCTAAAGCCTTATATAATCGCCGTTGGGAAAAACTTTTCATTGCCAACAGAGCGTTAGATTGACTGTTGATTAAAACAATATCGCCCTGTAAGCTGGTATGGAACCGAACGTTACTATAATAAAGAGCATCTCGGAAACCAAGTTGCATAAACATTAAAATATCCGCAAAGGCAATTCCTGCCAGAGCCACGGCTAGGCGAGTTTTTTCTCTTGTCAACTGTAGCCAAGACAGAGGTATTTTTTGATTCATTTTCTAGGCTGTTAAGCAGGTAGTATTTAATTCATAAAGTATCAAATGTAAAATAATTTTTAAAACTATCTTGATGTGAGATAATTAATTTTATTAACTAATAATTATGATTGCTTGCATTATAAATAATACAAGTATTGCAGTAAAAACAAATTATTACTGCTCACTCATAACTTGATTAGATATTAATTTCGACAACCACTTTAGCGTAGGTTAAACCAGAAACTAGTTGGCTATCTTCTGGAGACAGAGCGATTTTAACTTCTACAACTCTGGCGTCCACATCTGCTGCTGGATCTGTATTTAGCACATCTTTTTTGCCTATTTTTCTACCAATCTCAGTGACAGTTCCTTTTAATTCCGCGTTAAATGCTCCATTATCACTGGTGATAGTGGCATTTTGACCAACGCGCACTTTACCAATACCGTCTTCAGGAACTTCAGCAATTACAAACATCTGATTAGTTTGTCCAATCTCAGCAATGCCATTTGAACTTATGGCTTCGCCTGATTTGGTGTGAATTTTTAAAATTTCTCCAGCAATTGGTGCTTGAACATAGCTCAACTTTAGCTCTGCTTCTGCTTTTCTAACATTGGCGATCGCATTGCTAACTTGAGCTTGTGCTACTTGCGAATCAGTCGGGCTAACTTCCAAAATTCTGCTCAGTTTAGCTTTTTCTTCGTCGATTTGTCTTTGCACAGTTGCTACAGTTTTGTCGCGGTTAACTCTAGCTTCGATTAGTTGCTGTTGCAAAGTTGCTAAATTTGTTATCTGATTGGCTCTAGCTTCGGCAAGTTGCTGTCGTAGAGTTGCCAGTGTTTGTCTTAAAGTAGCTTGGCTTTCGACAACTTGCTGATTAGAAGTTATGGCACTTAAGCGTCTTCTATCCCGTTCTTGTTGAGAAATCGCACCTTCTCGGTACAACATATCATATCGTCCAGCATCGACTTGGGCATTGCGTTGCTCGGCTCTGATCCGTGTAATTGTCGCTCTTAAAGTATCTCTTTGCCCAATGAGTTCAGCTTCTAGGCGATTCACCATTGCTTGTTGAGCGATTTTTTCCCCACTTAACTGGGCAGCAATCCGAGCAATCGTTGCTTGCTGAGCATCCCTTTCCCCTCTTAACTGAGCTTGTAGTCGAGCAATGACTGCTCTTTGAGCTTGAATGTCTCTTGGTGAACCTGCTCTTACTTGGGCTAAATTCGCACGAGATTCTTGCAGTTTGGCTTTTGCCTCTTCTACTGCTGCTACTTGGGTATCGCGGTTGTCCAAAATCGCAACTACTTGACCTTGCCTTACCCGTTCACCCTCTCTCACGAAGATTTGCTGAATTCGTGAAGACGCTGATAATCCTCCACTTGGGGCAGACAGTCTAACGACTTCTCCTCGCGGCTCCAAACGCCCAACAGCACTAATGCTATTAGCAACTGGCGCTACGGGTACGGGCGTAGTGAGTTTTCTTAACTGCTCGATTTTGGCTGTACCTAGTACCCCAGCGGCGATTACTATCGGCACAGCTACAGCAATGCCCCACCAAATCTTAGCTTGTTCATGATTAAGTGGCTGCTCGCTTGGTTTTGGCTTCTCAGTCACCCTTGACATGGTATGTTGCCCGTTTATCTGAATTGTGGTGATGGCAGTAAAAAAAATGAGTGAGGCGCAGTTAAATTAGTAAAAAAGGGTTTTTAGTAAATAGCCAACTGCATAGGAGAAACAACAGTGGTTTAAAGCTGGACGTTGCTTCAAATCCACTGCTTAATGAATGCTCAACACTATAGCTTTGCAAAATAGCGTTTTGTGTTTGCTGGTTATTAAATAAATTTGAGTCTGGAAGTTGGGAGAATTCACCAAAAAGATTCGGGACGGAGTTCCTTAGCTTTTAGCTTCCATCTCACTAAACTGAGTCCGTTGAAACGGACTTTGGCTATTAGCTTTGGAATTTATTCCCAAGCGGGATAGCAACGAAGCGAGAGATTGCCAAGATGTGAGTAATGACAAGGCTTTAAGCTATGGAAAGTAAGCCACAAATGAATTTATTGGCTGTCAAATATCTTAGACAAAGCCTTTAATTATGTGATATGCAAACACCTTAAAATAAATAAAAGCACTGTTTAACCTCGCAGAAAAGTTATACCAGCGAGCGAGGAATAGCGCGTATCTAGTAAACACACCGTTGCTGTTGTTGGAAACGATTTTGTTGCCAAAGCAAGTCTTCCTTCAGTAAGTCAGCGACCGACTAAAAAATTTTTCTCAACTTGAGCATTATTAACATCACAGTTTCCTTAATTTGGTCAACTTATAGCAGGGCTGAAAGCATCTTTGGCTATTTGCTCCAAAAAACTTGCTGCTCTGACTGCTGCTTTAGGACTCCATCAAACTCTCGTTGAATGAATTCTACATTTATCAGTTACGGGAAAACGTAACAGAGCTTACAGATGGGGAGAGGCAGATGATGAATCTGGGAGGTCAAATAAAACTGTGGTCATGTAATGTTCTGCCCAAGCTGAGCCAAAGGCTTTTTCCAATACGCGCCGGGTTTTGTCGTTTTGCTGCTGTTTAGTGCAGTAGTTGTGTTGTCCAGCAAGATTTTGCGTTACTTGTTCAGGCGAAACTGGACTAGAGGCGATCGCCTGGGTACAATGAATATCTAAAAAATCACCCACGCGAGAGAGAAACATCGTTTCTTCTTCTGGGGAACCTGGACGCACAAAAATACAAAAATCTGAAAAGATATTTCCCCATTCCGGTAATTCACGGGGTTGAGAAAAGTTAAGGGTTGTTAACGCCGTCAATGCAGAAGTATAAGATGCTGGTAAGGCACGCTCTATGTGAACAGGAGAAAGGTCTGCGATCGCTGCACTAATTTGACCCCTACCCGCAACTAAATCACAACCAAACATCGGCAAGTCATATTCTGGACGAGGAAACATCACACAGTGCAAAATATCCAGCATATTTCCTACTTTTGCCAGTTCCAAGTGGATTTTTCGGAACTGGGGAGTTTGGTAACAGCTGTTTTGAATTATTAGTTTTTCGCCCTCTAATCTACCTTCTACATACCCTAACTCAGCAGGCAACTGGTAAGGCGACAGATCCAAGTGCTGATGCCAAGCTGCCTCAATGCAATCAGCTAGCTGACGAATTAGGGGATGTTGTTGCTCACGCAGTGAGGGAATAGAAGTAAATGACATGTTCTACTGAGAAATGTTATCTAGTTGTCAGTCTACAGCCTGCCGTGCCACACCTGTTCTAGCTTGCAATATAAGCAAACACTTACACCCAGCCAACGTAAAGTTATAAAACATTGACTTTCCAAGAATATTATTTATTTTGTAGTCTAGGTTACAGAAATAATTTTTGATTAGTCCATTAGCTTAGACTAGTACACAGCTATGAAACTAGATTCTAATAGACCAGATTTTGCTTTACAAGCAAGAAGACAGAATTGGGAAGGTATGCAGCTAAAAGCTTCTACTTGGGTAGAACTTTTGCAACTTCCTAACCCATATAGTTTTGACGAAGCACTTTTATTGTGTCCGGTTTCTGAAGACGAGTGGCTGGTTTGGATTCCAGATCATGGGGAAGCGCTGCTGCACAGGAGACAATTTCGTTAAGGGTCAAGAGTAGAGACGCGATTAATCGCGTCTGTACAAGGGTCAAGAGTAGAGACGCGATTAATCGCGTCTGTACAAGGGTCAAGGGTTAATATTTGGATTCTGGACTTTGTGTAGCGGTTAGACTATCGCCAAAAATCAGTAACATCGTATCCTAGTTCCGCTAACATGTGCCGCAGCAGGGGCAAACTGAGTCCAATCACGTTGCTGTGACAACCTTCGATTTTTTCGACAAATAGACTACCAAAACCTTCGAGGGCGAAAGCACCAGCACATTTGAGGGGTTCACCTGTGGCAACATAGGCAGCAATTGCGCGATCGCTCATTTGACCAAAGTAAACCCGTGTCACTTGGGACTTAACTATGGTGCGGTTTTGAGAAAGGTCGATCAAGGCGTGACCTGTGTACAAGTCGCCAAAGCTACCTTGCATTACCTGCCAACGAGCGATCGCTTCTGAGGCGTTTGCTGGTTTGCCATGAATCTCACCATTGAGTGACAAAACCGAATCACAACCCATAATCAAAGCTGATTCAAACTGCGGTACAACAGTTTCAGCCTTGCACTGAGCAAGAGTTTTGACCAATTGTGCAGGCTCATTTAATTGAATTTGCGACTCATCAAAATCACTGGGTCTAACTATCGGTTCAATACCAACAGTTTGCAGCAAGCGGCGTCGCGCTGGAGAAGCAGAAGCAAGTACAAAGGGTGGAATTCCCATAGACAAGCAGAGGGGCAGAGGGAAATAAATACTGACTCTAGACTTTTGACTCTTGACTCTTGACAGACGCGATTAATCGCGTCTCTACTTTTGACCCTTGTACAGACGCGATTAATCGCGTCTCTACTTTTGACCCTTGTACAGACGCGATTAATCGCGTCTCTACTCTTGACCCTTCCCTTAACTAATAAACAGAGAAAGAATTCACAACATTATCAATCATACGTTTAACTTTCTGCCAACGCCTTTCAGGAATTGAGGCATTCAAGGTGAAAAGTTTACCACGGCTAACAGCAACGCTGGCGATGTTGTGTCGTTCTTGCTGATTGGGAAGTTTAACCTCATACTCCAGAAGATAGTACGTTTTACCGTCAACTTCTCGCTCAACTGCATTAACTAACTCAGCTGAGCGACCAGAGTCAGGAGGAGCCAGAGCAGCTTTTCCCAACTTATATCCTACTTCTGTGGGTGTCCCTAATTCTGGCAAAGTTTTGCCTTCTGGAACGGGACTAATCACCACAGATACATTTTCAGATATCTCAATCAAATCGTGAAATACCACATCTGGGCCGTCAGCAACTTTAACTTGCACCCAGCCGTTAGGATATAAAAACTCATAGCCATCATTAGTATCTACAAAGCTTTTGAGTCCAGCCGCAGCCGCTACACCAGAATTACTCAAGCTGAAGCTCAACACCAATAGCAAAATCAATGCAATTCGTTTCCACATTTTTATAAATTCCTTTGGGCTGGAGGCAAAACAAGGCCACCATCATTTCTCGTTTTTATTCTCCCATCATCAGGGACGCTTCGGATGACACACTACAGGGAGAGATGGGAAGATAACGGAGTAGGAGAAGTGGAGTTCCGAGGTGGATTCATCCAGTTCTGAGGTGGATTCATCCAGTTCCGAGATGGATTCATCCAGTTCCGAGGTAGATTCATCCAGTTCCGAGGTGGATTCATCCAGTTCTGAGATGGATTCATCCAGTTCAAAGACTCGTTAATCCAGTTCTGAGGTGGATTCATCCAGTTCCGAGATGGATTCATCCAGTTCAAAGACCCATTGTTGCATTCCAAAAAATATCTCTCCTGACCCTTGACCGAACAATTCGCAATTCGCAGTGACGCTCGTTCCTCGATAGCGCAGCGGTAGCGAGAAACGAGCGTCATTGGTAATTGCGAATTGGAGATGACCCTTGACTAAACAAATTATGCTGATAACTAACGAATTGCGCTGGTTCTACCCTGGCACAATCCCGGAAAACATTAAACTTTGGTTTCAGCAAAACTGTCTTGTTGATCCGTTGCAATCACCAGAAACAAGAGAAGATTTGTATCTCTACTCACCAGGGTGTGATTACATGGGGATAAAACTGCGACAAGGAAGGCTGGAGGTTAAATGGCGTCAAGCCGAATTAGACTTAGTGCGTTTTGGGGAATTAGTGGAAGGTAGAGCAGAAAAATGGGGTAAGTGGCTGTGTTGCGATTCCACAGGAGAAAGTTTCCAGCCTGCAACGGTTTTAGACAACGCTTCGTGGGTGAGTGTGCAGAAAGTTCGTTATTCACAACTTTATCAAGTCTTACCCGACTCTTCAGTACAACCCGTTGTAGGCAATGAGAATATAGATAACCCTTGTACTGTAGAAATCACTCATGTGTTGATTAGAAACAATCCTTGGTGGAGTATTGGTTTTGAAGCTTCCGGCGAAGATGTGCGCTTGATGGATAATCTTCAGACAACAGCTAGTTCCATATTCAATACTTATCGGGGGTCAAGATTGGTAGCTGCGGATTCTTATGCTTATCCCCATTGGCTAGGGCTTGTTTATCGGTAATTGCTGACAAGGCAAGCATAAATTACCCAGTAGGGTACTACCATGCCTAATAACACTGAGCGATTATTGGTGATGGTATTGCAGTTTGCTATAAAAAACAACTGTCGATTACGTAGTTATACTTTAACTTAGAGAACTTGAGCGAAAACCTAACCATGAGTAAAGTATTAGACCATTGGTGGCGATCGCTAATGTCTTGATGCCAAAATGCGGTAGTTCATAACCATCTGACTTATAACCAATTAATTGCCTTTGCAACCGACAAAGCCACGTCCATCATTCAGATAATGCACCTGTAATTACCGTACTTTAGATGAGTCGAATAAGGCGTTTGAGTCTCAGATACGGAGATGTTCAGCTAAACTTTGGAAAAAGTTTGGCTACAGACTATTGACATCAAGTTGGTATTTATAACAACAGGAGACACACTAATGAGCGATATCTATCAACAAATCTGGAATAGCGACAAGAATGGGTTCTCAGTCAGTCTCAGAAGTGGAGACGGTTGGAAAAATCCCAATGCTGATATTCTCCTTGATTTGCAAACGGAAGCAAGTGGTAAAACTAATATTGACTTAGCTACTCAACCTCTCTTTTTCCAAGTGAATGAGGACAAGTTAAATGGTCAAACTTACACCACCTTTGTCCAACTTCTAGACAATTATGTTGCCAATTTTCGTACAGATGAAATTTTAACTGCTGAAGAACAAGAAGAAATCGAGAAATTTCTTGATGCCATTCTGCCCACTGAACCGATGAAGCTGGCATTAGAATACATCAATCAAGAATTGGGAGAAAATCTTTCACAGCAAAAATTTCGAGCCAGACTCAAACAGATTTGGTTTGAGATGTATACCAATTACTACAAAGGCAAATCTACTCACTTCTGCTCTGGTTTTGAACATGTCTTTGTTGGAGAAGCGAAGTTTGACGAAAATTTCAGAAGCACTAGAGATAGAACACAGAACTTAGGAGAAATTTCTGGTTATCACTGCTGGATTAAGTTCTACTTTGATGAGAAAATTCGTAACGTCAACTTTCTCGGTTATAAATATGATTTGCAAGGTGATGAAATACCCAATAATCCAAATGTGGTTACTTTGCAAATGCTACAGTATCTTACTAATATGCGAGGCGAAGTTATCGCTCAACTATTCAAGAAAAAAGGTGGATTTTTTGTCGGTTCTAGTCCAGAATCGGAAATTGCAATGGGAACAGTTGTTTACTTTGAGAGCATAAATGACAGAGTAAAGCAAGACAAACGACGTACTATTATTAATAGTGGCGTTTACGATTTAGTCATATACCGCAATATCAAATCTGATGGTAGTCGCGGAGATTTTATTCGTTCATTCTTCCCTATATTTCTCGGTAACGAGGGGACAGAAACACCTCCAGATGTTCCGAAAGAGCGTCCTGATGTGGAGGTTGTGCCAATAGGAATCAAGAATAATAAGCCAGTAATAATTGTAGAAGCGTTAGCAAATCCTATGGGAGCAGAGGACACAGGAGAGTGGGTTAAGTTGCAGAATGTGACAGATGAACCAATTGACTTAACAAACTGGGAGATGCGTGATAAAGCCGCTCGTCCTCAACCATTGAGTGGTATTCTTCAGCCGAACGAAATCAAGCAGTTTGCAATTACCCGCTCTAGTTTGAATTCGATGCAACTTAGCAATAGATCTGGATTAATCACTTTAAATGATCAACAATCTAAAGTTATCGCCGCTGTTAGATATAACCGTGCTAATAGTGGTGAAATTATAAGTTTTGAAAGAACAACAAGTTAATAATTTTAGATCAGTAAGCTTTCGTTGAGGAACGAAACCCAACATTATCAAGACTTTGCTGGGTTACATTTCTCAACCCAACCTATAGAATTTGTAACTAATTTACTATTTTGCTAGTTATAAGTTATTAGCTAATGACTACTTACTACTAACTGTTGGGTATTGTATTTGTAAAACAACCAGTGTCATGTCATCGGTGTTCTGCTTATCAGAACCGATAAATTGCTGAACTTGGTCAAATAGGTAATCTACAATTTCCTGTGGCCCATTACAATATTTACAAGCCGTGTTGAAAGCAGTAATAAAGTTATCTTCATCGAAGCGATCGCCACTTGCAGCAGCAGCATCAGTCAATCCATCTGTATAGTAAATAATTGTGTCTCCAGGCTCTAACTGTGCCTGGGCGTCTTCATATTGGCTATTAGCATCTAAACCAATTAGCATTCCCAAGGTATCCAAACGGGTAACAGCTTTTGTAGCCGCGTGCCACC
Organism: Komarekiella atlantica HA4396-MV6; assembly: GCA_019359395.1. Taxonomy (GTDB): domain Bacteria; phylum Cyanobacteriota; class Cyanobacteriia; order Cyanobacteriales; family Nostocaceae; genus Komarekiella; species Komarekiella atlantica. The sequence continues at coordinate 144,021 of JAHHHK010000007.1, forward strand.
ACAAAGGAGGATTATGCGCCGCATTGCTGTAAGACAAAATTTGGCTTTGAGGATTATATTCTGAGTAAAATAAGGTTACAAAGCGGTGGGAATTTTCTAAATCCGCATACATAACGCGATTCAAATTTTGCAAAATCCCTGACGGAGAATTACCATGTAGTACTTCTCCCCGTAGCATTCCCCGCATCATAGTCATAATCAGCCCTGCGGGAACGCCTTTTCCCATCACATCCCCAATTACTAAACCCCAGCGTCCAGTTTCCACAATGCTTTGAGTAGTTGGCTGAATCTGATTGTGATTGGTGGGAATAAAGTCGTAATAGTCTCCACCAACACGATTAGCTGGTTTACAGCGTGCAGCGAGAGCAACACCAGGAATTGTGGGGCATTGGCGTGGCAAAAGTCGCCGTTGAATTTCTGCACCAATTTCTAGTTCTTGATCTAAGCGTTCTTTCTTTCTTAGTTCTACGGCTAGTTCATCGTTTTCAATAGCTACCGCTGTTTGATCTGCCACTAATCTAACTAACTTTTGTCTGGTTTCTGTCCAGCTATATTCAGGATCGCGGCTCAAGACATACAGCCATCCCCGTTCTGTATGCTTCACCAAAATTGCCGTGCCAAAGATTTGGACATCTGGCCCCAAATAGCGATGCATTTGGTCATCCAAAATCCCTGTAGCCGCCGCTAAAGGAACAGTGTTAGGTACAAGTGTAATCTGACTGCTAGCTGTTTCCAGCGCTTTACGGATATTTTTACGCTGGCGACTATCTTGCCAGTGTAGTTGCTCTAACCTGACTTGACCATTAGGTTTGTAGAGAAACAGAGCACTGCCGTCCGCATCTGTCACCCGTGTTGCCATCAGCGGAATCAATTCTAAAAACTGATTCAAATTATTGAAGCTTCTTAGGGCAAATCCTAAAGAACTTAGTAAATCTTGGATTTTATTTTGTTCCCGATGCAACCGTGCCACGAGTTCTTTCAGCGCCACTACTGGTGTGACATCTGTCGCGGCACTACTATTGCTGTCAGTGGGTTGAGAGGGCAGTTGAGACACAGGCACAGGTACTATTGCACTTGATATCGGCAGATTTTAGACTTATAAATCCTTTGGCTTCGGCATTGCTAAACCATATTGAGACAAGGATTGTCACTTTAGCAAGAGTATAAAGACGTAAGGTGTAACTTTTATGAGTATTGTATTTGCTTATTGCATTTATTGCTCAATATTAGGAATTTTAGGTAATGTATTTTTAATCAAAATTCCATCTGTAAAAATCAGTAATGCTAGCGAGACTCTAGAAAATTTTTTATTTTTCCATAACTTAATTCCCAAATCATATATCTCAAGTCATAAAAATACTTTCATAGAAGAATAATATATAATCCTTTCAGAGTAAGCGTTTAGGCTAATGAACGTATTTAGGGAGTTGTGAGAGAAGATCTACATAGGCACTTGTATAACTTTCTAACGCTCATATCATAAGTGAGAAATAGCAAATAGGCTTTTAAAGATTTAATTTATATATCATGATTCCTAGGATACTTGCCAGATTGTGTTTTCCACTTTTTTATTTGTCATTGATTAACTTTTTAATTGCTCAGAGGTGTATTTTAGCTCACTCAAAAAATAATTAGAACATACATCTTGTATCAGAGCCACTAAAATTCAGTTTAAACTTAAATTTTCAAAACCTTTAAATTGTGAAAAGCTTACATTGCAAGCTTTTTAGCCAGTTTAAATAAAATCAGGATACTAGCCAAAGATTTATTTTAAATAGGTCTTTAGGACGTATAAAATCTCAATAAAAGTGATCGACATAAAATCTAGAAAAAGTATATTCTCAGACCTCTAACTTAAAAATCAGAAAGGTTGTTATAGTTTAGCGATCGCACTTTAAACTTTTAAATTTCCTCTAGAGAGTATTTATAGACACTTTGGCAGACAGAAGCCAGGAATACACACGTCAGTGTTGACTCAGCTTACTTACATTAATTGACTTTTAGAATCCATTAGTGAGGACAGTTATCCAAAGTTCTGCTCGGACTTTTCCGTATTGCAACTAAATGCTAGTACTGCTATATTTAAAAATCCATTTAGGACGTAAAAAGATAGCATCAGTTTGAAATTTTAGCAAAAGTCACCCACAAGTAACAATTAACCAATGAAATTAGGGCTTACACTCTTTCCAGCATTTTTTTTGTAGTTCATCCAAGTGATAATACCAGATCAGTAAGCCCTAAATTTATGAGTTTGTAAAGAGAAAATCTTAACTACATTTTTCAACTAGCCACTTAACCACTCAATAGCGCTTCGACAAACTCATAGCTGGAAAAGGGGCGTAAGTCTTCGATGCCTTCGCCAGCACCAATGAAGCGAATAGGTAAACCTAATTGCTGCACAACGGCAAGGGCTACGCCTCCTTTAGCAGTACCATCCAACTTGGTTAAGACAACACCACTGAGTTGAGCGGCTTGAGAAAAGACTTCAGCTTGCCGCAATCCATTTTGCCCTAAAGTGGCATCTAAAACCAATAGTGATTCTACTTTGGCATTTGGAGCTTTTTTGTCGATAATGCGACGGATTTTGCTAAGTTCATCCATTAAATTTTTCTTGTTTTGCAGTCGCCCAGCAGTATCTACTAAAAGTAATTCCGTTTGCCGTGCTTGAGCAGCTGCGATCGCATCAAACACCACTGCGGCCGGATCTGTATTCTTTCCAGGATTGGCAATTACTTCCACACCACTTCTAGTACCCCAAACTTTCACCTGTTCCACAGCAGCGGCGCGGAAAGTGTCTGCTGCCCCAATCAAGCATTTATAGCCAGATTTCTGGGCTAAGTGGGAAATTTTGCCGATGGTAGTAGTTTTACCAGCACCATTCACCCCGGTGATTAACCAAATATTGAGAGTGTCTTTTTCTGGGGTAAAAGTAGATTTGTAGGATGTTTGGCTCGGTGTATCCAGCATATCCCGCAGGATTTTTTTCAGATAAGCGATCGCCTCATCTGGTGGGGTGACTTCTTCTCGCAGTTTTTTCTGTAGGGCGTTGATAATCAAGTCTGTCGCCTCCACACCCACATCAGCTTGCAAGAGCAACGCCTCAATTTCCGTCACAGCTGCTTGGTTGAGCGGCCCCTGACCAACAATCGCCTTCAGTTGGTTCAGAATGCCACGACGAGTTTTGTCTAAACCTTGACGGAGCTTTTTCAGCCAGGTAATTTCTTCAATAGAAACATCTTCTGGACGCCTACCTTGGGCTGCCAAAACTTCTGCTGACCACACAAACCCTTCATCAAATGTCAAGCCGGGAATTTCTTCTGTTGTCTCTGGTGCAGTTGCAGATGGTGGCTGAACAACCTCTGGTTCTGGGACTTCAATCGCGCTGGCGATCAGTCGTTCCTGCCTGGCTTGCCGTTCTGCTGCGGCTCGTTCTAAGAAGGATAAAGTGGCTGGCGTTGTTGATTCAGTTTCACTCGCAATTAATTCTGGGCTAGAGACATCTGGCTCATCGAAATTTGCTGCACTTTCTTCGTTTGTACCAGCAGGTTCCTCACTCGTTGTTTGGGCAATATCAATAACTGCTGCTTCCGGTTGTGACGTTTCTGTCGCTTCTTCAGGAGTTGCAGTTTCTAAAGTAAGGCCAGCAGGTTCCTCAACTGTTTCTTGTACCGTTTCCGTTACCTGCGTTTGTACAGTTGGTGAAGCTTGAGCATCTGTTAAATCAGGCGGAGTTTCTTCTGCCTCGGATTGTTGTTTTTCCTGGATATTTTTGTAGGCGGCTTTAGCAAATGCCAACAAATCCGCGCCCGTGTCTTGTGCAGTTTCTACCGTTGGCGTTTCGGCTGGCTCTGTTTGGGGTTCTTTAACAGGAGAAGTTTCTTCCTGTTTCTGCTCAGAGGGAGTTTTAGAAGAATCGTTATGTTGACGACGGAACCAATTAAAAACCATTGCAACAGTACTAGTTGTTATGTGAGTTATAAGTTATGAGTTATAAGTTATGAGTTTAATTTAACTGTGTACTCTTTCCTGGAGTGAAAACCCCCAGGTTATCCTCACTTTTCAACGCTAGTTTGACAAGAGTCGCTACAACGACGGGCAGAATCCTCAAAAGTTTTGAGAGTCGAAAGCAGATGCTCAGATTTCTTTTTGCAAACAACTGCCTCCTTACTCTTAGCTTAAAATTTAGCACTCATGTAGCTGAAGAAGTGAGGTAAAAACCCTATGCGGTTTTTTTCTGTTCTGTGACTCGGCGCAAAACGCCGTTAATAAACCGATGACCTTCGTCTCCACTGTAGCGTTTGGCTAGTTCCACTGCTTCGTTGATGGCAATGCTGTCTGGAACTCCCAGGAACCTCATTTCTGCTACAGCGATTTGCAGAATGTCCCGGTCGATTTGGGCGAGGCGAGTTACTTGCCAATCTACTAAGGCAGTAGAAATGAGTTCATCTATAATATTTCGGTTTTCATTGACTGTAATTACAATCTCTTTGGCGTAATTACGGACTCCCTTGTCCTGATTAGCTAACTGAATCAATTCTGGGAAATCAATTGCTGTACCTAACTGATTAATTGCGGTTTGGGTGTATGCGATCGCCTCTTGGAGCATTGTTCTAGCAGTGTTGATGTCTGAGGCCCGAGTTTGGCTGCTTAAGAGGCGATCATTACTGCGTTGCAATTCACCTGCGGCATTGTCCAAGGTATCTTGCACTTCTGATGTCAGGGTGCGTACTGCGCCTAGTACCAACTTAGATACTAGTTGATCGTCTTGTAATTGATTCAATTTCTTTGGATTTACTGGCAGTTGGCTAAGGCTTAAGAGCGCCAACTCACGAGCAATTTGCTGGGGTTTGCGAGGTTGCATAAAAGTGAGGGTTGATTGTGCGAGAATTGATTAACTAGAAGGAGTGGACTTAAAAGTGTATCAATTTTGGCACAGCCAAACAACAACGTTATCCAATTGCTTGTGACTTTGCCTGATTGATTTTAAGTTTCTTCGACGCGGATCATCGACTGCTTTGTTTCGTCGTGTTTTACTTCCAGTTGAGATTCTTTGGGGAAAACCAGGGGCGTATTGGGGGCGACAATGCCACCAGACACAACTATTTTAAAGGCGTCTTCAATCGATAATGAGAGGTTCACTACCTCATCTTCAGGAACTACTGCGTACCATCCGGTAGTGGGGTTTGGGGTGGTGGGGATAAAAACACTTAGCATCGGGTGAGACATTTGAGATTGGATATCACCACTGATTGCGCCAGTGACAAAGGCGATCGCCCAAATTCCCCGCCTCGGATACTCTACCAAAATTACACGGCGAAACTTGCCATTTGAGTCTTTTAGTATTGTTTCCAAAAGTTGCTTGAGAGTTTTGTATACCTGTCCAGCTAACGGTATAGCTTGTAAAACGCGTTCCCCAAAATCGAGCAACCACCGCCCAGCAATATTCCTAGCCATTAGGCCAATTAAGAGAATACTTAGTAATGGTACGGCTAATCCCACTACAAAATTCAGTAAATTAACTAATATCGGGTGCAACCCATCAAAAGGATTCAGTTGTTTGGGAATTTGGGTAAGAAAGTTGATTACCCAAGTAGCAATTGTAATCGTTAGCCAGATGGTGGTTGCTAGGGGAATAACTACCAACAAACCAGCAATCAGGTCATTTTTTAAGTCCTGTTTTAGGCGTTCGATTACCAAGCCCTGATTCTCCTTTTTAAGGCTAGAGGAACTTTGATTATTGGTCTTCATACCAGCATCGCCAAATTGCGAAGACTTTACTTCAGGCATCTTTTGCCGCAAGTAACTGTCCAAACAGCAAGCTGTTTGGCTGCTACCACAGAAATACTCACTTGTTGCTGGAAATCAGCTATTTTCATACAACTTTGCATGAATAGACATGTACCAACCGACTAGCGGGTGGTTAGTCTTAGAGGATGTTACTTTTCTTTGTAAGACTTGTAAATGATTGTTGCAAGTCTCTTAGGTATTACTAATCTACCGCGCTCAGCCAAAAGCTGCTCATGATTGTGGAAGAACCGCCAGGCAAACTTAGGAGTTGTCTTGTCTAGTGAGTAATTTACGCATTGCTAGGAGCGGCTTTTCTGAAAAAGTTGTGTTAAAAATATTAATTTATCAAATTCAGGCTGTAATTAGCTAATCTATATTTAAAATTTCATTTTTAAAGGCTTGGGAAATCAAAACCAAAAGAAAAATTCTTTTGGCTCCCAACTCCCAAATTTTTCTAAGCTGCATCAGCTTGTGTAGTTTCTGAAGCCACGCACTGCACCTGTTGTGTACTCTCTTCTGCAAGAATTACTTTTGCATCTAAGCTGGGCTGGGGTAAATACTTCATTTCCCAGACCTTGAGCAAAATCAGGTATTCGTAGAATGCTTGCAATGTACACCAAGCCATTCCAGCACGTCCATCTAAACAGCCACCCAAGATAAAATACATATACAAAAAGCGTAGCAACGGTCTAGCGGGTAAACGCAAAGACAGATCTTTGAGGGCGCGGCGTCTTTCTACTTCTGATTTACCAAAAAACAAATCTCGCCAGCTAACTTCTCCCTGTTCTAGTTGATACAGCGTTTCTTGCGCTTCATCTGTGGAATACCGATTGTGCTTTTCAATCCAGCGACTCAAGCCTTTGCTGCAAGTGTAGTGGGGGTAGGTTTCTTTTAAAAAACTAGTAGCACCGTCACAAACTTCCCTTTCAGTATGACCATAGTCTGTAAACCAGACTTTACCGTGGCGGAAAAGACGCATTTGATAACGAGGATACTGGGTACTATGACGAATCCAACGATTCATGAACATGACGCGTTCAGCAACGTAGTAGCCAATATAGTCTGGATTCTGACTAGCTTTTTCGGCTTCAGCAAAAAGTTCTAGTGTCATGCGCTCGTCAGCTTCGAGAATGTAAACCCATTCGTGCTTTGGAGGGATAGACTCTAGCATCCAGGTGCGTTGACGACCGTGACTTTCAAAAGGATGTTGGACGATGCGGATAGGATAGCGACTAGCGATTTCTACAGTGCGATCGCTACTGCATGAGTCTACAACAATAATGTCATCCGATAGCATCGCCGACTCGATACAAGCAGCAATATCTAATTCTTCGTTATATGTCAGTATGTAAATTGAAAACATCCCAGGTTTTATAGCGATTTGACTAAGTTGTTAATTATCTTTTTATTGTTATTAGCTATTAGGTATGTGGCAGCATGAACCATCAACAACTGTTTGATGCGTCCATACCGCCATACCGATAGTTGATTAACGCGCGGTAGCTTTGCGTCCACCACCTTGTAAACTACCCATACCTCTTAATCCCGTCCAGCCGATGATAATGTAACCAATAGACAACAGCAAACTGCTAATACCAATTCTCAGTCCAGACTTCCAAGCATTATCCTTAGCTTGTTTTTCAGCTTCGTCTCTGCGCTGGCGAATTTGGTTCAGTCTTTGATTTGCAACTCCTTGAGGATCTGTGCGCTGCGCGATAAATTTGTCAAGTTCTTGGGGATTTGCTTTAAACTTCTTGAGTAATTCTTTTTGCTCAGCGGGAAGTTGGGGATTTGCAAGCGCTTGCTTATATTTCTGCTCGTCTTTAAGTAGTTCAGTAAACTGAGCTCTAGCTTGGTTTCGTAATTGTTCTAGCTGAGCTTTTGCTTGATCGTTGTTCAGTTGTGCTTGGAATTGAGATAGCTGGTTTTTGAGTTGATTTTCTGCCTGATCTGCATCCTGGGAAATTTGATTTACTGTTTGAGTGCTAGCTTGACGCACATTGTTGAGGTGCAGCGGAAAAATCAATAAGAACATTAACCCTAAAATACTGGATATAATCAGGGCTGGAAATCTTAAATCGATACCTGATGGGCGATCGCCAGTATCAGCACTATCAATCCAATATGCAGCAAACAGTAGCCCTAAACCTACCAGAGGCACAATTCCCCGGTCAACCAGGGCTGTTGCTATACTGATTTGCCATCCTCGATCAGTTGGTTGAAAGGGTAACAGTAAAATCACAAAGTCTACAAAAAAGGACAAAATGCAGATTATCCCAACCACCTTTAGTGTTAAGGCAGTGTTCAAGGCAGCAAAACGGTTAACCATAGTCTTTCAAACTTGCGGTAAATAAGAGTGATTTTCATATTTCAAGTTACTTGAATATTGTTCCCATAACTTTAAATGTTGTGTATGAACACAAGACCAATTCAAGACTAGTCAAGAATCTTCGCCTCTTGGTTTTAAACTACACCACAGTAGCATCTGTAATGTAGACTGTCTTCAGAAAATTCCTGGTGTTGGAAGATACGAAAGCAAGTAAGGGTATTGGGTACTGCGAAGAATTTATTTTTTATTCTCCACTCCTCCATTCCCCAACTCTTCCTCAAGGGTTTGTTCCCAAACTGGTAAATCCTCTGGACGATCAACATCAGCCAAGGTAAGCAAGTATACAGGTGACAAATTCAGTAAATGAGCAATCTCCACAGTTTTTTGGAATACTTGAGCAGTTCCCCACTCGATGTTAACGAATAACTCCCGGATAGGTTGTCGCAAACCAATTAAGTAATAACCACCATCAATAGCCGGGCCAAGCACTAGATCAAAGGCTTGTAGTTGCTCAAAAGCTGTTGCTAAAATCTGGGCATTCACTCCAGGACAATCCGTACCGATGATCATTACTTCCTCTGCACCAGACTCAAAAGCATCAAATAGCGATCGCGCCATGCGTGAACCTAGATCCCCTTCACCTTGAGGCTGGTAAACTAAACTCAACCCCAGCCAGTCTTGCATAAGTTGCAAATCACCACCTGAAAACCGCACTTCAACTGATATGGCAGCTACCTTTTGCAATTCTCTAACCTGAAATATTGTATATTCGGTCATCTGCCGTTGAAGATTAGCAGCACCGAGATTACCCAAAGCAGGTATCAGTCGGGTTTTTGTTTTCCCTGGTTCTGGATAGCGAGTAAAAATAATTAAGTGCTGTTTTGAGCTTTTTGGTGATTTCAGCACACAATACCTTATTTGAATAAACTAAAAATATCTTAATAGCAATACTTGCCACCTTCGGCTGTAGCCTGCTCTTTTTCCGTTCGCATTCCCCCTATAATTGTCGAAACAATAACGCACCGCTTAGCTTTACCACCATATTTACTAGATAATGTGATCCGTCCTAAATTTTGAGTGTTACCTCTGTAGTCAAACTCAACTTTGCGTATCCCATTTGAAAGTGGAAAGTTTGTCTCAGAATCAAAATGGACACTGGAATCTAAATTATTCCAGTTAGCTGTAGATGGGTTTGCTGTAGCAGGATGAACCGCCCATTGAATAATACCGTTTTGTTCACGAAAGCTAACTTGCCAAGTCAATTTTTCTTTGGTAGCTTGGCTTCGAGCTTGGCGCATAGCAAGGTGAACTTCGTTTTGTGCAGTATTGAGGCGACGAGTATCCACAAAAGCCAGCCAATTAGGTATTCCCAGCGCGGCTAATATACTAATTAATACAACGACTACTAACATCTCTGGCAAAGTAAAACCACTGTTAGAGCGATTATTCAAGAAATTTTTTGCATTAACTAGAGATGGTAAATGCACCTGAGTATCCATTTCTATTTTCTAATCGGTTCTCAGCCTCTTGACTTCTGTTTTTGTGTTGGTTAATAATGCTGTGTAGTGAGGTAGGTAGAAAAAGGATTATAACAATTTTCAATAATAGTTTTAAGCTGAAAGTTATACGTTGGAGCCTTGAAGAATTATTCAAAACATAATTCCATAAAAATTTAGCTGCTACTAGACCCTTTTGTCGATTAAAGGGCTTTTGTAGGGCTTTGCATGTTAGGTATTTGTATAAATTTGTAAGACTGATATTCCAATTATCCTTAAGTGCTGATGGTCTTGCACAATACGCTCGTTTAAGTACTTCTAGGCAGGCTTTTTCCTGTCTGACAAGATTAGAAGAAACTGAATTAGCACTTATTCGGTATAAGATTTGTACAGATGGGATGCATACAAAATCTAACTTGTAAGCTAATCGCAACCACATATCCCAATCTTGAGCAGCACTTAGGGATTGATCGAATCCACCTAATTCGATTAAAGCTTCTCTACGAATTAGAGGATTAGAACCATTCTCTAAAAAATTAGTCAGCAATAGATTTTCATAAATATTTCCATTGATATTAATGTGTGTACCTGAAACTACGAATTCACCATTTTCATTAATATAATCAGTCCAGCTATAAGCAACTACTGCTTGAGAGTTTTCCTGCAAAGCTTTTAACTGAAGTTCTAGCTTATCAGCCGTCCAGATATCATCTGCATCTAAGAAACTAATAAATTCTCCAACCGCATAATTCAGTCCACGGTTACGACTAACGTTTCCCCCAGAATTACTAAAGGAAAATACTTTTATTCTGGAGTCTTTAAATTGTGAAATTATATCTAAAGTAGAATCTTGCGAACCATCATTAATTATAATTAGCTCAAAATCAACAAAAGTTTGGTTTAAAACAGATTCAATTGTTGTTTTAATAGTTTTTTCACTATTGTAAGCTGGGATAATTACAGAAATTTTTGGCATCATCTGACTGATCTATATCAGGGTTCACAAATTTAGTGTTCCCTGTAATTACGCCAAAATAACATTTTCCTGTAAAAGACCTAAAAATTTATATATAATTGTTGATTGAGACAAATATAAATTTAGTGTTCCTGTCTTTTGAGATTCAGTAGCATAGCTACATGTAAGTATATTTATAGAAATAAACAGAAAATAATAAATTATAGATGGCTAATTAATTATTTAACTTTCGTATATTATTTTTTAAGCAATAAAAAGGACTCATCATGCTACCCAAATAAAATTGGATTTCAAAAAGCGCGATTAAGTCACTTTTTGATTTACCTCTATACTTAATTAGATGCTCTAAGACTCGGCGCAAATTACCCACAAAGGTTCTTACAAACACTATTGGTTTTTGCCAGTTTTTAGTATTTATCAAGCGTAACTGACAAATACACAAACCACATCCACGAGCCAGACTTAATAAGTAATCTTTTTCTAATCGCCAATGTGGTATTTGATGATAAGTATGCATAGTTGGATTATACCAAATTTGCCAGCCTGCATAATGGATGTAAAGCAATGGCTCATAATCATCACCCTGCACCAAAATGCCAGGTAATTTTCCACTCAATTTAGGTCGTTGTGGAACATTCTCGCACCACGCTTGTTTACGAACAACAAGGGCCGCACCAGGAGGAAGTCTTAAATTAGCAGCATCAAATAAATATGGTTCTAGTCCGTGTTCTCTGATAGCTAAAAAAGCTTGAATTCTCTCAAACTCTTTCGGTGGCTTTACTTCAAAATCACCATGAATTTGTCCACTCCAAACACCTGCTTGAGGATGCTCAACCCCAAAAGCGTAAGCTTCTGCTAACCAATTAGGAGCGGGGAGGTTATCATCATCTAAAAATGCGATGAGTTCACCTCTGGCTTCGCGTACTGCACGCAGTCTTGCAAAAGCGGCTCCCTGTTCGGTTTCTAAAAAGTATCTCAATGGAAATTTACTATTGCAGATTTTTTGGTAACTCTCTATTACCTCATACGTATTATCGGAACTATTATTATCCACAATAACAATTTCTCCATTGAGGTGTTCTACTCCCGTCTGGGCCAAAAGCTTATCCAAAATCTTAGGTAAACGAGTTGCACCGTTATATGTAGGAATGGCTATAGTTATATCTAGACTTTCAATTAGTAACTCAGTCATAATGGTCAATTATTTATCATTTGTTTTTAAATATCCGTTCTTCCAAAGATAAAAAGGACTGATGAAGCTACTTAAAAAAAGTTGCATTTCGCAAGCAGCAACTAAATCAGTTTTTAACTTTGTTTTATATTTAATTAAGTGAAAACCAATTTTACGTAAATCATTTATCATATAAGCTAAACACGTAGCTGGTCTATATATAGGTTTTATATTTACCATCCTAGTAATATAACGGCTAAGTCCAATACCTCGAAAAAATGGAATCAAATAGGCTTTTTGCAAGCGAGAACTTGGTATTTTGTGATAAATCTCCATCTCTGGGTTATACCAAACTTGCCATCCTGATTTTTGAATGTATGAGAGCATTTCCAGGTCTTCACTGGTGAGCATATTGCCGTTAATTCTACCAGTTAAAATAGAATGATCTGGTACACTTTCTAACCAAGCTTGTCTGCGGATAACAAGTCCGGCAGAAGGAGGTAGCAATTTTTTTGCAGGTTCATACAGTAGCGGTAAATTTCCTCGCTCTGTAATTGCCAAAAATGGAGCAATTCGCTGAAAGTTTTGCGGTGGTTCTACTTCCCAGTCAGGATGAATTTGGCTACCATAAGCTCCCGCTTTAAGATACTTTTGACCAAAAGCATAAGCTGCGGCTACCCAAGTTGATAGTGGGTAATTATCATCGTCTAGAAAACCTATAAGTTTGCCTTTAGCTTCTTCAACTGCTCGTTTTCGAGCATAAGCTGCTCCCTGTCGTGCTTCAAAGCAGTATTTTAAAGGGTAAAGGCATTGCCAATTTTGTTGATAATTTTGAACAACTTTCTTTGTATTGTCAGTGCTGTTATTATCTACAACTATAATTTCCCAAGTTAAATTTTCTGTGTAAATTTGGTTTTGCAGCCGCTCCAGTAGTTCAGGTAAACGACTTTCACCGTTGTAAGTTGGGATAGCTACAGTAAAGTCAAGGCTCTCAGTCATCTTCCCAAAGTTATATTTTATTAAAGTGCTTCTTGAGGATGCCCAGCGAATGCTAACAATGCAACAGGGCGTATTGTATGGCTAATTAACTACAAGTAAACAATAATATTTAAAACCAGAAATTTGCATCTGAATATTACAATTTTGCTCTTAAGGTGCAGTTTCCCGTACCGTATTATTACAGAAATTTTTGCATGATTTTTCTACCAACAAAATTTATTTAGTTGCATTGAGAGTCTTTCGCTGTTCGCATTCCTCCAACAAGAGTATCTACAATGATGCAACGCTTTGAGTTACCAGCTAATATCGAGCCTCTAGAGTTAGGTACAGCTACGGCTATTTTCAAACCAAGTTGGTCTGATGAACCTCCTGCTGTTCCAAAGTCTACATTGGGTAAAGTACCCATGTAGTCGAAAGTAATCGTGCCATTACCCAATTGAGTGTAGTTTATATTGGCAGAGGCTTTTTTATTAGCAGTGGTACTATCAAGGTTGGTGTACAGCAGAACTTGCTCTGATTGAAATGCCATATCCTCACCCAAAGTTTTCCAACCCGAAGATGGGACAGTAGTACCTTGATAAATCAGCAGCTTGGGAACGCCGTTTTCATTTTTAAAACTGACACTGTAGCTAAGTTTTTTCTTTTTAGCTTCTCGCTGTGCTTCCTGTAATGCGGCTACAACGGCGTCATTAGCCTTATTTACCCGCTGCCGATTTGCAAAGGCGAGCCAACCAGGAGCCGCGATCGCACCTAAAATACCTATCATCAACACCACTGCGATTAATTCCAGTAAACTAAAGCCAGCATCATGTCGGGTGTATCCAGAAGCATAGCGCAGCCTGTTAACCAGATATCGCTGTTTACTGTTCCTATTCCAGTCACCGGGGTGCAATAACTTCAAACTTAAATTTTCCATAATCAGCTGCCATTAAATAGTCCTTTGATTTTCAGCTTTTACTTGGTATACAAGTATCCGCGTCCTTGTACTCGTACACTTGCAGTTGGAAAATAAGTTTTTTTGCTCTCAGTGTAATTCAGTTTAGTTGAATCGTTTTCGATACGAGCAAGCGCGTTTCCTCGTAAAAATACCTGTGCTGTTGTGTTAACTCTATCGACACAGGCATAAAAACTAGTCATTTTACCTGTAGCACGAGTATTGAAGCTGGCTGTGTTTGGTGATACTTTTGACCATGTGATGCTAGCGGAGTTAGGAGGGCATGTTACCGCTGGCGCTGCTGGTACGTCGTCTGTTTTGGTTTGGTCAATAAAGTCAACAAGCACTATGCTATCGGCAGTATAAGTGGCTGTGGCTTTTGTCCAAGCATTCATTTTTTCGGCTAGCGTGCCCACTCCATCAAGCTTAAATGGAGCAAAGCCTGGACTAGGACACTGACCTGCTAAATACTTTCCACAAGTTTGTGTACTGCTGGGATCTGCTACGCCATCCCTAATTTGCCATCTGGCAATACGAGCAGCATTAGACCATGTAGAGCTAGTATCTTTAATTAAATAGTAGGCAACTAATGAATACACAAAAGTATCATTAGTATTATTTGTTCCAGAGCCAATTGTAAATGCCTTGCTAACTAATTCGCGCTTCCAAAAGACAAGCACAGGAACCCTATCTGTCTTCGTCGTAGGTGCTCGATCAGGTAGTTTATCTTTAATAGCTTCGATTCCGGCATCATCATAGATATAGATTGCCTGCTGTAAATCACGGGAAATATAATCTAGTGCAGCTTGGATTTCTTGCTCAGAATTTGCCTTGGCTTGCTCCTGTCGGTCTGTATTCATAATGTTGATCATGAATCCCATCAACGGCGTTATGACAAGGAATGCCAGAATCATGGCTATCAGCAATTCAATCATGGTGAAACCACCAACTTGCTCAACACCTTGAGAGCGTTGCATCTGCTTGCTGAGCAGGAATTTTAGTGTCCTCATCATGTTGCGGTATTCTCTTTACTGTATGGATACACAGCTATCAATTTCATAATGTGAATTTGCCCAGTCTTTTATTGGCAGTTGCTATTCGTTGCAGTACCAAGACGTTGACATAAAGCCTGAAATGAAGTGTTAGTACTAGCAATGTCGGTTGTCATTTCTATTAGTGGTGCTTGCCGCTCACCCAATCCACCTGTAAAGGTTTGTTGTGTTTTCTTAGTCTCATCACTGACGGTTAGAGTTTTGGTAAAGTCAGCGTTTGCCCGATAAACCCGAATTCCTAAACGATAACCGTCGTTTGGCTGACTTCCTGTGACTTTAATTTGAGCAGCCTGAATGTAAAACTCAAAGGGCTTGTCTGTGCAATCTGTACTAGTAATATTGCCATTCTTCGTAAAGCAATATAAACCAGTCGATGATGTGGGAGGAGGCATATCTGTACTGCTAATTAAATAGGCTGCTGCTTGAGTTGAATTTGAAACATTTCGGGTTGTCGTTGCATTTGCCGGATCTCGTGAAATGATTGCACTTGGGGCTGCAATTGCTCCAGTCCTGACACCATCAATGTATGTTTTTACAGCGCGAGTTGCCAGTTCTACCCGTCGAGACTGAACGCGGGTTGCTGTTGCCAGGACGATTACAGGTGCGATCGCTGTTAGTAAAATAGCAACTACAAGTAGTGCTACCAACGATTCAATAATCGTAAAACCAGACTCATCAAAAGAGCAGCTTATTTGTTGTTGTTTGCGTTTAATCATTGCGAATCACCAACTTCTAAGATTTGATTAGTTAATCACAACGACGTTGATCTTCGTCGATTGCATAAGTATCGTCGGATTTTTTAGCACACAACAAAGTTTTCACCCAGGCATCATCTCTACCAACTTCCCGAAAGAACTCATCTGGAAGATCATCTGGAATTCTCACCAATTTTTGAGCAAATAAGTCAGGCGACTGAGAAAGCAGCCCTACATCATAACCCCACTGCCGTGTAGGAGCCAGATAGAAAGGAGCTTTATTGGCATTACCATTGATCGGATAAGTTCCACCTGTTGTTAAAAATGCCCTAAATGGCCCAGTAGCATAAGCACTGCGCTTGAACTGGATAAAAGAGCCACTAATTCTAGCCTTAATAGCATCTCCTGTAGTTCCGGTTGGGTTCCAGTTCTCCAAAAACCGCACAAAGTTATGTAAGCCACCATTATCTTCTGTGGGACGTGCAGGAGTATCTCCAGCTGCCGCAGCTAAATTGAATGTGGTTTCAGTAGCTAGTTGTAGCCAGTTGTTGTGATAGTTATTGTTACTGATATCAGGGCCTATAATCGTATTTTTGAGTGAACCATCTCCTCCTTCTTGAGGTGTTCCAAAGGGCGTGTTGATTTGTAAAATTGCTTGCAAGCGGGGCTGGTCTAGCAAATTCGCGTCGGTAGGAATGTCAGAAAGCAACAAATGCTTATCAGGTGGCTCTTTATCTGAAGGATCATTTGTTGGATTTCCAGCATCTGTGGTTGTCCTGAACCATAGAGCGTTAGCGGCAAGCCGAGGATAAGTACCAGCGCTATAAGGAAACTCTGCCACATTGCCAGATCCATCAATTCCCAAGGGTGTAGGACGCTTAGGAGTATTGCCATCAAGAACCAAGTTGCCACTAATATCACGTTTGAAGGCAACTCGACGGGGGAAGCGTTTATATGCAGCAGCGGCAGGGGGGACAGCTGTCGTACCCGAATCTAAGTCACTTATTATTTTACCTACAATGCCACCAGTAATATTCCATGAATTTGCAGTTGTTGTAACTTTCCAGTCTCCAGGTTCACACTTTGAAACAGGTAGTTTCAGACAGACTTCCATTAAATACTCGTTAAAATTTCCTCGTCGCTGAACTGGTGTAACAAAGTTGTTGAGGTACGAGCTACCTTGAACACCGTTAGTTGAATCACTATCAATGTCTTTAGCAGGGCGCTCGACTAGTGCTGCTGTCGTGTCATACCATTGAGCATTGGTGACGTAGGCATTAGTATAAAAGCCCCTATCCTTAAAGTCCTCAATGGAAGTCTCATCCCCTAAGTTATTATTCAGGTCATAGTCTCCCTCGTCGCGGAAACCCGTTCGGAAGTTATTAGAAAGTAGGGTTACAGCATCTGCCAGTACGCTTGCAGGCCGCCAGTTGTCTCCAACAGTACAATTTGGCAGTCTCGCGTCACCTGAGCGACATGCAAAGTTAACGTTGCGTTGAGCTGCGGTGCGAGTATAAAAATTGCTCCAATCATCTAACAGTGTTGTTGTGAACTCTTGCTGAGGATTAGGAGGAGTACTGAAGTCACTATGAAGATTAAAGTCTCCCTTAATATATACAGGCAAGTTAGAAGCCAAAATTAGCCCTTTCTCTGCGTCTCTATAATTCTGTGTACGCCAGATTTTTCGACCATTGATCAACATAATGGCGTTAGGACGGCGAGTCGGGTCAAGCTTGAAGTCTACAGGACTTTCTGTATTCTGATTTACTCCTGTTGCACTCAAATCCAAAAGTGCGTCATCACGAGTGGCGTAGACAATACCGCTATTGGGTAGTAAATATTCAGTTGCTGTTGCTGTACCACCGCTAATAGTTTGTCCTCGCAGCAAGTCAATATCTAAAACTGTGGTGCGAATTTCTAGGGGTTGACGCTGTTCCTTAGACAAGTTGTACTCTGCGGTTGATGGCACGTTGGCTTTTGGTACAGTACCATCTCCATTGACACCATCTGCATTTGTGAATGTTTCTACACCAAGTGTTGACTGATTTTGGTGAATTGCCTTAATTTGCCTGGCATCGAGAAAGGCAGTCTCCATAATTGCACCGTGAGGAATAACCGTATTTGTGGGGCTACCAATGGTGCCATCTAAAATTTGTAAGGCGCAAAGTGCAGATTCAATAGCAGACCTTTCTGAGAGAGTGCGATCATCGGCATCAGTTTTTGCCAGAGCCTTTTGAAGTGGCTCATTCACCCAACGTCCATTGGGATATTTTAATTGGGCTTGGTAACTCAGCGCTGCTGCATAAGTGGTTTCACCGCTAGCAGTGTCAGGAGAAGGGTAGACTATCCCATTGTTAGAAGCACCGCCAGCAGCCTTATTAAAGGGAATTGTTGCTAAGTCTAAGTTCTTGGCTCTAGTACTGTTAGTGGGATCGTAGTAGCTACTAACACAAGCAATAGGTGGTGGCGCTTTCTCGTCGTCCTCATTGTCATAACCGGCGACGTTATAGTGATAAACCACTGTCGCCCGCATCCGTAGGTAGGGCGTATTTGAGTTGTCTGTTAATTCGATATTTGGATCTTTGGTACTGGTAGCAGTTGCTTGAGTAGCTGTCTGGGAAGCAACTGGCATCATGTCTGACCAGATTCGGTCTGTGGCAGTTTTGGCTGCTGTGAACTTAGCACTAGTTTCAGTGACGGTATATTTCTCAGGTAAATAAATTCCTGCACCCGTAACTACCCGCAAGCCACCAACAGGATCTTGCGGACTAGTCGGTATTTTAGCAGCTGCCAATTCCCAGTCTTGATCTCGATCTGTGGCTCCTAAATCAGCCAGTTGCTCCACGCGGGTGCGGCGAGTGCGAGTTCCATCTCCGTCATCCCATACAATACTTGTAATATTTTGGGTATCTTGCGGATTTGGCCCAACAAAGCTTGTTCCATTCCACCAAAGTTCAGGCAGGTTGTTACCCATCAAAACCCTGTCGCCCAAAAATTGCTCTTTACCTTCCAACTGTTTTTGCAGTTTATTTGGTTCAGTCGCACCTGGTAAAAGCTTTGTAGCATCACCTGCGTTAGTCCTCAGTGCTAGATTAGTATTACTAGTACCAGTAGCAGGATCAATTGGATATATCCAAGCGTCTGGTGGACGTAGGGTATCACCACTACCTTCCAGTGGATCGGTTGTTTCATAAGTTCCTAAAACAACACTCAATGCACTATTAAAAGGAACCTCTGCATAAGGTACACGGCGGGTACGTCTTTTAAAGTAACGTTCTAGTTGTTGTCGGCGGAGTTCCTCCTCTTCCTCTGGAGTGTAACTTTCTAAACCAAGCTTACTTTTTTCCTCAGTAATACCATCTATAACCTCTTGCGGGTCGGGGTCGGTAGTTGCAATCTGGGCATTAACTAAGTGATTGATGCGCTGTACATAAGCTAGGCTGTTGTAAGCTAAATTGTTTGGACTCCCAGTTACTGATTTGTTAGCTGTGACTTCAGGGGTTAAATCAGGATCAGTGTTTTTTCCTTTGTATAAATGCACTTTAGTGGTGTTACTCAAATCACTTGCATCTGTGAATCCACCAGCGCCTAAATTTCCACCAAGGATGATTTTGCCATTGTCTTCTTCGTAGAAGCAGGATGCTTTACTACTAACTTGATATAGCGTGACACCACTTCCTGGTGAAGCAGTGAGGAAGTTACTATTAGTAAAAATCCGCCCATTTAACCTAAAGGCGGGGCCGGGAGTCAGTCCTATGTCATCTTCATAAATAACAGCATTGTTAACTAGAGGAAGTTGTACACGTTCTTGTTGGTACTCTATTGCAGAAAAACCTTTATTGCCTTTGTATTTCTCATAATTAGCAGCCTGAGCAGATGTCGGTTCCGTGGTAATAGGAACGGTTGCAGTGTAAGCAAAAAAAGCTTTTTTTAGTTTCCCACCAATATTAAACCAGCCAGTGCTACCTACCAAAGTGGCACTCGTGCCTAGGGTATCTCCACAATCTCCATTCACACTCCCTGCTGTCATTGGTGGAGTCCTCGCTTCTAGAGAATTTCTAGCACGGTTATATGCACCACCACTTATGGGAGGATTTTTAAAGTAAATACCATAGAGAGTGTAGCTATCAAATTTGCCATTGTTGTCGGTATCAACGGGATACTGCCATGCTGTTTTTAGAAATTTTGTGTCGTCTGTTTCGTCTTTACTTAGAGCCAGTTTCAGTTGAGTTTCATCGCCAAAAGTATATTCGTTGATATTGGTTGTTAAAGTAGAGTACAACGCATCATCTGTTGGCGTAGCCCGTGGTAATTGTCCATCTTGAAATAGCTTGTTTAACTTGGCTCTAGCGCGATCAATTGCTGGAGTTGCAGCGTTGAGTGCAGCCTCATTAACTCGAACATTACTAGCATTTTTGGAGCGTTCAAAAGACCGAAATAAAATTGCAGTTGTTAATAGTACGACTACTAAAGCTACCATTGCCACCGTTGGTAATACAAAACCAGCGTTCACTGAGCTTCGTTTTCTTCCCGTGACAACAAAAGTCCGCAGTAGCCAAATAATTTGCTTTTGAATTGTAGATAAAAATTGCTTACTAATTTGGATTAAGGTTTTTTTTATTGCTTTGAATGTCCGATGTTTTCGAGACATAGCTGCTTCCCTATTAAGTGATTTTTGGCAAATTATGGAATTTTATTCGGTAAAATTAAAGATGTCTACACAGTAATTCTTGAGGCAAAATCTGAGATTGTATTTATGCGATTACTGCATATTGATTTACTATTTTTCCGATTAAAATAGTTGCGAAAAAAGAAAATTTATTAAAGTTTTATCATTAATAAATTGTTTAATTTAATCAGGAAAATACCGATTTTTTGAGAATTATTAATTCTGGAAGGGGAAAGCATAAAAACGCCATAACTTCACAGTAAGTTTGCGGATATCTGTTTTATCTGAAGGCAACTTCATGAAGATGTTGTTAGCAGAGTAAGCTTATAGTACCCATCTGTTAAAGGAAATATGTCAGTTGGGTGCAAAATGATATGTGGTAAGCGTTTAACTTACACTAATCTCAATTTTCGTTAGTCTGAGTGCTGTATCTGGCTTTATATTAAGTAAGTGGCATGAAAGTGCTGTTTGAGAAGAAAATTAAGGTTTTAAAACGCAAAGGGGCGCTAAGGAAAGCGCAGAGTAACGCAAAGGAAACTATCTGCGCTCACGGTATCCCTACGGGGAAGAAAGCTTCAGACTTCTCGCTGCGTAAAAAAAAAGGATATAACTTATGACAACAAGATTAGATACCTTGATTAATTCTCTAGAAGGTCTAGAAATTATCACTGAACTTAGCCAAGTAGCAAAATTATCTCAGGATTACCATACCTTTAGCCCAGTGTTAGTACCGAAGTTAGAGGGAAAAGTGGGGGATATTGTGGTGCGTCCCGCTAATGAAGAAGAGGTTTTAAAGGTTGCGGCGGCTTGTGCCAAATATCGTGTACCCGTGACTGTGCGGGGTGCGGGAACTGGAAATTATGGGCAATGCGTACCGCTGCACGGTGGCGTAATTCTCGACATGACACGGATGCATGAGATTCCTTGGGTGAAACCGGGAGTAGCGCGGGTAGAAGCTGGGGTAAAATTGGCGGCGTTAGATAAAAAAGCCAAAGAAATTGGCTGGGAAATGCGGATGGCTCCCTCGACGTATCGCACAGCAACAATTGGCGGATTTATTGCTGGTGGGAGTGGGGGCATTGGGTCTGTACAATATGGATTGCTGGGCGATCGCGGTAATATCTTAGCTCTACGAGTTGTGACTGTAGAAGATGAACCCCGTATCATTGAACTGCGGGGGGACGATGTGCAAAAGGTGAATCATGCTTGGGGGATTAATGGCATTATCACTGAATTAGAAATACCTTTGGGGCCAGCTTATCCTTGGGCAGAAGTCATTGTCACATTTGATGACTTTATGGCAGCGGTAAATTTTGGTCAAGCGCTGGGTAATGCTGATGGCATGATTAAGAAGTTGATTTCTGTGTTTGCATCCCAGATTCCACAATATTTTCACGCTCTGCAAGATTACATTCCTCAAGGTACTCACCCGGTATTGTTAATGCTTGCTGAATCGAGTTTGGAATTATTACCTGGTTTAGTGCAGGAATACGGCGGTAAGATTACTTATCAGAAACCAGCCAATGAAGCAGCAAAAGGCACGCATTTAGCAGAATTTACTTGGAACCATACTACCTTGCACGCCCGGACGGTAGATACTTCGATTACCTATTTGCAAAGTATGTTTCCTGTTAATCAAAGCTTGCAACTGGTAGAGCATCTATATCATCATTTTGGTGATGAGGTGATGATGCATTTAGAATTTTTTCGGGTGAATGGTACTGTAATTCCTGGTGCTTTGCAACTTGTGCGCTACACCACAGAGGAACGCCTCAACGAAATTATCCGCTACCATGAGGCGCAGGGTGTGTTTATTGCCAATCCTCACACTTATATTATTGAAGATGGGGGAAGAAAAGTTATTGATCCTGAGCAATTAAAATTTAAGGAAATGGTTGACCCTTATGGGTTGATGAATCCCGGTAAAAGTAAGGCTTTGCAATTAAAAATTCATAATTAAGAATGCAATTTTAGGAAGTTACAGACACACAGATCCGAATCTGTGTATATTTGTGTAACCTCTTATAGTTTGATTAAATAAACGTGGGGAAAGCCCAAAATCACGCTATTTGGCTCAATGGTTTCGAGAGCATACCAGTGGCTCCATCATCCTAAAATCGCGCATGATTGAAATTGACGGTTCCTACGGAGAGGGAGGCGGACAGGTTCTTCGCACTTCCCTGAGTCTAGCCGCCATCACTGGCGAACCCATACGTATTACAGGCATTCGCGCCGGACGCAAAAAGCCAGGATTAGCAGCACAACATTTAACAGCAGTTCGGGCTGCGGCAAGAATTTGTAATGCTCAACTCCGAGGTGATGCTTTGGGTTCAATGCTACTGGAATTCATCCCTGGTAGTTCTGTACAAACTGGAACTTATACTTTTGATGTGGGTGAAGCGCGAACTGGGGGTTCTGCTGGGGCGATCGCTCTAGTTTTACAGACTATCCTTTTACCTTTAGCCCTAGCAAATGGTGATTCCCTAGTAACGCTACGAGGTGGAACTCATGTCATCTTTAGTCCGACAGTGACTTACATTGAGCAAGTTTATCTGCCAATATTGCAACGGATGGGAGTGGAAGCTCAAGTTAAGTTAGGTGCTTGGGGATGGTATCCTCAAGGTGGCGGAGAGGTAGAGATGCGGGTGAGTGGTGGTAGCAAATTAGGTGGGATCAACTTGCTAGAACGGGGGGATTTAAAGCAGATACGGGGGCTGGCGGTAGTCACAGAACTGCCTTCACATATTCCCCAACGGATGGCGAATCGTGCCGAGAATTTGTTAAGAGAAGCGCAGTTGAAAGTTACTGTACAGGCTTTACGAGAAAAAGGCGTTGCACCGGGGGCGGGTATTTTCCTAACTGCTGAGTATCAGAATAGCTTAACTGGGTTTGGAGGGTTTGGGCGTTTGCGGTTATCAGCGGAAACAGTTGCAGAAATTGCTTGTCAGCAATTACTTGAATTTCATCAAACAGGCGCACCAGTGGATGAACACTTAGCAGATCAGTTATTGTTACCAGCGGCTTTGGCTTCACAGGAAAGTCAGTACCGAGTGGCTGAAATTAGTACACATTTAACGACGAATGCAGCAGTTATTGAGCAATTTCGACTAGGGCGAATAACTGTCAATAAGGTTGAGCAGATGGTTACTGTGCAACCTTTGAAGGGATAATAAGCTATTAGGCATCTAATTTGCACATTGAGATGCAGGGGATCTCATTTTTATTTTGGTGGTCAGGTGGCGGATCAAAAATTTTATGATTAACGATTGTAGTGCTTGCAAACATAAGCACGCTACCAAATTTAAAGCGTCAATCTAAAACCTCCAAATGTTGCATCCACATAGTTATTACCTAAAAGCTGAAATTTAATTCCTCCACTGACTGCTGTGAGTTCTGCATTAGATAGTTTTTGTTCTTCAACTTGATTCAAAGGTTGTAAGTTAGTAATTTTGATGCTGGCCATGTTTGTTTCTTGATATTTTTTAAAGTCCAGCAAAATTTTCGTCTAATTAGCTAGCAACCTCATCAATCAAAAGTTATAAAGTCCAATGTTTGCAGGCTTTTTAAATGGACATTAGTGTAGTAATTTTTTATGCTCACCAGACAAAAATACTCGGCAACGGGTAAATTAAAATTTAACTTAGTTAACTAAATTACTAAGGCGAATAGAGAACAATTACACCTACTCTTGTCTCTACCACGCGTTGCTGCATCAAACATCCTTGCCGTCATGCCACCCACCCAGAAACGCAGCTATCCCCAACGCTGCTAAACCGATCGCTCCCCACTTCAAGGTTGGATTCATATCCCACCAATCTGAGAAGCTTGGTATTATCAGGTTTTTAAAATCTCCTTCAACACGGTCATAGCCGTTTATCGGTTCAAAAACATTGTCTGGCGCATCCTCTGATTTCGGCTCATTAGTACGCTGTCCTACAAAGCCGATCGCTGCCAGCACTGAATCCACTAGAGACGGTGAAACGCGTTGTAGCGCATCTAACACTCTGCCTACATCTCCGACGATAAAATCGCGTGTGGGATGTTCGGCAACGTAGAGAATGGCATCAGCAACTAAACTAGGATCATAATACGGCGGTATCCCTGTTGGTTTCACTCCTAGCTTGGTGCGAACTTTATTGTAGAAAGGTGTGTTAATGACTGAAGGCAATATTGAGGTGACGCTGATGGGCCACTTTTCGTGTTGCAACTCGACGCGCAAAGCTTCTAAGAAACCTTCTAAACCGTGCTTGGCAGTAGAATAAGGACTTTGCAATGGCAGACTGCGCCTACCCTCCATTGAGGAAATATGAATTAATGCCCCGCGTCCCTCTTGTTTGAGATAAGGTAGTGCTGCCATTGCACCATACACCTGTCCCATCAAAGTGACATCAATAACTCGTTGAAACTCTTCCGGTGCGATTTTCTCGAAAGGCGCAAGTATACCCGTAGCCGCAGTATGAACCCAAGTATCTAGTCGTCCATATTGGGCTACGGCTTTGTCTGCGATCGCTTTTACTTGCTGAAAGTCACTGACATCAGCGACAACATACATTGCATCACCGCCAAAGCCCCGGATTTCCTCTACTAAAGACTTCAACCCTGATTCGCTGCGTGCTGCAACTACTACCTTTGCACCGCGTTGGGCAAACTTTACTGCTGTGTCCCTTCCGATCCCGCTGGAAGCCCCAACTACGGCTACCACCTGCTGACTAATTGGCTTCAATTGCATGGTTAATTATCCTTACCCTTACCTTCTATGTAAAGTTTGATTAAGGGTAGATACATCCCTCGCAAGACTTATGCACAAGGTAGAGATGTGTGTGAAGGAGTGGGAGCAGGGGGGCAGTGCTTCTCTGCGAGAGGCTGCGCCCTAAGCGTAGCTATGCCGCAGGCTTTACGATTCCGCTTCGGCTTCGCTCAGCGCAAACGCTCAGCAACCGGGGAAGAGGGGAATAAATATTGATTTTTGACTCTTGTACAGACGCGATTAATCGCGTCTCTACTCTTGACCCTTGTACAGACGCGATTAATCGCGTCTCTACTCTTGACCCTTGCCCTCTTTTATCTCTCTTCTCGCCACAAAGCAATACCACCTAATAAACCAGTGATATTAGGGATGAGTTTCACATTTAACGGCAATTGAATATTTACCCTCACAGCTTCACCACCGCCGATGTAAAGGTAATCATAATTGAATAGATGTTGCAAAGATGCGATCGCCTTTTCTAAACGCCTGTTCCATCTTTTCTCACCAATTTTTTCTAACTCTGCACGTCCCAGTTGTTGCTCATAAGTCTCTCCTTTGCGAAACTGATGATGACCCATTTCCATATTCGGCACTAGTTTACCATCCACAAATAAAGCCGAACCGAACCCTGTACCCAGAGTAACTACCAACTCTACGCCTTTACCTGCGATCGCCCCATACCCTTGCATATCTGCATCATTAATCACTCGCACAGGCTTATGTAAGTGATTGGACAATGCTGTTTCTAAATTAAACCCGATCCAATCTGGATGTAAGTTTACCGCTGTTTCTGTGACGCCACACCGCACTACACCAGGAAATCCTACCGAAACGCGATGAAATTCCCCTTGTGCAGCTGCCAAGATGATAATTGCATTAATTACAACTTCAGGTGTAGCAGGTTGAGGCGTTTCTAAACGCACTCTTTCTGTTAATGGAGTTCCTGTAATATCCAAAACTATGGCTTTGACACCACTACCGCCAATATCAACTGATAAGGTGCGAATCGATCCATTTTCTTCAGCCATTGGCTTACGTCCTTGTTAGTGCCGCTCATGTTATTATCCCCTGCTGCATCTGGATCAGACTAGATATACCGAGAGTTTTTATATAGGGATTTGCAAGCGATCGCAATTTCCACTGCACTACTATTTTAAAAGTTGCTAATATTTAATCCTAATAAAATTGTAAACTGTGAGCCATGTCCTAGAACTGATTTGACTTCTATGGTTCCTCTATGCTTTTCCACAATAATTTGATGAACTATGCCTGCGGCGGGCTACGCCTACGCTAATCCTAAACCAGTACCTTTACCCACATCTTTAGTGGTAAAAAACTGTTCAAATATCCGTTGTTGGATTTTTTGAGACATTCCTATCCCATTATCAGTAATTTGAATTAATATAATTTTTTTGTCTTCAGTTAATTCTGTACGAATTTTGATTTGAGGTGTAAATTCGATTTTACATTTAAGGAAGATAAAATTAGTAGTTGATAAAGTAGATAAAGAAATTAATTTATCTATCCCTACTTTTTATAACTTCAGTACTTGCAAATTATTAATTTTCTCATTATAAGTTTTGTCGTAGATAGGACGGTTTACCGAAGCTGCAATATATCCTTAAAATCCCTTTTTGGTGACTCATAATCTTGCACTAAGCGATTAGAATCGCCAGGGCTAAGTACAAGATGTAAGCAAAAAGCGAATTTCCTGGCTGAAATTAGTTTGCCCACAATCTTGTTTCTTGCATCAATCCCGTTAAGATAAAAATGGCGTAATCCAAGTCTTATGCATAGTTTCATACCTCCAAAACGCTTTTTTTCCTACCTAACTTGGACTGATATCCAGTCCATGCCAGATAAAGAAAATGTGGTAATCATTCAACCAGTAGGAGCAATTGAACAACATGGCCCCCATCTGCCGTTGATTGTAGATGCTGCTATTGGTGTGGGAGTATTGGGAAAAGCAATGGAAAAACTGGACTCTAAGATTCCCGCCTATGCCTTACCAACGCTTTATTATGGCAAGTCTAACGAACATTTACACTTTCCCGGCACGATTACCCTAAGTACAGCAACTCTCACAGCAATTATCATGGAGGTGGGAGAAAGTATCTATCGTGCTGGATTTAGAAAACTAGTGTTAATGAACTCCCACGGCGGACAGCCCCAAGTCATGCAAATGGCAGCGCGGGATTTGCACGCTATGTATAATGACTTTTTGGTATTTCCGCTATTTACTTGGCGTGTGCCTAATATCACCAAAGAATTATTGACTCCGAAAGAAGCAGCGCTAGGAATGCACGCCGGAGATGCAGAAACCAGTATTATGCTGTCGATTTTGCCAGAACAAGTAAAGCTGGAGAAAGCTGTTGCAGAGTATCCACCAGAACAGTCACAGAGTACTTTGCTGAGTTGGGAGGGTAAATTACCTGTGGCTTGGGTGACGCGAGATATCAGTAAAAGTGGAGTGATTGGCGACGCCACAACTGCGACTAAAGAAAAAGGCGATCGCATCCTTGAATCTGTCGCCGATGGTTGGGTACAAGTTATCCAAGATATTTATGCCTTTCGACAACCTCAATGCAGATAGTGAAAGGAAAGGGCAGGGGAACTGGGGAGCATAATAACTATACGTGTAAAATTAACGTGAAATCCATATCCCACCTTGAACTAAAGTTCCTTGCTCATAGCAAAAGTAATCTAAAGATTACTATAAAATCGCCTAAAATATTGAGTCTACTTGAGTAGACTTTCGCTCATCCGCCAGAGAATTCATTCTCTGGCGGGTGAGGAGGCCAGCAGTGAAGCTATTTTTGCTGAAGTTGACACCAATGGGCAGTGCCATGCCCCTACATCTGGTGATGTAATGTTGTACCGTATCTAAATGGGAACCGCTATAATAACTCAGAACTCCTTCCTCGCTCAGCACTCAAAATACATGGTGAAATTTGTCCCTACAGCACTATCTAGATTTGCTAGTGTAGGGATAATGGAGATAGTACTGCTGATGGCGGCGTGCTTTCATAACATCTGTCGGGCAGAAAATCTCAACCAAAAGTAAGATTAAGAGAAAGAATTATGACGGCGTTTGAACCTAACAGCATCCGTTCTTATAGCCAAGAAGATGTGCAGCAAATTCTGCAATTGGCGATCGCCCGTCAAGCAGATGATAAAGATACAGAATTTTCTTATGAGCATCTTTTGGAAATCGC
The DNA here is from genome assembly GCA_019359395.1 of Komarekiella atlantica HA4396-MV6. Taxonomy (GTDB): domain Bacteria; phylum Cyanobacteriota; class Cyanobacteriia; order Cyanobacteriales; family Nostocaceae; genus Komarekiella; species Komarekiella atlantica. The sequence continues at coordinate 172,091 of JAHHHK010000007.1, forward strand.
AACCGAGTTAGAAATCTCCCCAGAGTCTTTAAAACTGGCAGAACGCGACTGGGTAGTCCAACAGGGGCAAGTGCAAAAGCGAAAAGCTTTTGACGCTTTCCGCATCAGAAAATTTAAGAAGCGTCTCGGCAATTATACAATTGTCAATGGTTTTTTGATGCTGCTCGATTTGCTCACTAGTGGAGGTCTTGTTTGGTCGTTGTATATTTTGCTGTTCAGCGGCTTGCCAGTAGGACTTGATGCCTGGAATACTTTTCAAACTAAGGGTGAAGAGTATGAAATCGCATTCCAGAAGTGGAACCGCAATCATCAAATTAAACAAACCATCAATACAGTTTTGAATAAGTGCTTCAAGGCATTGCAAACTTAGTTAATTAGCGTAGGCGTAGCCCGCCGCAGGCATCGCCCTGAAAATAAAAAACCCCGTAGTCAAACCGGGGTAAGTTCGCCGCAAAAAGTTTTACGACTCCACCAAATTGAATTTAAGAAACACAGCAATTATTAGGATTAGGGTGAATAATACCTTGATTACCTAAGTATTTTTTCTATCTTTATAGGTATATAGGTTCTATCAATAGTCTGAGAATGTCAAAATAATTCGTAATATTTCGGCTTTGCTACTTCGACTCCTTTACTTCTCTACTTTGAGGCTGCGCCCTAAGCGTAGCTATGCCGCAGGCTTTACGGCTACGCAGAAACTCAGCACAAGTCAAGGCAAGCCGCAGCAGTTGAGTTTCGACTTCGCTCAACTGCCGCGTAGTCGAAACTCAATACAAGTTCGTTATTCGCTCTGGGGCTAAGACTCAGAGCGAATAGTAATTATTTAGTCAATATTTGCTGCTTTTTTTACACTTTATCTTTCACTGGCGGCACAATATTTAACTTATTTAAACCTGTATCGATTACTCTAAGTACTTTAAAATCCTCCTCTGGCAAAGGGTAACTGCTATTACCGAAACCTGCATTGACAGGTTGCTTTTCTAGGAAGGAGAAAGCTTGGCGAAACTGATGCGGCGTTGCTTTAATTGGTGAGTCAAAGTGGCAAGGAACAATCCACTGAAAGTCCCAACTTGCCACTTGATTAGCCCAGTCGATGGTTTCTCTTGGTGCTCGGTTGAGAATGAGCGTCTGTAAAATTGGTGCTACAAATAAACGTCCACCCCCTCGCAGTGCATAGAACGATCGCTGCCAGTTTTCTTGCCATTTAAAGGGAAACAACCCAAAATAGGCTCTATTTGAGCGTTCTGGTGCTTTCAAGGCATCCCGAAATACTTGACCCCATTCACTAATCTCTAGGGCGCTTGGTTGGAAATACAAAGCAAATAGTGAAATACGTTGCCATCCCTTACGGCGATTTACCGGAATGTCTGCAACGATATCAGAGGCTTGATCTTTGGCATGGAACAGTAAGGGATACGGATCTAACTGCACGATCGCAGGCGGATCTTCTGGTATAGAAATTACTGAGTCTGTTACCAGTAATGTGTGCGATCGCTTATGAAAGAATGCAACTTCTGCAAACTTACCTGGCCCCAAGTTGATGGGGCCCAGGATTGCATAGTCAAACTGTTCTGCAAAGGGAGTTTTAGTACTATCTTGTGGGAGTACTTGAGTCCGTTTAGGAGGTAAGCCAAGCCAGCTAAGTGGCAGATTTAACGGGAAACTCCACTGATTGGGAGCAACAAATACCTGTGCATTGGGAAAACATCTAGCAAAGGGGCCGACGAAGACTTTGTGTTCTAAACCAGAGATAGTTGGTAAAATTATATACCTAACGTTGCCATGTTCTACTACCAACTCATTGACGAGCCGGATACACTGTGGAGTAGGTGCAACAGGTGCATAGACAAGAAGACCCCCATCATCTAACTTGACGACGGTCATCCGAATCGGCACGACAACGTAAAAGATGCCTTGAAGTTGGTCAAAAGTCCAGATTGTGTCTTTAACTACTTCTTTGCGGATTGTCCGTCGTTTGCCATACGGGTAGAGTGGCAAAACGGGCCATAATTGCCATGAAAAATCTCTGGAATGAATCTGTTCTACATTATCTGCGCGTTCATCATCAGTCACTCCACGACCCCCTCTAAATTCCCAATGCTCAAGTAGTTTTTATTTGTCTATGAAGTTGGAGTTTAGCAAATTGTTGAGCCAATAACCGACCTTGTATCAAAACTCCATGCCATGACTAACAAATAATTACGAACTTGTATTGAGCGCAGCCGAAATATTACGTAGCTTGCTTCCCGCTTTGCCGGTATTACGAATTACGAATTTACTAGAGTGGTGGAGGGTTTTGACGGATTTGCTCTGGTGAAAGAGTAGACATATTGAAAGCTTTCCAGTCTTGTGTAACGTACTTAAACTTGCCAATAGCTATATCACCGATTGTATCCCGTTCGCTCCACTCAGAATTTAAGTCAGGCCAGTAATCACCACCCATACTCAGTAAATAGCGAGCTTGAGAGCGATCATCCTGTCCTCCGGTATTGTCAAGTCCCAGTCTGGCTTGAACAGTGGTAAACATTCCTGCTACGTCGTAAGGATTAATTTCAACCCGACCAGTTGTACACCAGAAGTGAAAGTTGTATCCATTGCCTGCTTTGGCTGAAATACTACCATCTTGCTCTGAACGAATATCTGCGGATTTGCTAGTATCATTGGCAAAATTTTCTAGATATGCTGCCCCTTCAACTGCTGTAGAACTTTGGAGAAGATGCCATTTATTATCTGTCTTGCTGAGCATGTAAGCCTTGATATCTTTTATCTGAACCCTACTATTAGCAGCAGGATTACCTTCAGCAGCTTCGTATAGTTGCCCCCATGCGATCATGGCTTTAGAACTTTGTGGATTGTTCCCCATACCTATACGAGGAGCAGATGCCCAACCATAACTCTTGGGAACACCATGCGGCATTCCCTCATGAAACGGTTTCATATCGTCGATGATAGTTGCGATCCAATTATTTGTCATCTGATTCTGTGCATCCACTCTGAAGCTAAAACAAAAGCCAAGAGTAATGACAAAGATTGAGAAAAGTACAGACAATTTTTTGATTCGCATATCACTCCTCTTTATTATTCTTTGGGAGAATAACATGCATAGTAGTTCATTTGATATAGGTGTAGCTATTTTTATATTTGATCGGCTGCGATGGCGTACCCGCCCGCCGTAGGCGATCGCATAGCGCTATCTTTTACCCAGCAAACCTTTGAGAATAACTGTCTTATAAACACGGTGAAGGCTTTCGGTATTGTCAAGCCTCCGTAACATCCGTGCCATTGTTCTTATTTAGTTTGAAAAATATTTTGTACCATTTTTTTATCTGCACTTGCGGCCGCTTGATCTAACTCTGCAATCTCACTGGAGTTCAAGTACCAACCCAATGCTCCAATGTTATCCCTTGCCTGTTCTACGGTCTTCGCTCCAGGGATAGGAATAGTTCCTTTACAGATGCACCAGTTAATTGCTACCTGTGACATGGACTTATTTCTAGATTGTGCAACTTCTCGTAAACATGCTAAAAGCGATCGCATTCCTGGCAATAACTGCCTAAACAGTAGACCTCGGATACCTTTAGGAAAAGGGCCTTGTTCCGAGAATTTTCCTGTCAACAACCCCAATCCTAGAGGACTGTAGGCAATCAGTTGTATTCCTAGCTGATCACAAACGTCTTTGAGCTGTAGCTGTGTGACAGGATACGTGGATAACAACGAGTACTGAACTTGCAAGGTAGCAATTGGGACTCCTAGCTCAGCAAACTTTTTATGCACATGTTTGAGGCGTTTAGGGCCGTAATTAGATAGTCCTACTCCTTTAACTAACCCTTGCTGATAAAGATCCGCAAGACCATCTAACAGCCTTGTCTCTTGCCAGGGGGCATAGTTCGCTGTTGACCAGTGCATCTGCACCAAATCTACATTTCTTCCCAAGCGCTGGGCAGAAGCCTTGCAGGCCTGCACCATTGATTGGCGTGTCCATCTCCACGGGTAGGCAGCAAGCTTAGTAGCAATGCAAATATTTTCTTTGCCCGTACCTACATATTCCCGATCAAATCGTCCCAGAAGTAGCTCACTGCGACCATTTAATCTCCCAGTTCCATAAGAATCACCTGTATCAAATAAAGTGACGCCGTTGCTCACACAAAGGTTAAAAACAGCTTGCAACTGGTCATCCATGCTTTCGTTGTATCCCCAGAGCAATTGGTTGCCCCAAGCCCAAGTCCCACAGCCCATACTTGGGAGGGAGAGTTTTTTGAGAGTCTGCATCTTTGCACTCTATAAACATTGCCTTAATAATTATCAGGCAATTTATTCAATACCTTTGCTATTGTCGCTCGTGTTGCAAGTGTCAGTATTTTCCCCAAATTAGCATTTTAGTTTTCTCTGGCAGGCGATCGCTCCTCCTCTGTTCCAACCCAATTAAAAAGTAATCGCTCTGTTTATTTTGGCTTGCGATCGCCCAATCACTTAAGCAGGCCTGAGTACAGCCAACCAACTTGATCATTCACCTGAACTTTGTACCAAAGTTGTCCAGAATTATTTACCTGCTCACTAAGGATGTTTACATAAGTATCATTTGGAACTTTGACCAAAACGGCTACTTCGGTACTTGGGGAAACCCGTAGATTCGCGTAGCCATCGCTTGCTTGAACAATCCGAGTTAAAGATGAGGGTTTATTGACTGCTTGTGAAGTCGTAGGTTTAGGCGTTGGTTTAGCATAACTCACTACTAGCACATCCTTGAGAATTAGCGAACCATCATAATCTTGAGCATCAGCCCTAATTACTGTAGGATTACCAGACTCAATAGTGAATGGGCTTGGGTGTGTGGAAAAATTCATCCATTGCTGATGTGGAGTTCTCAAGCAACTGCTTAACTCCCTTACTTTATCAGTCCAAGTCTTAGAAGATAAATTAAACGTAGCTTGCCATTCTTGGCTTGCTATGTCTGCACTTGCTCCCTCACCACATTTAAAGTTACGGGTGTAAGTCACAACTATTGCCTGATTGCTTTCTTTTACTCTTCCTAAAGTTTCCTCAGAGAAGTCTAAGCCCGTTTTCTTAACTGATGCTTCGATACTAGTCTGATTTAATTCAGGCAAAGGTGTTATTTGTTCAGATTGATGGCGTGATTTTGCCCCGTTGATTTGAGCAGAAGTTGAATCTTCTATATTTTGAACAATTACTGACTTATTTTCTGATTTAGAAAGTGAGCTGAATATCATAACCGTCAGTAAAAAGACTGGAGCAGTACCTAAAATCACTTTGATTTTACGTTTAGCAGCACGCTCTGCCTCCTCCGCAGTTTTGAAGGATCCCTTACTAACCATTTCATTGAGCTTATTCTCTGAAACTTTGTGGTTGTCAACTATTCGATTAACCCAAAGCCAATAAGTTTTACAAAGATTAAAAATACCTTTTCCAATATCGGAAACTGGCTTCATTGTTGTTAGCGCTAAAACTACAACTTTATAATTCCCTAACTTGATGTATGTTTAACTAATATTGAACTGCCCACAGAGGCTCAACACGCTTACTCGTTATATTACACCCACTAAAGAGTTCAAAACTCTATCATTTATTAGAGGAGTTTAGATTGACAATAATGGTATAAGAGGTCTCATCGAGGCAGGTATGGGGCAATGGTGCGATTAAAACCGTGGCAGTGGGTAGTTTTAGGAATCCCGATCGCTTTTATCATCACTTTCTTATTGATATCGGCAGGATCACAAATCCATGCATGGGGTATTAATTGGATCTGGGGTGTGTTCACCCTTGTATTTGTGGGCTGGCGTTGGCTGTTGGTGAAATGGACTCAACCTGCGGTCAACCAAGTAGAAGCTGTATTAGCGGAAGTCCGTGAAGAACTGGAATCAACAGCGGAAGATACAGTTATACCCACAGCAGGAAGCGACGTGACAAAGCAAGCAGAAGCCGCCCTGCAAGAGATTGTAAAAGCTGCACAAAGCGATCGCCCAATTTGGGAAGACTGGCAAACCTTCTGGACACGATGTCAGGATTTGGTTGTGGCGATCGCCCAGATCTACAATCCAGAAGTTCAATATCCCCTGTTAAACATTTATGTTCCCCAAGCTTACGGACTGATTCGGGGAACGGTGGATGATCTCGATCAATGGATGCAGAAGTTATCCCCTGTATTGAATCAGGTAACAGTTGGACAAGCATACCAAGCTTATGAAGTCTACCGGAAGTTAGAGCCATCCGCTCGGAAATTCTGGCGAGTTTGGAACTGGGCACAGTGGCTCTTAAATCCTGTGGCGGCGGTAGCAAAGCAAGCCAGTCAAGGTTACAGCAACCGAGCGACTCAAGAATTATTAGTGAATTTAAGTCAATTGCTCCGGGAAGCTGCCTTGCGGAACTTATGCCAACAGGCGATCGCTCTCTACGGACGTAGTAAACTGCCAACTTCAGCATCCGTTGCTACACCAATACCCAAGGCAAAAACCCAAGCACTCCGAGACATCCTCACTCAAGCAGAACCAGCTGAGGCGGTTGAGCAAAAACCCGTCAATATTTTGTTGGTGGGGCGCACAGGCTCAGGAAAAAGCAGCCTAATTAATACGCTGTTTCAGGCTGATCTTGCAGCCGTTGATGTTTTGCCCAGTACTGATCGAATTCAGAATTACCACTGGCAGACGCAAAGTGGAGAAACGTTAACGCTTTGGGATACACCTGGTTATGAACAGGCCAACCGTGCCGACTTGCGAAAGCTAGTGCTTGATTATGCCACAAACGCAGATTTGTTGCTGCTCGTCACTCCTGCCCTTGATCCCGCCTTGCAGATGGATGTGGACTTCCTCCAAGACATGGAAACAGAAGTTGCAGATTTACCTGCAATTGCGATCGTTACCCAAGTAGATCGTTTGCGTCCCATTCGGGAGTGGCAACCGCCTTATGATTGGGAATGGGGCGATCGCCCAAAAGAAATTGCCATTCGGGAAGCTACTGAGTATCGCGCCAAGCTGTTAGGTAAATTTTGTCATCTAGTTTTGCCCGTCGTCACAGCTGATACCCAAACAGGTCGAGTCGCTTGGGGAGTAGAAGCGCTATCGTTGGGACTAGTGGAAGCGATCGCACCAACTAAGCAACTCCGTCTTGCCCGCTTTTTACGTAACCTCGAAGCCCGCACCGTCGCTGCTGCCAAAATCATTGACCACTATACTTTTCAAATGGCGACAACACAGGGATTAACAGCACTGCTTAAAAGTCCCGTTCTCCAATTCGTTTCTACGCTCTCAACAGGTTCTCCAGCTCTAGCTTATCTACTGGCTGAGCAAATTCCCGTGGAACAGTTGCCAATTGTAATTGGCAAACTCCAGATGGCGTATGAGCTTTTCTCGCTCTTAGATAATAGCAACCTTAACCCGCTTAACTTTGAGTTGTTATCCCTGTGGCCGTTGCTGCTAGAAAATCCCTCCTCACCTGACCGCAACGCCTGGGCATTTGGCCACGCCCTAGTCGAATACTGGACTCAAAATCTCACAGTTGAACAACTCCGAGAGCGATTTAAGTATTATCTTGTCGTGCCCCCACAATAAACTGTGTTCTATGGATTTGAAAATTGCTGTAAAGCAATGTTGTATTGCTCAAGCTATCACAACAAATAACAAAACAGGATTTGCCACAATTCAATTGCAAGCTAGAAATATTTGAACATTTGCAACAAATACTGGAACATTCATAATAAATGCTTAAGCATTTGCAAGTAAGGTATAAGCTGTTGCAACAAATACTAAAGCATTCATAAGAAAGGTTTAAGCATCTGCGAGTAAGCTATAAGCTGTTGCAATAAATACTGAAGCATTCATAAGAAAGGTTTAAGCATTTGCAAGTAAGGTATAAGCTATTGCAACAAATGCTTAAAGCTTTGCAACAAATGTTGGAGTATTTAAAAGAAACTCTTAAGCATTTGCAAGTGATACCATTTAACTTTGAAAATGATACAAATACGTTGGTAGGGGCACGGCAATGCCGTGCCCCTACGAGAAATCTATATGTATCAAGATTTTCGTGAATTGGTATAAGATGATGTCTGAAAAGCTAGGTAATGGTATATTTTGCCATTATGACTGGAGCAAAGCGGAAGTCAGAATCTCTATTGTCCGTTAATTTCTGAGATGCTTCTCTACAAGACGCTCCTTTGTAGCTTGGCTTTTGCGTAGGGGTACATTACGCTATCGCTTCATACCCTGCGGGATCTTGCTACAGCATGACAATTTTGACTTATAAGACATCCTCTGAGATATCAGCGATCGCCTACTTGTTTGATAATAGCTAAAGCTTATGTGTATTGCGTCTAAAATATAACCGCTATCATCTCCTACTACATCGTGCTTGAGACTGTAACAATAGTGGTTATAACTACGTTGAGTAATACTTAACCGTGAACGCACCTACCAACATTTCAGCACAAACTCAAACTCGCAAAGCAGATCATATTCGGATTTGCTTAGAAGAAGATGTTCAGTGCCATGAAATCACCAATGGACTAGAACGCTATCGTTTTACTCATTGTTGCTTGCCCGAATTAAATCACAACGATATTGATATCAGTACGACTTTCTTAGGAAAACATCTCGGCGCACCCCTGTTAATTTCTTCCATGACTGGAGGAACAGAACAAGCGGGAATAATTAACCAACGTTTGGCCCAAGTTGCACAACACTACAAAATTGCAATGGGTGTTGGTTCCCAACGAGTAGCAGTAGAAAAACCTCAAGTGGCTGATACTTTTGCTATCCGCAAGTATGCTCCTGATGTGCTGCTGTTGGCGAATTTGGGCGCTGTGCAACTTAACTACAAGTATGGTTTAGATGAATGTTTGCGGGTAGTCGATATCGTAGAGGCTGATGCATTGATTTTACACCTCAACCCATTGCAAGAGTATATTCAACCCAGAGGCGATACTAATTTTCGGGGATTACTGGACAAAATTTCTAACTTATGCAGCAAAATCCAAGTACCAGTGATTGCGAAAGAAGTGGGAAATGGCATCTCAGCGGTAATGGCAGAGAAACTCATAGCCGCTGGGGTGACAGCGATTGATGTGGCTGGTGCAGGTGGTACTTCTTGGGCAAAGGTGGAAAGTGAACGGGCTGAAAATGCCCTGCAACGCCGCTTGGGAAGAACATTTGCTGATTGGGGTTTGCCGACAGCAGAGTGCATTACGAGTATTCGAGCGATCGCCCCTAATATACCCTTGATTGCTTCAGGGGGATTGCGTCATGGACTAGATGCAGCAGTAGCGATCGCCCTTGGAGCAGATATAGCTGGTTTAGCAATGCCTTTCCTCAAAGCAGCAGCAGTATCAGAAGCAGCTGTTTCCGATCTGGCTGAGGTACTAATTGCTGAAATCACCACAGTTTTATTCTGCACTGGCAACAACAGCTTGTATCAGTTAAAGCACTCTGGGAGTTTACAGCGCATAGAATAAGATAAGTAGGTCGTTAGTCCTTTGTTCTTTGTCATTTGTCTTTTGTTCAAAATGACTAGTATCTAATGACCAATGACCAATGACCAATGACTAATGACTAACGACTAATGCGTAATTTTCTTAAACAAACTTTTGCTAGTTTAGTTGGCAGCTTACTAGGACTGATTATTTTCTCTGGTCTGGGAACTACTGGACTGCTATTGTTACTTTTAGCTGCCACCTCCTCCAAAAATCTTGGCCCAGAAGTGAAAGATAAGTCAGTGCTGGTTTTTGACTTATCGATGAAAATTACTGATGGCGCACCCAGTTCCAGCGAAGTGCTGCAAAACACACTATCAGGTGTGGAAGATAAAAGAATGACACTCCGCAAAGTTCTGGAAACTCTGGAAAAGGCCCGGCGTGATCCGCGAATTGTTGGTATTTATTTAGATGCGACACGCACAAGAGACGCTAGTAGCGTCGGCTATGCATCTCTTAAAGAAGTCCGTCAAGCCTTGGAAAAATTCCGAACTGCGGGAAAAAAGATTGTGGCTTATGGTGGCAACTGGAGTGAGCAAGAATATTATCTGAGTTCGGTGGCAAATACCATTGTACTTAACCCTGTAGGACTAATGGAAGTCAACGGTTTGAGTAGTCAACCGATTTTCTTGACGGGAGCATTGCAAAAGTATGGTGTTGGCGTTCAGGTTGTGCGGGTAGGAAAATTTAAGGGAGCAGTAGAACCGTTAATTCTCACAAAACTAAGTCCAGAAAACCGCGAACAAACACAAAAATTGTTAGACGATGTTTGGGGAGAGTGGCGCACGGCTGTGGGAACAAGTCGTAAAATTAACCCCCAACAGTTGCAAGCGATCACCGATAATCAAGCGGTACTGGAAGCAACGGAAGCCAAAACCAGCGGTTTGATAGATCAAGTAGCATACGTTGATCAAGTGGTAGCTGATCTCAAGCAACTGACAGCTAGTAAAAAGGAAGACAAAACATTCCGACAAATTAACTTAGATGACTACGCGCAAGTTCCCGGCAAATCGTTAGGTGTAGACCGCAACTCGAAAAACAAAATCGCCGTTGTTTATGTTGAGGGTGAGATTGTCGATGGTAGAGGTGAAACTGGAGAAGTCGGAGGCGATCGCTTTGCAAAAATCTTTAACAAACTGCGACAAGATAATGATGTCAAAGCAGTAATTCTGCGGATTAACAGCCCTGGTGGTAGTGCTACCGCCGCTGAAATCATGCAACGAGAAGTCCGGCTAACGCGTGAAGTAAAACCAGTTGTAGTCTCAATGGGTGATGTCGCCGCCTCTGGTGGTTACTGGATCGCCAGCGACTCTAACCGGATTTTTGCCGAACCAAATACAATTACAGGTTCAATTGGTGTGTTTGGAGTACTGTTAAATGGTCAAAAGCTGGCGAACGATAATGGTATAACCTGGGATTCGGTAAAAACTGGACGCTATGCTGATAGTCAAACAGCTTCTCGCCCAAAATCGCCCCAAGAGTTAGCGCTTTACCAGCGCAGTGTTAACCGGATTTACAATATGTTTTTGAATAAAGTTTCTCAAGGTCGGAAACTGCCAGAACAAAAAGTAGCAGAAATTGCTCAAGGACGAGTTTGGTCGGGTATGGCGGCTAAAGAAATTGGTTTGGTAGATGAAATTGGCGGTTTGAATGCTGCGATCAAATACGCTGCTAAGCAGGCGAATCTAGGTAATGATTGGGAATTACAAGAGTACCCGCGAGTTAGCAGCTTTGAAGAACGCTTTTTTGGGCGAGCAACTGAAGAGGTGCAAGCTGCTTTAGGACTTGAAGGGGCGAAACTCAAACAATCCAATCCCCTCACCGCTGAATTTGAGAAACTGCAACAAGAAATTGGGATTTTGCAAAAGATGAACGATCCACAGGGAGTTTATGCCCGTTTGCCTTTCAACATTAAAATTGAGTAGTTGCAACGATCACTAAAGACTAGGAAATAAAGAGGCTATTTCCTAGTCAGGATTCAATATAAAAATATGTAATGAAAATGTTTTTTTATTACTCATAATTCAATAAAGTTCAGTTAACGTATGCATGGAAAAACTTATCCCAAAAGGCAAAATTAGAGGCACAGTTTTTAATAGAGGGCGATGCGTACACAGTAACTAAAATCAGCCAGATTATGATAGTAATAACATCTGTGTATCTACCCGCAGCTATTCAACTGCCCATCTCACCTCTAACCCCAATCAAATTATGTCAGTTGCTCAAGAATTAGAACCTGCAAAAGATATAATATTTCCACCAGGAGATATATACAGTGACGAACCACCATTGGAAAGCGATTTACATTTACGGCAGATTATTCTGTTATTACAATGCTTAGAATTGTGGTGGCAAAACCGCAATGACTATTATGCGGCGGGAAATTTGACAATTTACTACAGCCAACGTCAACTGAAATCAGAAGAATTTCGTGGGCCTGACTTTTTTGTAGTACGCGGATGCGATCGCCACCCGCGCAAAAGCTGGGTAATCTGGCAAGAAGATGGTAAGTATCCCAATATAATTGTCGAGTTACTTTCGTCTTCTACAAAAGCTACTGACAAAGGCTTAAAAAAACAAATCTACCAAGATACATTTCGCACACCAGAGTATTTTTGGTTTGACCCATATAATTTAGAATTTGCTGGGTTTCATCTAGTAGACGGGAATTACCAACCGATAGAACCGAATTCCCAAGGTTGGTTATGGAGTCAGCAGTTAGATTTATACTTAGGTGTGCATAACAATCAATTACGCTATTTTACAGCGCAAGGACAGTTATTACCGACACCAGAAGAATTTGCTGAACAGGAAAAGCAGCGTGCTGAACAGGAAAAGCAGCGTGCTGAACAGGAAAAGCAGCGTGCTGAACGTTTAGCCGCTAGGTTGCGAGAATTAAATATTGATCCCGATCATCTATGAAAATTGATTTTGTTACCAGGTAATTCAGTTTTGTCAGCTGTGTAAAAACTCTACAAGAGTTGTTCCTTGAGCAAGGAAATCAGAATAACGGCTATCTAAATCAATACCTTCGCTAAAAAAAGAGGATAAAGACCATTGGTGTCAACTTCAGCTAAAAATAGCTTTACTGTTAGCCTCCTCACCCGCCAGAGAATTCATTCTCTGGCGGATGAGCGAAAGTCTACTCAAGTAGACTGAGGATTTTGGGAATATTTTAGTCATATAAAGATGACTTTTGCTATTAGCAAGGAACTTCAGTTCAAGGCGGGATATGGATTTCACGTTAAGTTGACACGTATGGATAAAGACAGAGGGCTGATGTTGTAGAGTTATGATCTTCCACAACAACTTAGAAGCTACAAGCAACCCATGTTTGACATCCTATTACTGTTACAATGCCTGCTACTGTTGATAAATGCTATAACAATGCCATAGATGAACCGGATCATGATAGCAATGCTAGCAATGAATGTCACGTAGACGTTTTAGCTAAATAATAGTGATATAACAAAACAACCTATTAGTAAGCATTTCAGGGTATTGCCTGAAATATTTTAAAACGGTAAGCGATAGCTATGGTGTTAGTTTATGCTGTGAACTACCCACACTGTACCGTCAGGTCAGTGTGGGCTTCCTGTCCAACGGAAAGCACAGTAGTAGATTTCTTGCGTCCTCTACTGCTGCGACTTACATCTGGGCGACAAGCTTCTTGATGAAGTTGTTCATGGGGGAAACCCCCAAGACCACACTTCATCGCTTTATCCCCCGTTCCAGAGGTCAAAATCCGTAGTCCTTCGTCTCGAAGGTTAATACTTGCGTTGATATCCCTGTCATGCTTAGTTTGGCAATTATCACAAGTCCAGAATCTTACATCTAGCGGCAAACTACCAACTTGGTTAAGGCACACATGACAGGTTTTTGAACTAGGAAAAAATCTATCTACTTCTTGATAAATCTTTCCTTCCACCTCTGCTTTGTATTTAAGCATTGTGCAAAACATCCCCCATCCAACCTGATGAATAGATTTGGCAAGACAGTGGTTTTGCATCATGCCTTTAACATTGAGATTTTCTACAACAATAACTTGGTTTTCGTTAACTATCCTACGAGACAGCTTATGTAAAAAATCTTCACGGCAGTTAGTGATTTTTCTGTGAACCCTAGCAACTTTATTTCTAGATTTAATGCGGTTATTAGAACTTTTCTTTTTTCTAGATAGTTGTTGCTGCTTAAGTTTTAAATTCTTTTCGTGTTTGTTGAGTATCCTAGGATTGTCAAATTTAGAACCATCACTAGTAACAGCAAAATGAGTTAACCCCAAATCAATACCTATTGCTTTACCTTCTGTATTTGAACTAGGTTTATCTTTACCATCATCAAATAGAATTGCTGCAAAGTATTGATGAGAACAGTTTTTGGATACAGTTACAGTCTTAATTTTGCCCTCAATTGGTCTATGGATAATTGCTGTTACATCTCCTATTTTTGGCAGGCTTACGCAATTATCAGCGACTTTGACATTTTGAGGATATTGTATTGACTGCTTACCATGCTTGGATTTGAATCTGGGATATTTAGCTCTTTTTTCAAAGAAGTTGTTAAAAGCAACTCCCAAGTTTAAACAAACTTGCTGTAAGCATTGCGAGCAGGTCAAAGTTAACCACTCATGCTCTTTTTTGAGCTGTGGAATTAGCTTTTTAACTTCATACCCAGAAAGTCCTTTACCTGTCTTTTTGTATGTTTGATTCATCAAATTCAGACAATAATTCCAAATCCAACGACAGCTGCCAAAAGCTTGCGCTAGTATCTGTTGCTGTTGAACATCTGGATATAATCTGACTTTGACAACCCTAAACATTTTAGAGTGAAACGAATTTACTCTAAAACAGTATAACCCAAGATTTGTACCCCTTCGGGAAGCAAGCTACGTTTCCTCCATGTCTTCCTCCCTCTCTACGAGACGCTAGCGCGAACGCTTTCAGCTTTGGTCGCAAGACTGTCGTCAACTCACGCGCAATTCATGAGGCAGCGCGGTCTTCTCTACGAGAGGCTGCGCCAAGGAGGTTTCCCCCATGAGCGACTGCCATCTCAACGCCTACCCGAAGGGAGGCGTGAGGCTTCTTGCTGTTTCAGCTAAAATTAATAGCAAATACGTTGATGATTGCTTTGTAGCCCTACAACACCATCAACGATTCGCTTTTCCCTGTTTGTTTCGCCTTACGCATTGACATTAGTCTCCTAGAAACCAGCTGACATTATTAGCGAGGATGTGTAAAGTAGTTTAGAGTTGACTACTCTTATACTTGACACATCCATCTATGGATAGAAAAACCCGACGCTTTTTGCTGCTTGTTGTTTCTTGTAGTGTGACTGGTGTAATTTTAGGAGGTACTGCCAGTTGGGCACAAAGCAGTCTTTGCTTGCAAGACAATAAGGTTACGAGTGAGTGCCTGACCCAAGACCCAATTCAAAAGACTCTACAAGGAATGAGTACCGGATTGTTAGCCGGGGCTGGGGCTGCTTGCAGTGTAGTATGGCGTCTACGGCATGAAGATTAAAAGCGATAGTTGCGATCGCGCACCCACATACTGATAGGCACTGCGTTACCTTGGGGATCGACTTTAGCTTTCACCACTATGGGTGGCTGCTGTCCTCTTCGATTCCGTTGAGCTCGTCGGATATCGTTGTTAATCTGCTGCCGTTGGTTTTCTGGGATGTAATATGTTTCTAAACCATAGTTAACGAAGCCATCCTGGTATACACCTTTTAAGGCTGCCTGATTAGCTCTTAGGGAAGTGGGGCGATCGCCAGTCACTCGTACTGGCCTCCAAGCTCTAGGAACACCACTACCAGACGAAAATTGCTCTTGCAAAATCACGTATATGTTGGTTCCGTCGGGCAATCGTCTGCCACTTCCACGACCTTTACTAACCAATGTCTCCCAACCAGGCAATCTTCTCAAAGTTGCAGTACGGGATATGTTATAGTCCAGCGCCAGGGAATTACTCTGCTGTATATTGTTAGGATTTACAGGCGCAGTTTGCAAAATTACTGTCTTGCCCGTCATATCTGTGTACAGCGCTTGGGCTGGTACTGCCATAATTAACCCTGTTTGGATGAGCAAGGGAGCTATTAGCCGCCAAATAGGTAAAGGCTTATTCGATTTTTGTTCAGATGCAATTAAATAATCTCGAAAAGTCAACTTTTCGGAGAATTCCGCTTCAGGAGACAACGATTTAGTTTTAGATTCAGAAGCGCTACTTTTCATGAGCGTAGTCCTAAAAAGAAAGGGTATTGTGGAGGTCAAAAGTAATAAGATTAGGACTGACGCAGAGAAACTCTAAATAGGGAAGCAGAGGGGCAGGAGGGCAGGGGCAGAATAATAACTTAGCACGGGCTAAACCATAGCTATCCGCGCTTCAGCACTCAGTACTCTTTACTTCTTAGTTGCAGAAGGTTTGCGGCGTTCAAACCAGAGTCCAGCGCTAATTAAAGCAGAACCGCATAGGACAAAGACGAGTGACTTGAAGAGTAAGTCAGTATCGTACTCCAGCATTCGACTGATAATTTGCAGCGTTAGCAACAGCATACCGCCCCAAAAGGAGTTTCTGTTGTTTAATTTCAATCCTTCTTGAATTAGTCCCCAGGCTAATGTTGCTAGAAGTACATTGAAAATAAAAACGCCAAGTTCATCAATTCGGCTGATAGTTTGATGCCAAAAAGGTACTACAACAATGAAAGCAATAAAGGTACTAATGACAGCAGTCGTGAAAATCACTTCGCGGCGAGGAGGGTTATTTCGTTGACGCATCAGAAACAACCATTGAAATACCGCTAAGCCGCTGAGAATCCCCAAATCGATGATCGGCAGAGACTCGAACAAGTTTATCAAATTCGTTGGCTGATTATAACCGTAATTTGTAGATTCCCAGTTCCAACGAAAAGACAGAACATAAAAGACAGCCCCAAAAGCCACCAACGCTAAATTACGGGCAAGAGTTTGAAACAACCTGTAATTTATGCTGGGGAATAGCAAGTCGTCATAACTCCAGAATAATGCAGGTGGGAGCGCAAAAGCAAAAGATGCCACCCAAGGTGCTACTTCAGCATAATTCAGCAGCGGCAGCGGATTGAGGTTGGCTTGCAAGGAACTAGCAAAGCAGAAGGCTGCTAGAGCAAAAATCCAACGCGATCGACAAAAATATGCTAAAGGTACAAATAGCAGCCATGACAGCAGAGGCATATGCTGCACCACTAGCCGCGCCCAAGTCGATTCACCTGAAGAGTATAGCAAGTCATCCAGTCCCGTCCAGTACCCGATTTGCACTAAGATAATTGCCAGAATTCCCAAGGAATTTATGGACAGACTGTAAGCCATGACTAAAACACCCAACCCCCAAGCCAGAAAAAGTTGGGAAGTTGTACCGCTAATATTGAACATCTGGGCCATCAAGGCGAAATTTGCGCCTAAAATAAAAGCGGCTAAAATTAGCAATCCTTCTCCCAGTATGCGTTTACTTTGTTCTGGTTTTTTTCCTTCCGGTTGTCTCCAAGTGTAAAAACCAGTGATAGTAATTGTGAAAAACAAGCTCATTAATAAAATAAACTTGACTTCTCGTGATCCAGATTGCCAGTTTGCTCCAACAAAGGTAATTATGCCTAAGCATAAAAGGATACTGCCTATAGCAACCACGATCGCAACAAAGCGATCGCGTGCAGCAGCTTCCAGGTTTTTAAATTGATAACGTTCTGCTATTTGCTCATACAGCGAAGAACTAATTAGTCCTTCATCCCTCCACAATTGTGCCTCTTTGCGTAGTTTTTGCGAAAAATTATCTAAGATCATGACCTACTCCGGTGCAGTGGGGTAATTTGGCAATTGCGATCTGAAAAGCGGTCATTGTATTTTCAGTATGGAGCCAAGTACCTTACTTACATTGTTCTTGTGTAACAGTTTTATTTAGCATTCAAAGACAACACAATTATTTATATATTTACATGGAAAAACCTTCTAATTTATTACTTAAACTTTCACGACGTTTGTTTACAAATCCAGACGAACAAGAAAGATTTATCGAGGCTTTAATGAATCCCCAGCCTTTTCAACCAAGTATTCTTTGGTGTCAGGAAAAGCCAGAACTTACCTCTTTTTCGGTGGAAACACCAACGCATTGGCAACCAGATTTTATCGACCGTCTCTATTTAGGAGAAAAACCTGGTCAGCATCCACTACATGAAAAAGGATATTTCTATTGTTTAGATTTCTCTTCTGTATTTGCTGCTGCTACTTTGTTAACAATTCCTCAGTCAGTGCGTTTAATTTTTGATATGTGTGCTGCACCAGGAGGAAAAAGTATCTTTGCCTGGAAGGCTTTACAACCGGAATTAATCATTAGTAATGAAGTAATTGGTAAACGTCTAGGAATGCTAATTTCTAATTTGAAGCGTTGTCATATTAACCCTAGTGCTGTGGTTAATAGAGATTCAAGTATATTTGCAGAATTAATCCCATTTTCTAGTAATTTAGTAATAGTAGATGCTCCTTGTACTGGACAATCTTTACTTGCCAAAGGTGAAAAAGCTCCTGGATGTTTTCATCCAACCGCTATTAATAAAAGTGCAAATCGACAGAAACGGATTATAGCCAACTCTGCTAAAATTGTCTCAGCACAAGGCTATCTTGCTTATATGACTTGCACATATTCAACTGAGGAAAATGAGCAGGTATGTGAATGGTTTTTAGAAAGATTTCCTCACTTTCAGGCAGTGCAAGTAAGCAATTTATTAAAATATCAGTCGCATTTAACTACAATGCCTTGTTACCGGATGTTTCCTCAAGATAGGTTAGGTGCTGGTGCGTTTACAGTATTATTTAAAAATACTAATGAAAATGAGAATCAGGAAGTAGATTTTAATGCCATTTCTTCTCAGTACATCTATCAAAAGTTTAAGAAATTGAGTTAATTGCATCCATAGCAAATCTTCAAGCTCATATCAGAGTAAATATTTTCTTTTAAAGAAGCCTGTGTTTGTCAATCATCCCAAAGGAAGACCCCTTTTACACTCAGTCAATTTTATGATTGTCAAAAGACAAATACTGTCTTTGAAAATTCTGGGCACTAGAAGCTAGCGTTTAGATTTTCTACAAATACACACCGAAGAATTAACTGTTTAATCTTATGTTTATCTGTATTTTAAGATTTTCTTAAAGAAATTTTATATAAAATTCTATGCTTTAGAATAACTCTTGCTATAAAAATTATCTGTTTTATAACCTGATATTAACCAAACAATATTTAGTATCAGATCTTGCCTTTCTGAAATAAAAATTGTACAAAAAACTAAGTTGTACACTTTCTAATTTATATGAGCCGAAAAGTCAGCAAAGTGTTTGAACAGTCTGGGGTAATTCCTTACAGAGTTAAAAATGGCAAAATCGAAATTTTACTAATTTCAACTCGGAACTATCAACACTGGGTAATTCCGAAAGGAGATATTCCGAATGGAATGAGTCCACCTGATTCAGCAGCTAAAGAGGCGTGGGAAGAAGCTGGAGTTATTGGACAAGTAGATGCAAATGAACTGGGTACTTATAAGTACCGTAAACGAGGCAGGATTTATCAGGTCAAGATGTATTTGTTACCAGTTGAAACTGTGAGTGAAGATTATCCAGAAGCAAATCAAAGAAAACGGCAGTGGCTAGATGTGAATAAAGCCATCAGACGCCTTAAGTTTAGTTCACTCAAACGAATCCTTAAAAGCTTTTTTCAAAGCAAATTAATTTTTGTGCATCTTGATGCTGGCCAGATGAATTTTTCTATTGATGTTTACGCTCAATGTCCCAAATCTGAGGAAACACTTTAAAAACGAGCCAAATAAATATCACTCATGTTCTGTAACGATCGCTTTTGGGGTGTCGCCAACACTCGCCAGTTGTATTATGAAGCTAGAACCCTCATATAGCTTACTTTTTACAGAAATAGAGCCACCACAGCGTAATAGCAACTGCTGTACAATCGTTAACCCCAACCCAGCGCCACCATAATCTTCAGTTGCACCTACACGTACTCGATAAAAGCGGTCAAAAATTTTGGGAATTTCACTTTCAGCAATACCGATACCTGTATCGCGGAATTCCAATTGAACATAATTGCCATGCACACGGGCACGCACCCATACTCGACCACCATTGGGCGTAAACTTAATACTGTTGTGTAGCAGATTGATCACAATTTGCCTCAGCCCACCACTTACACAGCGAACAGCAGGCAGTTCAGTAGGTACAGTATAGGCTAGCATGATGCCTTTTTCTTGCGCCACAGGTTGGTAGGTACTGACTACCCCAGGTACAATATCTGAGAGACGTACCGACTCTAAAGTCGTCTCTTCCAAATTACGCTCTAGTTGCACCAAGTCTAATAAACCAGTAATCAAAGAATTTTGGCGATCGCACTGGGTATTTAGCATTTGTAAATAACGTTGTCGCTGCGGCGGTTTGAGATTAGGAGAATTCAACAAAGAGAGTGCTGTTTTCATGTGCGTCAGGGGTGTGCGTAGTTCTTGACACACATTGTTCAGGTATTCATCCTTGAGTTCCTCTTTACTGTGGAGGTTTTGATTCTGCTGCTGCAACTTAGCAGTGCGTTCTGCTATGATTTGACGGTTAATTTCATCTAATCGCTGGAGTTGTTTTGCTAAAAGTTGATTCATCAGTGCGGGTTCAGGCGCACTTGGGCAAATAAAATCAGCAAGTAACATGGGAAATGATTCTGGCGTAGTCGCCTGTTGAATGCCATCTAAAACTTGCTGAATTATTTTTCCATCAACAGTAGTTATAATCAGCAATGGCTGATTTTTTTTAGTATTTGCCTTCACCAAAATGGGGGTTTCACGTTTTTTAAGTGGTCGATGCGCCAAAACTAAACTGCAAAACTGCGGCGACAACACCATCAGAAAGTTTTCCCGCCGCAATTGGCTATTTGCTGGTAGTTGAACGCGGACATGATTAGGGAATGAGGGGGATAAGGTAGAATCTTCTCCCTTGTCTGTTCCTGCTTCTGGTATCTCACTCTCCGCGAGTTGATAAATATAGATAAGACTAGACGCACCCACAAAGGATTGATAACGCGTTAATTCTGATTGCCAAATTTTTTCTGGTGGTAGTTTTACCCATAAAGTGGCTACAATCTGCTGCTCAATGAGTAAGTCTATTTGCGCTCTCACCAGTGATAGCAGAGTAGCAGGACTGAGGGACGATGGTTTAGGAGGCGATTCCACTCCCAAAACCAGCTGATAAACAGATAGATCCTTAGTCAGAGAAACATTCATGAGTTAAGTACAATTAAGGAAAAACGAAGAAGGATTGAGAAAAAAATAATACTGTCTTCGATTTTCACCCCTATATGTACATTTTTGACAAAAAAGCTACCGAAAAAACATAAATTCTGAATTATTTAATTATGTGACTCACTAGTTCTGGTTTGATAATTGCTAGTAATTATCAGAATCTACCAGCCACGCGCCCCAATCTTCTGACACACAATTCGCATTGCTTTACCTGGTGAAGAACTTGCTACAAAAGGAATTTCTCCTTTCTCATTATCATCTTCAAGTAGCTGTCCTTCTGTTCCATAAATGGCAATGCGATTTAGAAAAAGCCGTGATTCTGTGCATAATGCAGAGAATGTAGTCTCGAATATACCGTCTCCGTAAAGTCCGTAAAGCTTGTATGTTGTACCATGAATAGTCTTAGTATCCAGAGCGACGCTGTTTCCTCCTTTATCGTGCCCCACGGTGACATATCTTTCCGTATTTTGGGCGATTGCCGCAGTACCACTTAAAAGAATAGCGATCGCTCCCACCGTGCCACCTATTTTAAAAAACATACGCTTTGAAAGTATAAGATTTTCACATTTCTAGCCAGAATAAATCAGTTTAGGCATGGTAAAAGCACCGAAATAAAGTATTATACGTGTTTTGGTTCAGTGATGTTACTTATTAGAAAAGGGACTGGAGACTGAGGCTGAATTCTTCCCAATACCCAGTACCCGATCCTCAGTACCCAATTTTGCGTAATTAACCCCGTATCTTCAGTCTTTCTTGTAAAGCATCGCGTGCGTGTTCTCGGTCGTCAAAGTGGATTTTTTCTGTACCGAGAATTTGATAGTCTTCGTGACCTTTACCAGCAAGCAATACACCATCGCCAGGTTGTGCTTGTAAAATAGCGGTACGAATGGCAGTAGCGCGATCGCCATTCACAATAGGCTTTACTGTTTGGGGAATTCCCGCCAAAATATCTTGTAAAATCCGTTCTGGGTCTTCAGTGCGGGGATTATCCGATGTCACCACCGCAACATCAGCTAAGTCAGCGGCGATTTTACCCATTTTTGGGCGTTTAGTGCGATCGCGATCGCCACCACAGCCAAACACGCAAATCATCTTCCCAGGTATAAACGGACGTGCGGCTTTGAGTAGATTTTCCAAACTATCCGGCGTGTGGGCATAATCTACAATCACACTAATATCTTGCTCAGGAATAATCTGCACTCGTTCCATCCGTCCGGGAACTCCCGGAAACTCAGGGATCACAGATACGAGCAACTCTAAATCTAACCCTAAATGTAAAACTGCTCCTACCGCTGCCAATAGATTTTCTAAATTGTATTGCCCAACCAAGGGAGAACGAAAAGCCACATTACCCTTTGGTGTATGCAACATACCGCTAACACCATTTGGCTCGTAACTTAAATCACTCATCCATAAATCAGCACTGTTATCGTTGACACTGTAACTCCAAACCCGTTCTGAATCCAACGACGCAATTAATCGCTTACCGTAGGTGTCATCAGCATTAATTATCGCCCGTCCCTTGAGATAGTCAGGACTAAACAACAACGCTTTGGCAGCAAAATAATCTTCCATATCGCTGTGGTAGTCTAGATGGTCTTGAGTGAGATTGCTAAACACCCCCACCTCAAACTGACAACCCAAAACTCGACCTTGCGCCAAAGCGTGAGAACTAACTTCCATCACCCCAAACTCACAACCAGCATTTACAGCTTCCGCTAACTGCTGTTGTAATTCCACCGCAAACGGCGTAGTGTGAACAGCAGTCTGCTCAAAACCAGCCCAGCGAGTGTAGAGAGTTCCCATCAAAGCCGTAGATAAATTGGCTTTGGTGAGCAGAAATTCAATTAGGTGAGTGGTTGTAGTTTTGCCATTAGTACCAGTTACACCTACCAGCTTGAGTTTTTGCCCTGGATAACCGTAAAAAGCACTAGCTATTTGGCCACAAGCTTTAATCATGTCCGTAGCACTAATGACCAAAGCCTCAGCCGTAGGAGGACTTTTTTGGACAGCTTCGGGAGAGATAATCGCCGCCACCGCACCCGATGCGATCGCACTTGGCCAAAATTCCCCACCATCTACGCGCGTTCCTGGCATCCCAATAAATAAATCTCCCACACTGCAAGCATGAGAATTTGTCTTCAAACCCTTAACTTCCACATCCTCAAAAGCAGAATGGCTAGTCAAATGCTCAACACTGTCTACCGCTGCAAGTAATTCCCGCAATTTCATCTTGTGAACCTCGTCACACATTTCTATTGCGCTTATTCTGCATTATTTTTTTTCTAATTGGATAAATACTTACGCAACATTTGCTCCAACTGTTGCACATTAGCACGCGGAGAAGGACGCGGCAAAGGTTCCTCACTCAAACCTCCCTCCGCGCCCTTTGAGTCTCTGCGGTTCGACAAATAAAGTATCGGCACTTCATACTGATACGCACCGAACCAATCTTCACGAGTCGTAATATCCCGAATTTCCAACTCAAAACTGAGATTTTGAATTTGTTCTAACTTCTCCTGCAAACCCTCACACAAATGGCATCCAGGTTTACTGTATAAAATTAATCGCATTTGCTTATACTAATTTTACCTATGTTAAAAAGACGTGATATGTCTCGTCTTTATAAGCCATGATAAGCATAAAATAAATAGCTACAGTGGGCTATGCCAACACATCCTTGATTGCTTTAGACACAAAATTTAAAAACCCTACTCAGTTTTGAGCAGGGCTATGTAAAGTTTCTTGCTAAAATTCTCAGTTTTATTTTCAAAACACGTTCATGATCGCAATAATGCTAACGCTAGTTAACATAATTAAAACGCCCATAGTTAAAGATTGGCTTAATGTATTGTTCATTTAAGTAAAATCCTTTTTGTTAAGGTTCTCTTAACCATATCAATAACAGTATAAATATCCATAAAACCACAGCAAAACTTAAAATCCTGTAAAGTTTCTTAGTAAATACTATGATTTTTACTTCCTAGTCAATTGTACTGAGCATAAAAAATCGGACAATGACCGATGCTTGATAATGTAGCGATCGCCGAACATCCTAATTACCTAATATCCGAGCGGATTATGCGCCTTTTGTGATGTAAAATTTACATTAATCAAGGTAGATATTTGAACAAAAATTATCATGACAGCTTTCACGGCATCTCAAAATCAAACGAGCGCTTTTGACCTAGAGCAATTAAATCAGCAATTTGAAACTGCCACTCCAAAAGAAATTTTGGCATGGTCTGTAGAGAATATCCCAACAGGACTAGTGCAAACTAGCGCCTTTAACGTGGATGACATGGTAATTACACATATTCTTTACAGTGAACTTAAGCATCCGGTTCCAGTGATATTTCTCGACACCTTGCACCACTTCCGTGAAAGCCTAGAACTAGTTGCCAAAGCCAAACAAGTTTATAACCTAAATCTGCAAACATACAAAACTCCAGATGTAGACACCCGCGAAGCCTTTACCGCCAAATATGGCGAAGCACTTTGGGACAAAGATATTACCCAATTCCACCACATTACGAAAATTGAACCACTGCAACGAGGTCTAGACGAACTAAACACCGTTGCATGGATCACCGGACGCCGCCGTGACCAAGCAGTAACTCGTGCTAACATGCCTATATTTGAATTGGATAACCAAGGTCGGCTGAAAGTAAATCCCATTGCCACCTGGACACGCCAAGATAGCTGGGTTTATGTGGCAGAACACAAAGTGATGTACAACCCTCTACACGACCAAGGTTATCCCAGCATTGGGGATGAACCTATTACCACCAAAGTAGGTCAAGGCGAAGACGAACGCGCCGGACGCTGGCGGGGAAGTAATAAAACTGAATGTGGAATTCATATTTAAGGATAAGTAAAGAATAGGGAGTAGGGAGTGAGAAATGGAAGAAAAGAATAATTTCTCCATTCTTCCAATCGTCCTCTCTCCTCGTTTACTTACTCTGCACCCCTACGGTTAGATAAAGAATCGCATACAAAAAATTCAGTAGTTTATTGACTATTTTGCTGAAAAAGTTTCTCTAAAGAAGCTAATTCAACTTCTGTTGCTGCATTAATTTGTGGCAAAGGTCGCTGCATGATTGAATAAAGCGATCGCTTTTGCTCTTTTGTAGATTGCAAACCAAGTCCCTTCAATTCCTCGCCAATTTTTAAGATTACATTCCGTCGGCCAGCTTTAGCTACATCAGGACTTTGCAGAATTTAAGGCGGCACCCGGATTTGAACCGGGGGATGGAGGTTTTGCAGACCTCTGCCTTACCACTTGGCTATGCCGCCAGACATTGTAATGATTTATTATATCAAAATTTTATCTAAATTTGCACTTTCTATCTTGGTAAATCTTTCGTAAATCAAAAGTTAATGCAACAAATAAACAATGATAATCAGCAGAAATTATACTTTAGAGCCAATTCATCTCCGTGATAATTAGCTATATTTTGTATATAGTGTAATGTTGCTTAATATATAGATATAACGAAGAGACTCAATAGATTTGGTGTGCAATGGAGTTATGAGATTGTGCCTTAGTGATGATCGCTATCTTTATGACTAGTTTAATGTAAACCACAAGAAATCCTCCATGCTTATGACTGTAAAACTCCAGACCGAAAACGACTTTCTTACGGCAAGCACCAGTATAAAGATAAATCAGGAAACAGAAAACGAAAAAGTTTTATGTTCTCATTGTCAGCGCACCGCTACGAATGGTATTAAATGTAAAGGAATTTGTGTTGCTGACAATGATTATTAAGGTATGAATTTTATCGCTGCAATCCAGATGGCTGAGCGGGATTTCTAAGATTCTTCATAACTGTAGCCCTAGCCCCTCGTACCTAACATTTGCCTCCTGACAAGAGCATGGCCAGATTGAACATCAAACCAGTGAATATCCTCAGAGGGCAATGCCAGTGTAATATCTTTGCTACTCCAATTTTGGTCTGTTGGCAACAAAGCACGTACTATAATCGCTCCAGTTTGTGAACCCCCAACCCTGACACTAACCAAATAATGCATACCCAAGTTTTCTACTAGATACACTTGCCCTTGGATAGTTTGGGTATCATCTGGTTGGGCAACGCGAACGTTTTCTGGGCGGATACCTAGCACAATTTGGGGTGGTACAGTTGGGATATCTGGCAGAGCAACTTGGAAGTTACCTAGTATTGCGTATCGTCCTTTACAAGGTAGAGTCAATAAATTCATCTGAGGACTACCAACAAATCCAGCCACAAATAAATTAGCTGGATGATTATAGATGAGTTCGGGCGGGTCAAGTTGCTGGACATAGCCATCGTTGAGCAAAGCTACTTTTGTGGAGAGTGTCATTGCTTCTGTTTGGTCATGGGTAACATAAACCACTGGGACTTTTTGAGCTGCAAAAATTTGCTTGAGGTCGGCTCGGACTCGTTCCCGCAACAGGGCATCCAAGTTACTTAACGGTTCATCTAGCAGGTACACATTGGCATTACGTACTAAGGCACGACCGACTGCAACACGCTGGCGTTGACCTCCAGACATTTGACCAGGCTTGCGGTTCATTAACTCTGCTAATCCTAAAACTTCTGCTACTTCTGCTACTCGCTGTTTAATTTCTGTTGGTGGTACTTTTCTTAGCTTGAGTCCAGAAGCGAGATTTTCGTACACTGTCATGTGGGGATAGAGTGCATAGCTTTGAAACACCATTGCGATGTTGCGATCGCCTGCTGGCTTATAAGTGACATCCACATCCCCAATCTTAATCTGACCGCGAGTAGGTTCTTCAAGACCCGCAATCATGCGTAGGACGGTAGATTTGCCACAGCCAGAAGGGCCAAGTAAAGTCAGAAACTCATCGTTATCTACTGTTAAGCTAACGTCTTTGACAGGGACGATTTTAGAAGTATAGGTTTTATTCAAGTTTTTGAGTTCAAGTTTAGCCATTTTTCTTTAAGGAGGCAGGGGGCAGGAGGCAGGAGGTAGAAGGTAAAGCCCTTCTCCCAAGGGGAGACGCTAACGCGAACGGGCGGGGAAAAGGGTAAGGGGTAAAGGGAAAAGTTTGTTTTTTCCCCTTTTCCCTTTCCCCTTTACCCAGCGAAGCTTTGTCCCTCATCCTTTGACAGCACCAGCGGTAAGACCTTGGACAATCCGGCGCTGGAAAAACAAAACTAGTAAAACTAGAGGTAAGGTTCCGACAACAGTAGCAGCAGCGATCGCACCATAAGGAATTTCAAATACTGTCGCACCACCCAACTGAGCAGCAGCAACGGGAATTGTCTTCAACTCTTCACGAGTCATAAACGTCAAAGCAAAGATAAACTCGTTCCAGGCAAAAATAAAGGTGAGAATTCCAGTAGTCACTAAGGCGGGAAGTGTCATGGGTAGCACGATTTGCCACAGTAGTTGAAAGGTGTTGTAGCCATCGACCCTAGCAGAATCTTCTAAGTCTTTAGGTAATTGCTGGAAAAAGCTTCTGAGTACTAGAATTGTTAGCGGCAAATTGATGGCAGTGTAGGGTATAATCAGCGCCAGATAGTTGTTACCCAGTCTCAGAGCTTGGATAATTTCTAATAGTCCCAAGAACAACAGAATTCCCGGAAATAAGGTGACAATCAAAACGCCGGCGAGGATAAATTTTTCACCCCAAGGGCGTAACCGTGCCAGGGCATAGGCAGCGGGCGCTCCGATCGCTAAAGCTAAAGCTGTAGAAGTAATCGACACAAAGGCACTGTTAAAGATGTAGCGCCAAAATGGGCGACGGGTGAATAACTCAATGTAGTGATTGAAAGTGAATCGTGTGGGGAAATAGACAGTAGGAACAGCTGCAATATCTTCGTTAACTTTAAACGAGGTCAACAATTGCCATAGGGCTGGCGTTAGGCTGAATAACATTACTAATACAATTGCTATTACTAGCAAGATTTTTTTAAGAGAAAACTTGGTTTTCCCTATTCGACCTGGAGTTGTTGAAACTGTTTGTGGAGAACTCATGAGTTATATCATGTCCGATTGATTATGTAATGGTCTATGTATGTATGCAAAAATGTAAAAACTCTTTCTATCCCTGCTCTCTGCCCCTTAAGTGGCTCCCGGTGTTCTGGCACGGTACTTGTTAAGCAAGAAACTAGCGATCGCCACCGCAGCAATTAATATTAGAAATGTTACTACTACAAGAGCTGCTCCATAACCAAAATCTAAGTAGCGCATCACCGTGGAGTAAATGTACAGCGACACTACTTCAGTAGCACCACCAGGGCCACCCCCAGTCATCACAGCAATCAAGTCAAAAATTCCGAAAGCTTGAGCAAATCGAAATAGAACTGCAATTAAGATTTGCGGTAGCAGCAGTGGCAGGGTAATATTGCGGAAGCTTTGCCAAGTATTTGCCCCATCGACTGAGTAAGCTTCATAGAGGTCTTTTGATATCGACTGTAAGCCAGCTAGCAGCAAAATACTGATAAAGGGTGTAGTTTTCCAAACATCAGCAAATATCGCTGCGCTCATTGCCAGAGTTGGATCTCCTAACCAGTTAATTCCAGTTTGAATCAACCCCAATCGCAGTAGAATATCGTTTACAATCCCAAACTGGTCGTTAAAAATCCAAGCCCATGCCAGACCAATCAGAGCAGTAGGCAAAGCCCAAGGTAGAATAGCGGTCGTCCGCACTATGCCCCGTCCAAAAAACGCTTGATTGAGAACTAGGGCAATCCCCAATCCTAGCAACAATTCTGAGAGTACGGATGCTGTTGTGAACACAGTTGTTGCCCATAAACTCTGCCAGAAACGACCATCTCCCGCCATCCGCACATAATTGTCTAAGCCAGAGAATACAGGTTGTAATTCAGTTCCCAAATTCCTGGTAAATACACTTAACCAGAATGCTCGTAAAATCGGATAGGCAAATACAAACAACAACAGCAGCAATGCTGGTGTTAGTAAGATCCAAGCAGTCCGTTGTTCCCGACTTCGGAGTGAATGCAGATTTGTCATTTGTCATTTGTCATTTGTCATTGGTCATTTGTCTTTTATTTATTCTTCTCCCGCTCCCCCTGCTCCCTGCTCTCTGCTCCCCATTCCCTAGCCCCTAGTCCCTAGCAGTCGGCGCGTTTCATTAGCAGCAGCTTGCATTGCTTGTTCAGGACTTGTCCTACCGGATAGCGCGGCGCTGAGATAACGCTGTAAAATATCCGATGTCTGGGCGTATTGTGCAATCGGTGAGCGTAAAACTGCATTGTTCACGACCTCCAATAACTGCGGATAGTGGGGATATTTAGCAACAATTTCTGGATTTGTAAACAAATCTCGGCGACTTGGCACATAGCCTGCACTCAAAATGAATCGGCGCTGTGCCTTTTCACTGGTAAAGTACTGAATTGCTTTCCAAGCTTCTTCGGGATGTTGAGAAGATTTGGCAATTCCTATACCCCAGCCTCCTAAGCAAGCTGCTCCAGTCTGACCAGGAGCATGAACCATTGGTTTAATTGCAATTTTGCCTTGGATTGGCGAACCTTTGGCTTGGGCTAAAGGCCATGCATAAGGCCAACTGCGTAAAAACGCCACTTGACCACTTTGGAACAAACGTCGAGTGTCTTCTTCTTGATAAGTCGTAACTCCCGGAGGAGAAACGCCCTCCCTGATAGTACTACGCAAAAACTCAATGGCTCGTAATGTTTCTGGTCGATCTAGTCCTACTTCAAGGGTGTCGGGATTAACCCAGAAGCCACCAAAACCATCAAGGACTTCCACAAACATTGCCACGAGTCCTTCATATTGACGTCCCTGCCAAACATAGCCCCAATTCACCTTGTCTTTTTTCTGCAAGGCTTGGGAAATTTGCATCAACTCCTCAAAGGTTTCTGGCGGTTTAAATCCTGCTTCTTTGATTAAGTCTTCCCGGTAGTAGAGCATTCCCACGTCGGAACGCAAGGGAATACGGTACAGCTTGTTTTGGTAACGTCCGCCTTCTACATCTTTGGGTGAAAATGCTGCCAACTCCTGCTTGGAAATGCGATCGTCTAGGGGTAGCAACCATTCAGCAGCAGCAAACTTGGATGTCCAGATGACATCCATATTCACTAGATCGTAAGGGGATTCACCTAGGATAAAAGATGAAGTATACAGGTCTTCGAGCAAATTTGTGGCATTCGGCCCCTCAACCAAGTTAATGCGAATGCCTGGGTTTTCAGCTTCAAAGTCTCTAATCAACCCCTGCTTCCAAGGTTGGGCATCAGGGGCAGTAATTAACATACTGAGGGTAACTGGTCGTTGCGAGAGTGCTACCCAATTGAAAAATATGATACCCAACAGAATTGCTATAAAAATCCCCATACGCAAAAAACTTTGTTTTTGGATGAATTTTTGCAGCTTGTTTATTGGGTTTTGGTACAACATTATTATTAATGTAGCGATCGCTAGCTAGTAGGGATAATTATATCTTTATCTACACTTTTTTGATATTGTTCTCTAACTTAGTACAAGTTTGGCGATCAAGCCGCATGTTATAAATAATACCAATTTTGCTATCATCAACTACGACTAAGTTATCTAGTTCAATCCCGTCATGAACCCAATGAGATAGCTGTGGGTTTGACGTCAAATCGTCCAAAAAGCCTAAATAGCCAAGGATTTTTCTTGATTTCCTGTGGCTTCTACCAGTAATTAATGGCTAACCAAGTATTACTCTCATAGTTGATTTAGCCATGCCACCTTTTGACTGTTCCAACTCAGTTTATCTACGATTTTTCTATCTTTAACTAGATAGTTGCGTGGAGTCGGTAAATAAAAGTTCTGTTTATCTGAAATTACCTCATCTAAATTCCCCCAAAATGGCGCTGCTAACATCAAATCCCGGATGTCTGCGTTTTTTAGTTATAGCAATACCCAAGCACATGAAATACACCCCACCCGCGCTGTCGCGCATCCTCCCCTTAGCAAGGCTACGGTGTACACACAAATCGGAAAAACCTCATCACCAAAGATTTGCAGTATTGCAATAACGGCGATGCCTACAGCTGGCTACGCTTACGCATTTGCTATTTCGGCGATCGCATTTGCTATTTCGGAGAACGCATTTGCTATTTCGGCGAACTCATTTGCTATTTCGGCGAACTCATTTGCTATTTCGGCGAACTCATTTGCTATTTCGGCGAACTCATTTGCTATTTCGGAGAACGCATTTGCTATTTTGGAGAACTCATTTGCTATTTTGGAGAACTCATTTGCTATTTTGGAGAACTCATTTGCTATTTCGGCGATCGCATTTGCTATTTCGGCGATGCCTATGGCTGGCTACGCCTACGCATTTGTGTGTACACCGTAGACTTAGCAAGGTGAGGGTTAGGGAGGAGTGATTTTGTAGCTCACCGGAGTTGGAAACGCTATAAGATTCCCAAAAAATTAACAATAACCGCACCTTTACGGACGGACACCACTACAGTTACCAAGATTAAAACCTCTTAACATCTCGTTACACTAAAGACATCGAGACAGACGAAAGTCAACATCTCGCAGATGAAAACAAAGGTGAACGACATGAATGGCACAATTCGCGTTGGTAATCTCTTCGGCATTCCCTTCTATATCCATCCATCGTGGTTTTTAGTTCTGGGTTTGGTAACTTGGAGCTATAGCAGTGGACTGGCGGCGCAATTTCCCTTAATATCCGGGGGATTAGCTGTACTATTAGGATTGATGACAGCGCTGTTGTTATTTGCCTCTGTCGTCGCCCATGAATTAGGACACAGTTTCGTCGCCATTCGCCAGGGAATTGATGTCAAATCAATTACACTGTTCATATTTGGTGGTTTGGCCAGCTTAGAAAAAGAGTCGAAAACTCCAGCAGAAGCTTTTTGGGTGGCGATCGCCGGGCCTTTAGTTAGCCTACTGTTATTTGGAAGTCTAACAGCAATTGGATTTGCTACCGCTGCATCCGGGCCATTGGCAGCAATTCTTGGTGTTTTGGCTTCTGTTAACCTGGCATTAGCGCTATTTAACCTGATTCCTGGTTTGCCATTAGATGGCGGTAATATCCTCAAGGCGGCTGTTTGGAAAATTACAGGTAATCCTTACAAAGGTGTAGTTTTCGCCAGTCGATTTGGACAAATCTTTGGTTGGGTAGCGGTTCTTTCCGGTGTACTTCCACTGTTCTTATTTGGCAGCTTCGGTAACTTCTGGAACTTATTAATTGGTTTCTTCTTATTACAAAATGCTGGTAATGCGGCGCAATTTGCCAGAGTTCAGGAAAAACTTACAGGATTAACAGCTGAGGATGCTGTCACACTCAATAGCCCAATTGTATCAGCTAATCTTACCCTAAGAGAGTTTGCCGATCAGCAGGTTGTGAGTGGACAAAACTGGCGGCGGTTCTTGGTGACTGATGATGGGGGACAATTAGTAGGTGCGATCGCAGTTGATAATATGCGTTCTATCCCGACAGCAATGTGGTCAGAAACTCAAGTTAGAGAAGTAATGCAACCAATTGCTCAATCTACCACAGTCCAATCTGATCAACCACTTTTGGAAGTCGTACAGCTACTCGAACAACAAAAGCTATCTGCGCTTCCTGTAATTCGTAACAACGGCGTGCTAGTGGGAATTTTAGAAAAAGCAGCGGTTATCCAGTTACTCCAAAGCAGAACTCAACCCAATCCTGCATAGTTATTTCATCAAAAATACTCTTCTTGGCTATTAGATCCCCGACTTCTTAAAGAAGTCGGGGATCTTTCTTAAAGAAGTCGGGGATTCTATCTTAAAGAAGTCGGGGATCTATAGATATTAAGAAAAGGTTATTAAAAGATAAAGCCTAATGTAGGATTATTGTTGTGGTGCTGAATTCTGCCATAAGTAAAATTTTTACTTAATTTCTCTAATTAAAAGAGTGATTGATTGTAACTGGTGAAGTGCGAATGCCTGTGTCAAAAGTTATTTTGAATCTTTGCAATGTCGGCTTGGTTGTGACAACTGTCCTTTTACTGGCAGGAGGGGCTTATGCCAACGAAGCGCCTAAAAAGACCAAGACTATAGCTTTACCAGACCAGTCACATCCCTTAACTAATATCAATCCTGTATCTGAGTTAGTAGATATTCAACCTACAGACTGGGCTTTTCAATCTTTCCAATCTTTAGTCGATCGCTACGGTGTAGTTACAGGTTATCCCGATCGCACATTTCGAGGTAATCAAACTATGACTCGCTATGAATTCGCAAGCGGTCTTTTGATCACCATAAATCACATTAACAACTTGCTCCTCACGGGGACTTCTCACCAAGTAAGTCAAGAAGACTTGGAAACTCTCAACCGATTGCAAACAGAGTTTGCCCAAGAACTAAAAGATCTTCAAGGACGAGTAGATAAATTAGAATCACGTTTAGCGTCTACAGCCCAACAGCAGTTTTCTACGACTACTAAACTGCAAGGAGAAGTTCTTTTTGCCTTGATTGGACTTGGTGGCGGTGACAAAGCTGATAGCAGTGGGGATGCTATCGACAGTAATTTAACTTTCAGTAGCCGGGTACGGCTAAATTTTGATACTAGCTTCACTGGTAAAGACCGCCTCAGAACTCGCTTGCAAGCTACAAATATCGCGGCAGTAGATAATGCATCTGGAACTGAAATGGCACGTTTAGCTTTTCAAGGCGATAGCGAAAACCAGTTTGAAATCAACGTCTTAGAATACCGCTTCCCATTGGGAGAGAACGCGATTGTTTATCTGGAGGCGGTAGGCGGCGACTTGGATGAATTTGTTGCCAATACTTTCAATCCCTTTTTGACTGGTAGTGGTCGTGGTTCCCTCTCCCGCTTTGCCCAGCGCAACCCAATTTACCGCCAGGGAGAAGGAGCAGGATTAGGTATAGTTTATAACTTTAATGAGACAGTCAACTTGAGTTTGGGGTACATTGCTAATGATGTTCAAGACCCAGAAATTGGGTTTGATGAGACAGCATACGGAGCGATCGCTCAACTCTCCTTTGAACTTAGTGATAGCTTTGGAGTAGGCTTTACCTACGTCCGTTCTTACAATAACCTCGACGAAAGCGGAACCGGTAGCCGTCGTGCTAACGATCCTTTTAATAACGAGAGTAATGCCATTGTTGCCGACTCCTTCGGTTTGCAATCTGCGATCGCAATTAACTCTAACTTCACACTCTCTGGTTGGGTCGGCTTCACCAATGCTACAGCTACCGATTTACCAAACGACCCAGCAGCAAATATTTTTAATTGGGCGCTGACTTTGGCTTTAGTTGATTTAGGCAAAGAAGGGAGCCTTGCAGGAATTGCGATCGGTCAACCACCCAAAGTTACCAACAATGACTTTCAGGTTGCAGGTCAGGCATACGCAGATACAGACAACTCTATGCATATAGAAGCTTTTTACCGCTTCCCCGCTAATGACAACATTGCCATTACCCCAGGGCTGCTGGTGATTACTAACCCAGAACACGATCGCAACAACAATACAATCTATATTGGTCTGATTCGGACAACTTTCAGCTTTTAATGATTATTACAAACCATCCGTAGCGGATGCTGCATTATTACTCAACGGTTAGACTAGAACCAATGGTAATAATTGTAGGAATAATATGATGAGCGATCGCGACTATACATTAATCATTGACAAAAGTGGTAGTATGTCCACCCCTGATCAAGTCGGTGGTAGAAACAGATGGGATATAGCCCAAGAGTCTACTCTGGCTTTAGCAAGAAAATGCGAGCAGTTTGACCCAGATGGCATCACTGTTTACGTGTTTTCCGGTAGATTTAAACGCTATGACGATGTTACCTCAGCCAAAGTAGCGCAGATATTTCTAGAAAATGACCCTGCTGGTACGACAAACTTAGCTGGTGTACTTCAGGATGCACTCAATAATTACTTTAAACGCAAAGCCGCTGGTCAAACCAAACCCAATGGCGAGACAATTTTAGTAATTACCGATGGCGAACCAGACGATCGCAAAGCAGTATTTGAAGTCATAATTCAAGCCACTCGCCAAATGGAACGTGATGAAGAATTGGCAATTTCGATGATTCAAGTCGGTTCAGATTCCCAAGCTACCAAGTTTCTCAAAGCTTTAGATGATCAGTTGCAAAGTGTTGGCGCTAAATTTGATATTTGCGACACAGTGACTTTAGACGATTTAGAAGACATGAGCCTCGCAGATGTGTTGATGAATGCAATAACGGACTAATGCGTCGATCGCCTAAAGGTTTTGACTCTTAATTGGAGAATTGAATAATGCTAGAAAATCGTGATTACACCTTAATTATTGACAAAAGCGGCAGCATGGCCACCCCAGATCAAAAGGGTGGTAGAAGCCGATGGGTAGCAGCACAGGAATCTACCTTAGCTTTAGCGAGTAAGTGTGAGCAATTTGATCCAGATGGCATCACTATTTATGTATTTTCTGGTAAATTCAAGCGCTATGAAAACGTCACATCAGGTAAAGTAGCACAAATTTTTCAAGAAAATGATCCCTCTGGTACTACTGATTTGGCAGCAGTATTAAAACACGCAACTGATGATTACTTTCAACGCAAATCATCTGGTAAAACTAAACCAAATGGTGAAACAATTTTAGTAGTTACTGACGGTGAACCAGACGATCGCAAAGCGGTAATGAGGGTAATTATCGAAGCTTCCCGCCGTATGGATCGAGATGAAGAATTAGGCATTTCCTTTATTCAGGTTGGTACAGATCAGCAAGCTACCCGCTTTCTTAAAGTCTTAGATGATGATCTCCAAAGTGCTGGTGCTAAGTTTGATATCTGTGACACCATCACTATGGAAGATATGGAAGATTTAAGTTTATCAGAAGTGTTGCTGAATGCTATTAATGACTAGCAACGCTTTACGGAAAATCCTTGTTTTCTAAGCTTCTAATATCTTGTCAGTGAGTATGTTTATTTCCGCCGTGCAGTACTAGCTATACTGTTTATAGGACTTGCAACAATGGATTCTATTGATGATTTGTTAGCTCAACTCAAAGCTGAGTACGAAGAAGTACAACCTAAACAGCAGCAACTAAAATCAAATGCAGCCAAATCATTTATCCAACCGTCAAAAAAGTCGGCATCTTTAATAGATAATCTTTTAGCAGAAGTCAAGGCCAATTTTGCAGAGCAGGATGCTGCTGAGGAGTTAAAAAGGCAACAAGAACTAGAACAAGAAAGAATTCAACAAGAAAAACTCAAAGCCAAACAAATAGAAGCTTTGAGAGTACAAGCAAAAGAATGGTTAGCTAAATTAGATCCTTTCTCATCTGAAGGACTTTGGTTTGAAAGGTTCGCTGAAAGATATTCCTCAAAATTAGAGGCGGCGATTGAATATTTGCAAAACAACTAGGCTTTTCATCTTCGTGTCTTTGTGTCTTGGTGGTTAAACAATTGATTTTTTAACCACGAAGGCACTAAGACACCAAGAACAATACATTACACCTTGAAAAGCAATGCCCATTTTTCAACTTTAAGGTAATTTATTTGAGCTGTAATGTTTAATAGCCCATTCATGCATTGCATAAAGAATTGGTCGTAAACTTTCTCCCAAAGAAGTTAATGAATATTCGACTTTGGGAGGGATTTGAGGATAAACTTCTCGATGAATAATACCGTCTTCCTCCATTTCTCTAAGTTGCTGGGTCAGCATTTTTTGGGTAATTCCGGGTAAGGCTCGCTGCAATTCACCAAACCGTTTTATGTCAGCCATTAATTCTCTAATAATCAAAACCTTCCAGCGTCCGCCAATTACCTTTAGCGTGGTTTCTACTTCACAATTCAGCCTGCTATGGTTTTCTGCTTCAGCTTTCATAGTGACTTTTTAGTAAGTATCTTACTTTTCAGTGCCTACTTTTCATATTAGCTATACATAGTTTAAAGTCAACTCGGCAGGTGTTTTGTAATTTGACCTCAACACTGTTAAAGGCTTGTAGGGGCGATTTTTTGTAGGAAATTTATTTATGACAAATATTCTCCATATTGATTCTAGTCCGCGTGGTGAGCGTTCTCATTCACGCACACTTACCCATAAATTTGTCACAGAATGGCAAGCCGTTCATCCTAAAAGCTCAGTAACCTATCGGGACTTAGGTCATAATCCTGTTCCCCATGTAGACGAATCATGGATTGCTGCTGCTTTTACACCACCGCAGGCACACACACCTGAATTAGCAGAGGCAATTAAGGTGTCTGATGCCTTAGTTGATGAGTTTCTTGCAGCCGAGCGCTACGTCTTCGGTGTACCGATGTACAATTTTAATATACCTTCTACCTTCAAGGCTTACATTGACCAAATTGTTCGTGTTGGTCGCACCTTCGCTGTTACAGAACAAGGGAATTTTCAAGGACTGGTTGAAGGGAAAAAGTCGTTAGTGATTACGGCTCGTGGTGGTAGTTTTACAAATGGAAGTCCCGCAGCTCCTTATGATTATCAAGAACCCTATCTGAGAGCGATTTTTGGCTTTATCGGTATTACAGACGTTTCTTTCATTCATCTGGAAAACCTCAATGCGGGTGAGGCTGCTCGTGAACAGGCTTTCGCTGAAGCTCAAGAGGCGATCGCTCAAGCAGTAACTAACTGGTAATCTTAATACCTGTTACTAATTGACTGGCACTCAGGGAATTTTTCCAGAACAGAGTGCCAAATCGTTTACTCAACCACTGATGTGGAAGCTCCCTCAGCTGATGGAGGTACACCGGGTAACTCTAGACAATATCCCGCGCCATATACAGTTTTAATATAACGAGGATGGCGGGGATCTGGTTCTAACTTAGTTCTCAAGTGGCGGATATGCACCCGAATTGTTTCAATGTCATCATCTGGATCGTAACCCCAAACTTCTCTAAGGATTTCGCTGGGGGAAACTGTCTGACCGTGGCGTTGAAGCAAGCAGTGAAGTAGCTCAAATTCCAAGTGAGTCAATTTCACTGTCTCATTGAACCATATCGCCTCAAATCTTTCGGGAACGAGGGTGAGTGATCCATAGTTAAGAATTTCACTATGCTTGGCTGCTTGGGGAATGCGGTCAGTACGCCGCAATAGTGCTCGTACCCGCGCCAGCATTTCTTCAACTTCAAAGGGTTTGGTAAGGTAGTCATCTGCGCCAGCATTGAAGCCTTCTACCTTATCCTGAGTTTGGCTTAGAGCCGTCAACATTAACACGGGAATTTCAGCGGTGCGATCGTCCCGACGCAGGCGTTGACAAACGGTAAATCCATCTACTCTTGGCAACATCAGATCGAGCATGATCAAGTCTGGTTGTAGCTGGAGAGCCAATGCCTGACCTTTGATGCCGTCTTCAGCTTGACTAACATCGTAGCCGGCCATTTCTAAGTTGACGGCAACGAGTTCTGAAATTGCTGGGTCATCGTCTATGACTAGAATCCTCGGCATCTTAAAAAATTATTACTACTTATTAAGGATAAAGAAGAACCTTTGGTAGATACAAAGATTTCTGCACAGATTATAAAAAAGTTTTAAAATCTAACATAAATCTTAAGATGAAAGAATTGTGAAATCAAGACTAAATTACAGGAAAATCTAGCTATGATGTGTCACCCTCCCTACAAACCGCCTAAGTTTTTGCAAAACGGGGTGGCAATGACTGTTTACACGGCTTTGTGGGGAAAAAGATCCTGGGACATTAATCGATATCCTGAGCCGTTATACCATAAAAAAATCTTTACGGGTGGGCAAGATGTACCAATTTTTGGTTGGGTTGCCATCCCTGAAAATGCTCATAGCACAATTGTGGGTACTTATGGCATCACAGGTGAGCTAGAGACGGAATGGTCTTTGAAGCTTCTAGGACAAAAGGCATACGCTCAAGGCTACGCTGTAGTGTTATTTGATTGGCGTGCTCACGGCAAAACTGCTGAATTATCCCCGACTTTGACTTCTGATGGGTTGTACGAGGGGGAAGATTTTGTTCGCATTGCAGCAGCAGCAGCAGAAATGGGATGTCCGAAAAAGTTTTGGTTCACAGGGTTTTCTTTAGGGGGACAATTGGCGTTGTGGGGGGTGAAAACTGCTGAGGATTTACTAGCTAGGGACAATGAGTATTTAGGGCTAAAAAACAGCGATATTGCTGGTGGTGCAGTGATTTGCCCAAGTTTGGATTCTTTGCGATCGCTATC
This sequence comes from Komarekiella atlantica HA4396-MV6, assembly GCA_019359395.1. Taxonomy (GTDB): domain Bacteria; phylum Cyanobacteriota; class Cyanobacteriia; order Cyanobacteriales; family Nostocaceae; genus Komarekiella; species Komarekiella atlantica. The sequence continues at coordinate 210,997 of JAHHHK010000007.1, forward strand.
TTATTTAGTCAAGAGGCCTTTTGGCAAATATTTAGAAGCTGGGATTGCACGGAATTTGAAAAAACTCGCATGGCGAATACATGATGCTCATCCTGGAACCATTGACCCAGCGGCAATTGAAAGAGCAAACAGCATTTGGGATTTTGACAAGGAACTGGTAATTAGCCGACTAGGTTTTGATTCTGTAGAAGCATATTATCAAGCTAGCAGTGCACTGCAAATACTGCCGCAGCTTGCAAAACCAACCTTAATTGTATACGCTGCTGATGACCCACTTTTTCACCCAGCTATCATACCTGATTTAGAAGCTGCTTGTGCTGGCAATCCTGTAATAGATTTGTTGCTGACTCGTTACGGAGGTCATGTTGGCTATTTGAGCAGCAAAGAGTGCCAGCGTCAAGCAAAAGACCCTGACCCTTGGTGGGCATGGAATCGAGTTTTAAAATGGCTGGAAGAAAAGTAAAGTTCCTAATTCAATCATCGAACCAGATACGGCTATCATTGCAAAGCAGAGAGAGGATGGCATTGATTGAGACGCTACCACAACATTATTGGTAAACCAGCAATCACAGAAGCAATACTTGTCCAGAGAGTAAAGCGCTCAATATCTACTTCATCTAGGGCAACGCTCATTTGCTTGATTGCTAATAGCAACGCTGCTAGTAGGAGCACAAAGAAGGCAACATAGCCCAAATTTATCATCATTTATCCTGATTATCTTGACAAGGAAATAACCCTAATAGGTTTTTAGCAAGCTTTGGCAAGGGTTTTTTGTTGCATATTTAGCACTTTCTGAGAAAAACTATTGAGCAGTGAAGAGATATCTCCCTCAGATAACCAAATCATAGTTTCATAACCAACCCGGCCCATTTCTGGCTCTGGCCCCATAGGCATTTCCACCAAATAGTCCCAGCTATCTGACTCAAATCGATAGTTTTTGATAACGCCTTCCCCACCAATAAAACTTACTATTTGACCTTCACGAAACTTAGGTACTGCCAAAAAAGTTGCAGACATTCCTTGTAATTCCTCTGAGTAATACAGTCATAACTAATGTTGTAGCTAAAAGAAAATTTGCTATTCTCTGTCAAGAGTTTCAACGTACTCTCTTTCAGAGGTTCCAACATCGAATTAGGGATCGTACATCTAGAGTGATAAAGGAGGCACGTATATTTAGAGTAATCATTAGACCCACTGAAGCGATCGCGGCTAATTATAACCGAGTATTAAGTAGTGATGCTTACATTTAAACTTAATATTTAGTCATTAGTCCTTTATAAACACAAATGACTAATTGACGGTCTTTAGGAGAAAATGCAACATGTAGGCGCGTTAGCTCATAACAGCTGCTTCTATTTACCTGTCCCTTGACTTTCTGACTTAATGATTGCACCTAATCATCTCTGGCTACCTGCACCGACAGATTTAACTTTGTTACCAAATGATGTCCATGTCTGGCAAATAAACCTTGACCAACCAGAACAACAGATACAATATTTGGCTACAATCCTGTCCAGTGACGAAATTGCTCGAGCTGAACGGTTCTATTTTCAAAAGCATCGGCAACATTTCATCGCTGGTCGCGGTATCCTCCGAACTATATTAGGTCGCTACTTGGGCATTGAGCCGCAAAAGATCCGATTTGATTATCAATTGCGAGGAAAACCAGTATTAGCGGATATATTTGCTGAGAGTGGACTGGTGTTTAATTTGTCTCATTCTCAGAACTTAGGTTTGTTTGGGGTGAATTGCACTCGCCAGATTGGTGTGGATTTAGAGTATATTCGCCCGGTTTCTGACTTAGAATCTCTTGCCAAACGGTTCTTTTTAGCTAGAGAATATGCTGTATTGCGATCGCTATCTCCCAACCAACAGCAAGAGGTATTTTTTCGTTACTGGACTTGCAAGGAAGCTTATTTAAAGGCAACTGGAGATGGATTAGTTGGGCTAGAGCACATTGAAGTATTACTAACTCCCACAGAACCAGCCATATTACAGACATCGCAAGACTGGGGTCTTGTTGAGCTAATACCTGCTAAAGATTATGTTGCGGCGGTAGCTGTTGCAGGTTTAGGTTGGCATTTAAAATGCTGGCAGTACTGATTAGACTTGTCTTGAGAATGGGGACTGGGGATTGGGGAAGAATAAATATTATCTCCTGCCTCTTGACCCTTGTACAGACGCGATTAATCGCGTCTCTACTCTTGACCCTTGTACAGACGCGATTAATCGCGTCTCTACTCTTGCTATTTATTTTCTTGCATACTTCTGACAATTTTTGTCACCTGTTTTCTGGGTATAAATCTGACACTTTTAGCGAGTATTTTATTTATAAAACCAGGAATAACAACTGTTTTACCGCGCATTAAGGCTTGATAACCAATCTTAGCGACTGTTTCTGCATCCATCATCTTTTTACCCTTGAGCAGCTTAGAGCCGGCCATCCCTGTTCTTTCATGAAAGGCGGATTCGGTTGAGCCAGGGCAAAGAACTGTCACCGTAACACCTGTACCTTCTAATTCGTTAGCGATCGCTTCTGAAAACGATAAAATATAGGCTTTAGTTGCAAAATAAACTGCCATTAAAGGCCCTGGTTGAAAAGCAGCAGCAGAGGCAACGTTTAAGATTTTGCCATCGCCCTGCTTTACCATATCCTTGAGAAATAATTTAGTTAAATGAGTCAGACACACCAAATTTACCTGGAGCATTTCCAATTCAGTGGTCAGATTTGTTTCATTAAATAATCCATAAGTCCCAAATCCAGCATTATTCACTAGCACATCAATTTTGATAGTTGCTTTTTGTAACTCAGTGAAAATTTCTTCGGGAGATGTTGATATAGATAAATCCTTGATCATAGGTTTGATGAAAATGCCAAATTCTTCTTGGAATTTAGACACCATCTCTACGAGTTTTAATTCGTTTCTGTCTACTACAACAAGATCATAATCATGAGCGGCAAAAATCCGTGCTAATTGGTAGCCAATGCCACTAGCTGCCCCAGTAATAAGAGCAATTGGTTTACACTGACTTTGGTGTATTGTATTCATGTCATAAAGTTGGTGAATTCAACATGATTAAGCTGTGTTGCATTGACATTTACAGTGGCGATCGCTTGCCTAAAATCAAGTAAATTTAATGACTAAAGCTACAAGAAACATCTTGAGTCTTTAGCTTTTTAAATGCTTGTGTAGTGCATTGGTAGAGAGCTTGATAACTGTAGCAGTGGAAAGCTAAATTTAGGACTTACGCATTGTAAAAATTAAGCATCAATGCACTTAGTTCCTTTCAAACTGCTAATTGACTACTCTGTAATACATGTAATACATTATCCCCAAAAGCATAGAAAAGTCAAACTTTTGTGGATAACAACTACCATTGTATACTCGATTTTTTATCTCAATGTGGAAGTTCTAAAAATTTATTTTTAAAACCACGGATAATTAGGGCAATTATATTGCTGTTGCTGGTTTTGATGTTTTTAGCTGATTTCTGAATTGCTGATTTCTGAGTAAAGAATGAAGAAATGTTGGATATATTATTTGGTTACTTAGAATTCAGCACTAATACCTAAATAATCTAACTAAAATATCGATTGACACCCTTGTAAGTAGAGGGGTTGAATTAAATATAAAACCCCTATAGGGTGTGTTCCCGCGAAGCGCGTGACGCACCATTTCTAAGTTTTTGATATGTTACGGAAGCCAGTAACACACCCTACTAGCATGACCGGGCTAAAATGTTGCAATAAATTTCTTGTAGTGTGGGATGGTCGCCCGCACCGGACGGGCGAGACGCCATTGTTGTCAACTTAAGCTACAAATAGGTTCACTGTTGGCTTTGTCACCTGCCTTGAACTTTAGTTCCTTGCAGGATATAGATTTCACGTTAAATTGACACTTATGGCGAGATGCCCATCCCACAAAAGGAAAGGTAATGCACTATTTTAGCCTTGCCACGCCACTACTATCTTCTAATTATTTGTGCCTACCCACTTACTATCCATTTACCGTTTGCGTAATCAAGTTTGTTTGCTCCCTAGCAAGTTGTTCGCTTAGCCATTGTATTTCACTTTCAAGAAACGCAGTATACCTTTGCCATGCCGCAGTCTGATAGGGGTCTGATGGGAGTGGTTCCATTTCTTGGCTTTCCAAGCGTAGCCGACAAACCATTAAACGATGCTCCAGTAACTTTAGCCGTTCTTTAGATTCTAGGGAACTAAAAAAGAAAAACTTGATCATAAAGCGAGAACGAGCGTGTACCCAGCTTTCATGGGGGTGTTCCAGCATCTCTTTTTTCCAACGTTCTCGCCCTAGCTCAGTAATTCTGTAAACCTTACGAGTCTGACCCCCATCTGCACCCTCAACTAGCACAGAAATTGCTCCTTGTTCTTCTAGTCGCTTCAACAGAGGGTAAATCGCACCATAATTGACGCTGATGCAACCGCTCATAAACAGTTCTATTTGCTGCTTCAGGCGATATCCATGTAGGGGTTCACGTAGCAGTAGACCTAAAGTGGCTAACTCAAGCATTTATATCAAACTGATGTATCTATATAGTATCATGTTAATTTGTAGTCACATTTTGCACTTAACTGTGAGTACACCCTGAACTAAAGTTCAGGGCTTCATAGCCAAAATCCGCTAAAACCGACTGAAATACATATTAAGTCAGTTAAAGCTGACTTAGAGCTATGAGCCAAGAATTTATTTCTTGGCGGGCGAAAAGTTAGGTGCAAGATATTTAGTATATGAAAACCAGCTAGCTTACCAAGAAAAGTTAAAAAAGTCACTTGAGGAGTATTGAAGGGTATTGCTTAATTTACCTGACCAAACACTCCTTGATAAAGTTATGCGTTAGGAGAAAATTGTCTTGATTTAAGAACTTCTCAGATATATCTTTATAAAGATTGAAAAGGTTATTAAAACTTAAAATATCTATCTATAGGAGAAGTTACAAATCACAAGTAAAAAGATTTTAATAAGACATTAAAACAATTGACTATCAAGCTAAAACATCTATATAAATTTCAGGAGATATGAATTTGCAACGATAAATCATTAGTTAGATATTTATAGTGATTTTGTATGGAGGGAGTAAATAAAGTGAAATTCAAATGTCATTAAAAGCATCTGTTGAGTGCTAATTTTTCCTGCCTCAAGGAGATTATCCAATTAGGTAGTTACGCATTATGAAGAACTCAGAATCTTTCGACGAAACAAAGCAGATAAGAGCGGGTAAAGATGACAGCGATGATCAGCGCTCTAACGTGGCAGTTATATCGGGAGATACTGACACGGTGGGTGAAGTCAATGCTGATGCTTCGCAAGAATCTGAACAGAAATACTCATCATCAAGAAAACGGAAGTGGCTGCTGGTTTTAGGGGCGATCGTACTGCTAGCTGGCGGAGGTATTGGCTGGCGTTGGTGGCACAGCAATGCTCAAACGCAAACACCACCAGGTCAAAGCCAAGCCCAAGCGATACCTGTAAAAATATCGCCAGTGGAGACAGGAACAATTAGAGAAAGTTCGGAGTTTGTCGCCAACTTAGAGTCACGCCGTGCAGTCACTCTTGTGCCTCAGATTCAGGGTCGAGTATCTCAGATTTTTGTCAGACCAGGGGATGTGGTGAAGACTGGTACGCCGATTCTCCAAATCAATCCTGATGAACAACAAGCAGCAGTTAGTAGTGCAAGTGCTAGTATTGCAGCGGCACAAGCTGAAGTCAAAAATGCTAGAGCAACACTCAGTTCTCTAGAAGCTGAGCGGGTTTCTAACCAATCTCAGTCAAGATTAAGCCAGCAGCAATACGAAAGATACTCTCGTCTAGCAACAGAAGGAGCAGTATCACGAGACACTAGAGATCAATATTTCAATCAACTCCAAGCAGCTAGCTCCAGCCTTGCTGCGATCAATCAACGGATTGAAGCTCAGCGAGCTGTTGTAGCCCAGGCTGAAAAGGCTGTGCAGCAAGCACAAGCAAATGCTAAGCAAGCACAAGTTCAACTTCAGTACTTCCAATTGAAAGCACCTTTTGCGGGCACTGTTGGTAATATTCCAGTTAAGCTAGGAGACTTTGTTAATACTTCTACTCAACTAACAACCATTACTCAAAATCAACCCTTAGAGGTCAATATTTCTCTGCCTTTACAGCAGGCTACTAGAGTGCGCGAAGGTACTCCAGTAGAGCTAATTAACTCACAGAATCAGGTAGTTGGTACTAGTAAAGTATTCTTCATTTCTCCTCAAACTGCTGATGAAACTCAATCTGTACTAATTAAAGCCCTATTTGATAATGCTAAAGGTCAACTGCGGGCTAATTCATATGTGCAAGCAAGAGTCATTTGGCAAGAACGTCCTGGGGTTCTGATCCCAACTGAGGCAGTCTCTCGCGTGGGAGGACAAACTTTTGTTTATGTGGCTGAACAAGCACAAAACGAACAAGAACAAGCTCAACTGGTAGCTAGACAAAAGCCAGTTAAGTTAGGCAATATCCAAGGTAATAGTTATCAAGTATTAGAAGGATTAAAACCAGGAGAAAGAATCATTGTCACAGGTTTGCTTAACCTGAGAAATAATGCTCCTATTACCCCACAATCGTAGGATTGGGGACTGGGGGATAGGGTGAATAAATAATCGGCGTTGCTGAATCCAGATATGAATTTACCGGGCTACGCCCCGCTTCTCTACGAGACGCTTCGCGAACGCTAACACGCAGAGACGCAGCGAAAAATATGAGCGCCGGCTCCCGGCGATCATACTTTTCAAGACAGAGGCGCAGAGAGTAAGAGCTTAAGATGTTAAGTTTTTAAATTTCATACTTCAATTCAGCAATGCCAAATAATCAATATCCAATCCCTAATACTTAATCCCCAATCCCCAATCCCCAGTCCCTTTTACTAGTCCTACGGCCAATCTACCTATGTTTGTTGATTTTTTTATTAAGCGACCTGTATTTGCTAGCGTCTGCACTATACTTATCTTGCTAGTCGGAGCAATTAGTATTCCCACACTATCAATTGCTCAATATCCTGAAATTAGTCCTCCTCAAGTTAACGTTAGTGCCAACTACACTGGGGCTAATGCTGAGGTTGTCGAAAATACAGTTACGACTGTTTTAGAAAGAGAAATTAACGGTATCCCTGCTCAGAGGTATATCAGTTCGAGCAGTAGTAACTCTGGTAGTAGTTCAATATCAGTCACATTTGACGCGAACCGTAACCAAGATATTGCAGCTGTTGATGTCCAAAACCGTGTGTCTGCGGCCGAAGCTCAGTTACCAGAAGTAGTGCAGCAGACGGGAGTTACTGTTACAAAAAGATCTAGCTCTATTCTCATGGGTTTTGGTCTGTATACAGACAACAACGAGTATGACACCATCTTTTTAAGTAACTACGCTGACATCTATTTAGTAGATGCCCTCAAACGTGTAGAAGGCGTTGGTGATGTCACTATTTTTGGCGAACGTAGGTATTCGATGCGTGTGTGGCTAGAGCCAAGCCAGCTTGCTAGTCGCAGTCTCACTGCTGAGGATGTAACCGCAGCCCTTCAAGAACAGAATTTACAAGTAGGTGCGGGGCGACTCGGACAGCAGCCAGCACCAGACGGGCAAAGATATCAACTTGACGTGCAGGCCCAGAGCCAACTACAAGATGCTACAGAGTTTGAGAATATCATCATTAAAACAGGGGAAAATGGCACGCTGGTCAGACTGAAAGATGTTGGGAGGGTGGAATTAGGAGCAGAAAACTACGATTCTTTCCTACGATTTCGGGGCAAAGATGCTGTGGGGTTGGGGATTTATCAACTTCCTGGTAGTAATGCTTTGGATGTTGCTAGCGCAGCTAAAGCTGAAATGCAAAGGCTGGCTCTTAATTTCCCCCCAGGAATCAAATATGATATTGGGTTTGATACAACTTTGTTTGTGCAAGCATCACTTACAGAAGTGGTCGTGACTTTAGCGATTGCGATCGCTTTAGTTGTGTTAATCATCTTTGTCTTCTTGCAAGACTGGCGCACCACAATTATCCCGTCCCTGACAATTCCAGTTGCTTTGATTGGGACTTTTGCTTTCATTAAGGTTTTTGGGTTCACGATTAATAGCTTGACATTGTTCGGTTTGACTCTAGCAAGTGGGATGGTCGTTGATGATGCGATCGTTGTGGTTGAGGATATCTCGCGCCTGATTCAAGAAAAAGGTATGGAGCCGCGTGAAGCCGCTTCCACAGCAATGCACGAGCTATTTGGCGCAGTCATTGCAACTTCACTTGTACTCATGGCAGTATTTGTTCCGGTTGCTTTTTTCCCAGGAACGACGGGAGCGCTTTATCAGCAGTTTGCCTTGACTATCGCCTTTTCTATTGCGATTTCTACCTTTTTAGCGTTGACAATTACTCCATCGCTCTCAGGTCTATTACTACGTCAAAGGGAAAAACCTGGCGGTTGGTTGGGGTGGATTTTTGACCGCATTAATGGATTTCTTGACTGGTTAGGCCGAGGTTATCAGCGAGTTCTGAATCAGATAGTCAAGATTAAATACATCATTCTGGCGGTGTTTGTCGCCAGCTTAGGGTTAACGGCTTGGCTGTTTTTCAGCGTCCCAACAGCCTTTTTACCTGAAGAAGATCAAGGTTACTTTATTACCCTGATCCAAGGGCCACCAGGAGTATCGCTAGAATATACCGATGACGTGATAGCTAAAGTAGAACAAGAAATCTTGAAATTGCCCGAAGTCAGAAGTACTTTTGCAATTGGTGGTTTTGGTTTCTCTGGTAATACTGCTAACAATGGTGTAGTTTTTACTTCCCTCAACCCTTGGGAAGACCGAACTGGAGCAGAGCAGTCAGTACAGGCAATTATCAATAAGTTAAGAGGAGGGCTGTCAGCGATATCCGAAGCCAGAGTTTTCCCAAGTAATCCCCCAGCAATTCCAGGTTTAGGCTCTACTGGTGGTTTCCAATTTCAGCTACAAGACCAAGGAAACGTCGGTCTTGATACTTTAGTTCAAGTGGCAAACCAGTTGATTGCAAAAGCCAATCAAACACCAGGATTGCAAAGTGTATACACCACTTTTTCAGCAGATACGCCACAGGTACTTGTAGAAGTGAATCGCAACCAAGCTAAGGCGTTACAAGTTCCCATTGCAGATGTCTTTAATACACTGCAAACTCTGTTGGGATCTCAATATGTGAATGACTTTACGTTACAGCAGCGAAATTACCGCGTTTATGTGCAAGCAGATGCACAGTACCGAGCTAACCCTGATGATATCGGTCAATTATATGTTCGGAACGAACAAGATAGGATGATTCCTCTGAGCAACTTGGTGAAGATTACTCCCACTACTGGAGCACAAACAATAAATCGCTATAATCTGTTGCGCTCGATTGAAATCACTGGCTCAGCAGCTTCAGGTTCTAGTTCTGGGGAAGCAATTGAGGTAATGGAGCGGCTAGCTCAAGAGATTTTGCCACCGACTTTAGGCTATGAATGGTCTGGTATTTCTGCCGAAGAACAGGAGTCTGGCGGTCAAGCACCGATCATTTTTAGTCTTGGGCTTGTTTTCGTTTTCTTGGTTTTGGCTGCCCAATACGAGAACTACGTCGATCCTTTTATTATTCTGCTAGCTGTACCCTTAGCTATCTTGGGGGCGCTGGCGGCTCAATCTTTGCGTGGTTTGCCCAACGATGTTTACTGTCAAATTGGTCTGGTGATGTTGATTGGATTAGCGAGTAAAAACGCGATTTTGATTGTAGAATTTGCTAATCAGCTGCGCGATCGCGGTTATTCAATTACCAAGGCTGTTCTTGAAGCGTCACAACAGCGTTTGCGCCCAATTCTTATGACTGCTATTTCTACGTTGTTAGGGATTTTTCCGCTAGCAATTGCTACGGGAGCAGGAGCGGGTAGCCGACAGTCACTTGGTACAACAGTATTTGGGGGGATGCTTGTTGCAACTTTCTTAACTTTGTTTGTAGTGCCAGTTTTGTATATCTTAATTCAAACACTGAGCGATCGCGTCTTCAAGAAAAACCGCAAATCTAATCAATCTAATAACTCTAAGAAGCTAAAGACTACTTCCCAGGAAAAAACTCACGTTGAAAGCCGTCGTTGATTAAAAAACTCTATCCCCTTACGGGATAGAGTATAGGGCATTAGTAACTTTTCTCCATGCCTAATGCTCAATAGATTTTTTGCAAAGATTGGAATAAGACCAAAATAAACCACAGATGAACACAGATGAACACAGATGAACACAGATAAATATCGGTGTTCATCTGTCTTGAAAAGTTGAGCCACTGCGTTGGACGGGTTTCCCGGCTTGTAGCAAGTGGCGTTCCTAGGTTGGGAAACCCCGTTCGCATGATTGCGTCTCACGCCACTTGCTCCACTTGGGGAGACCCCAAGACCGCAGTGGCTCCCCTTCTCTACGAGACGCTACTTCGCGTTGGGAGAAGTTCTGAACGCTATGCGGGTCTGACTGCCCAACCGTTCTAAAAGAACGGTTGCCTTATGTCTTTTAGACACAAGGGAGAGGCGCAAGGCTTTGCGCCTCTCGGCAGTGAAACAGACTATCGCCGGACGCCGGCGCACCCTGCGGGATCTTGCTACAGACTTCTCTCCGCCTACAGAACTTTTCGCTGTGGTTCGATTTAATAAATCTCGACTTATGCAAGAGGTCTAATACCGATTCAATTAAATTAATGATTGCAACAAATCTTTTGGTAGAGACGTTGCATTACAACGTCTCTACATGGTCTATCTGTCACATTCTTTTTTAAATTGGTATAACGACGTGCGGCTATCCCTCTTTGCCCACGAGATAACGGAGTCTCCCACCGACTTACTTATGCGACATTTAAGAAGCCACTTTGAATCAAATAAGCGGTATAAGTCATCAACAATTTAGAGTCAATTGGTGGACAAACAATAGAGCTACCAGCTAATGCGTGAAGAGTATCTTGGCAGCTAATGTGGGGTCTTCTGGCTTGCAAATACAAATCAGGAATGGTCAGTTGTTCATCAGACCAGCGCTCTAGTAAAAATGGTCGCAGGGTATATAAAGGATTGTCTACAGAAGACACATTATTAATTAACTCTGCTTGCCATTGTTCATAGGGAATCATCTCAACTGGATAACCAAAAGAACGTATCCACTCAACTAAATTCTTTAAGGAAATGGGTTGAGGATGTTGCAAATGGAAAGCCTTGCCTATAGATGATTTCTGCTTTGATAGATAAACAATAGCTTTGCTAACATAGTCCACAGGAGACATATCCAACATATAGTCTACATCGGGAAAACTTCCCATTTGTAGACAGCCTTTGGTCATCAGATTGATAAAGTCATGTGTGTTACAAATACCTGTTTGGCTATCACCTGAAATTAATGGCGGTCTATAGATAGTTACAGGAAGTCCTCGTTCACCAGCAATCTTAACTAACTTTTCAGCCACCCATTTAGTCTGAGAGTAACCCAGATAAATACCTTCCCAATGACTAAATTCATCCTGTTCTTTAACTATTTTGCCAGCATAAGCAGGTGATTCAAAAACAGCAACACTAGAAACGTAATGTACAGGTTTGACTTTAACTAGACATGCCAATCGCAAAACTTCTTGAGTTCCTAAAACGTTAGCTGTCTTCAATGCTGAATAGGGATAAACATAATTCAGCAAAGCAGCACTATGATAAATAGTATCAATGTTGGCAGCTAAGATTTGAAACTGTTCAGAGCCAATACCTAAAAGTGGCTGAGATAAATCACCAACAACAGGAATAATTCTGGAATTAAACTGTTCTTGCCAAACTGCATATTGTTGCAGATTTTTTTGGAGTTTGCTCTTACCTTCTTCTGCATTAGCAGCACGCACTAAGCAATATATATCTGCCTTAGTTTCTTGTAGTAATCCCTGGATTAAAAAAGCTCCTAGAAAGCCTGTTCCTCCAGTTAGAAAGATTTTCTTGGGTTCACCTAGTATTTTAGGTACAGCACCAGGATGAATAGTAGGGTCAAGAACAGCTTCGGCTTTCAAATTTAGAACAGGGGCAGCAGTGTTGACATTTCCTGTATCTTGAATCTCTGACTTTTCTTGCAACTCTTCAGCTAAACGCTGCGAAAGAGCTTCAATATTTGGGTAATGCCACAAGAGAAGTGGAGACGGTTGAAATCCCAGCAATTTCTCCAATTTACCCACTAGAATCATTGCTTGGGCTGAATCCAAGCCATAGCTTTCTAAATGCTCTTTGACATCTATTTCATCAGTTTCTAACTCTAGCAAAGCAGCCAGATTAGACACTAAAAATACTTGAATATCTGCTGCGGTACAAGTCTGTTTTATACTCATTTTTTAGCTCTCCAATAGTGTAGAACAAGGGTGATAATGACTGTAATAATTAGGTATTTGCAATCCTTGAATTTTTAAACTTTGGATGCGGTATAAAAAGACTGCACCAGTCATAATTTGGTCAGCAACATCAACTACGTAACGATTTTTGGGTTCAGATAAATAAGAACCACGTACCCAGTCATTGAAACTACCCATTGCCGGGCCACACCAAATTTGATAATCGACTTCTCGACCTTTTTCACCAGAACTAGACCACCGAGAAGATAATCCTAAATACCAGCGGAAAATTAGAGCCATTTTCAGCTTAGAATTATTGACCGCTTTACCTAGCTTTTCAGGATTTTTTTGAGACAAATAAGTCGCAGTTCCTTCCCATACCTCAGCAAGACTTTTGCGAAAAACTTGCTTTTCTAATTTCTCTCTTTCTGGTATAGGAATGTCTTCAATCGAGTCATAAGTTCGATATAATTCAAATAATTTCTGCGCTCGCATGGGGAACATCGTACCCCGTTTGAGAACTTGCAGTTTCACCCCCATTTCAAACATATCTGCGGCTGGAGCCATCATCACATCAGCCATTTCAGCTTGAGCGAGTAATTTCTTGGTATGTTCACAAGCTCCAGATTCAACGCATGACTGATTAATTGAGCCAGTCATAATATAAGCAGCACCCATCATAAAAGCTGCTAAAGCTGATTGTGGTGTAGCAATTCCTCCTGCTACGCCAATTCTAACGGGTGTTTCGTAATCATATTGTGATTGAATTTCATCACGCAAAGAAATAATAGAAGGCAACAAACAAACCAAGGGACGATTGTCTGTATGACCACCAGAATCAGCCTCGACGGTAATATCATCAGCCATCGGAACTTGGGCGGCAAGAGTTGCTTGTAGCTCAGTAATGAGTCTTTGCTCAACAAGTTCTTTGAGGATTCTAGCTGGTGCTGGTTGGAGAAATTTAGTCGCTACTTCTCGGCGAGAAATTTTAGCAATGACTTTATTTTTGATTTCAATTTGATTGGCGTCATTTAAACCAAGTCCAGCAGCACGGTAGTAAACAATGTTGGGAGTCAAGTCGAGAAATGCTGAAGCTTCTACCGTTCTTACTTGATATTTGAGGTATAAATCTACTGCACGTCGTTCAATTGCGGGTTCATTGGGGCTGTGAATTAAATTAAAAGCATAAGGGCCTTGAGGTAAAGCTTGTTGAATGCGATTAATCGCTGCTTCTAAACGTTCAGGAGTTAAACCACCCGCACCAAAGGAACTCAAAATTTTCTCTTTACCGAGTGCAATCACCATTTCTTCAGAAGCGATACCACCAGCCATTGCACCAGTGACGTAGGCATATTTGACGCCATGAAAGGAGAGAAAATTGGGATCTCCTAGCTGTTGAATACGAATTGGTGGCACAAATGTCAGCAGTTCTGCTTGTGATGTTGTGCCATTTTCGGCAGGAGATAAATATCCTTCGTTAGTGACACCAATTTTTCCGGCAACTTTAACGATGTAGCAAGGTTTATCTAATACCATCAATTTATCTTTGATGGCTGATTGCTCAAAAGATATAGATTCTAAAGAACCTTTCCACACTTGGTTTTGGTTATGAGAACAGGCAGCAAATCCAAGACAATTATCGTGTTTACTGAGTACCGCATCTACGGTTGTCACGGCAGTTATTCCTCAAATTATAAGCAGGACTGGGTACTGGGGATTGGGCATTATTATTCTTTTTCTGCACCTCTGCTTTTTTCCCAATCCCTAACACCTAATAAAAGTTGAAAGATGTAGACTCCCTAAAAGAGTCTACCCACTTCATTTTTAGGAGTCTTCGTTAAGCAGATTTTCGGCACAAGCTAATTGCAATTGAATGATTTCACTCATTTGCTGACTAAAGTCTTGTCTTGCTTGTAAAAAAACAGTATGTGCTCTAGTTAACTTTGAATTATTAGAGTTGAGCTTCTGATACTGGGACTTATTTAAATCGAACATACTGATGGTTTTACCAAATTTTTGGGTTATGGCAGGTGGAGAAGAAATAGGTTGAGGAATTTGCTGCTCAATTGCGCTTAACTCAGAAGATTGTAATTGTTCTTTAAGTTCAAAACCGTTATCAATGATATTTTTCGTTTTGACTTCTTCTAGTTGAGTATTGGATGGTAAAATGTGATGGGAATTACTTTTGTCTTGAGCGATCGCCTCAGCACTGTTCAAAGAATTTATTTCCAATTTTGGGAAATTAGGTATATTTAGCTGCTGTTTTTCGGTGCGTTGGCGCAGCCTCTCCAAAGGAGAATCGCGTCTAATTTGTTCACCTATATCTTGAAAAAGTTTCCGGTTTTCTTCACTCAATATTGCGTGAGTAATTGGGTTCCCACCTAGGGTTATTGTTCTCAAGGTTGTTTTATGGTTATTAGTTTCTGGGGTGAGGCTGTACAGTGGTGATAAATCTACATTCACCTGATGGCTAAGTAGTTTTGCCAGCGCTTTGACCATTGAAGTATGGTCATCCATACCTCTACGATTTAGGGATATTGTGATGTGTTCTTGATTGCCGAGGGTTTTATCAATCCATCGTGAACAAACACTACCAGCACCCGCTTCGAGAAATATTCGGACACCATCATCATAGACACGGTTAACTAATCGGGGAAAATCTAGTTCTTGGCATAATCCTGTGGCAATATTGTGAGCAATAACCTCACTATCCAGTGCGATCGCTTGATAATTAGCCGCAGAATAGAATACAATACCAGGAAGATTTTGCGATGGTAAAGTATTTACCTTCTTAATTTCCTCGTATTGCGATCGCATTGCCTCACAATGGATCACATGGTCGAAAGGAGCCGGGAAAGCATTACAACCAAGAGTTTGAATCACTCGCTGACAAGCTGCTGTCTCACCAGCAATTAAAACTTCCTCTGGTGTATTAATCTGAGTTAAATAAACATGCTTCTCATGTTTTAGACATTCCCTGATTTGTGATGGGGTAGCCATGAGAACATAAGTACTCCAAAAATCATTGTTTTGTGAACTTGGTGTTAATCCCCAATATTCACGCACCGCATTTTTCGGGCCAGATAACTTATCTCCAAACAATGGAGACGAATTTAAAGTGTTACTTCCACCCTCAAAATCACTCCAAACACCTTGGGCAACCATCATGCTAGTTTCACCCAAGCTATAGCCAAAAACGCATTGTGGCTTGACTTGAAAATCATCTCTAAAAATTGCCGTCATGTATCTGGCGAAAGCTATTTCACTTTCAAACATTGCCAGAGAATCATCTAACAATTGCTTTTCAAGAGTCTCTAATTGCCTAGTTGACAACTTATTCAAACTTCTGGGATAAACCAGTTTCTCAACATCAGCAGCACGGTTGTAGAGATTATTACTTTTCAAGTCTTCAAAGACTTTAGGAAATAAGCGGAAGACAGTCCGACCAATACCGATATAAGAATTGACCGCCGCTGGATAAACGTAAGCAACTGCCCCAGTTTTACCTAATGGTTTAGCTGTGAAATAACTACCTAAAGGTGTTTGCCAATCTGTTCCATTTTCAAAAGCATTATTTACACCTTTGCGAGCCGATTCAATTTCTTTGAGTAATTCTTTTTTGTTGCGTCCTGTAATTGCTAGCGCATATTTTGCTTCAGGATGCTGCCCAAAAGTAGCAAATGTTTGACTAGCGATCGCCGCCAAAGAAGAACTATCCTCAATAGTATGTTGGAGACTGTTCAGCAATTCAGGTAAATCTGATCTATTTTCCGCTGCTATGGGGAAAAGATGGAAAGGCATTTGCTCCAAATACCTGCTATCACGCTCCTCTTGAACGGGTTCTTCTGACAAGATTAAATGGGCGTAAGTCCCATCTATCCCCATACCATTAATTGCTGCGACTCTGCGTGTACCACCTTTGTCCACAAACCAGGGTCTTGATTCCGTGGCGACATAGAAAGGACTGCCTTCCCAAATTTGGGGTGTTTTGACGCCAGACCAGTTGGGGGTTGCCGGAATGTATCTGTAATGCAGACACAAAGCAGTTTTGATGAGGCTAGCAATTCCCGATGCTACATAGGTATGACCAATATTAGCTTTGACACTACCTAACGCGCAGTGTAGACCATCTCCCACCGGCGGATAAGCTTGCAGTAAACCTGTAATTTCGGCTGCATCTTCTTGGGGAATACCACTACCGCAAACTTCCACATAGTTGACCTCTGTGGGGTCAATACCCGCCATCTGGAAAGCTTGGTTGCAAACTTGGTTAACCGTTCCCGCATCTACAGAGGTTGAATTAGCTTGTCCAAAACTAATGGCATCAATTACTGCATAGATGCGTTCATTATTTTCTTGAGCAGTTTCGTGACGCTTCAGGACGACTGCACCTGCACCTTCGCCAACCATCCAGCCATCTGCTTTCTGGTCATAACTTAAAGTATTGACACCAGTGTTAATTTGTGCATACTGGTTTCGCAGCAAGACATTTTCCACGCCGCCGGCTAAATCAACTGCACCAACAACTACAGCATCAACTTCCCCAGTAGTTAGTAGCATTTGTGCCACTTCCAACGCCTTGAGGACAGAAGTTTCCACCGCCGCAACTGTGAACGCTGGCCCGGTGAAATTCCACAGTGCAGAAATGCGACTCGCCATGATGTTGGCGATGTAACTGAGATATTCACCAAGTTCTACTGGATTGTGAACACTGTCTTTGACAATGCTTTCCAGTTGAGCAAGTTTTTCTTCTGGCAAAGTAATTCCTGCATCGTTCAAGCCATCTTGAATTTGCCAAGACGAATTCCATCTCTGCTGTAACTGATGTACAGAAAATTCGGCTTCTGCGGCAATGATCACTGCAACATTGCTACCTTCTTGAATTTTCGCATCTTTGAGGGCGCGATCGCTCACCTTCAGCAGTAACAATTGTTGCGGATTCAGCTTTTCAACTTCATTCGGGGGGATTTTGTAAGCTAAAGTATCGATATCAAAATCTCTGATATATGCTCCTACTGGTGCTTTCCCCTCAGTCAATCCGTATTCTTTGAGTAAGTTTTCTTGCTGTTCAATTCCGTGCCATCTGTTTGGTGGTAGGGGAATAAAATGCTGTTTACCATCGTAAATACTGCGTTCAAAAGCATCTAATCCATTGCAGCCACCAAAAAAGGCATCCATACCGACAATGGCGATTTTCGCTGGTGGAAGCGGTGCAATTGAGTCAACTGGTGTTGTAGTTCCTTGCTCAACAATTAGGTGGGAATTTGTACCGCCAAAACCAAAAGCACTTACGGCTGCTCTTTTAATTGATGTATTCTTGTGTGGCCATGCTGTAGCTTTCCTGACAATTTTATCGGCGGAAATTACACCACTTTCAGATGTTAAAGGATCTGAAACATTAATAGTTGGCGGAATTACACCATGAGCCATACTCAAAACTACCTTAGTCAAGCCAACCATCCCAGCGGCGGTTAACAAGTGACCAACATTCGCTTTCACAGAACCCAGTTGCGGGGTAGCATGATGTTGACCAAAAAATGTTTCTATGGATTTGACTTCGGTGGTATCTCCTAGTAATGTACCAGTAGCATGGCACTCTAGATAATCAATACTTTGAGGACTGATTTGTGCTTCAGTATAGGCTCTCTCAAAAGCCAAAGTTTGCCCTTTAGAATTAGGGCTAAGTAAATGCTTCCCTTTGCCATCATTCGATAGTCCATTACCGCAGATTGTGGCGAGAATATGATCGCCATCTCTAACGGCATCAGAATATCTTTTTAGCATTACCATGCCAATACCATCTGCGGGAGTTAGCCCTCTAGATGACTTATCAAATGGGGAACTAATACCATTGTCTGGATATCCTTGAACACCGGAAAATAACATCCGCACAAACAGAGAATCTGCACAACTAATTGCTCCAGCCAACATCACATCAGCTTTGTGCGATCGCAAATAATGAGACGCTAGCTTGATAGCATAAAATGATGAAGAACAAGCAGCATCCAAACATAAATGAATCTGCGATAATTCAAAAGCTCTAGCAACTACGGCGGCTGGTAAGCCAGATATCATGGCATTGTATAAAGACGCTTTACCTGTAGTTGGGAAAGAAGCCAAATCGAGGTCTTCATGCTGCAAAAGTTCTCTAACAGCAGGCGTAATAGTTTGCTGGTAAATTGGAGAGAATAATTGATTAGAAAATTTTGTTGGGAATGAAAGATTTCCCAAAATTACGCCACACTTTGAAAGAACATTTTGATTACCCCAATATCCACTTTGGACAATTGCTTGTTTAGCAGCATAGAGCGACCATTTAAAGGTATCATCCAAGCTTTCTGCAAGTTCTGCCGGTAGATTGTATTCGGATGGTTCAAATTGAAAATTGCGGATGTATCCGCCTTTGAGAGAATATGTTTTATCTGGTGTACCTTTAACTGGGTGGTAAAACATTGTCGGGTCTACCCCCATTTCCGCAGAAGTTGCAGATGATGTCGAATCTTTTTGAGCAATAAGATTCTGCCAAAATTCTTCAGGATTTTGAGCATCGGGGAATAGACAAGATAATCCGATGATAGCTATTTTTTCCACTGTTTATATCCTCATCAGCCGCTAGGCATTTAACTTACCTGTTTGGGTATTAGGCAAGAAGTAACTAAGAGACGGTAGGATTTACGCTGTTCCCCAAACTTAATAAATGCAAGTCAAGATGCGATGAAAGCTTGCTAACTGAGTGTTAAAGGAAAATGACTGTTTGTAGTAAGCACTTTAGTGCTGAATTGAGCGCTGAAGCGCTCACTACTAACCTGATAAATTACTAGCTTTTGAGTAATTTCATAGACCAAATAATCGCATTAGCTCCGAGCATTTGTGAGTAGATTTGCCCTTGAGCATTGTGTATGATAAAGTTGGCGATCGCACTACTTGCTGTTTTGGCTTTTACTTCGCAAGAAACATAAAAAGTTTCATTGCATGGTACAGCTGCAAATTGTTCAAATTTCTCTACTCTTCCAGGTAAACAACCTTCTTGATGGAAATGCTGTGTCCAAATCCATAAAGCGTGCATACTCAAGTCAGTTGTATAAGGATTCACCCATTGAACTGGAAACTGTCCTTGTTCTTGTTCGCTAATTCCTTGCCAAAAACATTCTGTAGTTATCTTTTCAGGACTAATGTTTAAAACTCTTTTAACTTCCTGAAAAGCTGGCCCGTGAAATAATGTAGCTCCCCCATTCTGATAAAAATCTTTTCCTGTAGCCGTAATAATATTATCCGGCTCAAGATTAATTGATTCGTAAGTGGGAACAATGGGAATTTCTCGCTGGAGATTGAGTTGAGCGCTAAAGTTATAATGAACTTTGCCTTCTGGGTTTTTACTCCATATTTGAGCTTTAATTTCAATGTTGTGATCATTAACTTTAGAAATCTCTTGTATTTCTAAAACATGTTCCTTTGCGAGTTTTTCATTGAAAGTAATTCCTTTCAAAACTTTGAAATCTTTGTAACTAAACAATCTATAACCTGGATAAAGTTGCTCACAGGCATTGATAATCCATGTCATTGCACAAGTGGCTGGTAAAACCGGATAACCAGCAATCATGTGATCCCGCAAAAAGGGATTTGCTTCCAATGTCATTTGGCGACGAATACGATAAGTTCGCAGTTCAGTATCTAACTCCATTGCAGGTGGAGTTAGGGGGCTACCAATGACAACTTGCGTATTATCGTGATGAGCGGGATGCAGTTCATTAACTAACATTTGTGTCCCAACTTCTACAGGAATAACCTCAATTCCTCGTTCCGCAAAAGCCTTTTTGAGTTCCGGCGACACCATCCCACTATCCCAGGCTCCCCAATTGATTGCTACTACATGACAAGCCGGATAGTTTTGTTTGATTAAATGCGCTGATTTGTTGAGAATTTCATTAGCGATCGCATAATCAGTTTGACCAACATTACCGTAAAATCCTGTTACGGAAGAAAACAAAACTAAATGCTGAAGCTGATTCGGATTAATACAAGCAAGTAAGTTTTCTAAACCTTGAACTTTAGCGGTATAAACTTTCTCAAAATCCTGTTCTGTTTTCTTTTCAATCAACTTATCAGCTAAATTTCCCGCACCGTGGATAATTCCTGTAATCGTACCCAAACGTTGCACAGCAGCAGCTAATTTTTCTTGTAAAGCCGCTATATCTGTGACATCAACACTAATATATTCTGCTTGCGCTCCAGTTTGTTGAATTGAAGAGAGGGTTTTTTTGATTTCGCGGCTGGAAGTAATCTTGTTATAAACTTTTTGCACACTCATGGGTGTAGGCTTCTCGCCTTGAGCAAGAAGATTCTCCATGATCCGTTTTTTCAATGCGGAATCTTCAAAACAACCTTGAGCAAAATCTGGTTCGGTTTCTAATAGTTCGGAGCGACCGAGGAGGATGAATTTGCAGGGTTGGTGTTGTGCTAATTTGATAGTACACTCAGCCGTAATCCCTTTTGCACCGCCGCTCACAACAAAGACTGATGATGGGTTAAGCTGGGCTGTTTGTGTCATAAATCCTCTGGAATATCTGCGTAAATCAAATTACTTATTTCCTCTTTGACTCTGTCTTGAAAAGTTCAGATCGCCGGAAGCCGGCGCTCCGACTTTTCGCTGCGTCCTCTGCGGTTATAAAATTTAAACGAACCGCAGAGGCGCAGAGAACGCAGAGAGAAGAGATGAGGTGATTAACTTGCGATGAGGGTGACTCGTCCTTGGGAACCGTAAGCAACTTCGCTGATATAAAGATTGGGATCGTGAAGTTCAGCAATGATGTGTTGTGCTGATTGTTGAGGATCTATGGCTGGATTTAGGTCGATCACCCGCGCAAATACTTTTGGCCATTCCCATCTGAGGGTTTTGGTTAATCCGAATAAACCAGCGCCAACTGCACCAAAGTTGACGCTATGCTCTAAGCCAAAGGCTCCGTCGAGATGTGCTACTGTGCAGAAACAACTACGTCCGTGATGTGCTGCTTGGTTTAGGGATGGTTTGAGATGTTTCGCCATCAAAAATACGTGTTTGACGATCGCCTTTTCTTGTTCGAGATAAGAGATGCTTCCGGTGTCTGCTGTAAATACAGGATGTAGGTGGATAAAAGCCCCAATCACTCCGCAGTGAGATGCGATCGCCTGCAATTGTTGTTGAAGATGTTCTTCACTCAAGTTTGCTAGGGTGACGCGAGTCACGCCTGCGGGTAAAGGTGATTGTTGGGGAATCAGCGATTGGGGAAAATTCACAACTACTACCTTCCAGCCTTGCTCAATTAGCGACTCAGCTAATTTAGAGGTGGTAAGGGAACCATCATCGGTGATTAAGCCGACGTGTCCCTCTGGTAAACTGAAATCTAAATAATCTGGTGGCGCTAAGGGTTTGAGTTTGGCTGGACGGCGGGGGATATTGTGAACTATTTGAGGTGGCTGCTGCTCAAACTCAGACTCAGACTTTTTTTTTTCACCTCCAACCAACTGCTGGAGATAATCGACTATTTGACCGATGGTGCGTAGTTCCCCCAAATCTTCCATGTTTGGCTTGGGTAGATTGGGGTACATTTCTTGCATCGCCCCCAAGATTTCCACTCGTTTGATGGAGTCAATCCCCAAGTCGGCTTCCATGTCCATTTCCAACTCCAGCATTTCTACTGGATAACCAGTTTTATCACTGGTGATGGTTAACAGAGTTTGACCTAAGTCTGCGAATTCATTACTTACTGCTGGTTCCGGTTCTGCTGTGAATTCAACAACTACGCTTGGTTCAGGTGAAGTGACTACCTCAGCCACAGGCGCAGTCACCTCTGGAGTCTCGGTTGCGTGTTGTACTTCGTGAATGGCGATTTCTACAGAAACACTTCTAGAAGCATGGGATTGCAGATACTCTACAACTTGGCCGATGGTGCGTAGTTCTCCCAAATCTTCCATATTTGGTTTGGGTAAGTCAGGATACATCTCCTGTAGCGCCCCTAGGATTTCCACTCGTTTGATGGAGTCAATCCCTAAGTCGGCTTCCATATCCATATCCATTTCCAGCATCTCTACTGGGTAGCCCGTTTTGTCGCTGGTGATAGCTAACAGGTTTTTATCCAAGTCAACAACATCAATGGTTGCACTTGGTGCTGGTTCTGGACTAAATGCAACAACTTCGTTGACTGCTAGCTCAACATGGGGTTCTGCGATGGGGACAGATACTTCTACTACAGGCTCTACTGCGGGGATGGGTGTCTCAACTATCGGCTCAACTACCTTGGAAATGGCGGAGAGAGGTGCTTGGGTAAAAGTTACGCCATTTTTAGCTACAGGCGCGATCGCAGGTAAAGGCTGGCTTTCTACAATCTTGGTAGTTGGGGATACAGGTGCGTCTGTAACGGTTGTTTCGGTGGTGAAAGGTACAAAATGATGGCGTTCGCTTACCCCGTTGCTGAGCGTCTCTTGCGGTTGAGCGGACACCACAGATTGAGTTGTTCCCTCACCAGAAAGTAGCTGAGAATACTCTAGTTGGATGAGTTGGAAAAAGTTTTTGGTATGTTCTACCTGCTCTTGAAGATATTGTTCATGGATGCGTAGAGTTTCACCTTGTTGAGAGTGAAATTGCATCATGCTACGCTCTAAGCTTTCCATAACAACTTGCTTCAGCTTGGCAGTTTCTATTGAAGGTTTACTATTACTCAACAAAGAATTTTGCTGTTGCATCAGTTGGAAAAACGTTTTGGCGTATTCCATTTGATGGTTGAGATAAGTTCCGTGAACTTGTAAATTCTCCGCTTGATTTTGCTGGAACTGTGTCAGCAGGTATTCTAAGCTTTCTAAAAGCTGTTGATAATTTGCAAGTTTTTCTGGTGTTGGTTGCATCTTCCCTCCGGGATGCTGGGCGT
Source organism: Komarekiella atlantica HA4396-MV6 (assembly GCA_019359395.1). GTDB lineage: Bacteria > Cyanobacteriota > Cyanobacteriia > Cyanobacteriales > Nostocaceae > Komarekiella > Komarekiella atlantica. Next base: position 234,246 of record JAHHHK010000007.1, read on the forward strand.
AAGACTCCTGGGCTGTTTGATATGCAATTACAGGATTCATCTGTTGCTCTGGTTGAGTAGCAATACTAGTGGGGGACTTAATCACACTGCTCACTAATGGGGTTGTAACAGGGGATGTTTTTTTATGCCCATTACTCCCAGGAGAGTGCTGAGTATTAACTGTTAACTGTTGACTGTTAACTGTTGACTGTTGACTGTTTACTGTTAACTCTTGACTGTTTACTGTTAACGTCGCTTTGTGCCCATTCTGCAAAGCTAAAGCAAAGGCATTTTTCGTTTTTTCGGATCTATGGTTGATGCCGTTTAAACGTACATTTAACGCCTTCTTGTTCTCAACTGGCGGTAGTGTTTGGGGAAGGTGGTAAGGATCGAGGTTATTCAAAGCCAAACCAATTACGCGCAACTGCACAACCGCTTCTCGCAAAGAGCGATCGCTATTCTTTTGAGCGCTGGGGTTCAGAGATACGGTAAGATGTGGGCGATCGCCGAGGGTATCTTTTACCAAGTTAGTCAGAATTCTCCTGGGGCCAAATTCCACAAAGCAATAACCACCAGCCGCATAGATATTTTCAATCTCCTGCTTAAACAGCACCGAGTTTGAGAGGTGGGTTTCCAGGATTTTTTGAATAGTTTGCGGTTCTTTGGGATACTGCTTACTGGTGACGTTGCTGTAAACAGGGATTTGAGGATTTTGGAAGGTGACAGCTTTAGTAGCGATCGCAAAGGATTTTTGAGCAAAGGCGATTAACGGTGTATGGAAAGCTGCTGATACAGGTAATAAAACAGCCGTATATCCTTTGTCGTGTAAAGCCTGACGGACTTTGGCGATTTCTGCGGTAGGCCCTGCTAAGACAAATTGAGTTGGGGAATTTTGGTTTGCGATCGTAACTTGCGGAAAATGTCTCAGCACTACTTCTACTTTGCTGATATCTTCTTTGACAGCCAACATACTTCCCGCATCATGATCAGGGTCTTCTGGAGCCGCCATTGCTTGACCCCTAGCCTTCACTAGAAACAAGTAATCTTCCTCACTCAAAACGCCCGCAGCCCACAAGGCTGTAAGTTCTCCAAAGCTGTGTCCCGCGACAAAATCTGATTTGAACCCAGCTTGTTGCAGTATGGAATAAAGCCCAGCACTAAACACCCCAATAGCTGGTTGAGCATATTCTGTGCGTTGCAAAGCAGCAATTTGGGCATTCTTTTCTGCCTCTTCAAACACAGGATGAGGAAACACTATCTCTGAAATTGGCCGCAAATTATCCTTGAGTAACAAGCTATCCATCTGCCCGTAAAGACGCCGCAGAGCAGGAAAGTTCATCACCGCTTCCCGGCCCATTTCCAAGTATTGTGAACCTTGTCCAGAAAACAGCGCGACTACTTTTCCGCCCAGATTCATCCCAGAGGAACGATAGTAAATTCCTTGGGGATGCTCCCAAGACGCTACTGATCCTTTGTGTTTCAGCCAGTCGATACTAGTTTGCAGGAACTTGCAAGCTTCTTGCAGATTTTCGGCAACAAACCCAACTCTGGCATTAGAGAGAGGAATTTCTTGTGATTTGCACTCTTTGACTAATTCTGCATAGTGTCTATCACCTCCATCTGACTGCAACTTAGCTAAAATCTCTTCAGATTTAGCTAACAATTGGGCTGGGGTGGGAGCAAACAGCAACACTTCACTAGGAGCATTGTGTAAGCGATAAGCGCAATCCGATTCTGCTTCATATTCTTCTAAGACGACGTGATAGTTAGTGCCGCCAAAGCCGAAAGAACTTACACCCGCGCGTCTTGGTGCTTCGCCCTCTGCACGAATCCAAGGCCTGGTTTCAGTATTTAAATAAAATGCCGAATTTTTGATATTAAGTTTAGGGTTCGGCTCGGTGATGTTAATTGTGGGTGGTAATACTTTGTGATGTAGCGCCAAAGCAGTTTTAATCAGACTTGCTGCACCCGCAGCTGCTTTTGTGTGTCCGATTTGGGATTTCACACTACCCAAAGCAATATGCTGTCTTTTCGAGTCATGTTCAGCAAAAAAGTCACTTAAAGATCCGAATTCCGTCGGATCTCCAGCCATTGTGCCTGTACCATGCGCTTCCATCAAACCAACTGTGGCGGGAGAAAAGCCGGCATCCTCATAAGCACGCTCTAAGGCTTTAACTTGCCCTTCTTTGCGAGGTGCATAAATGCTCTTGTAACGCCCATCGCTAGAAGTACCAATCCCCTTGATGACTGCATAGATTTTGTCGTTGTCGCGTTCGGCGTCTTCTAGGCGTTTGAGGACAATCATGCCGATACCTTCACCCAGCATCATCCCATCCGACTTTGCATCGAAAGGTTTGACATTCTCACTAGGAGAGACAGCCGGTGTTTTGCTGAATGATATATAAGCCATGATTGTGTTGTCGGTGTCAACACCACCAGTTAGCATCATGTCAGAGCGATGCTCAACTAGCTCGCTAATTGCCATCTTTAAAGCACCGAAGGAACTCGCACAAGCAGCATCAACTACGCAGTTCAGCCCGCCAAAATTCAAACGATTGGCAATTCTGCCGGCGACTACGTTAGCCAACATCCCTGGGAAGGCATTTTCATCCCACTTTACATAAGCGCTTTTGATTTTATCGACGATTTTTTGCGTATCTTCATCAGATAAGCCGCTACTTTTGAGAGCTTTTTCCCAAATGGGATACTCTAATCTGGCGGAAAGTGGCATTCCCAATTGCTTGGCCATTGCCACACCTAAGATGACGCCAACCATCTCACGATTAAAGTCACGTTGTTCGCCGTAACCTGCGTCTTCCATCGCCTCTTTCGCAACTACTAAACTCAATAGTTGTGATACATCTGTGACTTCTAAAATGCTTGGTGGTATACCAAATTCCATTGGGTTAAAATCCACCTCTGGAATAAACCCACCTCTTTTACAATAGGTTTTATCTTCAGCAGTTCTCGGATTTGGATCGTAGTAATCTTCTACGCTCCAATGGGTGGATGGAACATCAGTAATACAGTCAATTTTGTTGACTATATTTTGCCAGTATTCCCGCAAATTTCTGGCTTTGGGTAATAAAGATGCCATCCCAACGATCGCTATAGGATTATGTTGCAGTTGTCTGTTAATTTTGTTGATTGATATTGATTTTTCTGACTTCATGTTTTTTTCCTCTATAGACCTAATCAAATCCTTTTCACAATTGTTGATCTGAGCTTCTAACTCCGCTAAGGCAGTATCAATTGAATAAGCAGGCATAGGACATAGACTAATCTTGAGTACTGTGGATTGTGTAGCGACAGTAATTTCTGTTGCCTACGAACAATGAGGAGCTACTTTTTCTGACAAGCAGCTAGCTATCTTATCTACGTTTACGTAGCGTGGCGCAGCTAAGACTAAATGCTTTTCTCCAAATCAACACCACACGATACATACTGTCCTCATAGAGCCACAGATTTATAGGCATGGCACATAGCGATCGCGTCAGAATGTTATACAGAGCTTGACTCTTGGTATTGTGGTAATAGGTCAACGATGTTGGTGAAACTGGTAAAATAGTCTCGGAGTCCGTTAGCTGCTTGACCAGTGAATTTAATCCATTCGTAATCACACATATTTTGATAAATGGTATCCCACTGGAGCAATGGAAACTTAGGAGCAGCTATTAGAACAGAAACGCTTTTTTCTCCTGAAGTAGTTTGATTTTCTAGCCTAATTGCAGCTATATAGCTGGTATTAATGACAACGTTCTGTATCTTGAAAAATGTCATAGCCAGTTTCGACATCCAGGATAATTATCTTATGGAATTTGACCACAAAAAGAAGACAAGTTCGTTACAGAAAAGACATTACCTATAATCAAAATTTGTGCAATACGAACAACTGCATAAATGGTTTAAAGGTAATGACAAAGTAGTTAAATTTAGTTATTTATGCTTTTAAAATCTCAATTAAATAACTAATTTATCTGACCGCTTTGAAGCATTGAATTAATAAAAACCCTAGCATACTTTATAGAAACTAAATCATTACTTTAAATTTATTTTATAAATAAAGTAACCTCTTGCTGATGTAATTTTTGCATAAATTTCAATAAAAAAGTATAATTTATAACCTTTATTCTAGTAAATAATTTTGTTTTATGCGGGTAATTCATCAATTTTCTCTTGATTAAGTTAACAACGCAAACATATTGTCTAATAAGTAACAATTCAATGAATACATAAATAAATTGAATAGCCATAAGTGTCTTTTTCTCAGAGGAACATCATAATTGAGCTAAGATTTTTGATGAATTTTTAATTTAAATCAATTTAAGAACTAAAGCGGTTGTTTATAAAGCAAATATTAATTTTTAATATGTTGCGTGATAAACATAATAATGATTTCGTTTTCCAGTTTATTCGTTCCTAGGAGACTTCCCAGTCAAGCCCTTCGGGCAGGGAAAAGGTTAAAGGGGAAAGGGAAGCCAATAACTTTAGTTATGGGCTCTGATCTAAGGATGCTGTATTTCTCGTACTACGTCAGAGCGAAATACATCTTTTTCCTTCTTCATCTTTAAAAAGAGGCGATGCACTCACTGAGCGTACTTGTGCTGAGTTTCGGCTACGCGGCAGTTGAGCGAAGTCGAAACTCAACTACCGCGTAGCCGTAAAGCATGCGACATAGCTACGCTTAGGGCGCAGCCTCAAAGTAGAGAAGTAGCCGAAGTGGGCTTTATACTTGTGGAGAAAAGTTTTTAATTCTTTCCCTTTACCCTTCTCGGTAAAACTAATGATAATGTCTCATACTACACAACTATGCTGACAATAATCTGCTAATAATATTAAAACCAATTGATAACTAATAATCTGTTGTAATTGCAATTAGTAGATGAGTAATTTTTCTCAGTCTTTAATTATTTACATGACAAATATCATAGTAATTTCATTAAAAATTAGATAGACTTAACCGATTGACAAATCACAAGTTTTTTGCCATACTTGAACACAAGTTTATCCGAGTTTTACCAGCACTTCATTCTTTTTGAGATTTAATTTTTTTAGCTAGCGCTATTGTATTTTACGCTACTGGCTTCGAGGTCAAATTAGGATAAAATTTAGGAAGCTTTGGAGTAACGCCACTATTAATTTTGACGCCAACCTAGTGCTTTATGGCGGCTGTAAAGGTGTACAACAATTCATATAAAACCAATTAGACTTCTTTGATGTCTTCAGGTAAAACCGTAGAGGAAAAGCCCTCTTAGTTAATCGAATAAGTCTGCTTTAATCGACTGATGTAGCTATTTAGGCTATCCCTTGGTAAAACAGAATTGGAATAAAAATATGGCAGTAAATAAAGAAAGCCGATTATTCACAAAACACGTAGGTCGGTGGCGAGTAATATTGGCAACCTCTATCCTTTTAGCTACCGGACTAGTATCTTTTTACAGTTTTTCACCATTTTGGTCTAAACCTAAAGTTCAAACACCCCCAGCGAATCCACCAAAGGCTGTGACTCCGGTAAAAGTTGCTGTAACTGCACTAGGACGTTTGCAACCAGAAGGCGAAATTACCTCTTTGTCTGCTCCTAGTTCTAATAGCGGTGTACGAGTAGACAGACTTTTGGTTAAGGAAGGAGACGAAGTTAGAGCAGGGCAAGTATTGGCTTATCTAGAAGACTATACTCGTTCGACAGCGGCTCTACAACAAGCTTTAGATAAACTGCAAGTTGCTAAAGCTAAACTAGCGCAAGTCAAATCTGGCGCGAAAACCGGAGACATCAATGCTCAAGAGGCTGCGATCGCTACTTTAGAGTCTCAATTCAAAGGAGACACTGCAACGCAAGAAGCGACAATTGCGCGTATCCAGGCTCAGGTAGACAACGCTCAAGCCGAGAATGAGCGATATCAGCAGTTATACAGACAAGGTGCGATCGCAGCTTCCGTAGCAGATACTAAAGCTTTGCAATTGAAGACTACACAACAACAATTGACAGAAGCTCAAGCTACTCTCAAACGAACTCAGGACACTTTTCAAGAACAACAAAAGCAAGCACAAGCCCAACTCAACAGTATTAGCGAAGTACGTACTGTAGATGTTGAAGCAGCACAAGCCGATGTCAACAGTGCCGTAACCAGTATTAGACAAGCAAAAGCAGACCAAGAGTTAACCTACATCAAATCTCCCATAAATGGCAAAATTTTGAAAATTCATGCCAAAACCGGAGAAGTCATTACTAATACAGGATTTGCTGAGATAGGTAAAACCTCTCAAATGTACGTGATTGCAGAGGTGTACCAAACCGATGTTCAAAAGGTGCGTGTAGGACAAAAAGCCACCATTACCAGCACTGCATTTACTGGAGTATTACGAGGAACTGTAAAAGAAATCGGTTGGCAAGTTGACAAACAAAGTATCTTCAGCCTCAACCCAGGCTCAGACACAGATCGCAGAATAGTTGAGGTAAAAATCTCCATCGATAATCCCGCAGATAGTGAACGAGTGGCTCGTCTAACCAACTTGCAGGTAGATGTTGCGATTCAAATATAGTCATTACTCATCGGTTAGTAGTTATAACCAACAAATGACAAAGCGCAAAGTCTGAGCAGAGGCTTCCTCTGTTGGCGCAGCCCGCCGCAGGCATCAGAACTTTGTAAGAGAGGACAAAGAAAAAATGACAAAGGACAACTGACAAATAACAAATAAAAAGTAAATCCATGAATTTTAAGATTCCTTTGGCATGGCTACAGCTAGCTCAACAAAAAGTGCGTTTTGTAGTAGCTGTAGCGGGTATTGCTTTTATTGTCCTGTTAATGTTTGTGCAACTTGGTTTCCAAGATGCTCTTTATTCTAGCGCTACCGCAGTACATCAAAATCTGCGAGGAGATTTATTTTTAGTCAGTTCGCAATATAAATCTTTGACCTCAAATCAAAGCTTTTCACGAACTCGTTTGTACCAAGCTCTGGGGTTTGATGGTGTAGAGTCAGTTAGCCCCATGTATTTACAGTTTGCAAAATTAAAAAATCCGGCAACTGGAGAGAAATATTCAATTTATGTGATTGGTTTCGACCCAGGAAACCCTGTGATGAATATTCCAGAGGTTGATCGAAATTTAGATAAACTAAAAATTCCCGATGTCATGCTTTTTGACCGGGATTCGCGTACAGAGTTTGGGCCAATTGCTGAGCAATTTAATGTGGGAGATTCTAAGCAGACAATTGAAATATTTCCCTTTAATTCATTAATTGGCTATAGGGTGAGAGTTGGTGGCTTGTTTAGCTTAGGCCCTTCCTTTGGAGTAGATGGTAATTTAATTGTCAGTGACTCTACTTTCCTAAGAATAAATCCAAATAGCCGCCCGGCAGAAATGATCGATGTTGGTGTGATCGCCCTGAAACCTGGTGCTGATCCAGAAAAAGTGCTAAAAAATTTGCAAGCCAGTTTACCTAATGACATCCAAGTTTTTACTCGTCAAGGCTTCATTGATTTTGAGAAAAAATATTGGTCTGTCAGAACACCTATCGGTTTTATTCTTAACTTGATGCTGACAATGGCTGCTGTGGTTGGTGTGGTTATTGTCTATCAAATTCTTTACAGCAATATTGCTACACAGTTCATTGCTTACGCTACCTTGAAAGCAATAGGTTATGCAAATAATTATTTACTGAATGTGGTTTTTCAACAAGCTTTAATCTTGGCGATTTTAAGTTATATCCCAGGCTTTCTTGCTTCAGTAGCTTTATATGATTTTGCCATGAAAGCCACTAAATTGCCAATAATCATGACTGTTAATAATGCAATAATTGTTCTCACATCAACAATTCTTATGTGCATAACTTCTGGAGCGCTGGCGATTAATAAACTCCGTTCCGCAGATCCAGGAGATATTTTCTAGACAAGTCATAGCAAGAAAAGTCATCCAATTATATATGCAAATAAGCAAGCGATCGCTGTACCACTTCCTACGGCGGATCACAGTCTTATAACCGACAAATTAACGTAAATTAATCTACCAAAAAAAGCCTGCAATATGAACCTCAAAAACAAAACTCTCCTAATTACCGATATTGACGAATTTATCGGTTTACGTACAGCCGAGTTAGCCATAGCGCAGGGAATGAAAGTTCGTGGTTTACATTCCACAGAACAGAACAAACAAGCACAAAGTTTAGGTATTGATGTAATAGTTGGCAACATTACAGATCTCACCACTGCCAAAAAGGCTTGTCAGGGAGTAGATATTGTTTTACATACAGCCCAAATTGCCCAAGAAGCAGGCTCAATTAATGATTTTCGAGAAATCAATGTTGGCGGTAGTGTCAACATGGCTAAAGCTGCTAAAAATGCTGGTGTCAAAACATTTGTACATCTCTCCAGTGTAATGGTCTACGGTTTTGATTATCCTGATGGCGTCACAGAATCCGGGCCCATATCTGGCGACAACAATCCTTATTGTCAAACAAAAATAGAAGCGGAAACAGCACTTTTAGAACTAAATGCTTCACCAGATTTTGGCATTATTATTATTCGAGCTGGAGATATTTACGGCCCTGGGAGTATTCCCTGGATAGTCCGACCAATTCACATGATGCGTCAAAAATCATTTGCCTATGCTAATGATGGCAAAGGAATTATAAATCATGTGTATATAGACAATCTAATCGATGGCATCTTTCTGGCAATAGAAAAAGAAACTTATGGTGAAATATTTAATATCACCGACGGACAAGAAACTTCCTGGAAAGAGTATTTTATGCGCTTAGCAGCAATGGAAAGTTTACCTGCACCACTTTCATTACCAAAAGATGAAATCAAACTGTTTCTACGGTTGCGCGTCCAAGGACAAAAGCTTTTTCGGAAAAAAGTGGATATTTTACCAGAGTCTATAGATTTTATGACTCGTCCTCATGCCTGTTCTATTGCCAAAGCACAAAGCCTGTTAAATTTCAAACCAACAATTGATTTAGAAGAAGGAATGCAGCGAACACATGAATGGCTGCAAAAAACAGATATTCAAAAGTTGCTTCAGTAATGAGATGAGTTAGTAGTTAGCGCTTAAGCGCTAACTATGAACAATGTAGCATCAAAGTAACTTTACCAAAATTTATTTTACTAGACCAAAAATGAGCATTTTATTAACAGTTATCAGTCAAGATAATTGGGTTTAAGAGCACCCCCTTAGTGGTTCCTCATTTTCAACTGAAAACTAATAACAGCCGATTAGTGGCAAGCACTATCTGGCGGGTTTAAATTCCTTATATCGTTTCCTAGTCGCTAAGGTGCAAATTTATCAGTATTTATCAGTGTTTACACTGAAGTTTAGATGCCCTCGGCTGGCTGCGCCAACGGCGGAAGCCGCCGCACCCTGCGGGTTCGCGTAGCGTTCCGTAGGAAAGCAAGCTACCAACTTCTCTCTGTGGTTAATTACTTCTTGTTGTACTTCACTCAAGTGAGAACCGCTATAGTATACCCCTTGATAACTGTTTACTGTTTACTGTTCACTGTTCACTGATTTATAGATTTTCCAAAACATTGTTTATCATGAGCAATAATCAGCCGCGATTGAGTATTGGATTACCTGTATACAATGGTGAAAAGTTTATTAAAGAAGCCATAGATTCGCTCTTGGCTCAGACCTTTGAAGATTTTGAGCTAATTATTTCAGATAATGCATCTACAGATAAAACTGAGGAAATTTGTAGAGCCTATGCTGCTCAAGACCAACGTATACGTTACTACCGCAATCAAAAGAATATCGGTTGCGCTCGTAACTTCAATCGTACCTTTGAATTAGCTTCAGGTGAATACTTTAAGTGGGCAGCTTATGATGATCTACACGCGCCTGATTTTCTCATGAAATGTGTAGAGGTACTTGATAAAAACCCTACTGTAATTTTGTGCCACTCCCAGGTATATTTCATTGATGAACAGGGTAAATTTCTCCAAAACTACAACGTCAAACTCAAGACAGATTCACTACAACCACACAAGCGTTTTCACGAATTGCTTACTAAACATTTATGTTATCAATGTTACGGAGTAATTCGTACTAGTGCTATCAAGGCGATACCACCTATGGGAAGTTATGGTCTTGCAGATGGAATTTTATTATCAAGGCTGGGTCTTCTTGGTCAGTTTTATGAAATCCCAGAATACCTATTCTTTGCAAGAAGCCATCCTCAACAATCAATGAGTATGTTCTTTCCTGATTATTTGTCGTTTACTAGCAATAATCCAAAATATTCATTGAAGATGTTGCCAGATTTCTACTCATATACAGTCTGGTTTGATTCAGCTAAAAATGGGCAAATTTTGTTTCCTCATTGGAGAATTGTATGGGAGTATGCGCTCTCTATATGGCTGTTTAAACTGAGTTTGTACGAGCGGCTATGTTGTCATATCAGCATATATCAGCAGTTAAAAGGTACAGAGTATCTTCTGCTGAAAGATTTTCTAAAAGTGCTACAAGTACTTTGGAAAAGTTGGCAACGATTACCAATTCAAGAACCTCAAATCACACTTTGAACTAATAGCGCGAAGAATAAAAGCTTGCATTCACAGCTTTTATTAAACGCCAATCGCAAACCCAAAAACTACCTTTTTCATTACCAGATTATGCTGAAAATATCTCAATTCCATCATCTTTTACTTGCTACTTTAATGAGCTTTAGCCTTGCTGAAACCGTACATGCTGAGCAGACTGCAACCCTAACTATTGCAGTAAATGGCATCCGTCACCAAAAAGGTGAGATTTGTTTTAGAGTTTTTGCAAATGAGCAAGGATTTCCTCTGAGTGATACTAGTGAAGTACAAAGTGGCTGCGCTAAGATTACCGGAAATTCTGTCAAAAAAGTGTTTTCTAGCTTGAAACCAGGCGCTTATGCTGTCGCCGTAGTTGACGATCAAAATGGCGATCGCAAACTCAACACCGATTTTTTTGGTATTCCCAAAGAAGGCTTTGGAATTTCCAAAAATCCCACTGTCTCAATCCAAACAGGAACACCAAAGTTTCGTGATGCAAGTGTTGCAGTCAACAAAAATACAACACTCAACATCGTCATGAAATATTCACTTGATCCATAAGTATAAAAGTAATTGCTAATTGGAGAAAATTTATTACCAATTAAGCAACCAGTGAAGAAGTAGAGGGGTAAAGACTTACTACAAGTTCCCCTCTACACCCCAGGCAATTAACCACCGCTAGAAACAAGCCGATATTCTGCCGGAGACTAAAATTTAATGAAAGATTTGACGATATTTCTGTCTAAGTCTTTGCTAGGTTGGCTGGCTATTCAGGTGTTTTTAACACTTGTCTTCATATGGTATCTGCGCTTGTCCCAAAAAAACTTATTACCAGATGACCAGTTGCCTAAAACAGCAGTGATTCTTTGCTTACGTGGAGCTGATCCTTTTTTACCTAACTGTTTGCGATCGCTCCTCAAACAAAACTATCCAAACTATGATTTAAAGCTGATTGTTGATAGTCACGAAGATCCTGCTTGGAAAATCGCCAGCAATACCATCACTGAGCAAGGAGCGACTAACGTTCAAATTAGCCCTCTGAGAATCGTACGCAACAATTGTAGCCTCAAATGCAGTTCCCTAGTGCAAGCTGTCCGTGAGTTGGACGATTCCTACAAAGTAGTTGCTTTAGTAGATGCCGATACAATAGTCCATCCCAATTGGCTGCGAGAATTAGTCAGTCCTCTAGCTGATGCCAAAGTGGGAGCAACAACGGGGAACCGTTGGTATGTTCCGACAGGTAAGCATTGGGGATCTTTAGTACGGTACATAGGTAATGTATCTACAGTCGTGCAAATGTTCCTCTTCCAAATTCCTTGGGGTGGGACTTTGGCTGTAAAAACAGAAGTGCTTCACAAAACAGGACTGCTAGATAAATGGGCACAAGCTTTAGGCGAAGATCTCATGATCCATAAAGCCTTGAAAAAACAAGGTTTACAGGTAAAGTTTGTGCCTTCTTTATTAATAGTTAATCGTGAAGAAAGTGATTTACCGAGCTTACTAGACCATCTCAAACGCCTGATGGTTTATTCTCGACTTTATCACCCACAATGGTTAGCTTTAGTTAGTGAAGCGATTTCTAGCATACTGTTTCCTACTACAGTCATAGTGTTATTTTTAGAGTCATTGTTAGAGACACAATGGGAAACAGCGGCTCTTTTGTTTCAAAGCTATAGCATCTATACCATAGGATTACTTTTGCTAATGCTCATCGTAGAGTATGGTGTACAGCAAGTAATTCGCTTGAATGAGCAGCCGATGACAGAATTATCGGCTACCACAATCATCAAAATGTTGATTGGGATTCCTCTCACACAGTGGGTTTATGGGTTAGCGCTAGTATCATCACTGTGGATATCAACAGTCACCTGGCGTGGTGTCAGCTATCGAGTTAAAGGGCCCTGGAATATCCGACTAGTTGAATACCGCCCTTATCAGTGGTTGGATCAACCTGTTGATAGTAAGGTTTCTCTTTAACGTCATTTGTCCTTTGTTATTGGTCATTAGTTTATCGTTACAACTTACTGGTCTGTCCCATTAATTCTGCTGGTCATACCTGTTTGTAGTAAGGACTTTAGTCCTTGATTTTTTAAGCACTAAAGTGCTTACTACGAACCGTCAAAACTTTTGCAACAGACCACTACTAATACTAATTCGTAATATTTCGGCTCTACTTTAGAGAATTGGTATAAGGACAAGTGACAAATGTAGGACTTACGCAAAAAACCTCTCAAACCCTCATTCCTCCGTGACCTCTGTCTTGAAAAGTTTTGCGCCGGGAAACCCGGACGCGCAAACTTTTCGCTGCGCCTCTGTGGTACCCTTCGGGAAGCCACTTCTCTACGAGACGCTCCGCGAACGTGTCTACGATTTTCCGTAACCTATGCGTAAGTCCTGAAATGACAAAAGTTTTTCCCTCTAAAAAATATCCGATAATTCTCTTGAACTATGAAAACACCACCTCTTCGGATTGCGCTGTTTACAGGATTGTATGCGCCGTTCTTGACAGGGGTTTCGGTTGCAGTACACCAACGAGTTCGTTGGTTATTACAACAGGGACATGAAGTCTTACTTGTCCACCCTCAAATCAACGACCAGTATCCCGAAAAAGTTGGCAAACGTCCGATGCAAGGACTGGATGAACTACAGCCCTTCCCCAACTTTTCTGCTTATTCATTCCCCACCAAGCCGCTAATCTTCTACAAATCTTTGCCCCAACCGTTAAACTATCGACATTGGAGTGATACCAAGTTACTTGAAAACTTTCAGCCTGATGTTGTAGTGGTTGAAGAAGCGGCGCAAATGAGAGGATTGTACTCACTTTTGTTGCAAGGTTATGGTCGCCCTGTTGGCACTGAATACGCAAGGCGAACAGGCACGCCAATAATCTCGCTTTTCCATACTGATATCGTTGCCTATATCAAATATTATTTGGGAGATCAGTTTTTTAGTTTGGTGCGTCCAATCATTCCGGCTTTAATCAAGCAATTTACTGAGTCTTACGACTTCAATTACTTTTCTTCTCAAGAACAGTTGATTAAGTACAGGGAGATGAAATGCCAACGCGCCGAATATCTTCCCTATCAAGGTATCGATTGCGAAAAATTTCATCCGCGAAATATCTGTTATAACCCGATTCCCAATGACCATCGACCGACTCTGTTGTTTGTTGGACGCATCACTGCGGAAAAGAATGTCAGCCAACTTCTAGATGCATATCCGCTCATCGCTGCAAAAATTCCTGATGTCCATCTAGTTATTGTTGGTAGCGGCCCCCAGGATGAAGAAATTCGTGAGCGCGCTCAAAAGTTTAAATCTGGAATTACTATGTGGGGTGAATCCCACGGCGCAGAACTTTTAGGTTGGTTTGCTAGAGCGGATGTATTTGTTAATCCATCCGTTACTGAGAACTTCTGCACTACAAACAACGAAGCACTGGCGTCTGGAACCCCTGTAGTTGCTGCGCTTGCTCCCTCAACTTCAGAGCAGGTATTCCCTGGACAAAACGGCTTCCTAGCTGAACCCAACAACCCGGCAGATTTCGCCCAAAAGGTGATTGCAATTCTGGAAAATCCTGACCTGAAAGCAGATTTGACTAGACAAGCTCGTCCTTCTATACTCGAATTCGATTGGTCGGCATGTATGCAAAAGTTTGAAGACAAACTTTACCAGATCGTTGAAATATCAAAGAAAGTTGAGGCAGCTTAAGAGTCTCATGCAATTGAGATTTTACCAGATTCTCAATTAGCTTCATATCCTGCCCGGAATAATCCGGGCTAGGAGCTAAATTCCACGCTTAGCGGACTGAAATAGAACGATAAATCACTCACTACATACAAAATTACATTTATTTTTAGTGGCGATCGCTTAAATTTTTGTGCCGCAAGTTTTGGTGCAGTAGGGGCATGGGTACTAAAGCACAAATTTCATTAACGCCAAAAGCATTTGCATTCTAACAATATAAAGAAGCTTGTTAATAGCATAGCAATAACTAAAACCACTACTTTTGACTAACACCTACCTGCTACAAAAACGGATCTGACAATCGCAAACATTGCCTTACAAGTGGGTTTTTCTAGTTAAAGCCATTTGACGCAACAGTTTAAGCGATTCACCGGAATGACACCCCTTCAGGTGCGCCCTTCACCATAAGAATCTGATAAATTGTTGTAAGAATTACCAAAGAAGTTAAGCGTTGGAAGTCATTACACTTTAGGTAAATAAAACGAGTAAATAGAAGGAATGCAAACACGCTCTCATCTTCTGTCTAAGTGTACATATTGGGTGTTTCCGCCTTGCTTTGCCCCTAGAGGGCGAGCCGTTTAGCAAAGCCAGCACCAGGCAAAGTTGCCCAATTACTTTATTTTTTGGAGTTTGGCAAACGACACAAACAATATACTTTATAATACAGCTGATGACACTCATCGGGAGAGAGTTATATGATCGCCCTACCTGGAGTTGCCATCCACAGCAAGATCTATGAGAGTTCAGCATCTCTAGTGTATCGGGGTATCAAAGAGCCAGACGATCGCCCGCTCATCGTCAAACTGCTCAAGCAAGATTACCCCTCTCCCCAAGAATTAACTCGCTACAGACAGGAATATGAAATTACGCGCTCCCTGAATCTTACAGGAGTTGTCAAGGCGTATAGCCAGCAAGATTATCAACGCACACTCGCTATTCTCTTAGAAGATTTTGGTGGAGAATCTATCGAGAGATGGATGCAGCAGCGAAAAGAAAGATTCTGCCCCATGCCCTTATCCAATTTCTTCAGATTAGCCATTGACATTACAGAGATTCTGGGCAGAATTCATCACGCTAATATCATCCACAAAGATATCAACCCTGGCAATATCGTCTTCAATTCAGATACGGGTGTGGTTAAAATTATTGATTTTGGCATTGCCACCCGATTTAATCGCACAAATCCAACCTTCAAAAGTCCTCATGTATTAGAAGGTACACTTGCATACATTTCTCCTGAGCAGACGGGGCGGATGAATCGCTGGCTCGATTACCGCACCGATTTTTACTCGCTCGGTGTAACGTTCTACCAACTCCTCACCGGACAGCTACCGTTCCCGACAACAGATATACTAGAGCTAGTTCATTGCCATATTGCCAAATCGCCACCTCCGCCTCACGAATTAAATGCAGCGATTCCTAAAGCAGTTTCAGACATGATCATGAAACTGATGGCAAAAAACGCGGAAGATCGCTATCAGAGTGCCTGGGGAATTAAAGCAGATTTAGAACGCTGCGCCCAGCAACTAGAACAAAGCGGTCAAATCGATCGCATCCAATTAGGTCTTCAAGATATTTCGGGGCAGTTTCACATTCCCCAAAAACTTTACGGACGAGAAGCAGAGATTGCAGCATTATTAGCGGTGTTTGACACAGTAGCCAAAACAGAGAATCAAGAAAATGCTCAATTTCACGTCGAAATGATGTTGGTTGGTGGTTACGCAGGCATTGGCAAATCAGCATTGGTGCAGGAACTCTATAAACCCATCACAGTAAAGCACGGCTATTTTATTTCTGGTAAATTTGACCAATTTGGGCGTAATATTCCCTACAGCGCTATTGTGGATGCCCTGCAAAAATTGGTGCAGCAACTACTGGGCGAACCCGAAGCGCAGTTGCAACAGTGGAGAACTCGCCTGCTGACAGCATTGGGAAGCAACGGACAAATCATCATTGATGCGATAAGAGAAGTTGAGTTAATTATTGGCAAGCAGCCGTCCGTACCCGAAGTCGGAGCAACCCAAGCTCAAAATCGCTTCAATCTAACGTTTCAAAGGTTTGTGCGGGTGTTTTGTTCAAAGGAGCATCCCCTGGTAATCTTCTTAGACGATTTGCAGTGGATCGACTCAGCGACGCTAAAGTTAATCGAGCTAATATTGCTCGACGAGCAGACTCAATATCTATTTTTGATTGGAGCCTATCGAGATAACGAAGTGCATCCAACGCATCCACTGGTATTAACACTGGATAAATTGCGAAAACAAGGGGTAGTGCTTCAGGAAATAATCCTGAAACCCTTAACGTTAGAAGCGTTGAGTCAATTGATTGCCGAGACGCTACACCACAATATTGACACCGTTCGTTCCCTAGCCCAATTAGTGTTACGTAAAACCGAGGGCAATCCTTTTTTTGTCGGCGAATTTTTACGAATGCTGTATAGCGAAAATCTGTTGACCTTTGATGCAAAACAATTGAGTTGGCAGTGGGACATAGCCCAGATCGAAGCCCAAGATATTACTGATAATGTGGTGGAGTTGCTGCTGATCGAGTTGAAGAAACTGCCAGAAGAAACACAGCAAATTCTCCGCCTAGCCGCTTGTGTTGGAGCTGAATTTGATTTGGAGACTTTAGCGATCGTTTGTGAGCGATCGCCTAAAGCGATTTTCCCAGATTTACTAGCAGCAATACAAGCTGGATTAATTCAACCTCTATCTGAATTGGACGAAAACTTGTTAGTTCAAAACTATAAGTTTTTGCACGATCGCGTCCAACAAGCTGCTTATGCCTTAATTGATGAGCCGCAAAAACAAGTTGTTCGTCTCCAAATTGGTCGCAATTTACTCGAAAAAACTTCACCAGAGCAGCGATCGGAGCGGCTATTTGAAATTGTCGATCATCTGAATCGAGGAATTGAGCTTGTCACCGATCGAGCAGAACGAATTGAAATTGCCAAATTGAATTTAATCGCAGGTCAGAAGGCCAAGGCAGCCACGGCTTATGAAGCAGCTCTTAAGTATTTTAATACTGGGCTTAAATTCCTAGATACAGATAGTTGGCTGGGTGAGTATGACCTAACCTTAGCACTGTACTCCCAAGCAGCAGGAGCAGCGTATCTTCATGGTTGCTTTGATGAGATGGAACAATTCGTAGAAGTGGTACTTAACAATGCTAAGACAGCGATCGATAAAGTGCAGGTTTACGATAGCAGAATTCAAAGATATTTGTCACAGGGCAACCTGAAATCAGCACTTAAAATTGGATTGGAAGTGTTGAAGCTTCTGGAAGTAAACTTAATAGAAACTCCAAGTCAGTTAGATGTTGAAAGAGAATTGGAGAAAACATCTGCAATACTCGCTGGACGAGAAATTGAAGACTTAATTAATCTGCCAAAGATGACTGCACCAGAACCGCTAGCAGCAATGTCAATCCTAGCGAATATTTCGGGTGCTGCATTTATAGTGTCACCAGCACTGCTGATACTGATTGTGTGTAAAAGGGTAAATTTGTCGCTCGACTACGGTAACGCTACTTGGTCACCAATGAGTTATGCCAACTACGGATTTGTTCTATGTGGAATCGTTCAAGACATTGAACTTGGTTATAAGTTTGGCAAATTAGCTCTGGACTTGGCAGAACGATTGAATACCAAAAAAGGGAATGCTAAAGCATTAATGGTATCGAGTACCCACGTTATGCACTGGAAGGTACATTTTAGGCAAACAATACCAATGCTGGTTGATGCTTATCAAACCGGAGTGGAAACTGGAGACTTTGAATTCGCTGGCTATGCTGCATATTATGCATGTTGTCGCTCGTTTTTGGCTGGCGAGTCACTCACCCAACTAGAACAAAATACGGCAGCCTACAGCAAAGCGATCGGTCAAATCAGACGGGAAAGCCCCTTGAATTGGATTGCAATGTTGTGGCAGACAATCCTGAATCTGTTAGGTAGATCTGAGAATCCCAGCCGTTTAATTGGTAATGTATATCATGAAGAGCAGGCGTTACCACACGCTATTGCAGTTAAAGATGGAACTGCAATTCAAATGTTTTATTTATACAAAGTTATATTATGTTATCTATTTGGGGAATATCATCAAGCTGTACAAACTGCTGTTTCGGCAAGGCAACATTTTGAAGAGGTAACAGCAATAACGGTTTTACCTTTATTCTGTTTCTACCATTCTCTGGTGGTTTTGAGCCGATCGCTCGATGCTTCAAACTCCCAAAAAGCAGCTTGGCTAGGTCATGTCAACACCAACCAAGAAAAGATGCAAAAATGGGCAGAACACGCCCCGATGAATTATTTGCATAAATACCATTTAGTTGCAGCAGAGAAAGCGCGAGTTTTAGGGCGTTTTTTTGAGGCTGAAGAGTTTTATGAACGAGCTATATCGGGTGCTGCTGAGCATGAGTTTATCCAAGAAGAAGCATTGGCTTATGAATTAGCGGCTAAACATTACCTAGCGCGAGGTCGGGAAAAGTTTGCTCAAACTTACATGAAAGAAGCCCACTACTGCTACGAACGCTGGGGCGCAACGGCAAAGGTTAAAGATTTAGAAACTCGCTATCCACAATTTTTTTCTCAGAAGGCAGCTTCCGCCTCAACACATACGACTGCTAGAAATACTTCCGATCGCTCAGCGATCGCTTTCGATTTAGCAGCAGTTATGAAAGCATCGCAAGCAATTTCTCGTGAAATTGAACCGGAACCGTTGCTCCGTTCCTTGATGCAGACCTTAATCGAGAATGCTGGCGCACAAACCGGATATCTAATTCTGGAAAACTGTGAGGGTGAATGGTTAATTGAAGCGTCTTGCAAACTGAATGAAAGTGAAAATGTTTATGCGACACAAGTGCTGCAATCTCTGACAACTGCAAATCGCTTACCTGAATCAATTATTAATTATGTTATCCGCACTCAGGAGTCTGTCATCTTAAACGATGCGACTCGTGAAGGGAATTTTATTCACGAACCATACATTCAACAGCACCAAATCAAATCAATTTGCTGTTTGCCACTGCTCAATCAAGCAAAGCTAGTGGGTGTGTTGTATCTCGAAAATCAACTAGCAGTTGGAACGTTTACACCAGAGCGAATCTCCTTCCCTGCGGGAGGCTGCGCCAACAAAGACGCTACGCGATCGCAGGTCTTGAATCTATTATCAACCCAGGCAGCGATCGCGATCGAAAATGCCAGACTCTACTCCAAGCTGCGGGCGAATGAAAGCAAGTTGACTCAGTTTCTCGAAGCAATTCCGGTGGGAATTGCGATCGTAGATGCAGCGGGTCGCCCTTACTATGCCAATCAACGGGGCAATCAGATCGTTGGGAAAGAAATTGATCGTTCCCTATCGCCAGAGCAACTTACAGAGGCTTATCAGTTTTATGTCACAGGAAGTGAGCAACCCTATCCCACAGAAAGACTGCCAGCAGTTCGGGCGCTGAGGGGTGAACGCACCTGGACTGACGATCTCGAAATTCGCCAAAATAATTCTACAACTCCCGTTGAAGCATGGGGAACACCCGTCTATGACGAACAAGGTAATGTTATTTATGCGATCGTCGCCTTTCAAGACATTACCGAACGCAAACAAGCCGAGAAACTCCTAGCCGATTACAACCGGACTTTAGAGCAACAGGTCGCCCAACAAACGGCAGCGTTACGGAAAAGTGAAGCAAATTATCGCGATTTGATACAAACCGCGAATTCAATCATCATCCGCTCTGATATGCAAGGACGGATTCAATACTTGAATGACTACGGGCTAAGATTTTTTGGCTATGAGGAACATGAGATTTTAGGGCGTACCTTACTTGAAACGATCGTTCCAGAAATCGATAGCTGTGGGCGCGATCTCAAACAATTCGTCCACAACCTGTTTCACGATCCTCAAGCCTACCTGCAATCTTATCTGCAAACCGAGAACGAAAACCTGTGTCGAGATGGCAGACGGGTTTGGGTTGCTTGGTCAAATCAGGCAATTTTGGATGAGCAGGGACAGGTAGTGGAAATTTTATCGGTTGGCAATGACATTACCCAGCGCAAACATGCCGAGTCAGCCCTACAGCGCAGTGAAGCCAAGTTCCGCAATATTTTTGAAAACTCACAGGTAGGCATCTTTCGCACACGCCTCTCGGATGGATTAATTCTCGATGCCAATCAGCGCCTTGCGGATCTATTTGGCTATGATTCACCCGATGAAATGATTGGGAAGAAACAGACTACAGACTGTTATGTAAATTCCAGCGATCGCCAAAAAGCCGTTGAATTGCTGAAGTGGAATGATGAACTACAAAACTTTGAAGTACAGCTGCGAAAACAAGATGGTACGCTGTTTTGGGGACTTTACTCGACTCGTCTGAATACAGCCGATGGATGCATGGAAGGGGTGATTGCAGATATTAGCGATCGCGTATCAGCAGAAGAAGCCCTACAAGCCTCAGAGACAGAGCTACGAACTTTAATTGCGGCAATTCCCGATCCATTATCTGTACTGACTGCTGAAGGACGAATCCTCGAAGCGATCGCAGTGGAACCGCATCTGCAATGTCAACCCGTCGAGGAGATGATTGGTAAAACCCTGCATCAACTCGGCAAGGAACAAGCCGATGAATGGCTAGGTTATATTCAGCAGGCGCTGAGAACCCAACAAATCCTCACAGTTGAGTACAGTATGTTTCTCAATGGACGAGAAACCTGGTTTTCGACTCGCATTGCCCCGATCCGCCACGAGCGGGTGATTTGGCTGTCACGAGATATTACGGCTCTTAAGCAAGCAGAAGCCACTTCAATTCTAGAAGAACGCAACCGCATGGCACGCGAAATTCACGATTCCCTCGCCCAAGCGTTTACAGGCATTCTCATCCAGGTCGGTGCGGCAACTCAAGTGCTCACAGACGATCCAGAAGCTACCCAAGCCCATTTAGACACAATCGAGGAATTAGCACGCACCGGACTCAGTGAGGCGAGGCGATCGGTAACAGCACTTCGTCCCCAGTTGTTAGAGACAGGCGATTTATCCAGTGCGCTCGATCGTCTAGTAACCCTGATGAGAGCGAATACCGAAACTGCTCTAATTTACCAAATTCAAGGTAGAGTCTATCGGTTACCCGCCGAGGTGGAAAATAACTTACTGCGGATTGGACAAGAGGCATTGACAAATGCGATTAAACATGCTTTTGCTAGCAAAATTAAAATTGAATTGGTATATGACGATGCACAGTGTAGCTTGCGAGTAAAAGACGACGGACAGGGTTTTGCAGCTGTTGGTGTCCCACCAATTGGCGGATTTGGATTGTTGGGAATGAGCGAACGGGCAGAGCGCATTGGAGCGCAATTGACAATTGGGAGCCAACCCGGACAGGGAACAGAAATCGTTGTCATTGTCGATCGACAGAGAAAATCATGATCGGCCAATCTACTACAATTCGGGTTTTGATTGCTGATGACCATTCCATTGTCAGGCAAGGGTTGGCAACGATCATCAACCGCGATCCAGAAATGACGGTGATTGCTCAAGCAGAAGATGGGCAGCAGGCGATCAAGCTTTTTCGCCAACACCAGCCGGATGTCACGCTGATGGATTTGCGAATGCCGCAAGTGGGAGGGGTGGAAGCGATTAGTGCTATTTGTGCTGAATTTAAACCTGCTGGGATTATCGTGCTAACAACCTACGATGGCGACGAAGATATCTATCGGGGATTGCACTCAGGCGCTCAAGGCTATCTGCTTAAGGATGCTAAACCCAACGAGCTGCTGAATGCAATTCGCACAGTTGCTCGTGGTCAGCAGTACATTCCGCCACATGTGGGAGCAAAACTGGTGCAGCGCCTCAGCAATCCAGAACTCAGCGATCGCGAGCTAGAGGTACTGGGTTTGATGGCGCAAGGGATGAACAATCTAGACATTGCTACTACATTAGTTATCGGTGAAAGTACGGTAAAATCCCACGTTAATAGAATTTTAAGTAAGTTGGGCGTGAGCGATCGCACCCAAGCCGTAATTGTTGCCATCAAACGTGGAATCGTTAGTTTGTGAGCAAATTGGACTCAGGTTTGAATTTGCAATCCAACTAAAGTTGGAGTCAGTTTTCCCCTTACAGAGGGATCGATCGATCGATCCCGTGATTGGGCAAAAGTTTCAACTCTGAGTGGACGACAACTCAGAGGCAGATTGCCTATATTTAGTTTTAGGCGAACACGATAGCAACACCGATAATCACTCAGTTGCAGGATTTAAGTTTGCCTCATACAGATCGCATAGAGGGTTGTCAGGCGTAGGCGTAGCCCGCCGCAGGCATCGCTTGCGAAAGCATTTCTGCCCTCAGAGGTATCGAGTGAGCCAAGATCAAGAGCGCAATTCATTGTTCGTTCCCGCTTCAACCCAAGATCACATTCAAGGTGTGCTGAGTGCTGCCGTGGTACTGGTGATGTATGGGGACTATCAATGTTCTAAAAGCGCGGACGTTTACAGGCTGATTAAAGTCATCCGGCGAGAGCTTCATGTTTCTTTTGGAGAGGACTATTTATGTTTCATCTTCCGTCATTTTCCACAGATCCAGATTCATGCTCAGGCTCAACGTGCGGCTTGTGCAGCACAAGCCGCCGCCGCCCAAGGTCAGTTTTGGCAGATGCACGATACTTTGTTCGACCATCAACCAGCGTTGGGAAATGGCTATCTTGTCGAGTATGCTGATCGTCTCGAACTGGATATCTCCCAATTTTTGCAACATCTGTCTCAACAAACGCATGTCGATGGCATCAATGAAGATATCGAGAGTGGATTACGCAGTGGAGTAACCGTTGCTCCAGCCCTGTTTATCAATGGAATTCGCTATACCGGACACTGGAACAAGGCGCAATTGATGGCAGCCATTGTTGCTGCAAGTCATTAAGTCTCCTACTCCTCGATTTTTACTGCTTGCCGAATTGTCTTAAGGGTGAACAAGCTATCTAACGATGGCTAACTTTTGCTTGCTTTGTTACCCACATTTACCTAAACATTGCCGAGTTTTTAACCATGTCAACCGTTGCATTTCAGAATAGAAGCTTAACTAGCCCTCAATTGCAGCAAGCCATTGACTATATTCACACTCACCTTGACCGAGAGCTGTCACTGGAACAAATTGCTGCTGTCATCCATATTAGCCCGACTTATTTTGCTAGTTTGTTCAAAAGTGCTACCGGGATTTCTCCGCATCAGTACGTAATTCGACAGCGAGTGAAACAGGCGAAAATGATGCTGTTGAAAACAGATTTAGCGATCGCCAATATTGCCTTACAAGTCGGTTTCTCCAGTCAAAGTCATTTGACACAACAGTTTAAGCGATTCACTGGAATGACACCAAAGCAGGCTCGCCCTTCACCATAAGAATCTGATAAATCTTTGTAAAAATCACCAAAGAAGTTGAGCATTAGAACTCTTTATTATACTACTGCCAGAGTGACAAAACAGGGTAAACACAAATAATGAAACTCTCAAAAAAAGCTCGTAGTACCAGGATTCAGAAAAGCCTCGAAACACGAGAAAAGTTTCCGATCTCATACTTCGATTCACGAAAGTATATTCAGCACAACGTCGGTCTGGAAGATGGACTTGGCCCGATTCTTCAGTTTATGGACGATCTGCCCGCCGATTGTACTAAAGTAACCGTTTGTCGTGCGATCGAGGATGGTGATTACAGCGTACTTCATGCCGATTATATTCTCGGTGATTGGGGTTCGATGGTCGGCTTTGAAATTCATCGTTGGGAAGATGACCGCATTGTAGAACACTGGGATAATCTTTGCCCTACTCCTACCCAAAAGAACGTGAGCGGACGCTCGATGACTGATGGTGCAACCGAGGTTGTCGATTTGGAGCGCACCCAAAGCAACAAAGCTCTAGTCTACGAATTTACCAAGCAGATTCTTATTGACGGAGAACTTTCTTCACTCTCCAACTATTTCGCGGATGGCGCATTAGTTCAACACAGCCCATATTATGGCGACGGTGTGCAGTCGTTGGAGGCGATGGTGAAGGCTTGGCAAGCTGACGGCGAAACGGCTTACCAGCGTATGCATTTGCTGCTGGGCGAAGGCAGTATGGTGCTGGTCATTAGTGAGGGCATTTTCAAGAACAAACCTGCTGCTTTTTACGATCTATATCGTCTTGCAAACGATAAAATCGCCGAACATTGGGAGGTTTTTGAAACAATTCCCCCTCGCGATACATGGAAGAACTCCAATGGCAAATTCTAAGGCGTGTAGTCTGAGTGATTGTGTCAAATAGTGATGTCATTTTAAGAGAAGAACATGAAAAAGATTGAAGCGATTGTTCCTGTTGATAATTTGGCTTTAGTTGAAACTGCTCTTGCCAATGCCGAAATCATAGATATGACAGTTTCAACAGTACGTACTTATAATCGCCAAATGATGCAAATTCAACGCTATCGCGGTGTAGAGTTCACCACGAATTTGATGTCTCAACTCAAGGTAGAAATTGTTGTCGAAAACAGTCAAGTAGATCTGCTGGTGGTCAAGATTACAGATGCAATTTGGACTCCCGAACTTGGCGAAGGCAAAATTTACATTACTCCAGTTGAACAAGCTATTCGGTCATGCCCTGCAAAAAAGTGATCAAAGACGAATTAGGCAATACGCTTTTAAGCGTTAAGCTTCTCTTCGAGACGCTGCGCAAACGCTGATTGCAGACATTGCCTTACAAGTAGGTTTTTCCAGTCAAAGTCATTTGACGCAAATTACGAATTGCTATTAGTACACTCCAAACAGATAGAACAAGGAGAATCCAATGCAACCATTACTAGATCAAAAGCAACAGACGACAGAAGCTTTTGCCGCTCATTTGGCACTTGTGGGCAAGGATATTCCAGCTTGGGTAGATTTGTTTGCTGAAGATGCAGTCGTTGAATTTCCCTATGCTTCCACGACACCAGGACGATTAGAAGGTAAAGAAGCTATCTACAACTACATGAAAGACGTGCCAGCACAGATGCAAGATTTGATGTTTAACAATGTTCAAATTTATCCAACGTTAAATTCTAATATTTTATTTGCTGAGGTTCATGGAGAAGCCGTTATTGTCTCTACAGGTCGTCATTATCAACAAGATTATATAATGCGACTGGAAACAAAGGAAGGCAAGATCATTCACTACCGCGAATACTGGAATCCTGTTACCGCTCTTAAAGCATGGGGTGGCACACAAAATTTGCGTCAATCTTTCAATGCAGATAGCCCAAAGTAAAGCGAGGATGCAAAAAAGCATGAAAATTGTAATTGCTGCTGCCTCTGGCAATGTTGGACGACGTACCGCAGAGAAAGTTGTTCAGTCTGGAGCCGAAACGATTCTTCTGACCCGACAGCCAGAGAAGTTAGCTGATTTAGCAGCTCAAGGTGCTACAGTCCAACCAATCAGCAGTGATAATCTTCAAGGGTTGATTGAGGTAACACAGAAGGCAGATGCTTTGTTTTGGCTGACTCCACCGAAACTAGATGCCCCTAGCTTACGCGACTGGTATCGTCAGACCGCGATGATTGGAGCGAAAGCCGTGGAAGAAAACCGCATTCAGCGAGTGGTCAACATTTCTAGTGTGGGTGCAGGTTCAGGTACAGATCTCGGCACTGTAACGTTTGCCGGAACTGTTGAAACAATTTTCAACCAAACTGGCTCGAATGTGCTGCATTTACGTCCTGGCTATTTCATGGAGAATTTTCTAGAGCAAGTCAAGTTTATTCAGCAAGACAGCGCCGTTTATTTTCCCTATGCCAGCAATCATGATATTCCCTGGATCAGTACCGATGACATTGGGGATGAAGTTGCAAGATATTTACTTGATGACTGCTGGTCAGGACAATGGACTCGGAATCTCATGGGGCCAGAAAATCTAACACTCTCTGAAATCACTGCTATTCTTTCGCAAGTCCTGAATCGTTCAATTGACTATGTGCAGGTAACGGTTGAATCAGTTCAACAGCAACTTGCACTACTCGGAGCAACCCCGAATGTCCAACAAGAGTTAGGAAATCTGTTTCGTGCCCTTGGCGATCCGGATGGTATCTATGCGACTGCACGAACACCTGAAGCAATTACAACAACAACATTTGAGCAGTTTGCAATTCATAAACTCCTCAAACACACTCTAATTTAACATTCTACTGACGCTGAAACAAGTTCGCAAACACCATTGAAATCCGATCAAGCAGTAGTTCTGCGATCGCTCAATGACAACACACGTCTGGAAATCAATAATTGGAGTTATGCAATGCATATTCAACGAATGGGATTTTTATACAATCTCTACTGCATCGGCTGGAAAAATGGTTCCCTGAAGCATCTCTCTTTTTTGCAACACGGGTTGTTCAGCATTTTTCTGTATTACCGGAGAGGCTACACCGAAGGTTCTCAATGGAGGCAGGATTGCTTGAGAGATCCTAGCAGTTCACGCTTCTTGTGAACAATTTGCTATTCACATCAACTGGAAAAAGGAATTCAATCATGCAAACCATTGCGATCGACAACATCACTCAAGCCGTTATTGACCACGGAGACGGCGGTAAAACTCATCCGCGCTTATACGAAATTTACACAAGTTTGGTGAATCATCTCCATACCTTCGTTCGAGAAGTCAACTTAACTGAGCTAGAGTTGCAGCAGGGGCGTGATTTCCTCAATCGCGCCAGCCGACACACGCAAGTCATCCCAGACGGGGAGATTCAGGTACTCACTGATTTGCTCGGCATTTCGATGCTAGTGGAATTGCTGCAAGACTCCAACGGTGGTGTGACAGAAGCCAATTTGCAAGGGCCGCTCTACGTACCTAATGCCCCTCAGCGCAAGTTAGGCGAGCGCATTGGCGTTGATCCAGAGGGTGAAGCCCTGTTCCTTTCAGGTCGCGTGTTAGATGTGAATGGGCAAGCGATCGCCAACGCACTGATCGAAGTTTGGCAACCCAACTCGAAGGGATTGTACGACACCATCGATCCGTCTCAACCTGCTGGAAACTTTCGTGGGCAACTCTACACGGATGAGAATGGCAACTACAGCTTTGAAACGGTTGTGCCTAGTGGATACGACATACCCAATGACGGCCCCTGCGGTGAGGTGTTGCGCCTGCTGGGGCGACACACTTGGCGGGCGGCTCACATCCATTTCAAGCTGAGTGCAACTGGCTACAGTCCACTCACGACTCAAATATTCATAGATGGCACTCCTCTTTTGGATTCAGACACCACCTTTACGGTGCGATCGACGATCATCAAACTGCAAAAGCATGAGTCAACCGATGCAGAGGCGCAGCAGCAGAGCCAGCCCTTTTTCACAGCCGAGTTTGATTTTGTGCTGAAGCCCATTGAAGCAGCGATCGCACCACTTGATATCGAGAATGCTGCAACGGTTGCTTGATGGAGTTCAAAAGATCTGAGGGTTTTCAAGAGATATTGAACATGAAACAAGAGTCAACCATTGTTTTTGACCAAGAACGCGCTTCTTCCTATGATCAGCGAGTTGCTAAAGTGGCTCCCTTGTTCGACGCACTTTATTTGCTGATCCGCTTGGTGCTTTCTGAACTTCCTGCCGACGCACGGATTCTCTGCGTCGGTGTGGGAACTGGCTCAGAATTGATTGCCCTCGCTCAGAGTTTTCCGCAGTGGCAGTTCACCGCAGTAGAGCCTGCGGCACCGATGCTGGACATCTGCCGTCAAAAAGCTGAGGAAAATGGGATTACATCCCGTTGCACGTTCCACGAAGGCTATCTCGATTCCCTTAGAGCGTCAGAGCCTTTCGATGCAGCAACCTGTATTCGGGTTTCTCAGTTCATGATGCAGCCAGAAGAACGACGCAGCTTTTTGGGTCAAATCAGCGCCCGACTGCGCCCGAATGGATATTTGGTGAATTCTGATTATGCTGCGGATATGTCTACTCCAACTTACAAAAGTCTTTTGGAAGTGGATCGGCGGATGTTTCAATACGCCCAAATGCCTGCTGAGGAAATCGAAAAAATGCTCGGCATGTACGGGCAGACTGTTGCTGTGCTGCCGCCGCAGGAAGTTGAAGCCATAATTGCATCAAGTGGATTTGATACGCCTGTGTTGTTCTACCAAGTTTCTCTCATTCATGCTTGGTATGCCAAGCGAACTGCTTGAATCAGTAGTCTCTAACAGCCGCAGAATATGGTAGTCCAACCTCATGAGAGCCGATATATCAACAGGAGCATTACTAGAGCAACGAAAGCAATTTTCATGCTGTATAAACGCACAGAGTAAAAATGAGGAATACACATGAGCAAAGATTCTATTCGTTGGCCAGCAGAGTACGATCCAAGTCGCTGCTTGGTTTATGTCGTTAACTCCCTCGACATCGCAGCATCACCCGCGATCGTTTGGGAGCAGCTAATTGCCGCTACCGATTGGTCGAGTTGGAACCCCAACTTGTCGAATGTCTACATCAAAGACGGTTCCCGTAACCTATCTCAGAATGCAGAGTTCACTTGGAAGGCTTCGGGAGCGACTACCGCATCTACAGTCAAAGAATTCGTGCCGAATCAGCGGCTTGCCTGGGACGCGAAAGGATTCGGTCTACGTGCCTATCACGCTTGGCTGATTATCCCGACAACCCAGGGTTGTCGCGTTTTGAGTGAAGAAACTCTGCGTGGAACGGTGGCGTGTTTACTCAAGTTGTTTACGCCCAACCTTGTGAGTTACTTAAATCAGCAATGGTTAGAAGGTCTGGCGAAGAAGGCCGAACAACCTTTGGCAATCGATGGTGGACTTACAGCGAGCTAATCTACCTTCGGATATCTTTAGGACTTACGCAAAAACTCTCTGAAACTCTTATTTCTCCCTTCGGGTTTACAGTCGCCTGCGGAGGGAAACCCTCCCGCAGCGCTGTTTCACCGTGCCCTCTGTGTCGCGCCAGTTGCTTCAAGTCGGGGAACCCGCCCAACGCACTGGCTTCTCTGTGGTACCCTTCGGGAAGCCACTTCTCTACGAGACGCTCCGCGAACGTGTCTACGATTCTCCGTTACCTGTGCGTAAGTCCTGATCTTTTTGCGATCGCGGTTCTAAATGTTTCTAAGCGATTTACTGGAATGACATCGAAACAGGTTCGCGTTCGCGAAGCGTACCCGAAGGGTAATCGACCTAACAACAATCACATCAATCTGAAATATTAGAGGTCAAATCATGAACACATCAGCAGATTTCTTCGTTCGTAGCGCAGTCACAGAAACAACCCGCTCTTATATGGGCGGTCTGATGACTTTTCTCGTCACGTCCGCCGAAACCGACAACCGCTTAATGCTTCTGGAAGTTCGGACAGTTCCGGGTGCTGAACCACCACCCCACCTTCACTATAACGAGGACGAAGTATTTTACATCCTTGAAGGTGAGCTAGAGGTGTACTGCATGGGTCAGGTGAGGATAGCGCGGGCGGGGGAAACAATCTTCCTTCCTCGGAATCACGCACACGCATTCTACTTCCTGTCGCCGATCCGCTTCCTCGCCCTGGTGCAACCGGGAGGTCTAGACGGGTACTTTGAAACCATGTCGAATCCGGCGACTAGCATGGAAATACCTTCAAACGTAGCAACTTATGCAGACTCCGATCCTGCCGCTGCGATCGCGCTAGCTGCCAAGTACGGAGTCAAGATGCTGACACCAGAAGAAACGGCAGAACTGTTGCCCCAATACCCCGGCTTTGGTGTGCCGCGACGAGGTTAGAAGTATCACTCAGCTTTGTAAGCTATTTGATGCAAGTGACATAACAACTCGTTTCACAACAAGAGGTAACTATTATGATTCTGAAAGATAAGGTTGCTTTAGTAACTGGAGGAACATCGGGCATTGGCAGAGCAACCGCGATCGCGTTCGGTGCGGCGGGCGCAAAAGTGGTGTTCTCAGGAAGACGTGAAGCAGAAGGCGAAGAAACTGCGGCGCTAATTCGTGACACTGGAGCAGAGTGCTTGTTTGTGCGATCGGACGTAACCAATGAAGCAGAGGTGCAAGCTTTAGTGGAGAAAACGATCGCCACCTACGGCAGACTTGAT
The DNA here is from genome assembly GCA_019359395.1 of Komarekiella atlantica HA4396-MV6. Taxonomy (GTDB): domain Bacteria; phylum Cyanobacteriota; class Cyanobacteriia; order Cyanobacteriales; family Nostocaceae; genus Komarekiella; species Komarekiella atlantica. Next base: position 264,528 of record JAHHHK010000007.1, read on the forward strand.
TGTGCCTTCAACAATGCTGGGATCGAGTCTCCTTTCAAACCCCTGCACGAACAATCAATTGATCATTTTGACACAATCATGTCAATTAACGTGCGGGGACTGTTCTTGTGTATGAAATATGAAATCCAACAGATGTTGCAGCAAGGATCAGGTGTGATTGTCAATAGTTCATCCACCGTTGGTTTAATTGGATATCCAGGAAATTCTCCCTACACAGCTAGCAAACATGCAGTGATGGGATTAACGAAATCAGCTGCACTCGACTATGCCAAGCAGGGGATTCGGATTAATGCCGTCAATCCTGGATCAATTGCTACTGAGATGATTGATCGCCTGGGTTTCACAGCTGATGATGTTGCGACTATCGTTCCGATGGGGCGCATAGGGCAGGTAGCAGAAATTGCTCAAGTGGTAGTGTTTCTATGTTCTGATGCTGCCAGCTATATCACGGGACAACCTTTGGCGATCGATGGTGGAGTCACAGTGGGCTAAAAGGAAAAATCATCATGTTCAGAGTTTTAGCAATTATAGAAATGCAGGAGGAACTTTAAATGACAGCAAAGGTGAATCGGCAATGGTGTCTTGCTACGCGACCTGTAGGTGCGATCGCAGAATCGAATTTTAACTGGAAACAGGAACTTGTACCCTCTTTAGAAGAAGGACAAATCCTCGTTCGCAACATTTATCTGTCTCTCGATCCAACAAACCGAGGATGGTTAGATGAGAGAGGAAATTACCTCCCACCCGTAGGCATTGGGGAGGTGATGCGGGGTGTCGGCATCGGTGTCGTCGAGCAATCTCGCAACGCCAAATTCCCAGAGGGAACTTTTGTTCAGGGGCTTCTGGGGTGGCAGGACTATGCGATCTCAAACGGCACAGACGGCACTAACTTATCTGAGTTGCCAAAAGATCCGTCTGTCCCACTTGCAGCATACTTGGGACTTTTTGGCTTTATTGGGATAACGGCATACTTCGGTCTTTTGGATATCGGAAAGCCCAAGGTTGGTGAAACGCTTGTAGTTTCAGGGGCGGCTGGAGCCGTTGGCTCTCTCGTGGGGCAAATCGGAAAAATTAAGGGGTGTCGCGTCGTTGGGATTGCGGGTAGCGAAGAAAAATGTCGCTGGCTCAAAGACGAGCTTGGCTTCGATGCTGCTATTAACTATAAAACTGAATCTGTCCTCGAAAGCTTGCAGCAGCATTGTCCGAATGGGATCGATGTTTACTTCGAGAATGTAGGCGGTGAAATTCTCGATGCCGTCTTAAGCCTGATCAACCTCCGAGCGCGGATTGCTCTGTGTGGTCTAATCTCGCAGTACAATGCGATCAAGCCAGTGCCGGGTCCACACAATCTTATCAACCTTGTGTATAAGCGTGCAAAGCTCGAAGGATTTCTTTCCCTCGACTATTTCGATCGCGCCCAGGAAGCTCTAGCAGATTTAGGTGAGTGGTACGCTCAAGGCAAGATTCAATATCGTGTCGATATGATCGAGGGTCTTGAAAATGCTCCCAGTGCGATTAACAAGCTCTTTGACGGTACAAATCAGGGCAAACTCATCATTAAAGTTTCAGAAGAGTAGGGACTAATACCAATTCACAATTCGCAATGACGCTCGCGGACTCGCTCTAAGCGTAGCCATGCCGCAGGCTTTACGCTGCGCTAACGCAATTCGCAATTAAAAAACTTAGATGCAGCAAAGCTTTCTTTCTTTTGCATCTGTATCAGATTTTTCGTGAAATGGTATGAGTTTCTGGATCAATAGTTTATGGCAACCATTCTGCATATCGATTCGAGTCCACGAGGCGATCGCTCCAAATCCCGCAAACTCGCGAAAGAATTTGTTGTTGCGTGGCAGGCGTTACATCCCGATGATGTCATTATCTATCGTGATTTAAGGCAGACTCCAGTTCCTCACATCACAGAAGAGTGGATTGCCGCTGCCTTTACGCCGCCAGAGGCTTTAACTTTAGAAATGGTTGAAATCCTCAAGTTTTCTGATGAATTAGTTGATGAGTTTTTGGCGGCTGATCGTTGTGTTTTTAGTGTACCAATGTACAACTTCAGCATCCCTTCCAACTTCAAAGCATATATCGATCAGGTTGTTCGCGTAGGTCGCACATTCACCTTTGAAGATGGACAATTTATTAAAGGGTTGGCAGCAGACAAGAATGGTACTATTTATTACCGCACGAGGAGTCACTTACGGGACAGGTTCGCTCTATGAAGGATGGGATTGTCAAGAACCTGCTTTGCGTTACGCTTTTCAATATATAGGAGTGACAGACATCCAATTTATCCATGCAAATGGGCTGGATTTGGGAGACGAGGCACGACAACAAGGATTAAGTGAAGCTGTTCAAGGGGCGACAAACGAGCTAAAGTGCTTGCTGTATAAGTTTCCTAGCCCTTAAACCTCGCTGATAATATGCCTGCTTATTGCGAATGGAACTGACCATTTCCTCAACCCATACTTGGCA
>JAHHHK010000008.1 GCA_019359395.1 Komarekiella atlantica HA4396-MV6
ACTAGTCAGAGACTATGAACTGTTACCCGAAACATCCGAGACTTTTGTTTATCTTGCCATGATCCGTATTATGGTAAGGCGACTAGCCTAAAATTTGACTTTTCAAAACTTTTCAAACATCCTCTTAAAGCGTTACCAACGGCGACAGAACTTCTATGCTTTGACAAGTGACAAATTTATCTTTAAGCATATCTTTGACCAAGGAAAAAAATTCGGTTATTGCACTTTCACTATCAATAACTGTAATGACAAGTGGTAGCACAGAAGACTCAATAGATGGATCTAGCTCGTTCATAGTGCGAAAAATACCATGTTTGCCATATCCAGAAATTGCTCGCATCACCGTCATCCCTGTTATTCCCTGTTGTCGAGCGATTCCCAATAGAGTTTGGTGAAGTGGTTGGTGCTGCCAACCATCAGACTCACTGATATAGATTGTTAGCTGCTTCCATTTAATTGGTTCGTGATTGTACTGTTGAACCATAACTGTTATCCTGTCGCTACCACTTGCTATTAATTATCGCTTGAAGGTAAAGCGACCGTTTACTTTTTCACCATTGATATCAGAAAGAATAGCAACTTTATACTCACCTGCTGCTTTTTCAGAAAGTACAGCATGGTAATGTTGTTCTTTAGCTTCATAAGTGAGGGAAAGCGATTTTTGACTACCATCAGGTAGCTGAACTTGAGCAGTTACTTTTGCATCCGAAACTGTAGTATGTTTTTCTCCTTTCTTTAAATAGAAATCTAAATGAGTTTCATTATCCTTTGCTTCAGTAACAAACTCCAAATGGTACTGCCCAAACTCTAAAACTTGACCGCCATGTGAATGTTCACCTTTACCGTCTTCGGAATGCTCTTGAGCATTATTTTTATTATGAGAATGACCATCATTTTCCGAGTGATTATCTTTCGCTGCGGTTTCAATTTTGGCAGATGTTTCTGTTGTTGATGCCGATTTATTCTCTGAATTTACAGCTTGATTACTGCCACTACAAGCACCTAAGAAAAGCAAGCTTATACTACCTAAAACTACGAAGCTAGTCTTCAAAAATTTCATTGATTTACACTCCTCAATATTTAGTCAATTAACAACTAAAAACTTGCCTCTCCTGCAATTTCTGTCTGAATAATTGGTTCAGCCTTTCTTGGCATCAAAAATCTACCAAACTGTACATATAAAGCTGGAAGTACCAAAAGAGTTAAAGCAGTCGAGGTAAATAATCCACCTAACACTACAACAGCTAGTGGCTGGAGGATTTCTTTTCCAGCTCCGCTACCAATTACCAAAGGCCCCATACCCAAAGCCGATGTTAACGCCGTCATTAAGATAGCAGCTAACCTTTCTACCGACCCTTCCATCAAAGCCTGCCGCAGAGGTTGTCCTTCTGCCATCCTAGAATTGTAGTTCTCAACCAGTAATAGTCCATTACGTGTAGCAACGCCGAACAAGGTAATAAATCCTACCATTGAAGCTACAGAGAGAATACCACCAGCCAAGGCGATGGAAATGACTCCACCTACTAATGCTAAGGGCAAGTTTAGCAAGATCATGATGGTGGCAGGAATGGACTTGACAGCAAAGTAAATCAAAACTGCGATCACAACAAATGCTAATCCCCCAGCCGAAAGTAAAGTTTTTGTCGCTCCTTCTTGTGCTTCAAATTGACCGCCGTATTCAATGTAATATCCGGGAGGTAATTGTACCTCTTGCTTAACTTTGTCCCGGATATCTTTAATTACAGAACCTAAATCGCGTCCAGCCACATTGCTGGAGACAACAATATAACGGGAGACATTCTCGCGGTTAATAGTATTGGGGCCTGTACCGTAGTCAATTTTTGCGACTTGAGCTAAGGGAATTTTCTGTTTGTTGGGTGTATCCACCAGCAAATCACGGATGACTTCGATATTGTTGCGGTATTTTTCTTGCAACCAGACAACTAGATCAAAGGTTTGTTGCTGTTCTAAGATTTGAGATACAGTTCGCCCATTCAGAGCCGTTTCTACCGTCTCTGATAATTCGCCAATAGTCAAACCATAGCGAGCTGCTGCGTTACGGTCAAACTGAATTTGCACCTGTTTCACTGGCACTTGCGGTTCTAATTGCAAGTCTGCTAAACCGGAAACCTCGCTCATAGCTGATTGTACTTGTTGACCAAGCTGGCGGAGTTGTTCCAAATCGGGGCCAAAAATTTTCACAGCGATCGCACTTCGTACCCCAGAAAGCACTTCATCCATCCGGTGCGAAATAAAACCACCAATATTGGGAACTACACCGGGAATTTTCTCAAATTGCTCCCGAATCATTTCAATTGCCTTATCTCGATCTTTTCCTCCCTCTTCACTCAGTTGAACATCTAGTTCTCCAACATTGGCACCAGCTACTTCCGTATCACCTTGCGCTCGTCCAGAACGGAACTGAACTGCTTGAATCCGGGGGTCTTTTTTGAGGGTGTTCTCTATCGCCAAGCCTACCTGATTGGTAGCATCCAGAGATTGACCAGGCATTAGAATCGTAGTAATTACTAGGGCGCGGTCTTGAAATTCTGGTAAAAAAACTTGCCCTAACGAGGTCATAATTAATATTGAAGCGATAAAACTAGCGATCGCACCTGTCAAAATAATCTTGGGGCGACGTATAGCAAACTGCAAAAACGGTCGATACAGACGGTGAGAAAATCTTTCAACCCAAGTTTCTGTACTTGGTAAACGCCGATTTACTAGCAAAAGGGCGCATAGTGCCGGAGTCAATGTCAGTGCTACCAAGGTAGAAGCCACAATTGACAGCAAATAAGCTATACCCATTGGTGTAAAAATCCGACCTTCTACCCCAGAAAGGGCAAAGATTGGTGCAAAGACGACCGCGATAATAATTGTCGAGAACAGTACGCTTACCCTTACCTCCACTGAACCATTGAAAACAACTTGCAGTGGTGGCACAGGATTGCCTGCTGTCTGGTTTTCTCGCAAACGGCGGTAGACGTTCTCCATATCGACAATTGCATCATCCACCACCGAACCAATCGCCACAACAAGTCCGCCCAAAGTCATCGTGTTGATGCCTTGTCCTGTCCAATTGAGGATCATCATTCCCAATAACAAAGACACGGGAATTGCGCTCAAGGTAATGATCACCGTGCGCCAATTCATCAAAAATAGAATCAAGATGACACAAACGATGATCGTGCCATCGCGCAAAGCTTCTTCAACGTTTTTTAGCGAGGCTTCGATAAAATCTTCTTGGCGGAAGGTTTCGGTGACTTTCACATCTTTAGGCAAGCTGGCTTTTAACTCTTCCATTGCTGCTTCAGCCGCCTTTGTAACACTTGGTGTATCAGCAGTTGGCTGTTTATTGACAGTCAAAATCACCGCTTTCTTACCCGCAGAACTACCATCGCCGCGTTTGAGTGCTGCACCGATTTGCACATCTGCCACTTGTTCGAGAAGTACGGGTGTGCCATTGCTGGCTTTAATTACTGATTTCTTCAGCTGTTCAATAGATTCAACTCGTCCCACACCTCGCACCAAAGTTTCTTGGTCGGGAGTAATTAAAAATCCTCCTGGTGCATTGGCGTTGGCTGCTTGTGCTGCCTTGGTGACATCATCAAGGGAAACATTAAACGCCTTCAGTTTATCGGGGCTTACTAAAACTTGATACTGACGCTCATCCCCACCAAATATGACAATATTACTTACACCAGGGACAGCCAGCAGACGATTTTTTACTTGCCAATTGACAATTCGCCAGACCTCCATCAAAGGAGTGGTTTCAGAAGTAAAGGCATATTTGACAGTCCATCCCAAGGGGGAACTAACCGGTAGAACCTCTGGGTCTTCTACACCTTGCGGTAGCTGGCTACGTGCTTGTTGCAGCCGTTCTGTTACCAATTGGCGGGCGCGATAAATTTCTGTATCCAAGCTAAAAGTAGCTCTCACAGCCGAAAGACCTACAGCTGAGGAAGAACGCAATGCTTCTAGTCCAGGAGTGCCGTTGATTACACTTTCTATTGGTCGAGTGACTAAGGACTCCACTTCCTCTGGTGCTAGTCCTGGGGCTTCGGTCATAATTTCCACTTGCGGAGGAGCAAAGTTAGGAAATACATCCAGTGGCATTTGTGTAAGAACGAGAAAGCCCCAAAAAGATATGAGGATGGAAGCAATAACCACTAGCCAGCGTTGAGCGATCGACCATTTAACAATGGAGTTAAGCATATTTTGATTTACAAAATATATATAGTTGAAAGGAATTGAATAGAGTAAATCAATTTTCTAAAACAGGATTAGCAGCCTTTTTATTCTCCATAAAAGCTAGATTTTTCTGAGGTTTAGCGACTGGATTAATCATTATTTATTGAATTCTTGATTGCTAATTGTTGGTTGTGCTTTCGTAAACTATTAACAACATTCCGTGGGTTCTAAATCCTCATTACAAAACTGTACTTCCGTTAGCGTAGCGGTAGCGAGTCCTCGAGCGTCCTTCCGACTTCCGACTTCTTTAATGACTGTCTGAACGACGAGATTTTTCCTGTTCTTCCACAGAAGTAGAGGCGGTTGGTTGTTTGTGGTTGTCAATATAAACTTCGGTTTCGTAATTGAAACCATCGCTTACTGGTACTAGATCGGAACGGTGACGACGGCTAGACCAGAAGCTACCTCCCATAAAAGCTAAAATAGCAATGCCTACTCCTCCCCCTGCACCTAGCAACCATAAAGGTATTGGCAAACTGTTAGTTTTCGCCTCAGTTTCTTCTGAATGCAAATCACCTTTTTCCTGACTTTCTTCTTCTTTACTACCACCCTTCAATGACTGTGCATAAAGTTGTGGCGCACGTTGGGTAACGACTGAATCTCCCTCGAATAAACCACTTTTAATCTCAATTAAATCTCCAGAGGTTTGTCCTAACTCAACTTCAACAGATTGGAAGGCATTGCCGTTTCGGACATAGACCAATTTCTTATTATTTGCATCCACTACAGCAGACTGGGGAATTGCCAAAGTAGCTGTAGATGTCTGGTCTGTTACAACTTCAAGTTCGGCAAACATTCCGGGTTTTAGCTGCCCTCTAGCGTTATTGATTTCGGCTTGTACTGGTACTACTCGCGTTTCTCCTTCGACTACTGAGCCAATCCGTGTAATCCTGCCTACAAGGGTTTGATTAGGTACACTAGCAACCTTCATCCTTACCTGTTGACCTGTCCTCACTTTATCTAAATCTTTTTCATAGATATTCGCTGTGGCAAAAACCCGACTATCATCTGCGATCGTCATTAATTTACCACCCGCGTCCTGAAATGATTGACCGATAGTAACTTCCCTATCAACAACCTTGCCGGAAATCGGAGCTGTTACTGTTATTAGTCCCTTTGCATTAGCATGGTTTCCTAGTTGAGAAAGGCGAGTTTCATAAATAGCACTGCTGCGATTAATATTGGATTTTGCTAGGCTAACTGCTGCTTGAGCGCGTTTGAGTTGATTTTCAGCCGCAATGACATCGCGGCGGCTGTTGGCTGTGGTTAGTTTAGCTTTAGCTTCTGCTAGCTGGGTTTGAGATTCAAGAGCGTTGCGACGTGCCAAAGCACCTTCAGTGGCTAACACTTGATCTTTCTCATACTTCTCTTGAGCAAATGCTACTTGGCTCTGTGCTTGAGCGATTTCTGCGGCAGCTATTTGTTGATAGCGATCATAATTTTGTTGAGCCAGCCTCAAGTCAGCTTCAGCTTGCTGTAAATCAGCCTGACCTTGTGCTAATTTGTCCTGAGATTCCACGCGCAATGTCACTAAATCTGGACTGGTTACAACGGCGACAGGTTGACCTTTCTTTACTAATGCGCCTGGTTCTACCAACAGTTCAACTACTTTTACCCCTTGAATTGGGGTGGTGACTTCCACTTTCTGGCTAGGTAAGGTTTCAATCTGTCCAGTAGTTTTAATGCCAACAGCTAATCGTTGGCGTTGCACTTGTTCTACCTTAACTCCTAGCAGTTTTGCGGTTTCTGCATCTACTTCAACAGAACCAGTTACTTCGCTTCCACCACCCTGAAATGAACTTGCACCGCTATGGTCGTGTCCAGCACCAGCCAAAACAGTAGTAGGAGTATTTAGTAGTAACATCAACATTGTCAACGAAACATAACGCAGTGGAGCAGAACATTGAAACAAATTAGAGATTCCCATCGCTTGTTGTGTCCTAAGTTAGTGAGAAAGCAGAATCGCCTTTGGATGTTGGCATTTAATGTGCAAATTTGGACTACCGCTTTCTTTAGCTAGTTACATTGCTTTTGTGAGTAGTTTAAGGAATTTGAATAGTAGTCTTTTTCCAGTGTTTCATATCGATATGAAATTTGGGTGAAATTTTTAGTTGGAATTTTTGTTAGGAATAGCTATGATATTCAGGCTATATTCATGTTTAAAATGTTACATTTTTCATAACTATAAAATACATCAAAAAAATATAATACATATACGCTTTGGGATTGCTGTAGGCATACCCAAAGCATAAATATAAAATTTATTTATGTGTTTTAAGTTTTATAGATTCAAGCAAAAATCAAGTAGACTATTTTTCTAAATCAGAAGGCTATGGCTATCAAATTTCAGCTATTAGCCTTATCTTGAAAATGAGATAGAAGGAAGTAATCAAGAAAAGTTTTATCTTTGTGTAGTGTTCGTATAGCGCGTGCTTTACGCTCACTTTATTTCAGAAAACATCTTTATAAAATTCAAGTTTCGGGTTTTTAGATTAGTTTAATATTACATCATTGAAAGGAGTTTAAACTAATAATAAAATTGAGAAGCCAATCAATTAAAACTTCAATATTTGATTAATTTAAGTTTTCCACTAAAGAGCGATATAAGTTAATGACGTGACTGTCAGCCAAACTATAATAAACATTCCGACCTTCTCGACGATAGCTGACTAAACGCATAGCTTTCAATAACCGCAGCTGATGACAAACTGCTGATTCACTCATTTTGGTTAATGCAGCTAGATCGCAAACACACAACTCACTAGAAGCCAAAGCTGATAGGAGGCGTATACGGTTTGTATCTGCTAACACCCTAAAAATTTCTGCCATTTGTTGTGCTTTATCTGTCGGTAAGATTTGAGCCTGAGATGAGCGTACATTATCTAAATGCACCAGATGAGTATCACAGGTAGGGGTGTCAGAACTTTGAATTAAGTCTAAGTCCTGCTTTTTCTTGTGCTTATTCATAGCAAGTTTTACTTAGCAATGGTTATCAATCTCAATAATACCTAAAATGATAACCATTGTACAATTGAATAGTTGTTCAATTGTTGTATTAGAATATTGGCAGTTAACTTTTTGCCTTGATTCTAAAGCTGCTATGACTCAAACTCCTGAACTCAAAACCCAAACTTTGCAAGTTGGCGGTATGGACTGCGGAAGCTGCGCCAAGACAATTGAAGTCGCTTTGCAACAGTTACATGGTGTGACAGAAGCAACAGTAAACTTTACAACTGGTAAAGCCAGAGTTTCCTATGACGCAGAGGTATTGAGTGAAAAGAGTATCCATAACCGAATTAAAGGTTTGGGTTATACAATAGAGCAAAGTCATGAGGCGCAATCCCATCAGCATACTCATTCCTGTGGTGATGAACACGACTATGACCACCAAAATCATGACCATAACGTAGATGTAGTTTCTCTGCAAACACTACAGCTACAAATTGGCGGGATGGATTGTGGCAGTTGTGCCAAAACCATTGAGGTTGGGATGCAGAAGATAATAGGCGTACAAGAAGCATCGGTCAGCTTTGCCAGCGAAAGATTGCATATATCCTATGACCCACAATTGGTAAATGAGACAGCAATTTATGACCGGATTAAAGATTTAGGTTATACGGTTGAGGAGGGTGTTGAAGCAAGTTCCTATCATCATACTGATTCTTATGGTCATGACCACGACCAGCCAATAAACAAGTTAAAACAAAAACAAAAATCCGACCTCACAAGCTGGAGATTCTGGATTGAAAATCGTCGGGGACAGAGTGTCATACTTGCAGGCATAGGCTTAGTTTTAGGTTTACTTACTCAGTATTTAGTGCTACCCATCTGGATTGCACGAGCTTTTTATGGCATTGGTATAGTAATTGCTGGCTATCCGATCGCACGGGCTGGTTTGTTTGAGTTGCGCTTGCGCCGCGCCGATATGAATCTGCTGATGACTATTTCGGTGATTGGGGCAGTGATTTTAGGAGACTGGTTTGAAGGGGGGCTGGTTGTCTTTTTGTTCTCTTTAGGCACAACATTGCAAGTTTTCACCTTTGGTCGTACCCGCAATGCAATTCGCTCACTGATGGATTTGACTCCACCTACTGCTACAGTTAAGCGCGGGAATCAGGAATTTACAGTTCCCGTCGAAAGTATTCAGCTAGGTGAAGTTTTGACGATTCGACCAGGAGGGCGTGTGGCGTTGGATGGTGTGGTTGTTTCTGGTAACAGTGCTATTGACCAATCTCCAATTACGGGAGAGTCAATTCCAGAAGATAAAGCCGTTGGGGATACTGTCTTTGCAGGCACTTTAAATCAGACAGGTTTTTTAGAAGTCAAAGTTACGCACACTGCTAGCGATACAACCGTTGCCAAAATTATTAATTTGGTAGAACAAGCTCAAGAAAGCCGCGCACCTTCACAGCAGTGGGTGGATAAGTTTGCACAGGTCTACACTCCGATAGTGATTTTAGCGGCGATCGCCATCGCCCTAATTCCGCCCTTGGCTTTTGCTCAATCTTTTAACGTCTGGCTTTACCGCGCACTGGTCATGCTAGTAATTGCTTGTCCCTGTGCTTTAGTCATTTCTACCCCAGTTTCCATTGTCAGTGCTATTGGTGCGGCAACTCGTCAGGGCGTTTTACTTAAAGGAGGTAATGCACTGGAGACAGGCGGACATCTAACTACCCTTGCTTTTGATAAAACCGGCACAATTACCCAAGGGCTACCGATTGTGCAGCAGGTTTATGACTTGGGGCTAAGTGCAGACATGGTATTAATGATTGCCGCTTCCTTAGAACAAAAGTCTGAACATCCCCTAGCAAAAGCTATTGTGGCCGAGGCTCAAGAGTTGGGGCTGGAGTTAGAAACTCCCCTTAATTTTACTGCATTACCCGGTAAAGGAATTCAGGCAAACTTTGGGGAGCAGTTATATTTAGTTGGTAATCGGCGGTTGTTTTCAGACCAAGGTATTTGCTTGTCTGATGAAGCTGAATCTTTGTTAACTGAAATTGAACAACTCGGTCAAATTCCGGTGTTGGTAGGGACGAACGAAGGGTTATTAGGAGCGATCGCTCTCTCTGATGGCATCCGCTTGGAAGCTACAGAAGCCTTGCGACAGTTGAAGCAGGTTGGATTGAAGCGGTTAGTGATGTTGACAGGCGATCGTACTGTTGTGGCCAAGCAAATTGCCCAACAAGTTGGAATTACAGAGTATCAGGCAGAACTGTTACCTGAAGATAAACTGCAAGCAATTCAACAGTTGCGTCGTCACGGGGTAGTAGGTATGGTTGGGGATGGCATTAACGATGCACCAGCTTTAGCTACAGCAGATATTAGTTTTGCTGTAGGTGGAATTGATATCGCTTTAGAGACAGCAGATGTGGTACTGGTAGGTAGTGACTTGAGACAGCTTGCTTATGCAGTAGATTTAAGCCGACGTACTGTGTCAGTGATTCAACAGAATGTGGTTTTTTCTCTGGTAACTAAGGCTTTATTTTTACTATTGGGAACGTTTGGGTTTGTTGGTTTAGCGATCGCCGTCTTAGCTGATACAGGAACTTCCCTGCTAGTAACTGCAAATGGAATGCGTCTGTTTAAAACCAAAACTTTTAAAAATTAAACAAATAACGCATATTCTACAGAGATTAGTAACGTTTAACCAACGTTATTAAATGTTTTACTCTAGTAATTGCCCTTGCCTCAATCTCTGTAGTTTCAACATCGTGATACATATCATTAACCACAAAAATCCAACACCATACCCAGCAATTACATCTGTCGGCCAATGTACTCCTAAATATAGGCGACTGATGCCAATTGCCACAATTAGAATAACCGCTAAAACATAGATTAACCGCGAAAATTGATGATAATAAGTAGCTAGTATATAGGCAATAAAACCATACATCACCATAGAGCCTAATGCATGACCGCTAGGAAAACTAAAAGATTTTTCAGAAATCAAAAGTGTCCAAAGTTGCGGACGGGGTTTAGAGAAAAATAACTTTAAACCTGTATTTAGAGTTAACCCTCCTATACAAGTAAGCACAAAAATATATGTTTCTACTTGGTAACGTCGCCACCAAAGTATTCCTAAAGTAAATGCTGCGACTACTACTACTGTCTTGGGATTACCAAGATTCGTAATAAATAACATTAAATTATCAAGACTCGGATTGGCAAATTGATGTAACCATAATAAGTAAGATGTATCAAATGCAAAAGCTTCTTTCTCTAAAACTTCTTCAGCAAGCTTGGCGACAACAAACAGGATCAGCAGACAAATTGCAAGTCCAACTATACCAATTGTGGCAATTAAAGGAGCTAAACGAGGGTATATATGGCGCAGCCAAAAGTTAGAAATTTTTCGTATCATTGAATATGTCTAAGTCTGTTATGGATTTATAGCTTACAAAATAATAGTCAAGAACTTGAAAAGACGATTTTGAATCGAAAATAGAGTTATTTTGCTCAAACTAGGCTTCTAAGTACCTGGTTTAAAGTAATCTAGTAACCTATCCCCTGAATCTGCCCTTACTAAGGCTACTACTACATCGGGTAGTACAGCTAAATTGGGATACACTAAGTAACGAGGTTCCCAATGAGGACTAAACTTATCTTTAAATGTATGTAAACCCTTAAAGTTGTAAAACTTATTTAAGTGTTCGTAAAGATATTTTAATGCTTTCTCCAAAGTGGGAGAATTTTGTGTTTCTCCAACTCCAGAAAGTGCTGATAATCCCAAATTAAAACCGTCATAATTGAGTTGCTGAAAGTGCTGAAACATTGAGACAAATAAAAATTCCATTGTCCCTTTTTCAATGTCTGTACGTCGTCGCATCAAGTCAATAGTAATTTCATTTTTCTGATACTCTGATACCACATTTGCGAAGGCACTAATTGTTCTTTCTGGAGTATATACAACCACAATTTCACATTCACACAAGTAGTCATAATCAAACCAACCAACAGAAAACTTTTTCTCGGCTCCCTGCATCATCTGAAGCCATTCATCACTTATTGACCTCAATTCTTTTAATAATTCATCTGCAATGGGTGGTTGATAAAATTTAACTTGATGACCCGACTTAGTAAGTCTATTGAGAGCATTTCTTAAGTTTTGGTTAGCTTTGCCTTGAAGAGTGAAGCTATGTAAGTCAACAATTGCCTCCTCACCAATTTGAACAGTACGGTAGCCTAAAGATTTATATATATCTAAATCATCTGGTAAAGTTTGATAAAATGCAGGATACCAGTCATTTTTCTCACAAAATAGCCGAAACCCAACAATTATTTCTTGTCTTTCTTCAAGCGGGCCAATGGGGTCGCCCAAAGCTATTGCACCTCTACCTTTTGCTACATAACCAATGAAGCTTTTTCCAGAAGGACTGAAATAATAAGTTTTATCATCAAAGAGAGTGAATCTTGCTAGAGAAGATTTTCCATATTGTTCTACAATTTCTTTTGCTCGTTTTCTTTCTACATCTAAAGCAGAATTTCTTAATAAGACCGGACGCAAGAGCATGAATAAAGCATAAGCTAATGTAGAAGCACCTACGAAATATATTGAATCAGCGAAAAATTTTCCAAATCGCGTTGTAGGTTCTAACCCTGCATTATCAGCTGTGAAAAACATTGCCAAAGTTTGCAGCAACGCTTCTGGTAAGTCAAAATTAACCGTATATTGCCTATCTAGTAGAAAGAAACCTACAGTGCCGTAAGCTAATGTAAACAGCAATGCACCAATTAAAACTCGAATTCCCTGAGTGATTGAAGGACGATCTGATTGTGCTGTAAAAACATTACGCATTAAAATAAGTTGAGCTAGTAAAACTCCAGCCAGCAAACTTTCTTCATAGTCTAAACCTTTGATTAAATGGCTAATAATAGTTACAATTAACAACCCAACTGTTAGTAACCAAGCTACTCGCTTACGTCGTAATAAATTAGCTGCCAGAGTTAACAATATAAATCCAGTGATTGCTGCAAAAAAATGTCCACCCGCGCGGATATCAAAAGGGACAAATTGCTCTATCAATTCTGTGCGTCTAGGCGAATTAGGAGTAACCGCAGATATCAAATTTACAACCCCTACTATGGCGGTTAAAATAGAGGCTGTCCACAATCCAATGCGTTGACGTTTATTTAGCAATTGCTTTTCCTCACTTTGCTTAATTATTTGATTGTGTCGTAGAGCAGGTTTAATTTCAAGTTGGGTTAAACATAAATTAAGCTAGGAACGCGCTTTTAGCCGTTGATTAATTTCATACAAACCCAGCAATGCCACTGCAACTATCAAGGGCAAGATGTAGTAAATTCCTCGGTAAGCTATTAGTGAACCCAAAGCTGCTGGGGCTGTTACTTCTGATGGCAGTAGCAAAAGTATTACGGTTTCAAACACTCCTAAACCTCCAGGAACGTTGCTAACAATACCTGCAATCATTGCTAGTAAGTAGATACCAGCAAAGCCGAAATAGGACAAAGGAATACTTGGGGGTAACAGAAGATAAAGAACAGCGATCGCCAATCCCCAATCCACTAAAGAAATTCCTATTTGCTTCAAGGAAAGTCGAAAAGAAGGAAAAGAAAATGTCTGTCCGCGAATTCTTAAGGGTTGATGATAAAAATAACTTCCCAGCAAATATGCTCCTACAAGGATTAGAAAAATAACTCCGATTGGATGAACAGAGACAAAGGGTAAATTTAGTATGGTAGGAATAGTGAGTGGTTCAAGAAGAAACACTATCCCACTTACAGCAAACAGTCCTAACCAAAAACTCAGGTTCTCGAAGGCAATTACTTGAGCGATCGCTCCTACTGATACCCCCCAATTTGAATAAAGACGGTAGCGAATAGCACCACCTGTCAAAAGAGCAAAGCCAACAGAATTACTGATAGCATGGCTGATAAAAGCTGTAAAAATAATTGCACTAGGAGGAAGCGAACGACGAATATAGCGAAAGGCGAGAAAATCATAACTACTGAGTGCAAAATAGCCTCCCATAGAGCATCCAATGGCTATAAACAAGCGATTTGAGGGAATTTCTATCAAACTACGGAGAATATCACTTGGTTGATGCTGCCGCAGTTCGTTGTTGATTGTCCAAAGAGAGAAAGCAAACAACAGCAAGCCAAAAACAGGCAGACTAATTTGAGAAAGGCGTTTTCGATTCATCTTTAAAGTCAAGAACAGTTATTTACTGTCATTAACAATTTATTCAGTTTTGGCTTATACATACTTGATACATAATTTATAGTAAATTCCCTCCATGCTTAACCCATCTACCACGAGAAGGAAGGATGTTGCAGCAATTGATGGCAATCATATTATAAAATCAGACTAATTATTATACTTTTCGGATTGTTTTCAACCTTTTTCATATATTACAAATAATACCTAACACTGGTAACTACACTGCTGTGTTTATTGCGTAAAGCCCTGCGTAAAAACAAAGATGTTTGGTTGTGCAGCAAATCTTCCCACCAGTGACGTGTCATAAAAACGGGTATAATGACGGTAGTAAATACATTTGGGTGTTTTGTTTCATATTCACTTACAAATTCAGCCAGGGGATTGACTATTGAGCGGTATGGAGAATCTAAAATTACTAAAGGAATATCCGACTCTAATTGCTGCCACTGCTGCTGAATTTGTTCTCGATCTGTAAAACCAATATCAACGTGAACTGCCACAATTTCATCAGCTATACTGCGGGCATAATCAAGAGCTTTTACAGTACCTTTGTGCAATTGCCCAACAAAGATGATCGCAGGATGGGTAATAGTTTCTACTTTTAATATAGTTGGATAATTTCTAATTTCAATTCCTTCAATACTGAGACGATTAGCTACATATAGATAGTGACGGCGAATTAAGAGAAATAAACTGACAACAAAGGGAATAGCCAGAACTACAACCCAAGCTCCTGCTTGGAATTTTGTCACAATAATTACAACTGCAACGATAAAAGTAGCGATCGCCCCCATACCATTAATGATTGCGCTAGTACCCCAACCTGAAGTTTGTTCCTTAAACCAATGACGTACCATTCCGGCTTGCGAGAGGGTAAAGGAGGTAAACACCCCAACAGCATACAGAGGGATAATCGCGTTGACTTCGCCTTGGAAAATAATGATGAGAATAGCAGCTAAAACACTCAGTAAAATAATACCGTTAGAATACACCAGGCGATCACCCAACAGTAACAACTGTCGAGGCAGAAAACTATCTCTGGCTAACAGTGAGGCAAGTCGCGGAAAATCCGCATAACTTGTATTTGCAGCTAGTAGTAAAATCAATAATGTCGTAAACTGCAAAAAATAATATAGTATTCCACTACCAAAGATTTGACGACCTAGCAAAGAAACTACAGTTTGATTAGATTCTGGGACAACATGATAAACGTGAGCAAGGTAAGTAATACCCAAAAACATTATCCCTAAAATCACGCTCATATATAACATTGTCATACGAGCATTTTTCCACTCTGGTTGTTTAAAAGCCATAACTCCATTAGAGATAGCTTCCACCCCCGTCATTGCTGTACAACCTGCCGCAAACGCTCGCAAAATCAGAAATAAACTTAGAGGTTCTTTTGCTGGAATTGCTGGATAAGTTTGAGGAATTAATGTTGTAAATTGATGATAAATACCTAAAATTAGTAGGATAAATATGCAAATAATAAAAGCATAAGTGGGAGCCATAAATAAATTGCCAGATTCTCGCAAGCCTCGTAAGTTAGCTAACATTAATAAAAAAATAGAAATCACGCAAAGCTCAACAGTGAAGCCTTGCAAAAGAGGAAAAGCAGAGGTGAGAGCAGCAATCCCAGCCGCAACACTTACCGTTACCGTCAGGACATAATCTATTAGTAAGGAAGCAGCAGCAACTAAACCAGGGAAAAGACCCAAGTTTTCACTTGCCACTGTGTAAGCTCCGCCACCAGTAGGATAGGCACGAATCGTTTGCCGATATGAAAGCGTAACGATTGCTAACAGCAGACTAATGGCTATAGCAATAGGAAGAGATAAGCCTAACGTACTACCACCTGTCAAAACTAACACAGTTAAAATTTCCTCAGTCGCATAGGCAACAGAGGAAAGTGCATCAGACGAGAGAACTGCTAATCCAGCCGCATTGCTTAATCTTTCTGTAGAATAGGAGCTAGTTGGTAAGGATGAACCAATCAGCTGACGCTTAATTTTAGAGTACAAAGACATACAAAAAACATTTGAAAACGGTAGAATAACCCCAACATAGAAAGCAGATTGATTAATTCTTCTGCGCTGAGGCTTGCTTAAATTGCTTTCCCACATAGGTAAGTTGGTCTGCTAGATGTTTGTGCCAGTAGTTCCAGCCAACATCTGCGCCAACAATACCATGACCGCCAGGAAAAGCATGGAATTCGTTTGCAATTCCTAACTTATCTAGAGTTTGATGAAACTGCTGAGTTGAGGTAAGAAATTCTTTATCTTGCTCTCCAGCATCCAAATATGCTCTAATGCGTTCACGTTCTGCCACTGGTATTTTTTCAATAAAATCTTGGGGGCTATTTGCCATACCACTACTATCGGTAAAGTAGCCACTAGAACTAAAGAAAACATTAAAGTTATTCAAGTGGCGTAAACCAATATTAAAAGCTCCCCAACCACCGCTTGACTGCCCTCCCATTGCCCAAAACTGCGGTTCATTCAACGTCCGATAACGAGATTTCATAATTTTGACTAACTCTGAACCAATCAAAGTGCCAACTTTACCATTGGGGCCATCATAGTAATCTGAATCCCAAAACGGACTTGTACCCCGCTTGTCATTGCCATCTGGGGTAATAACTATTGAATAAGGTAATTTGTCACTTTTGTAAAGGTCATGTAGCACGGAGGTGACAGCCGCTTTATCCTGATAAGCACGAGCATCTCCATGTCCCCCGTGCAGTAGGAAGATGATTGGATAGCGTTTGTTTGGGTTCTTGGCATAGTCGGGAGGAAGAATTAAGCCATATTGTCGCACTTCTCCCATTGCCTTGCTGTTGAAAGTCTTTAGCTCAAAGGACAATCCTGTATTTTTCTCTACCTGCGGAGGATCAAGTTGCGGCGCACCAGCAATGAACACGTACCAATAACCAGTTGCCAACAAGGTAGCAACTATGGCCATACCTGCTAGTAAAATATTTGACCATCGTAACTTCATCTATAATTTCCTTGGTCATTATCTTAGAATAATATTAAATTTAAACTTTTCTATAATTACTCACAATACTAATAGTAGATAATTATTTATTAACCAACTATAAAACTAATAATTAGCCCAGTCAAAACAATCAAAGTCAAAATAATATAGGTGATATCTCGCTGACGCATAAAAGCTAACAGAGAAAAAGAAACTCTAGCAACAGGAGTAGCAATTAATAACAACAATCCAAGTTGAATAATGCCACGACGGCGACCTGATAATGCTGAGGTTGCCACTCCTTCAGGAGAGCGAAAAGCTGGAGGTTCACCGCGAAAAATTTGATAATTAGGAGTTTCTTTGCCGTGATAAATTAGGTATAAAACTCCGCCGAGCAAGACTAAAGCTGAAGCTAAAAGTACGCCATATCTTAACAAATTACCGACCAAAATTTCGACTTTTCTTTCACTCAAGTTGCGTCGATTTTGGGACATTTTAAATTCTCCCAGTCAAACCGTTATAAATCATTTGAATTGCTAATAGCACAATGACTACACTAAAAATATTTCTTAAAACGCCTACTCTTGCTTTTACTAATACCTTAGCTCCCAACAATGCGCCTAAAAGTACTCCTAACATGACAGGCATTGCCAGTCCAGGGTCAATATAACCTCGTTTCAGGTACACACCCGCGCTAGCTGCTGCTGTCACCCCAATCATAAAGTTACTGGTAGTAGTAGAAACCTTAAACGGAATCCGCATGAATTGATCCATTGCTAGTACCTTGAGTGCGCCAGAACCAATACCAAGTAACCCGGAAAGCACTCCGGCGACAAACATCAGACTAAATCCTACAGGAACAGCATGGACATTGTAAGGTTGTTCACCTGACTGTGTTGGGTAAGTGCTGTTTAGCTTTAAACGAGTTGCTAAACGATCAGGTGGAGTATCAGCTGAGTGTTCAGGACGGGATTGACGCGAGAGATAGGCGCTGTAAAGTAAAACAAATCCAAAGACCACAGCGAGTATTCTAGTGGAAACAAAAGCGGCTATGGTTGCACCTGCGATCGCTCCAAACGTCGTTGCTACTTCTAAGAACATTCCCAAGCGTAAATTAGTGTAGCCTTCTTTGACGTAAGCAGAAGCAGCGCCGGAAGAAGTTGCAATTACAGATACTAGCGAAGCACCAATTGCGTAACGAATGTCAACACTAAAAACCAAAGTTAATAGAGGGACAAGCACCACTCCACCACCTAAGCCTGTCAACGCTCCCAAAAAGCCTGCTGTAGCAGAACTAATCCAGACTAGTAGGGTAAATTCTAAAACATTCAAGCGAACACCTCCGGTGGGCGCGTCATGCCAACGCACCTTCGCGCCTAAATTAAACGTTGCTTATGAAAAAACTCAATAGCAACATCTGCATCATATGGTAAACAAGTTAAGAAATAATTAATTACACGGAATCATTAGGGGTTGCAAATAAAACTCTAGCAGCACTAAGAATTAGTAGCAAGGCGAATATTTTAGTTAAAACCCCATTCGGTAAACTCGTTCCTATTTTGGCACCGAACCACCCACCTAAAATAAATCCTAGACAGAGAAGTGCAGCTACTTTTATGTCTACATATCCTTGCTTATAATAAGTCCATGCTGCTAATAAATCTATTGGTGGAACTAACAAAGCCAATGTAGTTCCTTGTGCTTGGTGCTGAGAGAATCCTAAGAAAAAAATCAAGGCAGGCAAAATAATTATTCCACCACCAATGCCTGTCATACCACTAACAATTCCTGCTATAAATCCCAAAATTATACAAAGCCAAATATTAGTCATGATTAAATTTCTTCCTAATTAATGTAATGAAAGCTAGAATCACAGAGTTTTTTGTTAGCTAAAATTGATGTTCCTATACGTATACTGCTATCAGCATCAACTAGCGAGATGACTACGTACTTGTTCTTTATACCTTCGTAGAGTACTCAAAGCTTGTAGCTCTATCTGTCTGACTCGTTCTCTACTAACACCCATGCTTTGACCAATTTCCGCTAAGGACAGTTCATTTCCATCTACTAAACCGAAACGTAAAGTTAATATTTCTCGTTGCTGGGGAGTTAGTTTTGACAATAAATTTTGGATATTTTGTTGGAGAAATTTTTGATCGGTGTAAAATTCAGGAGAAACTCCTTCATCCTCCAACATATCTTGTAATTCCGTCTCTCTTTCTGCGCCAACTCGTAATTCCAGAGAGACAGGTTGCCGTGCTATAAGTAAATACTCTCGAATTTGTTTGGGGTCTAAAGATAGTTCTTCAGCAATATCAACTGCGGTAGGAGTTCGACCTAATTTTTGAGCTAGTTCACGTTGGGTTCGCTTGATTTTATTCAGTTTTTCTGTAATATGAATAGGCAAGCGGATAGTACGTCCTTGTTCAGCGATCGCTCGTGTAATTGCCTGACGAACCCACCAATAAGCATAAGTTGAAAATTTGTATCCTCTGCTAGGGTCAAATTTTTCAACTCCTCGCTCTAAACCTAAACTTCCTTCTTGAATTAAGTCAAGAAAATCTAGGTTACGTCTTTGGTATTTCTTAGCAATAGACACTACAAGTCGTAGATTAGCCTTAATCATTTTTTGCTTGGCTTGATATCCCTGGCGTAGTTGCTGCACTAGTAATTCTTCACTAATATCAACTTTTTCAGCCCATTCTTTTTGTGTAGGTTGACGCTTTAATTGAAGAGTTAATTTTTCTTTAGCAGTAAGTAAAATCATCATTTGTTGTACTTGCTTACCAAAATCAATTTCTTGTTCATGAGTTAACAAAGGAATACGTCCAATTTCATGCAGATAGGTACGCACAATATCAGCATTGGATAAAGATTTTTCGTTTTTCTCGCTTAATTTTATAGATGGATGAGATATATTTTTCATAGTTTTTTGAACCTTCGTAAATACTGATTGACTTGGAGTAAATGAATTTTGACTCTGTGTAGTTAGTATGACATCAAGAAATGAAATTAGAATGAAATAATGAATTTTATTGATTGAATTGCTGACTTTTTTTGACTAGAGAAAGTAAACAGGTTAATTGAAAAATCCAATTCGGTTGAGAGGATAAAAGCGAACAATGGCTCGACCTATGATTTTATTGCGGGGAACAAAACCCCAATAGTGGCTATCATAGCTATTGTTGCGATTGTCTCCCAGAACTAGATAAGAATTTTTTGGTACAATTACAGGCCCCCATTGATAGTCTGGTTTAGCTTCAAGGTAATTCTCTTTTAAGGGCGAGCCATTAATATAAACTAGTCCATTCTTAACTTTAACTGTTTCTTCTGGTAAGCCAATTACACGTTTAATGAAAGCTTCGTGGTAGTTTTCATAAAGCAGTGTTTTGGTCGGATTAAAAACAACAATATCACCTCGTTGAGGTGAGATAAAATCATAGCTAACCTTATCAATAATTAAGCGATCATTAATCTGGAGTGTTGGTTCCATTGAGCCAGAGGGTATATAACGAGCTTCAGCAACAAATGTGCGAATACCGAAAGCAAGAACTAGGCTTAAACCAATTGTTTTAACTGTTTCTAGCAAAATATTTTCATTTTTTGATGGGGATGATTGTTGGTGATGAATGTTAGACATAGTGTTGATAATAAATAACAAGCATTAGACAGAGATAAGTCTTGAAAGTTATTATTGAGCAAATGTATTGATGTTGGCTTCAGTCATAAATTAAATCTTTAGTGGTAAAATTTTGAGAATCGTAGTCTAAATTATTCATAACTTTTAATTCCTGTAATCTCGGTTTGTAACTTCACATTAAGAGGTAAAAGTCAAGAACTCGAAAAGATTTCTCTGATAGGGAGCAGATTTGCTTAATTCAGCAAAAACTGATATTTCTTTAAGTTAAGAGCTTGATGTTACAGGATTTTGTCAAAAAGTTGAAAAAGTGATGTCTATCCAAATTAAATAACTACAATCACGCATTCAGTCAGCGTACCTAATCTTTATGAAAAACATCAGGTTCTATTTAACATGACTTCCTTACCCTGGTTTTTATAAATTGTGGTTGGAGTCGGTATGGGTTTCTATTCTGGACTGTTTGGTTTAGGCGGAAGTTCAATTGGTACGCTCATTCTACGGCTGTTAGGGCTACCACCTTTAATCGCTCTGGCTAGTCCTCTTCCACTTACATTACCGAGTGCAATAGGAGGTGCGATCGCCTATCGATGCTATTGTCAGGTCACTGATGAATATGTAGGGTGAAAGCGGTATTAAACCGCCAGCAATATAGGAAGCTGCAATGGTAAAAGCACTTTGTCGCGCACGAATAGGATTGGGTGGTTCAAGTCCCAACTCGAAGCGCATCATAAAATCTGTCCATTGTGTAGGTTCAGCACGAATAGCCGCGACAAGGGGAGCAATAAGTTCATCATTTAACCCGTATCTACGAAAAACTTGTGCTACTTCCTCCGTTTCCTGTGTTGGAGTTTCTCTAATTTCGCGTAGCTCCCGCTTTCTTTCTGTCAGATAATGTTCAAAGTCAGTTTTAGCGGCGAGGTATCCACCCAAACCCATCGCAATTGACCCTGCTGCAATTTCTGCCATTCCGGCTGTAACAACCACATTGGTGGATGACAAAGTACCTGATAAACCTGCTGCTAGTGCAAAAGGAACAGTCAGACCATCAGACATACCTATGACGATATCACGAACGGTTTCTGATGCCGTAAAGTGCTTTTCAGTATGTGGTGTCGTGGGCATAGCTAATGTCATCCCTCTCTAGCAATTAATAGCGAACAACTTGCATGGTAAATCACATAATTGCTGACGCTACTTGTGAAAATTATGCGATCGCCTCAGTCGGAGCGTAGCTCATCGCACAGTAGTGATACCAACCTTAAGATAATCAAACCATCATTCTACTGTTGAGCAACACGGCAAATCGTCACCATCATTAATTAATCTTGTCGATCAATCGGCAATGGTGCCGGTTGCTTCTGCTTAAGGCTTAAGTAAATAACCAGACTTACAATTAGAGAAAGAAAAAGCATACTAGTTTCGACTGTACCTAAACCAAAACCACCATTTTTAGCTGGTTGAGATAGTAAATCACCTATAGATGCTCCAAGCGGACGAGTCAAGATATATGCTATCCAAAATGCCAAGACTGCATTCATTCTAAAGTAATAATAACCACCAGCTACTATCGCAATTAAAACACCAAATACTAGTGCTGATTGGGCATAACCTAGCTTCAAAGCCTCTGCTAGTAAGTCTCCTGTTGCCGTACCCAAGGCAAACGTAAATAAAATAGCCACCCAGTAGAAAAGCTCTCTTTTAGCTGTATTGATGGAGTGCATAGCTAATGTCTTTTCTTTTAAATACCACAACGCAAAAACTGCTAGCAAGACAACACTAAAAACTATAGTAGTTGTCATCAAACTAACTCCAAGCTCATCTACCAATCTATCAGTAATTAGTGTACCAGTGATACTTGTAAAAACAACTACAATCCAATAACTTACTGGGACATACCTTTTCAGCCTAAATTGATTCCAAAGCGCAATGAGTAATACGCCACTCATAATATAGGATGTAACGCTTAAACCAAGGTTTAGAGTTACTGACAAATAATCAGCCGCAGTTTCACCTACTGTGGTCGCCAGGACTTTAACAATCCAGAAAGAACCTGTAACCTCTGGAACCCTGTTTAAAACTTTTTTCATGATATTTGTGCTGCTTGATTTTTTTAGAGTAGTGATGAAGCCTTAATCGTAGTGATTTGGCTTTGTTTGACTCTAAACAACAAATGTCAAGAAATTGGAAAGTTTTGTAGGGTATGTGATGCAACTAAAAAAATTTACACATGAAAAATATAATGCTGTTTCAGACTCAATCAAAGGTTCGTAACATTAGCTATGTAAAGTAGTGAAATATCATTAAGCAAGCCTTGTCTTTCTCAACTAAATCCAAAGCCTGCTCAAACATCAAAGATACCATACTACATTGGTAAAGAAGCTATCTACTGCAATTAGATATTACAAAGACATACCATACTATTGCGATCGCTCTTGAGTGAACCTATACTTTTTCTAATCCTGCCTAGGTTTTGGCTTTTTCCTACCAAACAAACTAGTCATACTTAATCCAGTCACCAACAACCCCAAAAGTCCCAATCCGTTCAAAATTGGGTAAATTCCTTGTAAACCAAAGATTTCACCGCGATGAATCGAAAGCAAAAGACTACGCGGAACTCCAATATTAGCTGACCACTCACTCACCAGTGTAGCTGCGATACCAGTTAGCAATGTTACAAAAAGCGGTAAAGCTAGAATAATCGCCAGAGTGCGGTGGTACTTGCGAAATGAACGCATGATCAAAAATCTCCAGTGGAAATTATCTTAGTGATTTCTCACCCCTTGGAAACAGTAGCGATATTTGAGTTAAGTGTCTGTAACCCCTCAAGAACTTTCGCTTTATCTTTTGCTTTCAGCGCACCCTTCACCTGAGTTGCAGCATCTTCGATTGCATTATAGGTTTTGGAAGATTTAGTTTTGACACCATCTTCAACCTTGACCCAAGCGTTTTCAAACTTGTCAAACTCCTGTTGGGCTTTATCAAAATTTCCTGCTTCCACAGAAGTTTTTGTATTTGAAACAACACTACTCAAAGCATCAAAACCTGCCTGTGTAGCACCACCAGGAGTTTGAGATACTGTTGTTCCTCCAGTCGTTTCAGTGGTAGCAGGAGTCTGGGTAGTAGATTGTTGAGGGCTATTGCATCCTACTAATGTCAATAAGCTAATTGCAGTCAGGGGGATGATGTAGATTAAGCGTTTCATAATACCTCTCTAAAAAATATACTGGGATTGAATCTAGCTTCTTTTCTTTAGTTTTTCATACATAAATGAAATTACGATGAAATTTGCTCTTAAATTGATGATTTAAAATACAGTTTTTGAGTTTGGTGATTGTCCAAAAAATTTACATCTTTTTAACTTAATTTATCTGGGATAGATATTAAATGAAATTAGTTATCAATTAGACGAGCAGATATTTCTGATAACTTACCTTCTATAAGTTGTAACTGTTCCTGATGTGCTTTCAAAAGTCTCATAATCTCAACAATTTCATCTTCCCGTAACAAATTCATTTTATCGTGTAGCAATTCAATTTCTAATTCTGCTTTTTTATTTACTTCATAGTCATATTTCGCATCCTGGCGAGCAATGGTAGCTTGACGATTCTGACTCATCATAATGATGGGTGCAGTATAAGCTGCCTGAAAAGACAACATTAGGTTAAGTAAGATAAACGGATAAGGGTCCCAATGCTTGATGTAGGCTGTGACGTTAAGAATAATCCACAGTATGAGCAAAGCACTTTGAATAATAATAAATCGCCAAGAACCGACGGTATCAGCTACTATATCGGAAAACCTGTCGCCAAAAGTCGCTGGAGACTTAGGTGGATTCTGTGCGGGTTTGCGTTCGCGTAGACGCTGTAATAGTCTATACTCTTCTGTACTAACGCGGGTGCGTAAAGGTTTTTTTTGCACGTTGGTTAGAGTTTTTAGTCGTTGGTTTACCAAAGTATATTAGTATGTTGCTGTGACTAAACGTTCAGTTTCAAGCTCACTTGCTAATAGCAATACTAAAGGAGTTGGTGTTTTTAAAATACGTTCGCAACTGCCTAGAATATCCACCAAATCATCTACTAACTTTTGCAAACTATTTAGTTGATATACATTGACAAAATTGCGATGATATACATCTTGCAAATATGTTCCAATCCAAAACACAATTTGTAATGGCGGATGATTCATATTATTAAGTTTAGAGTAATGAAGAGAAGACATCAGTTTTATTAACTCTGCATTTACAGATTCACGGCGTAAATGTAACTTCATTGCTAGTGCGAAAGCAGTCACTAACCGGATTATTTGTTATTTTTCTAATCTATCTTTACATGATCTTTCTTCAATTATTATTGAGATTCCTCGACCTAAGTTCCGAGATGTATTAACTAAAACTCCCCACAACTTTCGACCTTCCCAATGTCGCTCGTTAGCTGCATTAGTACGAAAAATTAACAACAAACTTAAGACGAGATTGAAACTTAAAACAATATTTGGAAGACCACCACTTATTTTTGGTAAAGGGATATGATTTTCATAATACTCAAGTAATGAAATTATCAAACTATATACACCAAAAAAAGCTATCCAAGGAATAATATTTACGATAGTTGAACCTTGAAGTAGTAAAATTACTTGAAACCAATTCAGAATTTTTCCACTATAGTCATGATGTTTTTGCTTCCAAGACCTCAAATAATTACTTTTTTTGTTTGAGGCTATCATTTGAATTTTTTGTTTTTTTGGTAACTAGGTGGGGTCATCTTTAAAACTCCAAAAATAGATCAATCACAACTATGATTCGTTGCTAATGTAATAATAGCCAAGTAATTTCTGCATTTAAAGCTTGTTTTTTTGAGTATCAACACCTAAAGCATTAAAAGCACTCAAGTATCACAAAGTCTGAGTATTACTATTTAAAGACCTTCTCTAAATTGTCTACTTCATCTAGAACTGGGGTAGCAAGACGAGCGTAATCTTTATATGATTTCGCTGCTTCGACACTAGCAACAAATCCATCAAATTTCTGTACTTGTGTAGTTCCTCCACGCGCTAAGATAGATGGTCTGACTGCATTCCAGGTGCGGCGCATCTGTGACGCTGTTGTTTTCAGTTGGCTTGTATTTCCTGTTATCGACCAAATTTCCAACTCGCGTCCATAGTAGTCAAGTAGCGTTACCTCAACTGGTACTTTTGGTTCAAATTCCTTGGTAATATTGGCAGCGATTAACGTTACTTGGTTAGCATCGCGCATTGCAGATATGCGATTTTTAGCTGTGACAGCACCCTTGAGTGCTACTATTTTGGCATCCAACTGTACTAATTCTGTTTTATTCTCACCCTTGATTTCGGTGCGTAGATTTTTTGCTGCATTTTCAAGCGAGGTAAGATTAGCTGTGGCTTTTGTCCAATCATTAGCTTTAGCCATATCGTAGACGCTTTCACCATATTCACCCACTTGGCTTAGAGAAGTTGGTACTTTATCATCATTTACCTCAGTATCAGCATCGTTAGCTGCGTCTGGCTGTTCTCTGTTTTCATCGATTTTCACATCTTTATCCTTACTAATAATCATTTGAATGCTACTGTGATGCTGCGGTATGATTGCAACAGGTAACTGGGGTTGATTTGTAGAGATAGCTTTTGCCAAACCAGCGATACCCAAAGTACTAAGCAAAGAGCTGATAATAATGATTTTTGTTGAGTTATTCATAAATCCTATATGTCTCAATCTGTATTTGTAGTTTTACTGTAGTTCGCATTTGTTAAGAACTTGGAAAGTTTTGACTGAGTGTAGAAAACTTTTTCAGTCCTTCTGTTAAAACTCATATACTGTGATCAAAATATTTTTTATAGTCTCAATCAATCTTTCCAACTTCTTGACTTTTTATTTTTAAAGTAAAACTATAGCAAATCAAAAATAGGTGTGAACAACACAAATAATGATAACTATTTTGGATTGCTCAAAAAACACAAATCTCCAGGATTGACACACATGAAAATTTCAACAAAAATCGCTTTAGCAGCTGCTTTAATGAGTATTTTAGGTGTTGGTGCAGTGGTCAAAACCGTAAGTGCTTCTCCTTCACACAACAGTTTACAAATAGCTCAGGCTAGTGACGGAGATGGTGAAGCTAATGATGCTACAGAACCTCCTGAAAATATGCAATTTCACCGTCAGTCTAGGTTGATGAACGGTCAGCATTCTGGGCAAATGATGGCAATGAATAATGGTGTTCATCATACTAAAATAGCTCAAGCAAGTGATGGTGAAACTAATGATGATCAAGAAGAACAGCAAGAGGACAAAAAACTACAAGCTTTAGCTAAAATTACAGCAGAACAAGCTAAACAAGCTGCTGAAACTTCTGTCGGTGCTAAAGCTAGTAGTGTAAAACTCGAAAATGAAGATGGTAACTTGGTTTATGCTGTAGAAATTGGTCAAAAAGAGGTGAAAGTTGACGCTGGTAATGGTAAGATTCTCTACACTGAGAATGCTAACCAGGAAAGCGATGAAAATGAAGCTTCTCGTCCAAAGAGTAGTATTCAAGTTACGGAAAATAATAATGAACGGGAAACAAATGAAGGCAGTAAATAGGGTGATTTATTACTAGTCACAAGTGATATGTAGCTGTAAATAGTTAAATACGAGGTTGTTGAAAATAGCTGATTCAACAACCTCCTTTATTTGTAACTGAATGATTACATTCATGTTTGATTGAGCAAATGTATCAGTTGCATCATATTTTCTCTTGTGATCGCTCATAAATTTTAAAAATTAAAATTTTGTATAAAACTGCTGAAGATAAGATCCTATCTTCAGCAGTTAAGATAAAGCTCTACGTAGTTAGTTTTGTAATACCAAGTTGCAATCAAAGAGGTAAATTGGTCATATCGGAGCAAACCGAGTCTAACAAAGAATCTCGCGAAATTCCACCATTAGGGAACACTTTGCCAACACTTCATTTCTCTATGTAACCAGCAGAAAAAGCTTTAGGTTACAGAATGAAATTTGATAAAGCAAATTGGTATTAAATTGACGGTAATTTCAAGCTAAAGGAACGACAAGATAAAGTGCAGAAGTTACGCTTAACCTTCTGGGCCACCCTCTCCATTGCCATCAGGGCCACCATCAGGGCCGCCAGGTGGATCTCCAGCAGGATCGGATGGATCAGACTCTTCAGCATTGACTTGAGAGAATTGGGTGTGTTTGGAATACTCAGATTTGACAGAAACACTAGACGGTATTTGACTTGCAAAGACCGACTTTGTTAATCCTAATCCCAACATACTAATAGTAGCAGCAGCTACTATCACTTTTGCGGAATTTTTCATTTTATCCACTCCTTTAATTAGAGTTAAACAACCTGTATAAGTAAGGTTGTCGGATTGAATTATGGAAAATAAAAGTCAAGAACTCGGAAAGATTTGGTTTAATTTAAAAAATGATGCTGCGATCGCCTCAACAACAAGGTAATAAAAAAATTAAGTCATTCATCTGAATCTTTCCAAGTTCTTGACCTTTGCTGCTTATAATCACAAACCTATATTTCAGATAAATTTGCACCATGAATATTTCAATTAATCTAGCTATAGCTTTCATCAGCATTTTGGGCTTTGATGGTCAGTTGCTTGCATAAGAGCATGATTGCTTTACGATGGGCTACGCCCTAACAGAAGCGATCGCTAAGTGACTCCTGTGGAGTACCGCGTATGGTAACTATGAGGAATATAAAGTAAAATGCGTCTATTTCCCGTATTGGTAGCAGTAGTGACAATTGCAGTTCCTTTAAGCGAATGCAAGAATGCAAATGCACAAACTGCTGACAGTTTAAAACAGACAACAAAGGTTTTTACACCAACAATTAATCAGCAACTCAAAAAAGACTCCGACACCACTCTCTCTCAAAAGAATACCAACCCACCTGCGACAATACCCGTATTTCCCACAAGTCCAGGAAATACTCAAATCAACAAAGCCCCAGAAGTAACTGAATTGCGCGTGCTGGTGTCGGAAGTAGTTGTCAGACCTCAAGCAGGACAACTAACACCAGAACTAGAAAACCAAGTTTACAAAGTCATTCGTACCCAAGCAGGACGAACTACAACCCGCTCCCAACTGCAAGAAGATATTAACGCTATATTTAGTACTGGTTTCTTCTCCAATGTTCAAGCAATGCCAGAAGATACTCCCTTGGGAGTAAAAGTAAGCTTTGTAGTGCAGCCTAACCCCATTCTGACCAAGGTAGAAGTGCAAGCTAATCCTGGCACAGGTGTTCCCTCTGTATTACCTACTAATGCTGTAGATGAAGTCTTTCGTGAGCAGTATGGCAGAATCTTGAATTTGCGCGACTTACAGGAGAGTATCAAACAATTAACTAAGCGGTATCAAGACCAGGGTTACGTGCTAGCCAACGTTATTGGAACACCGAAAGTTTTTGAAAACGGAGTTGTCACCCTGCAAGTAGCAGAAGGGGTAGTGGAGAATATTAGAGTCCGGTTCCGCAATAAAGAAGGTCAAGAGACAAATGAAAAGGGACAACCAGTACGAGGTCGAACACAGGAGTATATCATTCAGCGCGAATTGGAGTTGAAGCCGGGACAGGTATTCAACCATAATACTGTGCAAAAAGACTTGCAACGAGTATACGGACTAGGACTATTTGAAGATGTAAATGTCTCCCTTGACCCTAGTGCTGACCCCAGCAAAGTAGATGTAGTAGTGAATGTGGCCGAACGCAGTGGCGGTTCAGTTGCTGTTGGAGGTGGCATTAGTTCTGCTAGTGGACTGTATGGCACTGTTAGTTATCAGCAGCAGAACCTAAACGGAAGAAACCAAAAATTAGGTGCAGAAGTACAGGTGGGACAGAGGGATTTGCTGTTTGACTTACGATTTACAGATCCCTGGATTGCGGGAGATCCTTATCGGACTTCTTACACCACTAATCTTTTTCGTCGTAGCTCCATTTCGTTGATTTTCGATGGCAAAAATAATGATATTAAGACCTTTGAAGCAGGGAAAACAAATGGCGATCGCCCCCGTGTCCTCCGTCTAGGTGGCGGTGTCACCTTTACCCGTCCCCTCAGCAATAATCCTTACAAAAATTCTGAATGGACGGCTTCAGCAGGTTTGCAATATCAACGAGTTTCCACCCGTGATGCCAATGGCAACATCAGAAAAGAAGGAACCGTGTTCAAGAATGGAGTAGCTACTGAACTAGTTCCACTTAGCAAGTCTGGGCAAGGTGAAGACGATTTGCTGTTGTTGCAACTAGGGGTACAACGCGATCGCCGTAATAATCCCTTACAACCCTCTAGCGGTTCGTATCTCCGCTTCGGAGTCGATCAGTCAGTACCAATAGGACTAGGCAATATTTTTCTTACCAGGTTACGAGGTAACTATAGCCAATATTTTCCTGTCAACTTTATTAACCTGACAAAAGGCCCACAAACCTTAGCATTTAACTTGCAGGGTGGAACTATTCTTGGTGACTTGCCTCCTTACGAAGCCTTTATCCTTGGTGGTAGTAACTCCGTCCGGGGTTATCAAGAAGGAGGATTAGGTAGTGGACGTAGTTATATACAAGCATCTGCTGAGTATCGCTTCCCCGTTTTTTCAGTTGTCAGTGGCGCACTATTTTTTGATATTGGCAGCGATCTGGGAAGTAATACCAGGTCAGCTGATGTGCTGAACAAAAATGGTAGTGGCTACGGTTATGGTCTTGGTGTGCGGGTACAATCGCCATTAGGGCCAATTCGCATTGACTACGGCATCAATGGCGACGGTGACAATCGCATCAATTTTGGGATTGGTGAAAGGTTTTAGGTTTTCAGCAGTCAGTAAAAATGTGTTATTTACACTGACTGTTGATTATTTTTTTTGAATTTATCCTTGCTTACAAGCTCAAGTTTTCTAGGTATGAAAATAGTTTATCGATGTACGGAAGTGGAGGCTTTGCGCGATATTTAGTATGTCAAAAACAAAATAAAAGAATGTCACAAAATTGGCAACTAATTGTCATACCAAGTTTTTAATATACACAAGTTATGAGGACAGAGTAGAAGGTAGATCAAAAAACGATAGCTTTAAAAAGTATATGAATGGATGACGCAGATAGCATTAGTAAAATATTAGGATTGAGCATGGCTTATTTGATCAATCTCTTGCCGATTAGACAACTTTATCACCTGAGTCGCGATCGCTTAACTCGCTATATTGTCGCAGTTATATCAGTTGTAGTCGCGCTACTGCTGACACTGTTGCTACAATCTCTGGTAAAATCAACAGTTTTCTCTCTATTTTTTGCTGCTGTAACTTTTAGTGCTTGGTATGGTGGCTTAGGAGCAGGATTACTTGCAACTATTTTGTCAGTTTTAGCTAGCAACTTTTTCTTAACACCTGTAGCTGATAATTTAGTACTTCGGCACGGTGCGAATCTTCTACATTTGGTCTTATTTAGTATAGTTGCGTTGCTCGTTAGTTCGCTTAATGCTGCACTTCGAGTTGCTCGACAACGAGCCGAAGCAAATTTAGCCAAACTTCAACTTAGTGAGGAACGGTATCGTCATATTGTCGATACTGCTTATGAAGGTATCTGGTTATTGAATGCCCATTTGCGAACTGAATACGTTAATCAGCGACTAGCTGAAATGTTGGGTTATCGTATTGAAGACATGAGCGATCGCTCTTTTAATGAGTTGATGACTGAAACGGTTGGGAATGAAGTTGAAGCAATCTTGGCACAATGGCAGCAAGGCAGAAGACAACGATTTGATTGTCGTTTTAGCACTCAAGATGGCTCTAATTTATGGGTAATTGCTTCTACCACGCCAATTTTTACTTCTCAGGGTGATTTTAACGGCGTGCTATTAATGTTATCTGATATTACCGAGCGTCAGCTGGCAGAAGTAGAAAGAAACCAGTTACTAGAGCGAGAGCAGTCTGCACGGGCAGAAGCGGAAGCCGCAAATCGTAGTAAAGATGAATTTCTCGCAATCCTTTCTCATGAATTGCGATCGCCCCTCAACCCCATTCTAGGTTGGGCAGAGATACTGCAAAGCAAAAAATTAGATCAAGAGACTACTAATTACGCTCTTAAAACTATTGAACGTAATGCCAAATTGCAAACTAAATTAATTGAAGACCTACTAGATGTATCTCGGATTATTCAAGATAAAATAATTCTAGATTTGTATCCAATAAATTTGGTATCTACTATTGAGTCAGCAATAGAGATGGTGCGATTACTAGCTGAAGAAAAAGCAATATTTATATCATTTTCAACTATAGATTTA
Organism: Komarekiella atlantica HA4396-MV6; assembly: GCA_019359395.1. GTDB lineage: Bacteria > Cyanobacteriota > Cyanobacteriia > Cyanobacteriales > Nostocaceae > Komarekiella > Komarekiella atlantica. The sequence goes on from JAHHHK010000008.1 coordinate 31,341, forward strand.
GAAAACAGAAATGAATTACTCAATTCTCATACTGGTTCATCATTAAATAATTTCAACACTTCCTCTAAAAAATATTACGTTTTAGGTGACTCCAAACGTTTACACCAAATCATGTATAATTTGCTGTCTAATGCGATCAAATTTACACTACAAGGAGGTCGCGTAGATATTGAGTTATCTATAATGAGTCTTTTAGAAAATTATGAGTTAGCAGACTCAACACAAAAATTCGCTCAAATTCAGGTGAAAGATACAGGTATAGGTATCAAGCCTGAGTTTATACCTCATGTTTTTGAATCTTTTCGCCAAGCAGATAATGCTACAACTAGGAATTTTGGTGGGCTAGGTTTGGGACTAGCAATTGTTCGCCACTTAGTAGAACTTCACAGTGGTACTGTTGAAGCTCAAAGCATGGGAGAAGGACAAGGAGCAACTTTCATTGTCAGACTACCACTTCTACAAGATAGGGAGGAGATAGAGAAAAATCATCATTCAAAAGCCCTTTCACATTTGACTTGTGCTTCATCACTTTTAGCAGGCTTAAAAGTTTTAGTAGTAGATGATGAACCTGATATTCGGGAGTTGCTTGTTTTTATCCTAGAACAACACGGGATGCACGTCTCTACAGCTGCATCGGCTGAACAAGCATTACAAATTCTGGCAAATTCAGAGCAAGATTTACTCATCAGCGATATTGGTATGCCAAATGTAAATGGTTATATGCTGATGCAGGAAATTAGAGCGAGTGAAGTGAGACAATGTAGCCAGATTTTGGCGATCGCTTTAAGTGGTTATGCTCGTGAATTAGATAAAAAACAGGCGCAGTCAGCAGGTTTTCAAAAAAGTTTAGCTAAACCTGTAGAACAAGCTGAGTTAATTGCAGCTATTGCAAATCTCACAGGGCGGAGTTTTTAAGATTGATTGGGTTTAGACTGACTTTACCTGAGGAATGGGCTACGCCTTGCTATGAGCGATGCTTCCGGCAACATAACGCACTTTAAATATAGTTGAATCCTACTAAGCACACTGAAGATTCAGTTTAATTCACAGACAGTTTTTAAACTACCCATTCATCTCCTACCATACCTGCAAAATTGACAGTGAGATGAATGAGCCTTTTCAAATAAATCTACTGTTGAAATACTTTTCGGAGATTATTGACTTCACCTTGTACAGGTGCGGCAAGCAGACTATATTCGGTAGGAGAGCTAGCTGTCTCAACTAAAGCAACTAGTGTATCGTCAAACTTCTGTAATTGAGGTGAACCGCCGTGAGATTGGATTGCAGGACGTAAAGCTTCCCAAGTCTCTCGAATTTTACCAGCAATATTTTTTAATCTAGCTGTATTCTTATCGGCTGCCCAAATTTCCAGTTCACGACCATAGTAGTCGAGCATTGCAACCTCCAAAGGCATCTTAGGTTCTAACTGCATTGCTAGTTGAGCAGCGATCGCACTAACTTGGTTAGCATCGCACATCGCTTGATGGTTATTTGCTGCAACCGTACTTTGCAAAACAGTAATACTTGAGTCAAGCTTGGCTAAGTTGACATCGGTTCTTCCCTTTTGTGTTTTGAGGCTATCTGATACAGCTTTGAGTAGCGATAAATGGTGTTTTGCTTCTGTCCAATTGTTGGTTTTAATCAGGTTATAGATAGTCTTGCTATACTCGCCAATTTGATTTAGAGTTACTACTTGTTCATCTTTGCTCACTATTGCAAATACTTTTTTAGCATTAACATCATCATTACTGTCACTAACTTCTATAGAGACACTAATCGGTAATGGAGATGCGTAAACTGATTGTACTGATAAACTTAAACTCAAAGTTCCAACCAAACTAGCTTTCAAAATAAGTTTGATAACAGATTTCATGCTAAAACCTCTATGACTGTGGTTTTGTGACTTTGCTCTGTATCTATCACCAGCAAAGCACTTTAGGAATTGCTTCCTCTAGACTCTATCAGTCAGATGTGACAAACTCTTTACAAAACTATAAAAAAACAGTCACATTTTTCTCTTTATCTGATTTGCAAATGATGTTTGCAAGTTTTCACAAGTATTTCTGAAACACAAAATAATTTTTTCAAATCCTGATAAATCTTTCCAAGTTCTTTACTTTTACTAACTAAATTGAAATTACAGCAGAAGTCAAAAGTCAGTTCACGTGGGCGTTTCCGTTGGCGCAGTCTCTCGTAAAGAAGGGTAGAGTAGAAAAATGAGCTTTGTGACTGACTTTAAAACCTTGAAGATATACTTCATTAAGTTTAAATCTGTTGTAATAGATTTTCCAAACAAGGAGATACTCTCTTATGACTAATAAATTTGTGAAACTTGCTTTATCTATTGCAGCCTTGAGTCCATTGTTATTCTCTTCTATAGCACCAGCTAATGCCCAAGCATCTACCGCACAAATACAAAAAACAGACGCACATCTTTCAACACAAGTGCATCCCCAAAATGTCAAGGCTACCAAAATGATGCGGGCAACCACAGCAGCTTCCAAATCAACTAAACTTATTAGTTATTCACCTCAAACAGCACCAATTCTCCGATTAGGAAGCAAAGGCAAAGCAGTAAAAGAGATTCAGGGATTCTTGAAAACACAACAACTCTACAATGGAGCAACTGATGGAGTTTACAGTAGAAACACACGTTCTGCCATTATTGCTTTTCAGAAGTCTCATAATTTGAAAGCTGATGGAGTTGTTGGAGTAAAAACTTGGTCTGCCATAATTCATTAATTACTTAGATAGTACAGTTTGCTTTTTAAGCATAGTTTACCAAAAGAGGGAGGAGGCGAATGTTGCTCGCCTTCTCCCCTTGCTAAAAATCATTAATATTAAGTAAATCTATTCCTAATACTTAAATATATTGACAAAATTCAAACTGCCAGAAATTTACAATATATTAAAACTCAATCCGCATAATACAAAAATCAGCCCATACGAAAATAAAGTGTTTTTATATCTTGATATATGGAAATTTTAATTGTTGAGGATAAATTTGAAATTTCTCGGTTAATTCAGTTTTCTTTGGAAGACGAAGGCTTTTCTTGTGATAGTTGGCGTAGAGCTGGCGAAGCTGTCATTAAGTGCAAACTAAACGGTTTAGTTTAGAAAAGCTCTAAAATTTAATCTTAAGGATTAAGGTTATAAGTAATAAATAACACTAATATTTTCATGACTAGCTTTAAGATTCAGAATCCTTAGATGCCTTATAAGGAAAGCCACAGTAAGGACAAAAGCGAAACTTCAATGACGTAATCGGCTCATTACACCTCGCGCAACTATTACGTAAGCTAGTACCGCACAAGAAACAGAACTGCGATCGCGGCGACAACCAGATTTCTTCAAGAGTTGTTCCGGGAGTCCAGCAGTGAGGACAAAATTTGAGGACATCGGTTGCAGACATGGGTACACCCCGGATAACGGCATCTAGGTACTCAGATGGAACCTGCAATGCTAGAGCTAATCCACGCTGGCTTTTACTATTGAGCTTAGTAGTCATGCCTCGTTCAATCTTACCTAAACTTTGAAGATGAATGCCTGCCTTAGTTGCCAAATCATTTTGACTTAGTGAAAGGCTTGTGCGTATTCTTTTAACGTACTGGGACAGCGTTTCTTGGGGTTGGGGGGTATTGTCCATAGTTTGAATATGTACTAAAGTATATAATTAGTTATCTTGTACAAGTGTGTATTTTTAATGAATAGTAGTGCTTTTAATAGATAAAGAGGTGAAACTTGACAACTACATTAGCACAAGTTGCTACAGCTTTTCTTTGCCGGCAAGGATTAGCTGCTAGTACACTTAAATCCTATGAGCTAACACTACTATCTTTGCTGAAATTACATGGCAGACTACCTATAGAATTGGTAGATCGTCAACTGATAAAAGACTACTTAGAAAGTTTAGGCGAATTAAGATACACAACACATAATCGCCACCAAGCCATAATCAGCGCCCTGTTTAATTTTGCTGTGGAATCCGGTTACATTCAATCAAACCCAGCTAGTCGTCTTAGCTTACGTAAACCTGATCGAGAAAAACGAGAACACAAAACAGACGAGACCATACGCTATCTCACGCCATCACAGTTAGATATTTTGTATGAATTGTTGAAGAAATCCAATGCAAGGATAGAGACGATAGTCCGCTTGCTACACCGAACTGGAGCTAGGATTGGAGAATTACTCTCACTAGAATTAATACAAATTTTTCCAGAACAACGTAAATTTCAGGTAGTGGGTAAAGGCAACAAGCAACGCTGGTGCTTTTATAGTGAAGATGCAGAATTAGCTTTAAAAAACTATATAAAATATTATCGGTATCCGGCTTCAACAGCATTATTCACCGCCCAACACCCAACGACTAAAGTTGTGACACCAGTCAGTTATGAGGCTGTAGCAGCAGACTGGCGAGAAGTGATTGACCAAAGCCAGAATTTAAAAGGGATTAGGCTGCATGATTTGCGCCATACCTTTGCAACTGAGCGAGTAGGATTGATGGGAATTGAAGAATTACGGGCGCTTATGGGACATGAAAACATTCAAACAACTCTCCGCTACCAAAAAGTCACATCAGCGAGAGCAGAAATAGTAGCAAAATCTGCTTTAGAGAATTTAACAAAAAGTATATAAAAATTGGGTAACATTTCTAAGTAATAAATTTATTAATACATATATTGACTAGAGGTTAGTTGTCACGGTACAGAGTAGGTACTCTACTCTTTATCAAGTGAATGAGGGTTAATGAAACGAAACTGGCAATCAGAAGAACTGGTGGAGTATTGGACGTTATTACCAAACGAATTAGAGCTATTAGCGCACAAAAATCCTCAGAATCGTTTGATTTTTGCTCTCTTACTCAAGTTTTTTCAGCTAGAAGCCAGATTTCCAGAAACAGACCACGAGATTCCTGCTGTAGTTGTTAATTACATGACACAACAACTCGGTATTTCTCTAAGTATTTACCAAGACTGTAATTGGCAAGGACGGTCGATAAAATATTACCGCAGGAAAATTAGAGAACTTTTTGGGTTTCGAGAAATTACTGTTAATGATGCTCAAGAATTAGTTGATTGGTTAACAGAACAAGCGTTGATTTATGAATTAAAATTTGAAAAACTTGAAAGTGCAGCTTCTTTTCATTTACGAGAACTAAAAATTGAGCCACCAACACTCAGTCGCTTAGAACGTATCATTCGCTCTGCTCTTCATAATTTCGAGGGTAAATTCTTTCAAAACACTGTTGCACAGTTATCTAGTCAAACTAAATCAAAAATAGATAATTTATTCCAAGTACATACTATTGAATCTAACTCAAATGAAATAAGAACAGAAGAGATTATTGAATCAGTAGAGCTATCAGTATGGAACGAATTAAAATCAGACCCAGGAAGGATTGGTGTAGAAAGTTTTCAAAAAGAAATAGAAAAATTAACAGTCTTACGTCAACTAGATTTACCAACTGATTTGTTCAATACGATATCAACTAAAATTTTACAACAATATAAACAGCGTGTTGTTGTTGAGTACCCAAAAGACTTACGCCGTCATCCTGAACCAATTCGTTATACGTTAGTTGCTATTTTCGCGACTTTAAGAAGCCAAGAAATCATAGATAATTTAGTAGAGTTGATTATTCAAATCGTACATCGTATAGGAGCTAAAGCCGAAAAACGTGTAGACCAAGAATTGCTGCAAGATTTTAAAAAGGTTAATGGCAAGACCAATTTACTATTTCAAATGGCTGAGGCTTCTCTGCAACAGCCGGATGGAGTTATTAGAGAAGTTATTTTTCCAGTTGTCAGTGAAACGACTCTCAAAAATTTAGTCAAAGAATACAAATCAACGGGTAATGCTTACCGCGAACGAGTTTATAGTGTTATGCGCTCTTCTTATGGTAGACATTACCGGAGAATTCTACCATTAATTCTAGAGCAGCTAGAATTTCGTTCAAATAATGAGGTTCATCGTCCAGTAATTCAAGCACTAGAATTACTTAAAAAATATGCTGATAGCAACCAACGATACTATGATGTAACAGAAAATATTCCTCTTGAGGGAGTACTACGGAGTAGTTGGCAAGAGTTAATCTTAGAAAAGAGTAGTGATGGTGATATCAAGGTCAATCGGATAAATTATGAATTAAGTGTGCTTCAAGCATTAAGAGACAAACTCAGGTGTAAAGAAATTTGGGTAGTTGGAGCCTACCGTTATCGCAACCCAGAATCCGATTTACCAACAGACTTTGAAGCGCAACGAGCCGATTATTTTCAGGCTCTACAACAACCCTCTGATGTTGAGGAATTCATCGCTGATTTACAGTTGCAAATGCAGTCAGCGCTGATGCAATTAGAATCAGGATTATCTAAAAATAAGTACGTCAAAATTAAAAATCAAGGCAAGTCCCGAATTTCTGTATCACCTCTAAAACCTCAAAGTGAACCAATAAATTTATGGCGCTTAAAAACTGAAATTAATCGCTGTTGGCCGATGACTAGTCTATTGGATATCCTCAAAGAAACAGATTTACGTGTAAATTTTACTCAATATTTTAACTCAGTTTTGACTAGAGAAGTATTAGACTCTAAGCTTTTACAAAAACGATTATTATTGTGTTTATATGGTTTGGGAACAAATACAGGGCTGAAGCGTTTAAGTGATGAAATAGGTGGCAATAGTTATCATGAGTTATTATACGTTAAACGTTGTTATATTCATAAACAACAATTACGTAACGCCATTGCCAGTGTCGCTAATGCTATTTTTCAAGCAAGATTAAAGCATATTTGGGGAGAAGGTACGGCTACCTGTGCTTCCGATTCTAAAAAGTTTGGTGCTTGGGATCAGAATTTGATGACCCAGTGGCATATTCGCTATGGTGGTCGCGGTGTGATGATTTACTGGCACGTTGAAAAAAATTCTGTCTGTATTTACTCACAACTAAAAACCTGTTCAAGTAGTGAAGTGGCAGCTATGATTGAAGGCTTACTCCGCCATTGTACCGAGATGAAAGTCGAAAAGAATTTTGTAGACAGTCATGGACAAAGCGAGGTAGATGAGTGCTTTCTGCCATCTTCTGGGTTTTCAATTAATGCCACGTCTCAAACGCATTAACGTTCAAAAATTGTATTTACCCTTTACTGGAAGTAGCAGTGCCTATCCTAATTTACAACCTGTTCTCACTCGCACAATCAACTGGGGTTTAATCCGTCAGCAATACGACCAAATGATTAAGTATGCGACTGCACTTCGCTTAGGAATGGCAGAAACTGATGCTATCTTAAAACGCTTTACTAGGGGGAATTTATTACACCCTACTTATCAAGCTCTATCTGAATTGGGCAAAGCGGTTAAGACTATCTTTCTATGTCAATATCTGCATTCTATGGAATTGCGTCGAGAAATTAACGATGGTCTGAATGTCGTTGAAAATTGGAATAGTGCTAACAGTTTTATTTTTTATGGCAAGAGTGGAGAAATTGCTACTAATCGTTTAGAAGACCAGGAGTTGGCTGTTTTATCTTTACATCTGCTGCAAATTTCCTTGGTGTATATTAATACATTAATGATTCAGCAGGTATTGTCACAACCGCAGTGGCTCAAGTTAATGAAAAAACAAGACTTACGAGCGCTTTCACCTTTAATTTGGTTACATATCAATCCTTACGGTACTTTCAAGCTGGATATGAACCAACGTTTACTGATTGAAACTGTTGCATGAACACTTATGAGTGCAACCATGATCCTTGCATTATGTTCTCTTAGGGATGTCTATTACCTCTAGCAATCAGGCGATCGCCTATGATGGTCGTTGAGTCCTTTTCATAAAGGAGACGAAGGCAGCCCCGCTTGCAGAGAAACGTATATAGAGCTTGCTCTGTTTTTAAACTAAACCGTTTAGTTTGCACTTGATGACAGCTTCGCCAGCTCTACGCCTAGTTGTGGTGATGGGCTTCAAGCATTCCAAATAATTCAAGAGCATCAACCGAACTTAATTATCCTCGACTTGATGATTCCTAGTCTCAATGGACTAGAGTTGTGTGCCATAATTCGACAAAAACCTGGTGCAAAAGACCCCTACATCTTAATGTTGACAGCGAAGAGTGAGGAAATTGATCGTATTATTGGCTTGTCTACTGGTGCTGATGATTACTTAGTCAAACCTTTTAGCCCCAAAGAGTTAGTTGCCAGAGTTCGGGCGCTTCTGCGACGTAGCTTGCGTCAACCAGAGCAACATCAAATTTACCGTACCCAACATTTTCTGCTCGATATAGACCAACACTCTGCTTTGCGTCAAATGAACCCTAATTTTTCAGAAATAATAGACTTAACAAACTTGGAATTTAACTTACTAACTGCTTTTGTTAGCTATCCCAATCGAGTTTGGAATCGCACACAACTAATAGATAAATTATGGGGCAGTGAATTTTATGGAGATGAACGAGTAGTCGATACACTTATAGCTCGGTTACGAAAAAAGATAGAACCTGATTCAGCAAATCCTATTTTTATTAAAACAGTCACTGGTATTGGTTATAAATTTGAAGACTGACCCATTTAGTAATTATATCTTGGTGAGCGATCGCACTGTTTTGTGTCTATGTCTGCTAAAAAACAAGTAATTGAAACAAAGCTAACACAGTATTATCACAACTCTTAGTTACTGTGAAAATACTCAATAAACTTTGCTTGATAGTTATGGATAAGTATCTCTCAATAAGCCGTTCAATTCCTATCTTGATTTTTGCTAGTTTTGGATTAATAGCAAGTCCAGATGTGGCAGTTCTAGCAGCAACTAGTAAATTTAATCCTGAATCTGACTCATTAACTTTAAACGTTGAGTATGAAAACGAGCTTAACAACCTCAACGATACTGACGCTGCTTATGTCAGAGCCATCAGAGAACATTTTGATTAAAATGTGAGGTCGATTGCTTAAAATTAGTTACATAAGGGATGGGAATACAACCCATCCCTTAATTTTTCCTATGCTAGTGGTACTAAATAAAACACTATTGACAATTAATCTTTTCTAATTCTTGACTTTTATTAAATATATTGATATTACAAAAATTAAAGGCATAGATTTAAGCAACATACATCATGAATGCTTTAGTACAAAAACTGATAAACAATATATTTGATTTTGATCATCTTATCAATTGCGTATCTTGGTAGTATAAATATTATCATAAATAAATCATATATCAGGACTTAAACATTTTTGGGTGCAGAAACGAGCCTCAAACCCTTGTACAGCAAAGAAAATACACTAAAGGCTCAAAAATGTTTGAAACCTAAATATATTAGTCAACAAGACAAATCAATGTCAAAATATTTCTGTATATAGGTTTGATTGTTTTTTCTGGCTACTTTTTGTCTAAGTCTTAATATTTAGGTTGTTAACCTTTTTATAGACAAATTATTTAGCTTTCCGCAAGCAATAAAGTAATAAGTAAGGAAAATTAAATGGTCAATAAACGTCTTCCAGGTTTAATAGCAATTGTTATTTATAAAGGCTTTGTTGCTTTACTACTTACAGCTACATCTATTGTTCTACTTTTAGCTTTGAAAAAACATGATACCCTTGTGGCCTTTTCCGAATCTTACATATTGGAAGGTAAACGCGAAGTTATTGAATGGTTACTAGAAAAAATTATTAATATCAAACCACAAACTTTAAAATTTAGTGGAATTGCCACTGCAATATACGCAGTTGTGACAGCCATTGAGGCTATCGGTTTATGGTATGAAAAAACTTGGGCAAAGATATTAGTTATTGGATTAGTTGGTATTAGTATACCTCCCGAAATCTATGAGTTGATTAAAGGGGTAACGATTTTCAAATTTTTAGTTTTTATGGTTAATCTAGCTGTACTATCGTACTTGGTTAGACACTTTTATAAACATTAATTAAGAGAACTTGCTGGTAAACGCACTGTAAAACAACTTCCAATTCCCAATTGACTTGTGACGGTAATTAATCCACCGTGGTTTTGAGCAATAGCTTGGGCAATAGCCAATCCTAAACCAGAACCACCAGAATTATAAGAACGTGATTTATCTACTCGCCAAAAACGCTCAAAAATATTTTCTAAATCTTTTGGTGCAATTCCTATACCTGTATCTTGGACATTAACTACTATATCGGCAGCAGAACGATTAGCTGTGATTTCTACCGTTCCTTCTGACGAGGTGTAATGTATAGCATTTTGAATTAAATTAGTAAATAATCGTGTTATTTGATTTGTATCACCTAACAGATAAAGCTTTTCAGTTAATTGACTCTTGAGATTAATTTCTTTAGCGATCGCCTGTGGTTGATATAGTTGCACTAAGTCGTTTAAAATTAAACTAAGATTAACAGTTTCTTTACTCCGGTTAGGAATATTATCATAACGAGCTAAAAATAGTAAATCTTCAGTGAGGCGAGTCATTTGGTTAGTAGCACTAGAAATAGCCTGAAATTTTTCTGCGTCAGTTTCTCGCATTCCTTCTGGATACTTTAGTGCTACACCTGCATTACTTTTAATCGCCATTAAAGGACTGCGGAGTTCATGGGAAGCATCAGCAGTAAACTGTTTTAAGCGTTCAAAGCTTTCTTCAATTGGTTGCATCGCTTGACGAGTCAGCCAAACTCCACCAACACTACTAATAATCAAAGCTACAACAATTCCACCGCTTAACCCCAAATCTAATTTATTTAAAGTTTCATCGAATTCTTCTAGAGATTGACTAGCTCTTATATATCCAATGAATTGTTTATCGTCACTACTAATAATTGGTAAAGTGACAGACTGAATACGATTTTTACCAACTGTGTTAATTTGTTCTCCTTTTCTGACATTAACAGGTAGACTTAAAATATCTCGCCCCTGTTTTTCAATTAGATTACCTTTAGTATCAAACCAGTTTAATTCTTGATGATTTTCAAATAATTTATCTTGAGGTAAGTCATTTTCAATTTTAATTTTACCGTTATCAAACTCGGCATTAGCAGCAGCGACTTGTGCTAATGCAGCAAGTTTCTCTGTTTGTTGTTTATGCAGGCTATGGGTAAAGACAATGCGAACGGCAATTGCAAATCCACCTAAGATTAATGATAATACGATTAAATAAGACAACAGTAAACGACGGCGAATTTTTTCAAACATAAGCTAATTTTGCCCTTACTTAGGACACAGACGATAACCAACACCATAAACAGTTTCGATAAAATCTTCTGAACTTCCTACGGCTCTGAGTTTCTTTCTTAAATTTGTCATGTGAGTTTTAACGGTTTCCTCCCCGGATAATTTATCAAACTCCCACAATTTATCTAAAATTGCAGAGCGAGTTAAAACTTGAGTAGGGTTTTTCAAAAAACATTCCAATATCATGTATTCTTTATGTGTTAATGATAGAGGCTTGCTTGCATAGGTGACGTGACAATTACTAGAATCTAGTTGTAAATCGCCGTGAATTAAAATTAATTGGCGAGTTTCTGGACTTCTCCGAGATAAAGCTCTAATTCGTGCTGCTAATTCTTCTAGTTCAAATGGTTTAACTAAATAATCATCTGCACCAGCATCAAGTCCAATTATTTTATCTGGCGTTGTATCGCGTGCTGTCAACATCAAAATAAAAGCGTTGCAATTAGAAGCACGTAACCGTTTACAGAGAGTAATTCCGTCTAAGCGCGGCAACATTAAATCTAATAAAATTAAATCATAATTACCTGCTTCGGCATATTCCCAACCTTCAATCCCATCGTAAGCAATATCAACAGCATGATGCTGGTGTTTTAAATCTTCAGCTAAGGGTTTAGCGATGCGATCGTCATCTTCAACTATTAAGATTCTCATATCTTTGATGCTATGCCAAAAATCAGAAAGGGAAAAATTAGCAAACCTACGATTTTAAGGATGAGGGGTGTTCCTATTATGAGGTAAGTCATCTATCTACTTAAACGTATCACTCAATTGGGTAACGCACTTTTTTCTCCTTTCGTACAGAAAAGAATAGGACAACCGCCAGTAGGATAAAGGCGATCGCCGAAGCATAGCCCCTTGGCAGTGATAGACCACCATCTTTGATTGGTTTGGTAAGAAAATCTCCGAAGGTGGCTCCGAAGGGTCGCGTGAAGATGAACGCAAGCCAGAATAGGAGGACATCACTCAACTTAGTTATGTAGTGAAGGGCGATGACAACACCAATGACGCTGGCTGTTACCAATGCGCCCTGGATATAGCTCAGTCGTAAGTTGCTTGTGAGAAAGTCACCAAAGGCCGTTCCCAAACTGTTTGAGAACACAATCGCCAGCCAATAGGTTGTCTCTGCGTCTTTCCTTGCGATCGGATAAACGCTCAAATCCCGATCCCGGTAGTACCAGATAGCCAGAACACTTAAGAGACAGGCTACCAGGATCAGCGATCCCATTGCGTAGCCTAGCCCAAGCGATCGATCCATCAGGTCTGAAACTTCAGTTCCAGCTGTGGTTGTCGCAATGATGGCTACCCAGTAAAGGGCTGGACGATATCTGTCAGATTGAATTTGAAAAAACAGGAGAATAGCCAGAATGGCAAAAGTTACGGCAAAGGCCACGTAATAACCCAGCCCAAGAGACATTGAGATGAAGTCACCTGCTGTTTCGCCGAGCGTCGTGGCGATGATCTTCATAATCCAAAAGAAAATTGTGACCTTTGCAACTTTGTTCATTATTGCTCCTACTTGCTGCTGGATACGATACTTTATCTAAACTTGCAGGTTTATCGTAGAGAGAAAAAGTCAAGAACTTGGAAAGAGATGGCTAGCAATGAAGATTTTTACTCTTTACCTACTGATTTTCGTCTTCCACTTTCAAATACCAGCAGTAATACGATCGCACTCAAAGCAAAAATACTTCCAGCGATGAAAGTTGCTTTTGGACTGATTGTTTGCCACAAAATACCTCCCAACAAACTAGCTGGTAAGAGCGCTGCACCAGTAGCCAAATTAATTAACCCAAAAGCAGTACCTCGTAGATGGGACGGAACTCTATCTGCTACCAGTGCTAATAATATGCCCTGACTCATCCCCTGATGCAGCCCATACAGCCCGAACAGTCCCCACACCTGCCAAGGAGCATCAACAAATGCAAAACCTAAATATGCCAACGCATATACACAAAATCCACCCACTAGTAGCCCCAATCTACCAATGCGGTCAGATAGCAATCCTATTGGATAGGCACTGAGGGAGTAAGCTATATTCATTACAACCAGGGTGAGTGGTACTAGTGAGGCGGACACTCCAGCTTGCTGCGCTTGCAGCAATAAAAAAGCATCGCTAGAGTTACCGAGATTAAATAGTAATGCAACCGCAACTAGCACCCAGTAGCTTTTACCCAAACTTTGCAAAGCAGACCAATGTAGAGGATTATTCTGTCTTTGATGATTTCTATTGCCAGGTTCGCGCACGCCAGTTGCCAAAAGAGCTACTGCTAAAATACCGGGAAGCACCGCTAACCAGAAAACTAGACGAAAGTTCTGTCCTGAAAAAGACATCAACATGAATGCAAGTAGTGGCCCAGTGAATGCGCCGATAGTGTCTAAAGATTGCCGCAAACCGTAAGCGGCTCCACGATTAACGCCATCGGTGACATCTGCTACTATTGCATCGCGGGGAGCTACACGAATTCCTTTACCAATGCGAGCCTCCTAAGGGAGGAGCTTCGCTAACGCCAAAACGAGCTATTAATACCGATGCAGGACTAGTGGCCAATGCGAATAGAGGTTTAACTAAGGTAGATAACCCATAACCAGCAACAGCTAATCTCTTACGCTGTCCTAAATAATCGCTTAAGGCTCCTGAAAAAACTTTCAGTACAGAAGCAGTTGATTCTGCAATTCCCTCAATCCACCCAACTGTCAGCAAATCTGCCCCTAATACCGAAACTAGAAATAGTGGCAACACTGAATGAATCATCTCAGAACTAATATCAGTTAACAAGCTGACAAATCCTAAAACCCAAACATTACGGGGGATGGTTTGAAAAGTTTTTGTTGTCACTGTTGCTGTTACCTTTGAGTTGATGACTGGTAATTCGGTGCTAAGAGAAAGCTGTAATTGTTAAATCACAATTAATTGCATTTCTCATCATCACACTTGATGATGAAATTAAAATGAAATTCTATCGCCCTCAAGAAACCTCAATTTGAATAAATTCTTACGAATAGCGTAGTGCTTGTAGTTGTTCTAATTGTTGGGTTTGTTCTTGCAGCCGCATAGCGAGGCGATGCCTTTGGCGGGCTACACCTACGCACACTGTTAAAAAATTGCTAAACAGACAATATGCCAATGTGTTAAGCTATTATGCCTTTTTAGCTTCAGGGTTTCTTTCGCAAGCATGAAGACAAATATCGCCCATAGCTTTATTTTTAAGCAATAACAGTAATTTATTAATCTTATGAATAGGCAAATCAAAAATTTTGATTTGTGGCTAAGTGGACGTTTGCAAGGGTAATTTAATTGTGAGGCTAAGAACCAGGACAGTAATCACAAATCGTTTGAGCAAATTAGCATTGATTCGCATCATTTGGGTATTTTTACTCACTATTTTGATTGTCATAACGATAACTCTCCCCAATTCAGTGAGAGCGCAAGATGAAAGAGTAACAGTACGTCTAGATGGTCGTGCATTGTTCCGAGTAAGTGCAGTGGATAACACCAAGGCATCAGATCGAGCAAGGCAAATCGAACGACGCATGAATCGGTTATTAGAAAATCCAACAGCAATTTCTCCACCTCAGATTGAAACTTCCCAAGATAAGCAACAGCGCGTTATTACTAGTGCGGGAGTACCAATTGTTACTCTAACTTCAACAGATGCTCAAGACAATTTAACAACCGTTGACGCGCTAGCTATCCAATGGTCACAAGCAATTAATGCTGCTCTTAAACGAGCAAGTCAACGCCGCCTTTCGCCTTGGGGGCGATTTGTAGCAGAAGTACAAGCATCAGTAGAGACTGCTTTTGGGCGACTGATAGAATCTGCCATCATAATTATTCCGCGTGCGATCGCTGCTATTTTAGTAATTGGTCTTTTCTGGGCAATAGCCACATTCATACGCTGGCTGATGCGAATTATCTTCCGCCATATTGTTGAAGATTTGACTATTGAAAACCTAATTAAGCAGGTTGCATATTACGCCGTTTGGACACTCGGTTTGATAGTTGCCCTAGATGCTTTTGGCTTTGATCCCCAGGCTGTGGCGACTGGATTAGGATTAACTAGCCTTGCTTTGGGATTTGCCCTTAAGGATATCATTTCTAATTTTATTAGCGGTATGCTAATTCTTGTCTTACGTCCTTTTGAGTTGGGCGATCAAATTGTTGTTGGCGAAACCGAAGGAAACGTTGAACGTATAGAATTGCGTGCTACCCAACTTCGTACCTACGATGGTCGCGTGGTACTGATTCCTAATGCTGAAGTGTTTACTTCTCGAATCATTAACAACACAGCTGCACCTATCCGCCGTAGCAGTGTCGAACTATTCATTGGTTACGATAGCGACCTGCAACAAGTAGTTACTGTATTAAAAAATGCAGCCCAGGCAACACAAGAGGTACTTGATGAGCCGGGGGTTTCTGTGCGGATACGAGAGTTAGGACAAGATGACGTTGTAGTTGAAACGCGCTTTTGGACAGATTCGCGGCGTTCTGATTTTGTGGCTACGACATCAGCTGTCAGACAGGCGATAGTTGCTGCGTTGAAAAAAGCGAATATTGGATTACCAGACCCCGATGTCAGAATTTTAGTGCCGCGTCATCCCCAAAAGTAGCAAGCAGCATTCGGTTTAAAGGATAGTGATAGTGCTTCATCTTAACCCTCTGATAAGTTTTAACCAATATCTGATCGGAATATTATCAACAACAGTTCAATGACTATGGCGATGGTGAATGTCCCTAGTGTGAGGGTGAGTGTGATAGAGAATCGTCGTGTGTTCGTGAAGATGGTTGTGAGGTTCGCCTATATTTATCCCCTCATCGTGGTTATGCTGATGGTGTTCATCATGGATATGTTTATGTTTATGCACAGTAACATAGTGTAGATGTTCGTGTTCATGTGGATGAGGCGAGAGGGTAATTTGCACTACCACTAGCAGCATCAAGCCTACTAAACTACCATAAATAAACTCACGTTCAGCAAAGTGACTTCCTAACCAACCTGCAAGAGGGTAAGAGATTGCCCACCAAAGATGACTCCAGGCAAAGTGTGCGCCATAAACTCGCCCTTGTATAGCAGTCGGGATACGGTCTGCAATTAATGTCTGAGTAGGTAAGTTGACTAAATTTTGCCCCGCACCTGCTACCAACCATAAGACCATCAATACTGTTAAATTTGCGTGGTTAGCAGGTAATAAAGCCAAGGTGATCAAACTCGCACCAATAAAAACAAACGTTGTACGCGGCAAACTTCTATTGAACGTACCATAAATAACTGCACAGAGAGTTGCACCAATCCCAAAAGCTGCCATCACCCAGCCGTACTGCACTTCTCCAAACTTAAGTGTACCTTGGACATAGCCAACAGTATTTACTAAGATTTGCGCTCCGGCAATTGATGCGACTAACTGCATGAAGAGTGCGTAACGAATAGGTGTATCTGTAAGCAGGCGAGTTGTACCGTCTTGAATGTCTCCCCACGTTCGGCGTGTTGTCCTGGAAAGCTGTTGATTTTGTGCAACTACGAGCTGACCTGGTAGGGTGAAGATTAACACTGCCGCGATCGCAAAGCTGAGAGCATCCAAAAAGAAGACTTGTCTTGCACCAATGAAGGCGGCGACACTTCCAGCGATACCGGGGCCAAGTACACCGAGTAATTGGTAAGTAGCGGACGAAAGCGCGATCGCGCCTGCATAGTCATTCTCACCCGTGACTAATGGAATTGTGGCTTGGTAAGTTGGGGTAAAAAAAGCATTAAAAACGTTCAGCGCAAATATTAATATGTAAACTTGCCAAATCTGCGTCACCAAAGGCAACATACCCACAATTAACATTCTGAATATGTGGGTAATGACCATGATTTTCTTACGGTCGAAGCGGTCTGCGATCGCACCTGCAAGGGGAGACAGCAATACAAAAGCAGTGACACGCAGAGTCAAAGCTACTGAAAGCACAACCGCAGCATTTTTTCCAGCTAACTCAAAGGCCAGAAGGGCTAAACCCACCCAAGTAAGTGCATCGCCCAATAAACTAGTGGTCTGAGCAGTGTACAGCCTTGCAAATACCGGATTTCTCAAGCTGCGGAAAAATGTCAAGGTATTCATTTATCAGGCGGGCATAGTTATACAAGTCTTTTATATTAAGATTTTAAAACTAATGGGGGGAGGGAGCATATTTTTCAAAGCTAGAAAATTGCCTCGTCAAGACTAAGAAGAAAGCTTATATGCGCTTAAAAAAATTCTTCAGCCTGGCCTCTTGACTCTCCAGTTAACTGGAGCATTCAAGATGAAATTAGTTAGTTGTTAGTTAACGCCACTTAGTAACTGGAGCAGCCAGATGGAGAATACCACACTCAAACTGCGCGGCATGAGTTGTGCCTCTTGTGCCAACAGCATTGAAGACGCGATTAACTCTGTCCCCGGTGTCGATGAATGTATTGTGAATTTTGGAGCAGAACAGGCAACAGTTAAATATGACCCTAGAAGAACTGATTTAGAAGCCATTCAAGAAGCGGTAGATGCAGCAGGTTACTCTGCCTACCCACTCCAAGAACAAAACCTGATGGCGGGAGAAGATGATGCAGAGAAAAGATATCGCTTAAGAGAATCCCACGATTTAATGCGAAAGGTGGTGGTAGGAGGCATCATTAGCACTGTGTTAGTTATAGGTTCACTGCCTATGATGACAGGGTTGCACCTACCCTTTATCCCAGTATGGCTGCACAATCCTTGGGTACAGTTGATACTCACTACCCCAGTACAGTTCTGGTGTGGTTATTCCTTATACATTAATGGTTGGAAAGCTTTGAAACGTCATGCTGCCACAATGGATACTCTAATTGCTTTAGGTACAAGTGCAGCGTATTTTTATTCACTATTTCCTACCTTATTTCCCAGCTTTTTTATCAATCAGGGGTTAACGCCAGATGTATATTATGAAACTGCTGCTGTGGTCATTACCCTGATTCTGCTAGGAAGACTATTTGAGAATCGTGCTAAAGGACAGACTTCAGAAGCTATCCGTAAGCTGATTGGGTTACAAGCTAAAACGGCACGTTTGATTCGCAATGGACGAGAAATAGATGTGCCAATTGCAGAAGTACAGATTGGAGATGTGATACTGGTTCGTCCTGGCGAGAAAATTCCTGTTGACGGGGAAGTGATTGAGGGAGCATCCACAATTGATGAAGGGATGGTAACAGGGGAAAGCGTGCCTGTCAAAAAGCAACCAGACGATGAAGTGATTGGAGCTACTATTAACAAAACTGGGAGTTTCAAATTTCAGGCGACACGCGTTGGAAGTGATACTGTACTGGCGCAGATTGTCCAATTAGTACAGCAAGCACAGGGTTCCAAAGCCCCAATTCAAAGATTAGCAGACCAAGTAACTGGATGGTTTGTGCCTGCGGTGATTGCGAGCGCACTGCTCACTTTCATCATTTGGTTTAATTTTACAGGTAACGTGACTTTGGCATAGAGCCGAGATCCCTGCAAAAGCGGAAATAGAGGCTGAAAAAGCTTGCCATATCTAGGTTTCAAAAATTTCAGGAGGAAGATGAAGAGCCGCCTCAAAAAGTTGGGGAATATTGTGCAGATTTACCACATAATCACCATACCGCTTGATATGTCTGGTGAGGTAGGGACTTAAACTGGCAACAAAGCGATGATTAACTAGATATCCTTGTGCCGTTAATGTCTGAATTGCCAAAGACATATCCACAGTATTCTGTAAAATGACAGCACTAGCAACCAAATCGAGGTACTTTAACCGCTTTTCTTGCTCAATCGGGTCATTTTCAGTAATCACGCCATCCTTACCAAAAAACACCCAATCGAGGAAATGATGGTACTTCTCAACAATATTTGTAATTGCATTAATTTCAGAGCGCATCCTGGCATTGGAGATATATTCCAACAAAAACATTGTTCGCACAACCTTCCCCAATTCCAAAAAAGCTTGATAAACACGGTTTTTCTTGCTGTAACTGCTCAACTTACGTAGGAGCGTAGAAGGCATCACCTTCCCCGCCTTAATTGACAGTACCACCCGCATCATGTCATACCAGTGAAGCTGAATCAGATTCCAATTAACTACATCCTTAAACAAGGGGTCAATGTATTTGTAATTGGCTGACTCACAAGGACGCAGGAAACTCAGATCCTTCCAATTACGGATGCGTGGCATCAACTTGATACCCAGAAGATAAGAGATAGCAAATACAGGACTTGACTGACCTTGGGTATCTGCATACAGAGTATCGGGTTGAATATCGGAAAGATTTTTCAGTAACCCGTCTAAAATATACACAGCTTCCCAAACACCACAAGTAATAAAGTGGGTAAACAAAGCAATATACTTATCAGAAACATGGTGATAAGCAATACCACCATATCCACCATATCCACCATAGCGGATGTGATACTCACTATGTAGATTATTCTCGTAAATCTCAAACTTACTACCATCTGCCGCCGCTCTTTTCCCCGTTCCCCAAATAGAGGTAAACTGAAACGGTTGAAAGCATTGATCATATCCCGAATCGCCGCCTCAAGCTTGGGCGTACTGATATGGCGGCGGTTGGTATAAGAAATCATGTGAGATGTTACCACACCCCTAGAATGACGTGCCGTTTGATTAGGCCCAAGATTGCATCCATAACCAAAAGTTGTGAAAATATAGCGTTCCGCCGACTGCTTTAATTTGGATTCACTTTCTGAAAGGGGGCCAAAATGCCTTGTCCAGTTCAGCCAATGCTCAACATTGCAGAGAATGTCTAAAACACTACGTTCTGGCATCAAAGAGCGAATTTTCTCCTCTAATTGTTCGACCTCCTTGGGTTCGGGAGAAGACTTCAGCCGCTTCAGTACAGGCTCACCATCCTGATTAATTGTTACTTGTTGTCCATCCGCACAAAGAATATCTACTTCAGTAGCCACCTGGGTTAAACATGAGCGTAAATACTCAACAAAATCTTCTGGATTGGAGGGGAATCTAAGCTGATTACAATATTCTTCTATCATGGGTTCACATTCTGATAGAGTCAGCAATTGTTCACGGAAATCAGCGTAACTTTCTGACCCAACAACACAAGCATCCCCAGTCTTAAATTCATTTGCTAAGTAAGAAAATACACAAATTTCTAACTGTTGGCGTACTAAAAGTTTAGTCCCTTCAACTTCTTTAACAACCAGAGTTCGCCAGTTATTACTAATAAAATCTAAATTAATCTCAAAAGCTAAATATTTGCCGCGCTTATGTTCATTATCTAACACGAACTTTAAGGCATTAATTACTGAATCATCAGCAGAAGTTGAATGAATATCTAGAGAGCGTACCAAACTAAATAACGCCTTGCGGTTAGCCGAATAAAACCGCCACATTAATGGCAAATGATTGTTTGTGTTGTACGCGGCAATTTCTTCATATTTCAGCAGTAGGAAATCTGCCCCACCATGTTCATCCAAGATGGACAGAACTTGCTCTCCTAAAGCAGCTAAATTATCTTGAGTCTCTTTCGATGCAGTTAAAACCTGTGCAAACATCCCTAGCATTTCCGATGTTTGCGTTAAATGCTTCTCACGTAGTTCTTTTAATCTTTCTTTGGCATTGTTCTGAATCTTTAGGATACGCTTGATAAACATCTCCATCAAGTGGTCACGAGTTTTGACCTGGGCTTCATATAGCAAGCACAACAGCAATGTGCGGCGTTTAGACAGTTTAATATCTTGAAATTCTGATATATCTAAAGCTCTAGCGTGTGTTGCTAAATATTTCACTTTAGCTGGAGCAATACTTGATAACAAACGTTTAGCATCGCCAAAAGTCATCAAATGGTTAAACTTTGTTTGCAGTTGTTTGATGTGGCTCAGTTTGGCACTTTTTGGTGGGGATTTCAATAAATTTAATGTGGCGATTGATTCAGACGTTTCCCTTAATAATAGTTGGTCTAAATAAGCTTGTTCATCACTAGATAGACCCTGAGATACTCGGTGAAATAATCGATTTTTTGTAATGGAACGGACATGGCTAACTAAGCGGTCTAGGGAATTGAATGTGGGTAACTCATATCGTTCTTTAACCAATTCTTCAATTGCAATGTTGATTAAATCAGCCGGATGGTCTTTAACTTCTGCGGCAGAACTAACAACAACAGCTATCATTTTTTGGGCAGATTTATCATAAGACTTGACACCTAAATATTCTCGAATTGTTTGTTGATAATTACGCCTTTGGCGGTCTGTGGGAATAGCTGTCACCCAATCACGTAATTTTAAATATGACCTTATATGTTTAATAATCGTGATAGGTACATTTTCTGGATGCGGAAAATATCCTAGTCTCTGAAACGATTTCAACATTACCATGAAGCATACTAAACCTTCATGACTACGAACACGAGATTTGACAAATTTAAGCTCTTCCAGTGTTGGGGTATAAAGTTCAGTGAGTTCTTTTGCTGAGGGATATTGTTTAAATCTTGGGTAAGCTGTACGGTCAATTAAGGTCATTTAAGTCAAATTTAACACTGGAAATTCTGAGGGCTACCCAAACTAGGTTCATCCCTCACTCGTGAACCGCACAGTATTTTATCTTTTTTTCCGACAGACAATTAATGTATCTTGGTGACGTTTCTATTCATCCCACAGTCCCTTAAATCGCACTGGTGATAGTTCTGTGTAGCGGACTGTATGTTGAATATTATTGTGTCCTAAATAACCTTGAATGGTACGGGTGTCTACTCCTTTAGCAGCCAAAGCGTATCCACAAGCATGGCGTAGCATATGAGCATGAACTGGAAACGGCAACAAAGCTAGTTCCCCAGCTCGTTCGACAATTCCAGCGATTGTATCTTTCGCCAGTTGACCTTGGCGAGATGACTGAAAAATATAAGCACCACCTGGATAATCACGCTGGAGTTTACGCAGAGAGCGAATTTTATCACCATATAGTGGATGTGTGGAAGGAGTTCCTCTCTTGACTCGCTTAACGTGGAGATTGCCACCACTCCAGTCTATTTGCTCCCATCGTAGTGCTGCTGCTTCTGCCACTCGCAGTCCGTGACGGTAAATCAATAGGATTAGGGTCGAATCCCGATGAGCATGACGACCACCTGCCTTCTTGAGTGCATCTCGCATTGCCTCAATTTCTTTTTCCAGTAGGTAAGCTAATCAGCATTTAAGCTGCAACATAACCTAAATTACCTTTATGTTTGATTTTCCGATGCCACTTAATCACTAACTCGCCTTGATTCAACAGCTTATCTAGCAGTGATTTTAATTCATCTACTGATTTAAATAAGCGATGAGCAATATATTCTTTACATGAATGCCAAACTAATTCGATAATGTTGTAGTCAGGGCTGTAAGCTGGCAAGAACTCTAAAATAAAATTCGGGAACTCTTGGGATATTTTAGCTAGAATATCTTTGCGTTTATGAAAACTAGCGTTGTCTAAAATTAAAATTATCTTTGGCCCATACTTGGAGAAATCTTTACCCAGATGTCCTTTACTTATCCACTCTTGTTTAATTAGTTCATTCAATTGATGTAATTGCTCATAAAAAATATCTGCATTGCCTTTTTTAACAAAAAAGCACACTCGTTTTCGGTCTAATTCTCGGATTGCACCCATTACATTGACACGACCATGCCGCCGTTGTCCTGGCACATTTTTACGTTTTCCTTTTTGACCCCAGTTTTTCCGACGAATCACGCGTAAACTAAAACCACTCTCGTCCCAAAACCATACCTGTAAACGTTCTGGTTCTGACCGTGCTATTTTTAAATATTGAGTAATCTTCTCCTTAAACTTGGCTCTTTCAATTGGGTTTTGTTTATCTTCTAGGTCATATTTAGCCCAGATATAACTAGACTTTTTTCTCTTTAATATCCTCCTCACCTGAGAGCTACTTAAATCAATTCCTGTTTCTTTTGTTAAATATGTGGCTAATCTCTCTGCCGTCCATCTGCCGAAGTCGTAGCCTAAATCTGATGGTTCTATATCAACAGTTTTTAATAATAGTTCAATATATTCGGGCGTAGCTTTTCGGTAATGTTTATACTCTCTTTTATTATGTAGAGTTTCGAGATTATCTGGGTCTCCGTGCATACACCAATATGCTACTGTTCTGGGTGAACAACCTAAAAACTTAGCAATTTCATGTTGCGGTTTCCCATCATTCTGTAGCAGAATAATTAGAATTCTTTCCCTGACGTGTGGTTGGTCGCTTTCTTTTAGAGCTTGCTGTAGTTTGCTGACTTGTTCTGACGTTAAAAAGTTCTTGGCTGGTGGTGGCATAGTTGCTTTTAAACGGCTCCATCTTCTTATTATGCAACTTAAGTGCCGATTAGCTTATTCTCTTGTTCTGACTGCGTCATACTTGCGAGAGTTAGGAGATTGAAGTGGTGAAGAGTGGGTTTTACCAACTTTCGATAGTTGGGGTATCTTTACAGTCATACCCAGACCCCCTGAAAAATCAATGTCGTTTTGTCTGGTATTACCTACTTTGACTCATAAGTTGGTATTTGAGTCTTGACTGTATTAATTAGTAACTATGTACTATGATGTGTCTGCTTGTAGCTTTCTTATGTTTGGTTTAAATAGAGTATTAAAAGCTGCAACCTAGTATTGATAAGCGTTTTCAGCCTCTATTTCCGTTTTTGCAGGGATCTCGGCTCTATGCCATTATTGATGCCTTCAACAGCACCACTAGTTGTACCGTTGTCAAAATAAGCAATTATCTCATCCAACCAACGAATAATAGTATTGTTACTAGGGTGGCCGCGTTATCTCGGCGAATACCCAACAGCATCGATTGCTCATTTACCCCCAAATACGTTCAAAATAACTATCATCAAACCCATCCAAAATACGGCAATTAGGACAAGTCTCCGGAACAAAGCTTCAGGCACATGATGGGAGAGAAGCATCCCAATCCAAGTACCAAGACAGAGTGCTGGAAGATTTATTAGAGCTATCTTCACAGTAGACCAGTCTAATAGACCTTGCCATGCCATAACTGGAAGTATTCCTATATTCATTAGTAAGAATAAGCTGGTGGTCGTAGCACGAAAAATGTTCTTTTCGATTTTTTGCGATGCAAGAGCGACAACTACTGGTGGACCCCCTAGTGAAGTGCTGGCATGAATCACACCGGAAACCAACCCAGTAGGGAACAGAACGTACCGGGACCATGATAAAGGAAGCCTTATACCGGGAGTTAGGATTACGGCAAAAATGATAACAACAACTCCAACTAAAGCTTTAAGCAATTTCGGCTCTAGGTGTCCTAATACATAGACACCAATTGGCAAACCAACCATCGAACCAGTAACTAGTGGTAAAATTAACTTGTACCTTAAGTTTCTCCATGTATCATTAAGCACAAACAAATTATTGACAAGACTAAGTAGCGTCATAATGACAACTACTTTTATTGGAGAGATAAATAGCGTCAGTAAAGGTGCTGCAACTAAAGAGAAGCCAAATCCTATGCACGCTTGAACTAGTGAACCAACTAAAATGATAAAACTATTAATTAAGAGTTCAAACATATTTATAACTTGGGAATTTTGCCGTGATGCTCATTTTTGGCGTCACCGTGCCAATCCAGGAAAATAGTACGCTAAGAAAATTTCAAGTGCCTGAAACGACGATTTTTCGTTCAAACTTGATCAAAACTAGCAGCATAATCATAGTTTTTTCACTAAAATAATGGTAGAAATCACGTCTTGAAAAGCTTGTCCAATCTCGGTTTCAGCCTTAGCGTACAAATTTCCCGTTTTGGCACGGTGATGCCTATTACAAACGGACGCTTTAGGCAATATCGTACTACTTTACCCCTTGTTCGAGTGCAAGCTTCGCACCCAAGCCCATCAAGATAAATCCTGTTGTTGCCAAAAGCACACGCTTCACTTGAGGATTTGTCAACAATCGCCTTAGCTGTCCTACAAGCATAGCTACAACAATTAGCCACGCAAACGAAAAAAACATATGGATACTGCCTAACGCTATCGACTTAAGTAACAACGAGTCTGTTGGTCGAATGAATTGCGGCAAGAAAGCCAAATAAAACAAGGCAACTTTAGGATTAAGCAGGTTCGTCAGAAATCCACTCATAAAAAACTGCTTTGTTAACTTATTGCCGATCCTCTTGCTCACTTTTACCTCTGAATCCTTTGTTGGGGAATTCTTCTGAAATGATTGCCAAATGGATTGCAAACCCAAAAAAATGAGGTAGTAACCCCCGATTAGTTTGACTATCTCAAACGCCGCAGTGGAACGCACCAGAATTAACGACAATCCCAACGCTGAAAAGCTAGCATGGACAAGTAAACCTGCACAAATCCCAATCGTCGTTACGATTCCCGCTTGCCGATTGCTGCTCAGTACGCTACGCATAACAAGCATGGTATCTGCACCCGGCGTAATCGCTAGAACGAAGGATACTCCAGCAAATGCTAATAACTGACTGTCAATCATTCACAACTCCATATGGAAGGCGATTCTTTGTAGCCTAGCTATTAACTCTTAACTTGCACATTTTAGAACCATTATACGTAAGGCTTCGGGAAATATCATAAAAATGTGCTTCTTTCATATTTTGCGGGAGCGTTAATCGCGATGAAATCAGATTAGAAATGACTCCGTTTGAAGGAATGTTTGGGATTGATTGAGCGGTTGGAGGCGTAGCTGTAAATTCTGCCACGAAAGATTTTTAAGTCTAACATCTACCCCAGTTTTTGCAACACAACTGTCTACTCTACTAGCGATTCAGGCGGCTTAACTTCTGCACACCAAGTAAGAATACTCATTGGACTAGTTAACTTATGATATGCCTGTCGAAACGCCAAACTTTGAGGTCCATCTAATACTTCATCAACTACTTCGGAACCTCGGATAGCTGGTAAATCATGCATAAATATGGTACCTTCTGGCTTAGAAACTTTTTTCATAAGCTCGGGTGTTACTCGGTAAGGTTCAAATTTTTCATGCCAATGTGGATCAGTGTGAGGAACGCCCAGAGTTTGCCATCGTGTTGTATAAACTACATCTACATGATTTGGTAGTTGATGTAAATTGTGATGCTGCTCAATACTTGAACCATTTCTTGCACAAATTTCCAAACACTTTGACAAAATATCATTTGGTAGACTGTATTCTTCTGGAGTAATAACAGTTAAATGCATACTAGGAACTTTACTGACTGCAAGAGCAAGTGCAGTTGCTGTATTGTTACCCTCTCCTATATATAGAATATGAATATTTTCTAATTGTCCAGTAGCTTCCTTAATCGTTATTAAATCACCAATTACCTGGGTTGGATGTTCTGTTTGGCTCATAGCATTGATTACAGACATACTTGATTGTCCTACAAGCTGCTTCATCTCTTCAACAGATTCATTAGTACGAACAACTAGCAAATCTATGTAACACGATAAAACTCTTGCTGTATCACTTAAAGACTCTCCTGTAATGACTTGCAGATCATTCGGACCGTAAGTAATAGTAGATGCACCTAGAGTAATAGCACCAGCTGTAAATGAACTACGGGTTCGAGTAGAAGGCTTACGAAAATATATACTGACAATCTTATCTTGTAGAGGTTTGTACTTTGTCCATTTACCTTGAGCAATTCTCATACCGTTATGAATCAGCTGATCTAGGACTTCCTCAGATATATCTAGGAGTGAAATGAAGTTTCTCATAATACAATGTCCTTCCAGTTACAGTTTTTGGTTCTAATCGTAGAACCTGGTAAATTTACGTGAAATCATCAATGGAATTTTCTACGGGAGGGTTACTCATGGCGTGGGCTACCGCATGACTTGTTACCGTAGCAAACAGTGTATAAATATTTTCGGCATTGGTAGCTGTTGGGATGACAGAACATCCACACGCAACTACGACACCTACTTTGCAAGGTCTAGGAAGAACAAACGACCCAACTGCTGGAATCATAGATAGTCAATCGCGTACGATGCGAGAAAAAAGGGGGGAGGTTTATGGCTATGAAGGCGGAAAACATGTGAAGGCACGTAAACGTTTTATTCTTATCGATACATTAAGACGGCTGCGACGTTTATTTACATGTAGGTGTTTGCTCGCTATCTTTAATTGAGGTCTAACCAGGTTCCAAGGTGCGTAGTAAGAGCCTTCTGATAGATAATCTGAGCGCAAGCAATATCTTCAATGGCTATTCCTATTGGATTGAGGAGGATAATTTCCTCGTTTGACTCCGGACACGTTATAAATTTTTGTTGCAGAGCGTGTTTTATTGATTTACCAACTTGCCCATAAATGATATTGGGACAATCAAAATATTGCACGGTAAAATCAATTTTTCACCCCTTTCAGTACCTCAAACTTGCCCATATTCAATCATTTTTGGGAATGTTTCAACTGGAAGAGTCAAGTAAAGTTTGGTATTGAAACAACCGTATATCAAGGGTTCTGCTTGAATTACGTTACAGAAGTTTACAACTTGTCCCGTTTTGCAGATATCCCGGCTGAAACCCTTAAGGACGAGAGCGATTTTTTTCGGGGGAGATGGACGAGCTTTAATCAAGGGGTTTAAATATTAATCATCCCAAAGAAAGTGAAATTTGGTAGATGCAAGTTCGGTGTAACGAACAGTATGCTGAATATTTTTATGCCCCAAATAACTCTGAATTGTTCGAGTATCAATACCTCGATTCGCCAAATAATAACCCGTTCCATGCCGCAGCATATGAGCATGAACTCTTAAAGGCAAACCAGCTAACTCACCAGCCTGTTCAACAATGCCGGCGATCGTATCATGTGCCAACGGGCCACGTCGAGAAGACTGGAAAACATAGGGACTAGCGGGATAATCTCTTTGAAGTTTGCGGAGAGAACGAATTTCCTCAGAGTAAAGAGGATGAGTAGATGGAGTACCTTTTTTAACCCGGTTCACGTAAATTATACCACCATTCCAATCTATTTGTTCCCAACGCAGAGATGCCACCTCTGCCACTCGCAATCCGTGACGGTAGATCAACAAAATCAGGGTTGAGTCTCGGTGAGCGTGGCGACCCTTGGATTTTTTGATAGCTGACCGCATCAACTCAACTTCTTCTGGTAACAAATGCTCTCTAGTCCTGACTGAGGAGTATTTGCGAGAGTTAGGTGATTGAAGCTCTCCTTTTTGAGTTTTACCAACTTTTGGTACTTAGACTAGCTGCTTGACCATGACCCAAACTCCTGAAAAGCTTGGAGTATATAGGCTGATTTTACCAACTTAAACACGAAAGTTGGTAAACACCAAGACATAAAAACCAAGCCAGTTTTCTACAGAAAGCTGTGTTAATAAAGTAGATTTAATGACTTTTATATTGCGTGTTTTAAAGCATAAGGCGTTAGTGTATTGCCAGTTCGCTATCAACTCTAAATCCGGGATACCATTGCTGGAATTTGCTAACCCACTCATCATTTAAAACTTTAGTTCGGACTTGGATTAGGAGATGACAACATCCAGGAGTCCACCGCATTTGTTGTTTTTTAACCAATCGTTTGCTAATCACTTGATTGACGGTAGATTCTACAAACGAGCTAGAAATACGTTCTCCATTCCGGTAGCGTTCGCCATAATTTGGAATATACTGACCATTATTTGAGATGTATGTTTCAAATTCCTCTAAATAGTCAGAGAGTTTTTCTGCCTCTACGCTTGGTTCAGTATCATAATCATCTGAAGCTAATGCACAGGCACTATCCATTAAATCTTCAATTTTTGATAATGCTTTAAATACATTTCCATGCCACAAATACCACTTTAAAGAGGTCAAATTTTTTTGGATAGATTCGCTCGAAATACCTATTTCCACATCTTCTTTAGTAATACCTTTGGCAATTTGTTTCATCACAGTTATCCGCATTGTGATGTGAAACCAATCGAGTATATGTTCTGCATTAGGGTTAAGATAATACTGTAGGTCACGAATACTCTCTTCACCATCTGATAAAAATGTGACCTGTTGGTTCATTTGCATTCCTTGGGATTTTAACACCTCAAATACACGGCGTTGGGGTTTGGTATCGTAGCAATAAACCATTCCAAAACGCTTGGATGTACCGTCTGCTTTTATACTCTTGCCTGCAATAACTTGAAACTGACCTGCTGTTTTAGTTTTTCTGTTATAGAAACGAACATATCCTCCATCCATACCTACTACCAACGGTAAATCAGGTCTGGGAAGCCTATCCCAATCTCTCTGGCAACCCTCAAATAATATTCCTGCTTCTTCTGGTAATTCTGATTCCAAACGCTGACCAAGTAAGTGTAGATTGTTGCGTATAGATGTAGCATTTATTTCTCCTTTTAATGGTAGTAATTCTTGTAATAATTTGCTAGACAGTCCATAGGACATTAGAGATGCAAATTTTGATTCTAGGTAGAGCAATTCCGGTGATGTGCGCTCTTTTAACAGGTTTGCTACTGGGTTAAAGCTACGAGTTGCTTGCTTGGTACAGGCACAGTGAAATAATCGATGACATTGCAGTTTTAATTTGCCGAACGGTGTTCTATGTGTAATTGTCCGTTTATCTTTATGCAATAACTTCTTGCCACAATCTGAGCATAATTCTTGCTGTTTTTGATATAGAGCTATTTGTTGATTAACTATGCTGCGTTGTGTCTGGAGTAATAATTCCTTGCCTTGGGCTAGCGTTAGTCCTAAGTTTTCCGGTTGTAGATTCCCCTTTTCAATTTGTAAAACTTCTTGAATTAATTGGGTTTCTCCTGATTCTGATTCAACAACTACTTGGATTTTAAATTTCACACTATCCCCTTGAAAAATTACATCAATTCGCTGTCTCCGGTAGCGTATTTTAGTAGATTTTGGTTGACTTTTTGACGCTCAAAACGGTTTTGATACACTAATAGCCAAGTTAGTAGCGAGCTTGCTTCTTCTCTATCCATGTCAAATTTCTTGTTCTCCAACATTGAAGCAAAACGCTCTAACACCTCAGAAATAAAAAATTCTTCCCTTGCTTTCATGAAGCCCCAAGGGCCACCACAGTTTTCTGGGGGACAAACACCTTTACCACCATTGCAGATTGGGTAAGTTTGCTTGGGATCTGGAGTAAGTATCGCTTCCACTCTGATTTGATGCCGCCACCAATAACGCCATGCACCCATTAATGGACAAATACTGAAGTCATATTCGTATAAAAATTTCTCTTTCTCCCTCAACCCAAGGGACGAGAGTTTTACTTCACAGGCGCGATCGCTAAATACTGTACCACCTGGTTGGATAATTCCGTACTGCTTACCGTGGATGATGAAATGGTGCAGGTGAATATCTTCCCATCCCATTGCTAATTGGATCGTGTAATGCAAGTCTTCTATTGTGCTGTCGCTGCTAACTTTTATACGTCGCCAAATCATCGGGCTGATGCCCAACAGCACTACCTTTAATTGATATATGAATCTTTCATCTGAATCCAACATTGAGCCATCTTATCGTGTTGTGTCCCTCATCTCCCCCGAAATTTTTCGCTCTCCGAGTTGGACATCATGGTGTTTTAGCCCTCGTTTTGAACTAAAAACGACTGATTCCAGATATTCTTGAGCAACTCCTAAAATCACCAAGCATTTTTGCTTTCCTAATTCTACTGTTAGGTCAATAATAAAAATCCAATCAGTTCGATATTCTTTTACTCTTTGAAGCTCATATAACCCAATCCTTCCTAACCAATTTCTCACACTGCTGAAACTCGGACTCTTATCTTCTGAGTCCGATACTTCCCACTTCAGGTTTTTTTCAATTCCTCGTAAACTACTTCCAGAATCAATTGCTTGTTCTACTGTTTTTTGTATTGTTCTCAGGCTGTAATGATGCCCAGTAGCTGTGACAGCTTCTATTTGTTCTGAAACTTCTCCCCCTTTTTTTGTGCATCAACTGAGTTGGCACGAAGTATACGTAATTCTTTTTCAGCTTTCATAGCACGCTTTTTCCAATTCTCCCGTGAAAGCGATAAATCTCTAATCTTTATTTCCAGCGCTCTCAGCTTTTTTTGTCTTTCAAGCGCTGTTTCTTTCCAATTCTCTCGACTTTGTTTAAACAGACGAATCAATCGGCTGGACGAACTTTTTAATTCTTTCATTAACCACCAATTTACATGGGATATTTTGAGACATCTATTCTGTATGAAGAAATATCACCTCAAAACACCCAAAGTCAACACCCTACCTTGTGTCCGAGTAATTCCTGCACTGTGCGGATGTCGTAGCCGTTTTGTAATAAATGGGTAGCAAAACTGTAGCGAAACGTATGACAACCCACCTTTTTTTGAATACCAGCTTGGCGAACCCCTTGTTTTTATGCTTTTTGTAAACTACTCTCGTGTAAATGATGGCGACGAACTTCCCCACTGCACGGATCTTTAGAAATGCTACCAGAAGGAAAAACAAACTGCCAAATCCAATCATACTTGGCTCTCGGATATTTTCTTTCTAATGCGAAAGGTAAATAAACCGAACCATAGCCTTTTTGTAAATCTTGTTGATGGATAATTTTTACACTTCTTACAAAGTTTGGCGGGACGGAAACCGACACCGCCAACTTTGCGCTTTGCAAATGAATTTTTAACTCTTCTGCAATACTTTCAGGTAACATTGTCACCCGACTTTCATTTCCCTTGGTATCGCGCACAATAATTTGTTGTTGAGCAAAATCAATATCTTTAACTCTTAAACTCAGTCCTTCAGTTAAGCGTAATCCTGTGCCATAAAGTAACTTAATTAAAAGTTGATGTACGCCGGATAATTTTTGAATAATTGCTAAAACTTCATCTTTTGTCAAAACGGTTGGTAAATATTTAGATTTTTTTGCACGAACGAACCGCATCGACTTTCAAATCTAAATCTTGCTTTAATACTTCTTTGTAGAGAAAAAGAACAGCATGAAATGCTTGGTTCTGCGTTGATGCAGCCACATTTTCATTGACAGCAAGATGTGTTAAAAATTCTTCAATTTCTTTACTCCCCATATCTTTAGGATGGCGCTTATTATGAAAAAGGCGAAAGTACTGATGAATGTATTAGTGCGATCGCTATTCTACATTCTCTATGAAACAGATGTGGTTCTGTAAGCCGTGGATTGGAATCGTTAGCTTGCTGTGCCTTGGTGTCATTGGACTAGGCATTATTGTCCTATCGAATGACCCCATGTGGCGCTGGCGATTTCGTACGCAGCCGCCCATTCCGGCAGGGGCAAATTTTCCTAAGGTGTTCCATCCATCCAACGAGGTCGAGCAAATTATTCAATTTGACATTGATCCGGGAGCAGTCAATCTCGTTCAGCAGTTTTACCGAACAGAGTTGCTTAAAGGTGGCTGGCACTATCGTTGTACTGAGGATAAGCCACTGAACACCAGTTTTGAACTCTCGGATGTGTACGAACGCAGCACGATACAAAATCCGAAGGGGGAAACACTTGAGATCATGGTTGGGAAGCACTTGGCGGGTAAGCGAGTTATTTGGGTGAAGGAGAAGGTGATTCCACTTTATAAAGCCTGTTCCGCAAGGTAAACCTCGATCGAAAATGGCGCTTGATAGTGACATCACTATCAATGCTGTCGATTGGTTGAAAGTCTCTCCGTTGGGGCACAGGCTAACAATACAGTGGAGCGGACAGTAGGGAGTCTTCGCACTTCGTTCTAATCTACTCGCCGTCGCTCACTTTAGCCGTTCGACTAAAGAATATGAGAAAATAGACATATTTTTCCTTACACAGCAAGCTTTCCGAGTTTTTTAGTTCAAGTTTTAGCATAGTAAGTACTGAAGAACCACAACTTCTGTAGTTAAGCAAGCACTCTTAACTGTTCGATACCTCGATCTCAAAGCATGATTATCCCAAGTTTTTGGGCAGTCCATGTATCGCAAAAAAGAACTGTGTTTTCCGGCGGAGATAATGACACAAAAATTGCATGAACTTTTTTAGCGTATTTTCTACAAAGTCAACACCCTAGCATGACACTACCATTTGGAGTTTTGGGGCATGAAGGCTCTACGGTTGTAGTGACGTTGAGCGGATTGCGATTACTAAAAACTTAGGCATTGCTGAATTTGGATATTTCATCAATAATTTTAGTTGAGAAAATCCATCTAATATTTATTCTCGCTCAAAAACTGCTTTTGGTACTTTGCCATCCTCTACAACTGACATAGTGCGCTTAGGTAGCAAGAATTTACCAAACTTGGCATATAAAGCTGGTAAGACCATTAAAGTTAATGCCGTAGAAGTAAACAAGCCACCCAATACAACTATCGAAAGTGGTTGTAAAATTTCCTTTCCTGGGCCACTTTCAATTACTAAAGGTGCTAATCCTAAAGCAGAGGTAAAAGCTGTCATCAAAATAGCATTAAGCCTTTCCATCGAACCTTTAACCAACACTTCTTTAAGTGGCATTCCTTCTGCAAATTTGGTGTTGTAATTATCCACTAGTAACAAACCATTGCGAGTAGCAACTCCGAATAAAGTCACAAAACCAACTAGCGAAGCGATAGATAGCACTCCACCTGTCAAAGCTACAGAAAATACTCCTCCTACCAATGCCAAAGGTAAGTTAATCATAATCATGGCGGTAGAAGGAATAGATTTGACTGACAGATACATGATGACTGTAATTGCTACAAAAGCGATCGCACTCGATATTAAAATATTTTGAGTCGCTCTTTCTTCTGCTTCAAATTGTCCCGCATACTGAATATAGTAACCAGCAGGTATCTGTACTTGCTGTTTAACTTTAGCTTGAATTTCATTGACGATGGAGCGCAAATCCCTACCATTAGCGTTAGCAGAAACAACAATCAAGCGGGAGACATTTTCTCTATTTATAGTATTAGGGCCAGTACCATTTTCAATTGTTGCAACCTGTGCAAGAGGAATTTTTTGACCGTTAGGAGTATCAACTAACAAATTGCGAATAGTATCCAAATTCTGCCGTGCATCTGGCTTTAACCACACAGCTAAGTCGAAAGTTTGTTGTTTTTCTAAAACTTGAGATACTACTCGTCCATTCAGAGCAGTTTCAATAATTTCAGAAAGTTTGCCTACTGTCAAACCATATCGTGAAGCAGCAAGTCGGTTGAACTTAATTTGTATTTGTTCAATCGGTATTTGGGGTTCTAGTTGTAAATCTACAATCCCATTAACGGTTTTCATCACATCATCAACTTGCTGTCCAATGGTGCGAAGTTGTTCTAAGTCGGAACCGAAAATTTTGACTGCGATTGCACTCCTTACCCCAGACAACACTTCATCCATGCGGTGTGAGATAAAACCGCCGATATTTGGCGCTACCCCCGGTAACTTAGCAAATTCCTCCCGTAACTTCTCAATTGTCCCTTCCCTGTCTTTCATCCCTGCGTCGCTTAACTCAATATCCAAGTGTCCCAAATTCACCCCTGCTGCATCGCCATCTCCTGGCGCACGTCCAGAACGCAATTGCACATAAGGAAATCTAGAGTCTCTGTGAAGTGCGTGCTGAAGTGTTTCACCAGCTGCATTAGTAGCTTCTAGAGAAACCCCCGGATAAAGAGTTAGAGTATTCACCAAAGTTTGCTCCTGAAACTCTGGTAAAAATATTCTGCCAAAGGAGGGGACAATTACGGCCGCAGCCACTAAACTAGCGATCGCAGCGCCTATAACAATTCCAGAACGCCGCAGAGAAAATGTTAGTAGAGGACGATACAGCCCCTTAAAAAATCTCGCCACCCAAGGTTCTGTCTCTGGCAAGCGACCAAAAGGCAGTAAAATTGCACATAAAGCCGGAGTTACAGTCAATGCCGTGATACTAGAGGCGATAACTGCTGCCATATAACCTAATCCCATTGGGATAAAAATGCTGCCTTCTACACCAGCTAAAGCAAAAACTGGAGAGAACACAACTATAGTAATGATGGTAGCTCCAAACACCGAATCGCGTACTTCTTGACAACCGTCAAATACAACATCTAAAACCGGACGAGGATTGGGAGAATATTTATTTTCTCGCAGGTTACGGTAGACGTTTTCAGCATCAACAATTGCATCATCAACCGCTGAACCAATGGCTACTGCTAACCCTCCCAAAGTCATGGTATTTAAACCTTGTCCTAACCAATTTAGTAGCAGTACTCCTAGTAATAAAGATAAAGGTAGGGCAGTTAAACAAATAGCTAGGTTGCGCCAATTCATTAAAAAAGGAATTAAAATTAAGGCAACAATAATACTGCCTTCAACTAAAGCTTCTCGAACATTTTCAATAGAAGAATCAATATAGTTTTCTTGCCGAAATGTTGGGATAACTTTGATATCTTTGGGTAAACCTGCTTGAATCTCTGACATCGCCGACTCTATGGCACGGGTGACAGTAGGAGTATCGGCTTGAGGCTGTTTATTAATCATCACAATAACCGCCTTTTGACCGTTAAAACTGCCATCACCCCGTTTAATAGCCGCACCAATTTGTACATCAGCAATGTCTGAGATATTGACAGGCGTACCATTGCGGGCAGTAATTACTGATTGCTGTAATTCTTCAATAGATTCAATCCGCCCAATCCCCCGAATTAACTTTTCTCGGTCAGGAGTAATTAAATAGCCACCAGGAGCGTTGACATTTGCAGCTTTGGCTGCTTGCTCTACGTCTTCTAAAGTGACATTAAAAGCTCTTAGCTTCGCTGGATCAACTAATACTTGATATTGGCGAACATCGCCACCATACGCCACTACCTGACTAACCCCAGGCACAGCCAAAAGACGGTTCGTCACTTGCCAATCAACTATCCGCCGCACTTCCATTAAAGGAGTGCTTTGGGAGGTAAAGGCATATTGTAATACAGTTCCAATGGGGGAGCTTGTAGGGGAAATTTGCGGAGTTTCTACCCCTGACGGAAGCTTACTTTGAGCTTGTTGTAATCGCTCTGTTACTAACTGGCGAGCTTGATAAATATTAGTATCCCAGTTAAAAATGACTTTGACGACAGAAATTCCCACAGATGAAGATGAGCGTACTGCTGTCACTCCAGGAGTACCGTTAATCGCACTTTCAATTGGTAAAGTTACCAGGGATTCTAATTCTTCGGGAGCAAGTCCTGGTGCTTCAGTTTGAATTTCAACTTGAGGCGGTGCAAAGTTAGGGAAAACATCCAAGGGCATTTGGATAATCGTCCGAAATATCCAAATTGTGAGAATAATTGTACCTAATATGACTAACCAACGGCGAGCGATCGCCCATTTGATGATAGCACTCAGCATTTTTATTGTTGGGTATTTTTACTGATGATTATGACTTTTGGTTCTTCATGAGGCGCGCGGTGGTTATCATCTGAGTTTGTAGAACCATTAATAGAATCTTCTGGTACATCATAGGCAAGTTCTGCCCCTGCTGGAACTAGTTGCGGCTTGCTGCGACGACCTGCTATGAAACCTACAGCAGCTATTGCAACTCCTCCACCTGCTCCTAGCAACCACAACGGTACTGCGAAGCTAGGCGTTTTAACTTCAGTCGTTTGTGCAGGATCTTCTTTTGTCTCACCTTCTGTTGACTTAGTACCACCCCGCAATGATTGTGCATAAAGTTGTGGTGCGCGTTGAGTGACAATCATATTCCCTTCAAATAAGCCACTCTTGACCTCAACCATATCTCCAGAGGTTTGCCCTAAAGTCACTTCAGCAGCTTGAAAAGCATTACCATTTTGCACGTAAACAACTTTCTTACCATTCGCGTCAACTACTGCTGAGGTAGGAATAGCTGAAATAGCAGAGGACGTTTGGTCTGTCAGAACTTCTAGCTCTGCGAACATTCCGGGTTTGAGTTGTCCGCTTGAGTTATTCACCTCTGCTTGTACTGGTACAACTCTGGTTTCTCCTTCTACCACTGTACTAATCCGGGAAATTCGTCCAGAAAAAGTACGCTCAGGCATACTGGCTACTTTTAGAGTCACCCTTTGACCATTTCTTACCTTGCTTAAATCTTTTTCATAAATGTTAGCTGTAGCAAAAAGCCGACTGTCGTTGACAATCGTCATCAATTTGCCACCGGCATCATTAAAAGTTTGACCAATAGTTACTTCTCTATCAGCAACCTTACCAGAGATAGGAGCGGTTACTGTTACTAGTCCCTTAGCATTGGGAAGGTTTCCCAGTTGAGCAAGTCGAGTTTGATAACTAGTATTACTGCGATCAATATTTGACTTTGCTAGTTGAACTGATGCTTGGGCGCGTTTGAGTTGATTTTCTGCCCCGATAACGTCCCGACGGCTCTTGGCTTTGGTAAGTTCAGCTTTTGCTTGCGCTAGCTGGGTCTGGGACTCTAAGGCATTGCGACGGGGTAAAGCGCCAGCATCAGCTAACTGCTTATCTTTGTTGTACTTTTCTTGAGCAAAGTCAACTTGACTTTGTGCTTGGGCAATTTCAGAGTCGGCTATTTGTTGATATTTTTGATAATTTTGTTGAGCCAGTCTTAAGTCTGCTTGTGCTTGTTGTAAATCAGCTTGACCTTGTGCTAATTTGTCCTGAGATTCCACACGCAATGTTACCAAGTCTGGACTAGTAACAACAGCAACAGGTTGACCAAGTTTTACTGATGCACCAGGTTCTACCAACAATTCAACTACTTTCGCCCCAGTAATTGGGGTAGTCACTTCTACTTTTTGGCTGGGAAGAGTTTCAATTTGTCCAGTAGTTTTAATGCCAATGGCTAACCGCTGACGCTGGACAGGCTCGACTTTAATCCCTAACCGTTTGGCTGTGTCGGCATCAACCTGAATAGAATTATTAATTGAAGTGGCTTCACTTCCTCCTTGAAATTCGTCTCCATGTCCGCCATGAGCCAGGACAACTGCGGGACTTGCTAATAGCAGCAGGCTCAGGAATGTGCCAGAAACATAACGAATAGCTGTAGGTGTTTGGGAACACAGAGAGTTAGACATCGCTACTAAAAATCCTTGAGTATGGGAGGGAAGAAACTGCGAACAGTCAAAAATACTTTTAAGTTTTAGAAATACACTCTTTTATTAGTCTTTCATTCAGAAATGAAATTAGGATGAAATCAAGTTTGACCGCTCTGGGAATCACATCACTTTAAACACAACTAGAATTCAAGAAAGCAAGTGTTCCCTATCTATTTGGCATTGGATACTTGCATCATGCTTCACATAGATACTTTTGCTTACCTTCAGGTGACGCTCTTACTGACGCTGGACTACTCGCTAACACCAGTTCCCAAGCTAGGGAAACCTTTTAGCGTGAAGCTCTTAACGTCGCTTCCACTGAGTTCGCGGAGCGTCTCGTTCGCTGCCTTCGTCTCCGTACCACTCTGGGGATCTTGCTACGCGCAGTATCCCGTAAAGCCTGCGGCATAGCTACGCTTAGGGTGCAGCCTTTCGTAGAGAAGGGAAGATAGCCAGGTTCCCTACGGCGGGTTTCCTGCCTACCCTGCGGTTTCTGCGTACTCCTGTAAAGAAGGAAGTTACGCAAAGCGTCCCGTAGGGAAGCAGTACAGGACTGGACTTACTGGTTATACCAAGTTTTTCGCCACTGTTTCATTTGGTTAATCTCTGCTTGCTGTGAATCAATGATACTTTGAGCTAATTTCTTGATTTCAGGACGCTTAGATTTGCTCAATGCATCTTGAGCCATTGTAATTGCACTTTCATGATGGGGAATCATTGCATTTATGAACCGCAAGTCAAACTCAGCATCGGCGGCTCCCAAGTCCATATTCACCATCATGCCTTGCATCTGTTCGTCAGGCATTGAGACTGTTTTACCTGTTTTCGCATCATAAGCGACTGGGGTACTGCTTGCTCTTGGATACCAAGCTGTGCGCCACTGTTTCAACTGGGCGATTTCTTGATCTTGAGTTTTGATAATTTCCGAAGCCAGCTTTTTGATTTCAGGACGTTTTGATTTCTCCTGTGCAACATTGGCCATCTCCACTGCTCCTTGATGGTGCGGTATCATCGCATCAATAAAGCGCAAATCATAATTAGCGTCGGCTGAACCTAAATCCATCGTCATGTTATGGTTCATCATGCCACCACCATGATTCATCATACTACCGTCGTGATTCATTGGTTGCTTGTCGCTAGTATCAGTAGCGGTAGTAGTAGGGTTTGATACTTGGTTTTGGGAAGCGGGTGTAGAACACGCTGTCAACACACTACTGGTAAAAGAGGCGATCGCTACTAAGGTCAATGACAAAAAGCTGCTTTTCAGAGTAAAAAGTTGCATAGGAATTATTTAAATGTTTCCTGATTTCATTTTGAAATCTCCAGTTGGCTGGAGAGTCAACCCTAATGGTGATTTATTTTTTACTTAAGTAATAAAATCATCTAAGTAACTGGTTGCTGACAATGCAACTGTTGTACTTACTACATAGTTTGACAGCCGAAGATGAAATCAGGATGAAATTAAAGGTTCCTGCTCTCAGCAAAGACTAGCTACAAGAAATTAGAAGATTGTAGTACATTACTACAAAACCTAAAGTTCTAATTCTTGTGTGACACCTCGCTTTGATTTGCCGACCTTAGCTCCAGAGTTTAGATATGGCAAATAATTATGTTATGGAAATAACGTTAAAATAATTTGTCTTTGTAGTAAATATAAGTAAATCTAATATGGTAAAGCTGAAATTATTGATTGGAGGAATAGTATTCATCCCGTTAGTCGCAGTCCTATGCGACTTTAGTTTCGGAAGATTTTGGTTTTCAGAACGCTCAGACCATCAAAAATTAGTCAAAAAACCAGAACAACTCAGTGCCAGCGCTGTGAGCAATCAGCATAGTTCGGTATCCGATAAAGCCATTGTTGCACAAGTGAATAGCGCCATCTTTACAGTCCCTAATGAGTTTCAGGGAAAAATCATTCAGCAGGCACAGCTGAGCAAATCAGACAAAGTTATTGCACTGACTTTTGATGATGGCCCCGCGCCTAAATACACGCAACAAGTGTTGCAAATCCTGAAGCAACAAAATATTAAAGCAACGTTTTTCTGTGTGGGGGAGATGGTGCATTATTTTCCCAAAATTGCCAAGCTAGAGGTAGCCGATGGTCACGCGATTGGTAATCATACGTGGCATCAATGGTATAGGCATATGAACCTGTCTGTTGCTGCGCGTGAAATTGAGTCCACCGCAACAGCTATTTACCAAACTATGGGGGTAAAAACTTTTCTGTTTCGTCCGCCTTATGGCATCCTCAACAATGGTGTAGCTGATTACGCTCAAAAGAATAATTACGCTGTTCTCATGTGGTCAGATGACTCGATAGACTATCGTCGTCCTCCAGTATCCAGACTCGTCAATAATGTGTTAAAGGACGCTAAACCTGGTGGTATATTACTGATGCATGATGGTGGTGGCGATCGCTCACGCACTGTTAAGGCTTTACCACAAATTATCGCTTCACTCAAACAGCGTGGTT
Source organism: Komarekiella atlantica HA4396-MV6 (assembly GCA_019359395.1). GTDB lineage: Bacteria > Cyanobacteriota > Cyanobacteriia > Cyanobacteriales > Nostocaceae > Komarekiella > Komarekiella atlantica. The sequence goes on from JAHHHK010000008.1 coordinate 71,965, forward strand.
ATCGGTTTGTGACCATACCAGAATTGTTGGAAATACAGGAACAAAAAACACCGTTGGTAACAACAGCACAATTTCATAAAGGGAATAAAGGTACATAAATTATTAACTCATTACTTTACCTGATGCAAGCTATCAAATAAAATTCAGAAGTCAGGAGTCAGAATTCAGAATGAATTCTATACAACTGGCAGATGAATAAGTGGGTTTAAGACCCCACTAAATCTATGATTTAATGTTCTTCAATTAGTAGCGGGTTTGAATCCACCACTTTCTTGTTCTGACTCCTGAATTCTGACTTCTGAATTTTTTTTCAAATATGTTCTTTTTTTATATAAATTATCTTGTTTTTGTTACTGTCAATTCCTCTGCTAACACTTGCTGATAAACCTGTGACAGTAAAGGCGTGACTTGATTATTTTCTGTACCATATCCCAAACTTGTCCAAGTACCAGATAAAAGTTGTAAAACCTGATTTAGTTTCCCTTGTTTCAGCAGAACTGCAATATCAACTCCCCAAAAGTGGTGGTCATTTAGCCAAGCATATACTACTTTATCTTGAATTTGTGGTTCAAAACTTTCTAGGTTTGTGCTTGATGAATTAAAAAATTTATGATGGTATTTTTTTAATTTTTCCTGCCAGGTAGTTGTAAGGATTTGATAGCGACCTGCTGCTGTACTGCACTCGCCTTTATGAGGGCCAGAAACAATTGTTATGCATTGATTGGGATGACGGCTGATATCGGTAAAATGCTTACCACCATAAAGTAAAGTATAGGGGTTAGAATCTAAAGCTTCACTAGCAGTAATAGTCCGCATTAATGCGCGAATGTAAGGATCGCCTCCTTTCATTACTAAAGGTAGAGTGTATTCAGGAATGGTAGAGGTTTTGCGAGTGCTAAATCCTTGCCAAAGCACAATTAATAAAACTATAGACAATATTCCAACAATTAGCGAGCGCCACTTCAACTTCCATTTTTGTGGCAAGAGAGCTTGAACTAAATTTATGGAGTATATTTTATCACTAATTATTTTAAGAAGTTTGTGAAACAAGGATAGCGAAAGTTTGCTTTTTTTTGACATCTGCTTTTTGGGGTAATAATATTTATAATTTGTTTGGCTTTTTATATATTGACAAACACAAACATAATTTTAAGTTGAACATTGTTGGTCAAAGGTAAAAAACATACTACGTTCTCTTGGTGCTAGGAGTTATCCTTCTTTAGCACAAGCCATTGAAGCTGCTTTTAACCAAGTCTCTTTGAATGATATTTATAATTGGTATACTCACTGTTGTTACTGTACTTCACTAGACTAATAACCGCTATACTTTCATTTACTTATAAATTTAGCTTAATTAAAAAAAGTACTTAAATATCCATACATATCAAGATGAAATTAGGATGAAATCATTATCAGTCATTGGAAATAAATTATAATCATACCATTAGGAAGATGAAGTTTACACTTGGAACCTCTTAAGTTGAGGCGAGGAAGTTTTGACATCAGATGTGTATGGCAATAGCATAAATTATTTAGCATTTTGCTTGGTAAAAACTGATAAAAACTAGATAATACAGCAGATTCAAGGCAAAATATTGACTGCATAAACACAACGCAATTATTAAAAGGAAAATCAAGGAGGAAAAGTGGCTAATATTGGTTTATTTTTCGGCACTCAAACAGGTAATACTCAGACGGAAGCAGAAATAATTCAAAAGGAATTTGGTGGAGAAGATGTAGTAACTTTAAATGATATTTCACAAGCTGAACCCGATGATTTTAATGATTACACTTATATCATCATTGGTTGTCCAACCTGGAATATTGGGGAGTTACAAAGTGATTGGGAAAGTTTTTATGATGAGCTAGATAACATTGACTTTAGCGGCAAAAAAGTTGCTTATTTTGGAGCAGGCGATCAGGTTGGTTATCCTGACAGTTTTCAAGATGCAATAGGGATTTTAGAAGAGAAAATTTCAGAAAAGGGTGGTGAAACAGTTGGCTATTGGTCTACAGATGGTTATGAATTTACTGAGTCTAAAGCCATACGCGATGGTAAATTTGTAGGTCTAGCACTTGATGAAGATAATCAATCTGATTTAACAAATGAACGGATTCAAGCTTGGGTTGCTCAACTCAAGCAAGAGTTTGGTTTATAGAGGAGTATAAAGTCTTGCACTGAAAAGGCACAGTTCTGAACTAGCTCTCTTGATCGCTCAATCTTATTTAACTTATGTAACGTTGATAATCATTGTTAAGCCACCCCCACCTTCTACTTCAACGTTGTCGTTTGTTGCGTGATGGGCAATGTGACAGTGCAGCAACCACTTACCCTGATAACGAGCTGTCCAAATTACGTCATAGCGTTCACCAGGAGCTACATTGATAGTATCCTTTTCAATTTGGGCAGTGGCCGGTAGGAGATTGCCATCTGTTTCAATAATTTTGAATGGCCCACCATGAATATGCATTGGGTGAATAAAGGCATTATTTGAGCCGATAAAGCGAAAGCGGATTTTTTGACCAATTTTGGCGTTGATTGTTTCGGTAGAGGGATAAGCTTTACCATTAATTGTGAAGAAGTTAGGCACTAACCCTTCCATCGGCATAGCTGGGAAAGTGTAGCCTTGCTTTACTGTCCACTCCTGAAGCTGAACCACAACGTCTTGATCGTAAGCAGAAGTTTTTGGTTTATTCTTGGGATCGACGATTAACGCACCATACATCCCTAAAGTTTGCTGGCGGTCTACATCTTTGTGAGAATGATAAAAGTAAGTACCTGCTTGCTTAACAGGGAACTCGTAGATATAGCTTGCGCCTGGTGCAATTGGCTTTTGGGTAACATCGGCTGGCCCGTCCATATTATTGGGTACAATCATGCCATGCCAATGTACTGTCGTTGGTTCTGGTAAGTTGTTCTTGACTACAATCCGAACGCGATCGCCTTCAGTTACCTGAATACGGGGGCCGGGAACTTGATGGTTGAAAGCATAAGCAGCTACTTGAACATTTGGTAAGATATTCCATTTAATTAAAGAAACATCAAGGTTAAAGACTTTCACTCCATTCTCTAGCTTAGGCGTTAGAGTCTGATCCCCTCGTGCATCAATGGGAGCAGTGTAGGCTATCTTTGTCAAGTCTACTGCTGCCATGTCTGCCATTGCTTCCACGCTCATATCAGAGGTCATAATCATTCCTGGCGGCATGACTAAACCATTCATTTGAGTGACACTACTCATGGGCGCAGGTGGTAGCGATGATATTGGAGTCGGAGATTTTGCACCACCCATATTCATCCCAGGCATTGACTCGTTGTGGTTATTCATATTCATCCCAGGCATGGATTGGTTGCCCATATTCATTCCCAGCATTGAGTTAGGCTGCATATTCCTAGCACTCATAGTAAAGTTACCGTAGAGTGCGGCGATCAAAACACCAAATGCTAAGGCTAATAGTGTTAACAGCGTTACTGCTAGAAGTTGCGATCGCGTAGCTTTGGGTTTCATCACCATACCCGCGTGCGAATCGGCAGCAGAAGAATTCATATCTATATTTCGACGGGTTTTCATGGTTACATTCCTTCCATAGTCTGGTCTGTGTCAGCATGAGGTGCAATTACTTTATCGGGAGTTGCTGTAATTCCTTCTCTTTCAGCAGCTAAACTGTGACCACCTTTACCTAATGCCCGGACAGTTCCCATCCCATGTTTTAGATCTACTGCAACTAGCCACATATTGACTGGGAAAGCAACTACAAATCCCACTAAAGTTGCCAAAGACATCACGCCCCAAAACCGAATTGAGGTTGCCTCCATCGCTGTCATATCACGGCTCATTAGGATGACCATTACTGGAATCATTCCTGCCATCACCGCATTCATTGAAAGCCATTCCGGTATAAAAGAACGCCGGACGGCTTTGAGATATGAACCACCCAGCATATCTTTCATAAACAAAGATTGAAAAACAAACAGCCCAAAGGCAAAGCCAAAAAGATACTCAGAAATCACGTCAAACCACATCGGTAGTCCGAGGGTCATAGTAATTGCGGCAGCAACGATAATTCCTGTTGCATCACCAGCTAAACAGTGAATTGTCGAACCAACAGTCTGTTTCCACAATGGCTTGACAAACTCCTCATGCTGGATTGGGGCAGGTTCTTTACAAGACAGAATGTACAGTGCCGCACCAATTAGTCCTGTGTAGAGAGTCACTAACAACCATCCCCATTTCATTACCGTCAGTTCAGGATTACTAGTGAATGCATCCCAGGCTACATAAACCACTGAGAGGACTGTCAGACTAAACCAAATAATCAAAACAGTATCAATCCAAGCAGAACTTTTGAAGTTTGCTTCATTCGTACCAGACATATTCATGCTGGGCATATTTGAATTAGTCGCAGGCTGAGGTAATGGCGAGTTTTGAGCAATAGAATTAGGAATGCTCTCAATATAATTAGATGAATTTTGACTGATTCCCAAACGAGGAGTTAATAGTACTAATCCTAGAGTTAGTACCAATAAAACTATCCATAAAATTGATTTGGAGCGCATATTTACCTTTGAATGTACATCAGTCAGTTCTTCAAAATCATGTTTTATTAAAGAGTTTCATCTGTATATATTCTTGTTATTACCAAAAATTAACGGAGTGTGAAAAATTCTTCCGCAGCTGAAGGATGGATACCAATTGTTGCATCAAAATCTTTTTTAGTGATACCTGTCCGAATAGCAAGTCCGAGACATTGAATAATCTCAGCAGCGTATTCACCGACCATATGAGCGCCGAGTACTCTGTCTGATTTACTATCAACTACTAATTTAATGAGAGTTTTCTGTTCGGGTTCGGCAATGGCATCAAAAAGAGGTTGAAATCTTTGAGAATAGCAGTCTATTGATTCCCCAAATTTTTCGCGTGCTTTAGCTTCGGTCAAGCCAACCGTAGCCGCTTCCGGTCGAGAAGAAAGTGCAGAGGGAATGCACTCTAAATTTACAGTTCGAGTCTGATTACCAAACACAGTATCGGCAAAGGCACGACCTGTGGCAATGGCTACAGGAGTCCAATGGGGTCGGTCAGTGCAATCTCCAACAGCAAAAATATTAGCCTGAGTAGTACGGCTGTATTCATCTACTGCGATCGCTCCTTGTTTGACTTGAACACCCGCTTTTTCCAAATCAAGACCACTTAAATTAGCAACTCGACCTATAGCGCAAAGAAGGGTATCTACAGTTACAGTGTCTTGTTTATTTCCTAACAAACTCAAACATAAACTATCTTGAATTCGTTCAATTTTTTCGACAACAGTATTGCAGAAAATTTGAATACCATTCTTCGTCATACTTTCTTGAACTGTAGTTCTAATATCTTCATCTCTACCTGGTAAAATACGGTCTTCAGGCACTATTAAAGTAACTTTTGAAATTAAACCATTAAGGCTTCCAGCGAACTTCACAGCTATCTGGTCACTACCAAGAATAGCAATATGCTCTGGTTGTTGCTTGATTTCAAACATCTGACGTGTAGTAATAGCATATTCAATTCCTGGAATTTCAGGTTTTACAGCTTCTCCACCTACAGCAATCAATATTTTATTAGCAGTAATCTGGCGACCCCCAACATCCAAAGTATGAGAATCTAAAAATTTCGTATGTCCCCAAATTAGGTCTACCCCTGCTTCTTTTAGATGCTGAATATGCAATTGGCTTAGATGTTTGATTGCTCGGTCTTTAGCTATCATAAATTTATGCCAGTCAATGCGGTCACTTACTTTATCCCAACCATATTCGTCAGCATCTTCAAAAACATGGGAAAAACTAGCAGCATATGCCATTAGTTTCTCTGGAATACAGCCATGAATTACACATGTGCCACCTACCTGGTCGCGTTCGGAAATTAACACACGAGCACCATGAGCAGCAGATTGTCTAGCGGCAGCAACACCTCCAGGGCCTGCACCAATTACAAAGAGGTCATAATCAAAGCCCATAAATTATTAACTCAGTTTTTAAGAACACTATATTTCCCTATATTTTTAGCTTTCCACACAGTGATGAAATTAATATGAAATCATTGGAATTTTAATTAAAAAATAGTTATGCATATTCAAATGAAATCAGCATGAAATTTCCTTATGTCATTAGTAATAAATATTTCTTGTGCCATTAGGTAGACGCAAGCAGATTAGTTATTTTTTAATCTGAGGGCGCAGAGGCATAAATACTGTCTCATGTGAAATTGACGACTTGAAATCGGAGGTATAATTATGACGACAACCCAATCTCACCAATCCTTGCTTGAAAGTTGCATAGAGGCTTGCTTTGATTGCCTACGCGATTGCGAAAACTGTGCCGATGCCTGTTTAAGTGGCAACATGGTACAGATGATGGCTCAATGCATTAAGTTGTGCCGAGACTGTGCTGATACTTGCGCTCTGTGTGCCCGTTTTATGTCTCGCAATTCTGCTCTTCATGCTCAGATGTGCGGAGTCTGTGCGGAAGCTTGCAATCGCTGTGCCAGTGAATGTGAAAAACACGACAGCGACCACTGCAAACGCTGTGCTGCATCTTGCCGTCGCTGCGCCGAGTCTTGTCGCCAAATGGCTACAGCAATGGCGTAAGTATCTATAATCGCTGACTGCTGGATTGCAAAATAATTATCAGATATACTACGCCATGTATTACGTAGATTATTGGCTTGACTTTACCTCGTAAGTAACCCAACAGAATTAATTACATTACTGATTCTCTACTAGGCAAGAATTTCAACCCATATTTTGTGTAATTAATTCTGTGCCACTACTTAATACATGGCATTTCTCAGAACCACTACCGAGTATTACACGGTATGAGCAGGAGATAGAGAAGCGATTAGCCCAGCTACACCCGTGAGTAGCATTGGAACAGGAATGGAATGTATGCCATTCAGCCATCACCTCTCACTTTCTTGAAACGCCAACTCCAACGAAAACGGTAGACACCCAGGATTGACAGCTGCCCACTCGTTGGCTTCTGCAATTAAAGTTTTATTACCTGAATCGAGATAAAATTGCATTTTGGCACTCTGCTCCAAACGTTCGCGTTCCATGCCTCCAATTAACCGTCGCGCAATCAGGCAATACTCTCTTGCTAAACGCTTGGCATGAGATGCTGCTTGGAGTCGCAACTTAGTCAGTTTCTTCAGTTCTGACAAAGCGAGAGTTTCAGCTGGGTCGCTTGAAGGTGTACTTTGCTCGCTAACTTCGGCTTTTCGTAACGTTTCAGGTGGCACAATTGCAGGTGTAGATGCGGTAGGTGGAATACTGGCAGAATTGATTAATAAGTTTTTATTATTATGATTTTCGGATGTGCTGGGGTTAGAAAGGTATTTAAAATCCTTATCTGAATTACTTTCAACAACATTTTCAGCTAGTTCTATAATATTTAAAAAAGCTAATGAGCTATAAGAATTATTGACACCTGAAGTACAAGACAAATCTTCTGGCTGTAATAAATTCAATTCTTCGGAACTAATATTAATTCCCTCAGAATTATCTTGTACCTGTGGTACAAAAAATTCTCCTTCAGACTCGATAACTTCTTCAAAACTAGCTGCTGCCAACTGCCCTGTAGGGGCATCGGCAGCAGGAGATAAGCAGTTACAAAAACCCTTCATATAGTAAGAATGACCGTCATTTTCTTTTTGATAAAGGTTTTCAGCACTTTGTTTTGCAAATGAGTTTTGAAAACTATTAAATTGCCCGTCATTACTTGATTGATAAGGGTTTAAGCTATTTTCTACCCAAGGATCTAAGATGTAGCGCGTAGGATGCCACAAATGCAAGTGCTTTTGTAATGTCTCTTGTGAGATAGTTTTGTGAAAACGGCGCTTGTACTCAGCACGTATCGCTTTCCCCCGTTCAGTAGCCCCTACTGGCAACCCACTATCCCACTCTATTGCCCTTACTACTATCTGGATACGCCGTTGAGCTTTTTGGCTGCTTTCCCAGTTCATCTGCTGGCGACGGTCAAATGGAATTACGTTGTCTTTGGATTGATTAATGCTCTTGATATCTGCTATGGCTTCTGCAAAGGTCTTGGCGAATGTACCCAACAGCCGTTCAGGATAACTAACGTAGGCGCTGTACCATTTGTTGCGAATTGTGCATTCTACCCAATGCCGCACCCTAGCTTCGATTTCGTGTTGGTGTCCGCAATATTGGCTATAGCCGGGGGCGTTAATTGCAGTAGAGAGGCAGAATTCGACTAATTCCTCACCCGTTAAGTCTAAAAAGACGATTCCGTAGCCTACGAAGATTTGTAGGAGGGTGTTTGTTTGTCCTTTTCCTGTCCAGCCTGTGGTGATGATTTCTTCCCAATTGGCACGCCACTCTACAACGTCAGCAGATTCTTGCTTGCGATATCTCTCCCGTGAAATTTGTTTTTTGGCTTTGTTCGCTACCTGTTTTAGTTTAGTTAAATCTTGCCGACTTGCTACGCGATCGCAATGGTCGAGGAAGATAGAAACTGAGTCGCTAATTGGTTGTAGGTCATCATCAAGTAAAAATGACCCGCTACCCGGTTGCATGGGGCAGCGGATCGCTTTGTAATTGGTTATTTGTTTGGCACTATATGGTTTGGTGTTGGGGAAGATTTCTAGGTGTCCTTGGCGCAGTATAAAACCTGCGTTTCTTAAGGTAATCTCTAGGGCGCAGGCTAGGGGAAATGTGGGTAGGTGGGATGCGAAGGTTAGGATCAGGTGATAGCCGCCACTAAAGCTGGACTGGAGGATGATGATATCAACTATGCCGATGTCCTCTAGCGCCGCTTTGATGCGATTTATAGATTCAATGTTGTGGTAGTCCCCAAAAAAGTCTAAATCGATTGTGGCGTAACGGGTTGTGTCGTTAAAGCGCAGACCTACTAGTTTCGACTTGTCTTGGTGCAGCTTCCACAGTTGGGAGGGTTGGAGGTAATAGTCGATGGTGCGCCATGCTGGTTTTGCACCTTCTACTAAAGAAGGGGCAATTATCGCCCCAAATGGATGCCAAAAGCGCTCTACGTAGCGTTTGCCCAAGGATTCTGTGGGCAGGTGGGGTTTGATTTTCTTTTTTGAAGGCTGTGAAAGGCTTAATTGGGGCTTGTTATCGGCATCTGCCCCGAAATCTTCTTGGAACATGAGTGACTGTTCTGATGATTTTTGTGCATCAGGTAGCCTCGCTGTTGGTCAAAATGTGTTAGCCTAAATTTGAAATTTTATTTTGAATTAAGCGGTTGGTTATCCGCTTGTTGGAGGCGACTGGTAATCGTCTCGTGGTTGAAAGCAAACAAAGGTTTATACTTGTTTAGGCTTAGACATACGTAGGCTTAGACTAGCATTTAGTCCAACACGCTTCACCAACAACAATGCGGCTACCCAACTTTTTTTTGGGAGCTATTTAAATAGGTCAGATCTAGCGAAGTTGTTACTAAATCTAGAAAAGAGTTTTGGGATAACTCTGCAAAGCTAGCAACACCTACAAGTGTCACCGTACATTGGCTCTTGTTAGTACAATTGGTGAAGATGAAATTACCCTCCACCACCAAGTTTAAAGACAAAAAACAGTCGAATATCTTCATACGAGTTCAGCACCCAAATAAGTGAACTCGTACTGCAATTAGTATTGAGATGCTAATCTATTAGGTAAGTTAAATTGTGGAATAAATTCTCTGCTAGATTAACTGCTCACAGCTATCTATGCAGCACGAACATTATCCTTTTTTCTCTTTATAGATACTTCCATTGCTTTCATTTGAGCTTTATAATCCTCCCAAGTTTTTTCAAATACGTCAGATTCATACATCCGCAACAAGACCTCCTCTTTATCAGTTAAATTTGGAAGTTTTAACAACTCCGTCAAAGACACTTGAACTGGGAAAACATCACTAAACTTTTGCATTAAGTGAAGTATTCTTTTCCTCTGTGACGCAGATGGTTCATCTTGCAACTCTGCATCAATCTGTTGCGGACGTAGATTCACAATTTCTAGACTCATATTTACTAAATTCCTCAATCCAAACACAACAAACTCATTAGTTATACCAATAACCCGTCCCACAATTTCCAACTCTGGCCGCAGTCTCTTCTTGAATTGATATACTTGGTCAAGCTGGAAACGCCGAAACGGGTTGCGATCGCCATTCAGTATCCAAGCAATACCATCGCCTATACTACCTATCTCCGTAGCCTCCAGAAGGTCTATTACCTGGTAACAGATATCTTGATTGCAAACAAACTTGTACGCTGCATCAATACTCCGGTTAAATTCCATCTCCAGTGCAACAACTGCCTTAAATTTTTCCATTTCTCGTAATTGAGAAATTAACTCAAAAACTTTCTTGCCCTTGTGATAACTACCAACACTTATATTTAGATTCTCCGAAACCTCCCGAATCACGGGTTTACCCTTCTTTAATTGAGACTTACTCTCATTTATCGAATGATTCAAATTTGAACACTTCAATTCATTCAAACGACGAGCACTCTCCCTTTGTCTTTCTTTCGCTTGTGGACGAAGTACGCTCTCCCAGTACTGCCCCTCGTGAAATTTCTGGTAATGAGTCTTCCCGCCTTCGCGATGAAGATTAAAGTCAAGCACTAGTTTCAAATCTTCTTCAGGCGAATCAGACTCGACAAATTCCACTTTCACAGAGGAAATTAAGAGCTTGTGAGCTATCTGCAAGCGACACTTACCTGCCAAGACTACATTGACACCAGTACGTGCAGATACCTTTAAAGATTCAAGAATCCCTTTTTCCGAGATACTTTTTTCCAAAGCTGGACGTTCCTCATTCTCACCATATATTTCTATCAGCTTCGGATGAACAACCAACTCCGCAGGCGAAATATATACAATTGCCGGATTCTGCACCTCAGACATATTTATACTCCGGTTCACAAATTGTCACTCAAAAGATAATTTCAATCTTGAAAATCCCGACATTCAAGCAGGAAAAGCCTATATAGCAGGATTTGCAGCACTTCTATCCCTTGGGAAAAGTGATTATTTTAAAAAATAATTAATTCTTGTAAATAGCAAAGGATTACCTACCAGAAAATTCTTTTTGAGAGATTTTCTTTCGCAGTAACTATTACTCTCAACCCATTGACAACTAATACGACTGAAGAGATATTTAACGAACTGGTATTGAGAAAAAAAGCATCTATCTAAAGAAAGATTTGTAAAACTCTGTAAACTCATGATATGATGGCTCTAGATAACTAAATTGACAAAACAAAATTCCGTCCTGTTCTAGTAACAGGTGGGCTTGTTTTTTTCTCAAAGCCCTGGTGCAAACAGGGCTTTGAGTAAATCTTTAGGAAAAATGGACTCTACAAAAAAAGTATATCAGGCTTCATTCCATTTGGCAAAATTGTACAGTAAAGAGGGGTAAATTTTTAGATGCCTCGTCTTCAAATACTAAATTCTATTGAAAAACAAGCACTAGAGCACATAGCAGCGACCAGCAGCGATGAAGTTAGCAAAAGAGCGAAAATTCTGCTGGGACTAAACGAAGGCAAAAAATATGTAGCCTTAGCCCAAGAGATTGGCGTAACCGAAAACTCAATAGCAAAGTGGAAAAAAAGATGGACATCAAGTACCATCTTGTCAGAAACCCAGGAGTCGGCGATCGCAAAAGCTAACGAGGTATTAGGTGTAAACGTAGGCAGACCTAAGAAGTGCAAAAGTACAGAGGCGAGCAAAATCGTCGAAATCAGCGAATGGAGCAAGAACCGAAAACCCAGTCGTTCAAAGCACCATTACCATACGCAGGTAGCTGAGGAAGCTACTCGGAGGGGATTACCGACATTATCGCCAAGAAGTATAGGACGCATTTTGGAAGCTCAACCTCAATAGAAAGAATCATCAAGCAAGAACGATCCTATCTCAAAGAAGTAGTTTTGAAATCCCAGTTTTTACCGAGGCTTTTCATCAAACTCTAAGCAAGCATTTCCACAAACTCGACCACTTGAGCAGAAGTCACTTGTTGTGCGATCAGAAAGTCAACGAGTCCATCGAGTTTTTTACGGTTGTAGACGGTAGAATAGCCTTGAATCTGGCGTTCTTTGCAGAACTGTCGCAGCTTCCGCGCACCTAAATCCAAAAGCTTCTTCCTCTCTTCGGTAACGTCTACTAGCACAAGTTGTCTGGCTTCATCTGCAAACCTAGTTTCAACAAGTGGCGGCGCAGTTTCAATAATCGAAGATTCTGGTTCAGAAAATTCTTTCTCATTAGAAACAGCACCAATCACAGTCAAATCCCCCTGAGTTTCCAAAAGCAGCATTAAAGTTCCTCAAGCAATTAAACGCAAACTTCTTCAACATAATTCATCCCTCCAAAATGCAGGTTACAAGGTTTTTAATTACTCTTGCCCCGGCATGAATTGGGATTTGCTAAGAACTACACTACTAACCTACCCCTTACTCTATTAACAATTCCAAAACTATTAATAGATTCGTACTCGTTAATTTTCAGTATCGGCAGTAGTTTCATCCTCAAGAGTGATAGCAAGAGTCGAACTTGCTTTATTGCTTAAAACAACACTCCACCCAGAGCGGAATATCACCATAAAACGATATCTAAAAGCCATATATCTACTGTCCAAAAGTCCAAGTATTAGTTTCGTTTAATTCCAATTTTTCAAAATAGTTAGCAAACCCTGGAAAATGAAAATATTCTAGCGGCATTCGAGATATTAATAGTAAAGAAAAATTTTCTAATTGAGCTAACTGTTGTAATCGAAATAAGTCGTTGCTAAAAGTATTACTAACGAAGTGTAATCTATCAAAGTTATCTATCACCAGCAGCCTATTATAACCATCAGATAATTTGCTTATGATATTTTGCCAATCCTGCTGATAGTAAAAGCTGAAGCTAATAGGAATAATGTTAAATAGATGATCCACACTAAAAGGATATTCAAGATTGAGGTAAACAGACTCTAAGTTAATATCCTTGAGTAAACAGTTTTTAACAGTAAGAGTCTTACCAATATTTGGCTTGCCCCATAGGTTAATATTCTTGCCTGCATTTACCTGATCGATTAACTGACGGTAGTCTTTATAACGTAACATTATCGTCATCCTTTAAATTCAATATATCCATAAATTAAATTGATACTAAATATGCGATTTTTTGGCTATGCTTTTCTAAGCTGTTTCGGGAAAATTGGTTAGATACAATAAAATTATCTAACAGGAAATCAGGTGATTGTGAAAGTCTCAACAGCACACCATCATCACCACTACTGCGATGATAATAATGAACTACAGGCGATTGGATAACTGTCAAGTTATCGTTACGGATTGCTTGTCCTGTAACCAGACCATCCATGATAAATTTGGCGGCAGCAGCTACGTTATCGCTATCTCTTCCAAAATTTTTGAGATACCAATGAAATTCCATCCAAACTGTACTATCCAAACAAAATTCACATTCTCTAACAAATTCACCAATTAAATTTGTCCAATACTTCTTAAGTTCAGCGCTCGCTTGCCAACCCGACCGTGCCTGGTTAATAATTTCGTTCATACTAGGGGGTAAAGGCATCGTTAGTTCAAATATCATCTTCCTCACCACCTTTCAAGCTATTTAAAAATTCCTCAACAACGTTTCTGAATTTCTTGTATGACCTACCATCTTGGCGGGATAAATTGAATACCGCTTTGACAATTTCATCAAGTTGATAACCCTTTTGATACAAATTCAAAATTGAGTTTCTTGCTTCTTCGTCAAGCTGTACTCTAAAACTAAAACTGCCCTCAAAATCAGTCTTATACTGCTCAGTTTTAGTAACAACAGTAGCTTTAGATTTACCACTGTCATTACTACTACTCTCACCATACAAACTAGCGACAAATTCATCAAAGTCTAACCCAGACTCCCATGTTGTATAGGGGTCGTTTTGGTTTTTTGCTTCCAAGAGTAACTGCTGGAAGTATTCAGGGTCTTCATCGTCAGCTACATAAAGCGCCTGAAGTCGCATCACCTCAGTTGTTTTGTACAAAAAATCTCCGTATCCCAATAAATACACCGCACGCTTGTCTTTATCGTCTCCAAGGATAATACAGCTATCTTCAGGACGAGTCGTAACAAAGGCTGTCTTGGCTGGAAAGTTTGAGCGAATCAACGGGTCTATCACGTTTTTGTCAGGTCGTTGGGTGTATAAAAGTACGTGAATCCCCGCACCACCTGCTTTTGCAAGCAACTTCATCAGTGCAGTCTCAATGCGATCGCAGTACTTATCATCAGAAAGTAGATCAAAACACTCGTCAATTAGACAAATCACTCGCGGCATGACAAAATCAGGTGCAAACCGCAGATTGTACTGTGCGATCGTTTCAATACTGCTGTGGCGCTCGAATTCTTGGTAGCGCAATTCCATTTCTTCGACCAAGTAATCGAGTAAGTTAGCAGTAGACTCTGCATCACGCGCAACTGGGGCAACAAGATGGGGAAGCCCATCAAATTTACCAAAGGTCACGCGCTTGACATCCGAAAGCGCCAACCGAACAACAGAAGAGGGATATCGCCGCACCAAATACAAAATTGCTGCTTTCTCAAATTGCGACTTTCCTCCCCGCGTCCGCCCACCACCCAGGATATGAGTTACGTTATCGCTATAAAGGGGAATTTCGACATAAGTGCCATCAACATCAACACCACCGGGGATCGATACCGAATGAATATCAGGTTCGCCGTCAAAAGTAAAATAATCGCGGAAATAAGCAAATTGTCTATCTAACCGGGGTATGTCAAATACAACTCCCCCAGGCACAACACTTACCATTGGTGCAACTTTCAAGTTTAACTCTTCACCAAGCTGCTGCACTAAGTCATTGCCAATATCTTCTACTTTTTTATAACTTACACCTCGTCCTAATTTTACCTTAATGCGGTTGAATGTTGGACCCGTTTTAGCATCAACATATTTGGCATTAATACTAAATTCTTCGAGAGTATCAACTAATAACTTCCCTGCCTGTACCATTTGGGAAGTAGCAATCTCATTTGCACCACTATTTCTATCTAAACATTTAGGCTCTTTTAAAAGAATTAAACCATCACCTGTCAGTTTTAAATCTAATGGCTTACCTGTGGTACGCGCAACAAGCACTGCCGTTCGGCAGCAATAGTTTTTAATGAAGTTATCTCTAGATTTATTAGCTAAATCAGTAAAATAACTAGTTTGTTTATTGCTTAAAAATAAATTATAAAGATTCTCCTGAACTACTTCATATCCAATCTGCTTGAGATAAGTATTTTTGATCGATTCAATGTATTCAAATAAACATTCAATGGGTGATAGATTAACTATCCCAATCATTTTTTGATATACGTTATTTTGCTCCCACTGTGATGGCATTCGATTGAGATGAATATACTCAAGTGCATAACGTACAAATTCATATCGGTTTAAAGTACAGTGTTCTGCACATATTGATAATATTTCTTCATCGTTTGTACCTGCAATTACTGATTCGTATATTACCTGAAATAAAAATTCTAAATTAAATTCTATAACCTGACGTGATAATTTTGCTCTAAAGTCAATCTGCTTTAAAACAGTTTCAGCATAAGAAACCATTACGTCAGGTAAAGCTTCCCGTATATTCTCTATAATCTCTTCATTGCCCAAACCATCTTGTTTTGCCTGCACAATTGCAGTCAAAAGCTGTTGTTTTTGAACTTCAATATTACCATTAGTGTTATTGTATGGTAATAATATCACTGATTTTTACCTTCTAGAAATTTCAAATTTTTGTAATTGCTGCTGATAGTAAATTCTCAACTGCGCTAAAGATTTTGGATTTTGATTATACGAGTTACAAATAAGACTGGCCCATACCTTACCTACTTTACATATCGCAGTATCAAACCTTCCTGCTTCAACATCACTTATGGCATTATTACGACGAATATATTCAATTGCCATCTTGTCCTGAGAAGCTGGGCTAAAATCCTTTAAGTTTAACTTTGGCTGAAGGTCATACCAACTTTTATCCAACATTTGATAAGCACCAGCCGCAGTTGAGCAAACATTTTTGCCATTAATAGGAGCGCACTGTTTCTTTAACGGGTGTGTAGAAAAATTATTAAAAGTTCCGTTAAATACTAACTTGCGATAACTTTCTGTCTCACTAGTTCCTGTTTCTGCCCAACGAATTGTCGCTAAAAAAGCACTCAAACGTGGTGAATCAGGATGTGGTGAGTAAGAACTTGTACCAACTCTTCCTCTTAAACTATTTGACGACGCTGAAGAAACACCAGTACTTTGAGAAATTGAAAAATAAATACCCAAAGTAATTAAGGAAGCAGTTGATAGATGAATGGGTTGAAAACGGGATATAAATTGATGGCGAGGACTCAAAATCAACCCAGTCAAACCACCAACAACAAACCCAAATTTCCAACTATCAAGTGCCTTACCAAAACTACGCACCTGACAAATAGTATCCGCACCCTTTGATACCAATCCACATGGCAGTGAAGCTACTCCGTAAGAAAATGCAACAGAGGAGGCTACACCAACTACACCTGATATAAAAATCGGTACAATTTGCATCTCTCTTGCCAATAGCTAAATAACCTTCAACGGTTAGCTAAATACTTGTGTAAATAAGGACGGGGGTTCTGTGTTACACCATTAACGTGAACTTCAAAATGCAAATGCGGCCCCGTTGAAAAACCCGTACTACCTACTGCCGCAATCATCTGTCCACGCACAACTTGTTGTCCTTGCTGTACATACAGCTGACTGGCATGACCGTACAGAGTAGATAAACTTCCCTGATGCTGAATAACAGCCGCTTTGCCATAACCACCCTTATCGCCTGCAAAAACTACTCGACCAGCATCAATCGCATAAATTGGCGTACCCTTTGCTGCACCAAAATCAATCCCCGCGTGAAACTTGCGATCGCCTGTAATGGGGTGTATCCGCCAACCAAACTCTGAGGTAATAGGAGTACCAGGCGCAGTAGGAAAGGCAATTCGACCATTCTTTAAAACCTGATTCCTACGAATAGTTTTTGGTAATATTAGACTTTGGAGAGATTTGACTAACACTTGAGATTCAATCCATCCAGAAACCTGGGGAATGACCATAGCTGCAATTACAACTGAGGTTGCGATCGCATATCTCCAATTTGCACTCGAATTAGTATCGACTGTCTCATCCAAACTAGTTACAGTCGAATTACTAACCTCTTTGTCACCGTTAGTTTCAAAGATTATTCGCATTGCCTCAACGCCTTTTTGCATTAGCAGGAGAAACCTGCCAACAACCAATCTTTGCAGTACTCAATACTTCCTCAAAGTCATTTCTAACCACACGACAATCAGGAAAATTTAGTCCATCTCCAGATGTTGCAGGTTCCCTAACTTTAGGGGAATAGCGCGTAGAGACAGGATTAGAAGACATATTCACCCCAGGTACAGCAGTAGGGACAACAGCTGACGATGAAAACTGAAGCTTTTGTACCAATGCCACAGCATTACGCCAGTTATAAAACTGCAAATATCCCGGTTGCAAGATATCTGCAATCCATACCAGCAGTACGAACCAAAAAATTGCCTTTACCCACATTATTCCAACTGCTTAACCACAGGCAGGGCAAAAGAGGGAACTTCCTTGGGTACAACTTCAATCTTCTTCCCAGACGCATATCCTGGCCCGGTATAACTGCCATTAAGAACAAAATTCAACAGCATTATTAACAACCACACTCCCACGCCAGCTACACCCACAGGAGATTTAATTACATCTGATAAAAAATATACTGGATACCAGCCAAACCTCCAGGGGTTTTGCGGATGCAGCCGATGTGCTTTCCAAGTCTCGATGTAGGGAATTTCTATCTGAGGAACCCTCGGCTTATAGGCAGTAGGTGCATTAATATACCTAACCTCAACAGGTTGAGTATCATAAGTAGTCAGAGGAGAAATATTAGGTTGTTGATTTACTATCCCTCCTTGTTGCTGTACCTGCTGCAACATATTTTGCAAGCGGTTTGCAGGCACAATTGCTCCACCTTCAGAATAATCAACATCAAAATTACGGCGCTGATTTCTGTTCATAATATGACCTCAAATTAACTAGCTGGCGGGTTTATCATTTACCTGGGAGTTAGTATCTTCCCAGAAATCTTCATCTTGAAGTTGGGTGTAAAACTCTTCTGGAGATAACATTCCCGGTTGATTTTGCACTCCATCTTCAACAAACTGACTACTATGTACTCGCCCCAATCCAGAAACAGTAGAACGAGGAGAAAATTGAACTACATTCTTAGCAGAGAATTCGTTATTGAATCTTATCCCAGGAGCCGGTGAAATCGGAGGAATTAAAGAAGGCTGAATATCAGTATCAGAAGCACCAACATGAAGTTGTTGATTGCCGGGATTAGCCAAGTTATCAGACAGTTCATCTGTTTCTTCAACTGCATTGTTATAGTCAGAAATTCCCCAGCCCAAAAAACAAGCAAACCCAGCCAGAAATATAACTGCACTCATCCAATGCACTCCTGAATTTGGAGATGGCATCATCTCAACTGTTGTGCGAGTTGAACCTTCGAGGGTAGTACGAATAGGGGTACGTTTGACTGCCGCTACAACGTTGAGCGAACACAAAGCTATGCAAATTATCGCAGCAGCAAACTTGACATACATGACATCACCCCCCCGATTTATTAACAGGCTGTTTATTAGGAACTGGCTGAGGTAATTGCTTCTTCATTTGTTGGATATACATCCGCCTTTGCTCCTCCCGTTGGTGTATTCTCTCGCGGATGTCTGCCACCTGTGCCATCTGCTCTACTGGATCTAAATACCCCCGCGCTCGTAACAGCTGTGCCTGTGCAAGAGAATATGGTTCTTGAGCATTCTTAATCTGAATTAGCATTTGATTCAGATCAACCGATGGTTGAGATTCCAAGTTTTGAGCGTAATCAATTGCCTCTAATTTACCCAAAATCAAAACAGCAGCCGCTCCGGTTGGTATCTTCTCCTCAACTTTCGTACCATCGGTTTTGCGGTATCCCCAATAAAAAGTATTATTTCCAGAAGCCGCTTCTAGTAAAACATCCAGCGAATTGAATTTAACTATCTCCAGTGCCGGCATATAGTGAAGGCGGTAAAACCCAGATTTATCATTAGCCTGCATTTTGGATATTTCACCCCGCAATTGCTGTCCCCACAACGCCGCCGCCAGCTGTCGCCAGCCTGTAAGAGTAGGCGCACCTTCTACTGAGGAATAACTGGAAAGATGGTCTATATTGTAGTCAGTACGGGACAGCTTTTCTAAGTACACCTCTCGAATTTGGGCAACTTGTTCCTTTACCTGCTGTACCTCCGATACCTGATTACCTGGAACTTGTTGCTTCCATCCAACCATCAATGCAACCGCCCCAATAACAGACAGCGCACTAACAGTCGAACAAACCGTCCACAAGGTAACATTTACCTTTTTCTTTCTGCGACTCGGTTGTTTATTTCGTACAGGTGTAGGAGTAAACATAATTTACCCCTTAGGTATTATCAACAACCAACTGCAACTGAGGGCGTTTGTTTAACTCGCGTGCGATCGCAATTCCCGCTCCACCCACAACTATGCCAGTTAGTAGCAACAGAGGATGCAAGGCAAGAGTTGCCCCCACTCCCAACAGTTGTCCTACCATCCCCGAAACACCCAGGTTCATCAACAAACCACCTGCCGTGTTAACCAAAAAATCAAATGCTGCACTCATACCTCCTCCCTGGTAAACCAAATAACTACTAGTGCCAAAATCAAACCAACTAATTCACCTATACTTACACCAATCAAAATTGGCTGAATACTCGGAATCTCCTGTTTTTCTTGAGTTGGGGGAACTGCCACCCACGTCCCAATCACAGTACCAGCTACTACCGAAAGCAGATTTATACCAACTGCCTGGGTGGATGTCTTTCTCAAGTTGAGTAAACTCTCATCCCGTATTCGATAGCAGATGGGTAGCATTTGGTTAACTATTTCTTCGGAGATTGCCCGATTTTCGGCTGCGAGGACTTCAACTGTCTCGGCTGCGGTATCGATGTACCGACCAACAGTGGATGAGTCTGTTCCCCCCAGTTCACCTTGCCGAAAAAATCGTTATCAATGCGCGAATGAATTCGCTCTTGCGCCTGGTCGTAACCAGCTGTAATGGAAGTATTAGCTTCAGTAGGCAAACTGCTGCCATGAAAAACAAATTCTTCTAGGGCAAGTGTCGAAGATTCAAGCACCACTTTATGGCGTAATTCTCCTAACTGAATGCCTCTATCAGCGTCCCGGTAAAGTATTCCTACAAAACTATCGGGAGAAGCTTGTTCTGGGTCTATGCCAAATCGCTGTTTAATATACTCGCGTTTGTCGAACTTATGTTCGCCTACTTCTGACTGGCGATCGCGCATTGCAATCAAGTGTTGGGCAGCTTTTTCAAGGGACATACCTTCACGAGAGGCTGTCTCTTTAAGTTGAACCAATTGCTGTTCAATTGTTTCATCAAGCGTATCATTTGGCTGCAAAGCTAAATCTAACAACCGACAGCAGATACGTACTACATCAGGCGACACCTGCAAAGTCTCTGCCACTTTGTTGATATGCTTCATTCCGTTCAATTCTCCTAATTACTGCTTGCACAATTGGGTTATTTTTTTCTTCATCAGATATATGCTTAGTCAAAAAGTCATAAAGGCTTACGTCATTAACTTTTTGTAAATAAGCATCTAAGCCACCAGCAGGGATTACCTGTTGTAAGTATTCTTCACAAGTCAACCGCCGAATTTTGATAGCAACATAGAAAATATCTGCAATCTCAACTGTTGTTGCATCAAAATAGCCGCCCCGCTTTCGTGGTTTGACTATACCAGCATAGGGATACCACCTTTGTAAAGCGGCAATGGAAATCCCGTATCTTTCGGCAAGTGTTTTCTGGGTGTAGATAACGTTCTCACATATCATCAAGCTCAATTCCAACTGAAAGACAACATCAATTGAAAGCAAATTCAACTAGCAACTTACCAAATTACTTGTGAATTATTTTTTAATTCACAACCTACTTAGATTTAGTACAAGTACAGTTCAACTAGAGTAAAACTAAAGTACAGTTAATCTCCTGCTAAACTTCACACTTGCATTTGTTACATATTGCCTATGGGCAATGCAAGCACGTTTGCCTATATAAGTTCAATAATATTGAAAAATAACTAATCGAGTAAAAAGCACTATAACAGAAACATATACTCAATAGAGTTGAAATGGCTAGAGAAGAGAAATTACTTCTGCTTGCTAATTTGGGGTTGGAGAGCGCAAGCACCAATTCAAACTTGAAAATATTGCTGTAAAATCGGGTACAATTCTGTAGTGATCGCCTCAAACTTATCACCATCTGGATAGGGACTAGAAATTTCCTCCCCTTCTTCGCTTAACCACTTTTGCATGAAGGGAGTATACTCAAGTGATAGAATTTCAGTCCGAGGCCAGCCCGATAATGCTAGTTCTCTCTTATACCAAAGTAGCTGAAAATCAATGCTCTTGTTGCGGCAAAAGTCATTTATTGGATTGGAATAGGAGCGATTATTAGGAGTGAAATTTTCGGTAAAATAACCTTTAAAATCAATTCTTAGAAAATCTTTTTTAATTTATGCTGTTAATTTAAAGCGACAATAATAGGTATTATGAGATAATTGTTGTAATGGAGTTGAGTATTGGTCTACGATACCTGATATAAGCAGCGCTTGTTAGGCTTTTCTTTCCCTCATAGTTGATGTAACTGTATTCCTCTTGTAAGGATATTTTTTCAAAAATACTTAGATTTTTTAACGTTTTCACTTTTTCACTAAAAATTTCTACTTCTTCAAGATACTGTGTGCGAGCATCAGCATTATCTTCAAGATATTGAAAAAAGTCCCAATCTGCAATAACAAATTCAAATTTACAAACGTTTAAATTGTATGTTTTCACCCATACTTGGCTGTATTGCTGCTCGTCTTTACCGCAATAACTTTTATAATAATCCCAAGCTTTTCTAACCTCGTTTGCATACCGCTTCCGTGTTGAATTACTTATTATTTGCTCATCATTAATATTAATAATAACTAAAATGCACTTTGTTCCCTCTTCATCTTTATACTCGCCAGCTACCACAGAACGAATCACGGGGAAAAACATCGTTGGTTTATTTAATACTTTCAATAAACGCTTAATTTCTCGCTCGATTTGTGGTTGTTTCGGCAAATATTTCTTCACTTTACACCCGTTGAGTTCGGGTTGAAATAAGTTAATATAATACCTTTCTCGTTCGTCCAAGCAGTTGATTGAAACCTCCTGCCAATAAATACGGTGCATAAGTTTGCGGTTGGAGCGGATTAATTGTGGGTATCTGTGGTGAGTTCTACTAGCCCACCGATTTTTTAGGTTGGCAGCTTGTCCGATATACCACACGCAGTCATTAATATCGGCAATGACATAAATTCCCGAACGTTCAGGCAAGTGATGACGTTCGCTAAAAATAACGTTAGACCAATCCTTCCAATTCATTACAATATTGCGGTAAGTAGGGTGTACTTACCTAAAATTCCCATTGCAGAGCTATAAAGTAAAAATACACTACGACAAATTCTGTGACGACGATATTACCGCAATTAAATAATTAGATTTATACTTAACAAATGACAAATATTTTTTGGTAGCAAAAACGTAGAGTTGTGACCAACAATAAACCAACCGACTATGCTGCCCTTATCCGCGCCGCTAACCAAACCGTTCCGGAACCGCCTGAATGGTTGACTGTGGGCAACCCTATATACTCCCCTGAATACGGAGTAGGGGAAGTCATGGCGTTGTTGGGCAGGCGGTTGATTGTCAAGTTTGTTGAAGAGGTTAATCCAACTCAATTTGACGATTGGGAAGAAGCGATCGCTCTTGGAGCAATTAAATCAAGTAACGCCAACTTAGTTTCTTCCACAACGTTGCTCGAAGAAACTAACGTCGTAACTGCAACAGTTTCCGAACGCATTCAACAAATCCCCCAACTGGCGTTTCAGTCTGTCGCTCAAGAACTCATAGCAACGATCGCCGCAGTAGATATCAAAAATGCCAACCAAGGGATGCTTCACCCCATACCTAATGATTTACCGCCTGCTTTACGTTTGGCGTTGCAAAAGAACGGTATCGTCAGCATTTTTTCTCACCAACTAGAAGCTCTGATAAAGTTACGTGCTGGTTTTGACTTGAGTGTTACCACCCCTACGGCAAGCGGGAAGACGCTCTGCTACAATCTCGCTATTCTAGAATCGTGTATCAAGCAACCGCAAACAACGGCTTTATATATTTTCCCACTTAAGGCATTAGCCCTCGACCAAATGCGAAAGTTGCAATCGCTGGTTAAGGCAATGCCCAACAACCGCCTCAAACTCGCTTTGATGACAGGGGATACACCTGCATCTGAGCGGCAGCGCTTGTTTATTCCCAATCCACCAAACATCTTGGCAGTCAGTCCCGACTTGTTGCACCACTATCTTTATAATGTGCGGCGGCGAGAATCGGGAGAAGGATGGCGGCAGTTTTTAAGACAGTTGCGTTATTGTGTAATTGACGAAAGCCACACCTATATTGGTGCTTTTGGCGCACACTTTGCCAATTTGATGCGGCGGCTAAGGTTAGCAGTTGATGCTGTTGGCGGTAATTCCCAAAGGTTGCAATTTATCTGTTCTAGTGCCACCATTGGCAATCCCCAAGAGATGGCACTCAGGTTTAGCGGTAGGACACACCAACCCCAAAGACTACACCTAATTGAACGTAGTGGTGCAGCTAATGCTGGACGTACTCTGTTATGCGTTGCTCCAAATAGTGCAGCTAATGTCGAAGCTTCCAAGATTGTTATTTCCTGGTTACAACATAACCTCAGTGGGATTGTCTTCTGTAATTCCCGTGCTGCTGTCAAAGGTTTACTAGGGTTAATCCAAAGAGAAACACAACGCGTTGGGTTAGGTTATTTAACAAGCAAGGTGGCGGTGTTCTACAGTTCCTTGACAGGCGATGTCTGACGACAAGCCGCTTCGCGTCTACGCCGTCGGGAGATTATTCAAAAACTGCAAGCCGGACAAATCAAGGTGATTATTTCTACTTCTTCGCTAGAAGCAGGAATCGATTTACCTGAACTAGACTGCTGTTTGATTCGTGGATTTCCAGGTAGCTTAATGTCATTTTAGCAACGAGTAGGTCGAGCTGGGCGCAAACAGCATGGACTTGTGATTTATCTACCCTTGGGACAAAATCCCATTGATGTATTCTATGCTCGGCATCCTCAACAGTTACTATCGGGAGAAGTTGAATGTGCTGCTTTTAACCCAGACTATGGTTATCAATTAATGAAACGCACTTATAGGATGACTTGTAAAAATCAGCGCTGTGCTAACTACAAAAAACCGCTTCAAGGGAAAAGCTGTTCCTTATGTAAAAACAACTGCCAAATTAACTGCTTGCTTTTCTATTTACAAATGTAGTATCTTGTAGCATTGCAAGTCCTATGGATGAAAGCTAGCAATATGATCATTCGACATGACGTTCCAGATCGAAGCTCCCTTGTTGATGAAAGCGATTATCAAAGCATTATCACCTTTTTCAATGGCGATGGTGCAGGGACGCTGATCTCCCCCTTCTGGATTCTCACTGCTGCACATACAGCAAGAAACATCCCGGATCATCACACAATCTCGATCACGAGTGGTAGCTACACCATTGAGCAAGTTGTACCACACCCAGATTTTGTCGGAGAACAACCAGGAGATATAGACGACATTGCGCTAGTCAAACTTAGTTCACCTGCCAACCAAGTTGCAACATTTGATTTATACGAGGACGAAGCCGAATTGGGTCAAGAGGTGTTGTTGTTGGGTCGAGGCGATTATGGAAATGGTCAAATCGGCACAATTGGCACAGACAAAAAACTTCGCAAAGCGACAAATTTGATTGACCAAGTGGACAATCATTGGATTAAATTTCGCTTTGATGCACCACCAGATTGCACTTCACTTGAGGGAGTGTCTGGAATTGGCGATAGTGGTAGTCCAGCCCTAATCAATAAACACGGCAAACTTTTAATTGCAGGTGTGAGTTCCTGGCAAGATCACGAAGACGAGGCTTATGGACTTTACGAGGCAATTGAATATTACACAAGAGTCTCACGTTATGTGGCATGGATTCGCTCCGTGTGTGAGAAGTAGCTGATTGCTTCGATTTCATAGCATAACAACGCAGTGGAGCGGACGTACAGAATCTTCGTGCTTCGTTTCAGTGTTGTTTGTCGCCGCTCACTTTTGCCGTTGAACACCCGGCTACAGCCTATGCCCTAGCAGCTGAATGTGATTGTGAAGCAGGTTGTCCAAGGTGTCTACATTCAACGGGTTGTCCGCAGCATAATGAAGCACTGCATAAAAATTTGGGTTTGTTTTTGTTGGATGCAATAAGCCAAGCAGCGCAAAACACCCAGTAGCAACGCCCTCTTTTTAAGCAGTCATTGATTCAGATAACAAACCTGACATACTCAACACTTGCTCTGACCAAGTACTGGCTACAGCAGCTATATTTGCACGTTCTGTTGGGCTTGCCCAAATATTTGACCAGTCTTGCTGCCACTCCCTTAACTGGCTTTGTAGTTGGTTTAATTCCCCTGCCTTCTCGGTATCTGTATCTGGGATAATCAACCCAACAAAAAATAGACTTTCCTCAATAAAAGCAGCAACTAAGCCTTGGTTAGCTGGATTTTGGCATCGGGATTTGATACGCGCCAAACTAGCTGCCAACTCTCCTAAGCGGTTTGCTTTAGGTTGGCGTAAAAAACTCGCTTCAATTGCTCTCCAATCAGGCATTATATTCCTCCTAGCAATCGCCGGGTAATTAGAGCTACTTGTTCTCGAATTTCAGGAGATTGAATTTCCATTGTACGATTGTTTTGACTGGGACGGATGTTGATAATCGACTCAAAACCTACTTCTTGAGTGTAGGGAAACCAATCAGCACCCCAAATATCTTTTTGTCTGCTACCATCTTTCAGCAAAACTTCTTCACATTCATAATGAAGTTGACTACCTCCAACAAGAATTTCTCTATCTATATCGACTGCCAATTTTATAAACACTCCCCAGGTTTTGAGCATTTCGTCAAGTTGCTCTTTTGTCGCGCGATCGCGGATCAGCAGAATCAATTACTTAACCTCAGTCGCCAATATTAATTACCGACATTATTTCATAAATTGTCCTTGTGGACGTATTCATTTTCGTTTATTAGCTCGATTAAAATGAGTATTTTATCGTTTAAAAAATAACAACATTCCATGTGGATTATCTAAAGATACATCTGTATTACTATTATGATTTTCCGATTTATCCCCTTGCAAATCTTGACTTGAAAGTGAGTACACATCAGTTGCAACAAGCTGATATCCTTGAGTATTGAAATAACCAACTAGTTTATCAGGCATGACATGAGACGCGCCGTAAATTGGTAACAAATTATGTTCAATTTTATCCTGGTCTAAAATATTTAATTGCACAACACCTGTACGACAAAATACATCAAAATCAATCGACTCGACTAAGCCACTTGTAGTAATTTCTATTGAATTTAATTCCATCGCCAGTTGCTCTATACTCGCAAAATTCCGCGACCACGGGTTACCCATTAAAAACAGCCTTATCGATATTGCCTCTGGCTGTACTTTCACAATATCAAGTAATGTTGTTGTAACCGTATGTGGTTGTAAGTAATCTAATACTCCATGAACCGAAACTAGCCGCAGGCTATTTGGAGCGTAAAGTTTTGTCAGTTCTAGTTCTGCTAGATTGCGATCGCAAAAATAATTTAACTGTAGGTTTGGATATTGGCTGCGTAAAGCTAAAAACTTTTCTGGTGGATTAGTAGCAATGTCGTAACAGTCGATTGTCGGAAGTTGGTAGCGCGTTAAGTCAGCTCCCTCAAAACCAAAAAAAACTTCACGTTCGGCAAAACCTGCACCCAAGATAGCCGCACTGTCACCTTTACCTGAAAGAATCGCTTCCCAGGTGAGGGGATAAACATTGGGGGTAAGTTCTAAAAGCCTAGCTCGACTAATTTCTAAGATATTGCCACTGCCCTTGTTTTCTAGGAATCTTACTGCCATAAAACCTCGTTATATTATGAAACAACCTTGGGACGACTGATTAGGGTGATATCTTTACCTTCGCCCAAACGGTACACTTCTGTGCGCCCGCCAACATCAATTTCAAAAAACCGATAGCTTGTAGTAAACCGCGCCCACGGTGCCAAAGGATTAATTTTTGGGAGATTGGTTGTTGCTTGGTAAGTAATTTCAAACCCCGCTCCCCCATCTTGCTTGAACATCCGCAAAAAACATTCGTAGTCTCTAGCGTGCCAAAAATCAGTTGTTCGGCGACGCACCACATCTTGTGAGTCAGAACTCATAGCCCGTGCTGCTGATGCGGACACGATCAATTGCAAATTGTCAGACATTCGCGTTAAGGCAAGTTTCTTGTCTGGGTTTGAGAATATTTCATCAACAATTGGTCTAAGCTCAGGGTGCAAACAAGTTTCGGCAATGTAAAACCCTGAATACTTGCTGATATCTTTCTCAAATTCCCGATCAACTAGTCTTTCGCAGTCACAACTAACCGACTTTCGTAAGCTTGCAAAAATCAAGTCTTCATATAACTTCTGCTGCGATGCTGGCGTTGCTGCAAGAATTTTGAATGCAGACCCACGCATCCCCTGAATTCCAATCAAAGCACAGGTACAATCGAGGGATGCCGCCCACATTGCTAGAAATTTCCGATAGTTGGTATAAAGCATTAATGCTTCCTGGTAGTCAGGAGCTTTAATTTTGAGTAGATGCTTTACTGGATTAGGTTTAATTTCCCATCCAGGCTTGCATAGTAAAGTCCACAACGTTGAGGAATCTTCAATGGCATCCATGCATTTATCCCCTCAGCAAATTAATGACAATTATTTGTCTGTCCGTTCTTGTCAAACCTCATGCGGGATATCAAATCCTTAAGATGGGCTGGGTCTACACCAAACCTATGAGCAATGTCATACTCCTCATCTTCAGTTGGCGGTGCATTTAGTGTAAGTAAATGCTCCAAAAAAGGTTGCGACCCCCCTAAAGGCAAACCATCATCTGTAAAAGGTAACCTATGTTCGTGCATTGACTGCTCAAATACCGCAGGGCGGGTATTTTGTAGCCACGCTACAACCTCACCAGGTTTTGGCGGCTCTATCCCCAGTCGATCACATTCTTCTAATAACTCGTTTGATAATTGCGATTCTACTGCCGAGACGCTGTGCGAACGCACCACCAAATCCTGCAACCACTCCTGTAGTTTTCCTGTCTCTGGTAACTGCAAATCCAGCGTCTGACAAGCAGCTGAAAGTTCTTGTCCAATAGCAGCATTAACATATAACTGCCCCAACCAAATAGCAAATTCCTCATTTTGAGGTAATTCTATCCCTTGTTCAAAGCTAAAAGTTTGCAGTTTCTTTCCTAAACGAATTCTTTCTAAAAGTTTTGTACCAGTATCTTCTTCATCATTAATAATTTGAGGGTCATTTGACCCAAAAGCCATTTTGTCTAAAAGCCAAATAGCTATTTGTCCTGATTTTGGAGCTGACAAATTTAGAGTTTCACAAGCAATAAGCAGCTCAGTTCCCAAAGACGTATAACTTGCAAGCCACTCCTCTAAATTACCTGACCGAGGAGCAGTAAGTCCCTTTTGAGATAAACCAACAAGCTCTAAACCTAAATTCACCAAGTTCCTAACTACCATTGACAAGCTTTTACCCATGTCAGGTATTAGCTTCTCAATTTGACCTCGCATTTCAACACTAATATGAACTGTCACGCGGTCTTTCTCTGCATCTACAGGACGACCACGCTTCGGAGGTAGCTTCGGGTTTTGTTCGGGCTGTTGTTTACTCATGTTACTTCAGTCTATCGGAACCACAAAGCATATTTGAAGCCTTTGTATGCTAAATCGTTAATAAACGTAACTATTTAGCAGTGCATAATTATTTTTACACTACTAAATAATTACAAAATGTAAATAAAACACATACATAATTAGTTGATTTGGTATTCTTCAATCAAAAGCACAAAAAAGTTGAGATGGCAGAAAAACACCTGTTTCAATCAAAATTTCTGCACGAGTCCAATATGAAATACTGCGAAATCTTCAAAAACTTACCCAAAGAAGGCTTAGAACCCAGACAATTTCTACGCCACTGTTTTGATATCGCTGAACTCACTCCCAGAGAACTGCTTGAAGAAGAAACCGACTCACAATACCGCAAAAAATGTATCACTGTACTATGTGCAGTCTTAGGTGTACAAAGACCAACAGTTCGCAAGTGGGGAAGTGACCTCAATTTTGATGGGATACCCAACTACTCCAAAGTTTCACTTGCTTACATTCATGCCGCCGAAATTGTGCCAAAGCAGCTAAAGAGCATCTTGAGAGGAGAATACAACGCACCGGAAGTAAATGCTCAAACATTTCTCGAAAAAATACTCCTCGAAGGGTTAAGCGAACAACAAGTATTACAAACTGTCTCTCACGCCAATTTCCGCGCAAGTTGTGTCAAAACTCTCACGCAAGTATTACATATTGGCACCAAGTCAGTCCAAGATTGGGGTCAGGATATGTCGTTTCACAAAATGCCCAAAATTCACAAGCACACCTTGGGCTATGCCTTGGCTGCTATCTCCAAATCATCATCAAAAAACTTGCAGAAAGCAGCGTGACTTATTCAACTAGTCGAATTAGAAAACTTAGTCTCAGAGATTAAGACCGCGCATATTAGCGCGCATACAACATCATGACTACAACAACTTTTGCAAATAAATTATACGTCGAGCAGCATCAGGTAGACTCCAATCCTACCACCCACATAGAGCAAAGTACCCTAGAGTACCTCCATACGGCTTTCCTACTCTATGAGTACAAGCAGACCTACACTAAAAAAGAGTATCGCGCACTGTTAGAAGAGTACGGCTGGGACAAGGGCAGTACTGAGGAAAGGCGATCGCTCCGAATTGCCGAGAATTTTCAAGCATTTATCAGTTGCCCGGAACACTTGGCAGTTTTACCAATATCGGTACTACTTCGGTTATGTTCTGTGAACTACAAAATCCTAATTGATGAATTGAAAGATATTCCTCTTGGTGGATTGACTTGTGGATTAGTGTTAGAACTGATTGAGAAAAGAAGATTATTTCTCAGAGCCATGAATCGAGAAAAAAAAGATGGCAACTGGCGAGCAACACCAGATGGAAATAGATATTACACCTTCGGCAAAATTATGGAGGATGACCACCAAACAGGGGTGTTTACCGAGAAGTTAATAGAGGAATTGGGACTGTCACCACAGCGAATTGTCAGAAAGGCGATCGCTGACTTATATGAAAAGCATCAAGCTGAGATAGCCAAGAATGAAATCGGCTCCTTTGAAGAACTAATCCCTTGTGAACAACCCACTAACACCATAGAAGAATTGATTCCTGCCAACGATAAAAGTGTCGTCAACCCAACAAACCTTGAGGTAATGCAGCGAGAACTTGAAACCTTGTGGCAAAGGGATACAGAAGAATATGACTGCGAAGAATACCTAGAAGAGCCTGAAGAATCGAACATTGACTTTGAAGAAGATGAGATTGAAGCAGTAGAAAGTATATTGGCTGGGATGTTCGGTACAAATGAATTAAGAGCAACTGACGCAGAAATCCTCGCAGACATATTACGGAACGCTGCCGATTATTCTTCAGTACGCCGGGGATTATGGCGATATCAACAAGCTAAAGAACAAGCGTGGAAACTCCTCTCGGATACAGAAAGGAAATCTGTATGGCAGATGCTTCCAGAGGCGATCAAAAAGCTTAGTAATGCCAAGCGTGAAGGGTTAATTGTCAACTTTTATGAGATGGAGTCAGGAGGGCTGTATAAAGTCTTTACTACAGATTGCCCACTAATAGAAGAAACAATCAGTAATAGTCGGTTAGACAGCTGGCTTAACGACCTGAAACTCAGGCAAAATTCCGATTGTAATTGACATGTTTTTCAAACCAAGAAGTGAACATTTATTAGTACTTTAAATCTCGATGAACTCAACAGCAACAAACAAAAAAATAGCTGTTAGCCTATTCTCTGGGGTGGGTGGATTTGATTTGGGATTTAATGCAGCAGGATTTGAAATCGCGATCGCTATTGATAACAATCCCATCGCCCTAGCAACATACCAACTTAATTTCCCGCACGCCACAGTCTTGTGCAAAGACATTCGGGAGGTGACGGGGGAAGAAATACGCGCCTGTATTCAAGCGAAGTATGTAGATTGGGACGGGGAAATTCATGCAGTTTTTGGTGGGCCACCATGCCAAGGATTTAGTGTTGCTGGACTGCAAAATGTTGAAGATGAGAGAAACTCGTTGGTGGGGGAGTTTGTTCGGCTGGTGTTGGAACTCAATCCCCTTGCGGCAATCATGGAGAATGTGCCGGGGATTGAAAATCAGAAGTTTGGCTGCATTACTGCTAACCTCCAAGCAATGCTAGAAGAACATTACTTCCTTAGCAAATGGAACCTGAACGCTTCAGATTATGGAGTTCCCCAGGCTAGAAAAAGGGTGTTTTTTGTTGCATCTAAGTTTGGAGAAATTATACCGCCGGAGCATCAACCTCAACATATAGTTAGAGATGCGATCGCTGACCTACTACCAATACCCCTACTCCCTAAACAAAACACTCAAGTTTTACCATTGAACTGGTCTAAGGGAGAATATGCCCAGCATCTAGAAAAAATATTTCCCAACCAAGGTGCAATAAGCAACTCCCTAACTGGATTCGCAGCGACAACACATGCACCAGAAGTAATTCAGCAATTTCTCAACACTCCCCCAGGTACAAGGGAAGCTAAATCAAAATCAAAGAAACTGGAATGGGATGGATTCTGCGTGACGTTAAGAGCGGGGAGTGGCAACCGCACTGCATTACGTCCCCTTCATCCAGAACAGCCACGAGTTATCTCAGTTAGAGAAGCTGCTCGTTTGCACAGTTATCCTGATTGGTTTAATTTCAGCGAAGCAATACTCCACGCCCAAAAAGAAATCGGAAATTCGGTGCCTCCATTGCTTGCATACGCTGTGGGAATGCAAGTTAGGGAACATCTAGAATGCAATATCATTTATCAGATTAGATGCCCAAATTGGCAAAACTGCCTATTTTTCTCAATATCTTGCAGTTTTAAGAATATATTCGTTTTTGTCAATGAAATGCTGTCTTTAAGGGGGTTAAGCAAAATCAGCAAAGAGCGATCGCCTCCACGTCTGGCTAAAAGAAAGCAAAGAGCAGATGTTAGGATTAACATTAACTTTATTAAGGAGCGGAAACTACTAAAGAATATTCAAGGATGCAGTGATTGTTAGTTGACCTTTTCTACATCTTTAAGCGCAAGCATGTGTAAACAAAAAAATTATGCGTAAGATTTATGCACTTCTTGTTGGGATTAACAATTATCATCCTGCTTCTTATCCTCCAGTACCCTCTCTACAAGGCTGTGTTGCTGATATTGAAGCTATCCGAGATTACTTAGATGAACGAATTAATAAGGATGAGTATGAACTAGTAAAACCTCAAGATATAAAATGCATACTACTGAATCAAGATGCAACCCGTCAAGCAATTATTGATGGCTTTGAGCACCATCTATGCAATGCAGGTTCTGATGATGTTGTGCTTTTCTACTATGCTGGTCACGGTTCTCAGGAGAAGGCACCAGAAGAGTTCTGGCATCTCGAGCCTGACCACTTGAACGAAACCCTAGTTTGCTACGACAGCCGCACAGCAGGTAGTTGGGATTTAGTTGATAAGGAATTATCTTATTTGATTGCTAAACTTGCTGAACGAAAACCACACATTCTTGTAATTTTAGATTGCTGTCACTCTAGTTCTGGTACAAGAGAGGGAGTTTTGGTTACGGATGTGCGTACTGCACCGCCAGATGCACGAGTACGATCGCTGCACGATTTCATCTTTGCAGAAGATCGAGCATTTGCAGAATATTTACTCACTTCTAACGATGCTGCCCAAAAGCCCAACCGTCTGGTGTTCCCTCAAGGGAAGCACGTCCTCCTCGCCGCCTGCCGCGATCATCAGGAAGCTAAGGAATATTTGACAGAGGATGGGTCACGCAGAGGTGTGTTTTCTTACTTCTTATTACAAACACTACAACAGACAAAGGGAAACATTTCTTATCGTGATTTAAACTGGAATATTAATGCGTTGGTCACAGGTAAAGTTCGGGATCAGTCACCTCAAGCAGAGGTAATCAACCCCGACGACCTTAAGCAAAGTTTTCTAGGTAAAGATGCAATTAAAGAACGTCGCTCTTATTTTGTCTTGACCCGCAACCAAGAAAATAACTGGGTGATTAATGGAGGTGTTTTACACGGTGTTCCCAAGATTGCTGAGCGGGAAGAAGCTCTACTGGCAATCTTTCCAACCAACGATGAAGAGCGCTTACGTCACTTGTCAGATCCTTTAGCTATAACCAAGATTACAAAAGTACGGTCAAATCACAGTGTTGTCCAAATTATTAATAACGAAAAACCATTAGATGACCAATCAAGCTATTGGGCAGTGATTATTAGTTTGCCGCTCAAACGGTTGAATATTTACTTTGAGAGCGATACTCATAGTACAGTAGGAATAGACCGTGCCACGCAAGCTCTTCAGACTCGGAATTATAATCAACACCCTTCACTATATCTCAGTCAAACAACAGAGCCGGAAACTGCTGATTATCACCTTCTAGCTCGCTGTGGACAGTATTGGATCACCCATCCTGCGGATAATCGTCTTTTGATTCCTCCCGTTCCAAGCCAACCTCATCCGCAAGGTGATTACACACTCCAGTCCGCTTCCGAGGTGATTCGACATCTGGAAGCGATCGCACGTTGGCAGAACATTTTGGATCTTGCTAGCCCAGCAAATAGTAGCATTAAGTCTACTGATATCACCCTAGAAATTGAGATTTTGCGAGGAACTCAAGCAACTACTTCAGATTCAGATTCTACTCATAGCACATCCACAATTGCAGACATACGCCTTGAATATGTCTATGACAATGACAATACTGAGTGGCAATTTCCAGGCATTCAACTAACACTTACTAATCATA
The DNA here is from genome assembly GCA_019359395.1 of Komarekiella atlantica HA4396-MV6. Lineage (GTDB taxonomy): Bacteria > Cyanobacteriota > Cyanobacteriia > Cyanobacteriales > Nostocaceae > Komarekiella > Komarekiella atlantica. The sequence goes on from JAHHHK010000008.1 coordinate 106,217, forward strand.
GTAATAAAACACTTTACTGTAATGTTTTGTTGCTATCAGAAAATTACAAGGTGGATCTGCCATTCTTTGAAGCACAGAGTAGTGTAAGAATTCCACCCAATGAACAGATTGCGAGTAAGCAGATTGGTTTGTTTATCCCACCTAATTATCTGGAGCAAGGTATTACCGAATACAAGGATATTCTCAAGTTGATTGTCAATACAACTGACTTTGATGCCAGTCTCTTGGAACAAGAGGGGTTAGCTCCCGCCACTAGAACACGCTCTACCATAATTCCCAAGGGACTTTTAAATCGTTTAATGGATCGGATTTATACTCGCGATGGCATTCCGTTTTCTAATGAAAGCAATGACCATTGGACGACGCAGGCGATCGCAATCACAATTGTACGCAATACCCAGTTTTGGCAATAGTAGAAGTTGAGCAGGATATTCACAAGAGGGGCTGGAAAGTCACTTATGAGAGAGAACTGGCAAATGTAAAAGCTCATAAGGCTGAAAAGCTTATTAAGCTTAAGCATCTCCACCAATTAAAACAAACGCTGCCCATGATTTTGGTTCAAAATTTTGTTTTATCATTGTAAGCATTGCTTGACGTAACGCCTGTGCTTTGTCTAGATTCTGCTGTAGCTGTTGGTAAAATTCAGTCATAAGCGTTGCAGTTGGGGCATCCGGCACCGACCATAAAGAAACGATTAAAGTAGAAACCCCTGCTGCAAAGAACGATCGTGACAGACCAATCACTCCATCTCCGGTTAAACGTCCTCGCCCTGTGTTGCAAGCACTTAAAACAACCAGTTCTGCTTGAAGTTGTAGTTGTAAAATCTCTTCTGCCACAAGCCATCCTGGATCGTTTTCTGTAGGGGCGAGGGCGATCGCACTACCTAAACCACGTTTATTGTCAAGCAACGCATGAGTCGCTAGATGAATAATGCGAGCGTTAGACATTTGATGCAAAACCACAGCTTTGGTAGCTTCTGAACCTATCAAAACAAACGCATCTAGTTGGTCAGCAACTTTTCTTGCTTCTGCTTCTGCCCCTGGTAATGGTTGCAATGGTTGAACTGCTGAATAAGTTTCTAAACTAGGCATTAAAGGATTACCCACAACAAGAGAGTGACTTACATTTGATTGTTGGAGATTAACTCGCTGCTGTTGGGTCAGTTGCAATGTCTGGATAGACGGCGCAGTCAATAATGTATGCTTTTGGATAAAAAATTGATTGTGAGAATCACATAATGTTGCAAATGGTACAAAAAATAAAGAACCTTGAGGAATCAAAATAATGTGACTATCAGTATTAATGGGAAGAATATCTTCGATTGGAGCAATCAACAATTGGTGTAATTCTTGAAGAATATTTCTTTCTTCACCTGAAGTAACACTCAGTGGAACAGCATCTCGACCGCTGCCAGTCATCAAAGCCAAGCATCGATCAACCATTTCGGTTAGCGACTGATATTGCCCTGGATAGGATGATAAGACATTGTTACGGCGGAAATGAATTTCACCAGTTGGTTGGATTACCCAAATAAGTAATTCTGATAATGCTAGTGCCTCTAATCCAGTTGCTTTATGTTCAACGCTATAGGTAATTGAATACTCAACAATAGTGGCTTGGCGTGATCGCGCCATCTGACGGATCTGATCGACAGATGGAGATTCCTCCGTGAATAGTTGAGTAGATGTTGCCGACAATCGTTGAGCCATCAACTCGACTAATGCACGAGCACGACCTTGTTCTGCAACTTCTAATGCCGCTTCTATCTTATCTTTTCTACTTTGGGCGATTAGAACCATTTGAAGTAAACGATAAGACTTCTGCTGAATATCAAACAGCGACACTTTATAAGCATCATTATGTCCTAAACCTGTAAGTTGTGTTTTCCAGAGTTCAATTGCTGCGAAAAGATGGTTCTCAGCTTGTACTAAGTTGCCAGTCAAAAATTCGATATACCCTAGATTATTCAGACTTTGCCCTTGGCTCCATACATCTCCCAAAGTTTGAGCGATGGATAAAGCTTGTTGAAATCCTGCGAGCGCCTCAGAAGAATTACCAAGTGCCTGCTCTGCATTACTAAGGTTGTTGAGTGCCCGCACTTCTTGCTGACGATCGCCATAAGCTTTTGCTAGTAATAGATGTTGCTGGGAGTATTGTTTAGCTCGCTCGTATTCACCTACTGCATAATGAGCCGCTCCAAGATTCGCAATCACATCCATTGCCCCTTGCAAATTTCTCAATTCCTCAGCAATTGCTAAACTCTCCTCGAAGCACTGAATGGCTTGTTCGTATTCTGCACAGGCATGATAGGCAATGCCCAAGTTACTTAATGTTTCACCTTCGTGTTGGCGATCGCCTAAAGTTCGCAAGATTTTTAAACAGGTTTGGTGTAACTCTACAGCTTTTTCAAATTCTCCCAGTGCAAGATAGAGATTTCCTAGATTTGTTAAAGCTTGTTCTTCACATTCTGGATCTGCCATTTCTTTCGCTCGTTTTAAGCTCTGTTGATGGCATTCCAACGCCTGGCCGTAATTTCCTTGCGCTTGATAAGCATTACCCAAATTTATCCATGCTTGAGTCTCTCCCCATTGGTCTTCCAGTTGCCGAGCGATTGTTAAATTCTGTTGAGAATATGCAATCGCGTTTGGGTAGTCCTGGAACTGGTAGTAAATAATACCTAATGTACCAAGCGTATTAGACTCCCATTCACGATCTCCTATTATTCGATACAGGTCTAAGGCTTGCTGCAAAGTTTGAAGTGCTTGAGAAAACTGATGGTTTTGATAAAATTCCAAGCCCTGATGAATAAGATCGTCAGCTTGCATTTTTGCTATATTGTCCATTTACATCCTGTTAAAAATTAACCTACCCTTTCTTAGGAGCTTAGCGTGAGTTCTGCTGAACATTGTCATCCACTTACCAACCTACGCGATGCCATGGCCTTTCAGCCTGAGCTTAACGAACTGCCAAGCACGGAACGTCTGGGTATGAGATTCAAAGGATTATTCATTGGTATTGATCGCCACGACTCATCCAAAATCTCGTGGTTAAGCTGTGCCAAACGTGATGCCACAGCACTCCATGCTTTATTCTGTGACACGTTGGGTGGTGAAGCTGAGCTTTTGATTGACCAGCAAGCCACTTACCAAGCTATTCTTGAATCTTTGGCCGCTCTAGCAACTTGTAACGAAGAGGATCTTGTTGTTATCGCGTTCTCTGGCCATGGAACCAATTCTCATCAGCTTGTTGCGTATGACACGGATACTTACAACTTAGATAACACATCAATCTCTCTTGAATTTTTAGCTGAGCAAATTGCACAAATTCCAGCACGTCGGCTCATCTGCTTCTTAGATTGCTGCTTTTCTGGTGGTGTGGAAGCCAAAGTATTTCAGGTTGAAACTGTGGCACGCAATTTGGAATCTGTTGATGCTGCGCTATCTCAATTGTCCGGGGAAGGACGAATAATTTTGACGGCATCAGGTTCAGCGGAATCAGCCTATGAAAATAGACTACTTGGGCATGGCTTACTGACCCATTATTTATTAGAAGCCCTACAAGGAGCAGAAGAAGTACAACAATCTGGCAAACTCGCTGTTTACCCCTTGCTTCAATACATTACGCAGCGAGTTATTGACGCATCCACTCAGCTTGGTAAGCCACAGCATCCCACACTAAGGGGCAAAATTGACGGTAAGTTACTTTTACCTATTTTTAAACCTGGTTTATTGTACCGAACGGCATTTCCAGAACGATCGCATCCTGAAGTCACATCTGATATTCAAAGCCTTGCTGCCTATGGTTTTCCAGAAACTTTACTTCAAACTTGGGCAACAGTCATTCCCTCCTTCAATGCGCTCCAACTTGCAGCAATCAATGAATTCAAGGTACTAGAAGGAGAGCATCTGGTTGTGTCAGCACCCACTTCTTCAGGCAAGACGACCATAGGAGAACTGGCTGCGTTGAAAAGTGTGCTAGAGCGCAACCGGGCGCTATTCCTATTGCCACTCAAAGCGTTAGTTAGTGACAAATTTAGAACTTTTAATGAATCTTACGGTTCGTTTGGCATTATCACAATGCAAGCTACAGGGGAAACAGACGATATTACACCCTTGCTACAAGGACGGTATGACATTTGCCTGCTCACCTATGAGAAATTTGCATCCGTTGTTTTGACAAATCCACATATTCTGAATCTGGTTGGTACAGTTGTAATTGATGAAGTGCAGATGATCGCGGATGAAACGCGGGGTGTGAATCTAGAGTTTATCTTAACTTTGCTGCGAGTGAGACGACGACAAGGGCTTGAGCCTCAAGTCATTGCGCTGTCAGCGGTTATTGGAAATACAAATGGGCTGGAACATTGGCTAGGTGCACGCTTACTGCGGCGGGAAGAACGACCTGTTCCCTTGGATGAAGGAATTTTACTCGCTGATGGGCGTTTCCAGTTTATTGATGGGGATTCTGGTGAAGAAAAGATAACGGAGCCACTCTTTCAACCCCAGCCCATTAAGAATTCTAGTCAGGACTATGTAATTCCACTGGTTCAGAAATTGATTAATGAAGGGAAACAGGTGCTTGTTTTCCGTGAGAAAAAGGGAGAAGCTCGTGGATGTGCACTTTATTTGGCTAGAGAGCTAGGATTGCCATCGGCTCAAATAGCTTTAGATTCTTTACCAACTGGCGACGACTCGAAAGCTTCAACCGATTTGAAGTTAGCATTGCAAGCCGGCGTTGCATTTCATACTAGCGAACTTACCGCAGAGGAACGACGAGTCATTGAAGAGCAGTTTCGTGCCAAGAAGACAACCTTGCGAGTGATTGCGGCTACAACCACTCTGGCAATGGGAATTAACACACCAGCTGAAGCTGTTGTTATTGTTGGTCTAAACCATCCTTTGGCTAACAAAGGATCTAGTCCTTATTCAGTAGCAGAGTACAAAAACTTGGCTGGACGTGCTGGACGGCTTCAGTTGGCAGAAAGAGGAACCTCTTACCTCTTAGCTTTAGATCCACTCGAAGTACACAATTTTTGGACACAATACGTCAAAGGTCATCCAGAATCCCTGACTTCTCGCTTCTTAAGTACTAATACCGATCCACGAGCACTGCTTTTACGGATTCTTTCTGCAACCCAAGAGTTATCCAAGCTAAAAGCAACCCAGCAGTTACATATGCAAGGAATGCAGGCGGAGGATTTAATTGAGTTTTTGGAATCCAGCTTTGGTGCATTCCAACAAATGCAATTTGCCTACCAATGGAAATGGGATCGTAACCAGCTTATAACAGCACTTCAGAGTTTGTCGCAGCATAGACTGGTTGAGCCAGATGAAAACAATTTCTATTACCTAACCCCTTTGGGACGATTAGCTGGAGAGGCAGGCGTTGAGGTTGAGTCGATCATCCGTCTAGTCGCCTGCCTTTCCCAACTCAATCCTGAATCTATTCGTGAACCAACGCTCTTGGCTGCAACACAGTTAACAGTCGAGTTGGATCGACTTTTGTTTCCGATCAATTGGAAAAGCACAAACAAAGAACCTACTTTTTGGAAACAAGAACTTTTAAGACAAGGTGTTCCTCATTTGTTACTGAATGCTCTGGATCGGGGTGTTACCACTCAGCATCAAAGCACTTTAAGAGCAAAGAAAGCAGTTGCTTGTCTTCTATTTGTAACCCATCGATCAACAGCTGAAATTGAGAGTATTCTTACACAGTTTGGAGGTGCGCCCGGTGGAGCAGCAGGAGCAATTCGTGACGTTGCTGAACGAACCTGCGATTTATTACCTACTGTAGCTCAAGTCGCAGGAATACTGCATCCTAACCTTGATTTAGAAGAACCTATTTCTCGTTTGCTCATACGGCTGAATGTTGGAGTTCCGCCAGCAGCTGTTGATTTGGCAAGGCAGGTGGCCACTCGTTTGACACGGGGTGAATATCTGCAATTACTTCATGCTGGACTTTGCAATATAGACGCGATCGAAACAGTGTCTGATTCAGATCTTCTCCCTCACATCAACCATGATGTCGAAAAGCTAGCCATTGTGAGAAAGGCTGTGGAACAACACCGTCAGCAAGAACTTGAGCCAACTCTCCTTTCACCAATTCTTGAACCTTTTGAAAGTTAGCCGCTGAAATTAACCGCTTAGTGTCCTTTGCGATCGCTCTAGCCAAGTATTTAATGAATTAGGTCTAGAAAAGAAAAAGGTGCCAATAGTTCAAAGATAACGAGCGAGCAATTCCTGAGCAACTTCCTTGTGTTTTTCCACCAATTCCTTGGGTGTAAGGAATTGAGCGCTACCCATAAAGCGATAAACCCAACGGCTAAATTCCGTCAGCGATCGCGATGGAAGTTTGAGTCTGTAATCTAGGTAGCTTGGTTTTCCATCTAGAGTTTTCGCTCCAAAAGAAATTTTCTGGCTTTTATGGCGTTTTTCGCCTTCTTGAATAAACACCATAACATCAGGAAAGAAGCGCACGGTTACTTTAACAAAATCTAATTTTCCCTGTCGCTCTAAACTTTGTTCCTCTTGTTTACCTAAATATAACCCCCAGCCATTCTCCAGTAGTTGATGTGCGACTTGGAGGCTTTGCCATTGTTCTGTTGAATCCCGTCCTTTAGAGTCAAGCAACTTAAAGTGTTCGGTAAACCTATCCAACCTTGAGATAGCTAAATGTCCATTCTGACAATCTTCATGCAATAGATACCAAGCTATATCTGAATAGATAAGTTGTAAAGGGTAAATATTTAAAAACTCAGTAATACCTTGTTGATAAGCATTGCGACTGCGATAAATTTCTATTGCCTGGCCCCGAATAATAGCGCTTTCTAGCTGTTCTAGTTTCTCAAAAAGGGTGCCACGATACTTGCTATCAGCCATCATTTCTTCTGGGTCAGTGTAAATAATTGCTCGATTGATTTGCGCCCGCACTGGATAGGCAAATTGGTCTGCTAAGTTCAGTCCCCGCAATCGTCGCATCAATATTTGATAAATTTTGTTAACTTGCGGATCTTGTTGATATTTTGCTTGAGAGGTTAAGGCATTGAACGCAACCTGTAATTCGACCAGACTCATTGCACCAGTCCCCAGATAATAACCCCAACGATACATACGGTTGTCTAGGATATTGTAGTGACGCAATGTCCGCAAATCTTTTCGCAGTGTGTGTAGTGAGTAAGCTGGCAAATCAATACCGCAGTCACGAGCAACTTCCTGCAAACGCACCGACACCTCAGTAAGTGCATCATGATAACCCCCAGATTTTGTATCGATTGAATCATTAAAATCACTGTTGCCCACTCCGGGATAACGCACAAAAGTCGCAATCAGTAGCATCAACCGTTCAAACGCCTGGATGTCAGTATAAAGATGAGCAATAGACTTCTTGGGCATTTTGACCTGTCAAGTAAAAGAAAATATTCAACTAGTACTTAAATTAACCTCTCAAAGCTCTACTAGTCTTGCTTTTTAGGTAATTTTAAATAATCAAATAAATACTCGGATTTAATGGATTTCTTGAAATCCCTTTTGCTACTATGCAGTTTATACAAGGTAAATCAAGGCATTCAGCCTACATTGCAACTCAAACGGCAGAAGTACTAGACCGATATCTTAAATAGATAATTTTCCGCGTAAATTCTAGATATAGTGTAAAAATAGTTACTTAAAACCCTTTGCAGGGAATCTTAACTATAGAGATACTTTTTTGTCAGGGCAGCAACCGAACTTTGTTGGTTGTCTGGTTAGTAAAAATTGAACAAGAAAGCAGAGGGCAATCGGAGAAGGGATAAATCCCTTCTCCGATTGCCCGATAGCCCAGCGTTAGCGACGCAGTTTAACTAAGTTAGTTATCTACTAAACAATGACTACTTTTAACTTCTCTATACCAAGACAAACGCAACATCTTTGGCAAACAATTTCGTCACATTGGTCTCATTATAATCGTCCAGATAAGCAGCGATTTTTGGGTAGCATTCAGATTAGTCAAAAAGATACAGACCAAGTTTTAGATATTGTAGGCTATAACCTGAGCAACCTAAGTACAGTTACTTATAATAAGTTATATGAAAGATTCGATGAACCTGAGCAGAATTGGTTGAAAATTCTAACTTTTGCTCTATCGGAGTATGCATACTATTATTCAAGCGTTGAAGAAAAATTTTGGTATGGTTTTTGTCAAAAGTTACAACTTTCGTGTAATCAAAGTTTAGAGAAGACACTACGTCGGATCGTTGGTGAAGGGTTTGACCTACTTGGTCTTGTCAAAGCTAAAGGAGGGTATCCCTATGTATCAACCTTATGGCTGCAAAGTGGTATTCCTCAACAAAACCTCAATCATTTTGCCCACTTAGTTCAAGAATTCTCAAATGAATATGGATGGTGGGAAATTGCCCATAGCTCATGTGAAGATATTTCTGAAGAACTGTTTGATTTTTGTCACGAAAAGCATCCTCAATGGACTACTCTAATTCATTTTCTTAAATCTAGTTGTCCGCAGAAAGAAAACGAGGAAGTTGAACCAATATCCGGGCAGTTACTTCAAGGTATTGCTATTATTGCTGTTGAACTTGAACGTCAAGGAACATTACCTGAAACGCTGAAAGATGACAATGAGCGCGAAAAGCTGCTGAGAAACTATTACTTACCAAACAATTTTTTCTTGAGGGACTGGAACAGTTTAATTCAGGTTTTAACTCCTAAACAGCGTCGTTTTGGTAATAGCCGTAAAATAATTAGTCGTCGCCAAAAGCCTCTATCACTGGTTTTAGATGTTACTGAATCATTGAATATGCAGCTAGTGCTGCCAGAACAAAGCCTTTGGAAGAAAGGTTGGGAAAGCTTAAGTGGTACTTTCTGCCAAATTCCAGCAGCACATTGGGAAGGTACTATTCCCAATAATCCAGGATTAATGATTCCCGAACAAATTGTAAATATCAAAAGTGGGGCTGAACTATGGGAATGGCAACTCTTAGATCATCGAAAAAATTGCTTAAATGAGTGGAAGCTTGAGGGTGTAGCCAGGAATCTGCCTTGTCTAATATTCGATGCTAGGACAGGCGAACACTTAAATTTAGACTCTGCTAATCCTAGCATCAGGGGAGCTAAAGAAATTATTTTCTTTACTCCTAAAGGCGTTTGTCTAGACTTTGGTAATGGTATTGAAATTGTAGATACTTGTGTACCATCTAGTATTAGAGGCTGGCAAGGTAAACAGCTGACACTGACAACAAAAGAATCATCAATTGTCTTCATAGCTTTCTCCGATGAAGAGATTACTACATTCCGAACGATTAACTGGAAACTTTCTTCTCAGGAACAACCAAGCTTAAGAGGACTGAAGCTCAAGGGTAAAAAATCTGTTTATTTAGAAATTCCCACGTTCTGGTATCCGCCCATTGAGGGACAAATATCCTTAAATGTTTCTATCGAAAATATCACCCATCAAAAAACAATTATTACTACAACTGAAATAATACAACCAAGCGATAAATGGCAAGCAATTCCTCTCGATAAATGGATTATTGAACCAGGGAAATATGAAGCCCGCTTTTGGAATCAATTTCATCGCTGGTCATATAAGTTTGAAACTCAGTCCAACTATCAGATGGCTAGCAAGCCAGAGATTAAAAATTTACTAATTAGTAGCAGTTCGCAAGGACAGGTAGAAAACTTACCTATTCATAATAGTTCTGCTGATACTTTTTGGGCAGAAGAAATTAAAATGAAAGGTCTTTTACCTCTAGAAATTATCAGTTTATCTTTATATGATAGGCAGGAAACTGTATCTTCTCAGTGTCAAGCAGATTCATTGGGTAATTTACACATAAACTTGGCATCTTTCTATAATTTATTATCTCCTCATTCTAATTGGTATGCTTTAGATTTTCAGAGGATAGGTGGGGAAACACAACGTTTAATAGAAATGGAAGTTGCTTCCCTGGTAATTAGCTGCACTTGGGATAATCAAGCAGTTCAAATATCTGGTTTATTACCTAACGAACTTTATTCTCTTTCATGCTGGAATTTACTCTTACCTGAAAATCCGCCAGTAGAAATTAAAATTTCCCCAGTTTCGTCAAATGAAGATAGAATTGCTATTCCGTTAAAATTGCAACCTGGAATTTATAACATTCAGATATTAGGCTCACGTAAACTACGACATAACCTTGGTTGGTGGTGTGGTAGTAATCAAAATGATTTACCGGATGAAGTCTTAGAAAATGAGACTTTAGAAAATTACTGTTACACAATTCTTGGTGACGAATCTGTCCAAGATTTTTTAAATGCTGCTCAACATTTTGACTATGAATATCAGTTACTAAAAACTGCTATTGATAGCCTCTGCGGTTTAGCATATTTTTTTCCAAAATGGTTAGATAATAATTCTCTTACCAACAAGCTACAAGCTCTCCTTAATACTTTTAAAATAGAACTTACAAATCCGACTAGACGAGAAGATAAAACTATTTCAAAAGCGAAAAATAATAATATAGCTGACACGAAAAAGAATTGGTTATTAATAAAAATAACTAGCCCACAGAAACGTGAGTATGTTCATAACATCATAAAACATATAGAAAAAAAATACAATCTCAAAAATGAAATTTTAAGTATTCAACTACCAAAGCAATGGATTTACAAAGATTCTATATTGATGCAATGCACCAATATAAAAAATGTTCAGAGTTATATCCAAGAAGTGGAGTACGTTCAAACAACTCAGCCATTAACATATCAAGATGCTCAAAAAATATCATAATTTATTAATAAAATGTTAACTGAAAAAATTACTCTCATACTCAGCAATCATCGCAATCCGAAAAATCCGGAGTTCCCGCAGGTTTTAACCAAGCATGAAATTGTATCAATAATAAGTTCAAGTCTTTCTCCCAACGAATCTCAAGAAAACCTAACAGATACAATTCAAAATACCCTAAATGAATTGCAAGCAGAAGGTGAAATATTAGCAGGAACGCGAAACCATTACTGCATTACTCCTCCGATGGTTTTAGCCCAGAATAAAGAAGATTTAACAAGTTTGCTATTTCGGGGCGATCGCGCTTATTTGACTCTGGCTCATCAAATCCTAGAAAGTCAACAAAACCCTCCAAATCCTTTAGTGTTACGCCCTCAAAGTAATCAATTTCATAGGATTAAAAGCCGTCTTCATCAAGTTGGTATTCGTTTGCTGACTATTTCAGATAGTATTGAAAATTTCCCAATCCCAAGAAAACCCTTGAAATCGGAGTTGCGTTCAACTTGGGCAGAAGACCCTTTTTCTATCAAAAATTGGCAAAATGGAAGCTATATTCAGCGATACGTGCCCTGTAATGAAGCGCAGAAAGAACGTTGGCGCAATCCGAGCCGCGAGAGCATCAAAAATGAAGATATATTGCACTTACCCACAGGTGAATATCTCTGGTTTGAAGACCAAAACTTTTATGAATTAGAGCCAGATTTAGCTATTTTAGCCATGTTCTACCAGGACAAACAAATGGGATGTCCTTTAAAAATAATTTGGGATGAACCTCCAGGAAAGTTAAATTTGCAAGGTGTCTATCTTCCCAGTACCTATGCACGGTGGTTATGGCATATTTCTGAGCCTGGAGAAGAATACAGAACTCGAAATTTTCAATCAAAAAACTGGCCACTTGTAAAAGAAGCATTTAAACGTTTAGGAGCTAAATTAGTATGACTAAATATCTAGATCCAATCGCAGCAGTTGAACAACCCCGTGCAGACTTTATTCGCTATTTACTTACAGCTTACCCCCTACGTGACCCCCATCTCCGCTACGGTTTTAAGCAATTATTAGAGCAACCTGGAAACCTTTGGCAACATCCTTACCTCGAAGGTTCCCAGCCGTATAAATCAAGTCTTAGTATCAATGATTTGGTCGAACAAGGGGTTTTACACCCTGATATGGCAACACTATTTATACCTAGTAGCCGTCAGTTGTACGAACATCAGGAAAAAGCTATCCGCGCAGTTGTGGAACAACAGCAAAATATAGTCGTTGCGACTGGCACAGGTTCGGGAAAAACTGAGTGTTTTCTGACACCCATGCTCGATATGCTGCTGAAAGAAGGAGATAATTTATCGCTTGCTGGAGTGCGGATGCTAATTTTATACCCGATGAACGCTCTGGTAAATGACCAAGTTAAACGTCTGCGGCAATTATTATGTCGCCAAAAGACGACAACCAAAACTAAATTTGGATTCTACACCAGTCGCACCGAAAAAGACAGAGGTAAAGCAATAGAGTCATTAAGAGAAGAATTTGCAGCTTACGATCCAGAAGAACTGCGGCAATTATTTACCTCGGCTGAAATAGAATCTATAAAAAATGAGGAATTAATTGATAAAGCTATTGAGAAAACTAGCCAAGTGCAATTACTCTCAAGAGAAGAAATGTGGGAAGCACCACCCCATATTTTAATTACCAACTACTCCATGCTGGAGCATATGTTGATTCGACCCAAGGAGCGAGAAAAAATTTTTGAGGCTTCAGTAAATACTTTCAAAATGTTAGTAGTAGATGAAGCTCACACCTATGATGGTGCTAAGGGTAGTGAAGTTTCCATGCTATTAGAGCGTTTTAAAGCTTCTGTAGGTGTGGAAGACAAAGGTAAAATTCGCTGTATTGCTACCAGTGCTAGCTTAGGAGATGCTTCGGTTGATGATAAAGTTATCGCATTTGCAGGAGAGTTTTTTGGTGAAACTTTTAGTCAAGTAATTCGCGGTCAGCGTCTCAATGCCAAAGACCGATTAGGCAAACCTTATACCCTACCTGCTGCACTTACTAATGAAGAAATTATACAATATTTAAGTATTATTGAATTACCACAACAAGGTTCTCCAATTAGTTCTTGGTTTGACCCACTGAGCGCTATTGTACCCGAACAACAACTAAAATTAGCTGAGTCGCAAGCTGATAGCGATATCCACAAATTCCTCTGGTTTGCTCTCAAGGGACATCCCTTAATACATCGACTGATTAACATACTTTGTCGCGAACCTAAACCTTGGAAAGAAATAGTTCGCTCTACAGAATTATGGGGTGTAAATCTGCCAATTAAATTAGATGGTAGCGTTGATGATACAGATGCAGAAGTTGCACTAGCTCATTTGCTGCAAATAGGTACTCTCGCTCGTGCAAATCCAGATGATTTACCTTTACTTCCTGTGAGATTGCATCTTTTATTTCGCAGTTTAGAGGGACTTTATGCCTGTATTAATCCCAAATGTTCGGGAGCAGCGCACGACCCAATTTATTCAGACCGTGAAGTACGGTATGGGCAACTTTATTTGAATGAGAAAAAACCCTGTGAATGCTGTGGTTCCCCTGTATTAGAATTGGGTAGTTGTTCCCAATGTGGTCAGGGTTATGTATTTACTCAACGTCAAGATTCGGGAGAACTAGAATCTCTACCCAGAACAATTCAAGCATTAAAGGATAATACCAAGATTTACACTTTGACTTCTGGCAATTTAGACAGTGTAACAGAAGAAGAGGAAATGGGTGAAGATGAAGAGGAACAAGGATCAACAATCATAAAAACTTTTAAATTGAAACTTCAAAAACATGGCTGGATCGGTAAACTTTCAGATGAAGCGTTTACAAACAAAGTAACAGCAGAAAATGAATTGATCTTAGCATGGCATCGCCAAAAAAATGATGAGGATAAAGGCAGTTGTTATTTAAACAGATGTGCTGCTTGTGGTGCTGGAACTGGGCGCACTACTCTAGCAATTAATCGATTTGTGACTTATACAGATGGCCCATTAGAGGCAATGCTTGATAGTCTCTTTGAACTACTACCAGAAACAGAAAAGACTGATAAAAACTCTTCAAAACGGAAAATACTTACCTTTTCCGATGGTCGTCAAGATGCAGCCTTTTTTGCCTCTGACTATCAACGTACCCATACCGAAATGCTATATCGCCAGATGCTTTGGCAAGCATTTAACCAGGTTAAAAATACTGAAGGTATTACATCTGTTAATCAAGTAATTCACCAACTGAAAGCAGACTTTTTAGAATTTTATATTCCTCACCCTGACCGAAAATCTGATGTAAATTATAAAAGCTACCGTCCTAACGATCCAGAAGAGGAACCTAAAGATAGAAAAAATAAAATAGATGCGGAAGATTTAGCTCAGAAACGAGCTAAGGAAATATTAGTTAAGGAATTTGCTCTTTATTTTAACCGTCGTTTAACCTTAGAAGCATTTGCATTGTTAACTTGTCATATAGAATTGGAGAAGCATTTAATAGAGTCAGTTGCTGGTAAATTTGAAATCAGCAATGATGAGGCGCAGATTTTCTTGACAGTTATTACTGACATCATCCGTCGCACAGGAATTGTTAGCATTGAAGGCTCATCCAGCTACTTTCAAGAAACCGGAGGCGATGGTCGCCGTCCCGAAATGATAGATGCTCAGGGTAAGTCTAAAAATTACCTATTTCTAGAAAAATCAGATGATGAAACGAAAAAATATAAAGACTCTCCCTCTTTTATGCCTTGGAAACAAGGAAAGGTGAGAAAACCACCAAATCGCTTGGGTTGGTACTTCTTACAAATATTTGGCGAAGAGGAACTTCCTAGTAAAGAAGATTTTATATGGCTTTTCCGACAACTTCAAGACTTTGGCTTACTTGTTTCAGCTAAAAAGGGATTTCAACTCAACTGGGAATACTTATATATTATAGAGACGCGGCAAGATTGGTATAAATGTAATTGCTGCCAGCAGATTTTTCATGTTCCAAGTTTATCAAAAATCATTCTTGGAAAACTTAGCGTTCAAAGATGTTCGGCTTATAAATGTGGTGGTACTCTTGAGCCTTACACACCTGAAAAAATTGAACAAACCTCTGCCGAACATTACCAGCAGTATTTAATTAAACAACGCTTACCCTTGCCACTGCGATCGCAAGAACATACAGCACAGCTAGGTGTTGCGGAACTAGAAAAACGCGAAAATCGTTTTCGCCAAGGTCGCATCAATATGCTCAGTTGTTCAACAACCTTAGAAATGGGTGTAGATATTGGTGAGTTGCAAGCGGTGGTTCTTCGCAATTTCCCTCCCCATGTTAGCAACTACCAGCAACGAGCCGGACGCGCTGGACGACGCACAGATGGTGTAGCTATTACTTTAATGTACGGGCAACGTCGTCCCCATGACCGCTTTTATTTTGAGCAACCAAAAGAGTTAATTGCTGGTAGCAATCAAATTCCCAAGCTTGATTCTGCTAACTTCCAAATACAGCAGCGTCACATTCATGCTGAGTTACTAGCTGCATTTTTACGAGAAAACTGGAATCTCAGTGCAGAAGAAATAAAAATAGCAGAGTTTTTGGATTTACCATTAGAAAATCCTGCTTCCTCTGAAAATTTCACTCCTGCTGCTGAAGCCAAGATTTGTAAGTTACAACAATGGCTAAATAGCGATGAAGCAGCACAGCTAGCCGTGCAGTGGCTAACTCGGTTAGGTAGCTTTGAAAGTCAAGCAGCTATAGTGCTGAGAGGCTTTAAAGATGGGATTGAAGATTTTCAAGAGCAGCAACTTCAAGATTGGAATAGTTTAGCGGAAGATATGCTTGAACTACGAAACCGCATTACCGATCCATCTGAAACAAAAAATTTAGAGAAAATAGCCAGACTTATTGCTGGGACAAAGCGTGAACTTGATAAAGTTGGCTCTCGTCGCTTACACAACGAACTAGCGCAAGCCAGTATCCTACCAATTTATGGTTTTCCTATTGACGTAGTTCGCCTTTTGACCGGGGAAAGCAACGAGTATAATTCGGCACAAGGAAAACATCGACTAGAACGCGATCGCCGACTTGCTCTTGGTGAATATGCTCCAGATCAAGAAATAATAGTAGATGACCGAATGTACAAAAGTGTTGGCATTCTCAAACCAACAGAATTAGAACAAAAATTTTATTGGGTTTGTCAAAATTGTAATCATTTTTTAGATGCTAATACGGGAGATGAACTAGTAGAATCCTGTCCCGTCTGCGGTGATGAGCCATCTTCACCTGCTGCTAAAAAAATGAAACTTTACAAAGTTCCCAAAGCATTTACAACTGATTGGGAAAAACTTCCAGAAGTCACCCCCTATATCAAACCGCAGCGTCAACCAGTATCTCAGATTTTCTTAATAAATGATGGGGATTTATCAGAAACCTTACCACCACAATTGGGTTTGTATACTCTTACTGTTAGCAAAGGTGGAAATTTCTTTTTAGCTAATCAAGGTTCCTATGGTAAAGACAAAGGGTTTGATAGAAAAGGATTTGCAATTTGTACTACCTGTGGACGCGATTTGAGCGATTTATTACCCAAAGGAGAACCGAAAAAAAACCGAGGTAAAAAAGGAGCCAATAAAAACTCTGCAACTAGCCAACAATCATCGCAAATTCCTCATACTCATCCCAGAACAGGAAAACCATGTTCTGGCCGCTATACATTGATGCATTTGGGACATGAATTTTGTAGCGATTTGCTAAAAATTGTTTTTGATTCCAAAACTGAACCTACACCCCTGTTCGGCGAAGATGGAGAACGCGAAGATGATGGCGAAATTTTTACCAATACAAAAAATCGCAACCGAGGTTTAGAATTTTGGCGTTCTCTCACCTATGCATTGTTAGCAGCAGCAGCCCAAGTAATTGACGTACCGCGTACAGAATTAGATGGGCTGTTTACGCCTCGTTCGGACAAACGCGCTAACATTATTATTTATGACAATGTGCCTGGAGGGGCAGGATACAGCCGTCGCATTGCCGAACGCTTTGATGAAGTTTTAAAGACAGCATTAAAAATAGTTTCATCATGCAACTGTGCAACTAGTTGTTATGACTGTTTACAAACTTACTCTAACCAGCCATTTCACAACCAGTTTAACCGTCATTTAGTGGCAGATTTTCTGAGACCGATAGTTGAGCAGGTCAGTCCAGATGAAGAATTACAAAAATTTGCTCCCAACTCCAACAGAATAAGTTTATCTCTCATCGCAGATATATTACCAGCAATTTGCCGAGCAGCTGCACCAGATACTTTAATTTATTTACCCAAACTAACCGATGAGTTTGGTTTAAATAAAGGTTCAAATTTGCCTTGGTTAAATCTGCTTACAGATGCAGTTTACTCTATGAGACCGATTAATAAGCCACTTGAATTAATAGTAAACCATTTGCCAGACCCCAATACACTTTCAGATGCTTCTTTAGACCAACGAAATCACCTTAAGGTTTTGCGAAAACGCTTACAACAGTTGATAGACCAAGGTTTAGTAAAACTTTACCAGGCTTGTGCTGAACATTTTCCTGAAAATTTACATCAGGATGTTCCAACTCTCTGTTTCAATAGCAACCAAAGTAACCGTATTGCACTGTCATTGCAGCAATTCTCAAATAATGAACCATCAACATGGTTTCAAACCCGAAGCCCAGAAGGTGTTAAAACAGTTTTTAGTCGGTTAGAAACATTACGTCAACAAGTAAGACTTGTTCAAGCATCTGAGTTAGAAGACCTAAACACTACCGTAATCTTCTTAAACCCCTCTGAGAAGGAATGGCGCGGTGACTTCAGCATGTCAGAACTTAGAAAAAAACTGAGATTAGAGGCTGCTTTATCTGGAAGCGAGGTGACCAAAATTGTGTATCGCGATCGCTATCTCAGGGAAGAAGGGGCTTCCATTTTAGTTGAATTATTAAAATTGGGTGGATTTGATACTCAATCTCATGTCGAAATTCTCACAACTGAAGATAAGGATGCTAAGAACGCTAAGAACGCTTTTACCATAGAGAAAGAGCTTAAAAAAATATTTGTTCAACTCCAACCGAATGAAAATAATTTGTTGGTTCGAGTTAAACGCTCAGTTGATTTCAAACAATGGAGTCACCTTATTCCTCACGGTCGCGTTCTGGAAATCTACCGACAAGACGGACTGCATTATCAAGTAATTTTTGACATCGGGATGACCTTTTTAGCAAGAGAGCGCGGAAAATATCGTGTTAAATTTACTACTTATGTAGTAGTTGAGAAAACCATTTAAAATTTGAGGATGGCGAAGAATTGGCGTTGCACAATACGGGATTTCCAAAGAAAAAAATATCCCATCGCTCTGAAGGCAAGGGAGCAGGGAGCAGGGGGAGGGAAAGTTGTAGTGAAGTCCAGAAATTGGATAATTTATTTTTTGGAGTTCCCTAGAGGGCTGTTTAAAACTTTGTATTATTCGTCAAATTCACTCCTCAATCCAGAAAACCTCTAGCTCAATTCATTGGGGCTTATTTTTGGTCAATACAATTGTTTTATGATCAATTTCAAAAACCCTCAGTATTTTCTGCTTCCACACCACCGGAGCCTTCCCCAAAAAGCCAGTCGCTATCAGTGTCGGAATTTCCTTCGCCATCCACCTCTACTTCGCGTTCGGATGGGGACTGGCGCCAGTTGTTCAGACGTTGCCAGTCGCAACAACTTTAACTTTAGACATAAATTACAAAATATAATCTTTAAGCGCGAGCTTCTTCCCACGAGAAGAATAATTGAGAATGTATCGCTAAGATGCAGAAACCACCCATGCCGAAAAACTGGATTATTAAAGTAGACAACTATTTCCATGCAAACCCCAATTGCATCATCGCCACCGCCCATGTGGACACGTTTCCCACAAACCTACCCCTAGAACCCAACATCCGAGAACCTAACCGCAAAAGTGCGACATACCGACAAATCTTTGACTCTGTGACAACTCAACCAGAAAAATTCTTCTCTCGTCACAGTGGAATCGTTCTGTCAGCGAATAAAGTTAAGCCCAGCAAAAACAAAACCGAACTGGAGCTAGAAGTCTTAGAAGCTAGCGAGGGGGGTAGCGATGGCATTATCAATGGAGGTCACACAGTTTTAGCGTTTGAGCAAGCTAAAAATTACAAATATGACCTAACTCAAGCCAGAGTCAAAGTTACCATCCACATTGGCCTCCAGGAAGAGGAGGCTAAAGATATAGCCCTCGCATCCAATACTACAACACCAGTAGATTCTCGCTCCAAAGTGAACGCTAGGGGAGATTACAAATTTATCAAGCAGTATTTAGCACAGTTAGAAAGAGCAGAAGATAGAAAATTTAGAATAGCCTATTACCAAAACCAAAGCGGCGCTCCTAGAAATGCCCAGTGTAATGTTAACCACTTGTTCAAGCTTCTAAACTGCCTCGACAGAAATAGATACAACCCTGACGGCAATAAACGAAGCAAGCACCCTACAGGTACGAACACCCCAAGCCAAATCACAGACACTGAGAGGGAAAGATTAACTCTTTTACTGCCTCTACTTCCCAAAGCTCTGTGGATAGAGCAAAGACTGTACGAAATTATCCAAGAACATATCAGCAACCCCAGAAGAAAGGGTGTCAACGATTTAGCATCAATCGATACACGCAAAAGTACCCTTCTCCCCGACAGCAAGTACTCGTTTGGGTTTGGTGCGCCAACTGACCTGGCACTACCCATAATTGCATCCTATCGGGTATTCTTAGACCAAGACTATAACTGGATTATTCCTTTTGACGAATTCGCCGAAAACTTTCTCCAACACCTGTGGGTTAACTATTACCGTAAATACTTGATATCGGAGAAAACAGCAGGAAATACAGTGGGGACTAAAATTTGTCGCAACTCAGAAATTTGGGAAAGTCTGTACATTTCAGCCCAAAGTTATCTCAATCAGCACTTGGTGAAAATTGTCAACTCCAGCAAGCATGAAGAATTAACGCTGACACCAAGCTAAAATGTCCACTTAACAATTAATTGTCATCTAGGAAGAGATTATAGGCATTTTCTAGAATACCAGTCTCTAGGCAAAGCCTAATTGTGTTGCGATCGCCCACCGTAGGCGCTTTGTGCCATCGCAGCGCAAGGGATTTTCAAAATACAGGTTCTGTGGGTTGGCAATTACCGTCTACCCCTAAAACCTGTAGCCTTTACTAGAAAAGGATTTCCGAATTTCAATAACAAATTAGACTTGACACGATGGATTTTACGGCGTACCTAGGTAGGTAAATTGCGCTTTCACGAGAATTAAACCTCGTCCAAGTTCAAAAGGGAACTCTTAACAGGCGAAAGTATAGGATTTGGGAGTAAAACCCGATTAAGAAAAAACTATGGGTTTCAAAGTAGACGCGGTTTATCTGCACTTTATTGGTGCGATGGGCTTACGCCCCGTCTTTTCGCGATGACCTCCGGTCGGTCGGAGACCATCGCATTCCTAAACAGTTGCTCCCGTTCACCTGCGGCGGTTTGGGAAGAAGCTAACAGCACCAGCTTCCGAAACAAACACGGGCGGTGAATTAATTTCAGAATGCCTATGACAAGAGTAGTTTTAGATACTAAGCCTGATGAAGGCCCTTGCAAAGGAGTATCAAAAAACCGACTTGTGCGTTCACACAAGTTAACATTTCAATTAATTTGGCAAAACCCTTTTTATTAGTAGTGAGTAGAGTAGCAAGGGGGAGTAGAATGAGACTAAAAATGTCTGGGAACAAACGTTATCGGACATTTATTTCGGGTGGATAAACCCGCTTTATTCCGCGTATTATTTTGAGGCTGTGTGATGACGTTATCACGTACAGACGCAGGTGTAGATACAGAAGAATTAGGGGTGGCGATCGCTCAGTTATCACCGGAACAACTAGCGGTGATCAAAGCAACGGTCGAAGCGGTGGTACAGGCAACTGGCACGCCCAAAATCACTGGGGCGGAAACCACCAGCGAATTGTTTTCTAGTTGGCTCACAAGTAGGGAGTCAGAGCAAACTGTGCGGGCATACCGAAATGACGTGATGCACTTTGTCCAGTGGCGACTAGGCATTGACTATCCAGACTTAGACAATTTAAACCTGCACGCGACCACCAAAGAAGATGTGGACAATTACAAAGCTCACCTACTTAAGAAAGAGAAAACAGGGGAAATTGCTCGTGCTTCTGTCCGCCGTCGCCTTGCTTCCCTTAAAAGCTTTCTACGCTACGCTTGCGATGTAGGCTACTTGCGGGCCAACCCTGCAATGTTGTTGAAAGTACCTCCGGAGCGCAAAAAGATTAAGGAGCGCACCCTGACTGAGACTGAGATTGAAATGCTATTTGACGCAGCTGCACAAGTTGTAGAACAAGCCCCCACTCCTCACAAAAAGATACAAGCGCTACGCAACCAACTAATTCTGGAGCTTTTTTACTACGGTGCTATTCGGGTAGGTGAGAGTGGTTTAACCTGGGCTACCATGCATTCAAATCAATCCGGGCTACCTTATATCAAAGTGGTAGGCAAAGGAGACAAGGAGCGCGATGTTCCCATACCAACAGAACTTTACCAATACCTTTTGGCTAATCGACAACATACTAAAGACAAAACCGAGCCGCTTTTCACAAGCCAAAAAACGGGTGAACCCATTTGCGATCGCCACATCCGCCGCATCATCAAATCCATTGCCGAAGTAGCAGGGTTAAGTCGCATTCCCTCCCCACACTGGTTGCGGCACAGTCACGCCACCCATGCTGCTAAAAACACGCCTATTCACATCATCACCAAAACGCTGGGACACTCGTCAGGGAAAATCACGATAGACAACTATTTACATGTGGGTGAAGATGAAGCTAGCTCTCTTAACCTCAAACGATATCGCTGAGGCTTTGTGAGACATGCCCCAATTAGAAATGGCGATCGCCACGTAGCCCATCGCGCCACTACCCCAGAAATGTGAACGCTTGCGTCACCTGAGCGGATGATACAGTTCGTCAAGAGCATTCCATTCCCAACCCACGCTCATTGGGTCGCGGTTACGTGACCAACTCAAAAATTCTTTGGCGCTGAGTTTTTCTCTTTCAGCAATCAGGCTTTGGGGGCTAACACCGAGTCTTGGAGCAAGACTTTCATTTGTCCTGGGTTGTAATTCAACTTGTGTTTGTTGGTATGGGTGCACTTGTCTTCGCGGTTTGTTGTTGCCCAATCTCCCAGAGGCGATTGCCCGTTCGATTAGCTCCAGCTTTTTGGTGATAGCTTCAAGTTTTGTTTCCACCAAGGAGCCTTGATCGGCAAGATGGAATTCCAGTTTCTCCAGCTTTTTCTCTAGCTGTTTGACTGATTTACTGCCTACCGTTACATCGATATCATTATTGATATCAAATTTTATTAGTAATTCCTCTAAGGCTTGCAGCAAGGCAATTGTATGCCCTTGCCTGTGTAGTTTTGATAGTCGCCGAACCACCTTAATTAGTGGAACGGGCACACGAATCATCTCGCTTGGTGGGGACTTTTGCTCAGGCATTTGATATCATTTTTGATATCGACATATTGATTGTAAAAGGTTTGGCGCAAAGCTATAATTTACTGAGTATAAATTATGCCCATATTTTAAAGAGTTAGTTACATTTAGACACAATCTGCAACGGAGGCGATCGCTTCCAGCGGGCGGTTACGCCATCGCACTTGCTATTTAGACCCGGCGCGTTGACGCACTTCCCCTCGCTGTCCGTATACTCATTACTCAGCACTCATTACTCCCTAGTGCCGATACATAAGCACACTATCCGAAAGAGATTGTCCCAGTTTAAGAAGTGAACTTAAGACATCACCTCATAATTTGGTTGAAATTCTAGTGTCCCTTTTCGTTGATTAGTTTCATAGGTGGGCTAGAACCAACAGAGTGTTCTGATTATTCTGTAACTAACTGAAAGCTAAAATTTTAACCATGTAGGGGTAGAGCTACCAATGTAGGGAAATGACCGAACTATATAAAGCTGGAATCATTGAGGTAATAGAAGCAGAAGATGAAGATGAAGATTTATTTGACGTTGCGGTGCATTTTGACGGCGATATTTTTCTTCCCAACGTCGTTTTTGAAGGCAAAGACCACGCATTGCGGCAAGCTAAAAAGCTTTATGATTGGCTAGAAGCTAATCCAAAGGAAATCAATGGGGAGCGACTGCGTTGGCAATCATACACAGTTAATCGTGAATCTCTAAGAGAGTATCCAGCCTGCTATTTACCTTACTACTATTCAAGGTACGAGCAAAGTTTAGAAGTTTTTTCAATTGTTGAGCGAGACCAAGAAGCCATTGCTTATGGTTGGTTGAGCGCTGAACCTTTACCTTACTATATGGATAAAGAAGATGGTTTGGTAGTTATTGGAGACATTTCAGATGATGCTGTGCTTGCTGGTTGGCATAAAGCTATTGATATACGCATTCACATTTACTCTTTTATCTACCAGTCAAATAGCAGTCACAAGCTTTAATAATCAGTTGACAATTAGGAGCTTTAGGTGCAGCGAAAAATCGAGTTAAAAAGGGGTGTTGATAATACATCTGTTGAAGCCTATTTGGTAGATTTAGTCCAAAGACATGTTGATGATTATGTCAACTATTGGGTAGAAAACTTAAGGTTATTTAGTCAAGAAGATAAATACTGGGACTGGATATTCAAATTAAGATATATTGACAATCAAGAAAATCTTGAAGGTTACGCAGTTGAGTGCGAAAACAAAACTCAAGGATTAATGATAATAGAAACGCAAATGCACGGTTCCCGATTGAATATTGGTAAGAGGCTAGTTTATGTTGATGGTATTGCCACTGCCCCCACTAACCGAATCGAGATTCAACGCCCACCTCAATTCAAAGGTGTTGGTCAAGCACTATTAAATTTCGCAAGAATTAGAAGTGTTGAGCTTGGGTATGAAGGTAGAATTGGGTTGCATTCCTTACCAAGGTCTGAAGGATTTTATGAAAAACAAAATATGTTGAACTGCGGTTCGGAAGAAGAATATGAAAATTTAGTCTACTTTGAGTATGGTGTATTGAGACCAAGATAAGGGCTGATCCAGGTAAAAATTTATGAATCATCAACAGCAAAAGGATAATTCTGAGGCAAACGAGTCAATAACAACCCAAGAAGCTATAGATTTACTTTTTGGTGAAGGATGGCTCGAAGAGGCTGTTTGCATCGAAGATGAAGCAAATTGCACTATTGGCGCTGGTTTGGATTGGGGTAATGCATTACCACCTTTAATGCTCAACCTTCCTTTATTTGGTCGCCTATCAACGCTGCGTGTATCTCTCAACCGCGAAGTCAGGCTAATAATTGAAACATGGGATTTAGGTATAGGTACAACTTCTGCAACAGAGACTGCAAGGACACGCATTAAAGAGCGGTTGCTATCTCCTACGCCTGAGTTAATACCTCACTTGGAAGCTACTTTGTTGCAAGATGATTTATACGGTGAGGAGTTTATATCTAACCGCGAAGCTCTCAAATCGCTACTTGCAGTAGTTCTTACTGATTCTGATAGAGAAGAAATTGCAGAGAAGGCTGCTAATTCAATACGCACACAAGTTATGTCACAGGTGAATTTTTCCGGAAAACTTTCTGCGTAAATATAATCACAATAATATCGCGTCAAATTAAATCAAAATTAGTTTTCTGCAACCTAAAAATAACTGATTTATGACTGGTAAAAACCGCAGTCGCTATTCTTCAAACTGGGATACTATCGCACTTGAGGTCAAATCAAAATCAGACTGGAAATGCACGCGCTGCGGTATGCAATGCTTACGTCCAACTGATAAAAGAGATGGATTAAATCGTAGAGAACGCAGCATTAAAACGTTAGTGGTTCACCACCGAAATTATACGCCCGAGGACAACCGAGCAGAAAATCTCGCGGCTTTATGCAGCAGCTGTCATATGCTGTTCCATACGCGCAGACGGGGAAACATATCACCAGGACAACTATCTTTGTGGTAGAAAAACTAGTAGTTTAAGACAAATCAATAGTAGATAGTTATCATAAAGGTAAAAGATAAATATTATCTTTCTAAGTCAACATCACAACATTTGCTGACGCAACAACTTCGTTGAAAAATTGAAGTTGTATAGACATGAAAACTACTACGAGTTCTAACCCAAAAACTAACCAAAAATTAGTAAAGTTTGCACAGCAAATTCAACAAACAAGCACCTTCATAAGCGAAGCAGATTACTACGACTACGAAGCAGAATTAGCACAAGAAAAATCAGACTACTATCACTTGCAGTACAGATACTAAATTCAATCTCCCTTCAAGCATCAACTCTTCTTAGTCAACAACTAGTAGCAACTAACTGCTAGTTGTTTTTTATATCAAAAGTAAATTATGACTTCAGCAATTGAACGTGAAATCAACCAACTCACTCTCAAAGAATTAAGCCTAGATGCTGCTAAACTTTGGTCACAGATAGAAGAAGCAGGCGAGTTAGGCGAACAGGGTAATGTAGAACAACTCGTACAAGAACTTATGACTATTCAGGATGGTATCGAAACCAAAATCGATGCGATCGCCTGGGTAGTTGACCAGTTAAATCTTGACCTTGAAACTTGGGAGGAAAGAAAAGCGCGAGTAGCCGAACTCCACGACCAGGTAATCTCACGTCGTAAAACTCAACTTGAACAAATCAAGCGCACCCTCATCCACCTACACGAGATTGGATTAATCAATGACAAAAACATCGGTAAGGAAAGGGTAATTGAAATCAGGGATAATCCACCCAAAGTGGCTAACTTACTAGTAGAAGTAGATGATGAAGATTTTCCTGATGAATTTAGAGTTATTAAGTACCAAGCTAATAATAAGGCAATTCTTGAAGCCTATAAATCTGGTAAAGATATTAGCAATGTTGCTGAGGTAACTATCGGTAAACAGGTACGGTTTAAGGTGCAATCAGGTAGTAAAACGCGCAATAAGAAAAACCACAACTAATGGCATACGCCTCAACCATGTAAATCAAACATAGCTATATCCCATTTCCGAATATATCATCAAATGGTTAAGGGTCAAATCTTAATCATTTTTATTTTTTCTAAAAACTATAGGACTAGTATTTGATTTTTGCCAAGATAGGCACAACTTCAAGAGGCTTCTTTCCTGCGATGCACTGAGCTTGCCGAAGTGTTCCCTGTTCCCTGCATACACAAATAATTTTAGAAATCAAACCTGATTCCTATATAGCTTAATTTTAAACTTCTTCAAAAAATCATCAAAACTTTGCCTAGATTTAAAATCATTGAAGATATAATCGATGAAATAGGAAATATCAATGTTAGCAACAGTAACTATGTCGGACTAGGTACAAACATCGTTACGATAGGTTGGTATATTTAACCTTATTTAGTATGGCTCAATAGGTAATTGCATTTGATTAGGTAGTTTCTAATTTTCAACTAGTAATCAAACTACCCTTAGTTTAAGCTTAATCTGAAGGTATGCAATCACCATCAATAAAAAGTTAAATATTAGCCCTTGGAAGCAACCTTCAAATGTCATATCACAAGAACCGAAGTATAGTTATCCGTAACGCTATTATCGACAGTTTGTTTATCCTCTGGTGTTTAGTCTGGCGCACTGGTTTAGGGCTAACCTTTTTTATCATCTATGCTTCCCTTGGCTACATATATAGCTGGCCATTCTATCTTCCAATTTCGATTATTTTAGGATTTACCCCTTGGGGCTGGAAGGTACAAGAAGAAAGAAGGGATAGAGAAGAAGAACGAAAAATGAGGAAATTGAAAAATCAAATAGTGGACGATTTTATCTATGCCAAAGCCGAATCAAATATCGAGATAAATTACAGGGGAGTTATCTTCCTCAAGTCAGTATTTGGTCTATTTGTTAGCGGCTTTTGGGGGATAATATTTGGCTGGAAAGCTATTTGGAGTATGGTAGTACAGTTAGTAGATAATATCAAAACAGTTATTAAATATATATAAAATAACATTTTCATCCAACCAAACCAAGCCCAAGAGTTATTTCATCACTGTTTCAGTATCATTTGGAGACAGTAAGTATTAAAATATAACTTATTTTTGAGCTTTTAATTAATAGAAAATTTATTAACACTTCCGATAAATAAGCACCAATTAAATAATTATGTCATTCAATAATATTTAATATCTCTGGTTTTGGGATAACATCAAAGCTGACAGAGTAATTTTGTAAAAAAGTATTTTTAATATCACACAAGCTCACGCTTAATATAAATAGAAAGCTGGCATATCTCTTCATAAATAGCCAGTTACTAGTTATATCAACAGGAGTTACAACAATGGAATTAACACAGTATATGCTAACAGGGCTTCTCTACGTGATTATTTACGGATTTTCTACTTTCTTTATTTTTCAATTCTTGCTAGAGATATCTATCGCTTTTGAAAAACACTGCAACTGCACTACATCTATAAAACCCACTGTAATTCAAACCGAAACCTTAACTGAAAAATCCAAAATTCGGATATCTACCAAAAACAAACATCAAGTATCTACAACCAAACAGATGACTGTTCAACAGTTAAGAAAGAAATGCTCACAAGTTGGAATAAAATGGAGTTACGCTATCCAAGAAACCAAAACAGGCAAGAAACGACATCTCAACCGAGAAGAAATGTTAATAGCCTTAAGCCAAATTAAACAGTCAGCATAATAAAAATATAAACTGATAGTAATCCATTCTATCGCAGTATAAAATAGAGCTAAGGAAAAAGGTGGCTTATATGACTGACGATGTGGGGCGAATTGGATTGGAAGAAACAATTGCGGCATTGCGGCGGGAAATAATAGCATCCATCGTTGCCTCTCAAGACGAAAGACTGCGCTTTGAAGTCGGAGAGGTGACAGTGGAGTTTCATGTCGAAGTAGAACGCAGTGCAGATGTGAAGGGCGGAATCAAGTTCTGGGTAGTTGGACTAGGTGGAAGCAGTGGCACAAAAGACAAGTCCATTCACAAAGTAACTATTCCTCTCAAACCTCTTAGACGAGATGGAAAACCTGTGTTAACAGGCAGTGACGAGGTTCCAAAGTAGGGGGTGAGTGTGATTGCGTATGATTAGGCAGTTTGAACCAACCCTACGTGCATTGGAGATAAGATATCCTAAGTTTGGCTCTGCTTATCGCATTGGAGGCAGACTTGTACTGACTGCTGCCCATCTCCTTGCTGAAGTGGGATCTACCTGTCGCGTTAGGACAAGTCTGAGTTTTGACGAAGTGGAAGCCAAAGTCGTTTGGAAAGCTTCACAATCAGATATCGCTTTGATTGAACTGCCTGAAATCATTGCCCCCTGTGCAGCAGTCGTATTTGGCCGATTGCCGGAATCCATAATGGGAGAAACGCTTGAGTTCGACATGTACGGCTATCCACGATGGGGGTGGACACAAAGCGAAGAAGGGGCAACAGTCGGAGGGCGACATGTTAAAGGTACTATCTATCTGTCGGATACCTCACCGGATGACTTATTGGTACTAGAAGCTTTGAGAGTCCCATCCGAAGCTTTGTCTGAATCGGAGTCTGATTGGAAAGGCAATTCAGGAGCGGCAATCGTCTGTCATGGGCTGGTAATCGCGGTGCAACGACAGCATCAGAATCCGAAACGTCCTGCATCGCTCGAAGCGTCTCCACTGTGGACAATTTATAGCGATAAGCTATGGTGCAGCTTGTTGACGCAGCATGACATTAATCCAGAGCCTGCGATCGTTCGTGTCCAAAAGCAAACAAAAGAACAATCCACAAAAGCTTTCAACCCTCCACAAAAGCCGCCTTACAAGCTTGTTGGTCGCACCGATTTTTTACGTTCCCTTAAAGCAGAACTCTTCAGTGGCAACAGCATAGCTCTGAAAGGTCTACCCGGTGTCGGGAAAACAGCGTTACTTTTGGAGTTAGCTTACGAGCCTGATGTGCAGCGGTACTTTAATGGTGGTGTACTTTGGGCAAAACTAGGTCGTGATGCCGATGCAATGGCTATCTTGCTTGAATGGATTACAGCACTAGGAATTTCGCAACCCAATAGAAATGAACTGGCTGGTATTACAACCAGGGAAAAGACTATTGAAATACTAAAGCAGAGAATTCAAGAAAGAATCAATGTTGATAATAACCCATTCCTGTTAGTAATTGACGACGCTTGGGAATCTGAAACTGCATTAGCTCTCAAACTTGGTTCTACAAACTGTACTTATATTATTACGACTCGTTCTTCCCTGATTGCATTAGATTTTGCAGGAAAAAGCGTTAAAGAAATAAACGAACTGAGTGAAGATTCAAGCTTAGAGTTGCTGAGACAAATATCAGGACGAATAGTAGAAACCTATCAAGAGAAAGCAAAACTACTAGCAAAAGCGGTTGGTTATTTGCCACTTGCACTAATCTTAATGGGAAGATATTTACAAAAAGAGTCTGATAGCCGTTCTCCTAATCGGATAGAAAAAGCACTTAAAAATTTACAGAAAACTGAGATGCGATTGAGACTAGAGCAACCTCAAGTATCGCCAGGTACTAATCCTAGCTTACGAGCAGGTACACCATTGTCCTTACTTGCAGTTATTGAGATCAGTTATGAAGCACTAGATGATGAAGCAAAAGTAGCTTTCTGTGCATTATCAATTTTTCCACCCAAGCCGAACTCCTTCTCAGAGGAAGCAGCTTTAGCAGTAAGCCTAACTCCTGATGTTTCGTTGTATAAGTTATATGATTCCGGGTTGCTGGAGAGTGATGAATCAGGACGCTACAGGCTGCACCAAACAATTTCTGATTATTCACGAGAAAAATTAATCGATCAATCTGTTTATGAGAGGATGGCTGTTTTCTACGCTGAACATGTTGAAAGTAATAAAAGAAATTACGACTTGATCGATCAAGAATATATCAACATAGTCGCGTCGCTTGAGGCTGCAAATCAGAAAAAAATGCACTTTATTTCTATAAGACAAATGAAGGCATTTTATCCGTTTTTAGAAGCTAGAGGTCTGTATGAAAAAGCAGAAAACATTTTAAATGAAATCAAAGAACAGTTTGGGAATCTGGATCAAGAGTGCAACCTAACGCAAATTCTTCTAAACTTGGGCAGAGTCAGACACCGACTTGGGAAATATAGTAGATCAAAAGAGGATTTACAAAGAGCAATAGATCTATCTGAAAAATGCAACGATAGTGAAACAATTATTTATTCTAAATTAAATTTAGGGGTGCTAGAAGAGATACAGGGAGATGATGGAGAAGCAGAAAGGCTTTACAAAGAGGCTTTAATACTTGCCAAACTAAATGGAAACGATGAAGCAGTAAGTATTGTATGTAGAACTATAGGCTCACTATTGCTCAACTCCAAAAAATATCTTGAAGCAAAGGGATACTTTGACGATGGATTAGTATCAGCAGAAAAAAATAGAGATGAACAAGTTATTTGTGGGATCTTAATTAATTTAGGATGGGTATCAGCTATTTCAGGGAATGTTGAAGATGCAAAAGAATATTATCGAAAGAGTATAACTATAGTTCGCAAACTTAAGCATTACGATTTTGCTACTTATGTACGGCAAGGGATGGGAGAAATAGCTAAGCGAAAAGGTGACTACAAGCAGGCAGAATACCATTATAAAAAAGGTCTTGCGCTTGCTAATCGAATTGGATTTCATGAGAGGAAGATTATACTGCTTCAAAATTTAAGCTCAGTTTTAACAATTCAACAGAAGTATTTACAAGCTGATAAATGCCTTCGGGAGGCTTTATTAATTGCTTCTAATATTGAACATTACGAGTTAGTTGATCACATTATTAAAGACATAGCCAGGCTGCTGAATGCTCAAGATGATTATCAACGAATGGAAGATTAATGTTTTAAGTCTTTATCCAGATCTTAATTGTACTCATTTAAGGAGAATATCATGGGAAACGTCACTGTTTGCAAAACTGAAAAGCAGCTAAAAAGCGCTCTTTCCAACAAGGATTCCACTATAAGAATTGAAAATTCTGATTTGATAAACAAAGTCAAAAGCATCAAGGCGCTTAAGCTTAAAACTTGGACATCAATAGCTACAGGTCTGGTGGTTGTAATAGGTGCGGCAATAGTTGCCGCACATCCACCTGAGCCAGGAGACGTTGCAATCCCGGTGGTTAAAGGTACTATTCGTTTTGGTGGTGGAACAGTAGCCGCAGTTGCTGCAACCGTTATCATAGGCAAAATTGGTTTCGTAGCAGCAGCAGCATTGATAACGCTGGGTGTTACATTTGGCGGAATTGATCTTCTAAATTCGCTTTATCATGATTATGAAATTACTGAAAGTGGAAGCAATTATCTGGTTTTGCAAAGAGGATAAATAACTACAGTAGTCAGCAGCCCAACAACCCCAATGCACCCGACCGCCGAGAGCTTATTTGTAAGCATTCGAGGCTATCTGCGGCGAGTTGAACTGACATTGAATTGTTTTTGCTGCCTAGCATAACAACTCAACTTGATGATCTTTGCGATCGCCCCACCAAAAATCTCAAAACAAAACCCTCACCGATAAATTTCAAAACTGAAGAACGCTAATGGCTCTGATCAAATTGTCTCGAAATACTTTTTCACATCCTTAGTTCTTCCTTTGGACAAGATAGCCTTGGCGGTAATCACTCTTCTTTAATTTGGAAGCTTGACGTGCAGACCACTGACGCATAGGAGTAACTTTCTCTACATGAACTAGCTTCTGGCGATAAGTATCATTACCCGTTAGTTGGGCGATCGCACCAGCAATAAATCGAGCGCAGCGTTCTGGCTGAGACGAGACTTGTTCCTCTGCAAACCGGATGACTAGCCAGTTGGCATCGACAAAACACTTGTTTCGGTAATCATCCTCGCCGATACAGTGGGTAGGCTTAAAAGTTGCAAACGAAATTGGCTCATCGACCTCCAAATCTATGTGTAAGCCAGTATTGGGTTCAATAATAAGAAAATCAGCCGTAAAAGGTAGTCGATGCCCTGGTGGAAGCATCACCTGCTGGGGAGAAACAATTTCACCAAAATAGTGTTTGAGAACATTTTCAAACAGCCCCTCACTTGCCCCGATTGGTGCATCTCCCTGTCCAGAAGGAAAAACTAAAGGGGTAAACTGTTTTTTTTCTTTAACTAACTCTGGGATAACAACAATTGGATATTCTGGTGTCTTTGCCATACTTGCACTAACTCTTCATACTGCAATTATCTAAATTCACAACGCCATTACACAATCAACAAAATACTGAAAATCAACCAACTTTTTTCTAATTTTTGGACGCAAGAATTAGAAAATTATCAGTTCTCGTACAGCATCCCTTCTGGATAAGATTACTTCTGAGTACGCTACAAGCAACTAAGATGAAGTCTAGCTTTGACTATCTAGAAGACCTTCTTGCGGACAACTATCCAATCATCGCCTGCGAATCCCCCCTCCAAGAACGTCACCGCCTCCTCACCCGAATCACTACTTACTGTCAGCAAGCAGGCAAAAAAGCCTATATATGGAATCTCAGCGAGGACAGTATTAAAGAACTAGCCGTCAGCGCCGAAGAAAATCTCGTTCTTCGAGAGTTTGACGACTATAAACCTTCGATAAAACAAAATAAAGAAGACTATTTTCAAGTACTCAATTTCTGGAAGGTTTATTCTGGCACTGGAGTATTAATCGTTGAGAATATCTTCCCTTGGATAAAAGAAAATACACATAAAGAAACCGATTCTATTATATCAGAATGGATTAAGTCGTCGCTAGTTAACCTCAAATTTCATACCAAAGATAAAGACAAAACTACTTTATTACTAGGAGCCAACGCTGAGATAGCAAGCGAAATAGCGGCAGAAATTCCCCTATGGAGTCAAGAACTACCAGATGCACAAGAAATTATTGACAGTTTAATTAAAAGCAAAAAATTTTCTTTCACATATACGGATCAAGACTATTTAGAAATTGCTAACACTGGTGCTGGTTTGTATATTTCTGATGTTATGTATTGCCTAAACGATATTAGTCAAAATCATGATTTAGGCGATTCCAGTGAGATAGCCAAGCTTCTACTAGCAAAAAAAATTCAACAGATCAACCGCTTGTATGACATTGAATTCTTACCTCCGCCAAAAGTCCAACTTGGCGGGTTGGAACTCATGCAGCAGTCATTCAAAAAGTTCAAGCGATTGCTTACCCCGCGTGCCAAACAATATAATCTGCGCGTACCCAAAGGGATTATGCTTGTGGGGCCACCGGGGACAGGAAAATCACACTCAGCAAAAGCCTGTTCCCAGAATATGGGTATTCCCCTTATCATGGTCGATTGGGGCAACTTTAGAAGTTTTGGCAACCAAGCAGAAATGAAACTCAAACGCTTGTTGCGGCTGGCAGATAGGCTCAGTCAAGTAATTTTGTACTTCGACGACTTTGATAAAGGCTTCGCCGGGGATGATGACCTCGCCAAACGGCTTGCTGGCCAACTGTTGACATGGATGCAAGAGCGCACGTCAGATGTATTGGTCATCGCCTCAGTCAACCGAATGGAATGGCTGCCACCCGAACTCACCCGTGCCGGACGGTTTGACTATTTATTTAAGGTAGACCTGCCCAATAATGGGGAAAGATATAGTATCTTCAAACTGCACGCTGCCCGATTTGACGAACGTTTTCGCAATGGCGGCGACCCCTGGAGCGAGGAACAGTGGCGCAGAATTCTTAAAGCCACCAATCGGTGTGTAGGTGCAGAAATCCAGACAATTGTAGAACGCGCCGCTAGTACCATATTCTGCGAAACAGTAATAGAAGATACCTACGCATCAAGCAAACTCCCCGCACTCGAACTAACAATCGAAGCATTGCTAGAAGAACGCCGCCAGATTAACCCGCTTGCTATCCGCGAAGCCGATAAAGTCGAGTCGATGCGTAACAAAGCTGACCAACAAGCTTTACCTAGTAGTCCCCTCGACGAAAGCAAGTTTGCTGTTGGCAACATTGATATTTTCAGCTAGCACACATCATAAATCAATTCAAAGTTTCATCATGTTTGAACGAAAGCAAATGTAACCAAAACATTTCAAAAGTTCATAATGCCTGCCATTTCTAACCACTCTACTACTTTATTTATCTAAGATTATGGAAGTTACAAGACAAACCGCTCAAACCAACATTCAAACTAAACAAACACAAAATCCCAAAAAAAGCCTATTTTTCAGAATTCTCAATATTGCTGGCCCAATTGCCGGTTTTACTGCTGCCCTCTCACCCCTACCACTATACTTTTGGACTCGCCAGCCCCAGTATCTACCTATTGGTGCAACCTTTACCAGTAATAATCAAATAGTTCAACTCGAACTAGCAGACGATAGAAAAGAATATGCCCACGGACTCAAATTTCGTGACTCGATTCCCGAAAATCACGGAATGCTATTTGTCCTCAACAAACCTGAAAAAGTTAAACTTTGGATGCAGGATACGTATATTCCTCTAGATATGATATTTCTCCAAGACGGAGTTATTAAATCAATCGTAGAGGCGGCTCCTCCCTGCAAAACAAAAACCTGTCCTAAGTACGATTCCATCTATCCTGTTAACCAAGTTATCGAACTACCTGCTAACAGTACCAAAACCCTCAACCTCAAAGTAGGCAAGAAGCTCCATCTCGACTTCAACCCAAATCAAACGCAGAATTAGTTGACGGACAATTTATTTCACTCGGTAAATTAACGGTAAACCACCGTAATTACACTACCTCATATATCAATTACTGACCCCCGATATAGACTATATCGGGGGTCAAACATTATGAAATAAACCACTGATTTAAAAATTGGAATTTGTCAATCCAATTTTTCTAATTTTTTACTAATGATTTACTGAAAAACATAGTGTTTAAAAATGGAAAATTCTTAGATGCTTTTACGGATATTATCCTTATAAAATAGGTTCACAAGCGAGAAGTTGGAGCAGAGATTTACTCCAATCCAAACTATGTACTAGGGGCAGACTCCGCCAACGGAATAAAGCAGTAATTCAGTCGTAATTACCCCTACAAAGTTTCATCCAGTAATTTCCGAAATCATCTACTTTTTTTATGAGAACAGACTACGAATCTAATTTTAGCAACGATCGCGTTCCTTCTTACGAAGAATACGGATACCCCGCTCCCACCCGTCGCCGTCGCAACTGGAAAGAAAACGCCAGCATCGCCGGACTAATGGCAGTTGGTACTGGCTTGATGATTGCAGATATCTCCATTCATCACATGGTAATGGCATCGCTGGCTTTTGGAACTGGCATTGTAGCGTTACTACCCAAGGAAGCAAACTTGCTACTTTCCAACTTCGAGCGTATGCAGCGCAAGTATGGCATCAATATCTATACCGTCTTGTTCTGCTTGGTAGGTGTAGTATTTATGTTGGATATGGCCGCTGCACCTGCAAACGCCCAGTTCATGCAAAACGCAGAGGACTTTTTCACAGAGTATTTTACAGGTGTTGACGCAGACATCATTAAATACGTATTTGCAGTACTGCGCGGTCTGTTCTTAATTTACCTTGGTATTGGTCTGATCCGGGTCGTTCAATCAGCCAGAAACGACGAGGATTGGCAAACAATCGCCCGTACACCAATTATCGTTGCCCTCACAGTTGTAGTTGGAGATTTGCTTGCAGGGCTGGTAACAGGCTGAGGAGCCACTCGTCAAAAAAGCCACCACGAGTGGCACTATTCCACAAGTGCCACTCATCAAAATTTCAAAAACTGACTTTTGTTTTTCGTAATAATGGGCAGAGAACGGGAATTTCGTACTGTCAACCGCGTATTAGGAGACCAGCCACGCCTCGGGCCATTCCCCGCCGACCAAATTGTTCCCTGGAGTGCGATCGCTCTCATCTCCTACATGGTAGTCAAGGGTTTTATGCAAGCTTCTTGGCTTGCAACCGGAATTGTAACCGCCTGGGGATGGGCAACCTGGTGGACAGTAAGTTCCAACAAAGCCTTTTTCGGTAAGTTTGTCGGCACACCCCGCATCACCCGTGGCTATAAACCTTTTGTCTCTCTCGTTAATCCTTTACAACCTCAACCCAAGAAGAAGCGCCAGCTGAAAAAACGCAGATAAAGCTTCTGGTAAAAAAGAATTCAGGAGTCATGAGCCAGAATTCAGTTCTGAATTCTGTGTGACTGGTAAATGAATAAACGGGTTTAAATCCCCACTTTCTTGTTCTGAATTCTGAGTTCTGACTTCTCATTAAGAAATATCACCGAACGAAACTACAGGCTATGAGTTCGACCGCCTCAACGAAAATAAAGCACAAAATTGGTAAAAAATCTCTCGATACCGAACAATTAGGTGTTGTCAAAAACCTGACACCGTTTGAGGATATTACCCATTTAGCCGGGATTGCAAGTATCTCGCTTGCTGGTCGTAGAGATATCGGCGCACTTATTCTCCAGAAAAAAGAAGATATTCAAATCAAGTTCTGCTTTGACGTACAAGGAATTCACACATCTTTACCAGAAGAACAGATTCTCCCCATTTTTGAAAATATTGAGGGCGGACTCAAAGAACTTCCCGAACGCGAAACCTTAACAATTCATCTTGGTTCGTTCACTGATGATTTTCTCCGGCAGCAGGAACTAAAAAAGATAGAGGATAAATGCGACCTAGAGCAATTAACTTTATTAGTGCGATCGGAACGTCTGCGAGCGAGAGAACTTACCGAAGCAGGAACCCGTAAAAACAAGTTCTTACGTTTCTGGTGTACCTATAGTGTCCTGGCTTCTGAAGACAGTCGCTCAAATGATGCAATTGAAAAAACTATCAAACAATTACAAAATGCCTGGTTCCAATTTACTGGCCAAATTCACGGTGTGCGGCAAGAACGAATCGAAACAATCTTACGGGATAGTTTTACCTCTGGGTTTCAACGGTGGGAACAACTTTTTACAAACTCGATGGGGCTTTCAGTACGAGCAGTCACAAGTGAGGAAGTATGGTCAATTCTTTGGAGTCAATTTAACCGTAGCGACGCACCCAAAGTTCCCAATCCCCTCATATTAGATGAAGAAGGACTTCGAGAAGTTCAAAGCAGCGATTTCCATATTCGCCACCTGATGCTGGAGAACGAAAAATCTGTCCCGTTTCTCGATCGCAGCTGGGTAAGACTACAAGACAAGTATATTGGTGTCTTACAATTTAGCGAAAAGCCCCAAGGGTGGGTAGACGAATACGCCCAGCTTCGATACCTTTGGGAGGTAATATCCAAAGAAAAAATCTCTGATACTGAGATTATCTGCCAGCTATCTAAAGCTAACCAGGGACTAGCCAAAACTGCCCTTCAACGGATTACCAAACAGTCAATTACCTCCAGCGCGATGTCTTCT
This sequence comes from Komarekiella atlantica HA4396-MV6, assembly GCA_019359395.1. GTDB lineage: Bacteria > Cyanobacteriota > Cyanobacteriia > Cyanobacteriales > Nostocaceae > Komarekiella > Komarekiella atlantica. Next base: position 143,413 of record JAHHHK010000008.1, read on the forward strand.
GAGAAGGGATCAATTGACGTAAAAGCCAATATGAACATTGAGGAGGCAGTTAAGGCACAAGAAACTATCCTCAGAGGCAGTCTACCCATCCATACTGCCGTTGTTTTTTGTGTTCATCGTCACAGTCGTCAAAAACTCGATGAAGCTTGCCAATACCTTTCTAGCTGCTTCTTGCGTCCTGCCGTAGTTGATAGAGAAATCGAGTATGCTTGGAAGACATGGTTACAATGTGTACCTGTAGTCTGGGAAAACCTACTTACAAGACCCTTTAACCGTCGCCTCCCCTATTTCTCATCAGAAGTTCCCGGACTCATGCCGATAGTTAGAACGGCTACGGGAGATAAATCCGGGTTTGAGCTAATTGCTGAAGAGGGAGGAACTCCAGTACATCTCGACTTGTACAAGCAGCACAAAAATCTCGCTATTTTTGGTACTACCCGTGCTGGTAAATCTGTCTTAGTAGCAGGTCTATTAACACCTGCCTTAGCTCAAGACATTCCCGTAATTGCACTTGATTATCCCAAACCCGATGGTACTAGTACGTTTACCGACTATACCAAATTTATGGGAGAAGAAGGGGCATATTTCGATATTAGTAAAGAATCGAACAACCTATTTGAATTACCTGATTTAAGGGGGTATGAGCCTGAACTTATTAAGGAGAGGATGACCGATTTTAAGGAATTCCTGAAATCAACATTAATGATAATGGTACTTGGGACAAACCCTGTAGGGATAAGTGCCACAATGATATCAAATATCGAGAGTATCATTACAATCACAATTGAAACTTTTTACAACGATGATGATATCAAACTTCGATATAAACTTGCACTAGAAAATGGATTAGGAACAAGTGAATGGGCAGATATTCCAACACTTAAGGATTTTTATAATTATTGTTCGCCTGGGTTTATCAAACTCGATTCCATCACCAATAATAGTAAAGAAATTCTCGATGCCCTTGACCAAATTAGATTGCGATTAAAGTTCTGGTTAAACTCACGAGTTGGACAATCAATCGCCAATCCATCTAGCTTTAAAACTGATGCCCGACTACTGGTATTCGCACTGCGATCGCTTGGGAGTGAAGCTGATGCCGCAGTCCTTGCTCTTAGCGCCTATTCCGCAGCATTACGTAGAGCTTTATCATCCAAAGTATCAATATTTTTCTTAGATGAAGCGCCGATTTTATTCAGTTTTGACAGCATAGCCGAGTTAATTGGTAGACTCTGCGCCAACGGTGCAAAAGCAGGTATACGTGTAATTTTATCCGCCCAAGAACCAGAAAGTATTTTCCAAAGTAAGTCTGCCTCCAAAATATTTGCTAATATCACAACCCGCCTTATCGGTCGGATTCAAACATCAGCTGTTGACCCATTTGTGAGCAGGTTTAAATACCCTTATGAAATTATCTCACGCAATAGTACTGAAGCATTCTTCCCAAAACGCGAAAGTATTTACTCACAGTGGTTACTTGACGATAATGGCAAACTTACTTTCTGTAGGTATTACCCTGCTTATTGCTTACTTGCAGCAGTAGCAAATAACCCGAATGAGCAAGAATTACGCACTCTCTTCCTCAATAAATATGCCGATAATCCAATGCTGGGTATGGTGAGATTTTCTGAGGTATACATACAAATGCTTCGGGGGGATGAGTTAAGCCAAGAAGCACAACAATTACTGGATAACAATAACAATAAGCAATTAAAGTCAGCATAAATTATATAAGGCAAACTAACAAATAATCTGGACTGGGAAAAAGAAGAATCAATAAATCATAAAAAAGTGGCTTAACTTTAATTGCCACATTGGTTATTTTATCCACAAAAAGTATGAAACACAAGTTCAAGTTTAGTAAGAAAGGGGCAATAATCGGGTCAATCATTGGTCTGGTTACTTTACTCGGTACAGCACCCAGTTATGCTTTTTCAATTGACGATTTTTTCAAGGTTTTAGGCAAATTCAATAACTATTTTGAGGAAACCAAAAACGAACTCACCGCAGCAGCTAATGAATGGGGTGGGATGAAAAGCGAAGCTAAAACTGCTATTCAGACTGGCAGTATGGATATGCCAGACCCAGTAAATTCAGCCGAAAAGCTCAAAGAGCAACTCAAGGGAAAGGGTAACTGGAATGAAAGTAACACAGTTGAAGGTGCTGTAGGTGCAGCTAACGAACTGGAGAGAGAAACCACCCGCGCCACGATCGCCAGCGTCTTAGGGGAAATCGGTCAGGAACGTACCAAAAATGAAATAGAAGCAACTGAACAAACTGTAGCTGAGGCCAAAGAACTTGCGGAATCTGCACAGGCAATGGATGCTTCACAAAACATTCTTAAGGTAATTGCTGCCCAAAACTCGCAAATTGTCTCAATGTTGGGGCAATCCCGTACCGACGGACTGCAAGCACGGCACGATGTCCAGCAAACTAACCTGATGCTAAGTCAACTTGCCGAGCAAGGGGCAAGCGATCGCCGTCGTCAAAACCTGATGATGGACGGTATCAGCGCCCAGTACATCGAAATCAGCGGGTTTAGTAGTCTCAAAACTACTGCTGGGCAATAATTCACCCTAATTAGTTGGTCATCTCAATTGCAGAGATGACCAAACCTTCACGCCTGTTAATCAAGTGCTATGTTAGAACACCTCATAATTGCAACCGACCCATTTTTTGGACAAGACATTTTAGAAAATGCCGCCGCCGGAGCGCAATTAGTAGCTGAAGGTTTCAATGAACTTTGGCAAGAAACCCTCAACGGTAGCTTGTATGGCTCAATGTGCAAAGTTGGTCAGTTTTTTGCGATCGCAACTCTCACCCTTTTTATGGTTGAGTTAGGCAAAAACTGGATAAATCAAGAGGATATGAAAGCCCTCTCTAGTTGGATATGGCCCATCCTGGTTATCGGGCTACTAGCTAACAATGGCACTTTACTCAGAAGTGGAACACTCGCAATACGAGGATACATTAATACTGTCAATAGTGACATTCTTGAATTTACCGCTGCCGGAGCAAACCTAGAAGTAGCATTCAATCGAGCAGTCGGCAATATTGCCCTCCAGCAACAAGTAGGGGCAGCAATGGAAAGATGTCGCTCGATCCCTGGTAACACGCAAGATTCAATCACCTGCTTGCAACAAGCAGAAGCAGAACTCAAAACCTCTGCACCCGATCTATTCAAAGGAGAAGCTCCCGATAGCGGTAGTTGGGAGTTTAACCCACTTCAGGCTTTATCTGATGCCAAAGATGCGCTCAACGACCTCTCCCCCGGTCAAATTGCCGAAAAGATTGGTAATTCTATCACTAGTACAATCGGTTCGATGATCACTGGATTTGTCGCAGTCATCCTCCTCGCCCTAAATAACGCCTACCAGTGGGGTATCGAATTCACGATGCTTTTAACTGCCCTGCTTGGCCCATTGGCAATAGGCGGTTCACTACTCCCTTTTGGCGCAAAACCTATTTTCGCTTGGCTAACTGGTTATTTCACCGTTGGAATGGCAAAACTTTGCTTCAACATGATTATTGGTTTGTGCGGACAACTAATTGCTAATTCCGAACAAAACCAACCGATGATATTTCTCCTTTTTGTTGGGTTGGTTTCTCCTATCCTTTCATCTGCATTAGCCGCAGGTGGTGGAATAGCTGTTTGGACAGGATTAGGTAAGACAGTAGCATTTGGATCTGAAATTGCAGCAGGAATCGCTACTGGTGGAGCAAGTACAACTGCTACGGTTGCTGTCAATGCCACCAAATTTGTTAGTTCAAAAATTAAAGTTAAAAAGTAATTAGTCAGAATTCAGAAGTCAGGAGTCAGAATAAATGAGACAGCCAGCCAAGACATTTCAAGATTTAATAGTTTGGCAAAAAGCACATCAGTTTGTTTTATCGCAAATAAAGGGTTTAAGACCCCAACCAAAACACGTAGCCCCCGTTTCAGTTGGGGCTTAAATCCCCGTCTGAAACTGTCTAAAATGTTTGAATTTTGAATTTTGAATTTTGAATTGTTAATAGTATATCAATTTACTGGTCAGTTCCCTAAATCGGAAATTTATGCTTAAACCTAAGTCTAAATCTCAACCAGCCCGCCTCCTCAGTTATGGTCAATCTACTTCTACACCTATTGCAATGGCAATCACCATAACAGCAGGAGCAACTATTTTATCTATCCTATTGCAAATTATAAATATTGGTATGAGTTCTAGTACAAATCGTCATGTCAGAGGCATGACAGTTGTTCAACTTCAAGATGGCTCTATTTCACCTGGTAAATTTGCTGCTCCCAACGAACGCGAAGACGAAACTATCAAACGCTTTATCTCAGATAGCATGATTAAAATGTTCGGTTGGAACGGAATAATCGAAGCAACAGAGAATGGCGAAAACGTTACCAAACCTGATAAAGGAATAGATGTTCAAACAACAAAAAATAGTAGAAAAAGAATTCCGACTAGAGCCTGGGAAGCTGCATTTGCACTATCTGAAAATCAAGATTTTCGGGCAAACTTCCTCAAAAAGTTAGCAGAAATTGTCCCAAATGGTGTATTTAACGGTGAAGTTCAAGTCTCACTCGTCACCCGCCATATCTCTGAACCCAGAAAAATCAAGGATGGAAAGTGGGAGGTTGATTATATCGGCACGCTTGTAAGCTTTGATAGAAATGAAAATCAAGGTAAAGGAATCGCCTTTAACAAAACAATTACTGTCGAAGCTATCGATACTCCCAAATTACCAGCCAAGCCAACTGAACTTGATAAAAAAATTTATTTAGTACGAGAGCCAAGTTTAGAAATTACTCAAATTGTTGATTATAATCTCGGCAAAAAAGAAAATAATTAGTAATTAGATACCAAAATATGTTACAGCTACAGAATGAGGCTTCAAATAAGCATGAATTATCTTCCGTAGATAGTCTTTTACCAATTGAGAGTAAAGATATAAAACTTTTAGAAGATGAACTGGAAGGTTCACAATTTGAGGTAGCCGAAGAAGATGAACTTGAAGTAGAAGACCCCGCATTAATACAAACTAAACACGATTTTGTCACATCCCCCTGGTCAAGATTAGGAATTATTGGTGGTGCATTCGGTGCTGGGTTCCTAGTTATATTTGTTGTCCTCAACGGCATGATGAATGGGGGTGGTAAAAATGCAAAAAAACCAGAAGTAACCCCTACCCCCACTCCCACAGTTGCGGCATCTGAGAAAAAAGATGGGGATGTTTATGCCAAGCTTGCCCTTGCCAAGCAACAGGAAGAACTTGATGCACTAAATGGTAAAGGCAAGACAGAAGACAAAGAAGAGAAAAAGGAAGGTGCTGAAGAAGAACAATCCAAAAACAAAGAGAAAACACGTTCTACTCGACAACGAAGGGTAGTCGCTCAAGAAACTCCCCCTACTTCCAGAAGACGTGTATACCGAGAAGAAGCACCCGAAACTGTTAGACCAAGACGTAGAGAAGTCGCTTCACAGCCAATACCACCCCTGCGTCCTAGCGCTCCTCTGCCAAAATTTGCCAAACAAATAGTTGCCAGCAACCAGAGTGTCGCCAAAGACCCAATAGCCGAACTCGAACGCCTGCGTAGTCTGGGTTCGGTTGGTCGGGTTGATTATATGTTAGCCAGTACCACTGTAAGTGAACCTACAAGCACAACAGCAGAAGAAGTTACAGCTAAAACTGAAGAAACATTACGCCCAGCAGAACAAAATACCAGTCGCTCCCGTCGTCGCCGTAACCGCCGCAGCGAGAATACCGAAACAGTTACCAACACTCCCAGTCAAATTGAAGAACTACGGCCGCGTTGGGAACCTGTAAACACAAACGACAGTACTCCAGAGTATAGCAATACTGGTGACGAAGAAAACAATCAAGCCGTACCAGTTATTTATAGCTTCTCGGTAGAAAAACCACAAACTAGCTCAGAACTTGGCAAAGAAAAAACCGTAGAATCCAGTTTTGCTGGTAATAAAGAAAACAACCCCACTCAGCAAGTCGAACGACTTGCAAATAACTACTTGCCAGAAGAAGCACAGATACTTCAAGAAACACAACCACAGTATCTAGTTGTCGGTTCGTTTGCAAGTGCAACCCTCGTAACTCCGCTCGTTATGCCCCAAATCAGCAATAACGGTCGTTCCCAGGAGCAGACAAATACGTTACGGTTTGTCGCCCAGTTGAACGAGCCGCTTTACAGCAATACTGGCGAAATAGCCATTCCAGCAGGAACACAGGTAACTATCGCCATGATTTCGGTTGATAGCACATCAGGCGTGCGTGCCGAAGTCACGGCCATCCTCAAAGACGGAACCGAATATCCCCTATCACCCGGAACAATATCAGTCCTGGGAGAAGCAGGTTCCCCCCTAGCCGCCAGACCCTACGACGACAAGGGATCTGAAATTGCCAAGTATGATGCCACTTTAGGAACAATAGCTGGTATTGCCAAGGTAGGGGAAATTATCAACCAGCCGGATGAAGAAGTCACAGAAGATTTGCCTTTAGGTGGGACAAGAACCCGCAGCCGCAATAGCAACCGCAACCTGGGAGCTGCTTTTCTTGAAGGTGCCTTTGGCAAACTTGGCGAAACAGTCAGCAAGCGGACAGAACGTGCCACTGACGAAATCAACCGCCGTCCCAATGTCTGGTATGTGCCTAAAGACACCAAAATCACTATCAAAGTCGATAGGTCAATCAAGCTGTGAAACTCAGATATATAGCCGACTTTAGTTTAATTATCCGTTGCGCGATTGCCTCTGGCACTGCGCTCCGCGCGATCGCCTTTGGCGGGTGCCTCACCATTGCCTCCGTATTTACACTAAGCCAGCTTGTGCTAGCAAATACTATCCGTCAAGTTGCAGCGTCCCAGGTGTCAGGGGAAAATGCCCAATTGCAGACAGTTAAGGTCTGGCCCGGACATGGGGTATCAATATCGTTTTACAATACCAGAGAAGTCATCAAGAAAATCTGGCTGGATGACCCATCTAGGTTTGTTTTTGATGTAGACGGATGTCTTGAAGGCTTGGGTAAGTGTTCTAACAACAGTTCGGGTGCTGGACTAATTCATATTCGCCGCATCGAGACAGTCAAAATCCCCGGTTTACCACAAGCTTCTTACGGGGCGCACATGACGGTGATTACCGAATCTGGGTCAACAAGGAAAAGCTATCACTTTCGGATTGTAGCGGGTAGTGGCACACCAGAGTACAGCCAAATTGAGATTATTGGCGATACTCCCAGCAAACCTGAAGAAGTAAAACCAAAAGTCAGTTACACCGCATTATCTGATAGCAGACATATCGCCAAAGGGATGCAAGTTGCCCTGAAAAACCAGTGGGTTACGACAGACAGCAAGCTTTGGAAGCGTCTCAACCAACTTGTTGAGTTGCGATCGCAAGGAGAGGAACTTGTTGTCGCCGCCAGCACCACCGGAGTATCAATGCAGTTGGTTGAAAAACTTATGCTGCTAGGTGGAAAGCGCTTCTTAGAAATACCGCCACAGCGCAATAACCCTCCCATAACACCAAATACAGGTAAAACAAAGTTTCTCTGGAATCAATAATTTTTAAACAACCAGTGATGTATAACGAAAATCTGACCTCTAACAACCAAATTTTAGATATCACAACCGAGGTAACTGCGATCGTACCAGTGAGAGCTGCAAGTCAGGAAAGTACTCACAACAAAACCAACCGAGCGCTTGAGTATCGGATGGAAAAGTTTAATAATTTACGCTACCTGATGGTAGCAGGACTTATTGCAGGACTTGCCCTACATGGGTTAATCCGGTTTGGAGGTAGCTACAATATCGGCAGTCTCCTATTCGGTGATAAAGCTGTAGCTCAAACAGTTCTATCGAAGTATTCAAATTTGAACACTTCGATAGATAAAACAAAACAAACAAAACAGCCACAGCCCGTTGCAACTAAATACGTCAACGGCGCACCTACTCCTGACTGGAGTAGTATCACGTTCAAAAATATGAAATTTGGCGGTGCTGGCAGCGTCGAATTTCCTAATATCAAAAACCCTGGTATGAAGGAGACACGCACCTGGAGTACCGGACAAAGCCTTGCCGAAGTCATGGAACTGGGCGATTTTGAAGCAACTGAGTTCAATATTGAAGATTTCACGCTTGAAGATATCGCCAGCATCACGGGCGTTCAACTCAAAAATCTCAAACTGTCAGATTTTGAAACACTCAATTGGCAAACACTTGAAGACCTCGCCGAAGCAATTCCTAATTTAGAAAATTCAGAAGTCGGAGCTATCCCACCAATTCAAGAACTAGTGACCAAAGTAACAGGCAGCACTGCAAGCTACCAAACTGTTGGTGAAGTGCTAGACAATTATCCCGAACTGGGAGAAGTGGAACTTGGTAAGTACGTCAAACTTGATAAGTATAAACTAACCAGCATCCCCGGTATTCAGGATGCACAGCTAAAGGACTTTACTAACTGGCAAAACACAACAATTAGTAAGGTTCCAGGATTGGCTGATGTACCGTTTGATCAGTTCCCCAGTGTTCCCATCCCCGATGTTAGCTTTATCGGCAAAGTAGACTTACCCCTCGGTTCGCTTGAAAGCGGACGCTGGAAGTCAATAAGCGGTAGCTATCAAGCTGGGTTTAATGTCCCGTGCGAGAAAAAGTGTGGTCATATCGAAGTTTCGGGCAGTGAGACTATCGTTGGCGCACAATGGATGTCTGGTAAAGACCAAAACGTTAAAGGCGGATTCGGCATCTTGGGCAGCCTCAACGGTGGGAAAGAACCCACAGGTCGTCATCCCTTTGGAAAATCATTTAAACAAGTCATCTGGGACATTAACGAGGCCGACGGCAGTATCACCACCGCGATGTTTTTCCGTATCTGCAAGCGGGGATGGGTTGACTTAGGCTGCTCGCCCTACTTCGTTGGCCCAGTTCCCTTCTTCACCTACCGCGAGATAGACCCAATTATCCTTGGTACACCCCTTACCGTACCAAAGAAGTAAAAAGGCAATCATAGAAGAATTTATCCTCTTTAACTTTTGACTTTGAGAAGAAATTCCACACAACTAATGGAGAAATATGCAACTTCACTTCATCGCATATTTATTCGATTTATTCATGCAAAATCAGCACAGATTAATATGAATAATTATCTGTTTTCAATCGCTAAAACTAAGACTGTTAGAGAAGTAAAAGCTAACAACAAAAATAGCAATACTGACTTTAGTAAATATACAGATAAGCTCATGTCACCTCAAGGTTTACTACTTGCAGGGGGAATTGGCTTAATGTTGCTTTTACAGCTTTTTAGTAATGGCAAAAAAGGCAAGCTTGCTACTAGCTATTGGGGCGGAGCAAAGGAAACTGCCCAAGCTAAGAAAAAAGCCTTGAAGCAAATCTTAGCTCCTAAGTGTGATAGTGCTAGTCTGTATATCGGAGTACATAGATATAAGGGTCAAAAATCACCCAAGGGGAGTGGGGGAGTACCAGTTTATGTACCCGATGTCCAACGCGGAACTGCTGTAATTGGCGCACCTGGTAGCGGTAAATCATTCTCGGCTATCAACCCGATGATTTACTCAGCAATAGACCAAGGTTTTGGTATCGTACTATACGACTTTAAGTATGCCAGTCAAGCCAAAATCGCCAGTTATGCCAAATCAAAGGGGTATGACGTACACATATTTGCACCAGGATTCCCCGAATCGGAGGTATGTAACCCAATCGATTTTTTACGCGACAGTAGCGATGCTGAAACCGCACGGCAGTTAGCTACAGTAATTAACAAGAACTTCCGCCTGTTAGGTAATGCCTCTGAGGATGCATTCTTTGGCCCTGCGGGCGATCAGTTGACGCAGGCTATCTTAATGCTAACCAAGGAGTTTGGCGATCGCGCTGATATTATGACGGCTGCGGCAATACTTTCCAGTGAGAAGATGGTCGAACGCTTGATGGCAGCAGCACTAAACCCCTGGATTAAGATAGCTTTTGGTCAATTATTTAGTTCGGCTGGCTCCGAAAAAACCGTGGCGGGTATCGCTGGTAGCGCTTCATTGATGTTCACCCGGTTCATGGCAAGGGGTACATTGGGATGCTTTGTCGGTAAAACAACCCTCCCCCTGGAGGTAAAACGCAAACAGATGATTATCTTCGGGTTAGACCGCGAACGCCGCGATGCTGTCAGCCCCCTGATGACCAGTATTCTCCACATGGTAGTTTCCCGCAGTATCGCCAAAAAACGCAAGGAAGATGGCCCATTAGTAGTATGTCTTGACGAGTTGCCGAGTATCTTCCTGCCAGATTTATTTAAATGGCTTAACGAATCTCGTTCCGAAGGATTCTGCGGTATCCTTGGTTGGCAAAACATGGGTCAGCTTGAAAAGATTTATGGTAAGGAAATCTCTAAAGCTATCCTTGGTGCGTGCGGTACAAAATTTGTTTTTAATCCGGGTGAAGAAGAGTCAGCACGATTATTTTCTGCATATTTAGGTGAAGAGGAAATTAAATATAAACAAAAATCTCGCTCAACTGGAGGAGGTAGAGCTAGCACATCTATCAGCGAGCAAGAACGGACTCGGAAGCTATTCGAGCCTGCCCAATTCCTCAAATTACCACCGGGGAAATGTCTATTTATTAACCCAGCTTATAGTAATAAAAATGAGGGTTCAGTACCAATATTAAAAAATATCAAAATCCCGAAATATATTATCGGACTCGAACAAGAAAACGATACTAAGTGGGATAAAGTCATTAAGGAGCTTGCTAGGAAAAGTACCCAGAGAAAACCCACTCAGGAAGATTTAGATATGCGAGTTAAGGAAGTAGATCGGAAGTTTCCTATCCCACAAGCACCCGTACAAGCGGGCAATGCACCGTTACCTGTTGATGCGTATAAGAGCTTTTTCTAAAAACTTTAAGTTTGATAATCAACAGGTTTTTGTAAAGCACAATCAGAATGTTTGAGTTTATAGATTATCTGCACCACAATTAATATATGTTTGACCCCAGACACACTCAAATTAATGAATCATATTTAAATACAGCCGATACTGCAATTAAAACAAGTCGGGAATTAAGTAAAACCCTCATCAATGCATTTATTAAGATAACTAAAGTAATTCTCGAAAAACTCAAAGAAGCTCAAGAAGCAAGTAAAATCGCAATTGAAGTTGGCAAAGACATTTACAATCTTGTACCTGATGAATCTATCCCTGGTGCGTATAAATGGGAAAAGGTAGATTTAACCAACCAAAGTATAAAAAGCAATCAAGAAACTAATATTGTGTTAATGCCCGATCTATTAATAGAAGGTCAATACACAATAGAAACTGAACCTTTTACAGACTATCAAGCACAAAGAATTGCTGCAAGATTAGTAAAAGATGTACCCGATTTAAATACTGATTATCAGCAAACAGGTGAAAGCACTCTGAAAATTACAGCTTATTTGGAGTCAGAGGGTTCAGAAAAACAAATCGTTATCTACGAACAAAATAGCGAAGGTAAATGTACAACTAATCTCGTCACTGAAATACTTACCCCAGATGAAATAATAAATGTAGCAAGTGAACCAATGATTAAGCTACTACCTCCATCTGCTGAAATTATTGAAAATTCTGAAGATACAAAAGAGTTATTATCTGATCATGAAAATTTCACTGCTATAGAAGTAAATTCACTGTTAGATGATAGTCATCTGACTATAAAGAAGTTACTACAAGATGAAAACAGCGAAAACAGTTCGCCTATAACTCAAGAAATAAACTCATCTGTTGGAATAAAAGCAGATGAAAGTTTTGAAGATGATGTAGTCAATAATCTTCAAGAAGAAATAGCACAGTCAAAAGAAACTCTTCAAATCAGAAAGATAGTTGTTAGTAACTACCAACCTCAAGATAAAACTGAAGGAGAGGTAAACGAAAATGCAACTCGCAATCAGTTTTTTGCACAAGAGCCAGAGGAGCTAGAAACTAATAATCGAAACAAATATGCACCTGAATTTAGCTATCAAGAAGTAGCTAACTCCCAAGGTGTAGAGTCAACAGCGCAGCAGTGGGCGCGTCAGGTTGAAGTACCTATCTATCAAATTAATAATAAACAAGCGCGGGAGGAACGCTACAAGGGGGAAAATAAAAATATTGCTGAAACCGCAACGGCAATGTTAAAAAAATACGGCATCCTTGAACAAGACGGCTCGCGTGTTTACCGTAGCGATACATTTGTGATTCGCCAAGAGGGAGACACTGTTAGCATTCACCGCCGCAGTGATGAACTATTTGGGTGGGAAAACTCCTTGATGGATTTTAAACTCAACAAAGAAGAGGAACCCAAAATAACGAAAAAACCTACAGAGATGTTACCTGTTGAACGTCAGGAGTTTCTGATAGTAGCCGAGTACTTGGGCGACAATGACAAGCTCCCTGACCTCAACAATGCCGATATCCGTGATGTAGCAAATAGCTTAGGAAGTCTTGCACCCGCTGGCACGATTAAAACCTTGGAAGTCTTTAAACAAAACGAGTTGTTGCACACCCTCAATAATGTCCTCATCCAGGCTGATAAGGAAGAACTGACAGTAGGTGAATTTACTATCAAGCGGACTCGTGACCCCGAAAATAATCGAGCCAGCTTGCAATTATTTAAAACTACTGAAGAGAAAGGTACTCAAGAACTTGTCCAGTTTGACCTAACTAAAACCGAAGCTGGCATTACTAAAAAAGTCAGCAAGATGAATATCTCTGACTACGATATCAACCAAATTAAGTTTATTGCCCAAAACGCCAGCAAACTCAACTTGGAACAAATTTTTGGTAACGAACAATCTACCCCCACAACCGCAGCTGCACCCAAAGAACAAGTAATACAAGCAGCTGGTGATATACCTGTGAAAGTTCACCCATATATAGCTGAGGAATGGGCGAACATGGTCAAGCATGGTAGCCCTGACTGGGGAAAGGCAATGAACCAGGGTAATGAAGAGATTCTTCAACGGATAAATGAGAATGACGGCAAGTTACCAATTGCTGATCAGCGGGAGATGTACTTCAAGATTATGACTTACAAGGCTACCGTTGCACAAAAGCAAGGGGAAACAGTCGTTGATTTTGTTCCACTTAAAGAGATTATGAACGACTTACAAGCATGGCGAGGGGAAGAAATTCGGCAGCAATATACCCCGATTGAACACATACCCTCCCCTCAACGAGAAACTGTCGCTGCCGCTGTACCTAAAACCAAGTCAAGAGGAGTTGAACTGTAAACTACCTATCACCAAGTTTGCAAAGTAGCATTGACAATATAAAAACTTGGGTTTAGAAGTTACGTAAATTTACCTCAATTGCGGAACTTAAAACTCAAAAAGCTTAATATACAAGCTTTTCACTGATTTTGAATGATAAGTATATTTAGTTAAATAACACGATTAAAGGAAAAATTACCACGTAAAGCTCACGCAAATACTCAATGTAGTATTTCAAGCGAAAACCCAAAAAGTGAGCTTAACATCCGAACTAAAAAATAGAAATTCGCCTATCAGAAGATGGTTTGACTCTAGACTAAACCAGACAGTTATCAAGATGATTACTAGCCATAACCAGCTATTAGAAAATCAAGAAATTATCAGACCAGTTGATGGGGTAGATTTTCCATTAGTAGGAAATGCGATCGCCAAAGCACTTGCCAAGTATTTAGGAAACATCTATGAAGACCAAACATGGTTTACTAATTGTCTTGCTCAGGTTGGAGCAAAAGCCCTCAAAATAGAATATGCCTTCGATTATTGCATTACAAATTCAAATTCACTTGAAGAAGAAGCTCTAAAGTGTATGCTCTTGGGTGCATTAGAAAATTATGCTCGTAGCCGTAATATTCATGAGATTATTCAACCTTTTCTACAAGGAGAAAAATCCCTTGAGCTTGAAGCACAATACTTCAAAAAATGGCTTCCTAGTATCCAAGATACATCTCAAGTTATCGGTATTGTACCCCGTACATGGCAAACAGTAGCTAATCAAGTAAGTGGGAATATTAACTGCAATGCTTCATACCCTTTAAGTGAATATCTTGGAGGTGCTGATTGCCAGATAATTGCTGGAAATACTCTTATTGATGTACGAACAACTGCCAAGAAGCGTCCCTTCTCCCTAGAAAATTTTTACCAACAAATTAGTTATGTTCTGCTTGATAGCAATGACACCTATCGTATCAATCAACTAGTCTGGTTTTACAGCCGTCAACAGTCGGTATTCTTCTATCCCACTAACAAAATATTCCGCGACTTGCAAGCAACAAGGGAAGAATTTAAGAGAATGATTCTTGATAACTATCTCACAAATAGGCTGGCAGAACAAAACAAGTGTTTATATCTTCCCTAGTAAGGATAAAAATATGATTCAAGACTTTCAACTCAATCCTAGCTTCAATATCCACTTCGATGGTATGAAGTATCACGCCAAGATTCACTTTGATATGCTTTTGAAACTGAAGCAGAAGAAATTCCAGCAAGTGATATTAGCACTCTTGCTACAAGAGTATCTAACCGTTGGCGGCAGTATCTTCTGAATATTGCAAATAAATACAGACAGTAATCTACTAGTTAGCCTTCTCCAAGCAGAGGGTTAACTTAACGAATGTAAATCAAATTTTGCTCGTTTAAATACTATGAAATTAGGTTTCTATCCAGTATTGGGTAAGAGCGATTTTGTTAGAAGCAAGGGTAAAAAAATCCCAATCTGGCAGTTGCTTGAGTATCAGCCGGTGGGCTGGCTATACTCACTCGCAATCAAGGCAGAAATTGTTCCAGATAGTCCTATTATTCATGACTGTGGGGCATTTAACTACCGTGACCAAGATATCCCCACTCTAAACGGTAAATATGTTGATGCCCACTGGTCTATTCATAGATATCGAGAACGCTCAAAGGTCGGCAATATTATTGTTTGTCCCGACCATTTACTTGTTGGAGAAAATATCAGGGAACGGCAAGAATACAACCTTAAACAAGCAGAAACATTTATCCAACTTGCTAAAAGTTATCTTCCCAACAGAATACCCCTAGCAGTCATCCACGGACAGTCTCTCAGTGAACGCCTCGAAGTAGCAAAATATCTTTTGGGACTGGGATACCGCCATCTCGGCATCGGTGGGCTTGTTTCCCAGGCAAGAGAGTATTCGATTAACTTACACATTATCAAAACAATAACTCAAGTTGTGCGATCGCTAATTGACTCGGAACGAGTATTGCCGAAAGCGGATGCAATGCCTGCGGCGGGCGTAGCCATCGCACCATTGCACGAGCCAAATGCTCATCTACACGTTTTTGGATTATGCTCGCCCCAGTATGCCAAAGCTTTTATTCAGATGGGACTATCCTTTGATGGTTCAACTTTTATCCGGGAAGGACTAGGCGGTGGGATGTTCGTCAGCCACGAGGAAAAATTAATTCGGATACCAACCCACTGTGCGCCAAAGTGCAACTGTCATGTTTGCAGGGTTCTCAACCAACATAGGATTGACCCTCGGCTGACAAACAAAGGACGGACGCATACTATGGGAAGAATCGCCCACAACCTCAATCTGGTGATCAGCACCTACAGAAAGTTCACTCCCAAGGAAAAAATTTACCTGGTTGCTGGATGTGGCAAGCAGCTTACCTACCCTGCTGCCGCCAAAGACTTATATTATTCCCAGCACTTTCAAGCGTGCCGTCGCTACGTAGAAGAAGAAGAGTCAAGATGGTATATCCTGTCACCCTTACATCAAGTTCTTAACCCGGAAGCAATCATCAAGCCCTACGATAAATCCCCGTATACCTTATCTCATCAGGAACGCATACTATGGGCACGACAAGTAGCAGAAAGCCTCATACAAGTTGCGTCCCCAGAAATAGAGTTTGTATTCTTGACAGGCAAGCTTTACAGACAGGAGGTAACGCCCATTTTACAAGCAAACGGATACGAGACAAAAGTACCAATGCAGCACCTAGCCATTGGACAGCAACTTGCCTGGATAAAGAAGGAACTGGAGCAAGAAAAACAGCTTGTTTTAGATATATAACCCAGCAGTAATGGCACCAAAATGATTTATGGAGACTACAAAACGAGTAATTAATATAAGTGAAAAATTCGGTAGCTGGATTGTACTAAATAAACAAGGAAAGCAAGTATTATGCCAGTGTGATTGTGGAACCCAAAAACTTGTCTACAGTCACACCCTTACCAATGGTCGGTCAACTAATTGCGGTTGTAAAAAAAGAAAAGAATCCATCCCAGTTGGGGCAAACTTTGGGAGACTAAAAGTTATATCAGATGTAGAAGTTAAGGGGAAAAGGGGTGAATTACTACTCCTTACCCTATGCAGCTGCGGAACCCAAAAGTATATCAGTAAAAATAGCCTAAAAAGAGGGCTTACACAAAGCTGCGGATGCTTGCAGCGCGAAACCCTCAAGAGCGATAAAACTGTCCACGGTCACTGCAAAAGCCACGAGTATAATTCCTGGTTGCACATCAAGCGGATCTGCTATAACAAGAACCACCATCAGTACAAGTATCATGGCGGGTGCGGAATTGAAGTTGATGCATCCTGGCGCGATAACTTTACCCAGTTCTTAAAAGATATGGGAGTAGCACCCGAAGGAACAGTCATAGCACGTATTGATCTAGAGAGTGACTTTGCTCCCGGAAATTGTCAATGGATACCCAGAAAAGAGCATTACCGTCAAATACATTTCTTAAGAAGAAAAGAATTCTTCATTTCTCAAACTTTACCCAAACCAGTTGTTACAAATTGTGAGATTAATGTTTCACCAAATATTATTCGCGCAATTGTCAAAGCTCATGCAAATGGTGAAGCCAATATGAATAAACTTGCTACACAATATCAAATTAGCACTCAAGACGCAATAAATATTATCCTTCACCACGCTTAAATCATAAATTTCTTTTTAATAAAAGTGCGCTATCAATTAAAATGGCGTACTTTTTATTTCCAAGAAATTAGTGAATTTTTAAAATAAAAATTAATCTATTAATAGATGAATCACCACAGTTATTACACACCTTATAAAGGTAGTTATTAGGAGTAATTCAGCAATCAATAAAATCCAAAGTATTTTACCTGAGCATGAAGTTGACTGCACATGGCTAATAAGGGCGAGTTTTAACTAAGTGTTCATACAAATACGAAATCATTCTTTAGGTAGAAAAAGTAGCTAAATTTTTTACCACAGACGAAATTATCAATTAGCTAGGCAAGCAAAACCTCAAGTCAAAATCATAAAACTTGTACATGATAATACACAACGGCTCTTACATCTGGTTTCACGCAGGACAAACTACAAGATGGGGAACTATAAATGCGATTAAAGCATTGCCATACCTAATGATTGCATACCAAATCGACGGACAGTGGTACAGTGACCCCGATTTTTTACCACCCAAAAATCTAGGAGTAAAACCAACAATCCCTATAAGTTCAGCAATTATACACATACCAAAAACAACAGTTGAGCTACAACCAATTGTTCAATTATGTGCGGGATTTAGAAACAGAAAAATTCACAGTCTTTGGGTAGTTAATGCTCCAGAGCAAGTATTTAAACATATCTTAGAGTGCAAGCAATGGGGCAGTATATCACCCAAGCAACTATTAGAAACTCTGTATGAATTAATTCTTTATGGCTACGAAGTCAAAATACTTCCCGCCAAAAAGGAAACCATATCCCCAATCGAATGGATGGAATAGTAATGACTAATAGCAACCAACAACTCACACTTTACTATCCTTGTGTAGTCCAAATTTTAGATCAGTTTGTACAAACAATATCAGTTGAGTTTTGGATACAGAATCCAATAAACGACAAATGGAATTTGGTAGTCTTGAAAGATGGTGATAGCAGCAGCCTATCGGGTTATACATCTGCGACAGCACCACGTAAAATGGCATACCTCAATGAAGAATATCTATCAATAGAAGCCTTTTTGCAAGCCAAAAAAGAAGAAGGTGTAGACTATCCCATTCGACATAAAAGAACTTATCTGACAGTTAAGGGTGCTGCATCTCACAAACTATTCTGGACATGGACAAATCCTCAGACCAATAAAATTGAACGCATCCATTGGCATCCTTTAGCTATAAAAGCAAAGGCAAGTGAAGATGACCGAACTGATTACTCAAATATAACTCCAGTCAAGATTGTAAATGGAAAATTAATTACACTTGAAAAGGAGAATTTACCATCAAATAGAGCAGCTTTTTCGGAGTTTCTTGCAGACAGGGAAGAAAACCTCCGCCTTGCACTCGAAGCCCTAAAATCACCCAATCCTGATGCAGCCCTTGAACTGCTAGCCATCATGGAAGAAATATCCAAAGACTGCTTCTACGCCAGTTGGATTATGGGCAATGGATACAATTTAGAATCAATTCTTAAATCATGGGATGGCACTAGCAACGTCAGCTACGGCGGTGGGGAAATCACACAGCAACAGTTAGCACTAATGCGCGTTCTTTCTGAACTATCCCAAGGTTGGTGGTTTTGGGATGAAGATCAGGATACTGGGGTAATTTTCCAAAGTTAAACTTACAGGGGAATCGCCTGATTATTTGGGCTGGGAGTATTGCAATCGCTGTGAGAAATTTATTAGTGGATTAAACTTACAATTCTATATCCCTGTTTTGAATCGGAAAAAACTGATATTGCTTTTGCTGTGCAGCAGCTATTTCTGACGGAGTATTAAATACAGTAGCCTTTGTACCAAGTTGGAGTTCTTGGTATAAAGGCACACCATCACCATCATTATCGCTGAGAAGAATCTTGGTCATGATGTGAACAGGGGCAACTTGCGCGAGGCGATTGACTACATTAGCAACAAACTCGTTAGATGCGTCGCAGCTATCAAGGTATCTAATCAAAGCATCAGCAGTAGCCTCAGTCATCTTGGCTGGGTCTTTTACCCCCGCTTCCAGAATAAAATCGTCATAAATAGCTTTCTCGCTATCAGTAAAATTTTCTTTGCCAGCTTGCTGGATGATTAATTCAGCAAGCTGTTGTTGATTTAAAGTTGCCATAGTGGTTTTTAGATATTATTAAAAGGTAAGTACTCTGGTAACAGTCTTGAATCAATTGTTTTGCTTTATTAACTGAGCCGTATCGTAGCTGGTGAATAGCTTAGTGCAGCCTATGTGGGTGTTAGTTACAAAGAGTGATCGCTCTTTGTAACTGCTTTATGTTATTTACTAATACTACTTGGGTACTATAAATTCATACCTCTCATGATACCGCCAATAATCAGGGTTTTTGGATTGACAGAATCTGAGCTTATTCCAAAAGCTATTTTAAAAAATTAAAGCTATGACTGAACCTGTACTGCTTTTTCTCGACATTAATGGTGTAATCGACGTTAAAGATAATGCTAAAACAACAGAAGAAAAACTCTCAAAAAATGAAACAGTATACCCTGTCCCTGGATCTGAAGAATTATTACAGTTAATAGATAACTGTAGCTGGATTCATCCCATGTGGATTTCTTCTTGGGGATGCCAATCATATCTGTGGAATAAATGGTCTAAAACCCGCTCTTGGCATAGTGCTTATCCATTAAATGAAGATGAAGAAAATAAAGCTTTGAGATTATTTCCAAATGCAAGTGATAAGTATTTAGCAGCACGCTGGCATAGCCGGGACTGGCAGCATCGTGTTGTGTGGATTGAAGATGGATTCTGGTTTATGAGTGCAGCTTTGAAATGGGCTGAAAGCAATTCTAAAATTCAAATAATTGATACATCACCGACTCCTAAAGAGCGCCGTAAAGGTTATGAAGAAGGAATAGGACACTGGAATATTGAGCGAATCTGTGATGCTTTAGATATTCAGGAAAATCGAGAAATATTGTTGAATAAAATCAAGGGTTCTATTCCAGAATTAACGGATAATTTTAGCCAAAACCTAATCTCAGAGCCAGAAGAAAATCAAACAATAATATTAAATCAAATTAATATTTTCACAGCACATAAAAATACTAAAAAGCCAAAAAATCCAACGTCGTTTATCTGGAATATTCGCAATCTGTTTAAGTTCAGTAATCGCACTTAAGAACAATTAATTAGCCGTACAATTCCTATTTACAACTCCAGTAAACTCAACAATTTCTCTGGCAACACAGTCAAATAAGCAGAGTTCAACTTCCCTAACGACTCTGAAAACTTTTGCACCGAACCCTCAACAGAAACTGGTTTTTAGGATTAAGTAATCAATCAGTGTTCTAATACCTAAATTTACAAAATTTTGCGAGAGCGAATAAGATGCTCTCGAAGGTAGTACGCTCTTGATGAAGCAGTCTCGACAATTGTATTAAGCAATACAAAACAAGATTCATGCATACTTCTTGGCAAAGATCCAGTTTGCTCAAGCTGTAGAAAACGCTGAATCGCTCTTTCTAAGTAGAACGCAGTATTCACTCCTAAGAGCAAACGAGTTCCACCCTCCTCCTTTTGATGTTTTGAGAGGATATGTACCCCTAATTCAAAGAAAATTGAAGGGAAATGATACATAAGTGAGGCTAATGCTTCAAACACGTCTGAATTCTTTCCAGCATTCGTGACAAACTCAAGCAGTAAGTCTTTGCCAAGTGCAATATCCTGAGTTTCATAATCAACCTTCTGCCAAGGCGTATCAGCATGTAACATGCTGCGAATTAATTTTCGTCTGTTATCCTGTTGCCTATAGTCGGAGTCATTACCAGAAAACTCAATAGCTATCTTTTGCATCTTCTGCGATAACTCTTTCCATAGCTGCCAGTAAATTTCTTTCTTATTTGCCCTTTCAGCAACCATAGCCACCTGTAGCATTAAAAAATTCATAAAATTAGGTGCTATCTCACAACCCATTTGCAAATGTTCAAGATAGGGTTGAAAGTTTGAATCGTACAAATAAAACAAATATTTAGCGAAACGTTCTGTGAAACTCAGTCGGATATTATAGTTTATTTCTAGATATTCTTCTTTTTCAGAACTATGCCTATTTTCTTGTTGCTCAACTTCAAAGAATAAAGTCAGCATTTTCGACAACAATTTGATATGGCTGGGTTCTAGTGAGCCATTTGGAATCATCAGGCAAGGGCTTAAAATATGCCATGAACTATGCGAAATAAGAGTAATTTGTTCAAGGGCAGTCGAAATATCACCTCGTGTAAATCGAACGCGAAACTCATCTTTTTGTGCTTTTCTATTAGCTAATTCAGCTTTTTTAGCATCGCTTTCTAGGAAAGATATTTGGCTTATTGTATGCTGATTATCTTGCTTACACCAGGCATATTCAAGTGTTCCGATAATGCATTTTTGAGCAAATTCACTATCTCTTTGCCAAAGATGTTTTCTAATACCATCTGCGGCTTTTTGTCTAACATTTTCGTTAGCATGTGTTAACGCAGTCACAATTAAACCCTTAACAATAAGCTTCTCATTTTCTTCAGAGGCAAAGTCTAGTAGAATTGGAAGAACAGATGCGGCGGCGGCTGCACCATCATGATCTGTTGCATCTGCAATTGCAATTGAATTGTCTGTATCTGCATTTGCCCCAACTGTTTGACCAATTAGCTCGGCACACCACAAAATATCTTCTTCATTTAGTTCACCCGAATAATCTCGTACAAAAATAGCAGCAGCAGTAACAATAGCACCAAAATACATTGCTGCCAGCTCGCTTACTGCACCTGCCTTAAGTTCTTCAAAAATCTCTTTCGTCTCAGCAAAAGCTTTACGCCACGTCGCGTAGTATTCAGTCTCTAGTGGCTTGTATTCAAAGGTTTTGCTTGCCCACAGATATAGCGCAGAGAAGCGATTTTGTACCTGCATCCTTTCTTGAGCTTGTTGCTGAATATCCTTTAATTCAGGTTCCAAACCTTCAGGCTCAAAAATAATTCTGTTGTTCTCTTTATCTTCGATAGGTTTCCAACCACGACTGTCAATCCTATGTAAAAGGAACCGCATCGTTTCATCTTGAAGTTCAAATGCACGCAGCACATCAATAGCAGCAAGCGCTTCATCTCTCCATTCGGAAAACTGAAGGCGCACAACCAGCGTTTCTAAATGCTCTCTTCGCCACGGACGCAGTGCAGCAGTACGTCTTTCTTCCGAATAGAGTTTAGATAGCGCATTTCTTTGATAGCCAGAACTATGCAAATCAATTTCATTGCCTCCCTCCTCATGAATCATCCGACTCCGATCCATGTGATATAGTTCGGGATTTCTTAAAAGTGGTAGCGCAGCTTTCCCAACTTTTTCAGGAAATCCCATTGCTACAGAAGCTAACACTGCTGTAGGCATTACAGAGTTACTATTTCGCAAAATATAGTCAAACAGCCACTCTATCTGGTCTGATGTACAAGATTCTGTATATGCAATGAGAAAGTTTTCAAGTGCCATCAAGGCACACTGTAGTAGATATGGAACATTAGAAAGTCCACGGTATGCTGACCAAAAATCACCAGAATAATGATATACTTTTTTCCCATTATTTAACCGAATCGTCAATGGTTCAAACACCGATTCTGATAATTCTCGTGAGATCGACGAATATCCTTGTGATAAATACAACTCAGGGTGAGTATATTCTTCTACTGCTCTGTTCAGCAGTTTCAAAATAAAATCCAAGCCTTTTTTTGGATGGAAACGTAAAAGGTGTTGGAATGGTCCCTTAGAGCCACTAGCTGGGAAAAAATTGTTTTTGTATTCGTGAAGACCAAAGTGTTGAGCTACTCCTAAATCACGCCTATATCTAGGCTGATCTTTATCCTCGATTTCTTCAATGAACCATTCAAACCAAGCTAGTTTAATTAATCTATTTGGAGCATATTTGCAGAAGAAAGCTGATTCAATGCCCTCAAAAGACATGTTGCAAAAGTCTTTTATATAAGATAGTCTATGGCTTGTACTTCGGTAAACAAGAACATCTATCTCCAAAAGCTCTATAAATTCTTTACGAATTGCTGGAATAGTTTTTATAATGATACTAAGTAGTTTTTTTCTATCATCATCATCTCTGTATGACTCTTTAATTCCAGCTAACAGATGAAGGGCTAGTAACCCTGCTTCACAGGCTGGCACTAATAATTCCTTATCCAGGTGGAGTAAAGACGACCAGTCATTTAGGATTGCTGTTACATGTGATGTTAAAGCTTCTGATAAAAGTTCTCTATTTTCAAACAGAAAACAGATGATGGCTTTCCATCCTTGACCATAAGGCTTAAGAAACAAAGCATCAACCAAAGTCTTTTCATCATTTTCTTTTGGTCTTAAAGTTAACGTTTGATCTGGAGTTTGACATGCTATTCGGAGAATGAAACAGAAACGTTTAAGAAGCTCTCCATTTTCTAAAAAAAGTTGATCCTTTAACAATCTGAGAAATTCGTCTGGATTATCACCTTGAAGTACAGCAGCAATAGTTTCATCTTGCCAGTATCTCTGGATGTCTTGACTGCTAAGAACAGAGCGTACAAATTCTCCAACTTTCTCTCGATACCTTAGTTTTTGGTGAAGCCATAAGCGAAAAGCCCGATTTATAGAAGGTTCATGACCTATTGCATCAAGAAAATTCTGTGTATTGCCTGAGTGTCTCCGATAAGCATCATCAATGTATTGATCGAGCGCCCAATCCTCTAGAACGTCGTGTGCTGGGCTAACGAGACCATTCTTGGAATCGCGACGAACTAAATTATCCTCTTCAAGCTTGAGTACAACATCGCCATCAAACTCAGTCTCTGGAACTCCATAAACCATTTGCTTGGCGCGATTAATTGCGATACCTACAAAGACTTGCCTACGCTTAAGCGGCATCCCGTTTGCTCTCACTTGTTCCTTTGCAATCACATCTCGCCAAACTGCGGTGCGAAACTCCTTTTCACCATCTTTAGGCGCAAACTCTGTTCCGGCTTGAAGAACTCTATATGCTAAATCCGCAAAAAAGGGAGATTTCAACAACAGCTTTAAAGTTGAATTATCAGCAATTTTTTGTAATGGTTCAAGTTGTTCACACAGATTCTGAACTTGGTCATTACTAAAACCACTTAATGTAAGCGTTGTAAAGTTAATCCCAAAAGGTTGAAGATAGTGAAAAGTTATTAGTTGATATGCGTAATCACGACCGGTAGCAATCACAGTCCAACCTTGCTGTTTTTTCAGTAAATGAAGCAAATCTCTGAACGCTGTCGTTTTTTCTAACTCAAGAAGCTTTTCTAACGATTCGATAATCAAGTATTTTTTTGGCATTAAAGCGAAACCTGCTTCTAAATCGCGAAGCGAACCTCTTAAGCCCATTGCTGAAAACACATTATCGAGGTGGGCTTGATCCAGATCCTCTGTGCGTAAACAGAAGATAGGGGCGCGTTCGCTTATATAGTCTGAGAATTCTCGTATTAGACTAGACTTTCCAGCACCGCGTTCACCAGACACAAAAACAAAACTGGAGGTTTCAATAAAGCTGAGTAATTGAGCAAATGTATCTGATTGCTTAATGTGAATTCCACCAACAGTAGTTCTTATACCACCTAAAATGTAATTACCATGCTCCTTAAGCTTATTGACATCTGATGACCAACTAGAAGAATTAACGGTATTAAATGCATTCCGAATATCTTCGGGCAAAGTTTTTAAAGTGAGTGTTCCTGCGTTCTGGTTAGCAGTTTGAACAGCATCAACAACTCTCGTCCACAATGATGGCGCAGCTTGATTTGAATATTGAGCAATCAGGGAGTGAAGCAAAGAC
This sequence comes from Komarekiella atlantica HA4396-MV6, assembly GCA_019359395.1. Lineage (GTDB taxonomy): Bacteria > Cyanobacteriota > Cyanobacteriia > Cyanobacteriales > Nostocaceae > Komarekiella > Komarekiella atlantica. The sequence continues at coordinate 168,156 of JAHHHK010000008.1, forward strand.
AATGTACTTCCTGATTCTGTATCTAAATCGTAGCCAATGATATGAAAAACTTTTAAGAACTCCCATAACTGCCTGTCAGAAACATCAGTTTCGTTATTTGCAGTCTTCAAATGTGTTTTGAACGCTTCTAGCTTTTTTCTTTTTGCATCACTACTAAAATTAGCAGTATTAATTTTTATGAGAAATTCTTCTTCATTTTCAGCGTGCCTTGCCCATTCAAGAATAGGTCTTACATCGTTTATGTCAGTTGCGCTTAAAAGACCTGTAATAAGAGCGAGGGCATCAGTGTTGGAATCAAAACTTTCGTCATTAAAATCATTCCAGGTACTTTGAATTACTTCAGCAAAGGTTGCATCCTTTCCCGTTATACTAATGTCATGTTTTATTTGAGCCAGCAGCTTTGCTTCTTTCTCTGTTTCTAACTGTTTCGAGATTACAATAAAATCATCAGTATTAAAGCCAGCGTAACGTCCTTGTAGCTTGATCTTCGTGATTGGAAAAGGTGCTAGACAGGGCGCAAGCCGACCTGAAAGCATAAGAACAGTGAATGCTGCTTGAACTCGCGTTTCAAAGTTCGATCCACCACCACCAGTAGAAAAAGGGTTACTTTGTTGCTTTGCTGCCTCAGTCATTTATTCCCAGCGCTTTAGTCTCCCTCCGATTATCTTCTTCATTTAAACTAAGTGTCAATCCTAATTAAAAATTGTTGAAACCTATATATAGTAGGAGCTTTCAGATTATTTTCTGAAAAATACACCTGTCTCATTGATGACACATTTGTGAGATATTAAATTTATATACTATTTATCAATAAGCAATAATACCTAAATTATTACTAAAATTGGGGAACACAACTAAAATCATTTGCTGGTATAAAAGTTAGCAAGCACATCAGATTCAAACATTCTTTTAAGAAGAAATAAGCTCGCTATTAGGCAACAAATTCAAACTGCGATCGATTCAACAATAACGCAATCAACTGATAGAGGTATAGAGCTTTGAAACTATCAATTATCACTGCAACCTACAATAGACCTATGCAGCTTGCATCTACTACACTGCCAAGCATTCAAAGTCAAACTGACCGCAATTTTGAGTGGATCGTCATCAATGATGGCGCTAATCCTGATACCAAAGATATCATCTCTAGCATTAAGGCAAGAGCTGATTTTCCCATCAGTTACATTGAAATGGAACACCCTGAACCGAACAGTGGCTTTGGCTTGTGCTACGCTCGAAACTTGGGACTAGATGCAGCTGGTGGTGACATTGTTTCATACCTGGACGATGACAACAGCATTGCTCCTGAATTTATTGCCTCAATGCGGCAGTATTTTGAACAATATCCCAATATTCGATACAGCATGGCAAGACAACAGCGCCGCCGCGATGTCATCCACAATGGTAGTGTTATTCGCCAAGGAAAGCCGTTTGTTTCGCCTAGCAATTGCTGCTCCTTACAGCAGCTTCTATGGCAACAAGAGATATTCGACAGCAATGGTTTCGTCCACTACCGAAGCAATGCTCCTAGATGGAACCCCCAGTTTCAAGTATTCGCGGACTACGAGTATTTGCTGCAATGTGCTTGCATCTGGGGTGAAGGTGGCTTTGGTCTCAATAACAGCATTCTTGTTAACTATATTCAGTCTTCTATCGGTATTATTGGTAGTTCCAACTATGAGCAATGGGCAACTGAGCTATCACTGATTGTTAGTAATCAAGCTAACTATTCCATCCTTCAAGACAATGCTGTTGAACGCTTAGAGCAGCTTGTAGACACTTATAGTACTAAAGCACAAATTTCATTAACGCCAAAAGCATTTGCATTCTAACAATATAAAGAAGCTTGTTAATAGCATAGCAATAACTAAAACCACTACTTTTGACTAACGCCTACCTGCTAAAACAGCAAGTAGGTAATTTTTTATGAACCAGCCTGAATGGTTAGAAGCAAATAAACAGGTTTATTCCAAAGAACATGGTGTTATCCATATCGCCGCCATCATCGAGAAAAACCTTTACTTTAAAAAAGGAAGTTTAAATCAAATTATTTTCGACTGGGAGCATGAAGTAAAAAGCGGTAATTTATTACCTCTTAACCAAGCACCAACAGGTAAAAGTATTCTCTACCAAGAGATAGCTGCTATTCTTGACGGTTCAGGAAAATTACAAAGCTGCAATATAATTCCTGCTCAAAAAGCTAAACTTTATCCGATACCAGATGATATTCACCCTCTAGTAAGAAATGCCTTAAGTAAGTCAGGAATTACCCAACTATATTCTCATCAAGTCGAGGCATGGGAGGCTTACAAAAAAGGTGAAGATATCATTCTCCAAACTCCTACCAGCAGTGGTAAAAGTATCTCTTTTTTAATTCCAATCGTTCACGAGTGCCTAAAGGGTAAATCAGCTTTAGTATTCTTTAATTTGAAAGCACTTGCATTTGACCAGGTAGAGAAAATACGTTCGTTTGTTAGTCACCTGGATGAAGAAATTCGCCCACAAATTCTCAATATTAATGGGGATATTCCGCCTCAAGAGCGCAAACAACTCTACAGCAATCAACCCTCAATTTTATGCGTAACACCCGATGTGTGGAACCACGAACTTAACAACTATCAATTTGACTCAAACTGGGGATTTAGAGAAACAATTAGAAAACTTTCTATCATAGTCTGTGACGAAATGCATTTTTATCAAGGCATATTTGGCTCGCATTTCGCACTACTTAATCGGCGAACTCAATTCATGATAGAATCTGCTGGCAATGATATTTCTAAATTACAGTATATATTCGCTTCTGCAACAATTAGTAACAGTAGTGAAATTGCCCAAAAGATATCCAATCGAGTAGAACAAAGCAACCTTGCTGTTATTGACGAAAGTGGGGCAAAACGCTCGGAGATTACTTTCCTTAGCCTCAAAGCACGAAACAATACTCTTTACCAAACTGCCCAAGTTGCAGCGATGCTCGTAAGTAAAGGAATAGTCGGAATTTGTTTCTGCGATAGTAGAGAACTGGTAAAGGTTTTAACTAATGCCATTCGTAAAGCTTTAGTGGAGATGCAACTGCCCCACATGGGAGAAACCATCTCAGCATTTTATGGCAGCATGAAGGCAAATCAGCGTAACAAAATTATTGCAAATATACAGGGTGGAAAGGTCAAGTTCATTATATCCACGAGTGCTTTAGAAGCGGGTCTGGATATCGGGTCTATTGATGCAACTATCGTACATAGTTACCCAGGTTCAATTCTTGCCTTTCGCCAAAGGGCGGGACGTGCGGGGAGGCAGGAAGCAGGGCTATTGGTGTTTATTCCGTCGAAAAGGTCGATTATGGATTCTTACTACGCCAATCATCCAGAACGTCTCCTATCTGATCCTCCAGAAATTATCAACTTTAACCACAATTATGAAACAACTTTGGAGCAACACATTCTCGCCTGTTGCAAAGAAAGTAAACCGACACAAGCTCAAATTGCTCGACATTTTGGTAGTTCTGGGGATGCGATCGCCCGACAATTAATCGGTGATAATCAACTGATTTTCAGTTACAATCAAAGACTGACAACTAATCGAAACCTCGGTTATGTCCACTCAAAAATTAAATTCAGAGGCAACACTGACCAAAACATCAGTTATATCAATCAAGATAGCGCGGAAGACTTTGAGGAAAGTTCGGCATCTTCTGCACTAAGAGAAGTTTACCCTGGTGCAATATATCTTGCTCAAGACTTTGATGGCAACCCCGTACAGTATAAATCACAAGAGCTAAATTTAATTGAAGGGAAAGCAATTCTTAAGCCAATTGAGGCAACTAACTTATTTAGTCGTCCCGAAGGAAGCCTAAATTTCGAGGAAATCAAAATTGTAGGGGAAGCCAAAATTATCAATCTTTCTCAAGGGGCAGCTAGATTTACACCTGTTTCAGCCAAAATCAAAGAAGAAATTTACGGGTACAACTTGTACAGGCTGGAACAAAAATGGACTTGCACTAATAACAGATGTCGCAACTTCAATTTAAATTTACCCGGACACATACAAACTTGTCCTGCTTGCAATACCCAACTTATTGAACGAGAATTTGTCGAACTATTGGAGGAAAATAAATACAAGGAAGCATTTGCTCTTAATTACAATACATTCTGCGTTAGGGTTGAAATTAACGCTGATGCAAGAAAATATTTTTCAGCCATCGTCAAAAATCTCCGAAAAGAGATACTCAACAAACAGAAATATATTTCCAATGAAGATAAACAACTATTTGAAAGCAATGAAACTCAGATTTGCGTTCATACTCTCGCGCACCAACTTATGCTCAGTTTACCACTTGTCGAACATGGAGCAAACAGTCGAGATATCGATTTCATGTTAATCGAAGTACCATCAAATTATAAGATAGTAGGCTATTTCTTCGATACGTGCGAACATGGTACAGGTATGTGCGATACTCTCATCAAGTATTTAGAAACTGCTTTTATTAAGGCAAAGTTTCTAGTAGATAATTGCCCTTGCAAATACGGCTGCTCATCTTGTACAACAATTCAACGCTGCCCTGATGATAACAAAGCACTGTTTAAATCAGTTGGGCTATCTCTACTGGAGGAAATAATCAATCCGACACAAACAAGAACCATTAATCAATAATTAAGATAGTCCTACCCAAGATGGGTAGGATTACTTTTTCAGTAATGAAACCACATACATCGCTTACGCACAAGATTTATGAAAATTTGTGAGAATAAGCAATGTACATCGAACTATTAGCCGATTCTAGTCAAAATCCTAAACGGTTTCAAATTCTCCATGCACCAACATATCTCCTCCTAGAAACAGATTTTAAGTTAGGAGATTTTGTTGAGTCTAATAACATCGATTTTATTATCAATCATGCTGTCAATCTAGGATACGAAGTAAAAATATCCCATCCCAAAGAGCAAGAAAATGATAAATATCCTCTTCCCAAAATCAGTGATGAACTTACTGACTTGATGATTAATTATCCATCAGACTTAAAACTGCGAACCAACGGGATGGTTTTTGAACAAAGGGCATATTTAATGTCTAAAGTTTACGATGAAGTATGCCAAAATATTGAATCAAAAGCTCTTTTAAGAGAAGCTGAGTATTGGTTGATAAATTACGCACGAGAAGTAATTGCCAAACAATGCCATTACTTACCAGATATCCTTCTTAAAGTAGATAACCCGGTTATTAGAGCAATGGCAATAGATACACTCATGCTCTGGCAGCCAGACTGGAAAAAGGCTATCTCCCAATATGCAGGAAGCAGATTTGAAGCTGGTAACAATGAGTTTGAGGTTATCAGCTACTATCACAATCAAAAAAAGAAGAGTAAGGACGGGATAATGGTACTGTGCAAGGTAACAAAAACTATGAATAATTATCTGGATTTTCCTAATTTTCCATTGAATATAAACTGTACTCTTGGAACTTATCAAGTCGAAAATGCCTTGAACAAAAGGTTGGCTTAAAACAGAAATCAGAAGCTGAAATATCACTCATGAGCGACCAAGAAATCAATTATTTAATAACAGGCATTTGCACGTTTCATTGGAATGCTGACTTTCATAAATTCTGTGAAATCTGCAACTTTGATCCCAATCATGCTTACTCAAAGGAGAAATGGCAACAGTAGCAACAATTTGTATCTAGTATCAAAGCGTTTGACCAAAATACCCTTGCCAAGCTAGTTGAAGCAGGCCATCAGTTAGCACCGTAATTATAATATCAAACCACCACAGTCACTAACGCAGCTGTGCATGAATTATCGAAATAATTAGCCACATGAATTCATGCACGCCCAAATCCGTCATTTGGTATCTTCGCTTGACAACTTACCCGAAGAATGGCGAATCGTCCCTACCTTTGGTAAACGTCCTCTAGGGAAAGAATGGGAAAAAAATACTTACTCTCCCAGAGAACTACAAGCCGAACTCGTCCGCCGCCGCCTAAAAGTTTGGACAAATAACAGATTTATCACCCCCACTGGTGTAGCTTTGGTATGCGGTTCCAATCATCCTCAAGGGTACTTAGTAGCTATTGACTGCGACGGGGAAACCTCCTGGCGACAAATTATCCAAATTAACGAACATACAGAACCAGAAGAACTCAACCAGATAATACCCGCCGAAGCAACCGATGTTCCTACGGAGTCGTTACACGATCGCGCTCAAAAATACCTTCCTCCCACAATTGCATTTACCTCTGGAAGGAAATATCGGAGCCAGCGCTTATACCTTATTCCAAATTCAAAAGCTTGGGAGGTAAAATCTCGCAAAATCAAAACTGGGAAGGATGAACACTTGGAGTTTCGAGGCAAAAATCTAGCCTCAATCCTTCCCCCTTCCTTTCACCCAGAAGGCAGAAATTACAAATGGCTTCCTGGCTGTAGTCCATCTGAGCGCCAAATAGAAATAGCCCCCGACTGGGTAATTGCTCAGATGCTTGCCAAACAGGAGAAAGCAAGAAAGTTTAACCTACCCCAAGAAAAATATAACCGCAGATATGGGGTAGACAGATACGCTCATTTAATTCCCTCAATTGAGACAAATATCCAGACTGCACTTGTACTACTAGAAGTCATCCACCCTCGATTTGCAGATGATTACCACTCGTGGATTCAAGTGGGAATGGCACTTCATAGTGTTAGTCCCATTTTATTTAAAGCATGGGACACTTGGAGTCAACTTTCTCCTAAGTACAAATCAGGCGAATGCGCCTACAAATGGCAGTCTTTTAACAAGACAGGTATTACTATCCGCACCTTATTTAGATTAGCCAATCTCTCTTAATCATGAGCAGTCAAATATCACCTGACGAGAATGTAACTAAGCTTGAGGACAGTTATAGCAGTAGAGATTTTAATCCTGATATTCAGGAGAATAGCGATTTAGAAGAAATATTAGATGAATTAGCAAACACTGAAGTTATAAACCAAGATTCATCTATCGAGATAGATTTAGGCAATTCTGACACAAAAACCACCTTAATAACCATTCAACTAATACCAAATTCTGAAACAGTAATTGTCTCAATTGGAATCCAAGGCGCACCTCCAATTATCAAAATAATTAACCTTACTGAGATAACATCTCATCCTGTCATCAATAACTTGCTACAGGATTTAGAAAAATCTCTCCCAGAGATGTTAGATATCTGCAAGCAAAGGATGGAAAAGCAGACTATACATCAGAATCGACAGGAACAATCAAGACAAGTACAAAAGCGTAACCTGTCTGAAGATAAAGACAAAACACCCGCGCCTAACAACCAACTGTCACTATTTTAATTACCATGAAGTACATTGCGATTATCGAAGGACAAGAAATTCCTCTTGATGAGGCGATCGCTCTTGATGACAATACCCTCAAAACAGCCATTAGCGTCTACTTTCCAGAATATGCTAATGCCGAAATTGAACGACAAACAACTGATGATACAGTTTCAATTCGTCTGGTAAAAAAAGCAGGTACTAAGGGAAGTCAATTCAGAGAATTGAAAAATAGTTCTGAAGAAATAAATCCTGCACTAAAGTTAGGGTGGCAGATAAAGCTTCTGGAGATAAAAAGTCAAATTAGTCTCGAAAATTTAATTACCCTACAACCTGAGATAGAAAAAGCTATCAAGCTCGGTCAAAATTGGGAAACCTACATCGAAAAAGTAACTCGAAGCCTTAAGCATCAACCTGCTGCCACGAATAAATATCCCGTACTGTAATAACAAATTTATAGCCGCTATGAGTTATGGCGGCTGATTAATTATGCTTGCAAACATACAATCATTCAAAATACCCATTACTTGTTTAACAGCAATTATCTACCTAGAAAATCTCTCCGAACGAGTAAATCTCTTAAGCCTGTATCAAAAAATATTCCCAGAACAATGGCTAGACTCAACCATTCGTATTGATAAACAATCACATCCAGCAAGCGCCTATATGGATAGAGAAATTGAATTTATTCAACTGGTGAATGATAATCTATTTCCCATAGAATATATCGATGAGATTGAGTTTAGTCCCGAACATAATAGTATTCCTGTATCACCACAAAAAGTTGAATGGTGGTATGAAGATTTCGAGGAACTAGAATACTCAGAAAAGTTCCTACTGTCGTTGATGGGGCAAGGGTACAATATAAGCCAATGGGAACTAAATTTTGGTTTTACTCCTGATTACATTGCTCTAGCAGAAGAAATTTACTTCGAGACACTTGTCAAGCTATGCCGTCGTTACAAAAGTCCTCTTCAATATTTAGATACAGCCATACGAATTATAGATTACTCGACTGAAAATATCTGGCTAGATGTTACGTGTGAAACAAGCGATTGGCTGGAATGGACTTATGAAAATATCATATTTCTCGGTCAAAAGTGGAAAGAAGCCGTCTCGATGATGGAAAAATCAAATAAGCTTACGCACTTGCTAGAAACATCTCTTCTTGCCCGAAAAGCAGCAGTCAAAATTTGGAATCAAGCATCAAAAGCATGAATGTAGATACAAATATCTTACCAATAATTAACTTAGAAAATATCTCCCAAATCCTGCTTGCAAATATTCCCCAAGATGATTTACTAGCGCAGTTAATTATCCTCAAAGGACAGTTTATCTTAGTTGAACGCGAAGGCAAACAATCTAAGTACAAGTTCCTTTCTCCTGAAGCAGTAGAGAAAGCCTTCACAAGTAAAACTGCTGTATCTGGATGGCTTTCTAGCAACACGATTTGGTGGGGTAAAAATCCAGAGGGAGAGGCAATTATTCAGTTTTACTCTCCCCAAAAATATCAAATTCAAATTATGGGACAGGAAACTAAAGTAATTACTATCCCCATGCCTGCATTCCTCTTTGCTGGATGCGGTAGTAGATATTACCTGTGGGCAGTTAAAGGAAGGGTATTTAAACCAGACGCACAACTGTACAAGCCACCTCTACCTAACGTCTGGGACGACTCTAGTATTTGCTTTGGGGGAAATTCTCCCGATACGTGCAGTGCTGCAACTATAAGCCAAACTTGGGAGTTGTTCTGGAAATCACCCTTTAATAAGGACTTGTCCCAAGGCAAGTCAAAAACTCATCCCGACAATATCTGCAACCAGCTAATCAAATTGCACGAGTCTAAACCCAAATCCTACCCTTCAAGTGACCTTGTTTCCGTTCATAGCTGGAAAGTCACAACTCCAGAAGACATTATTAACCACCTGTTCAGTTAGCCATGAATGCCTTTATCGGTTATCACCTCGCTACAAGTAATAATTTTCCTCCCTACAGCCAAAAACTTCAAGAATACTGGCTGGCAGCAAATGGACTTTTCTTGCGATCGCACCGCCGCGAGTTAGAGGTTTGCTTGCAAGTGACTCAAACTCAAGTTGCTGGACTCCAACCCCTTGAACCCTACTTTCGCCTGAAAGTCCCAAAAGTCCCAAGCCTTGTAATCACCGATATTATCAATACTGCCAGTATCAACCCCCAACAGGAAATCCTATTCTACTTGGGAGTGACAACCAACCAATGGTGGTGTCACACGCCACTGCAAACTGCGTCTTCTACTCACGTCCTATCTCTAGAAAGCGCACTCGATAAAAACTATACAGATGGCTTGGTGGAAATGCACAGTCATGGAACTCTAGCTGCTTACCCTTCAAGTGCAGACAATCAGGAAGAAAAAGGCAAATTTCGAGTGTTTGCGATCGTCGGCACACTGAATATCATTCCCACAATCTATACCCGCATCGGGATATACAATCACTTTTTCGACATCAACCCCAATCAAATATTTGAACTTCCGCCACAGGTAAAATGCTCGAATTAACTGCTTACCAACAAGCTTTACCAGTCTTACCTCGCAATCATACTCGTATCAACTTTGTTTTAGTAGGAGTAGGAGGAACAGGCGGGTTTCTTGCAGAAGATTTATGTCGAATTATTCTGCAACTCCAGCACACTAGAAAAGAAATTAACTTTGCGATCGTCGATGGCGATACTGTCGAACTTAAGAATATCACCCGCCAAAATTATCAACAAGCTGAAATTGGGCTACCAAAGGTACAAACACTGGCTGCAAGATGCAGCGCCAAGTATGGAATTGAGATTACAGCCGTTTGCGACTGGTTTGAAGAATATATGATTCGCACTACCAATTCATGGAACACCCTAACAGTAATTATTGGTTGTGTGGATAACAGCACAGCCAGGAGCAAAATTCACTCTGTTCTCAAAATAAACAGTGCAAATGAGCCAGCATCGCTATTTTGGCTGGATTGTGGAAACAGCAACCACTCCGGCCAAGTAGTAGTTGGAACGCACTCTAATTTTGATATAGTCCAAGCCGCCAATAACCCAGACAAACCTAAATTCTGGTTGCATCTTCCCTCCCCAGCGCTGGTTCACCCGGAATTGTTAGTTCCTCAACTGGAAGAACTCACCGACAATAGCCTCTCATGTGCAGAAATTCAAGCACGAAATTATCAGTCGCTATTTGTCAATAAAATGACGAGTGCGATCGCAGCCCAGTACTTACTAGAATTAACCCTTACGGGGGGTTTGAAAAAGTTCGCCAGTTATTTCGACCTCAAAGCAATGTCAACCCGAAGTTTATACGCAAGTATCGACAATCTGAAAAAATACTATATACCGTAGAAAAATCACCACAAATAGCTCACGCATATATATCCCAAAAAACAAATTTGGGATATATTTTTATGAATAGATTCAATCACAAAACACTTGAGTTAGCCGAACATCATCCAGAGTGTTTATCGACAAAAAATTATTCTAATCTCACTGTAAAAAGTGAATCCGAAGTTGCTGGAGGTCAGTTTCATCTCGTCATGCAACAAATTGGTTTAGGGCTACCAGTCGAACCTTTCTTAAAGGAATACCCCCAAATTAATAACTGGGTCGATAAGGTAAAACCTTTTCTAAACATCCTTGGAAACAAACAATGGAGCGCCCAACTTCAATATTTATATCACGATATCCTTCTCTATAGCGAGTGCGACCTCATTATCTATGGTGAAAATCAAGTAGTTGCGTTTGACTGGACAATTCAAAAACCTCCTAAATTTGAAATTCTTCAGAGCAAGTGGCAAACCCAATTGAGATTATTTCTTCTTCACGAACGAACTGGAATGCCATTAGAACAAATTAGCCTAGTTTACTTGTTCATAAATACTGATAGTATCTACCAGTTTACTTACTCTGATAAGAAATATTTGGCTTTCAAAGAACGGTTAGAAGAAACACTCGCTCCTTTTATAGGAGACAACAATGAAAATAAACATTTAGCCGATAAAATAACTCCTCATGAAGCACATGATAAATGGCTGGCAAGAGAAATATCAACTACGGAATATTTAGCAGCAATTCCTGAAGTGGAATTATGAATCCAACAGAATTAAATATTACCAAAATCGAACTCACTTCTAACAGTGGTTGGACGCTCAATATTCTCTCACGTCGAGTAGCAACTATTACTGATCCCTTGGGAAACCGAAAAACCAGCTATTTCGGGTTCGATACCAAAGAACAAGCCGAAAAGTTTAGAGATTGGCTTCTCCGAAAAGACAAATGTAGTAGTGCAGTTATCCGTCACTCAGAACGATTAGCTACTGAATGGGAGGTAAAAACTTGGAATGTACCAACCTCCCTAATTCTTAAATGCGCCGTTAAAGATTTAAAGGAATCTAGCAATGCAACTATCTCTCCTGAATCTGTCTTACAACGAGGATAACTCATCACTAGATATTTTCAATATTCCTAACTTAGAAAAAGCAGAAGCTCTCCGCAAGCTAGCTGCCTCAATGCAGTCAAATATTGACCAAAAGAAAAATCCTGCTATTGGGAATCAAAGGGCAACCAAGCGCCGTAAAACTATAGCTCAAGGGATAATCCAAGAAGGGATTGAACTTGAGATTATCCAGTCTTGGCTATTTGCGATCGCACAAATGTGGGAAATAGGAAATATCCCACCAATACTACGCGGTATATCTCGCAAATCACAGGTTGAAGTGCTATTTAGGATTTCTCAAAGTGGAGAAACTAGCCAGAAAGTCCAAGAAATACTAGAAGACGAATATTACCAAGACTGGGTAAAATCTCTCAGTCGCGCGGGGTTAAATACATTGGGCGAAATCATATCAGCAATAACAGAAATTCAACAGGTAGTAAAACCTGAAGCAATTGATACTACCAAGCAACAACTTAATAAGCTTGAGTTAGAAATCATTGGCATGAAATCTGGAGATTTCTTTCCTACTCCCAAACCAGTCTGTCAACGACTTGTTCAACTGGCAGATATTAAAGCGAATTGGCGAATTTTAGAGCCTAGCGCTGGTAGCGGAAATATTGCTGAATATATTACTAAAACCTACTCCAATGTCCAACTAGAGGTAGTTGAAGTGAATTACAATCTAAGACAAATTCTAGAACTCAAAGGATTTAATCTCGTAGGGAAAAACTTTCTGGAGTTTAACCCCAGTCATTTATACAATGCCTGTATCATGAATCCTCCATTTTGCGAACTTGTCGAACATATCTATCAAGCTTGGAAGTTAATTATATCAGGTGGTGTATTAGTTTCAGTCGTTCCTGAATCGGTTTTCTTCAACCGGAAGTATCAAAGCTTCAAAGAGTGGCTACAGAGCAATAAAAGCTATGTCGAGTTGGTAGAGAAAGATGCCTTTTTGAGTTTAAATAACCCTACAAATGTAGCTACTAGAATCGTCAAAATAATTAAACCATAGTGTACTACAAGCGTATGGCGTACTACCAAATTGATGAAACTAGATATGTCACGTACATCTTCCCTAAATTCGGAAAGTATGCGAGATACAAAATTCTTACACAGCAAGAATTAGAACTAGCAGTTACTAAGTGCAAGCTTGCTGGTTGGAAAGTCAGTAATGTCACCAAACTTACTAATAAAATGCTTGAAATTAAACCCCAACGAACAAGGAGATAAATATGGCAATTGAAACTATTGCTTCCTACAGATTTATTCCTGGTAAAGATAGTCACATAACAACTTATGGCGCACCTGAAGAACAAACAGTTGCAATACACAATTCAAGCACAACATCTGTGTCACTGACTTTCACAACTGAAAATACATCTGTTCTTAGACAAATCATCATCAATCTTCAGCAAATATATCAGACACTTTTAAACACCAAAGCTGGAATTATTCAGGAAGACACTTACATGAACAACTTTACCGAATTAAAGAAAGAGTGCATTGAGAACAGCACTACGAGAGGGTTTACTTCCACAAGCGATTGCGAGGTTTTCTCGATTAAAGATTCTAAAATTTAAATGATGAAAACTGTATCTAAATAGCGAAAAATTAATAAATCTTTCAAGTCGTCTTTATAACAGACGATTTTTATTTTTTACAACTGCTTTTGCTTGACGCATTAAAGATTGATTTCAATTAATTAAAATTATGGCAAGAAATCAAACAAAGCCTACTACTGAAGAAAGCACAGTCTCAGAGTCGGAACCCCCTCAACAAACCGTTCAGAATGGGGCAAACATACAAAAGCGTAAATCAGCTATTTCTAAATTTGCCAACCCTGAGTACAATGCGCCGATTAGCAATATCTGCATCTGCCAAGTCATCAACCACATGGAAGCAGAAAAAGTTGGATTGTTTATAAAAGATAAGTATTTAGCAGCAATTAACTGGCAAGGACAAGAACCTACACACAAGCACACCTTCTCTAGTGGTACGCCAGAAATGGGAGTGTTGTTGCAATCGCCCAGAATGCACATTCTTGATGTTTCTCCCAGATATATTGAACAGCGCGATGACGGCAAAATTGTGGGGGTGTACGAATCACCTGATGGGTACGAAATGTACCAAGCACTCGGCAAAGATGCCGCAGTGTTGAGACGATTCTACTTGTTGCAACTTGTCGATGAAAATAATAACAACCTGCACTCAGTACCAATTGTCTTGTCAATCAAAGGCGTTGCATCATCAAAATTTGGCGAGGCTTACAAACAGTTCCAACGCGAACTAGAGGTTGCATTCGCCCGATTTACTGATACAACTGTCGCTGAAAAACGTGCAGAGTTTCATCGCCTTGGTGCATTTCAACCCACCTTCACACCATCCCTTGAACCGAAAGAAGCAGTTAACCAAAGAGATAAATCCTGGGTAGCAGTTGTCACTTCCTACAAATCACCAAACCCCGATGGCAGCGATTTTCTCGAATTCTTCTCAGAAGGCAAAGAAATCGATATCCAAACAACGATGCAGGCAAATCCCGAATTCTCTCACCGCATCGGTAAAACATCAACCGTTGTAGCAGAACATAACCGCCTCATAGGTGCAGCCGATATGCCAATAGCAGCACTTCCTCCTAGTACAGGAGGTCATGACTATACAGCATACAGTCCTGAGATCGAACAACTGCCTTACTAAAACAAACTACCTCATCTAAGCAAAAAGGGTGCTAGAAATAGCGCCCGTCAAGGAATCATCCACTAAAAACCAAGTAACAAATGAAACTAACAATTGAACAATCTAAACTCGCAGAAATTCTAGAAACCGCTTATCTTGCAATCAGTCCTAAACCCACTGACCCAATTTTAGGAAATATCTTACTGATTGCAGACGAAGACGGGATCGTATCAGCAACAGGTACAAACCTTAACCTCACAATTCATACTACAACCACCGCTAACGTCGAAATTTCAGGTCAGGTAGCACTTCCTGCCAAACTACTAACTGATACTGTTAGTAATGTCAGAGGCGAAATTACCCTAGAAGTAGAAAATCAAGCCTGCATAATTACTCACAATAGCGGTAAGTGCCGACTAATTGGCGGAAAATCTGACGAGTTCCCAACACTTCCAAAGGCAGAAAATCCAACAGAGATAAACTTAAGTGCCAAGAAACTCCAAGCCGCACTTGAAGGGACACTCTATTGCGCCAGCAGCGACGAAACAAAGTTGGTTTTAACTGGTGTCAACTTCAAAATTGATACCAACAAGTGGCAAGCTGCTAGTACAAATAGCCACAAATTAGCGCTAGTAACAGGAACACTCGATAGCGAATATTCTGACCCAATCAACTTCACTGTTCCAGGTAAGTCACTTGGCGAGTTAAACAAAATTCTCTCTCAAAGCGCCGATACGAGCGTCTGCAATATTCTTCTATCAGATAGAACTATCGAGTTTAGCCTTCCTAATACAAAGCTCATTTCCCGGCTTCTGGAGGGAGAATATCCCAAAATCAATAGCTTGATTCCCCGGTCGTTTGAGTATGAATTTACATTAGAGCGCAAGGGATTTGAGAGCGCGCTGAAGCGGGTAAGTTATCTAGCCGAACGCAAGCAAAAGGTTGTCAAAATCCTCTGGGAATTGGAAGTTACACAGGCAACACTATACACCGAAGCTACTGATATCGGGGATGCAGTTGACTCGGTACTGATGAAATCGGTAACTAGTAATTCAGAAAACATCAGTATTGGATTAAACATCGACTACCTGATCGAAGGATTAAAGCATATCAGTACCGATGAAATCGTGGTGCGGTGCAACAAACCCACGCAACCAGTCATTGTCTGCCCGATGGGAGGGCTGCTCAATCAGTTGTATCTGGTAATGCCTGTAGAAATCAAGCAGGGATTTGAAAAAGTAAATAGCCAAAGTACAAAGGCAAAAGTCAGCACTCAAAGTGAGCCTGATACTGAAGAAGTAACAGAGGTTAGCACTCAAACTGAGTCTGGCACTGAAGAAGTAACAAATGTGGCACAGCCAACAGACGATAGTGAAACTCCTCAAATAGAAACGCCATCCGTGGTAGCCAAAGATACTACCAAAGGTAAGTCAACCTCACGATCGCCACGAACGAAAAAAGAAGCGGCGACTGCCTAAAAAATCAAACTTCCTACCAACCACACTGGTAGGGAGTAAATAAAACACCCGTTTATCATCAAAATTATGTACCAACCACTACATCTCAAGTACCGCCCCCAGAGCCTTAGTGAAGTTATCGGGCAGGAACATATCGTCCGCACTCTCATAAATGCGATACTCCCAGGAGGGAGTCACTCCGCGATCGCGCAACGCCCGCCTTCTCCTAAAGGAGACGCGCAAGGGACGGCGATCGCATTCCAGAAGATTGCACCCGCCTACCTATTCAACGGCCCCAAAGGCACGGGCAAGACTAGCACCGCCCGCATCATGGCTAAATCCCTCAATTGCCAGTCAACCCAGGAGCCGACAACCAAGCCCTGCGGAGAATGCAACTCATGCAAGGGAATTACAGCCTCTTCTTCCTTGGATGTAACTGAGTTAGATGCTGCCAGCAATAGCGGGGTAGAAACAATCCGCGAGTTAATTTCCACTATCCAGTTTGCACCAGTTGAGGGAAGGTACAAAATTTTCATTATTGATGAATGTCATGCCCTAAGCAGTCAATCGTGGCAGGCGCTTCTCAAGACAATTGAAAATCCACCTCGTCATGTAGTTTTCATCTTCTGCACAACTGAAATACACAAGGTTCCTGAAACTATCATCTCGCGCTGTCAAAAGTTTGATTTTAGGAGAGTAGGGCTAGAAACACTTGTTCAGTATTTATCAGAAGTTGCCCAGAACGAAAACATCAACATTAACGCAGCTGGTATTTGGGCGATCATCAAGTCTTGTGGAGGTTTTATTCGCAACTGTCTTGTATTGCTCGATCAATTGAGCAACCTGGGAGTAGATGAAATCACACCAAACTGGGTTTGGGAATTATCAGGTGTCGTTCCCGAACACGACCTACTTACCCTAACCGAAAATCTTGCTAAAGGGGAGGTAACAGCTAACTTACAAATCCTCCAAGACTTAATTGAGTATGGCAAAAACCTATTCGTCATCTACTCAAGTTTAACTGGGTTTCTCAAAGACCTGCTAGTGGCTAAAACTGCTCCTGATAATAGACAAATTACTCAACTGGAGGAAGACACTTGGCAGGAACTCGTTACTATTTCTCAGATGTGGGAACTAACCCAGATTCAGGCAAGTATTGCCCTGTTAATGTCAAGACAACAGTTAATGCGTGACTCGGAGGCAGCTAAACTTTGGTTGGAAGCGACACTCATTGAGTTAAGCAATATCAAAGAAGAAAAACAACCTTGGACTAATTGGAAAACAATCCAAGATGCTATCAATTGGGGTAAAGAACAACTCCCACATTTATCCCAATCTGAACTCGAAAGGCATTGGAACAATCTTACTCCCATTAAAGGTAAAAAAGCACCTGCGTGGGTACAACTGGTACAAGAGCTTCAGATGAAGTCTCAATTACAAACTGCCTAATTCAAATGTTCGTCACTTTGTAAAAACACTTACTTTCCCCAATAAAAACTTTGGGGAAAGATTTTTTCAGACTTATTCAAAAATTACATTAAATATAATACACTTACATCTACAGCAATATCTACCTTGTGCAGCAAGCCTCAAGATTAATAAAGACTGTCCTGACTGGGAAGCAAAAAATTAAGATATCAAGTAATACCACAACAAAATTTAACAACTGGCATTCTGGAAGTATCTGATTAAAATTATGCCAGTTGAAGCAATTAGCCTTCGTACAGGACTTGAATTACCAGCAGCGAGCAGACATTTGTGCAATTCTCTTAACCTCTCACAGGTGCTTTGCGGGCAACATGAACAGCAGAAAGAAACTCAAGTTGCACACTATCTCCAATTTTTTCTAGCTTCTGGCGCAATCCTGCAAATAGTCGCTCTTCCGCTTGTGGCTCTAGTCCCCGATGGGTACTCAAAAGCTTGAGGTAGTCATCAATGCTACAGGTGACTTCACACGCAGTTTGCTCGACAACCAACTCTTGAAAACAATTGGAGTCTAAAATCTCTTGTTCAAAACCCCTCAAAATCTCCGCTTGAACTTCCGCACCTTCGTATCGAACAAAGGAGGGTGCATAAGCTTGATACACTTCCTCTAGAACTTGGTAAACTTCGTATTTCGGTTCTGGGGTCAGATTCCATAGCAAAATAAGAAAACCATTATCGCACATTGCCGATGCTGTCTTGGTATGTCTAATCTCTGGCGGTATCCAGTGAAAGGCATTAGCAGATAGAACGGCATTGAACTGTTTTGCTTCTAGTTCCCACTCCTCAAATGAAGTATTGCAAATTGTAACTTTTGGATATCGATCGCAGTTGTGTTGTGCCAAATGACAAAAATCCTGGTTTGGCTCAATACATGTCATTGAAAAACCAAATTGAGCAAAAGCCACCGTCGCATTTCCTGGACCACAACCAACCTCAAGAATCGATGCATCTGAGTCAAGTTGGGCTAAAGCCACAGACCAATCAATTAGTTCCTTTGGATAGTGCGGTCTTGCATTGTAATAAACATCAGCAACGGGAGAATACCAAGTCTTTCGCTGTTCCAAATCCATAGAAGCTCTGGCATTTATTTCTTGTCTAAAGTCTTGCATAAGCTAGGGCGTGTCAGCTTTGATCGTCCAATTTCATTTTAGAACCAGCAAGGGATCTGTCAAAATTTTTATTAATAACCACATACACAGCCGCTTTCAATATTCGCCCTTCCTAATAATCTAAATATGATTTTTGAGGTATTTTTATTACCCAAAAAACCACCAACTAAACCACAAGGATTCATGCAAAAAAAAAGTAATTAATTTTGGAGATTATGAATTATAACCACCGAGATTTTATTACCAAATCTGGTAATAAGATTATCGTTGATGAGGAAAGACTCGACATATTTTGGTCAGATACTACCCCAATACCTGAGTGGCATCCCACAGTAAATATTCCGACCTACGGAGCGATCAAAACTCTGGTAGTCGATATTGAGACGGCAGGGATAAACCCAAGAGAAAATCGGATCTATGCAATTGGCTGTATGAGCGAGATAGGGGAGATTGCGATCTTTATGGATCAAGCCGAAAGCAAAATCCTCCTGGAGTTTTTCAAACACCTAGAAGCAAGCAAACCAGAAGTAATTTACACCTACAATGGAACAGAATTTGACCTACCGTTTCTCATTACCCGCTGCGAGTTACATGGCATTCCTCATCCGTTTAGAATTGCATCTAAGAAGCGTACTATCCGAACTGCTCAAGTACGCAGCGAACCACTGGAAATTCGGGAGGTATTCATCCGCAACTGCCTGCACGTAGATATCTTTATCTGCGTTCTCAGGTGGGATTTTATCGCCAAAGAACTTACTAACGGGCGATCGCTTAAACAGGTGGTACTGGAAATGGGATTGCGTAAGCAAGCGCGACTGGTTCTACCCTATGAAGAAATTCTCGCCTGCTGGAAAGCCGATTCTGGTAGTAGGGGATGGCAGAAAATCAAGGATTACCTTATTTACGACTTGGAAGATACGCAACTCATAGCTAACAGACTTGTACCTTCATACCACTATGAAGCACTGGTTGTACCGGGGATGAACCTCCAGCAGTTAGCCCTCGCTGGTAACGGCACCAAGTGGAAGCAAATATTCTCGCATCACTACCCAGGATACAAACCCAAGCCCGACCGTAAGTATAAATTTCAAGGGGGGATAGCCTACTCTATTCCAGGACTATATAAAAAGGTTGGATACATTGATATCAGTTCTATGTACCCCAAAACCATCTTGTCGAAAGGGATTGTCTCTCGTAAGGATACAAAGCGAATCGGCTTGAGCATCTTGCAATATTTGGTAAATGAGAAATCAAGGTTGGAACAAGTTGCCAGCACCGGAGACATTGTTGCCAAGGAAAAAAGAGAATCTACCAAAGTTTTAGCTAATTCTCAGTTTGGGTTCTTCGGAACATCGGAACTCACCTTCAACGATATGGAAGCAGCCGCCTTGGTAACAGCTTACGGTCGGCGCATCCTACAATTCATGATTGAGGTAATCAATCAAGCTGGTGCAATCCCTGTAGAAGTTGATACTGATGGGGTGTTCTTTACTCACCCCAACCCAGAAAAAGTGTATGCCACACTTCAGTCTGAATTACCCAAAGGAATAACCGTCAAATTAGAGTTTATTGCCAATGCAATGTTTATTCCGCAAAGGGGAACTAAGAACTATCTGTTATGGCTAAAAGATAACTGGATTATCCGCAAAGGTAGTTGGAGAAGCCGTTCTCGCTCAAAACTAGAGAAAGAATTCCCTGTTGAATATCTAACCTACTTAATCCAAAACCAATCCACAGCAGAGGAATATTTCAGAGATGTAAAATCACAGATTTTATCAGGAAAATACCCGATAGAAAAACTCTCCATTACTCGCAAAATTCGTGTTGGGGAAAAAGAACTTCTTAAATTAGGAAAACCTGGTGATGTAGTAATTTACTATTACGGAATCAGAGGTATTACTAATATCAGCACTAATGAGAGCTATTCACGTCAATACTATCTTGACATTATCGAAAAAAGGCGAGAAGAAATCCTCAAAATAGCCGCTCCTGAAATACTAGAAGGGAATGAACGTCAGTTATCTCTTTTCTAAATAAATAAACTTGATATTTAACCTAAGCACTAAAAACAATAAATGTCAAGTCTTTTTTCAATTCATGAATTCTCAATATATTTGTAAATAATGACAAATACTTACAAGCAAATAGACTTTCATTAAAAAAGTATTTTCAGGCATTTATATTAAACAAAAAATAGGTCTTCAAAAATTAAAAAGCAGATTAACAAACACAGTGCCAGTCATTAATTAACTGATTAATTTCGTCAATTCAGTGATGTATTAATGGAGATATTATTCTTAAATTGGAAAAGTAACTAATGAAAAATAAATCCTCATATCGCAAGCCCAGGCTTAATAAAAAACAAAGGGCTTGGGTGAACTCATTCCTCGCATCTCATCCTAATGCCAGAGTTAGAAATATCTATGAATTAGATGGCGATCGCGTAGTTGAAATTGAGTGGTGGGAAAATACAAATCCAATAATATTAGACCCAAAAACCTACATTCAAGGAATTATCAGCTACAAGATGCGGGTCAAACTAAGGAAATTTGGCGATGCGAGAAAAACAGCCGAGTTCTCGTACCGGATCACCCCGCCACAAAAACGAAGTGCATCATGGCACTTAACAGGTCAACTCTCTCTAGAACTTCCCCAGTGTTACGAAGTTACAGAACCAAACAACCCAGTTATCGTTAAACCAAAAAGGAGAAATACTAAAACCAAGAAAGTTAAAAAATTTATTCAGCATACTCTTCCTCTATCAGGAATTAGTGCCCAGCTTCATACTATAAATATCGAAGATGGTGGTGTTCCTTTATCCGAACAAGAACTATTACTAGAAAGCGTATTGCACCTAAATCTAGATACTGGTAAAGAGACTAAACTTCCAGGAGCTATAGTCAAAATTCTTTCCCATAAAAAAGCTAGTTTAAAGGAATGGGAAACAGCTATTGCGCTATATGAGGTAACTGGTTCTAGTGGAGTAATAGAATATCTCCAACAATTAGATTCTTGGCGGAAATATTTAGGTACTCAACCCGTAGAAAATCCTGCTGATAAAGTCTCAAATCAAAAGTCAGTACAGTCAGTACAAAATTAAGTGTAAGTATTTGCTGATCGCTATATTTTGCTAGCAGCTATATAACAAATACTAAGGATATGAAAAGAGTTAATACTAACTCTTATTTTTTTAAACCACCGCTTACGACTAACGTCTTATAAATAAATGTTTATCTAATCTATCATGACTGTATATCTGTACTACGGCGAAGATAGCTACTCACTCAATCAAAAAATTGATTATTTAGTGAATCAAAATGTTCATGCGGAATGGAGAGCTTTCAATTACGTTAAGCTATCTGGAAGTGAGAAAAATATTGCTGCCAAAGTCTTTACTGAGGTTATGACCTTGCCCTTTGGAGAAGGTAATAAAATTATTCATACAGACAGCGACTCTCTAATTGGAAGTTTATCAAATGAAGATAATAACCAAGAACTTGAAAATCACCTTTCCCGAATACCTTCAAGCAACATTCTACTAATTACTGGTAACAAAAAGCCAGATTCGCGCAGGACAGTAGTAAAAACTATCCTAAAATATGCCCAGCAAGAAGAGTTTCCTCTCGTCCCTAGTTGGGATAAAAAGGGGATAGTTAACTTGATAGGAAAGTATGCAGCTGCTCATCAAGTTAAACTCACGCCAGATGTTAGAGATTACCTAGCTGAAGCAATTGGTAATAATACTGCACGAGCCGATAGCGAATTTGCTAAACTTGCTGTTTATGCAAGCGAACAAATAATCTCTATTGAGGAAGTAAAATCTTTCGTTGGCAATCAGAATACTGACTACCTAAAGCTTACTCTTGCTATGTTAAGAAACCATCCCAGTTTAGCAATAGTGCAGGTATCTAAACTAATAGATAATAATGAACACCCGCTCAAAATAGTAGCAACACTTACCTCTATTTTCCGCACTTGGTTAATAACCAAAGCTGGGGTAGAAACTAAATTATCTGATACTAAGATTGCAGAAATAGCTGAACTGAAAAACCCCAAAAGATTGTATTACCTCAAAGAAGAAGTCAAGTTTGTAGGCGTTCAAAAGCTTAAACACAGTCTTACTTTACTTGTACAACTCGAAGCCGAACTCAAAAGCGGAGTTGACAACCTAACCAGTCGAATTGCTGAAATTTCTACGATATGAAAAACAACCCATTTACAGAAATCACCGGACAGCATACCGCCAAACTTCTCCTGACTAAAGCAATCGAACAGAATAAAATTGCTCCTGCATACCTATTTAGCAGTCAAGTTGAAGGAGTGGGGAAAGGAAAAACTGCTCTGGCGATCGCAAATGCGATACTCCCAAGAGAGAGTCGTTCCGCGATCGCAGGAGAAAATAACCATCTAGACATCTTACAAATCAAACCAACCCATCCCGAAAACACCCCCCAGCAGAAAGGTATACCTGCTATTCGAGTAGAACAGGTACGCGAGGCAATTGAATTTCTATCAACTAGTGCAGTCAATGCCAAGCAAAAGATGGTGATTATCCACGAAGCAGATATGCTCAACCCTACCGCCGCCAACAAACTTCTCAAGACGCTGGAAGAACCCAAAACTGGAACATTTATCCTGATCTCGTCCTATCCTCAAAAGCTATTACCTACTATCAAGAGTAGGTGCCAAATCATACCTTTCCAAAGGTTAACTGATGAGGAGGTTATCTCTGTTCTGAAAGACCAACAAATTGAGGTAACAGAAAAAATACTAGCTATGAGTTCAGGCAGTCCTGGTCAAGCGATCGCCAATATCACAATGTTAGCTTCCATCTCAAAAGAAATCATAACTCAACTGGAAGTGCCTCCTGACGATATTCTCAACGCACTCAGTTTGAGTAACTCCATCTCAAGCTGGAATCACGAGACACAATTATGGCTGCTTACCTACCTGCAACACAACTGGTGGCAGAAATTAAAAAGCACTCAATTGCTAGCTAAATTCACGCAAGCAAGGAAGCAATTGCTGCATCACGTTACTCCTAGAAGCGTTTGGGATAACCTACTTCTGCCATAGCAAAACCCATCCATTATCAAAAAGCACTGCCAGTTAGAAGTATTTCTAGCTGGCAGTATTTATTTACACATAAGGAATATGAACCAGCAACAAAGCTTATTCGATGTCGAAGAAACCATCCCTAACAGCAAAAGCCAAAAAGCTAGCGAAATTCTTACTCCTAGCACTAGAAAGATACTTCAGTTACTAACCAGCCAAAGGATTAACAAAGTTGTAACAGCCAGTCTACTCGATCTAGCAGGAGCAAGTCATGAAATTGTTCAATACATCGTCGGGCCAATTGTGACTCAGCAGAACGGCTGGCAACAGTCAATTCCATCCTGGGTAGGAAAAGCGATCGCAGTCGATAGATTAGATACAGCGTTAAAAGAGATAGACAAGGGAGAAGTAGGTAAACTCGCCTCTAGCAGCGAAGTTGTTGCACTTATGATGCCAATTGCTTTTGAAGTGCCGCTTTCATCTGAATGGACAGATGTTTACCTCTGGGCAAGTCATGATGCCCTCGTTAGGCACAGACCTTTTGAGAATTTCAAATACGATAAACTGTGGGAGAAGATTGGTACAACCCCAATTCAGTATGAAAAAATCCGCTCTGATTATGAAACCCTAGCTGCTGATATCCGTTCTCGTGTAGTCAAACACGCGGCGAAAGAAGGATGGGGTAAAAGGTCGTCAAATAAGAACAAACACCCTGTTAAAGCAACTACAACTGAAAGTAATATTCAGATGGAGCAATTATCACTGTTCTCATAACTAATTTTCAGTACTTTTTTCTACACTCTTTTCAAAGTCCTTCCTCTCCTTCTCTGTGAGAGGAGGGAGTTCTTCTTTATAATAAAAATTACCTAATTTCTGACACTGATTGACATAAATTCGTCTTGCTGAATCACTTGCCCTCAAGTCCTGACGTAAAAGTAATTTAAACGATTTTTCACGCTCTTTCAATTCCTTCAATGCTACAAGGATTTCTTGTGATACAGCAGGATTTTCATAAGTAGAAGAAAGTTCCTCACTTGATGAATAAACCTTTAGTTTATTGCCAGCAGGTTGAGTTAGAAGTCGCTGAGTGTTATACGAACGCCACAGACCCAATTTCTCGCGCCGTAATGACTCAATTTCAACTTCACCAACTCGGTCTGGAGTACTGCGCCGCACGTAGACAAAACAAGCTCTATCAGCCGCTACAGTCAAACTCACTTTCACACCATTACCATCAAAATAGAACAAGTCAATTAAGTCGTTCTCTGCATTAACTTCTCCAAGCTTCTCTTTATTTGATAAATCAGGCAACGCTTCTGGATTTAGCGATGGCATAGCATTATTAACATTAGCTGGGGATAATGATGGCGTAGGTGAAGAATTCGATTCTATAGCCGAGACTTTATCTTCTTTTTCTGGAGATGAACATCCAATCAGTAAGAGTAACAATCCTATAAATAAGTATTTATTCATAAGTAAAAATCTATATTTGTAAACCAACAATAAAATATTAGTTATTGCTTCCCACTCAACCGACCTGTTTGATAAAAATCATACAGGCTAGGGAAAGCTTTTTCTAAAAGCCAGTTGCGCCCAACTTCTGATTCAGGAATATTATAAGCAACCATATAAAAACCACTTCTGTAAGCAGCTACACCCAAACAAGCTTGTAAGCTGGATATGGCCCGCGAAGAAGCTGGAATAGCCATCAAATCTTCCAGATGACTGGGATGATAATTTTGTTCTACCAGCAGAAAATAAACCAAAGTATGAACCAACCGGGATAAAACAACTGTTCGGTCTTGCCAACGTTCTAAATGAGACTTGATACAGAAGTAATCAGGTAAATCAGCCGTCTGAGATTCATCAATGAATAAATCACTATGGCTTTCGATAAAACTAGAATCCAGACCTATAAACTGTTTGAGAAAAACAAGCGTTTTCCCCCAACGTTCGTGTCCCTCAGTTTCAGCAGAAAACGCACCTTCTGAATACTGCGAACCGTACTTCTGTTGGAGTTCGGCAACAGCCTCTTGATTGATATTACCCTGCCAATCAGATTCATTAAAAAACTCTTTTAAAATCTCTTGTAAATAGATGGGTGAAAGCTCATTAACATCTGGATATTCATCATCAAAATTGTCTTCGTAAGTATCAATAATAAATATATCTAACTCGATTCCTAGCTCTTTTTTTCTATTAACTGGTAGTAATGATTTAGCGTCTTCTAACGATAGAGGAAAATCTAAATAAGGATGACCTTTGGCTAAGTAAGAATCACCTAAATATACTAAACTTTCAAGCGCGATAGTCCGGGCAAAATACTCATCTTGTGGATGCACGCATACTTGGTCTAGTTCCTTATCTACTAGCATCATAGTAATTGCCGGTAGAGCAAACCATGACGCATCGTGCAAACAAGTCGGGAAATCAGCAATTAAATCTACTAATTTCAGTTCTAGGATTTCTCCCCAAACGCCTATCCTAGTTGTATTGGAAACATCGCAAAAATGCTCTACATCTTCTCCAACAGATGTTTCTCCTAACCAGGTAAGATTTTCTACCTGCAAAGAAGATGAGTAGTCAGAAGTCAGCTGGTTTTGGCTATCCTCGTCGGACTGTATCCACATCAAAGCCAAAAGTATCAGCTTACAAATACTTACTCGCTTCAGGAGAAGATATTCAGGCATAAGTCATTACTTATAATTTTTAGATGCATACCACGCTAATTGCGATACCACCATAGCACAGAGTAACTTGTCGTTCCCTAGTAAAAACCACAATTTTACGATAAACAAGGACAAAAAATAACTCATAAGTATGAATAAAAAAGAATGTGGTTTAAATAAAATAACTCGTCAAAATAATAAATCCTGAAAGAACTAATGCTGACGCAGCAATAAGAGAAATATATAAATCCTCGCGTTATGAACTATATCAACAAAGTCATGCTGGTTGGCAGATGCGGACAAGAACCGGAACTCAAATATTTCGAGTCTGGCGCAGTTAAGGCTTCAATATCTATTGCAGTAAGACCACCCTACAGAAGTGAACAAGCCCTTTGGTTTGATTTAGTTGCCTGGGGAAATCAAGCAGAAGTGATTGGAAATTACGTTCGTAAAGGAACCCAAATTGCAATTACTGGCGAGTTTGGATTTGATCGTTGGGCAGATAAAAATTCTGGCACTATGCGGCAAAAACCCGTAATTACAATCAACGCTATTGAATTGTTAGGTTCACCCCGTAAGGAAGAATCTACATCCACTTCTGCACCCAACGAAACACAGACTGTAGCTAACGCAAATTTCTAGGAAATTACAAATCGCCTATGCATTATAAATCGTAGGCGATAAACCATCTAATCAATCTACAAATAAAACGAACATGATTCATAATACTGCAACTATCAATCTTAAGTCAGTGAACACTACCCACGACAAAGAAGGTTCCTTGATTGCCTTTGGGATCGCCGAATTCTACTACCGTTCCAAGGAAGGAGTAGTTGCTGACGAGATGCCATTCCGTTCCAAAGGCGCACCCGCCGTCGTTATTAACGAACAAGGGGAAGGCGTACACGGCACAGCAGAAGGATATCTTGATTTGCTAGTTGATAACAGGGGTGATTACAAAGAAAAGATTGCCACATTCGTAATCAGAAACTTTATGTCAGCACAACCCATCAACGAACTCACCCAGGTTAGTAAAACCCCTCACTCGCCAGAAACTCCCGATTTTGCCAAAGAACTACTCGAAGATAACGTTACTTCGACAGATGAAGATTTGGACCAAGAACCTCCGTTCTAGATCCACTTAACTGAATAAATAATGCTAGTACATACAGACTTACTTGTTGGTACTGGCATTATTTTTTTACAGAAATCCGGAATAAAAATCTACTGTTTGGTAGAATCGCTGACATCAACTTATCTTATATAGTACATAAATACTAAAATACTTACACAAGAGCTAGATTTCAAACTTTTTTGACATAATTACCCCACGGGTTGGGAATTACCGTTGCCAACTTCATCTGACGGTTACAATTCAAAATCAAGACTGAATGTTTCGTCATCAGGATCTTCTGGTTTTGGGTCTGGAGATGGCTGGGGATTCGGCTGAATAAGTTGGTTTGACTCAGTATTAATCGGCGTAAAAGCTACTTTTTGTGTGGCTAATCCAGCCTTTATGAAAACAAAATAGCAATCAATGATAAAGTAAAGCGTTTCCAAGTAACTTTTATCTAGTTTTTGGGATTCTGCAAATATCCGCTCACGGTAGCTATCTTTGATCCGAACTTTTTCTGGGGTTAAGTCAAATTTGTCTGTCATTGTTATAACTTCACTTCCCAGATGTGTTTGGTGAATTCTTGCTCATAATGGTTTTTGCCATTTCTAGAAGCCCAAAGACATTAGCTTCCACTGGATTGTCCAGGATTTTGAAACCGTTCTTCTCTAATAGCTTCTTAAATCCAGGTAACAGGCAGCCTCCACCTATCGCCCAGATTTCATCCCCTTGGTGCTTGGCATCAAGTGTCAGATTCACCACTTTCTTCAAGTATTTTTCATACCAATCTTTCAAACAAGCACTGTATATATCTTTGATATCGATGTCACGGCTGTACTTGGTATGTCCCATTTCCAGACAAAATCGGATTTTGGAGGCATCCCCGATTTTTCCGCCATTTAGATGTTTCATTTTTTGGGAGATATCATCGATGAGAACTTCTACACCGATGGGGTAGGCGGTGTGAACTTCTCGTTTACCCTGGTTGTAACGGGAATACAGAGTCGTACCATTGCCAAAGTCTAAAATTGTTAATTTTTTGGGTAGTTGATGCCCAAACAATGCACCCATACCCTCTAGTACAACTTTCAGCACTTCTACTTTCACGTCTGATTGTTTGCCAGCAAGTATCGGCTGATATTCTCCATTTAGTACTTTTTGTAGTTCTTCAGCCAGACCAACATCATGTAAACTGACGACTAATTTTAAGTGCCAAGCCTTACGGTGTGGAAGATGTGCCAATGCGCCCAATAAAGTCAACAACGCATTATTGACTTTATTTTTATTATTGTCTGTGTTGCGGTCAAAATAATTTCCTGTACGGTAAGCAGACTCTCCAACTGTGTAGGCACTACCGTTAAAAACTACCCTCCCTGGTACATCCTCCATGTCGGCTGTGGAAATATAGCTGGGGACACGAACAACTTCAAAGCCATCGACTAAAAGTTTTAGGCTTCCATAACCGTTATCAAAGCCAGCAGGAAAAATTTTTTGCAAGGCGTGAATGTTTGACATAGGGGCCAAGTCAATACGTTTTGATTTTTGAAAGTTATCTGTTTAGATTATCTAGGGGAGCAGGAAAGCACGAGAGAGAAGAATAACTTGCTATGAGTCTTTCCCCAAAACTCTGCCCCTTCCTTCTCTAACCTCAAGAGCTTATCATAACCCCTTGGGGGCTAAGTGGGGTACATTTGCTTAAATGACATTTTGTACCCCACTTAGCCCCCAAAAATACCCCATAAAGGTGTCAAATTTTCATCGAAGTTCTAATCTATTTTTGGGGTACATATAGCCCCCATATAGCACCCATCAACAATTTTTGAAATCTTTTCTATCAACGCAGTAGAAATTAACTTACAAAAAAATAGAGAAGTAAGGAATAAAAAACTTTAGTTGTGGATCTAAGCCCAATACGGTTCAGTTAAGGTTAAAAGTACTGTAAATTAAGGATTGTACTCAACGCTAAAAATCAACTGTAGTGCATCTCAAAGACTTCTCCTTGTTGTCTCCAATAATACAAAGCCAGGATTTGCTGAAAGCAATAGAGACAGCCATACCTGCAACTGCTATTGAACAAGCTATCGCAAAAAGCAAAGCTAACGAAGAAAGAAATCGTTCTTTACCAGCGCATTTGGTAATTTGTTTGGTAGTAGCAATGAGTCTGTGGTCGAGAGATTCGATGCGAGATGTACTTAAAAACTTAGTTGATGGTCTTTCTATAGCATGGGTAAAAGTTGGGAAATATTGGCGAGTACCTTGTAAATCAGCAATTACACAAGCTCGACAAAGATTGGGAGCCAGGGTGATGAGCCAATTATTTCATCAGCTAGTAAAACCAATAGCAACGGCTCAAACATTAGGAGCATTTTTGAATGGATTACGAATAGTGGTAATCGATGGTAGCTGTTTTGATGTGCCAGATAGTGAGGAAAATGCCAGAGTATTTGGTCGTCCCAGCAGCCGTCCAGGGACACAAGCAGCATTTCCCAAGGTCAGATTAGTCATCTTGGTAGAGGCAGGAACGCACATTATATTTGATGCCTTAATGTGTCCTTATCGTATGGGAGAACGGGTTCGAGCTTTAAAATTATTACGCTCTGTACAATCAGGAATGTTGTTGATGTGGGATAGAGGTTTACATTCATATCACATGGTAGAGAAAACGGTATCCAAGGGGTGTGATTATTTAGGAAGAATCCCCGCCAATGTGAAGTTCGTAGTAGAAAAACCGTTAGAAGACGGTTCCTATTTATCATGGATCAATCCTTCAGGAAAACTGCGCTCAAAAGGTTGTAGACCAATCATAGTGAGAGTTATTGAATACACCATTGAGCATCCGCAAAACCCAACTGAACAACTTACTTATCGCTTAATTACTAGCTTATTAGACATTGAAAAATTTCCCGCAGAACTGTTAGCCAAAGAATATCATCAACGATGGGAAGTCGAAAATACGCTTGATGAGTTAAAAATTCACTTATTAGGGCGTAAAACTCACGTTCGTTCTCAAAAACCACGAGAAGTAGTACAAGAAATTTATGGTTGGTTGTTAGGTCATTGGTCAGTACGAATGTTAATGTTTCAAGCTGCAACTACTGCTGGGGTTCCACCATTAGACTTGAGTTTTACAGGTACATTACGAGTTATTCGTCGTGCTATTCCTAAGTTTCAAGACTTACAGCCAGAAGAATTTCCCTTTTTTTCGATTGGTTAATTGTCGAGATTTTAGATCCGTTGTTACCTGAGCGTGTTCACCGTATTAATCCCAGAGTTGTTAAAAAACCTGTATCAAAGTTTCGCTCTAAAAAGCCTCACCACAGAGGGACTGGACAACGAATAGACGTTCCGAAATTCCATATTAATAATCAGTTTGTTAGCCTTAACTGAACCGTATTGGATCTAAGCCCACTTAAAAAAATATTTATTTCGAGACGCATAGCGCGAAATACAAAGCGTCCTTGCTTCAATCCCGCGTTTCAAAACGTTGGCCCTAAAATGGTTGGCTGTTTGATTTATACTCTACTGTCAATGTCTTTGTTATTAAATTAGCTTCCCGCAAGATGTCTAGCCCTAGCTCTGATACAGCTGGAATTTATCTACGAGAAATTGGTCGCTTTCCGAGGCTATTGCCAGAGTAAAAGATTATCTACACAAGACTTGTAAGGTCAATGCAAAACTTGATAAGCAAAACAATTCTCAAGTGCAACGACTAGAGCGTTCTCCAACTAGGGCTGAACTAGCTGCCGAGGTAAATAAAACAGAAGCACAGTTAACCCAAATTCAAAAGCTTGGTCAACTGGCTAAACAAAAAATGATTACCGCCAACCTCTGATTAGTGGTTGCGGTAGCTAAAAAATGTCGCTGGAGTAAGCTGGAATTTCTGGATCTGATTGAAGAGGGAGCAATAGGTTTGGTTTTATAAAGAATCGCTGTTGTAGAAAACACATCTCCCGTACTCACTCTAATAGCAGTTTGCTCAGAGTTGGGGCATTGAACTTTAACTTGGATGATTGAAGACCGTCCATTATATTCTCCAACTACAGGCTCACCCGTAAACTCACAAAGTATTCCCTCTTGGCAGTGTCAGCACTCAAATATAATTCGGCTTACTGCTTTGTCACAGTCTAGAAATCTCACATTCTGAAACCGTTCGGCTGATAATTCTGGTTTGACTCTACAGGATTCAGGCGAAAGCCGTTTGGGTAGTTTAGATGGGCGCTCGATAGATTACATGGACATCTCCGGTTCAGTGAACTAAGTCGGACGAGATAGTATTAGTCCAACTTTTTCCGAATCTCTTTTGCCTTAGCTTCTAATACAGCCAATAAATCTCTCAGTTGCTCTTGCTGGATATCTTCGATCTTAGTTGCTGAGACATCTCGAATTAGAGAACTAATTTGGTGACTTGGTTTAGGTTTTGTTTCAGGAGCGTGTTCAGCAATAGTTTGGGCAACTAGAAAACGAGTTTGAGCGACTGTTAGCCTTTCTTGCAAAACTTGTGATGTAGTATATTGTCGGATTTTAAGAGCTTTAGTTTCTTCAACTTTTAAATTTTTAGAATTTAGTTTTTGGAGCGATCGGGCATGATTTGCACCAAGTCCCGATTCTCTAATCGCAATTTTTAAGTCTTCTGAAAGCCGTAAACAAGGAAAGACATTTGCATCTACTGATGCTGGATTTTGTTGAAAACGTAGTAACAACAGAAGAATACTTTGTTCTATTTCGTCTAAATTAAATGCTTTAATGCCTTCTGACTGCTCTTTTCTAGTTAAAATAACCAATTCAGTTAATTGGGGCAAAAGTTTTTTTGCGTTTAATCTAGCTATTGCTCTCCTAAGTCCTCTAACTACTTCTTCCTGTTCAAATTCCAAGGCTAACTTAGCCTGTTGAATCAAACCTTCGGCTAAATCTAGCTCGTTCAAGCCTTCTCGGTGAAGACTAGTTAATAAAGTGCGTGCATGTAATTCCTCTTCAGAAAGTTCTTTGAGAAGCATCACTGCATCAAGTGTTTCAATTTCTGGCTGTAACTCTTCTGCAACTGATCTCCATCTCCGTTCTCCATCAAAAATGAGATTTCCCGGTAGTAAAATAATCGGCTGTTGTTGCCCTTCCTCTCTAATGGAAACAGCCATACTCCGAATACTATCCGAAGTAAATGTTTGCCTTGCTTGTTTCGGATTGGGTCTGACTTCACTATAGTGAATTTTAAAAATTCCAGATGCTTTCAAATGTTCTCGTAGGTCTTCAATAGTTTGATTGAGGAGTGTACGTTCTTCTTCAGCAAGCTTTCCCTGTGCTTCTTCATCTTTTAATCTTGTAATCTCTGCCTGTAAATCTTCTACTCGTTCTTCAAGCTCAAATATCTGTTGTGAATCAGCAGCAGAAGCAAACATTCCAAGTACACTCGGGTTGTTTAATTTTGTCATCGATTAACCTCTTATTAGCTTAAGTTCGTTAACTAGTGCATCAACAATTGGCAGAAAATCTCCTCTTGCCTCTTTGCCTGGTCTGTAAATTCCCAGAGGTAGCCCTCTACCAGAAGCATTAAGAATATCAGCTGATTCTCGAATTGGGCTAAAATACTGAATTCCCAAATTCTTACAGACTAGGGGAAGTTCCTCAACAATACTTCTATGCGCTCCCCAATCACTTTTCCAACGAGTAGGAACTATACCTAATATTTTCGGAGTCGGTTTCAATCTCAGCCGCTTGCAGTTGAAATAGTACCACTCAATCATCGCCGCAGCACTTTGAGAAGCCTTGTATTCAGGTTGAATGGGAATTAACACGTGGCTAGAAGCTGCAAGAGCAGTCAGTGGTAAAGGCTCCAATGTTGCAGGACAATCGATAATTACAAAATCGTGAGATAAGGGGTAATCACTCAACCGATCTGCAAGAGTATAAGCTCCACGCAGATCCTTTGAAACTTCCCGAATTGTTTCGTGTAATTCTTTTCCGCCTTTACAAACTTGAATTTTGTCAATCTTACATTGCCAAGCTGTAACTAAAGGCCAGTTCCCATTAAAGTCTGGATGGTAAACATTAGCCATTGTTCCCTGAGTTTTAAATTCTCCTAATCCGCAAAATAATGTCAATGATTCGTTAGGATCGATGTCTAATAGTGCCACTGAATAGCCACGAACACCCAATTCATACGCAAGATTGTATGAAATAGTACTTTTCGCCACTCCTCCAGCGTTTGTCTCAATCGAAAGGGTCAAATTGGCAGGCATAATTTTTTCTCTTTCTTGATTACTATATTTCCGACTCCCAGTCATGAGATAACGTTATATCAGTTTGTGCGAAGAATTTTGAGATAATGTTATATCATTTTTGTGATTTCTCTAACAAGGATTGCTATCAACACAGAGGTTGACTGCAAGTAATGATCGACCTAGCTACACAGATTACCTATTGTGGAATTGTACACAAAAAGAAATATACCCCGTCCAAGAGATATTCACTCAGCACTTGCTCAATCAAACAGTTCCATAGTAAAGCATTATTGCCTTTGTGCAAGCTGGTTATTGAGTATAAAAACCAACGGCATAATTCTAATGTGATTCACTCAGCACTTGCTCAATCAAACAGTTCCATAGTAAAGCATTATTGCCTTTGTGCAAGCTGGTTATTGAGTATAAAAACCAACGGCATAATTCTAATGTGATTTCAACCTTTAAAGCTGTGTCAATTAGCAGCTATTAATGCGACTTTTTTGAGCTTATTGAGAAGAAAAATCTTCTATTGACATAATATAACCACCCTGCCATGAAGATTTTACGCTGAACAACAGTCTTTGTTCAAAGTGTACTCGATTGAAGCTGGATAACAATATTCTCTATCTACCTGATGTCATTATAGAAAGGGGCGCTGCCAACAAGGAAGTATTTTCAATCCCCCTAAAACTAGCTATTCTCACCTAACCACGAGTAATCGGCTCATTCTTGCAGTGGTTATAGAAAAGTTACGTAAAAAGCATCCCAGAAGTGTAGTTGCAGTCCTTGTAACTACACTACTTTTTCTAAGCTAATCAAACATTCTCGTTCACAGCAATAAAGGTACTAGGTCGCTCACAAGGCGTAAAATTATACTTACGTTTAACTTCTTCATCTTGATTATCTGTACTACCTTCAGCGGATTTAGTTAGCAGTACAACCTCAGAGCGGGTATAACCAGTCAACTCATCAAACTGAATAATCATATACTGGTAGAGCGCCCAGACATCCGCCATCCGATTGCCAATACCGGAAGATATCTCATCAGGTATAAAAATATTACCGTGCCAAGATACCTTAATCCCCTCTTTCTGGAAGTAAGTGTCTATTTCAGGACGAATGTAATCCGCAGTCCCTCCGCAAAACACCAGTTCTTCAATATCCTCATCCATTTTCGAGCGCAACCATCTGACGATCGCACGCCAATATTCATCTCTAGCAAGCAATAAAGCCTTGGACATGGACTCGCCATCAAGTTGAATTTCATCACCTTTGCGCTTGCGTGAGAGTTTCTGCATCACCTGGGAGTCACAACTAACTCCAGCTTCTACCAATACCTTGATAATATTGGGATTATCAGGGCTTAGTCCCGATGTCTTGGAAGTAAAATTATTCACTAGCCAAGACATACCAAAACTGCTGGTTATTCCCGCGCTAATTGAACCACTCCGAAAGGTGAAAACACTTGCGTTGCGATAACCAAGCATCACGTACATCGAAGCAGGCATATTATTGCCAAGGGATCGCCTACGGTGAAAAAATATCCCACTACCCTCAGAAGCTGCATCATAACGAAGCATTTTTACCCGCATCTTACCTGCTGGTGTATCAAATCCTCGAAACGCATCCTTCAACCGAACTTGTAACTGTTCTTTGTCTTGCACTTCACCAGGCGGTAACAGGATGCTCAAGTAAGCTGCAACATCATTACCCAGGTTCAACTTCTCCTTAGCCAGCCAAAATGCACCACAAATTTTAGGGATTGCCAGTTCGTACTTTAGCTCCTTCAGCTGCGATATACCCCCAAACCGACGACGGGCAAGCTCTCCCAAGGCGCAGTACTCATCACCTATTCCTACCCAAATACGAGATTCAGGACTACCTTCTTGTTGAACGCTCTCAATCGAAGCTTTAGCAATATCTGCTACTTCTGAGTCGAAAAGTAAAACAACAGGCTTTCCTTCTGGATACTCTTGAACGATCGCCTTGGTTTTACTTGCGCCCATGTCAATCGTAATTACTACCTTTTTTACGTCTGTTTTCTCCTTTGTTTTGGGCATATCTTTATCTTTTATTACCTTTTACTATCGTTCCCAATTTAACCGAAATGGGAAAAATACTGTGGTCTAAAACACTTTCTTTACAGGGTTTAACAGCTTTTTTACATACAAAGTGCGTAGAGAAAAAACTATTACGGCGATGTTCTTCGATGGCGCTACAGCATTCATACTCAACTCCATTGAGTAGAGAGTCCACTGCAAACTGCCAGCAAGCAACCAAGTTCAAATTGCCACGGGGCTAACTGAAGTACCTCCATAGCACTAATACCAAATCAAAACCGTAAATCCTAAATACATCAAAGTACTAAATATTGCTTTAATATCCACTGATCAAATCACCTCCTAAATCATGACTAAATTACCCCAATCACACCCAAATTCTGTATCAACTAAAAGTTTAATTATTAAACAAAATTAGCTTTTTGCCTGTAATTCAAACAATACGATTGTCATTATCACACCCCGTATTACCTCAACCATCCCCGCAATTACCCCAGTAAAAAGTATCGTAATTGTGCAGTCTTGGTCGATAACAAGGTATGTCAAATGGGGTTAATTACACATTTGCTTTGCTGTAAAATTTTTGATCGCAGCTTTTACAGATGAGATACATGAAGTGATTATTCCAGGCGATCGCACCTCTAAAACTAGAATGCGATCGCCTTTCCAGTTCCGTCAAATACTGTTGATGCCCTCGACCAAAGGCTTTGACCAAATGTATGGCTGAAATGGTTTATCAAGGGGCGTTTTAGCAATGTGATTTGTGTAGTTGTGCATCACTTTAATTGCTATGCCCAGAATGACTTCTAGGACTTGCTGTTTACCATAACCAGCTGCTAAAAATTCCTCAATTTCACTATCTTCAACCCAACCCCGTGCTTGAATCATTCGTTGTGTAAAATGACGTAGTGCTTGTAATTTTGGATCTTGGAGTGGGATGCCATCACGTAACGCTTGAATATCTTCACTCTTCATACCCATCATCTTTGCCAAGCCGGAATGGGCTGCCATGCAGTAGTGACACTCGTGTTCATAATTCACTGTTAAATAAATGATTTGCTGTTCAATTGGGCTGAAACTTGTCGTAGCAAACAAATCCCATAGTGCCATCGAACCTTTAAGTAATGCAGGTGCTTGGGCGAAAACTCCCTCTAAATTTGGAATAAACCCAAACGTTTGTTGTGCGTGAACTAATGCCGCTTTAGAGTCTTGAGGTGCGGTATCAATCGTGTGAATAGTAAATTCCATCGGTTGTTGTCTTAAATATGCGCTTAAGTAGACAAGCCTGTCTACTTGAAATTGGTGCTATTGTATTTCAAAGGAGACAATATTGTCTACTCATCCAACTATGACTGCCCAATCAAGCCACGCTCGACAACAAATCCTAGAAACGGCTTCTGAACTCTTTTATCAGAAGGGAATTCAGCATGTCGGCATTAATGAAGTCATTGCAGCATCGGGCGTTGCCAAACGAACACTTTACCGTTGGTTTCCGTCTAAAGACTTGTTAATTGAGGAAGTGATGAAATATCGCGCTGTTCAGTGGTTACGCTGGTTTGAAGATGCGGTGTCAGAGCGAGGCATTACACCCAAAGAACGCTTACTAGCAACGTTTGATGTGTTGCGTGAGTGGTACTCAAGTCCCAATTTTCGCGGTTGTCCGTTCATTAATGCTGTTTTGGAACTAGCCGATGCCTCTCATAAAGCACATCAGGTTTCAGTAGACCTACGTGAGTCGATTCGACAAATTATTGTGCGCTTGGCGGCTGAGGCTGGTGTCAAAAATCCAGAATTTTTTTCGCAACAGTACCTTCTGCTGATTGGAGGAGCTAGCTTAATGGCAACAATCGAACAGTCAGCTAACGGAGCAACGTTTGCTCAAAGTGCGCTCTCGATTCTGATTGATGCAAATATAGGAAATTAACATCGACACTGACATCAAGGAAATCAGGTAGGCTGAAAAGCTTTGCACGATTAGTGCGCGAATGCTCGATTCGATGCTCTATTTCAACAAGTTGCTTGTACTATAACTGAATGGCACTAAGAAAAGCTATAAACTATGCCCAGTAAGGGTTACAGCTTTAATACCCTACGAGTGCAGTAACAGTATGAGTAACTGCGATCGCTGAAGGAGAGATGATGTAGTTGTAATACCTTCAGGAGAGTCACTCAGCAGGTAGTAGGGATATTGGGCAGACATGAGGCGTGTTCGAGCAAGTGCGAGGGCAACGCGACTGGTATCAATGGTTATCCAGCGCCGTCCCCACTGTTCAGCAACGTAAGCTGTAGTGCCTGAGCCACCTTTTACTATAGAGTAGTATTACTGAGCAGTTTCGTTGCAGGAGTTATCACTAAATGATGGGATTAGAGCCTGGTGATCAAATAAAGATTGGAATTTACTTCAAAGGCAACCCTTTTACGCACCACGGTATTTACGTTGGGGATTATTATCTGCCAGATGGTACACCACCTAAAGTGGATGGTGTAGTTCACTTTAAAAAACAACATGATTTAGGTGAAGTTAAAGTAAAGCACACAGACTTAGAGGGTTTTTGTAAGGGTAGTGAACGTCTAAACGAAATAGAAGTTGTTAATTACGGCTCATTCTTTTCTGAGATAGAGCGTATGAAGGTGGTGGAAAATGCTCTTAAGTGTGCACAGAAATACGAAAGTTACGGTAACAATATCTTCAAAAAATTCTTTGGACTAGGTTATAACATCGCTACTTTTAACTGTGAACATTTAGCTACCCAATGCAGGCTTGGGCATGCACAAAGCTTACAAGGAGACTTACTTAAAACAATCTTGTTCTATGGGCCAGAGATTCAAAAAGCACTCCAAAAGATGCATTAGCTCGATGATGTAAGAAAAGGACGATTTGTCAGAACCTGTGCGACACTGTTAGTGAACTCTTGTAGTGCGTTTCAACCACTCTGAAAACGACCGGATATTGTTGGCGAACTCGAAAGGCTTAGCCAAGCGACGGGTATGACAACGATTCGTGTAATTAGGTATAATCACAGGGGCTAAAAGCTTGGTGAGTGAGCGTCTCAGCGATCAATCTTTTGTACTATCGACTCATCTTAATCAATCTAGGGCGGATGCCTGTATAAATGTGGCTCACGGTCGCTCAATGGGAACGTTAGAACGCTGGGTTATCGGTGAGGGCAAGGGCAGCGGTAGATCTTTTTGCTGGATGTCTTGAAAGTAAATTCTAGGGATATTTATCTGAAAGCTAGAAAATCTAAATGGTGAAGTAATGATAGTGATACAACTGATATCAAAACGTGTAAAAGGAGACTTAGTTAGGTAATGGCAACTAGTCCTGAACCCAACATTACAGCCATAGCAAGCATCATTGCTGCCTTTATTGCTGCAACTCCCCCTACGCTTACAACCATAACTGATGTTGCTATAAAATTAAGAGGCTTATTTCAAGAAAAGAGGAGTCCGCCTTTAAGGGTTCTCAAGATTACCAGGAAGCCAGTGGATGTAAAACATTGGAGAAGAGTTAGAAGAAATTTTCTAATTGGTATTTTTTTATTGGTGATAAGTATTCTCTTTGTCTTGATTAATACGTTGTTGTATCGCCTCGGCTTTCAGTACATCACACTGAGTAATTTTGGAGTAATAGGTACAGTTTGGGGATTAAAAATAAATGTAATTGTTGTTGTAAACTTTTTCTTTCTTTGCTTTTACATTATTGCTTTTACTAAAGCCTACAAAAGAATGGGAAATGATCCCAATGACGCTCGTCACTTCTTATTTAAAAAGGCTTTCTTACTTGTAGAAGCTGACTTTAAAGACACTATCAATTACTGCCAGGAAACACTAAAACTTTTAGATGCAAGAATTCTTGAATTTGATTCAGGGACTGCGGTGATAATAGAAGCTTACACTAATAATGAATTGGTCGCTGTTTTTGGAGGGCTTTATCGTATCAGAATAAACACAGAGGATATCAAAGCTGATAGAACCGAGTTAGAAGTAGAATTTTTTCCCTATGTGTCAGACGACATTGCAAAGTTAACTAAATCCTCCAATATAAATAGATTCATTAAGGTTTTTACAAATAGATGACACTTCTTCTATTCTCAAAATCCTCTATTCTCAAAAATTACTTAGATTGGTTATTAAGTCTTTGATATCCCCCAAAGCCTAAAAGCCAGCTTACAACAAATACCCAGTGAAGCATTACGGGAGGGTAAATGGAACCACTTTTTAAGTAAGCAATGGTACAAACAATAGCTAAAATTGCTGCTGAAGTCAGAAAAGCAAAGCTACTGAATGTCGTTCTCGCATTCCGAATAAAAAAAGTTGCATTCAACGGATGGTAAATAACAAATAGTACTAAGCTAATGCTTCCGGCAATCCATTGATACGCTAGAGATGCTTGCTCAGTCTTGTGCGGTAATAATAGAACGCGAAAGAACACTTCTTCTGCTGTAGCGGGAAGAAGTAAGGTTATTAAGGTTAAGCGGAATATAACTTTCCAGGAAATTTCGGGAATCTCAGCTTTCAAAAAATTAAGTTTGAAACCTAGTGGTATGACAATCAAGGAAAAAATTAGCAAAAGTATGGCTGTCCAAATCCAATCATTGCTACCGGGAAGAGTTGAAAAGGAATTAATTAGACGAGATTGCACTAGAGAAACTAGTTCATTTAGTGAAAATGTCATGATTTTGCAGCCAGATTTGTGAAAGTATGACCGCTGTTGTTCAAATCATAAAATAATACTCATAAATAAGCAACTCTGGGATTATTGCCCACAACGACAAACAGGACAAGTACAGGAATTACGCAAGTATCACAAGCGAAGGCAGAGAGTACACTTTTCTCTAACACTTAACACCCATTCCTCATAATCCCCTCACTCCAAACGAAATCCTGCATCAACTTCTATTTCTGCCTTAGCAATTGGGTCATCCTCGTCATCATTAAAAAATCCATCATCTTCAGAATCTTCTGATAAAACATTTGATACGGATGGATCTGCCGTAACAGCTAATGAGTCAGGACTTGGCCCAGTGACATCAAAAAAAGAAACCGAAGGGGGAACCAAATTAGGTGAAACAGGAGTTATTCCTACTCCGTTAGTTCCAATTGTTGGTTGTAAGCCACTTGCACCTTGCGAGAAAACTCCACTATGAGGATTAACAAGAACTACTTGGGGCAACCCCTCCATCCCAAACGTCCGTTTCATCTTAATGATCTGAACTTCAAGTTGCGCGATCGCATCATGGAGGGCTGACTGCAATTCTACACCAGATACCCCCGCAGCAGATAGCGCAAACGGTAGGTAATACGCCCGCAGCGCCTCACATACTAACTCAGTTTGCCCTCGCTTCTTCGACTGGAGATAACTAATTACTATACCGTCCTCCATATCTTTATTCCGCATGATACGCGCCAACTCAACCGAATCAGCTGGCTTACTCGCTCTTGCCATAACTTCTCTTCTATATAACGTGCAAATCAAGCTTCTCAGTAAGCTATTTGTCAATACTCTTACTTTAACCATACAGTGGGAGAACTCACCCCCGTATTTACTCCTAACTACCCCAATTCACACACTAATTACCCCAATTAAGTGAAATTTGGTTTGATTTTTGTCAATCAAAATAAATAATTAACTGAAAAATAAACTCTAACAATCTCCATAATTGAGGTATTCTGAGGGCAAATTAACCCAATTATTTCAGCATTACGTCAAAGGTTAATCGGCTTAGGGAATAACCCCACAATCCGCTCTGCATCTGAT
Source organism: Komarekiella atlantica HA4396-MV6 (assembly GCA_019359395.1). Lineage (GTDB taxonomy): Bacteria > Cyanobacteriota > Cyanobacteriia > Cyanobacteriales > Nostocaceae > Komarekiella > Komarekiella atlantica. The sequence continues at coordinate 209,504 of JAHHHK010000008.1, forward strand.
TTACTACAGTCGCACTCCACAACAGACTATTGCTGTCGCCGTACAGTCCTGTAACTAAAACAAGGTATGTTTAGTAGGGTCATTTTATTACTAAAGCTATTATCAATAAACTAGATTAATTGACAGTGTCTTTAATACCAATCGTCTTATTTTGTATTACAAAATGCTACCTTTGTAATATATCTACTGTTTAATAAATAAACAGATTGAAAAATAATACCTATAAATAATTGTAATTACGTATAATTTAATTCACGATAATGGATAGCACCCACTACGCGATCGCACGCTGGCGACATAACCATACAATCTCTACAACCCAACAATTGCATCATTAAAAACAAGGTTTACGGCTTCAGTGTCAGTTACAAGACGAACTATAAGATATTACCTTGTATTATCACAAGTTACAGTACTCTCACTGGCGGCATCTAAATCAAGTATAGTTTATACCAAAAGTAGCAGCGATATTGTCCGCAATTGAGCCCATACACTGTTGTCAGATTTCCGGTTATCCCCAACTCCCTCAATGCAGTCTCTAACTATGCCACTCAGTCCCGCAGTGAAACAAGGTATGGTAAGTAACCCCATAAAGCGAACTAAATCTATCAAGGTATACCTCTTTGAGGAAGAGAAAACTACCATTGAGGAAAAAGCGATCGCCACAGGGGTAACTGCATCTGAGTATTTACGTTCCTGTGGGTTAAGGCGGGTACTAACGGCAAAACCATCTGCCGACTTGATAACTATCCGCGCGACTGCTGGAAACCTCAAAAGCGAACTGATGATGTTATCTCACTTAGCAAAGGAAACAAACAACCAGCAAATTTTGGATACTGTCAATAATGCGATCGCACTCGTAGATCAGACTATCGCAGCTGCATTTAACCTAGACGTTCTAGATAAATCACCCTCAAGCCAAGATAAATAAGGCATTACAGGTTCTATATCCCCCACTTTCAACTCCTTCAATTTGATTCCCGTCATCTATAAAAAACCCAATTTTCTCGACACGCTCAAGTATGTCTTGGGGAAAGATGATGCTGCGATTGTCGATACTAATATGATGGGAACAAACCCAGATGAATTCAACCAGCAGTTTCTCAACATCAAGTACACCAAAAAAGCAGTTAAACGGCAGTGTGCCCACCTCATTATCTCGATAGCACACCGCTCTAACTATCATGAGCATTTATCAGACAGTCAGTACAGTTATGTAGCAAGGGAATATCTCAAAGATATGGGATACTTACCGAAGGAAGAATCATCTGTAGCAGCTACGAGTCAGTTCGTTGCAGTACGCCACCACGATCGCGACCACGAACACCTGCATATAATCGCCTCCCGAATTCGGTTAGATGGCAGTTTAGTTAATGATTCCTATGATTATTTCAACTCCCAAGTCTCAACTAGACGCATCGCGGCGGAACTAGGGTTAGAGGTGACACCGACAACGAATGAAGCCGTCGCCTTTAAGTTACAGCAAGAGTATGGCATAACTGCACTCACCAGCCCCAACCGCTCGAAAAGTATTAGAGCAGTCAATAGTAAGCACAAAACCCCAACAAGTAAGGAAATTATTCGCCAAGCAATAGGAGAAGCCATCAAGGATAGTCCCACTGTCTCCACGTTCATCCAACGCTTGGAGGAAAACAACATTGGGGTATTGCCTAAAATGCGGGGGGAGGAACTACTAGGCTTTACCTACATCCATAATGATGTGAAAATCGCTGGTTATCAAATATACAAACCCTATAGTTGGAACAAACTGCTGTCTGAATACGGAATAACATACGACCAAGAGAAAGATAAGGAAGTAATTCAACAAGCTAAAGCCAGAGCAATTAACCGCATAAATATTAATACTATAAGTAATAATGAGTACTTGTATGCTGATAAACCTACTAGCAGCAGTAGAAGTGATGGTAATGGCGATACCGATAGTAATTCCAAAATACTTGAGAGTACAAAAGTACTAAATAGTAATTATCCAGATCAAATTTCGACAATACAACCAAAATTAGAAGATAAACCCACGTCGGAAGCAAATAAGGTTAAGAAAAAAGTACAGCCGTATCTGAAGGAGCAACATCCACAACAGGATATTTCAGAAGAAAACCGTCTATCCGCTGAGCAATCTTCCCCTACTCCCCCTTTTCCTAACCTTCTCCCTTCTAACCTCAAACATCTGCCTTCTACAATCACTGACTATATGCTTGTTACCAATAATTTCCGTATCAAGGGACGGGAATTGAGTACCAGCTTAGATGCCAATATTCTGATTGTTTACCGTCATGGGGATAATACTCCTGTGATGCAAACCTGCTATAGTCAGGGAAACTGGCACGAAGAGATACCAACTCGACTAACAACAAACGAAATCGAGCAGATTGAAAGCTTGCGTGTCTTTACCCAACAAGCGTTAATGAATAAATTGCGATCACAAAGAGGTATTGAGCAATAGTAAATCTGTTGGTAGAGAAAACTTAATCCACAGTGCCTCTCTGACTGTGGGTAAATACAAAGCCGTTGGGAATTACTATCGTCTTTACGAAGTATTCAAATTTGAACACTTCGTAGAAACGATGTCTTGCTCAGGTGCAAAAATCCTAATATCCTTTATCTCGCCGATAACTCCATAGGAAATAACTCCTTCTTATTCTAGCTATATTAAATTATAAAAGTAACTAGAACTAAAAGATGTAACCTATGCCCAAGAAAAAATGCGGACTTGGCTTTGACTGTGCCAGCATGATGCAATACCCAGGCATAGACCCTGCCGACTGTTTAAATTACAAAATTTGTGGAAGTGCTGTTCAACTAAGCCCCGATCAAGAACTCGAACTTGTTCGTATTCGGGAAGAACAAATGCGCCAGTATCAAGAACAAATTCGCCTAACCCGTCGTTCTGCCGCTATCATGATGCTGATGAGGCGCGGTTGCCCACAATCACCAGAATCGTTAGGTGTTATCCCCGCCATTGAGGCGATCGCCACCACATTGGATAATATTCGTACTGGACTTACCAACTTCGACGGACAGTACATCGCGCCACCTGGTTGCGAACTCCACATCTACAATGTCAAACGGCCGAGTGGTACGTACTCGTACTATAAACTAACCGCCGAAAACGCAATATTTGCACCTTCAGAGAAAGAACAAGAAGTACGGGTAATTCACCTCAGCCATCAGCATGATGCGCGGTATATAGAAGCACAACTTGGTATCGAACGGCGGAACAAGTTAACCCAAGTGCGAACACTGCTTCACAACGCAAGCACATTGCTTGAGGAAGCAACACGCCTACTCGAACAAACCACAGATATGAACAGTCCAAATACTACAGTTGAAGTTTTCAACAGTGATGAAATTATACCCATCGACTCATAAAACCAGCAAAAAGGGAAAATTTACTTCATTACTGCCACAAAATATAGATACTGAAATACAGGATTATCTTATCTGTAAAGCTGCTTTATCTACCAGTACGCTGTGACGGTTACGATCGAATTGCTCTGATAGGTATGCCAACAGGCTAAAAACCGACTAGGGAGAAATGAAAAATGACCATAAGTTTTAGAGAATGGCTCAAACAATTTAAAAATCAAGATGCACCCTTTGGTGATTTATGGAGTGATGCCACATCGACTAAAAGAGGAAGATTTCAAGATAAGATTTCAGACTCTTGGCAGGGTGACACTATAGAAAGCTTGATAGAGTTTATGGTTAAAAACGAAGCATCATATCAATCTCATAGTGTTCTTAATGAAGCTAATGAGGCGTATCATAATTATTTAGGTTTAGAACCTATAAAATCATCTAAATTGGAAGAGTTAGAGAACCAACTTAAAGCTAAATATTACGCAGAACGTCTACAACACTATACAAAATTATGTATTTTATATAGGAATCCTACTTGAATCTTGCTCAGTATACTGAGAAGTCAAGCTTTGTATCTCAAGCCACTTTGTTCTAGTTACTTTAAATAAAAATAATAGCTAGAACAAAGTACAGATCCAAAGACATAAAATTATCAACCTGCTGCCACACTAATTTAGCTTTCTCTCTCAAACTACAAACATCGGCACAATGGCAAACATTAAGAATGTTACTACTGATTCAGCATTAAGCAAGAAGTAATTGAGAAGTTTGTATATTTTTTTCATACTTAAATTTTGAGATCACGCCGAATAGGTCTTCAGGAGACTGGATCTAAGTAATAACTGCATTAGCTTGTATTAAAAATTACATTTATTTTGGAAATAGAAATTAGAAAATTGTTTAATAAATTACCGATATAGAGAAAGTAAAATCAAGCTCTAAGGGTATTTTAGTGCCAAAAAGTAAAAATTTATATTTAAATTTATAAGTTTAATTGTTTATATATGACAATTCAAGCTAAACATTTTGACACTAGGTTAAATCAGTGGATTCATACAGATGGTAATACGGTTAATCCAGCTTCACTGTTAAAAGAAGAACTTAATAATACCTTAATAGAACATTTCTTTCGTGGGGTTAACTTTTCGTTCGGACATATGGACGAAAAGTCTAGTGTGGAACAATTAATTAATCATCCTGAAGGTCACAAATTATTATTATCATCAAAAACACGGTTGCTATATGGGCCTGAAAAATGTCTAGATAGAATTAAACAATTATGCCCTGATAACAAAGATAGAGGTGCTTACGGATCTATTTTTCTCGGTTCGTGTAAAAATAGCGTCAATAAAGAGTTAAATATTCTAATTGTTGATGACAGTAATGGTGAAAATGGCAGCGTTATTAGTAATGACCAAGTATATCGGCTAACCGGAGACTGTTACGGGCAAATATCCACAGACCTATATCACGAATTAACAAAACATCAAAAAGGTGATAAATATCGAGTAATTCAGCACCGTTTCGGCTGGACTGACCAAGACGGAAACGATAACAAATACCGCTTTGGCAAAGGTACACTACGCCCTGCAAACCTTGACCAAATCCTCAATTATTCAGATCCCAACAACTCAACTAAAATTGACTTAATTCTTCCCTTATCTGCATTCAAGGGAACTGATAAAGACAACCCTAATGGGCCAAGCAAGCCCCAAATTCAACCTGGACTGTACAGGCAAAATATCTGGCTAGGTGAAAAATCACAATCTGAACTCGGTAAAACAGCTATCTCGCAGTTACTCGCTTCATTCCCTAACGGGCTGAAAGACTTTACCGAACAGCTAGAACTTGAAGCCAAAAAGCTTAAGGAAGTACAGGACGACCCCCGGCAACTTGCACAACTTTACTGCGAAAAGTACGAGAAACGGAAAGCTTTTCTTGAAGAACAAGCAACCACGCTAGAAGAACAAGCAGCAAAAGATCCAACAGTAGTAGAAGAGTTAGAAACTTTGCGCGATGGCGCGGGAGCGCCCGCCGTAGGCGATCGCATTGCTACTGACTCGTTTATTTACAAACTTATCAAAGCTGACCTGCAAGAAGAGGGTCAACTTCTTGAAACTGAGAAAGTACAGCGCGAACTTGCCCGGTTCGTCCAAAACGAGTGGAAAGAAATCGCCATCGGCAAGACGCTCACATTTGAGCGGGCAATGGTCATTCCCTCCAAAGACCTGCAAAATGGGGAAATCTGCATCCCGCATTATCAAGACGGGGAAGAAGTTCTCAACTTCCGCTCACCCTTCCTCAACTCAAATGGTCTGTGCGTCTCAACTAACAAAGTTGTAGAAGACGTCCTTGGGCCTGATGGTAAAGCTCTTGTAGGTGCGATCGCTGTCTCGGACGAAACAAGCGATCGCATTTATAACCGTCTAAACGAGCAAATTAAATCTGTCCTACCCGAAGCCCAAAGTAAAAATATTCAGTTAGAAGGTATTGAAAATTATTTAGATAAAAATATCAGCAAGCTCGAAACTAAAGACAAAATCGAGTTTACCAACAAATTTAATGAGTATATTTCAGAACTAAAGTCAGCTGGTTACGAATTAGAAATTCTTCCTCAAGAGTCCGAACAAGAGCGGCAGGCACGCGACTACGATGGTGATTGTATTGGCTTCGAGCGGGCAAGCAGGTATCCAAACCTCACCGCCGAGGCAAGGGAGCGCAACCTGCCTGAAAACGCTTACGATCCAACTGTTAAACTCAAAAAACAATCTTTTTACCAGGAAGATGGCAGTCAGCCAGAATTTGAAGAAATCGCCATCCACATGAGCGATGGCATTAGTGTCGGTGTCATCAACAATCACCTGACCTCAATCGAGGCGTTAGAGTCAGAAATTACTATCCTGAAAAACTTTGGTAGCGAGAGAGAGCAAATTGAGTACGTACAGCAGGTAGCGAAACACTACGAAGATTTATTTAAAACAGAAGCCTGGGCAAAATCCAAAGGTATTGAAGGGAAGGAGGTTCCTGTCAAGTATCGCGGTTACATGGAAGAGTTTGTCCAAATTGTTCGGCAAGAGCCTCTAAACCGGGTAAATGCACTAGTGGCGATGAACACTAACACCCAGATGTACCGCGAAATAATTGCTGAGGCAGCATTTCAAAATCAAATTGCAGTTGACCTCTTCAAGAGTGCCAAAAAACCCGAAATGGAAATTATCCGCAATAACAGTCGGATTCTCCACCGGGAAGTCAACTACATTAAGGATAAGAAGAAAGATGTCTATGTTGACAATACAATTCAACCGGCGGGATACTCGCCTGTTGAATTACTAATTGCTCAAACCAACCAGTATTTTGAAAAAGCTCGTCTCGAATCGCGTGAAATCGTTCAATTTCAAGCTTTATTTAAATGGATTGAATTTTCTCATGAACAGCGATTAAGAGCTACTATTGTCAAAAAAGAATTCGATAAATCATTCAACCGAGCGAGTGAGCTATCTAAACAAAAGGAAACTGAGAAAGGGCCATCTGTAAATATTACCCTTGCTAATGGCAATCAAATAAGTATAACTAACCTTCTACAGTATGATAATGAATTTATCTGGAAAGCTAATAAAATTACACTAAAACTATCAGAAATATCTGAAGATAAACGTAACAGTAACCGCCCGCATAGATATTTAGTTTCTGCCCAAATTAACGATGAAACTGAGAATGGTAAATCTAAGTTTAGGGCATTAGGAACACTGACGAGGGAGCAAGAAAATAAACTCGAAGAGATAGGAATTGCACCTGGACAAGAAGTAACATCTAACAAAATATCCTTCCAACCTGAACTAAGTGAAGGTCAAATTAAACTTCTTTACCAAAAAGCTTACCAGGTAGCAGAGGAATTTTACAATTCGATTCCAGAAGACCAAAGACTAGTAATGGCAGCTGCCACTTGGGCAGTATCAACTACTCGTGAGAGTAGTAATGATAAAAGTAGCGATCGCCAGAACAAAGTTTCTAATTTCGCCTTTGCTGCCTTTCCTCAAGAGATTATCAGTCAGTTAGACAAACTCAAATTTAACGAGTTTAGTATCACTGGATTCGACCGTAGTAGTGAATTATTTAATGAAAATCAACCTCAGAATATTCGATTTAATTTAGCTGAAGATGGAAAAAGTGTAATTGAAATCCAGAATCAAGAGGAGAGTTACGAAACATTTGGAAATATTGAACAAAGTAATGCCCGATTACCAATTGGTACTACTGCTATTGCCAGTGTTGAAAAAGGTGAAGTATACACCACCTCTGTTACAACCAAAGTACCCGGACTACCAGAACTCACTTTCAAAGTAGGCGAAGTTAATAAGTTTGGAAACTCTCAAAGGTTTAATAATGAACCCGTAATGTTAACAATCGAAAAGGTTGACTTGATTCGGGAAGACTATAGTATTTATCTTCAAAATGGTAATAAACCTGAGAAACTAGGCAATATTGATAAGGAATCAATCAAAGAAGGTATTACCCAAGGCTGGCTAGCGGAAAAGCCTGGGAATGGGCAAAAGTTACAGCTTAAAATTCAAAGTATCATCATTGGACAAAATGCCTATGCTATAGCAGAAACATCTCAAGGAAATTTATTACGAATAAATATTACGAATCAAAAGTATAAAAAACAGGAAATTAGCAACCAAGTATTTCAAGAAACTTTAGTTAGAGCATTTGATAAAAAGCACGTTTACATTGCTAAAATTGGCGACCAATCACTCGGTATTATTGGTCAGCATACTGAACGCCTCGAAGCTGAATTAAATAAAGAGAATGTACAAAAACAGTGGCAAAGGAAAGAAAGTAGCACTGTACAAAAACTAATTGATGCAGGTATTATTCGCCTAAACCAACAACGAACCACTATCCCTGTACAGATTACCAGTAATGAAAGTACCTGTAAAATAATTATTAATCCAGAAACAGTACAATATCCCGACAAATGGGTTAAACGCAGTCAGCTTATAAGTAATGAAAAGCCTGTCAGAGACGAGCAGCAGGAAAAACACAACCAAATACTCGGTAAAATTAACGAACGCCCTACAATCATGTTCCAAGATAAAGAGCAAAAATTAGTAGGGCTTTTAGGATTAGCAGTTGATGAAAATATAGCCGAAAAAACCAAAAAGTATCTCGAAAAAGTAGGAGTATCATACGAACAGCTTCCTATATCACAAGCTCGGTTAGAAGCTAAAAAAGGTATGACTGTATTCTTACTCGATGAAAGTACTATTAGCCATGAATTAAAACAAACATTCGTTGACCGTGCTGGTGGTAATATCAAGAGCGCAGATACACCGTCACAACCCACTCCAATCATTCCAGAACAAACTGTATATTTTTATAATCCAAATCAACAATATAGTTCCCCGTATGGATCGCTCTTAGAAACTAAAGAAGCTGTTGGATTAGTAGTTCCCGCACAAGACGCGATCGCTGTAGCTACTTGGCTAGAATCAAAATCTACTGAAAATCATTATTTTATTGAGAGTAACACAGCTACATTTATTTTTAATAAAAATGAGATTAGTGAAAAAATAAACGAAGAATTAAATAGTTTACTTGGAGAACCGATTAATATCGGTAAAGTTGATGGATTTGACCGCTACGAACAGCTTAGTGCAGAGTTAAATCAAAAAGTTGCGGCTGAAGGTAGTCGTTTAGAATTAAACCAAATTCCAGAAAATAGTGAGTACAAAAAAGCTCTACAAGCACTACCTAACCGTCCCAGAGAGCTTAATCAAGAAGATTCTCCAGTACCAATTATTCCTGCAAAAGCTGTACCAGAAAATAATATAACTAACATTCAATCAAATACTAACGCTACAGTTGCAGGTATTTCACAAGTTTACAAAAACGCAGTTGATATACAAGTATCAACAAACACAAAATTAAAAGCTGATAACCAAGCAATATTACTACCAAACTCGCGCCAAGCTGATCAAACCAAAGCTATCGAAATATTGGGTAAGATAAGCGAGGAAAAAGTAGAACAATTGCGATCGCACCTTGAAACCCACCTCAAATGCGTACTTGAAAGCGATAAATCCAACTATGCACTACTGAGACAAGTTGCATGGGTCGGTGCAAAATGGGATTTGAAAGATAAAGCCTTCAAGCCAGGAGTACAGGACGACAAGTTAATAGAACTTGTCAAACAAATATATCCTGATGCAGATATTGTGCTGGTCACTTATTCTGAAAACCCCGGCGCTGGCATCAACTACCACCGTGATGACTCCTACGCTGCGACGGAGGCCCGCAGCATTAATATCGGAAATTCTGACTGGGGGTATCGCGCTGCTAAAGAACGAATGGCATGGACTAGGGAAGAGAATCAGGACGCACCATACCAAGAGTTTAAACTTGAGTCGGGTACAGTAACCCGGTTTAACTGCAAGAACGAACATGCTGCACTTAATACTGAGGCTGGCAGATGGTCTATCAACATCTGGTCAATCAAAAATGACCTGGGTAGAGAAAACAGCGTTCGCAAAAAATTTGAAAACTTCCTCGCTTCAAACCAACCTCCTCGTGCGGTAGTCCAAAGCAACAGCGACCTCACCATCAAAACTAACGAGTGGACTCTTGGGGGAGAAATTAAAGTAGAGCGCAGTTATACCAGCCTCAGAGAAGTCGCCCGAAGCATACCCTTAAACTCTTCAAACCAACTAACTGTCGAAGAAATTATCACCATCGGTAATTCCACTGCGGCACGCGCTGCTAACCCTCAGATTCCAGACAACCCGACTATATCTGGAAAACCAGTACCAATGGTTTCTTCGCTGCATCTGCACGGCGAACCTTCCACAGTAGCAGTTGATACAACCATTGATGCCATGCGCGGACACGGTAGGATACACACCACCAGAGGTGTAGACTACCAAAAAACTTATGGTATCAATGAGGGAGATATTGCGATCGCCCAAGGTAAAAACGGCGAGCAAGTTGCTTTCCGGGTGGGTAAGCAGTACAAAATTACCCCCGAAATGATTCAAGACCCAAGTTACCAGCAAGCCTGGGCGAAATGGGAAAAGCATTCACCGAAAGAACTTACCCAAACCCAGGCGAGTAAGAGTCAGGTATATGGCTTATTCATGGAGCCGCTAGGGGATTATGTCAATGGCAGAATTGTTCCATTCCCAGCCATCCAAAAACAAACTCTCACTCCGGTAAATATCAGCCCCGACTCCAAAGATGGACTTGGAGTAGCACTCAGCCTTGCAACTGCATTCGCAAAAGAACAAGGCAAGCTACAAAACGATTACCAAGTTTCAGTCAATAATAATCCAGAAGCCCCCGCCGGGCAGTATGGAGTAGAGAACCACAGCCAAAAACCTGAAGGAGTAGCATACGCATCCGCCGAACACGCATTTAATCACAAAAAGCAGTTGCATCCATCAGCTAATGAATACAAGTTAATGGTAGAAGTGCTTCAGGCTAAACTCGAACAACACCCCCGGCTAACAGAGGCGATCGCCAAACGTGGAGGAACTGAGTGGCTGGAAAACTGTACGGCAGTTGCTACAACGGGGGGAACCCCCGCAACGCACTGCCTCACCAATATAACTAACGCCCAGGATAAACAGTGGGAGGGTAAGGGTAAAGAATCCGCATTTATTCAAGCCCTCAGCGAAGCATATACCAATGTAGTTGAAAAGTCACAACAAACTACAGTACAAACCCAGCAGGAAAAGTCCCAACAGACTGCTCTGCCACTCACAAATCCACTGTCCCAACTCGAACCCATAAACGCCGCCGTCGCTGAACACATGAAAAAAGATATTGCGATGGCCCAAATAGCTACCCAGTTTATCGGTAAATCAGCTGCGTCCCCCAGTACACCTTCAAGCACTCGTAATTATGAGCAAGCATGGAGAGAACGCGCCAACACAGGAAATTACTCAAAAGAAGACATCATTATGGTATCCGGGTCTGGTCCGTGGCGCGGAGTGACAAGCGAGCAAATTGCTCAAACATTTGAAAATCACTACAAACCGTTACTTGATAAGGCAATAGAAGCGAAAAGCTCTTTCATAGTCGGAAACGCACAAGGAACCGATCAATTAGTTCAAAATTATCTTCAAGAAAAAGGGTACAAAATAGAACAAACTTCCCAAGGATACGCTGTATTTAATCCTATAGAAAATATCAAAATTAGTACCAACACTATTTCTTCCAATACACAAGTATCAGATAACCCATTTATTACTAATGACAAGAGCATTTTCTCTCCACAACAAAGTCAACAACCAAATATTGACCAAGCACTCACATCACCTTCTCAACCAAGAATACAGCAGGTTGGAGCGATGGATAACATTATCGAGCGGATGAAAGCTAATACAGTGCAAAATCTTCAAGACTGGTATGTAGCATCTGAAAAGCTCGGTAAATCAGAAACATATCTCAATAGAATTCAGGAGGTAACTGATTTATACATCAAAGAAAATATCAGTCTTGAGAACGCTTTTAAGGCAATGGAGCGAGATATTAAGGAGTTAGAAAAAATTAATAAAATGACCAGTCTTGCCCAAAATTTAGTTAAAATCATTGGACAGGAAGATATCAATGGTATTATGTCAGTACAAACAGAAAAATACCAAATTGCTACAAAAGCCCAAGACAAAATCTACTTAGTTAAAGATAAAAATGACAAGATATTATTATATATCAAAGAAGGGAGAACCCAAGTAAGTAACATCAGTGATGAAACATTACAGGACTTTCAACTCATGAATTCCCGTATCGATAATGCTCTCAAAGATGTCAAAAAAGATTTAGTGGAGAGGTAATTTTATTTTTAGTATGAAAGAACTAATCGAACTTCCAGTAGAAGGTTTAACTCCAGCGATGCAAGCTAGTCTCCTCAGAGAATTGATCAAACAGCTTAACATCCATGATGATAAATTTGAAGAATCTGCAAAAAAGCCTCCAACTGCTGAGGAAACAAAAGAGGCTGTGCTAAGGTTGAATTCGGAAATTAACAGAATCAGTGAAGTAGTGCAAAATGAAGTAAAAGTAAAAGTAAACTCTACAGAAATTAAACTTATCACTTTTGTTAATCAAGTTAATCAAGAGTCATCTTCACAAGCCGAAGCAAGCCAGTTTACACGAACGACAATTGAACCAGAGGCTCTAAAAAACCCCACAAATAAAAATGACGACAATAATGGCAACCCAGTAGAAGAGAGTCCAGAAGATAGAGTACAATCTCTTACCGCCGATTCTCAAATTAGACAGTTTGTTATTCCTGTAATTTTAGACCGCTTAGATATATTTGGAAAATCAGATAAAGAGACAAAAGGTATCATTTATAAAGGTGAAGCATATACTGCAAGTCTAAAATTAGAAGAAGATTCGCAAACTCTTAGCCTTGATAGAAATTTGCCTAATTCCGAACAAAGTCGAGAAGCACTCTTGGCATCTCGTGACAATAACTCAGAAGAGTACTCTATCACCATTAATAATCTCACCAAAGAGGAATTTGAACGTTTCAAGACTCTGTTCAATGAGCAACAAGCACGCCGCGAACAGAGTCAACAACAATTCAAAAACCAGGATTCTGCTAAAGAGCTAGATTAAATCAACCCAAACCACACGCCATACATAAAAGCTATAAATCCAAAAATCAGCTTTTTATTAAAACTCAGGGGGGTCTTAGGACAAATAACAACCGCAACAGCAAAATAGTAAAAAGACGCAGTAAAGTCAAACAAACTCGTCGGGTTAACAGGCAATCTGCCTAACCCGACCAAACATAGCATCCCCATTAAAGACCAAACAACAATCTTTTCTATCCATCCTAAAATTTTATTGCTCTTCATAAAAAATTATTTATTCCTCCATCAATTCGCTGATAACTATTAAAACCAGTACTGATAAATAAAATCATCTAGTAAATAGATTGCTTAATGAAAACTACATAAACCACCCAATTACTTTGTAAAGTTTTTACAAATAATAATAAAAATTTTAAATAAGCTAATTATTTTATAGTAATTGTAAAGATTGAAAATTCTAAAAAAGGTAAGTGCTATAAGTATTATTATCAGGGACAATACCAAACCAAAAAAGCATATAATATGAAACCTATTAATGTTGTCATCATTGAAAATGAGAACATATCTAGGATTGGCGCGGCAACAATATTATCTGAAACTAGTGCAATCCAAGTCTGTGGCCTTGCCAAATACGGAAAACAAGGAATAGAAATTGTTGACAAAGAAAAGCCAGATATCGTAATTATAAATATTGATTTACCTGATATCGATGGCATTGATGTAATAAGCACAATTAAATCCAGACACGCATCAATTAGAATTGTGGTTATAACTGCAAATAGCAGCCGAGATACCATTAACGCGGCAATTAGTAATGGCGCAGACTGCTACTACGCTAAAAATAGCCTTAGAGAAGAAGTAGGAGAAAGATTCGTTGAAGCAGTAATGGCTGCGTACAATAATGAATCATGGATTGACCCAACTATTAATCGTATTCTGATCGATAGTCTCAGGTCAAATGACACACCCGATAGAAATGCACTAGATTTGTTAAGTGATTTCTCTAATAAAGAAATCACAGTTCTTCAATTAGCTGCCGGAGGCATGAAAAATAATGAAATTGCCAATGTAATGTATGTTTCTGAAGGTACAGTAAGGTCATATCTACATAATTCATTTATCAAACTAGGAGTCAAAGATAGGTTAAACGCTATCCGCGAAGCAATCCGCCTGGGAATCCTCAGTTTTACAGACATGAAAATCGAAGAAGAAGTTACTCAAGAAACCCACACAAGAGTCAAAACAAACCAAAAAAGTCAAAAAGATACAGCTAAAACGAGTAATAAGGGATACAAAGGCTGGGTTGCCTAAAAAATTAATCAACTGCAATTATGCAGCCACCTGAATACTTTTTCTGCTGGCGGCAAGTTTTAATGATGGCGGCGTTTTTAACATAAATACTACGTGCTATCTTACCTTCCTTGGATTTAGCCCAATCCAGAAGCTTTTTATCTTCGGGTTGTAAAATGGCAGATTCAGAAGCCGCCTGCTGAAAAGTTACACTTCCAACGATAGTCTTGTGTGTAAAAACACCAATTGCAGTTCCTAAAGCCAGTACAAAACCCAATACCCCCGCCACTTGTGCTAATCGCCAATTACTTAAATTTAAGTGAGGTATAGCCACACCAGCTTGTTTAGTCATCTTAACTAGTTCCTTGGCTGCTTCTGCGATCGCACTTTTTTGTTGTTGTATAGCCACCTTAGAAGCACTGTTAAGCTTATCGTCTACCATGTCAGTCCAACCCACCACAAGCGAGTCAAGCCTACCTGGTAGCTGCTGCAACGCAAACTGAGTTGTACCCAGTTCCGCATATAGGTTAAATAAGGGGTCATCAGGCCGAACACCCAATTTCAGTATCCAATCAGTAACCTCTGCTTTTTTCTCTTCAGAATATTCTGCAACAACTTTTTCAACAACTTTTGCAATATTGGTCATAGATTATTTAAACAGTCAATTTAAAATTTTCCTATTAATTTGGTAAAGCAAATACCTACCATTTTTCAGATTCAATATCTTCAGTTACATCAAGATTGGAAAGACTTTGTTGATTTGCACCTACAGAAGCTAATTCTGCACAGTTAATAGTCAACCCTAAATAATTAGAAGCTATCCCATTAGAAACAATAGAGTTATGAAAATTTTCCATCCAGTTGAATACTATCGAACGCTGAATAGTATTAATAGGAGAGTTAGTTTCAATCAGTTGAGCATAAGGTAAACCAGTATCCTCAAGCAACTGGTAAAAGTCATTATCTAACCCACCTAAAACTAGTTCCAAGCCGTTTATTTTTTTAATATCAGCTTGGAATTGACTACCTTCATAGTATCGAAATTGCTTGCTAAAGTAATAATTTTTGATAACAACATAGTCAACCTGACTACCAAAATGCTGATACAAATCCTGAAGATACTCTTCAACACAATCTTTACGATGTGATATCGGGTGCAAGAAAGTAACACGATATCCCAGACACTTAAGATTTTCTATCAGTGAAACATCTTTATCAAAGAACTTAAATTCTCGGAAGTTTTGACCTGGCATATCAGTCAAAACCACATCAATATTTGGAAACATTTCTAAGTCGAGTAATAACCTATCAGAATCACCCCTGGAGAATCCTAAATGATTTATCTCAAAGCCTTTTGTTTGATACATCGATAGTTTGTTACGATGTCCATGATAGAAAACACGCACATTGAGTTTATTCTTCAAGTACAACTCTAGCAAGAGTCTAGAAGTTGTGGATTTACCCACACGAGCATCACCCAATGTAATAACAAAACGCTTTTTAAACATAACAAACCAAGCAACCTATTCAATTAAGCAGCTATATTTTGAGATGGTAAATTTGAATCTTGGTTTTTAGCTTTTTCTTTTTCTTCATTTTCTCTAAGTTCTTTAGATTTTTCAACAACTGCTGGGTAGTAACCATCATCTGGTTGTATATCAAAACCCAATAAATTAAATGCTGGCTTAATTTGCGTTTCAAACTCAGCAAGCCAAGATTTAATTCTTGACTTAATTACAATATTTGTTGCTTTATGAGTCTGACCTTCATTAAACGTTAAAGCATGGCGATCAATAAAGTCGTAAGACTTGTAGAATAAGTCTGGCATTACAAGTTCTATCAGACCTGTTGCAAGCATATTTTGACGTAGAGAAGCGTCATTATAACGCTCAAATTTTTCTTCTTCACCATGAAATAAGTTCTTGACAACAATATAATCTACTTGATCTTTACAAAGTTCACGCAGTTTTTCTAAAACATTTATTGAATCAAGAACCCTACTAATCACCGAAATCATTGTAACTCGACAATTAATATCGGTTTTAAGCACTTCAAAAAATGAAAGCTCTTTGACATAACTTTCAAAGAAACCTCCAGATTGTGCTGGTAAGTCTAATAGCGTAATAGGACAATCACTCTCATCTAAATTAATTAATAAATCGTCAGCACCACCTCTATGGAAAATATCAATGTAACGTATTATCGGTCGGTAGTCTTTTTTGAAATATCTTTCTAACTGAGGATTTCTTAAGTCAGCTTCATAAGTAACACAGGGTAAATTTTTATTAATGTACAGTTGAAAAAGCGCTCGTGCAAAGGTGCTTTTTCCCACGCCACCTTTATCACCTGTGACAATTATTAGCCGCTTTTGAGGTTTACTATTACTA
Source organism: Komarekiella atlantica HA4396-MV6 (assembly GCA_019359395.1). Classification (GTDB taxonomy): domain Bacteria; phylum Cyanobacteriota; class Cyanobacteriia; order Cyanobacteriales; family Nostocaceae; genus Komarekiella; species Komarekiella atlantica. Next base: position 226,161 of record JAHHHK010000008.1, read on the forward strand.
TTATTAGTATTGGTTGTATTATCATCAGACATGACTTTCTTACCCTTATTGGTTCTATTTTGAGACATAACAATTCTCTACAAAGCAAATACACTTTGTTGATGTAAATCGAAGGTTTTAAACATTATTTTGAAGCAGATAATTCATTTATGATAGTTGATAATTATTTGATATAAGCAACATTTAATAATAAAATTAGTTGATTATACAGGTTCCCAGTAAACCACTTAAAATGACTGCATTCCTTCATCAATCCTCCCATAACAAATAATTAGAATTACAAAAATGTCAATGCCTGAATCAATTTTAAAATGCTCATATAGTTGTCGTGAAAATTAGCTATATGAGGAAGCCAATAAATACTCATTATTCAATGAAACCTGACTACTCTGTTTTACATAGATTGCTTTTAGTATGTAACCTTTAGCTCAAAAAGCCAATCGACAAAATTTCAATATTTAATTAACATCTGTTGATATATAAATTAGTAATAGATTTCATATAGTTTGCTTTGAACAGGGGTAGTTGGATGTTTCTTTAGTAAGCATTTCGCCCTTCTCGGCGATAGCTGACTAAACGCATAGCTTTCAATAATCGCAGTTGATGACAAAAAGATTTAGCTTATAAAACTGGTCAAACGATCTATCAAATTAAGCATGGATTGTTATCAAATTATTTGGTTCAGCAACTAAAACGTCCCGACATAGCCATGTCTATAATTTAGGGTTCTTACGTTACTTTTATGGTGAGAATGAAAATTGGCTCAATTTTCATTCTCACCATTTAGTATATTCGATGTCTGAAGTTGAGATACTGCAATAGGTTACAAATTTCAAAATCCTATCAAATAGCACAGATACTACCATATAAATGGTAACATCATAAATTTTTATGCAAGCGCTATGAAATTTCCCGTAGATAAAATTCTGAATCTCCCAGAGATGAAAGTGTTAGACTCTTAAGAAATTGAAGGCATGGGAATAGTTATAACAATAGAGAAATCTGTGAATTATTTTACTTGTTCCTCGTGTAGACAAATTACTCACAGTATACATTAAAATCATTGTGGCAATGGGGTGGGAGGATACTCACCTGCATCTAGTCTAAACAGCAAAATTGAGATTAGCGGGCGTAAATTGACCGAAAAAATGGGGTTTTGTGTCTGCTAATGCTCCTCAAAACCCCAAAAAATTATGTCATCTCAGGTAAGTGGAACTATTTCACATGTATGTCAGTTCGACTACTACAAAACTACTCAGACCATAGCTTTCCTGACTTAGTACCAATGTTGGTACTTTTTACGTTTTTTGCCATGGTATTTTTTGGGATAATACTCGTAGTCTTTGTTTTTGTCGTAGTCGTCTTTGTGGTATCCCCCAGATAAAAGCTGCTGTTCCTGTATGGATAAATCCACAAGTAAATCAGACGTGATGATTGAATCAGACATATTTTTACCTCACTTACTTCATTGAGATTACACACCTACGCAAGAAAAACCAGGTGTGTAACACTACGCTTTCATTTTTAAACCCGTTTTATAAAGATTAAATTCTCCTAAAGTAAGAAAATAAAAATTTGTATTTTAGGCTATAGAGTTATACCAAATACTATCTTAAGCTATTGAAAAACTTTATACATGCTATTATAATCTGTTATTTTTTATTTGCCATTCTGACAGTAGTTTGATAAAAAATAAATCTGAATATATAAAGATATTTACATATTTTTACATACTGCTGAAATCTTTATTATGTAAGCTTTTTAGCTTATTCTATTACCTATCTTATCTATAAATCAAATAGTTGATGCATATCAAGATGAAATTAGGATGAAATTCTCGTATGTAATTAGTAAGAAATATTTTTAATGTCATTAGGCAGACGTAAACGCGCTGACAATTTCTTAAAGTAGGTGATTATGGACTCGAATCAAGTCACCAACATTACGAACTAAGCAAAACTAACCCAAACGCAAACAAGCTAAAGAATACTGCCAATCAAACGTTACAGCAGCCGAATTAGGTAATATGCACTTATTGCGAGTTATAGTATGAACAACATATCAAGAATTATGAACTATTTAATTATGTCCTAAAAATAGATTAGTTATATGAAAAACTTCATATACACTCTGATTAAATTCAGATTGATAAAGTAGAATTTAAGAAGTAAATTTCTAAAGGATTCCAAGGTACAGTTGTGGATAAAATAGTAGTTTTTGACTTTCATTTTAGTCATACAGATACATTTTTATATGATTTGACTCCAGCGCAAGTAGACACTGTATTGGGTGGTGTTGATGCTTCTGATTATCCCTATAATGCTGCTTATATATTGAGTATTCATGATGGCATAAATCGTGTACAATTCAACACTTACGGTGTAGGCAGCAGTTACAGAAATAAATATAGCTCCGTAAACAATTCCGATCAGGTTTTCATTAATTACTATCCGATTTAATTATTAGTAATTGATGTGGTTGTCTTGCAGACTTAGAGTTTAGTGGGTCATCAACTTATAGTTGATGACCCACAGATAAAAATTTATTTTCAGATGGCTAAGTAGCAAGAAACGATCTAGCAAGGTTTATATAAGTATCTGTTTTTAACGATACAATATTTTAAATGGGTAAATAAAGCGAACAGTTTTAAGTGGGGGTATATTAAAAGGTAGCTTGATAGTGAAAGTGCTGCCTTCACCTAAGTTACTTTGCACATCTATGCTGCCGTGGTGTGACTGGATAATTGCTTGAACAATAGCTAGTCCTAAACCAGAACCGCCAGTACTACGGGAGCGATCGCTACTCACCCGATAAAAGCGATCAAAAATTCGAGTAAGTTCGTGTTTTGGAATACCAATTCCTGTATCTTGAACTTTAATTACAGCATTATGGTCGTTGCGGTCTAAGAAAACCGTTACCTCCCCTCCTCTGGGTGTGTATTGAATTGCATTGACAATTAAATTAGAAAACAAGCGATAAAGCTGGTCAGAATTACCTATAATATTTAAGGGTTCATGCACTCGTATTAAAGATGTTAGCTTTACCCCTGCGGCAGTTGCCATCGCCTCAAACTCCTCAACTAAATCGCTAACAATATCATTTAGGGAACAAACTTCACGTTGTAACTTTTGGGCTTGTCTATCTATACGTGCCAACATTAATAAATCAACAACTAAAGCTGTTAGCCGCTGATTCTGACGCTGTATAGTTTGCAAAATATCCCTTGTCTCTTCTTCGTCTATTCGTGACATTAAAAGTGCTGATTCCACCGTCGCACCTGTTGCAGCTAAAGGCGTTCGTAATTCATGTGCTGCATCTGCTGTAAATTGCTGAATTTGTCGATAGGATTGATAAATTGGCTGCATAGCTAATCCTGATAGCCACCAACTAGCACCAGCAATCATACCCATTGCAACTAAAAGCCCGAATACCAAGACTAATTTCACACTGTCCAAGTAATGATTAAACTCTTGTAGACTTCGCCCTACTTGCATATATCCCCAATCTTGATAATTTTGGGTGTGCAGCGCTAGAGTAATTTGATGGTAATCTTTGCCCTTGCTGTCTTTGAGAAATTGCCAAGTTTTTTGATTAAAAACGTCAGATAATCCTTCTGGATAATAACCAGCAGTAGCAATTAATTTTCCAGAAGTATCAAAAAAACGTATATAGTAGCTAGTTTTAGTAACGATACCAAGAAGATGACGTTTAGAATCTGACTGTTGTTGAATACAATTAGTAGCTCCAGTTCCACAGTTATCTATATTTGGGAATAACTGATGTACCAATGGTTCTAAATGTCCAGGTGACTGTAGTTTTAGTTCGATACTATCGTGTAATGTTCCCGCTACAGACTCGATTTCACTATCTAAAGCCACCACATGGGCATGGAACACTGCTCGATAAAAACCGAAGGCACATAAGCTTAAAATTAAACCCATAACGATGGCATAATACAGAGCCAAACGAATACGGGTAAGCCGAAACAGCTTATTCTGATTCATTGTTAAGATTAAGACGATATCCCATACCGTGCAAAGTTTCAATCAAGTTAGGACAGTCGCTATTGGTGAGTTTGCGACGTAACAAACGTATTTGCGCCGCTACTACATTGCTACTAGATTCCGCATTAACTTCCCAAATCTGATTACGAATTTGTTCGGTAGTAACAATTTGGTTGGGGTGCTTCATAAAATACTCTAACAGTTGGAATTCTTTATTAGTTAAAGGAATCCTTTGTTGTTCACCTATAGCATTTTGTCTTACAACTGTACTGTTGCCATAATCTAGAGTCAAGTTATCAACAGTCAATTGTTGTGGTTGAAAGTGCGGAGAACGACGCTGCAAAGCCCGCAATCGTGCCAGTAGTTCTATCATACTAAATGGTTTTACTAAGTAATCGTCAGCACCCGCATCTAGTCCAGCAACTTTATCTTCCATTCTATCTTTGGCAGTTAGCATCAAGATAGGAAGAGGATTTCCTTTGTAACGCAGTCTTTTGCACAATTCTAAACCAGTAATTCCTGGAAGCATCCAGTCAAGAATCGCTACTGTATATTGTGTCGAACGATTTTCTAAATATGCCCATGCATCATTACCATCCATGATCCAATCAACTAAGTACTTATGTTGATTTAGGATGCGCTTAATAGCAGCCCCCAAATCTGGCTCATCTTCGACTAGCAGCATCCTCATATCAAGTTGAGTAGTTAAAGGTTCGTTGTAAATTTGTGATGTAAGCATAGTTTGCAATAGGGATACCCCTATAAACAGGTTGACATTTAGATATGAAATTAGGATGAAATTCTTACAAATTAGGATTAAGCTATACAAGACATAACAGCAGTTTAGTATCTTACAGATACATAATTAAGTAGAGCAACTTGCCAAAATAGGGTGTGAACTTAGTTTGAGGAGTTACAGAAACTAAGTTTTGCAAGATATCTAGTGAGTCAATAATAATTTTGACACGTAAATATGAAATTAAGATGAAATTTCAACTATAGGACTCCTATTTAATTTTTGAAATAACTCAGTACACCTCTACTTCCATTCTTTCTTGTTCCCTATTCCCAGTTAAGAGTTCACTCCTTACACAAACAATTTTAGAAATCAAAGCGGATTGCTATAGTTCAATAATATTTATAAGTTTTGTTGTCATTAATTAGTTGATATCTAACTAAGGTTAGTTTTTCTCTCTAACTTAAGTTAGATATTATGCAAAATATATTATAATCAATGTAATTAATTTATACGTATTTAAGAACATTTTGTTGTTAATCTTTTATATCAAGACAAAGTTAATTAAATAACAATAAAAAAACTATTAATACTGATTTTTGGAAAAGATTAAAGACCAAACAAAAAATTTCATCTTTATTTCATATTTATACTTCAATATAAAAAATAGGTCGATTCCATGATGGATCTCGATATTTTTGTGGACATCAGTTAAAAACTTGCTCAGGTAGTTATCATTTAGACCTAATTGATATTTACTTTTGGTCAAATTGAAACAGGTTTAGGCGGTGACGAGCTATACAAAAAATATTCCTTATAATTCGTATCGTCAATAAAACAATGTAGTAGTGATATTGGAAGTAAAAACCCGATCAAGTGAGCAAGTTCACGTAGTCATGATAATTCCTACTACTTTTTAAATTTTTTGGATGGTAAATATGAATCAGCTTGCAAAATCTTCATCATTCGAGAACATTTCTAACTGTCAATGGAACAATCATAGTAAATGGAAAAAGATTACTGCCACTGATGTTACCCAGGCAATAGGAAATGTACCGATTGTAAAACTTAGAAATATTTCTCCTGTATGTATTGTCTCAGAATGTTTCTTGAAGTTAGAGAGCTGCAATCCAGGAGGGTCTATTAAGGAGAAAAATGCAGTCTATCTCGTGACGCGTGCAGAGGAGGAAGGGCTTCTTATACCTGGTGGTACGATTATCGAGTCAAGCTCAGGAAATTTCGGTGTTGGCCTGGCTATGGTAGGAGCAGTTCGAGGGTATCGGGTCATAATTGTTGTCGATGCAAAAACTGCTCCACCTTTTAAACGAATGCTGAAAGCATACGGTGCTGAACTTGTGGATGTACCCCTACATGAGGCAGACGAATCAGGCTCTATGCAGAAGGCAAGAATGAAACGAGCGCGTGAGCTTGCCGCAACCATTCCTCATGCTTGGTATCCATGTCAGCACTTGAATCCTCTGAATGCTGAGGCACACTCACATTACACTGCGCGTGAGATTGAAGCTCACTTTTCCTCCAACCTTGATGCTGTAGTAGTCGGTGTTAGCACTGCGGGACAAATAATGGGAATTGCTCGTTATCTTCGACCGCGATTTCCAGAAATACGTATTGTTGGCGTTGATGTTGAAGGTTCAGTCATTATGGGAACCCCAGCAAAACCATACAAGATGACGGGTGTTGGATTATCGTTCTTTCCACCTAATCTGGAGCTTTCGCTGCTTAATCGTGGTTACGTGGTGCCAGAGGCGATCGCTTACTCCGTGTGTCATGCACTCGCACGTCGTGAGGGTTTGCTTCTGGGTGCTTCCACAGGGGCAATTGTGGCTGGTGGCTTACATCTGGCGCGCTCTCTTGGTGATGGTGCGCGAATTCTGATGATCAATCCAGACGGAGGCGATCGCTATCTTGAAACAGTCTACGACTCCAATTGGCTTGACCATAATCGATTCACCCTCAAACAGGGAGAGCATCTTGATGATGCGATCGCCTCATTGACTCCTCTGTATTTTTAGTGACTCATTATATAGTGCTGAAAAATTTCATGAACACCTCACCCCAGCAGGAACAGGAAGGTAATAAAATAGCTTCCCAGCGATCGCTATTGATGTTACTCGCTCAGTTCATACCTCTTTCCTTAACTGATGTGGCAATGACTCTCGGCGATCCACTTCAGACTGCTGCACTCAGTCGCCTGGCCTTTCCACAAGAGACATTAGCCGGAGTTGGGGTAGTCAAAGGGGTTGCCGTATTTCTAGAAAGCCCCATTATCATGATTCTTCACGCCTCAACCGCTCTTGGAGGGCAAGTCAAATCTCGCCGCGCACTTTGGCAATTTACAGTAATTGCAGGACTTTCTCTCAGTGGCATTTTTCTTTTACTCACTTGGAAGCCTTTGTATAACTGGCTTCTTTTAGAGGTATTTGGCGTTAGCCCATTTATTGCAGCGCAAGGGAGAACTGCTTTTTTATTGATGTTCTTGTGGCCTTTCGTTATTGCTTGGCGACGATTCTTTCAGGGGTTGCTTATTCGCGCTCAAAAGAGCGTAGCTGTAGGATGGGCAGGTGTGGCGCGATTGACTTGGGTAATTGTGGCACTGGCAGTGGGGGTTAGTCTTAGAAGTGACGGGGCCTTTCTTGCAGGTATTACCATGATGGGAGCCATACTTATTGAAGCAGTATTGGTCACATGGTTTTGTTTGCGTCTTGGCATTATTTCTATTCTTAAAGAGGAAGTAGATTCTGAAACTAAGAAACTGCCTAAAACCTTTCGAGGAGTCACATTTTACTATCTTCCTTTAGCCTCAACAATGCTTATTGTTTGGGGTGCAAGGGCAATACTCTTAAGTCTGATTGCTCGCTCATTCGATGGCAGCCTTGCACTCGCTGTATGGCCCGCTGCTTGGGGATTACTTCTTTCGATCGCTAACGGTACACGCATGATTCAACAAGTGGTAATTTCTACTTATGAAGAAACTTCTAGGCGTACACTTGTTGCTTTTGTGGTTCTTGTGGGTTTAGGCTTTACTGTGATACCAATTTTTCTTGGGTTTACGGACAAAGGATTCTTATTACTTGGTCAGTTTTTGGGAAATAATACATCTCTTGTTGAAGCGGCTCGTCCAGTTGTACAAATACTGTCATTTTTCCCTCTGCTCTTAGCACTGCAAAATACGTTTCAAGGGCTGCTGATTCACCGCGCAAAGAACTGGTTCATCAATCTTGCAACATTAGTTGCCGCAGCTTTCACCCTGATAGTATGTGGAAGTCTGATCTTTACTAGACATAATGGAGCGACTTCAGCAGCGTATGGAATGCTTGCGGGTACTATCAGTGAAATTATAGTGCTTTTTTTCGCACTGCAACGTAAATAAGAGGGTCAAAATACGGGCAGTACTTTTTCCTTGCAGAAGGATAGGAAATTGAAAAAATTCAAGTCTTCTGCATTTTTGATGAAAAGAGATATACTTTGCGATCGCACTATATAAACTACTGCAACGTTGAATAATTTATAGAAGAAAAGGAGCGCTATAGCTTCTCTTCTCTACGAGAGGCTGCGCCAACAATACGCTACGCGAACGCTCGCCGCAGACATCACACTCCTTTTGTTACTTTGGTAATTTTAAGCAGTATTACGTATGGTAAATTTAATAAGATATACGCTACTACTATCAGCTAATTAAATAGTCTTAGTGCCGTATAACTCCTAAAAATCCAATAATTATACTTAAAAGCATACAAGGTTCATTTTCAGTTAATTTATATAATCTTTTATTATTTATAATAAAACTAAAGCAGTGAAATATTAATAGCTATAAAAAACTCAATAGACTCCATCGCCATAAATCATTATAAGTTGGTGTGAGTGAAAGTCAGTTAGATAAGTTACGGAAACTAACTAACTGCTAGCAAGAAATCTATTGAGTTACTTTCTATTGTGACAAATAAGTATGAAATTAAGATGAAATATCAAACTGTATGAGAAAATTTATAGTTACCTAAATAATACAACACCCTAATTAAAGATTAAGGTGTTGTATTCAACACATAATACTAGACAGAATTAAAACTCGAAAACAGTTCTAGGTGTACCAAGGACAATATTGTTGTTGAAATCATGATGATTAGCAGTTTTAGAAAGTGAAGGTGGTACGCAGTGTACCAACGTAAACGGTATCGTTTGTATCATTATGCTCAGGATTGAAGATGACCAATAAACCGGGGGTAACGGCAATATTGTCAGTGAGTTGCAGTTTGTACAGCCCCTCCAGGTGATAGGATGTGCCGTCATCTTCACGACGTACACCGTTTGCCTGGATAAAATCGTTGTCAGTCGCTTTAGGTGGTTGACCAAAAATAAAACCAAGCACGTTACCTTCTTTGCCAAAGTCTCTGAAAGCAAGGGTAGCCGCCCAATAGTTAAAGTCTGCTTCATCGCCCTGTTGAGCACCACTCTTAGCTTGTGCATCGCTGAGACCATACCAACCACCAATAGTAATATTAGGGCTTGGTTTGAAGCTAGCTTCTACACCGTAGTGGTTAGCAGTCAAAGCAGCACCTTGGAAGGGATTATTTGCATAGACGCTGCCTGTGGAGCTAAATAAGTTAATTTGTCCTCCATTTTGGTAGGTGCGGGCGTAGGTTAAACCAATATTTAATGCCTGAGTGGGTTGGAAGGATATCTGACCGAAGGCTGCATAAGAACCATCGAAAAGACCGGAACCATTGCCAGGATCGTTAGCTCTGCCAGCTAAATAAGCTACAGATGCAGTGAAAGCTCCTTTGGGATTGAAGATTAGGGTTGCACCTGCACCGCCCTCTCCTTGACGATAAATAGGGCTGAACCGACCATAACGGGAAATAGAACCTTTACCACTGCTTTGAAGATCAGGGTTGAAGGTGTTGATGTTGTTTTCGTACAACAAACCACCAGCAGCATCAACCTGGACGCGCACTGCATCGCTCAGGTTAAAAGCGTAGTTAACTTTATCGATCAAAGCATCGTTATTTTCATTCCCGTCAAACGCCAGACGGGTCATGTTTGTACCTGTTACACTCGTACCGTATGGGATAATGTTCCGGCTTTGGATACGAATTTCCAAATTGTCTTTTCCAGTGAAGCTAGAGTTGAATCTCAGACGAACCCGGTTAGCAAAAATAGTATTGGTGTCTAAGTCGGGAGCCGTAGCCTGATCAACACCAGAAGGAACCGCCCTCTGATCGCTGCCAAAAACATCAGAGATGTTAAAAATTGCTTCTCCAGTCAGCTTGGTAGTAGTGGAAAATTGATTAGCTTCTAGATCAGAAGTACGAGCTTCTAAGGAATCCACACGACCGCGCAGAGTTGCTAGTTCAGCGGAAAATTCTTCTTGTAAGCGTTGTAAGGTAGCTAAATCTTGCTTAGTTACCAAGTCAGCTGTAGCAGTGGCAATCAATTCGTTAACTCGGTCTAAACAGGCATTCAAACCTGCGGCAAATTCGTAACGGGTCAAAGCGCGATTACCACGATAAGTGCCATTCGGATAACCTGCAATACAACCGTAGCGTTCAACTAAAGACTGCAAAGCTTGGAATGCCCAGTCTGTGGGTTGCACGTCAGAAAACTGAGAAACTGATGTGACTTGACCGAAGTTGTTTGATTGGGCAGTCAACTGGTCTACAGTTATTACCTGTTCATTAGCTTCAACTGCTAAGGCACTGTTAGCAGCAAAAAATGTAGCGGCAACAACTGGACTGAGCCTTAGAACATTCCAGAATGGCTTGGTCATGATTCTTTTTTCACTCACACCTAAATTTGATTCCGACATGATTTCTTGTCTCTTCAAACCTGAAAATCTATTTACAGGATTCACCCCTATAACTAGATTCTCAGAGCATGATGAAATTAGGATGAAATCACAGGTTAATGATAGGTTAATGAATCAAAAAACCACCAAACGCGCATCTATCACAATTTACATCCCTACTTCTGTCAACATGACATCCCTAGACATCAGCTCCTTACACTCTAAGAATTGCTCTGCCTAGGGGTAAGTCTGAATCAGAGCTAGACCAAGTGGGATTTCTTGCGTGAATCCAACTTGATTGGCATAGACTTGGTACTGCCAAGTTGCACCATAGCCTGGTTCATAGGTTTGAGTATTGACTCCTCTCATTAAAATTGAGAGCTTTGTCTCAGGGTCTATTGGTTGTGAAAAAGCTACAGTAGCTTTTTGTCCATTCATAGAAACTGTCGTGGGAATTTTTTGCCCTGATTGATTTTTTACCTCAATTCCTCTATCAATTTTCACTCCTTCAGGCAAATTAATTGTAAGTCTTGCTAGAGGTTTCCCTTGTACATGGACTTCAAATTTATGAGTAGCATCTGTGGCATAAGTAGTATTAGGAGTAGCAGCACTTTTCATTAAATGGGAAGCGCTAAAATCACCTGGTTTACCGCTAGCAAAAACAGCATCAACTGAAGATGTGAATGCTACTGTGAATGCAACAGCATAAATCAAACTTTTCATTTTGATTCTCCTTAAAAGTTAGTTCAATTTACTTTCTATTATCAGTTTGACATTCACAAATGAAATTTCAATGAAATCCCATAGTTTTTCAGTAAAAAAAGGTTGCATTAGTAAGTACGAAACCAAGCAACACCTATGGGAATTTCTGCATCAATGCCAACCTCTCTAGCTGAGAATCTGTAGACAGAACCATTACCAAGATTTCGTCTTTTTATTTTGTTAAGGTCAACATCAAACTTAGTGTTAGGAGCAACTGGTTCGGCGAAAGCTAGTAGTATTGTTTTATCGTTGACAGATACATTAGTGTTAATTTTCTGCCCCTTTTTATCCACGACATCGATGTCCTGAATGTTATTACTTATAGTTATATTATCTGGAACCTTGATAAGTAGTTGGGTAACAGCTTTGCTATTTTGGGGAACGTGTAAACGGAAAGTATGTCTAAAAATTCCCCAGCGTGTGGGAGGGAATTGTGAATTTCCATCAATATGGGGAACCCTACCATCATCTGTTCCAGCACTTGCATAGCTAGGAGCAATAATAGCTGTGCTACTCAGAGTCAACACAATGGTGTAAATCAATGACCTCTTCATATTTATCTCCAAAATAATTAAACACGTTAGTTAAAGTGCAGGTTCATGCATTGTCAGTGAATCTGCTCTTAATAGATAGATCAAAATTTGGCAAAGCCACATTCAACTTGCCCTTTTATAAGGCAAAGCCGTTGCTCAGAGAAGTAGGTAGTTAGCTTGCCCTTCTGAGGTTCAAATTGTCGGTGATGTTTTTACTAAAGAGGTATGCTACCTCTATCTACTAGCATGACAAGTCAGAATGAAATCAAGATGAAATTTAAGCAATTATCGTTAGAATATATAAATTAAAATGTGGGAAATTGAGCTACACCTACAGGAATTTCTGTATCACTACCAACGACTTTGACGGAAAGATGGAAAATAGAAGTAGAATCAAGAGTTGATTGGTATATTTTGTTAAGATTTATTAGTAACTTGGTAGTGCTAGAAGTAACTGGTTCAGGAAAATCTATAATAATTTTTCTACTATTTAAAGAAACATTAATTTTGATTTTTTGACCTTTATCATCCAAGACATCAATATCATTACTTATAGCTACTGTGGATGGAGAATTAATAATTAGCTGGGAAAGAGCCTTACCTTTTTTAGGAACGTGTAACTGGAAGGCCAATTTAACTAGTTGCCAACCAGCAGGAGTAGATTGCATATTATTTTCAATACTAGCAACCTTATTATTAGTTATTTTCGCATTTGCATAGCCAGTATACATCAGAGCTGCGGTAGCTACACTACATATAGCAACATAAACCAGTGTTCTCTTCATCTCGACTGTTAAATAAATAAACTATGTCAACTAGATTGAAGATTTATTCGCTAAAAATAATCTTTACAAAACCAGCATGACAGATCACTATGAAATTAAGATGAAATAACTAACTTGCAAAAAAAATTTAAGATTGCAAAGCATAAAGTCTAAAAAATCCCACTTTCATTAAGAAAACGGGGTTGGACTTTTGCAAGGAAGTTATTTCTAGATTGAGAACTACGATTAGAACAGGTATAACGGCAATGTTGTCGGTAAATTGATAGCGATATAAAGCCTCTAAGTGTAAATAAATATCCGGTTCTGCACCACCACCTTTTGCTTCATTATGGAAGATAAACCGATAAAAAATAGGCTTATAGTAAAACTATAAGCCCATCAAAGTTATGAAACATAAGGAGCATGTTCTTAATATTTATTATAAATAATTAAAATGAAATTAAAATGAAATTTTCCAGTTTATTTACTCATTAAATTAGATTAATCCTAAAAATAGCCAGGGCGAACGCACGGTATTTCTGAAAGCCTTGCTAGATAAAGATCTTGACGAAAAAATAGGCTAAATTTAAAAACGCTGAAACCATTGCTATTAAAAGATTCTTATACTTTAGATGCGTTTGCCCTGTAAAAATAGCTAGTTTCTTTGACTGATTAATAATATAAATTAAGGCTTTCAGCCATACCATAGTGGCACAACTAAAAAGCCTAAAATGACTATCAAAGCATAAGTTTATATGACATATTAGTATATAAGCATCAAGATTAAATTTGAGATAACTATTGTACTTCTACCCAAAAATCAGCCGTGATAATTTTACTGTTTCGGTTAAATTGTCCCCACATTTTATATTTTCCTGCTTTTGGGAAACTAGTTATAAAATGAACCTCAGCAGTTGGAGTATTTTTCATCGCATGAGCATGAATATAGTCTGCTTGTGTTAACGACGATGACTGCTTGAGGATGACTAAATGTCCTCTTTCTCCTAAATAAGGTTTCAAATCTTTCAGCGGTTGATTGCTAGCAGCATCTTGTAAGTTAAAAATTAAGTGAACTTCTTGTCCAATTTTGATTGTGGATTGAGATAACTTGAGATTAGCTTTAGTATTGCCAAAAGTCTTTGTAGTAGCTAAATCAATCTTGGGTGTAGCTGGACTGGTACCTGGAACTTCTGCTTTTAACACCGAAACTTGTTCTGCTTTTCCTGCTACTTTGTAATCGCTAAAAAGGGTATAATTGCCTGGATGGGGAAAATTTGCTTGGACTTCAAAGCGTCCATTTCCTTTATATGTGGGATGAATATGATTGAAAGATTGGAAGTCATTACTAACGACAATTAAGTGCATTATTTTTTCTTGAAATTGGTCAAAACGAGCAATTATTTTACCTTCTTTGTCTGTTACATTAATCGCTAAAGATACAGGTGTTTTAGGAGTAATTTTAGCGGGGAGGGTTATCTTTGCAATTGCGTTAGCTGGTTCTAACTTAGAATGACCAGAATGCTCATCCTGAGAGTTCTCAATATTGTGACCGCCATGAGAGTTTTTCTCAGCTTTTGGTGTTTGAGAATCACTCATATTATGACCCGCACGGGAATTCGCACCACTCACGGTGGTAGCATTAGAGTCTGGCATTTCACCAGATTTAACTTGTGAGGCGCAAGCTTGAGTAATAACAAAAGTTGAAGTGATGGCAAGTGCAGTAAAACAATTCTTCATTTTTTTCTTTAATTAGTAACTGTAAGTTGGAAAAACCCAGAACCAAAATATTTTATAGCTTCTGTGCAAATCTTAGCAATAAAAACCTTTTCAGCAGAACGTCCTACAAGCAGCGTGGCAATTCCAGCGCAAACTTCATCTTCTGCTATCAAAAAGCAGTTTTTTTCTGATGTTGCAAGTGTAACCCAAAGCTCTTACGCCACAGGGAACAGTAGAAATTTTCTCCACTTTGCCAGCCCCAGGCATTAAGGCTCCCACAATAGCATAACTTCCTTCATAGTGAACAACGGTTCTTTTTTCTATCTCGTTGAGAACGTAGGACTTTTACTGCAAACTCGCACTCATTCGTTCAATCGCTTCATTAAAATTAGCCATCCTTACTGTATATATATGTTGTGTTTGTCGTCCACAGCTAAAGAGAGAACTCTATAACCAAGTTCTCATAAGAAAATGAAATTAAGATGAAATACTTTGCCAACTTTCACTTGAAAGATAGCAGACAAGACTGCAATATCATATCAAGATGAAATCAGGATGAAATTAGCATGAAATTTAGACATCTCATTAGGAAGAAATTAGCATCGTATCATTAGGTAGATGCTCTTACACCAACAATTGCCTAGTGTTAATTATTAGAAGCGTAACTACAGCTTCATAACTGATTCATTTATTTAGCCAAGGAGAAAATTATGACTACAATTACGAATCTATCCTTGAAACTTGCATTCAAGCTTGTTTAAAATGCCTGTGTGACTGCGATAAGCGAAGCTTAAGCCTTCGGCGATCGCTATGCTGAGTCCTGTCCGTAGGTGACAAAAGCCGTGGCATGGGACATTACCCTCCTGTATGGGAAAGAAACGCGATGGGCTACGCCCCACCGGAGGCGATCGCATTCCTAAGTTGAACAATATTGCAAGGTAGCTACGGGAGCAGGTGTAGCTTAACTCATGTGAAGCAACAGAGCTGAATACATACTGCCGATTTGCCTTTCAAGTAAGCAAGGACAGATAAGGGCAGCAGTATCTTTCTTAGCAAACTATTTCAGGTGCGTATCGAGATAAACCACAGCAGAATCACTGGTTGGGAGTACGCATTCTCTAAACCATTTATTTCTTTGAATGAAGTCATGAAAATGAACAAAAAAGTTTTAACCTACAGTCTTATTGCTCTACTGACAGGCACCACTATCACAGCTTTTTCCACCATCGACAGCGCCAAAGCCAACGATCGCAATCAAGTGGAAGCTCCCAATCGAACGAACACAAGCCTTATGCATGGTGGAATGAACATGAGGGCTGAAGTGGATAAATCGTTTATCGAAATGATGATTCCTCATCATCAAAGCGCTAATGAGATGGCTCAGATGGCTTTGAGCCGAGCCAAAAGCCCAGAAGTTAAAAAGCTAGCTCAATCCATCATCTCAGACCAAACACGCGAAATCCAGCAGATGCAGACTTGGTACAAGCAGTGGTATGGCAAAGAAGTCCCTATGAGTGGCATGAATATAGGTAACGGGATGGATGAGGCAATGAAGATTTCCATGCAACAGCAAGAGATGATGGATAAGGAGATGATGACAGCCTTAGAAAATGCGCCTAACTTTGACCAGGAATTTCTTCGTCAAATGACTCGCCATCACCAAATGGCGACCATGATGGCTGGCATGGTTGGTAATAGTGCTAGGCATCCTGAGATTAGAAATTTAGCTCAATCCATTGCCAAGAGTCAAAGTGCTGAAATTGCTCAAATGCAAGAGTTGCTCCAAGCAATGAATACTCAAAATCGAAATACTTCTAATCGTTCGAGTAGGTAGTAACTTAGTTTCTCCAAAGAGGACTGACCTAGCTAAAAGCAGTAATGGTGGGCAGGCTTCTACCCACCCCAACCTCATTAGTAGGGAAATATAGGTGCAACGACGCAATTCTCGTCGCAGATGCTTTAGGCGCATCTCATGCGATGTTTTTGAAACCATTAATAAAGAATTTGGCAAAATCCCTTGACTCTCTAGCTGGCTGGAGAGTCTAAGATGAATCCATGAAGTAAGACATTTTAGGCAATCTAAAGCTGTAGCAGTTCGTGTACTTTCAGTTATGCCATCCAAAACAGCAATTACTGAAGCGCGATGTCTACGACGGGCTACGCCTACGCTAACTCTGGTTAACCTACTAGCTAAAGCAGTAAACCATTGAAGTCTTCAACTCCTAATTTTCTTAGCTCAATCTTTTTACTATCCAAGTTCAAGGTTTTTAACATTATGACACTCCAACTAAAAGTTCCTAACATGGCTTGTTCTGCTTGTGGAGACACCATTAATAAAGCAGTTAAAACAGTCGATCCTACTGCTACGGTTCAAGCAGATCCAAAAACAAAAGTTGTCTTAGTGGACACAAATGCTGACGAAACAGTTATTAAAGAAGCAATTACTACTGCTGGCTATTCTGTCACTTAAAAATTATCAACAAATAATAGACCAGCAAACAGAGTAAGACAACGCTTAGTAACTTTGCCTGAAAAGGACACAGGCAAAGCTAAGTATCGGTACTCGGCTATCAACCACACCAAAACTCCGTTCTTAGAACTTAGTTAAAGCAGCGGCTAAAGAGCATATATAGCTATGGATACTCTGAGTCTTAAACTTCGAGGCATGAGTTGTGCCTCATGTGCCAACAACATTGAAGAAGCAATTCGTTCTGTTCCTGGGGTGAGTAACTGTAACGTCAACTTTGGCGTGGAGCAGGCTACTATCCAGTATGATCCCAAGCGCACCAATCTGGAAACAATCCAAGCCGCTATAAATGCTGCCGGATACTCATCTTACTCACTCCAGGAACAAGAAATGATTACTGGAGAGGATGATGCGGAAAAAACCGCCCGTGAAGCAGAATTACGCACACTTACCCGCAAGCTAATTGTCGGAGCAATCCTCAGCGCTTTGATTGTACTGGGGTCAATTTCTGCCATGACAGGGCTAAACTTGCCTTGGATTCGGACGTTGTGGCTAGACAATCCTTGGGTACAGTTGGTACTGACAACCCCTGTCTTGTTCTGGTGCGGTGCAGACTTCTTCAAAAATGCTTGGAAAGCCTTTAAACGGCATACAGCAACGATGGACACTTTGGTTGCTATCGGTACTGGTGCAGCGTATTTTTATTCACTTCTTGCTACTGTTTTCCCAGGATTTTTTACGGCTGCTGGACTAATGCCTGATGTGTACTATGAAGCAGCAGCAGTCATTACGACCTTAATTTTGCTAGGAAGGCTATTTGAGAATCGCGCTAAGGGACAAACTTCTGAAGCCATCCGTAAACTCATCGGTTTGCAAGCCAGAGATGCCAGAGTAATCAGAAATGGGCAAGAAATTGATGTTCCCATCCAGGAAGTTCAAATTGGTGATGTAATTTTGGTGCGTCCGGGCGAAAAAATTCCTGTTGACGGAGAAGTGATAGAAGGTGCTTCCAATGTTGATGAAGCGATGGTGACTGGTGAGAGTTTGCCAGTCAAAAAGCAACCGGGGGATGAAGTCATTGGAGCCACAATTAACAAAACAGGTAGCTTTAAATTCCGGGCAACTCGCGTCGGAAAAGACACTTTTTTGTCTCAAATCGTCAAAATGGTGCAACAAGCTCAAGGCTCCAAGGCACCTATTCAACGTTTAGCAGATCAAGTAACGGGATGGTTTGTGCCAGTAGTGATAGCTATTGCGATCGCTTCCTTCATTATTTGGTTTAATGTCATGGGCAATTTCACACTTGCTCTAATTACCACAGTCGGAGTGTTGATTATCGCTTGTCCCTGTGCCTTAGGTTTAGCTACTCCAACTTCAGTGATGGTAGGAACGGGCAAGGGAGCAGAAAATGGTATTTTAATTAAAGGTGCAGAAAGTTTAGAACTTGCTCATAGAATCCAGACCATTGTGCTGGATAAAACTGGAACTTTAACACAGGGAAAACCCACTGTTACTGACTTTGTTACTGTCAACGGCACAGCTAATAGTAACGAGTTAAAACTTTTGCAATTGGCAACGTCTGTAGAACGAAATTCAGAACATCCATTAGCTGAAGCGGTGGTTAGATATGCCCAATCTCAGCAAGTAGAACTGACAGAGGCTAAGAAATTTGAAGCGATCGCTGGGAGTGGTGTCCAAGGCATTGTTTCAAACCACTTAGTGCAAATTGGTACTCAACGTTGGATGGAAGAATTAGGTATCAACACCCGCACCCTCCAAGAGCGCAAAGCCTCTCTAGAAGCTGCTGGTAAAACGGCTATTTTAATCGCTGTAGATGGGCAAATTCAAGGCTTGATGGGAATTGCGGATGCACTCAAACCCTCTTCAGTGGAAGTTGTGAGAACGCTACAGAAGTTAGGTTTAGAGGTAGTTATGCTAACAGGGGATAATCGCAAAACAGCAGAAGCGATCGCCAGTGAAGTTGGTATTAGACGAGTATTTGCAGAAGTTCGACCCGACCAAAAAGCGTCTCAAGTACAAGCATTGCAAGCAGAGGGGAAAATTGTGGCAATGGTGGGTGATGGCATCAATGATGCTCCAGCACTGGCTCAGGCAAACGTGGGGATTGCAATTGGTACGGGGACAGATGTGGCGATCGCTGCCAGCGATATTACTCTCATCTCTGGAGACTTGCAAGGTATTATTACCGCAATTCAATTGAGCCGTGCCACTATTCGCAATATCCGCCAAAATCTCTTCTTTGCCTTTATTTACAATGTTGCTGGGATTCCCATTGCTGCTGGAGTTTTGTTTCCTATCTTTGGCTGGTTACTCAACCCAATTATTGCGGGTGGGGCGATGGCTTTTAGTTCTGTTTCTGTTGTTACGAATGCCTTACGCTTGCGTAACTTTCACCCCAAAACTATCTAATAATTCTGGAGGAATTTAGCAAATGTTTAACAAAAGTAAGATTTTGGGGAGCATTGCTGGGCTAGGACTTCTGTTTGGTACAGCATCAAGTGTAGCAACAGCACAAATGCCAACACATTCATCAGAACAGACCAGTCAATTTCGCCGCATTGAGCAACCATTACCATTAAAAGTCGGCGTTACTTTAGGTGGTTTGGGGTTAATTGGATTGGAACTGTGGTGGTTTCTATTCAGTAAAAATAAAGCCACAAAAGCTAATTCTGAGCAAGGAATACAGGAGCTAATAATTAATGTAGACGGCGGTTATGAACCTTCTCGTGTGATTGTGAAATCTGGTCAACCTGTACGGCTAAATTTCTTTCGCCGCGACCCTAGTAGCTGTCTGGAGAAAGTGTTGTTACCTGATTTTCACATTGCTCAAGATTTGCCTCTTAACCATATCACTCCCATTGAATTTACACCTCCTAAACCAGGTCAATATCAATTTACTTGTGGCATGAATATGTTTCGTGGTGTGGTGGAAGTCCAGTAGGGAGGTAGCAATAAACTTTACCTTTGGCTACTTTTACCTCAACGCTCCAAGAGCTTAAGCTTCTCTAACTAATCTCAAATATTATGCCTTATTACTTACCAAAAAATGGTAATTGCTGCAACTTGGATAACGACTGAAAAGACAACCAAGAAGCCAACAGAGCGTTCATTCTCAAATGAGTAAAACTTGTGATTCAGCGACTAGCTGTTATTACCATCAATCCCCATATCAAGCCAAAACGAACCTTAGTAGCACGACAAATGTTAAAACCTGCGGATGTAAGCAGGTGATGAAATTTAGCTTGGGAGTAACACTGCCTGTATGCTAGATCAAAAACTTTTAGCATGATGTCGCATATTTGGCATTGTAAATAATCTCTGCACCAATCTAAAATCACTAATTTACCATCAGCTTTCAGAACCTTGATTGCTATTTATCCTAAATTTTTTATATATTTTAGTTCATAAAATTAATATCACTATGAGGAAAAACAAAACCATAAAACAGATTTAGGGTTCATAAGCTAATGTGCTTTTCAGTTGCGTAATTAGGGCGGGCGATGCCCACCCTACAATAGATTTAATTTTTTGCAAATTGAAGGTCTTTCAGCTTATTTACCTTCTGTTTCAACTATTTCAACTCAAGGGCTGACCTACACCAGCAACTTGGAGTTGCTCTCTACTGGGTTTGCCAGTCATAACTAGTTTTCCATTAATAGCGATCGCAGGCACTGCATTCACTCCATACTGCTGGGCTTTCTCCTGCTCTTGTCGCAGGTTATAGACTGATACTTCACAATTAGGGCAAGTCAATTCTTGCACCAATTGAACTGTTTCATCGCAAAGAGGACAGTCAGCAGTAAAAATTTCAACTTGACGTTTTGTCATGATGTCTACCAAAATTCTTTTTACTCATTCATTCTGAAGCCTCTAGCTAACTATAGAGTCAACCCCATAGGTGAACATTTTTTCCAAATAACCTTAATTAAAATTCCTTAGACATATCATCCCCTTAAATTTGTAAGCCTAGCTCATCAAGTTTTAAGCTAATATTTTTGGCAACAAGTATTGTAATTAAACTTTACCTAAAGTTTTCAATGTATCACTTGACTCTCTAGCCGACTATAGACTTTAAAGTTATAACAACACATAGTAGTAAATAACTATGATTGCTGTCGTGGAACAAGTTTGCTGTGAGGTATCATCCCCAAAAAAGCTGCTGAAAATTGGTGAGCTAGCAAAGCAAACTGATGTGGCAGTGGGAACAATTCGGTATTACGAAGGCTTGGGCTTGATAAAACCAGTTGAAAGAAGTGAAAGTGGCTACCGTTATTACGACTGTGAAGCAATCAACAGGCTACAATTCATCAAAAAAGCCCAATCCTTACAGTTTTCCCTGTCTGAAATTCAACAAGTGTTAGGCATCCGTTCCCAAGGCGACCCTGCTTGTCCACTAGTTCGGGATTTACTCAAACAGAAAATTGCTCATCTTGAGGAGCAGATTTATCGCATGAAGGAACTGAAGGATGAGCTAGAGACATATCAACAACGTTGGGAAAACCGACCTTTGGATAATCCCTGTAATAAAGAGCTTTGTAGCTTGATTGAGGAAGTTGCTTGCTCTGATATACCTGCTCACAATTTCCGAGACTAGTAAATTTATGACTTGACTCTATACCCGAATAGAGACTTTAAAATGGCCTTAGTTTCTCAGAAACTACCAAATTAACAGAATAATGGAGAGTAAAAAATGAACATTAGTACAGGCGTTAAGACAGTATTGAGCGGAGCTGTAGCTAGTTTTGCATTACTTACGTTAACCACTACTGCTTCCTTTGCCAACACTCCCAAGGGAACTGTGACACCGAATCAATCCGCCAGGGCTATAAACGAAGCAAAACTAATTCAAGTGCTGACCAGTCAAAGAACAGCGCCAACGCATCAAACGCCACAGCAGTCAAACCAAACGGGATGTAAGTGTTGCCAAGCAATGATGAATAAGATGCCAGGAATGATGAACAATATGCCGGGAATGATGAACAACCAAGACAGTCCATCAAGATAGAGCTTGATAAATCCATCGGCGAGAAACACATTTGAAATGTCAGAACAAACTAGGAATGTTTAGAGAAATCTCGCCGAAAAAGGCTAATGAATTCATTGCTAAGGAAGCTATCTTATGGTTTGGCAAAGGAACTTAAGGTAAACCAAGATGACTATCGAACTCGCTCCTTTTATCCAGAAGCTCAAATTGCACTTGCTTTTGCGTTTCATCATAAGTCAATAGCTTTATTACAGCAGAAAACTTACTCAGGAGAAACACAATTATGAGTCAGCCTGACTAAAAAGACTACAACATGATGAAATGGATGGGAATTGCCATGGTAGCTTGCTGTGCTATATCCGTAGCATTTTTCCTCTTTTTAGGCGGAGGCTTGGGAGTGTGGTTCGGTCGTTCTATCCAGTAGCCTACTAGCAATCAGTCAACCAACCAGCCACTCTCCACCAACCAGCCAAACAACCAGGCTCAACCAAAGGCTGTAAATGTATTCCTAGAAAAAGCAGTCAATTGGCAAGTAAATAATCACGTTCATGGTTTGACCGTGAATCGAGATAATCCCAACATTATTTATGTTGCAAGTCATAATGGACTCTTGCAACGTTCTGAAACTGGAGAATGGTTTTGGATGGGAAAAGAGCGAGCTGATTATATGGGCTTCACTGCCGATCCAATTAACAGTAAGCGCTTTTATTCTAGCGGACATCCACACACAGGAGGTAATCTAGGATTCCAGATCAGTGAAAATCAAGGGCAAGATTGGAAACAGATTTCTATGCCTGGGGTAGATTTTCATGCTATGGCGATCGCACCCAGTAACCCCAACGTTTTTTATGGATGGCCCGCTTCTGGGGCGCAGGGGCTGCATACTTCTAACAATCGTGGAAAAACTTGGGTCAAAACCCGCATGACTGGATTAGGCGATGCTCCTTTTGACCTTGCAGTTGACCCACAAAACCCTAAGCATTTGTTTGCAACTACCCGTTCGGGAATGTATGAAAGCACCAACAGCGGCAATTATTGGACATTAGTACCTAGTACACGGGAAGCTCCTGTTATCAGTTTGGCTCTACAAAAAGAAGGTAATAATCTTATAATGTATGGCTATCGCTTTCTCAAATCAGCACCCGGTATTTATCGTAGCAGTGATGGTGGTAAAACCTGGGCGAAACTTTGGATTGAAACTAATGGTGTAGTTGTAAAACTAGCGATCGCCCCTAGCAATCCCCAAATATTTTATACAGTAAATGATAACAATGCTGTCTTTCAATCCCAAGATAGCGGCAAGACATGGAAAGAACTGAAATAAATTTGAAGACTATCTACATAGCTATAATAACTTGAAATACTAATCGGTCAAATCTGCAATCAAGGCATTTTGAACGTTACGATTATTTGTAATTAAGTTACAGTTCAGCCATTACCTTAGTTAATCAGTAGAGAGTAATAATGATAGCTTGAGCAACGCCAGCTATAGTTCCAGAATTGAGAAAATAATGATGGCGAAAATACATACTGTAGCGTCAAATACAAAAGGTTCTCCAGACTGGTATAAACGTTTATTTGCCTGGATGATGGCTCATGGCAACGCTAAATACGAGGAGGAGATAGCAGACCGAAAACGAGCTTTGTTTGCCCAACTGCATGGCAACGTTTTAGAAATTGGGCCTGGTACGGGCCCCAACTTGTCTTACTATCCGTCCGACATTCATTGGATTGGTATTGAGCCAAACCCTTTCATGCATCCATATCTACAGCAAGAAGCTGAGCGGCTCGGCTTAGATATTGACCTCCGCAGTGGACCTGCCGAACACCTGGAAGTCGAGGATAACAGCATGGATGCTGTCGTAAGTACGCTTGTTTTATGTTCTGTAAATAATCTAGCTGCTGTATTGCAAGAAGTTATACGAGTACTTAAGCCTGGTGGACGCTTCTTTTTCCTTGAACACGTTGCGGCACCTCAAGGAACAATGTTACGATGGATACAGCATGGAATAAAACCGCTTTGGAAAACGCTTGGTGATGGTTGCCATCCTGACCGCGAAACCTGGTTAGCATTGGAGAATGCAGGGTTTGAGCAAGTAGATTATCAACATTTTCGGGCAAACCTCCCTGCGATCGTCAGCCCTCAAATAATTGGTATAGCAGTAAAGAAAGGCTAAACTGAGGCACTTGCCTATGAGTACAGAAGCCCAGCTTTCAGCCATTTTTAATAAGTTGATTTTAAGGGTGGGCAAGCAAAGCTTACCCTTAAATTTAGCCTAACTTAGATTACTGATTAAAACTAAACCGACCGTTGACCTTTTCTGTGCCAACATTCGCAGTAACTTTCACTTGATATTGACCTGCCGTAACTCCATCGAGCTTCGCAGCATAATGTTTACCATCAGCATCGTATGTTAGATAAACTATTTTTTGCTTTCCATCTGGTGATTGAATATCAGCAGTAACTTTGGCATTTGGAATTGCTTGGTGATTATCACCCGTTTGCAAATATAAATCTAAATGAGTCGTGCTACCTTCTTTCTCAGGCACTAACTCTAAGTGATATTTTCCTGCTTCAACGACTTGAGCATTTTTACCATGTGAGTCGCCATGAGCAGATGTTTCAGTTTTGGCGGCTGGTTCGGTTTTATTAGTATTTTCTGTAGAAGGACTAGAAGGATTACTACTGGACTCAGAAGCTTGATTACCACAAGCTCCCAAAAAAAGTAATCCGACACTGGCGAAAACAACAAAGCCTAATTTGAATGATTGCATTGATTTACTCCTCATTGATTATTAGAAAAATTTCGCTCAATCCCATACGTAGTGCATGAATATCTCTACATTCTCAGGTGGGCATCTGGGAAGAATTAATAATTTAAGTGTCATACAACTGAACCTTGAGTAACATCGATTTCTTGTACTTGTGTAGTCTTTTTGGGAACCAAAAATTTACCAAATAGCGAATATAAAGCCGGCAAAACTAAGAGTGTTAAAGCAGTGGAAGTAACCAAGCCACCTAACACTACCACAGCCAAAGGTTGTAAAATTTCCTTACCTGCACCAGAACCAATTACTAATGGAACCATACCTAGTGCTGACGAAAGTGCTGTCAGGAGAATCGCAACTAATCGTTCCATCGAACCATCAACAATTACTTGTTTGAGCGGTATTCCCTCTGCTAGGCGATTGTTATAGTTATCCACTAACAGCAATCCGTTACGCGTAGCAACACCAAATAGAGTGATAAAACCAACCATAGAAGCAACAGAAATAATACCACCACCCAAGGCTACAGAGATGACACCTCCAATTAATGCCAGTGGCAAGTTAATCATTATCATGACTGTGGCAGGAATTGACTTAACCGCAAAGTAAATCAGTACAGAAATTACAGCGATCGCAACTGCACCTGCAATAATTAATGTCTGCGTTGCTTGTTCCTGTGCCTGAAACTGACCGCCAAATTGGACATAGTAGCCTCCAGGAAGTTGAATTTGTTTGACGCGATTGCGTACATCCTTAATTACAGAACCCAAATCCTTTCTAGCAACGTTGGCAGAAACCACAATCAGCCGGGAAACATTTTCACGATTGATGGTACTTGGCCCCGTGCCATAATCAACTTTAGCAACCTGAGATAAGGGAATTTTCTGCCCGTTTGGTGTATCTACCAACAAGTTACCAATTACGTCCAAATTGTTACGGGAGCTATCTTGCAACCACACAACGAGATTAAACGTTAGTTGCTTCTCCAACACTTGAGAAACTGCTTTTCCATTCAATCCAGTCTCTATAGTTTCTGCCAGTTCTCCCACAGTTAACCCATAACGAGCGGCTGCATCGCGGTCAAATTGAATTTGAATTTGTTTGACTGGGACTTGGGGTTCAAGTTGCAGATCCACAATGCCGGGAATACCACTCATGGCGGATTGTACCTGTTTACCAATGGTACGGAGTTGTTCAAGTTCGGAGCCGTAAATTTTGACAGCGATCGCACTTCTGACTCCTGATAAAATTTCATCCATGCGGTGTGAGATAAACCCGCCGATATTAGTTGCAACACCAGGAAGTTTTTCAAACTCTTTACGGAGTACTTCAACAGTCTTCTCTCGATCCTTTCCTCCTTCTTCGCTAATTTGCACATCCAACTCGCCAAAGTTTACCCCTGCCACATCCGGGTCTCCTTGAGCAAACCCAGAGCGGAACGCAATGGCATCGAAGCGCTGATCATTTTTGAGAGCATCCATCACTGCCAAAGCGGCTTGGTCAGTTGCATCTAAGGATTCACCAGGTAAAAGAATTATTGCATTGACCAAAGAGCGGTCTTGGAACTCTGGCAGGAAGACTTTTCCTAATCCAGGTAGAATGATCATAGATGCAACAAAACCCGCAAGTGCAACTCCTAAAACTACCTGGGGGCGACGAATTGAAAACTTCAACGCTGGACGATAAAATTGATGTACTTTGCGCTCTAGCCAAGTTTCCGTACTAGGTAAACGTCGATTTGCCAGTAATAAGGCACATAGCGCTGGAGTTAATGTTAATGCAACTAAGGTAGAAGCGAGAATCGATAGCAAATACGCCATTCCCATTGGTGTGAAAATGCGACCTTCTACCCCAGACAGAACAAAAATCGGTGCAAAGACTACTGCAATAATTACTGTTGAAAATAGAACACTAACACGTACTTCTACTGAACCATCAAACACGACTTGTAAAGAATTTTTCGGGTTGCCTGCTATTTGGTTCTCCCTCAATCGGCGGTAGACGTTTTCCATATCAACGATGGCATCATCAACCACAGAACCAATAGCAACCACCAGTCCACCCAAGGTCATGGTGTTAATGCCCTGTCCAGTCCAGCTAAGAATAATCATCCCCAACAGTAACGACACAGGCAGCGCACTAAGGCTAATAATAACCGTGCGCCAGTTCATCAAGAAGATAATCAGAATAACTGAAACAATAATTACGCCATCCCGCAGGGCTTCCTCAACGTTTTTGACCGAAGCTTCAATGAATAAATTCTGGTCAAAGGTCTTAGTAAACTTGACATCCTTCGGTAGCCCTGGTTTAATCTCTTCCATTGCTGCTTCCACAGCTTTGATAACGGTGGGAGTATCTGCCACAGGCTGCTTGGAGACAGTTAAAATCACCGCTCGTTTGCCTTGAAATAGTCCATCTCCACGTCTTAGTGCTGGGCCAATTTTGACCTCTGCTACCTGTTCTAATAGTACGGGTATACCTTTCGTCGCCTTGATCACTGAACGCTTGAGCTTGTCAATCGACTCGATCCGCCCAATTCCCCGAATCAGTGTTTCTTGGTCAGGAGTAATTAAAAATCCTCCCGGCACGTTGACGTTGGCATTCTGCACTGCCTTAGTAACTTCTGGCAGGGAAACACTATAAGCTTTGAGCTTGTCTGGGTCAACCAAAACTTGATACTGTCGCTCATCCCCACCGTAGAGAAATACGTTACTCACCCCTGGTACAGCCAGCAAGCGATTTTTTACATCCCAATTGACAATGCGCCACACCTCCATCATGTCGGTGCTTTCAGCAGAAAAAGCGTATTTAACGGCCCATCCCAAGGGCGAGTTAACAGGCAGAATTTCTGGCTGCTCAACCCCTTGTGGCAGTTGCGCCCCTTGTAATCGCTCTGTCACCAGTTGACGCGCACGGTATATATCAGTGTCCCAGCTAAAGACGGCTTTAATAGCAGAAATTCCGACAGCGGAAGCAGAGCGAAGCGATTCTAGTCCTGGTGTGCCATTAATCACGCTCTCAATCGGGCGAGTTACCAAGGACTCGATTTCTTCTGGTGCTAAACCAGAAGCTTGAACTTGAATTTCTACTTGAGGCGGAGCAAAGGCAGGAAATACGTCTAGCGGCATTTGTGTGATGACGCGCAATCCCCACAGACTAATTAATATCGAGGCAATAACGATTAGCCACCGTTGCGCGATCGACCATTTAACAATGGAATTGAGCATTTTTGAGACCAATCAAGGGTTTTTGCTTGACGATACAGTTAATCCATCTGGAATAATCTGTAATTATGACAATCTGGCACTGTATTTAATGTCTCAAATGAAAATGAAATCAAGATGAAATCAAGGTTGAAGATTTGTGATGTTGTGTAGCTAGGATTTTGTTGCACTCAATATCATCAAGACTTAAATGCTTTATGTGAAGCTAAACAAGGAAAAAATTAGTGTCCGCTCTTAAAGAAAATTCAGTCAGGCAAATTACACTATCTTTGCGAGGGTTGGCAGCTTGCAAAAGAGACTTAATGGGAAAAGTCAGGGCTTCTATATCGTGCAATGGAAGACTGCACTGATGCTGAAGTTTCTGTGTATTCTTCTGACTTCAAGTATTAGTATTCTTGTGGCTTACCATTTTTTGATAAAACGATTCAATCTGACACGAATGTTATTTTGTATGAAACTCAAAAAATAATCTTGTTACTCACAAAAATCTAAATCATTGTGTGCATTTAAATTTTTACGAACCCGATTCGTAAGGAAACCGGGTTTATTAACACTTATATCATTACCCTAAACAAACTACTAACGCTGAATTTGCTGAATCAGGGCTTGTGTTTGTTGATAAGCTTGGGTATCGCCTTGTTTAAGAAACAGTTTTGCAGCTTGCTGAAGGTCTGTAACAGCACTCTTACTGTCTCCTGAAGCATATTGTGCCAGTCCTCGGTTGCCATAGGCATCAGCTAGATTGGGATTGATTTGTAGTGCTTGGTTAAAATCTGCGTTAGCGAAGCTGTCCGAAGGAATCGCTTGCTGATGATTTCCCTGTCTAAAATGGGCTAGTCCTAGATTGTAATAACCATCTTGTGAGTTTGGATCAATTTTCACTGTCTGATTAAAGTCGGCAATGGCTTTCTGAAAATCTCCTAGTTCTACATAAGAAATTCCCCGACCATTATAAGCATCTGTATGCTTGGGATTTAACCGCAGCGCTAGGTTAAAGTCAGAAATGGCTGCACTGAAATCTCTCAATTGAGATTTAGCTAAACCACGAAGGCAAAAACCTTCATAAAACCGTGGATTCATCTGTACTACAGAGTTAAAATCTGCGTAGACGCGAAGCGGCTTGTCGTCAGACATCGCACCATTGAAGTTGCCTTGCTCAAGATTTTGCACTCCTTGGTTATAGTACTCTTGAAAGTTCGTCGCCTTCAAAGGTATTTGTGCTTCTCGCGCAGAAACAGCAGCAGGCATTACACCCAGTAGACTTGTTATTCCCAGGATGGCTATTGTTCGCTTGATATATTTCATGGCTTTACCCCTTCATTCTTGCAGCATGACATTGGATTGCCACGGATCTGTTCCTTTATTTTAACTGGGAACTTGTAATAGCCATCCCCAAAGACTTTGTAATAGCAACCAAGCATTTAAGCCAACGATGACAATAGCAACTAACCAAGCTAAAGATTTTAACCACACGGGATTAACAAACTCACCCATCAAGCGGCGATTACTAGTAAATATCACCAATGGAATCACTGCAAACGGTAACTGTAAACTGAGGATGACTTGACTGAGAACTATGAGGCTGCTTGTACTATTTTCACCAAACAGAATGATTGTAATTAACGCTGGAATGATGGCAAGCAGACGGGTTATTAAACGGCGTAACCACGACGGAAGGCGAAATTGCAAAAAGCCTTCCATAACAATTTGTCCTGCCAGAGTTGCAGTTAATGTAGAACTTTGCCCAGAAGCAAGTAAAGCGATGCCAAAAATAGCACTAGCAGCACTGACTCCT
This sequence comes from Komarekiella atlantica HA4396-MV6, assembly GCA_019359395.1. Lineage (GTDB taxonomy): Bacteria > Cyanobacteriota > Cyanobacteriia > Cyanobacteriales > Nostocaceae > Komarekiella > Komarekiella atlantica. The sequence goes on from JAHHHK010000008.1 coordinate 255,739, forward strand.
AACAGTGGTGAAAGTAATTTATAAGCATCTTGAATTTCTGCCACATTCTGATTACCAGAAAAATGAAATGTTGCAGCAGACACAATTAAAATCGCTGAGTTGATGAATAGTGCTAATGACAAAGCAAAAGTTGAATCAATTGTGCCGAACTTAATCGCTTCCCATCTTTTTTCAGTACTAGGTTGCCAATTACGGGTTTGCACAATAGAGGAGTGTAAATATAAATTGTGAGGCATCACTGTTGCCCCTAAAATGCCAATAGCAATGTATAGCATCTCTGGATTTTGTAAAATTTCTTTCTTGGGTAGATATCCCAATAAAATCCCACCCATATCAGGTCGAGAGAACAAAATTTCTGCTGTAAAACAGATACCTACGGTTGCTACTAGCATTATTACTAAGGCTTCTGTATAGCGAAAGCCTTTATGTTGCAGGAATAGCAATACCAGGACATCAAGGGCTGTGATGCATACACCCCATATCAAGGGAATACCGAATAAAAGTTGTAGGGCGATCGCACTTCCCAGTAGTTCCGCTAAATCACAAGCAGCGATCGCAATCTCACACAGTACCCACAAACAAAAGCTTACCTTTGGGCTGAAATAGTCTCGACAAGCCTGCGCTAAATCTCGCCCTGTAGCAACTCCCAAACGCACACATAGAGATTGGAGTAATATCGCCATCAGGTTGGACAGCAGGATTACTGTTAACAACGTGTACCCGAACTTTGACCCTCCAGCAATGTCTGTTGCCCAGTTGCCAGGGTTCATGTATCCGACTGAAACCAAATACCCTGGCCCTGCATAAGCCAGCATCTTGCGCCAAAAGCTGTTGCTGTTGGGGACTCTAATACTACGGTGAACCTCTGGTAAACTAGGCCTGTTTTCTGGGGGAGTCATTTACTTTGCTATGAAATATTCTCATATTCTTTTCATAATCTCAGAAAATGTAGAATAAACATCAACCTTTAGACAAGTAGGGATGTTGTGTGTGACTTCAGCCAAAAGTTGTCCGATTTTGACAACTTTTGGCTTGGATTGAACTCGGACAACTTATGCTTGGATTTTCGGGTCTAAAGTAGATGCAAACGGCTGAATGTCGAGCCAGCTTAAACCCTCGACAGGAGATAGACCAAGCTTGTAACACCATCTCAAAAACTTGTATAAAGTAGGCAATCGTCGTTCACGGATAACTTGAGTTTTCTGTTTGAGGGAATTCGTGAGGAGTGAGGGAGTAGGGACAAATTATACCTTATGTCCATCTCATATTGTGCTTAAAGTTACATTGTTGTTATCCTAAAAGCATAAGATGAGCAACTTGCTCACGTTATCCTTTCAGTGACGTGAACACAGTTTGATATGTAACTAAAATTTGAACAGCTTACTTATGCTGAGTCAACGCAGCAATAAACACTTTTATAACTCAGTACACTAAGTTTCCACTACCACGTAACAGACGCAAAGAATTTAGACAGTACGGACAGTCGCAACTAAATAAACGAATCGCAGCATCACTTTCTTCATCTGTGAAGTTTAGTACAGCAACCTTGCTATCAGATGGCTGCGCTGAGATAACTGCCGATGCAGGTACAGGGGGTGCGCCTAGCTTTCTTTCTGAATCCCGAATACATACAAAAGAGGTGTTACCGTGAGGATGAGTTATGCAGGTACGACCATCATTTGTATGAACTAATCGTTGAGTCATCGTAGCTGCGGCGTAGGCAGGGTGAACTACTGTCAGCGTAGACATTAGCGAAGTAAAAATTGTGGAACTGGAAAGCAAAGTAAGTAGAAATTTTTTGTTCATTGATTTACTCAAAAAGTATATTTGAATGCTCATAATAACTGCTATCTTTCTATATTTCCAATAGGTTTGTATTAAAGATACTAGGTTAAAAAAATATATTAAGAATAAAATTAAATATATTCAAACTTAATTGAATAAAAAATAAGCTATAGATAAATAGCATTGCACATTCTTTTGAAAAAGTTATTACAAAGTTATGACGAAAGTATGACTAAACTAAATATTCTGCACGAGAACATAGATAAATGAATGATAGAGCGTATGAGATTCTTTATCTGGAGGCTGTCATGATAATTATCATGATAATCAAATATTAGAGTGGTATTACCGGATTAAGAAAATTGCTGTTAGTTTGGCAACAAGCAACCCTATACAATTGAACAAATTGAGCGATCGCCTACCGTGGGCGGTTCGTCATTGCACCTTGTTTTCGCTTCTTAGTAGCCCTAAATAGATAAGAGAAAAGCAATTAAGAATATTCAGTCATGTCCAAGTTATAATCTTTATTTGATAGATGTTTCGTCGGCTTTCAAAATCACTTTTAGAAATTTTACAGAAGCAAACTAACTAATACATTTTATACACTCTTGTCAAACAGAAAGTTTATGGTATATCTTTACTTGCAATCGAGCAGCAAAATGCTTTTGATTAATGAATCACCCAAATTAGTTTTCAGAGGTCAAAAATGACTAATTTTTCTTCTACTTCAGTGTTGCGGAAGACCGCAGGTCTTACTTTGTCTAAACCGGTACAAGTAACACTTTATATGCTGCTATCTTCTTTGGTTATCTGGACTGTTTTGTTCTCTACCTATCCTGCGGCTCATAACACGGCACATTCAGCGCGTCACCACACTTTAGGCGTTGCGTGTCATTAAATTATCATAATCTCAAGATTTTTCGGATATATGAGATTTTGCTAAAACACTCGATAAAATAACGCCACGAGGATGGCGCAGATTTCGCGCCATTTTTTGAGATAGAAGTAATTTCAAGTTTTGTAAAGTAAAGATACTTTGTATTTCATCTCTGCATTATTTTGCTTTGATTTCATACCATCTCTGATTTATTGTCAATATTTTTACTGGAATTCTTCACTCTGTAGTGAATAGAAGCTGATAAGGTAACTTTTACTAACAACTATCAAATATTAACCGAAGATACATAGTTTACGTAAGGTTTTATGAAAAAATATCGACTGTTTGGGGCGATCAGTGCTGTTTGTGCTGCGTTGTCAATTCTTTATTCCTTTGTAGGAGTTTCCCAAACTCCTATACCCAGAGTACAACTCTCTACCAACCCACCTTTAGAACAGATTCATCCCTTTGAAGCAGGAACAGATAAACCACAATCTCCCGTTACACTAACGCTACAAGCTCTTGATGCTATAGGTAAACCCTTAGAAAATACCAAAATTAGCTTACAAATTCTGACACCACCATCTAATTCTTGGTTGACTACAGATTTCCCCATTGTCGAGGGAACAAAATTACTACAAATGGATGCGGCTGCACCTGATGGTAAGTTAGAAATTCAGCAGATGTTACCTATCCGTGGGAACTACCAACTGCGGGTAAATGTGTCACCCTTAGTAGCAAATGCTTTTACCCCCTATGAACAAACCTTGAATTTGAATATCCAAGAAAATCCAGTTAAATACAAATATTTTGCTGTTGTTGCAGCTATCTTACTATCAGTTGGATTATTAGGTGGTTGGGTTATCGGCGGACAAGAAGAACTACGACAAGGAGAAATTGCGCCACAATCTGTGCGTCTGTTGTTAAGTGCATTGACAGTGGTGGCTATAGTAACTTTATTGTTTATTAACATTAGTGCAGAAGTTGCAGAGGCTCACGGTAGTGGACACTCAAGCGGTAAAGAAGAAATCGCACCATCAGTCCAAAAATCTCAAGGGTTGGAAGTCCGCGTTGAGGGAAATAAAAGCGCAACGGTAGGAAAACTTGCTAATTTGATAGTAAATGTTAAAGATGCTACCACAGGACAACCCATCAAGGATGTAGTGTTGCAGGTGAAGGCGATCGCTCTAGAAGATAATTTAACAATCTTTGCCTACAAGGGAGTTACTGACCAAGAAGGCAAGTTAACGTGGCAAGAGCAATTTTTTGATGGCGCACCTCACAAAGTTGAGGTCGAAGCAACTCCTAGCCCTGGATCTAAGCGTCAATTTCCACTGGTGAAAGTCGCACAAGAAGTTGAAGTTGAAGGAATTGCACCGCCAATGTACATCCGGTTGATTGGTTTATTCTACTTTACTGCTATTGTCGGCATTGGTATGGCGATGGGATTGCTAATACAGCACCGACGAAAACCACAAGCTGGGGCAAATTAAAAGCATCAAGGCTTAACACTACGCCGTATCAATATTCCTAAAATGCCTAGTCCTAAGAATACAGCACTAGCGATCGCCGGAATATTCCACTCTTGTTTAGTCGTTGAGCAGCGTATTCAATTCTCATCTGTTGATGAACAGACAAGTTGCTTTCGTTCTCCTGTCAAGGGTAAGTGAACGATGAAGGTGCTACCTTTACCAACTTGGCTTTGCACCTGTATACTACCTCCATCAGCCTGAACAATTGCTTGCGCGATCGCTAATCCCAAACCAGATCCACCAGTACGACGCGAGCGATCGCTATTCACTCGATAAAAACGGTCAAAAATCCGCTTTTGCTCGTGCGATGCAATACCAATACCTGTATCTTGAACTTCAATTACAGCATTACCGTTGCTGCGTTTGAGGATAACAGTTATATAACCGCCAGCAGGGGTATATTGAATAGCATTGGCAATTAGATTAGAAAGCACACGCAACAGTTGATCTTCATCTCCCATCACGTATAAAAGCTCTTGGCATAAAATCAAAGATGTTAGCTGCAAAGAAGCCGCAGCCGCTAACGCTGAAAATTCTTCTATTAGGTCATTTATCAAAATATTCAGACAGCAATGTACTTGTTGTGTCGCCAGCGTTTGCTGTTCCAATCGAGACAGTAACAGCATATCCTGAACTAGTTCAGCTAGTCGATGATTCTGACGTTGAATAGATGCCAAAACATCTCGCGCTTCCTCAGACAGATACTCCATATCAAATAAAGTTTCTACCGTTGCATTAATCGCTGCTAGAGGAGTACGCAACTCATGAGAAGCATCAGACGTAAACTGTTGCATTTGTTTATACGAAGAGTCAATTGGTCGCATTGCTAACCCTGCCAGCCACCAACTAGAACCGCCAACTAACAATACCGTAATTGGCAATCCCACGGCTAAAATTAATTTCAAAGCAGCGAGACGATTATCAAGGTCATTGAGATTGCGCCCTACCTGAATATAGCCCCAATCTTGATTATCTTGAGTGTGCAGCAGTAGAGACTTTTGACTGTAACGATTGCCTTGCAAGTCTTTGACTGTTTGCCACACTTGGGTTTGCACAGTCGGTGGCAATTCATCAGGTTGGAAACCTGCCACTGCAATTAACCGTCCTGAACCATCGACAAAACGGATGTAATATTGCTTATCTTTATATACAGTACTAAAAATGCCGTGTTCATTATGGGTGCTTTGACTGTGACTCAGGATATTTTGGGTAGGACAACTGGACTCAGCTAAACAAATATTTGGTAAAATCTGCTGGAAAACTAGCTCTGTAATACCAGGTTGTTTCAAATTCGGTTCAATTACATCATGTAGTGTACCTGCTACCGATTCCAGTTCCCGGTTGATAGAAGCCACATAAGCATCAATGATTACCTTGTAAACCACAAAACCGCATAAGGATAGAATCAGAGCCATAACTACTGCATACCAGGTAGCCAATTGCCAGCGAGTCTTACGAAATAGTCGAATCTGCATTGCCAGGATTGAAACGATAGCCCATACTAGGGACAGTTTCGATTAGCCCATCACAACCATATTCCGATAATTTGCGTCGCAAAAGTCGGATTTGAGCTGCTACTACATTACTAACGCGTTCTGCACTAAAGGCATACAGATGATTCAAAATTTGGTCGCGGGTAATAACTGTATTAGGACGTTTCATCAAGTATTCTAATAATTGGAATTCTTTTTTTGTTAAATAAATTACCTTATTTTCACCATTAGGGTACTGTCGAGAAAGTGTACAATTACCGCAGTCTAGGATCAGACCACCAACTTGCAATTGTAAAGGCTGGATCTGAGACGTAAGCGATGCACCTCCTAAAGCAGCTCGCCTTTGCAAAGCACGCAATCGTGCCAATAGTTCTGCCATGCCAAACGGCTTGATTAGATAATCATCTGCCCCTGCATCTAGACCAGCTACCTTATCTGCCATGCTATCTTTAGCGGTTAGCATCAGCACTGGTAAAGCATTACCCCGATTCCGTAATCTCTTACACAATTCCAAACCTGACATTCCCGGTAACAACCAATCAAAAATTGCCAGTGTATATTGAGTCCAATTATGTTCTAGATAAATCCAGGCTTCATTTCCATCCAAAACCCAGTCAACAATATATCTTTCTTTACTCAACTTTCGCTGAATTGACGCACCTAGATCCGGCTCATCTTCAACTAACAGAACTTTCATAAGCAGTAGATTTACTCTAGAAATTTGTTCATTAAATTACACGCAATTGAACAATTCCAATGGGTAACTCTACATTCATACCAGCGAGAATAGTAGATATTTTGTAGAACTTATCACCAGTAGTCACTGCTGTTTTTTTAACATTCTTCATTTCTACGATAATGACAGTTCCAGGAGCGACTGATTCGGCAAACTCTAGCGTAGCTTTTTTGCCTTGAATAAAAACTTTTGCCGCAATTTCTTTACCAGATTGCTCGAACACATCAATACTTTCTCTGAGGACAATATTAGCTGGAGCTTCGATAATTAGCTGAGAAATAGCCTTGCTGTTTTCGGGAACTGCTATTTTTAAAGTATGTCTGAGAATTCTCCAGTGGCGAATACCTTGAGGAGATTCTCCTAAGCTAATAACGTGAGGAAAGTTACTAGATTGTGGTGTAGGATTTGCATAAGTAGCTGGAACTACAACTGCCATAGTTAAGGCTAAAATCGTAGTATGTATCAATTTTCTATTCATTATGCTTTTATGATTACCTCACTATATCCATCAATTATTAGAATCATCTTCGGTGAAAGATGTTACCTCTTAATAGCTTGACAAAGTGAGATGAAATTTGGGTGAAATTTTAGCTAGTTCAAGAGATTTTTTAAAAATAAAAATAAATCAGTGACCTTTAGTGGAGCAATAATACTTTCGTAACCGTACACTTTTTTATAGTCTCAAAGCTCTCTCTAACCTCGTTTCAACTTATAACGATATTGACAAACAGTTGAAGAAGCAAGATGTTCGTACTGATGTTTTGTCATACATTTAACTGAAAATATAGTGTTGTAGATTTGTGTGGCAACGACGGAGGTAACTCAGTGCTTGTTTTTCTATGTAACGAACTCTCCTCTCACTAATGTTGAGATTTTGAGCTATTTGCGTCAAGGTGAGTTCGCAATTATCTTCCAAGCCATAATGCAAAATTAGGACTTGTTGCTGCTGTGGAGTTAATTCTCTCAGTGAGAGATAGATATCTTGACGCATTAAATTTTGAGTTACTTGGATTTCAGGCGAGGCTTCTGGAACTTCTGTTAAAAGTTCTTGCAATTCTGTATCTTCGTTATCGCCCACTTGTTTATCTAATGAGACAGGTTGACGAGATATCATCAGCAGTTCGCGGACTTGAGCAGGGTTTAATTTCATCTTTTCTGCAATTTCAGGTACACTAGGACTGCACTTTAATTTTTGAGATAATTCCCTTTGCACTTTTTTAAGTTTATTCAACTTTTCGGTAAGATGAATTGGCAGTCTAATAGTTCGTGATTGCTGAGATATTGCTCGTGTCATTCCCTGGCTAATCCACCAATAAGCATAGGTAGAAAACTTATAGCCACGAGTGGGGTCAAATTTCTCTACACCACGCTCTAAACCTAGTGAACCTTCCTGAATTAAATCCATAAACTCCACATTTCGTCCTTGATATTTTTTGGCGATAGAAACCACTAAACGAAGATTTGCTACCATCATCTTTTGCTTTGCCTGTGTACCTTGCTGAAAAATCTCCTTCACTTCTATTTCACTAAGCTGTACATATTTAGCTAATTCTTTTTGAGATGGTTCGTGGTTGAGTTGTTTCTTCAAAGTTTCCTTTTTATTTTGTAACGTAATCATCTGCTGTACCTGTTTGCTAGATGAAATTTCTTCCTCATGAGTCAACAATGGTACACGAACAATATCTTGCAGGTAATTCCAAACTATATCTGTGCTGAATTTAATATTTGACGTTGTTGTCATGTTACAAATCGGCATAATTTTAGTATTTTTTGTTTATATAAAAATATGTTTAATAAACATTATTCATTCATGTTACGGTAAGTAGCCACGGCTGAAGGAGAACTGCGATTGAGGTAGCGAAATATCCAATATTTAAAAACTGTATCCATGATGACTGGAACAGTAGCAATAAATAAAGAAGCAAGATTTTTATTTTCTGGTAAACCGTAATTTTGGAAAGTACTTTCTATAATTATTTGCCAACCATAAGGAGAGTGAAAACCGACAAATATATCTGTAAATAGAATAATTAAAAAAGCCTTAGCGGAGTCGCTTAGACTATAAGTTATATCGCCAGCAAAAGACATAAAAATGGATAGCTGCTGCTTACCTGTTAAGATTAAAATAATTAATGTAATGGCTGTAAGTATATCTGTAAAAACATTTGTTACTGCATTAATACTTTTAATTTTATTTTCTGCTACTAACGCGATAGCTTTTTTCTTAATCTTCTTTTGAACAAGCTCGTCAGAGAATGTGGTGATTTTACCTATTCGAGCTTCAAAATAAACACTTTGCTCAAATCTTTTGAGTTCCGCTAAAGCTTTTTCTTCTTGAGAAAAATTTAAGAAAATATTTAACTCTTGTGAATTCCAAAACTTCTCAATTATGGGAGCAATAAAAAAGTTTCTAGAAAGCTGACTTATAAGTAATGGAACTACAATCAGAATTAACAGAAAACGGAGGGAGGAAATTGTTTGCAGTCGAGAAGCGCGAAACTCTTCAATAACCTTTGCTTCGGCATTTGGATCTAACGTGTGTTGAAATTTTCCTATTGTCCGCAGGATAGAGCGAGGAATAAAGCTCATCTTTTGAGATGATGACTTTGATTTCATCTTAATTTATAAGCATCACAATTCTAGTTGCACCCATAATTTAGTGAGACAACTGTGGCATTTTAAAGACCTATAAGATTTAAACTTTAAATCTCTAAATTCTACTTTACAAAAATAGGATGAAATTAAGATGAAAAATCAGTATTTTATAGATTTTTTTCTAAATTTAGTTATTTTGGTATATATTAAAATCAGCAACTTTACTTAAATAACTATTACTTTGGGGATTTATTCTCACAAAGCTAAGATGATTAGGTATTCGGTTACAGTAATTGCTCTAAATGCGATCGCCACCAAATTTTCTATCCATATACTCAACTAAATTGATTTAAACCACATTTTCTTGAGCAAGAGGACATGGATAACTTGGATCGCCTGTTTCTATCTGAATTGTAGTGTGTTCGATACCGAAATGGTCGTGAAGTTGTTGATTTACCTGAACTAAAAAAGCATCACTAGGATTTCCAGCAGGCATAATTAAGTGAGCAGTGAGAGCTGTTTCTGTGGTACTCATTGCCCAGATGTGCAAGTCATGAACACTAGATACACCGGGAAGTTCAGCTAAGAATGTACGGACTGCAAGTGGTTCAATACCTGCTGGTACTGCATCTGTGACTAAGTTCAAAGATTCTTGGAACAATTGCCAAGTACTCACAATAATCACCACAACGATCATCAAACTTACAACTGGGTCAAACCATAGCCAACCAGTGGTAACAATTGCAATACCAGCCAGGACTGCACCTAAAGATACTGCTGCGTCAGCAACCAAATGGAGAAAAGCTCCTCTAATGTTCAAGTCTCTTTCACGACCAGATAAGAACATTAAGGCACTTCCCATATTGATGGCAATACCTACCGCAGCCACGCCGATAATTGTACTACCTGATACTGGACTAGGTTGAGCAAAACGCTGTATGGCTTCCCAGGCAACTGCGCCAGAAGCTACGAGTACGAGAACAGCGTTCAAAAGAGCTGCCAAAATAGAGGAGCGACGTAACCCGTAAGTGCGGCGTGGTGTTGGTTGGCGACGACCGAGGAAGCTTGCTCCCCAGGCGAGTAACAAACCTAGAACATCACTCAAATTGTGACCAGCATCGGCAAGTAGGGCAAGGGAATTGGCAGCTAACCCATAAACTACTTCAATGACAACAAATCCAGTGTTGAGAGCAACGCTAATAATGAAGGCACGGTTGTAATTAGTCGGTTCGTGGCTGTGTCCGTGACTGTGATTGTGAGACATGAATACTGCCCTTAGAGGCTGTTTGAAAAGTTGGGGATGTTGTAAAAAAGCTCTCTCAGTATAGGCTGTGAATAGATAATAAACAGCACCGAGAGAGCGACATGAGTAAAGCTGACCCCAGTAACCTAACTCGCGCACAATATGAATTTCTTAGCGACTTGATTCCAGAACCTAAAAAAGGTGGTCGTCATCGGGAAGTCGATATGTGGGAAGTCCTCAACGCCATTTTCTACGTTCTATA
>JAHHHK010000074.1 GCA_019359395.1 Komarekiella atlantica HA4396-MV6
TGCGCTTGATTCTGCTCCTGTGGCTCTGAGTGCTCCTGCGATTAATGGTTAATTTTTGAATCAGACGCGATGAGTCGCGTCTCTACAAACAAAGGCGCTCTCCAGAGATGGGGGGCGCTTTTGTGTTGAAACTGTCTGATAACACAATACGGTTTAGTTAACGGTAGCCGTCATTTTAAAAGATTAGGATTAGATTCATGGTATCCACATGAATTTTCACCTTATCTGTTTCTTTCTAAGACATCAATACTGTTAGTGTCTAAGACCAAGCATTTATTCAGTAAGCTCTCAAGATAAAGAGCAATCAAATATTTACTTTCTATGTTCTCCCTCTAGATAAAATATATTTCTTTCGATAGATAGGTGTACTTAAAATAATCTGGCTGTTATTTTACCAGTATGACAATAGTTAGACAAAAACCCCTAAAGACCTTAGTACAGCCTTCAGAAACATTGCCAGAAAAAGATAATGAAGCAGAGCGTATGCGTGATGTTCTGCTTTTAATACAAAATTTAATTAACAGTGAAGAAGCCACTGTAAAACTAATTCTGGATTGTCTGTATGATGTTGGCTCAGTCAACTTGATTAACCAAAAGATTCGCTTGCGACCCCTAAATAGGGTGATGAAGTTAATTTCTCGAATGTCCAAACCAGTTTTTAGAATCTTAGCCTTCAATTGGTTTAAAAAGAATTGTCCCCGACTGATTACTGATTGGCTATACTTACAAATTGCCTTTAAAGGATTACAAAACATACCTCAAGAGATAGCTCAAGAGGTAGCTATCGAAGCGGAACAACTTCAGCCATATTCTTTATCATCAACATCATCAACGGAAAGTCTTAGCCTAGAGATTAAACATCTGCGCTACCAGGTGAGATGGCTCACTGGGATTTCAATAGCAGCGATCGCCTGTTTAGGTGTAGTATTCACTTATTTGAACTGAACGGTTAAATAGCAAATTCAATTGGCAAACTGGATAATCCAAGATAAAACCCGATGATTATCGTCTGGAATTATTAAAATACTATCAGCGTATTGTGTTAACAGTTGGTGATAAATAAGGTATTTTAAAGAAAATAGTCCTTTTCAATTGAGAAAAGTAAATCTAATTTAGGAAAGAGGAGCAAAGGTTTCCCTTTCTGGTAGGAAAGGTAAGTTTATTGCATTAAAGTGCAAACTACTGTAGTTGCTTTGCTAGCAGCAAGCAGTTTCATTTGTTGAATAGCTAGCGTATTTCAGTAATTGGTTCAGCAGATAGATATGCTAATTCCTACTATGACTTTGCCCAAACCTACTTTGGAGGATATCGAAATCCAGTTGCTATTGGAGGGAGTGTACCAATATTACGGTTATGACTTCCGTAATTATGCTCTCTCCTCACTCAAGCGACGCATTCTGAGCTTTATACAGCTAGAAGGGTTAGCCAATATTTCTGCATTGCAAGAGCAGTTACTCCACAATCGCGCCTATCTCGAACGGTTTTTGCTAGGTCTAACGGTGAATGTAACATCAATGTTTCGTGACCCCAGCTTTTATAAAGCTTTAAGAAATCAAGTTATTCCTTTCTTGCAAACGTATCCGTTTATTCGGATTTGGCACGCTGGCTGCTCTACTGGTGAGGAAGTATACTCAATGGCAATTCTGCTGCAAGAAGAAGGGCTTTACCATCGTTGTCGGATATATGCTACTGATACTAACGAAAAGGTACTACAAACTGCCAGGAGCGGTATTTTCTCCCTAAAACTGATGCAGGAATATACTCAGCTTTACCTCAAAGCAGGTGGTAAGCGGTCTTTTTCAGAATATTATACAGCGGCTTATGACAATGCCATTTTTCGGACATCTTTAAGAGAAAACGTAGTATTCGCTCAGCATAATTTGGCAACCGATGGTTCTTTTAATGAATTTAATATCATTATTTGTCGTAACGTTTTAATATATTTCAATCAAGTACTTCAAAAACGGGTACATGAACTTTTTTATAATAGTCTTTGCAATTTTGGCCTTTTGGGTTTAGGACGACAAGAATCAATTAGATTCACTCCTTATGAACAGTACTATGAAGAGATAGCTAAGGGCGAGAAGCTCTATAAAAAATTGCGGGTGCATGAAAACCACTAGGTTTATACCTGAGTGGTTTCATTTGTATAAAATTGATTTTTGCAAGAGATACCCATAAACTGTGATGAGCTATAACCCGCTGAAAGCAGTTTTAATGTTTACTGCCAAATATAAATGAGGATAAACAAAATAATCCAGATGACATCAACGAAATGCCAAAATAGCGAAGTTGCATTGACCCCGAAGTGGCTTGAGTCGTAGTTTCCGGGAATGAAGGAGCGGACAAAAATAATTAACTGCAACAGGATGCCAGTAAAAACATGCAAACCGTGGAAGCCAGTTAGCAGGTAGAACGTCCCACCAAATACCCCGGAAGTGAAGCCAAAGCTGAGACTGTTCCATTCAATCGCCTGTCCTACTAAAAAGTAAGTTCCCATTGCCATTGTGGCTAAAAGAAACAAGCGGAATTTCACTAAGTCATGGCGTTGAAGGGCGCGTTCTGCTAAGTAAATAACAAAGCTGCTGGCTACAAGAATTACTGTGTTGATGGTTGGTTCTTTAATTTCTAGTCCAGAAACACCAGAGGGTAGCCAGTTAGGGGTCGTTGTTTTGTAGACAATATATCCTGCAAAAAAACTTAGAAAAATGATGCTTTCAGACAGGAGAAACACAATGAAGCCAAACATTTTGTTGCCTTCTTCGTCGTGGCTGTGTTCGGATGTCTGGTGCGATTCATGAGAAATGATATAACTGTCCATTGGGGGAATTCTCTTTTGCCTTGAGGTTGAATTTGAAACGCAGAGGAACGCTGAGGGAAGCGCGGAGGTACGCAAAGGGGTTCTGCGTACCTCTCTCTCTGTGTCTGGGTTACTTTATGTCTGTTAAAGAGTTATGGCTTTGTAAGTTGGCTGTCAATGGTTCTGACTTGCCGTAGCCGTAAGGTTCAGAAATAACGATGGGAATTTCTTCAAAGTTCTCGACTGGGGGTGGTGAAGAAACTAGCCACTCTAGTCCAATTGCTCGCCAAGGGTTATCAGGTGCTTTCTCTCCTTGCATCCAAGAAATCACCATGTTGAAAATGAAGGGCAAGGTAGACATTCCCAACAGAAATCCGCCGAGACTAGCGATGATATTCCAGAATTCATACTCTGGAGCGTAGGAAGAGACTCGACGTAACATCCCTTGTAGTCCTAGGGGGTGCATGGGTAAAAAGTTGAGGTTAGTACCAATGAACGCTAACCAAAAATGTAATTTACCCCAGCCTTCGGAGTACATCCGCCCAGTCATTTTGGGGAACCAGTGATAGATGGCGGCATATAAGCCCATCGTCACCGTGCCGTAGAGGACGTAGTGGAAGTGACCTACTACGAAATAAGTGTTATTCACGTGTACATCAACAGGCACAGAGGAAAGCATGATGCCTGTAATGCCGGCGAAGACAAACATGACCAATGCACCTAGAGCAAATAGCATCGCTGTATTTAGCCGTAGCTTACCGCCCCAGATGGTTGCTACCCAGGCAAACACTTTAATGCCAGTGGGTACAGATACACACATTGTTGTCAGCATGAAAATCAACCGCATCCAACCAGGTGTACCGCTGACGTACATGTGATGTACCCAAACAATACCGCTGACTACGGCAATCAAGATGGATGAAACGGCGACTACTTTATAGCCAAACAGGGGTTTACGTGAATAAACTGGGAAGATTTCTGAGAAAATCCCAAATACAGGCAGAATGATCACATAAACGGCGGGGTGGGAGTAGAACCAGAAGTAGTGCTGAAACATAACTGGATTCCCGCCCTTTGCTGGGTCAAAAAAGGCAGTGCCAACTGTGAGGTCAAGTAGCAGCATCACCGCACCTGCTGTTAGTGCAGGAAGTCCAAATAGTTGGATAATCTGAGCGCTAAACACTGCCCAAACAAATAGGGGCATTCGGAAGAAGCCCATACCTGGCGCTCGCATCTTCACAATTGTGGTGACAAAGTTGACTGCTCCCATAATTGAGGACACGCCTGATATTGCCACCGCTAGCAACCAGAGAACTTGACCATTAATTAAGTTACCTGTTGGGTTTTGCAGACTAACTGGCGGGTAAGACCACCAGCCGGCTTGGGCTGGGCCACCAGGGATGAAAAAACTGCCCATTAGCAGAATTCCGACTATTGGAACCATCCAAAAGGCGACGGCGTTGAGGCGGGGAAACGCCATGTCTCGCGCCCCAATCATGAGAGGTACTAGATAGTTAGCAAAACCAACTAGCGACGGAAATGTCCATAGAAACAGCATTACAGTGCCGTGCATGGTGAACATACCGTTGTAGACGGTGCGGTCAACTAAATCTGATTCGGGTGTAATCAGTTCTCCCCGAATCACCATCGCAAAGATACCGCCAACAAGAAAGAAGAAGAAAGAAGTAACGAGGTACTGGATACCAATTACTTTATGATCTGTACTAAAGCTGAAGTATTCTTTCCAGTTACCCGGAGATTCGTGGTTGGGCTGCTGACTGGCGATACTGATACTGTCAATAGGAATATTAGTCATCGGTTATTTTCCTTTTAACTGGGTGCTACTCAAAGAGTCCAGAGTCAACAGTCAAGGGTCAAAATTTTGACTGGAGAACTCTTAGCTTTTTAAAGGAGCAAATGATTTACTTTGAACTGTTGACTTCCTTAAAGAGCATTGACTAGAGGAGCTATTGCAGGTGCAACAGTCGTCCAACCCGTTTTGACTGACTGATTGGATGCTTGAGCATATTCGGAAGCTGCTTGATTATTTGCCACAGATGGCTTTTGGGTTGCAGCTTGGGCTAGCCATTGGTGATAATCTTCAGGAGATTCGACGACTACATCCGCTTGCATGGTCGCAAAGTATGTACCACTGTATTGGGAATCGGTCAATCGATATTCGCCTGTGCGGGTGGGAGTAAATTCAAAGTCAGTAGTGTGGTTAGGAATTACGTCTTGCTTGAGGCGAAATGCCGGAATGTAGAAGCCGTGCAGAACGTCTGCTGATTGCAGCGCTAAACGCACCCGGCGATCGCTAGGTAAATGCAATTCGGTACTGGTAATATCTTTTTGGGGATAATGAAAGACCCAAGCCCACTGCTTGGCTAGTACGTCAATTTTTTCTACTGGTTCAGTTAAGGCGTCGGTTGCTGAGTCCTTTGGTGCTGCATAAGCAGATTGCATAGCCATTGGCAGCTGGAAATGTACATGCTCCATCGGGCCTTGAATTCCCATTTGCTCATACACTTGGTAGCTGTAGCCCGCAATCCAAAATACTAGCAAAATTGGGATGGCTGTCCAGACAACTTCTAGTGTGATATTGCCTTCAATTGGGGGGCCGTCGGTGTAGTCATCTTTTTTGGCGCGATGGAAAATCACTGAATACATGAGAGTGCTAGTCACTCCCAGGAAAATCAATGCACCTAGCGTTACCAAAAAACTAATCAAATCATCAATCAGTCGAGATTCGGCTGCTGCTTGTGGGGGAAGCCAGGAATAAGCCTGTTTTCCAATCCAGAGACTAGTAGTAGTCACTGCGATCGCACCCGTAATCAATGTCAAAATGTTTAAAATCTTCTGGATTTTCATGGTTAAGAGGAATGGGGACTGGGGAATGGGGAGCAGAGGGCAGAAGAAAAATTACAATTGACCCTTGTACAGACGCGATTACTTGTACAGACGCGATTAATCGCGTCTCTACTCTTGACAAAGGATAAAGAACAAATTACTTGAGTGTTGTATTGAGGTCTTGGCCTAGTCGCAGCAAGTTATCTGCGGTATTGTGTATGCCAAATTCGGTGGCCATTTGTGCCCCTAGTGTGCCGTGGACGAACATAATCAACATGACTGTGATGCCTGTGAGCAAATAACTCCACTGCACTCGTCTATCTACGTTGCCCCAAACAAAGCGCTGCCATCCTCTCCAAACAGTCATGCCAATAATCAGCGCTAATAAAAACACACCACCAACACCGTGCCAAAGCATGGTTTCCATTGCCTGCAATCCCCAGGCACTTTTCATATCAGCGGGTGGTGCTGCCAACATCATTTCGTAAAAGCCTGCCGCTACCGTGAAAAATGTAATGATGCTGGAAGCTAACATGTTGTACCAGCCAACATTAAAGAAGTTGTCACGTTCAACGGTAATTGCCAAAAATTTGAAAACCCACTTTTGGAAGGGAAACAAAACACCGACGATATCAAAGGTCACTCCAATGATGAATAGACCTAGGGTGAGATGGACTAAGTTGGGATGAATGGGAATGGTGTAAGGCAGTCCATTTGCACCCAGTTGTCCGCTCAATTGATCAATTAATTCTGAGTTCATGACATACCATCCTTTACTGCTTCCACAACTGGCACTGTGTGCAGTCCATATACCCAAACAAGTTCATCGCCAAGATATACCTGGAAGCCAACTATCAAGGTCAAAAATAACCCTGCTGCCAGATAATAAATCGGTAATTTTTGTGGGTTGCGGGTACGAATTACATAGCGCCATGCTGTAATTGCGGCGATAATTCCAGAAAGCGACCAACCAATGAGTGTATGCATATTTAGCACTGATTTAGCTAGGTCGTAAGGTTGGGCTAAGCCAGCTTCAAACTGACCAAAAATGACGGCAACGAAGATGGCGATTGTAGCGACAAACATATTCCACCAACTCACCTCAAAAAGATGAGTTTTACCAGTAAAATAACCAACTACATCGCAGAAGAAGGAAAACAATACCATCGCAATTACGAAGTGGACAACGATGGGATGAATCGTATCTGGGTAGGGTAAATTATGGTCGTTCAAAGACGTAAGATACTCAAACATGGTGTTCTCCTGGACATATCTACTGCACCTGGGTAAAATTTTATTGATTGATGAATACTCGCTAACATCACCATCAGCATCTATTCCTAGATGACCAGACTTTGTTTAATATCTACCTGGTGCAATCTGCTGAATTTGCTTTTAAAGTAAATGATTGTGGTTGCGATTCATTGCCTCGTGTCGATACTCTGCAACAGCAATTCTTGATGTAGCTAAACTAAATCGCTGTCACTTGTTGATTTGCTTAACCTATCTTTTAGCTTAGGTAAATTTTTGTGAATTGTCAAAAAATTAAAAATTAAAAATTAAAAGTTATTTATTTAGCAAAAGCTAGGTTTTATAATGTATCTGTTCTGGCATTCTTAAAATATTATTAAATGCGGATATTCTGTGTTTATGTAAACTACTTCACATTTATAAAATATCTATTTGTCATGCTAATAACAAAAATATATACTTTTGAATAGATTGGATAAACGCGAAATCAATGTAAGTTAGTAGTTGTTGAGGAGTTGGAAAATGCTAAAAGTATTTTATGAGCCATCCAGCTACATCAAGATTGCAATCCTGATTATGCGGGTATGAGGGCTAAACAAGTGTCATTTACAATAGTGGTCATTGGGACTTCTTTGGGCGGATTATCAGCACTGAAAATTATTCTGAAAAACTTACCAGTAGACTTTTCAGTACCGATCGCGATCGTGCAACACCGTCACAAAGAGTCTGACGACACATTGAATAAATTATTACAAGAACATACTTTGTTGCCAATTCGAGAAGTAGAAGACAAAGATGAAATAGAGCCTGGACATGTCTATCTAGCTCCAGCAGATTATCACTTACTAATTGAGCCAGGTCACTTTGCTCTTTCTACTGATGAGCCTGTTTCTTATGCTCGACCATCGATTGATGTGCTGTTTGAGTCGGCAGCTGATATATACGCTCAGCAAGTCATCGGTGTAATATTGACAGGAGCGAACCAAGATGGTGTTCAAGGTCTTAAAAAAGTGAAAGCGCGGGGAGGACTGACTATTGTTCAAGAACCTGCCACATCTGAGAGCTGCATTATGCCAGAAGCAGCAATTTCTGCTGTTGCAGTAGACTGGATTTTGTCACTCTCAGACATTGCTTCCCAGTTGGTCAAGCTTTGTCACCCTATACGGAAATGAAACCATGCAGATGGAACCCAAAGTAAACATCCTCCTAGTGGATGATAAACTAGAAAATTTGCTGGCACTAGAGGCAATCCTGGAAAAACTAGGAGAGAATCTGGTGAGAGCAACATCTGGGGAAGAAGCTTTGAGGTGTCTGTTGCATCAGGACTTTGCGGTGATTTTGCTGGATGTGCAAATGCCAGGGATTGATGGTTTTGAAACTGCTACCTTAATTCGTAATCGGGGGCGATCGCGTCACACTCCAATTATCTTTCTCACCGCCTTTAGCACTAGCGACCAAATGCTATTTAAAGGCTATGCCCTAGGTGCAGTCGATTATCTACTCAAACCATTAGACCCGAATATCTTGACTTCTAAAGTCACAGTATTTGTAGAATTATTTAAGAAAACAGAAGCAGTTAAGCAACAGGCTGCTGAACTTGTAGCCGTCAATGCTGAACTGAGGCAAAGTGAAGAACGCTTCCGTTCACTAAGTACCTGTTCACCTATTGGCATTTTTGAGACTGACACTGAAGGGCGCTGTAAATATACTAATCCTCGTTATCAAGCAATTTGCGGACTCAGACCAGCAGAAAGTTTAGTTAAGAGGTGGCTGGAATCTGTTCATCCAGATGATCGCGAGAAAGCGATCGCCAGTTGGTCTAACTACATTACTCAAGGCCGTGACTACTCTGAAGAATTTCGATTTCAAAATGCTCATGGCCATATCCGTTGGGTTCAGGTTCGGTCATCACCGATGCTTTCGAGTCAAGGCGAATTGCTGGGGTATGTAGGTACGCTCGAAGATATTACTGAACGCAAGCAAGCCGAAGAAGTCCGCGCTCAAGTAATTCGAGAACAAACAGCAAGAGCAGAAGCAGAAGCAGCAAATCGGATGAAAGATGAGTTTCTCGCCGTTCTCTCCCATGAACTTCGTACACCCTTAACCTCGATGCTGGGTTGGTCAAAAATCCTCCGCTCTAAAAAACTTGACGAAAAAGCAACGGCTCGCGCATTGGAGGCGATTGAACGCAACGCTACATCTCAAGTGCAATTAATTGAGGATATTTTGGATGTATCACGGATTATCCGTGGTCAATTGCGGTTAAATATTTGTGCTGTGAATTTGGTAACTGTAACTGAAGCAGCCCTAGAGGCAGTGCGTCCTTTGGCAGAGACAAAAGGTATTCAATTAAACACTATCCTGGATACTTCCATCGGGTCAGTCTTTGGCGATTCAGCTCGTTTACAACAAGTTGTCTGGAATCTTCTAACTAATGCCATTAAGTTCACCCCTAAAGGTGGCAAGGTAGAAGTTACTTTATCAATAGTCAGTAGTCAGGAAAAATTAACAACTGTCAAATCTGCTCAAATTCAAGTTGTTGATACGGGTGTTGGCATTAGTTCAGACTTTTTACCCAAAGTATTTGAGCGGTTTCGGCAGGCAGATAGCACAACAACGCGATCGCACAATGGGCTAGGATTAGGGTTAGCGATCGTCCGCCATTTAGTAGAACTGCACAAAGGCACAATCTCGGCTGAAAGTCCAGGTACAGGACAGGGAGCAACCTTTACCGTCAGACTACCATTGCTACGCGAAAACAGAGGTAGTAGGAATAAAGAAACAGAGGGAGAAAATTCCTTGCCTGCTGGCTCTACTCCCCTTGCTGGATTAAGGGTTTTGGTTGTAGATGATGAAACGGATACCCGTAACTTTCTCAGCTTCATGTTTGAAGAGTATGGAGCGATCGCCACTGCGGTAGCATCAGTTGATGAAGCGCTAAAAATACTAGAACAATTAAAACCAGATATCTTAATTAGCGATATTGGGATGTCTGATCAAGATGGTTACACATTGATTCGTCAACTACGCTCTTTAAAACCAGAAAAAGGCGGATGCATCCCAGCGATCGCCTTAACAGCATACACGCGAGAAGAAGACCGATTAAAAGCCCTTTCAGCAGGGTTTCAGAAGCATTTATCTAAGCCAATTGACCCCACAGAGTTGATTACTTTAGTTGCCAGTGTTTTAGAATTACCTCAGCTTCCATAAATTAAATTCTTACACTTCTGTCAACAACCACCCAGGAATGAATTTCTAGATTAATAATTAAAATCTTATTTAACAGTTAACTGATTACTGTTTACTGTTTACTGATTACTGATTACTGTTTACTGATTACTGTTTGTAGCAATGACTATTCGCCACGCCACTGAAACTGACTTACCTGTAATTGTGGCAATTTATAATGCTGCAATTCCTAGCCGTATGGCAACCGCTGATTTAGAACCTGTGTCTGTGGAAAGTCGCTTGGTTTGGTTTAAAGGGCGATCGCCTTCACAACGCCCACTCTGGGTAATCGAAGTAGAAGGAGTAATTGCTGGGTGGCTCAGTTTCCAATCATTTTATGGGCGACCAGCCTATAATACAACTGCCGAAATTAGTATTTACATTGCCTCTGCTTTTCATCGACGTGGTTTAGGACGGCAACTTTTAGCAAAAGCAATTAGTGAAAGTCCTAACTTACGTATAAAAACCCTCGTAGGCTTCATTTTTGCCCATAATCAACCCAGCTTAAAGCTGTTTGAGACATTTGGCTTTCAACATTGGGGGCATCTACCTAAAATCGCAGAACTTGATGACGATGAACGGGACTTAGTTATCATGGGACTGCGAATTAATAAACCTATTATTTAATTGTAATTACTCAAATACTTCGATCATTTGTTTGATATCTGTGGAAATACAAATTTATACTTTTCAAGCATATTAATAATTCCCTATTCCTTATTTTCAATCCCCAATTCTCTATTCTCTGCTATAGATATTAAGCGCCGTCGCGGTTGAGGAATCTGACGCCCTAAATCCTTAGCGACTTCTATCCATTCCTGCATAACAATTTCTACATTTTGCAGTGCTTGTTGATAAGTTTCGCCATCAGCTGCACAGCCTGGTAATTCTGGTACTTCGGCAATAAATGCTGCATCTTCTTCACTCCAATAGAGATTAATTTCATAATGAAGCATCATTTTTAATTCCTAGCTGATACTTGATAATCACTGCACGAACTTGCTTAACTTGATAGCTTTTGGCTTTTCCTATTTTGTGTTGTAGGTTCAATATCTCCTCAACACCTTGCTTGACAAAGATACGGTGATTACCACGAATCCTTTCATCAAAACCTAAACTATATAAGAGTTGCCACATCTGAGCAAAAGGAATATCTGTATCAGAAGTACCCGATTGGATTTTGGCTAAGATTTTGTCTTGTTGACTCACGTTTTTTTTGACTGTTCTAATGTTTCTATCGTCTCATATTTCTTGAAAAATTTGTTGATGCTAAAGCTGCTTGAATAGCCTCGCGTGTGAGTCGTGGATGAGATTCTAGAATTTGTTCTGGGGTTTCGCCAGCAGCTAGCTTTTCTAGAATTAACTCAACAGTGATGCGTGTCCCGACAATTACAGGTTTTCCCATCATCACTTTTGGATCAGATACAACTAGTTGCTTAAGCTGTTTTTGCATTGTTTTTGCTCGTTGCTTGCTTCTTCTATGATGACATTAGCAGCAAGCGGCTCGTTTATAAAATAAAGAAATGTAGTAGAGACGTTGCATTGCAACGTCTCTACCAGTTGAATCGGTATAAACATTCAAATTTGCAATTTTGCCAAGGATTATTTAGACCTCAGCAATCCAATAGTTTTAAGATAAGGTTGTATTGAGGTAGATGAACACGCCTATTTAGCCGTAACGAAAAGGCTAACCGCGCTTGCCGTTAGTTGACTTGTTTGCAATTATGGTTTGGGCAGGTTGAGTGGTGGGAACTGCTACAACTGAAGGAACTTGTGAACTAGATTGTTTACCCCGCTTTCGGTTAGAGCCGCCTGCCTTTGAATACTCCATGCTGTTTCTGCCGTATATAGTGGCGACTCCACTGAGCATCCTCTCAGACAATTCTGACAGTGCTTTGTCCATCTGCTTGATTGTCTTACGAGATTCCTCAAGATTAGACAAAAGTGTATTATGAGCTTCTAGTGTGGCACGGGTGGTATCGATTAGGCGGGTGTAAGCTTCAATGCTTAATCCGTGGCCTAAATCCAGATACTCATTAATGGATTTCAGCTGAGCGAGACGACGTTGAGCTTTGTCTACAGCAGCAGAACCGCGAGTTTTTAAAGACATAGAAGATATTTCTTGAATAGTTCTCTTTCAAGATAGTGGGGTGTTTGTCTGCGTGATAAGCGTATTATTGCAGATTTAATTAAAACATAAAAACCAAAGCTTGATCAGTGTTTATACTGCTTCAAAATAAACCCAATCAGTAATGACGATCGCCAAAATAGCAAATGCGATCGCCGAAATAGCAAATGCGATCGCCGAAATAGCAAATGAGTTCGCCGAAACAGCAAATGCGATCGCCGAAATAGCAAATGAGTTCGCCGAAACAGCAAATGCGATCGCCGAAATAGCAAATGAGTTCGCCGAAATAGCAAATGAGTTCGCCGAAACAGCAAATGCGATCGCCGAAATAGCAAATGCGTAGGCGTAGCCAGCCGTAGGCATCGCCGAAATAAGTAACCTGAGTTCGGGTTAAAGGTAAGGAGGTAAAAGCCACTCCAGTTGAAGGCTAGGTTTCTTAGGTTGATGACAATAAGCGATTAATCCGCAAAGAACGTTAACGCAAAAATTAACAGGGCTTCGG
>JAHHHK010000075.1 GCA_019359395.1 Komarekiella atlantica HA4396-MV6
CCTTTTCGCGCGGGACGTTTTGGACTCATGATGTATCACTAATCACATCAATCAAGATGTGATTAGATTACATCCTATGGTTCCTTTTTGCTTAAGTTGACACCAATGGGCATTGCCGTGCCCCTACGAGAAATCTATATGTATCAAGATTTTCGTGAATTGGTATAAGAGGATGTCTGAGAAGTCAAAATTGTCATGCTGAATGAAGCGATAGCGTAATGTTCGCGGAGCGTCTCGTAGAGAAGCATCTCAGAAATTAACGGACAATAGAGATTCTTCCTTCCGCTCTGCTCCAGTCAGAATGACAAAATATACCATTACCTAGCTTTTCAGACATCCTCTAACGTCAGAAAACGGCCCGTTCCAGATGGCGCGACTCAAAATACAGCTTTTAAGATTATCAGTTTGTTAATACTTCAACAATTCTAAAAATTGAGATTCATTTAACTGAGTAATTTCTAATTTCTGCGCTTTTTCCAACTTAGAACCGGCATCTTCTCCTACTACTAAATAATCTGTTTTTTTACTTATTGAATCAGTTACTTTCCCGCCAGCTTTTTGAATCAAAGCTTTTGCTTCATCTCGCTTTAAGGTTGGCAATGTACCTGTAACTACAAAAGTTTTACCTGCTAACTTTTGATTACTATCATTAAATGTTTTTGTTTCTTCTGTTGTAGTTAATTGCAAACCAGCGTCTTTGAGGCGAGAAATTAAAGTTTGATTCGCACTAATTTGGAACCACTGGTATACAGACTGGGCAATTTCAGCACCAATACCGTAGATGCCTTCAATATCTGACTGCTTGGCTGTGGCTAATTGTTCAACTGTGAAATACTTCTCGGTCAATAATTGAGCATTTACACTGCCAACATGACGGATGCCTAAACCATACAATACCCTTGACCAAGGTTGATTTTTTGATTGAGCGATCGCATCTACTAATTTCTCTGCTGACTTTTTCCCCATCCTTTCTAATGCAGATAATTTGTCTGCTGTCAAGTCGTATAAATCGGCAACAGAATGCACCAAACCTTTATCAACGAGTTGATGCACCAATTTTTCCCCCA
The DNA here is from genome assembly GCA_019359395.1 of Komarekiella atlantica HA4396-MV6. GTDB lineage: Bacteria > Cyanobacteriota > Cyanobacteriia > Cyanobacteriales > Nostocaceae > Komarekiella > Komarekiella atlantica. The sequence continues at coordinate 1,068 of JAHHHK010000075.1, forward strand.
TACCTTTAATATCCAAGGCATCACGACTCACCCAATGCTCAATTGAACCTTTGAGAATCGCTGCACAGGAAGCATTAACGCACCTAGTAACGGCTTCACCTGATTCGCGCACCACTAGTTGAGCGCAAACTGGGCAATGGGTAGGCATTACAAAGGATTGAGCGTCAGCGGGACGGAGTTCTTTGAGTACCCTTACTACTTCCGGGATGATTTCGCCAGCTTTGCGGACAATGACAGTATCACCGATGCGGAGGTCTAATTGGACAATGCGATCGCTATTGTGTAAAGTAGCACGAGAAACTGTCGTCCCCGCTAGTTGGACTGGGCGCATCTCTGCTAAAGGCGTTAACGCCCCTGTCCTACCGACATTCACGGCAATATTTTCGACGCGGGTAGGTGCTTCTTCTGCTGGGTACTTTAACGCTACTGCCCATCGGGGAAACCTTTGCGTAAAACCTAGCTGTTCTTGAAGCTTAAAAGAATTCAGCTTCACTACTACCCCATCGGTCATGTAGGGTAAATTCAGCCGTTCTGTATCCCAGTATTTGTAATATTCTACCACTTCTGCTAAAGAACTACAAAGCTTATGGTTAGGGTTGACTCGAAAACCCATCTTTTCCAACAATTCCAACGCTTCCCATTGTGTATTGGCAATACTGGCGTCATCTCTACCAGGAATGTGCAACGTATAAGCAAAGAAATCTAACCGCCGCTTAGCGACAATTCGAGAGTCTAGTTGCCTAAGTGTACCAGCAGCAGCGTTGCGGGGATTGGCAAATAATTGCTCACCTGCTTTTTGCCTTTCCTCATTAATTTGTTTAAACACTTCCAAAGGTAAAAACGCCTCGCCGCGCACTTCCACCCTTTCCAGGATTTCTAACCCTTCAAAATTCAGGCGCAAGGGAATTGAGCGAATTGTCCGCACATTTTGGGTAATATCTTCACCTGTTACCCCATCACCCCTAGTTGCACCCCTAACTAGAATGCCATTGTGGTAAGTCAAAGCTAAGGCGGAACCATCAATTTTGAGTTCAGAGACATATTCCACCGAGTCAATTTTCGGTACTTGTCGCCGCCAGCGCTGATCCCAGGTTTGCAATTCATTAATATTAAATGCATTCTCCAGACTATACAGGGGGATATTATGCCGCACCGAAGTGAATTGCGTTGCCGGTTTCTCACCCACGCGCTGAGTAGGACTATCGGGTGTCATCAATTCTGGATACTGAATTTCTAGTTGTTGCAATTCTCGATACAGCTGGTCATAAACTGTATCCTCCATAATTGGTGCATCTAGAACATAATATGCATAGCTGGCTTGTTGTAATAACTGACGCAGTTCTTCTATGCGCTTGACTTCCGGCTTAATCTGTATCATTAGACTTGTTAAAAAATACTTAGCAAATAAAATTCAAAGATGATGAAGCCTGCAAAAGCAGGCTTTGGTAAGGGCATTAAAAGATTTTAGCAAGAGGTTGATTAGCGATCCCAGTCTTCGACTTCATATAAAAATCTAGTTTTGCCAATCAGTTTGCGATTAGCAGAGGTACTTTGAACAAACACAACATACTTTTCTAGGTTACTCGGTTTGATGCGAATTGATGCATCCATCGGCAGACCTAACATTTCTCGTGCAGCACCTCCTTCAAATAAATCACCAGTTGCTCTATCCATTAAGATAATTTCTTTTTGAGCTTGAATAGTTTCCGTTTTTGTAAATTCGTAGAAACCACGTCCAACTTTGAAAGTCAAACCATTTTCTAAAACGAAAGCTTTAATTGAAATATCTTGCTCAACTTCTAAAATCTGAAAACGTCCTGGAGTAACAGCGCGTAAATCAGCAGATTCATAATATGATGTTGCTTCTCGCTTCATCATGGTGTTAAACATTTTATTTAACCCCCGACTCATGCGTCCTTGATCAATTACTTCTTGTTCATAAGCTTGTAGCTGTTCATTTGATGATTGCTGATAGCAGACTGCTAAAAACAAATCAGTAATATATGCAAATTGGTCTAGGTTAATATGAAATCCACCGGATTTTTCTGCAAGTTCTTGATAGAAAGGATTGGCATGTGAACGATTGAGTGCCTGAATGCCGTAAACTGTAATTTCTGCATCAGTTAATTTATCTAACTCTTTGCGCCAGTTCAACTTTTTAGGATTGTGTGCTGGAGCGTGGGGAATATCATCACCAATCAAAACTAATGATTTTGATGCTGACTTTGACCAAGATAGAGATTGAGCTTCATGTAATACTAATTCATAGCATTCTGGCGCATCTCCGCCACCAGTGGGTTCTACATTTTGGACAAAATCACAAATAGCATCAACATCGCCGGATAAATTAAAATTTTTAGTGACATAAGTTGAACCTTCATCACAGTAGTCACCATGAGCAATAATTCCAATGCGAATCAGGGGAATTTCGTCTATTAATCTAGTAACGGTATTTTTAATTTTGCGCCGTACTTGAGTTAGGCATGGATACATACTTCCAGTAGTATCAAAGCTGAAAACAATCTCTATATTATTGCTTGGCATACGCTTACCCAAATTTGACATATTTATTTTATACTTCAATTTTAGCTTTTGGGTAGTTTATTAGTTCGTAGTGTTCGCGTAGCGTCTCGGAGAGAGCGATTCATCGCTCAAAACAAGGATGCTCAGGACTAAAGTCCTTACTACAAACTTTAATTTATTTACGCCTAACTACTTACATGAGGTTATGGTTAAAAACTTCACAAACGCAACTCCAATTATCATTGGACATCGAGGCGCTAGTGGTTATCGTCCAGAACACACTTTGGCTGCTTATGAATTAGCGATCGCACTCGGTTCTGACTACATTGAACCAGATTTAGTTTCAACAAAAGATGGTGTTTTAATTGCTCGACACGAAAACGAAATTTCTGAAACTACTAATGTTGCAAGCCATACAGAATTTGCAAACCGTAAAACTACTAAAATCATTGATGGAGAATCAAAAACTGGGTGGTTTACCGAAGATTTTACCCTTGCAGAATTGAAAACACTAAGAGCTAAAGAACGACTTCCCGAATTGCGCTCGCAAAACACCATCTATGATGGACTATTTGAAATTCCCAGCCTGCAAGAAATCATTGATTTAGCTCAGCAAAAAAGTGTCGAAATTGGTCGTAAAATCGGCATTTATCCAGAAACTAAACACCCGACTTACTTTAAATCTATTGAGTTATCCTTAGAAGAACCCCTATTAGCAACTTTGGCAGCAAACGGCTATCAGGGAAGTAACGCACCTATTTTTATTCAGTCTTTTGAAGTAAGTAATTTGCAAGATTTGTCTGGCAAAACTGATCTACCTTTAGTGCAATTGCTTAATTCCAGTGGCAAACCTTATGATTTTATAGTTAACGGTGATCATCGCACCTATGCAGATTTAGCAACTGCATCAGGGTTAAAAGAGATTGCTAAATATGCTCAGGCGGTGGGTATTCATAAAAATTTGCTGGTTCCTAGAGATAGTGCTGGGAAGTTGCGATCGCCTACATCTTTAGTTAGTGATGCTCATGCAGCTGCTTTGCTGGTTCATGTCTGGACTTTTCGCAATGAAAACTTCTTTTTACCATTAGATTTTCAAGGAAATCCCCAAGGGGAATATGAACTATTTTTTAGCTTAGGTATTGATGGCGTATTTAGCGATTATCCAGATACAGCAGGTTTGATTCTACATAAATAAGACTTACGCAAAATACCTCTTTAAATCTCATTCCTCCGTGTCCTCTGTCTTGAAAAGTGACGCTCCTGCGTCAATAACGCTGCACTAACAGATAATTTTTAGACAACAACCATAATTAGCAAATGTGATGAAAAATGTAGTTTGTGATGATTCTGCCAAATTATCGACAGCAAACAAATTGAAATTACACAGTATTTGATTGGTAAATCTTAAATAAGATGGTATAATTGCACGCTGTCATTTATATCGTCATTATCTGCAAATTCATAATACTGTTGGCAAATTGATAGCGGGTCTATAACCCGTCAACCATAATCCATCTGAAATTTCTTTAATTTAAGCGCGTTTAAACGCATTTAAGCTATTAGTATGCAGTAAGATTGCAGGGCGGGAAAGCAACGCAAAATAAGGAAAAGTAAAAAAATGTAGTATCGCGACGAAGGGTAATTTTTTTAGGGCATTGTTATACGTAATACTAAGATATTCTTGCTTTCTTCTCCAAGATTGCCATGGTTGAATTCGATGAACAGCTACGCTGCTTAGTTGCCAAAGCCTGTGGAAACCCACTCGGAAGCCCTCAGCGTCAAAAGCTGCTCACGCAAATTATCCGCTTGACAGCAAGTAGACTCTGGAGGGAAAATACTCCCTACTATCAAGACGCACTACAACAAACTTGGTTATATTTCTGCCGCAACGTTTGTGAAGGGTTGACGGGTCAAATATATGACCCCACTTATGGTAGTGTTGTCACCTGGCTGAATGCTTACCTAAAACGCAGATTACAAGACTTTTATCTCAACCAGCACCGGGAACAAATCACAACCGTCCCGCTCCGGCTTTACCAGTCTAAGTCGGGTGAAAATAGTGAAACTATTGACCCTGTAGATAACTTACCTGCTACCCCCCAAGCACCTCCCATTTTGGAAAACTTGGAGATATGGGCGAAAACAGATTCGGATGGAGAACTGCGCCGTACTCACATAAAAGGGCATCCAGAGGTGAATTGTCAGGTGTTAATTCTCAAACGCCTACCTCCCGAAGTTAGCTGGAGAGAATTATCTGAGGAATTCAATCTCTCAATTCCGACATTAAGCAGTTTTTATCAGCGTCAGTGTCTACCACGCTTGCGGAAATTTGCTGAGTTAGAGGGTTTGTTATAAAAGTTGATTTTTGACACTTTTCATACCTGACGCCAATTGAGATATTCAATAAGCATTGGCTCTGAAACTTTTATTAGTAGTTCACCACACCAACGCCTGATGGGTGAATAAGTTCGTAGTCAGGACTTTAGTCCTTAGCTCGACTTTATCCATTTTCTAGCAACGCTCAAGCTAAAGCTGAAAGCTTTGTGTGACGCTAGTTTGACTTTTTCGATTTCACCGATAATCAGTGACATAGAAAAAGTTTTTGCCAAAAAGCTAGTGTTTTTACCCTATCAAGAGAACTAAGTTCTTAATTTTGGATAAAGTCGAGCTTAGCTTGAGCGCTGAAGCGCTCACTACGAACCAAGCATTGTTGCTTTGACAGACCACTAGTAAATCACACAGAGTTTTATCACTCCAAAATAATCTTTACACCCGTACTGACCAGATTGAATAAGTTTTTACGCAAACTTTCCACCAACTGTTCAACCGCCTTGATTATAACTTAGACCCTACACTGTTCTAAGGGGTCGTTCTACGATACCGCCTTCTGAAGGGTGATTTCGTAATTTTGGAGCAAATTCTAATTGGTTGGCAATTTATTCCACCACATGTTTAAAGTGAAAGTCTTTGCCACCATCAGTAGTGAGGGATACTAATAATGAGATTATTTTGGTAGCCCAAGCACTACAGTTAATCTTTTGTCTTACGGGTTATTACTTACCTCCTGCCATGCCCATGACTAAAACAACTAGGTTTTCTGGAGTGAATTATCTAAAAATTCCCAGGCAAAAAATCAAAGGCAAGACTTTTGACTTTTTCCGTTTGCTTTTATACTTTTTAATTACTTTACTGTGCATCCTTAGTTCGCCTGTGCTAGCAAAAGTTCCAGGTACGCTTAACTCCTCATCTCAGGAAATTAATAGTGTTACTTCCACCTCTTTACTGCAACAGGGTAAAGTTTTATTCGATGTCGGCAACTTTGCCCAAGCGGTGAATGTATTGCAACAGGCAGCCCAGGAATATAAGGAACAAGGGGATAAGCTCAGACTAGCAGCGACTTTGAGTAATCTATCTTTAGCTTACCAGCAGCTCGGTGCATGGACTGAGGCACAGCAGGCAATTGCAGACAGCTTGAATTTGCTCAAACAACAGGGTAAAAACCAAAATCTGCAAGTATTTGCCCAATCACTGGATATTCAAGGTCGTTTACAACTGGCAATGGGAAAGGCAGAGGCAGCTTTAGCAACTTGGGAGCAAACAGAAGAGGTTTACAAGCAAGCGAAAAATCAAAGCGGTATAATTCGATCGCAAATCAATCAAGCACAAGCGTGGCGAACTCAAGGGTTTTACCGTCGTGCAGTAGAAACATTGACAAAAGTAAGTCAAACTTTACAATCTCAACCCGATTCTATAGAAAAAACAGTAGGATTGCGATCGCTAGGTGATGCTCTCCAGGTAGCAGGGGAACTCGAAATGTCCCACAGAGCACTTGAGCAAAGTCTTGTGATTGCTCAACGACTGCAATCAAACGCTGATATTGGCGCAAGTCTATTCAGCTTAGGAAATAATATTCGTAATACCCATACACAAAAACAACAGGCGCTCCAATATTATCTACAGACAGAGAAAGTATCTCCATCGCCTCTAACAAGAGTTACAGCAAAACTAAATCGCCTGAGCCTACTCATTGAAGATAAACAATTAGCACAAGCCGAAACTCTATTACCATCGATTGAATCCCAACTAGAGCAACTCCCTTCTAGTCGTGCTGCTATCTACGCTAAGATTAATTTTGCACAAAGCCTGACTAAATTTCCCAGTAGAAATTCGGACTCAGCACTATTACTTGCCAAAACTATTGAGCAATCCCGCAGTTTGGGCGACAAGCGGGCAGAAGCTTATGCCTTAAAGAGTTTAGGCGGCTTATACGAAGAAACCAGACAGTGGTCAGAGGCGCAAAACCTGACCCAGCAGGGATTATTTCTCGCCCAAACCAGCAACGCACCGGACATTATTTATACCTTAGAGTGGCAGTTAGGTAGATTGCTCTGGGCACAAAAAGATATTAATGGTGCGATCGCAGCGTATGATGCTGCTGTGGAAACTCTCCAGTATCTCCGCAGTGACCTAGTAGCAGTCAATCAAGACGTGCAATTTAACTTTCGAGATAGCGTCGAGCCAGTCTATCGAGAGTCAGTAGAGTTATTGCTGCAATCTCAGGGGACACAACCGGATATCAAAATATTAGAGAAAGCACGTCAGCGGATTGAAGCACTGCAATTGGCAGAATTAGATAACTTTTTTCGGGAAGCTTGTCTACAAGGTCAAAAAGTACCGCTCGATCAAGTAGTACAAAATAACCCTACTGCTGCCATCCTTTATCCAATTATTCTTCCTAACGAACTCCAGGTAATAGTCAAAATTCCCAAACAACCCCTACGGCATTACAACACCAAAATTCGTCAAGTAGAAGTAGAAAAAATTCTCGCAGAACTGCGAAAAAGCCTTGTCAATCCCACTGCTACCAAAGCTGTCGAAAAACAGTCCCAACAAGTTTACAACTGGTTGCTCCAACCTATTGAATCAGAATTACAAGCCAGTGGAGTGAATACATTAGTATTTGTGCTGGATGGAGCATTACGCAACTTACCAATGGCAGCTCTTTATGATGGTAAACAGTATTTAGTGGAAAAATATGCGATCGCCCTCAGCGTCGGTCTGCAACTCCTCGACCCCAAACCACTGGTACAAAGGCAGCTAAAAGCCTTAACTGCTGGACTTACTCGGCCTCCAGCAAATTACCCCAACTATGCCCCTTTGCCTGCCATCAAATCTGAATTCAACAGCATTACCGAAGCTGGAATATCGACAACCAGTCTTTTAGATGGGCAGTTCACCAGCAAAAAACTAGAAAATCAAATTAATACCGTTTCATTTAACGTAGTGCATCTAGCAACTCACGGTCAGTTTAGTTCCTTGGCTGAAAACACCTATATTTTGGCTGCTGATGGCCCAATCAAAGTCAAAGATTTTGATAGTTTCCTTCGTAGTCAGGATAAAACCAGAGTGGAACTATTAGTTTTGAGTGCCTGTCAAACAGCAGCAGGAGACAACCGTGCAGCACTCGGTTTGGCCGGGGCATCTGTACGAGCTGGCGCACGCAGTACTTTAGCATCCTTGTGGCAAATTGATGATGAATCAACAGCCATGTTTGTCAGTGCCTTTTATCAAGAACTCAAAGGTGGCAAAATCACCAAAGCCGAAGCTCTCCACCGTGCCCAGCTCCAACTGCTAAAACATCCCAACTACAAAGCACCGAGCTTTTGGTCTGCCTATGTGCTGATTGGTAATTGGTTGTAATACCAATTCGTAATTCGCTCTGGGGCTACGCCCCGCTGCGAAGCGCGTAATTCGTAATTAAGAAATTCAGATTTCATCTGGGTTTTCACACTTTGAATCTGTTACCAGATTTTAGAGAATTGTTGTAACTCGAGTTGGGACTAGTTAGGATTTTCTTTTGAAGCGATACTTTGGCTTACAGCGGGTTTTTATGAAAATAGCAATCCGAAATGATTCATGAGAAAACACTATATTCATTCAGCTTTGGAAAGTCAAAAATTTGACCATAAACTGAAAACTGATAACTCGAATAAAGCCTTAACGACACAGAAAGAATGATACATCCTAAATCTCATTAATAATGTATCGCAAAGCTGCAATAACCAACAGCGACAGGGTTACTCAAAAGTGGAGAGTGATATTAGTTTTCCTAATCCCCAATACCCGATAAAAATCGCTCTAATTCTTCCGATAACATCTTTTGGTCTTTCCACATAGCAATGCGACTATCACGATAGACCTTGGCGATAAATGGAGCAGGATGTTCGCGGACAAATTCTTGCATCGGAACAATTGCTTTTAGAAAGATTGCAGCCATATCTCTTCCTGATAGGCTTTGAGAGGCGAGTGCAAACATTTTTATCTGAGCATGAGCGACGGCAATTCTTTCTAAGGTATGTTTACCAATGTTGGCATCTTTAGTCAGGACAATCCAGCCCCTTTTGCCGACTTCTGGTAGCCATTCTACATCTTGAGCACCTTTATCAAAGTGTTCGTCATGAATTTCGATGTTCATGCCTGCGGATTGAAGCGTTTCTACAATGCATTTGCTACCTAGACATCGATCTACAAAAAAGGTAATGGACTGGGGTTGAATCATGCAAAAGCGGGTAGCTCACACCGAATGGCCTCTTCGATTTTAAGGCGATCGCAGTCATAATCATAAGCGAGATCGTCAATTGAATCACCTGCTTGATAGCGTTCTGCTAACACGCAAGTAGCAATTCCTGTCCCAGCGATAACAAGCCTACCAAAGGCAATTCGAGGGTCAATGACTACGATACGAGGGTTATCTTCCTCGTGAGAGCGAGTAAAGGGATAAAGTTTAATTGCAAGCCCAGTGTCGTCGGGTTCAATTCGTTCCAGATGAGCATTAAAAGCATCTTTGAGTTCAGTTTGCCCGCTTTTAGAGGCATTAATAAGAGAGCCATACCGCTCGATAAAAAGGTCAACGCCATCGGTACGGAAGCGCTCACGAGCAAGCGGATAGGATACTTTAAACTGTTCCTCAAGGAAATCAAGAGCGATTCGTACTTTATCTAATTGAATTTGGTGATGTTTGCGAATTGCTCTTAATACGTGAACCTCAACTAGGTTGGTAAATGAGAGAAGTCGCGGTTTGAGGTTACGAATTGGGATAAGGGGTTTGAAGAAGTTGGAACCGTTTGTAATCGGATAGTGCCGCCCAACTGTCCAAGAACGAATTGTACCTGCTGGAATGCGTAAATAGCGGGCAGCATCGCCAATGGAGTAGGTAGGAATATCTCTAGGGTCAGTTCCTCCGTAAAGCTTAGTCATAAGCGTGCCTGCCAGAGATGCTTAGTTTTATTATCTCAAATAACAATATATATTGAAGCAGGTAAAGCTAAGGCTTTACGAAAAATTCTTTTTCTTTGTGAAGCAATCACTCTTTAGTATGCTTGTTTGATTGGATAGCTAGCTATCCAAGTCCTATCTTCGCAGTAGTCAACCTCTCTTCATGTATATATCTACAAAGTAAAAATATTACTTAGAAAGCTCTTGGCAATTTTAGCTATAGATAACTTCAGGTGGTAAAATGCCCACCCTACTTAGAGCATACTATGATGTAGTTTTTATGGGTAACTTCTGTATGGATAAATTACACCTTCAACACATGCTTGAAAGTATTTACCAAGAACTACTTCCTAGTTTACAAATTGAGAGTGTCAATCCCCATAACCCAGTAAAAGTAAACTATCTTCCTGAACCCTGGCGGCTTCTGGGTACGGGAAACTATGCTGCTGTGGTTTATCACCCCGACTATCCAAACCAAGTGGTGAAAATTTACGCACCCGGTCGCCCAGGCTTTGAGGAGGAAGTAGAGGTTTACCGCCGCTTAGGTACTCATCCTGCTTTTTCTGAATGTTTCTATGCTAAAGAAGGCTTCTTAATTTTGAAGCGGCTGTATGGAGTTACTCTTTACAACTGTATACACCTTGGTCTACGTATCCCAAAACAGGTTATACGAGATATTGATGAAGCTCTAGATTATGCCCGTCATCGCGGTCTTTACCCCCATGATATTCACGGTCGCAATGTCATGATGCATGAAGGTAGAGGATTAGTCGTAGATATCTCGGATTTCCTAGATAAACAGAGATGCTCGAAGTGGAAGAACCTGAAAAAAGCTTATTACTGGCTATATCTGCCTCTTTTGTATCCACTTCGATTAAGAGTGCCCTACTTTGTTTTGGATATCGTCCGTAAGGGCTATCGTTCAGGAGCTTTATTCAAATCATTCTACCGTCGATTATTTCAGATATTACCTCATCGTTAATCTTTACATGCAGGAACAAATTTAGGGAGTGTGTAAAGGCACAGTAGCATCAGGGTTAAGTATATGATGATTTAGTTCATTAATGAGTGTGATTTAGATTATTGAGTCGAGAAATAAGAATACTCTAAATTGCTGTCCTTCCCCAATCACTAATCCCGCTTCTATGTTCAACCTGAATCGTCGTCAGTTTTTATTGCGGAGTCCTCTCGCGCTCTCGCGATCGCCGCAACTGTAACCTACGATCAAGTACAAGCCCAAAAACCAACTTCATCCGGTTTGGGAAAAAGAGAACTTAAATGGGTGAGGATTTTTTGAGGATGAAGAACTGTGGTATCCTACCTGAGATAAACCTGAAAAATCAGGTATTCTTCATGCCTATCTAAAAAGAGAAAAAGCTCTTGAGATGGATGCTTCAAGGGGCGACAATCGCCTCTAAACCGAGGCAGATAAAGGTTTGGGGGATAAAGACCCCTTGAAAAATTTGTGTACTTATTGAGAATGAAGTGTATAAGGGTAGTAGATTCTTCTGTGGGAAG
>JAHHHK010000009.1 GCA_019359395.1 Komarekiella atlantica HA4396-MV6
CCTTTTCGCGCGGGACGTTTTGGACTCATGATGTATCACTAATCACATCAATCAAGATGTGATTAGATTACATCCTATGGTTCCTTTTTGCTTAAGTTGACACCAATGGGCAATGCCGTGCCCCTACACCTGACGATGTAATGTTGTACCGCATTTGAATGGGAACCGCTATAAGTAATTAATTTCATCAAAATATCTGGGCAACTCTAAAGTTGTACGCTTATAGCTGTATTCAAATTCAGCTACAATTTCTGCTGTTGGGTTAGTTAGCTGGAAATACTGGCTAAAAGTATAGCTTTGGTCAAGTTTTAAGATTTTATGGGCAAGATAGCGATCGCCTGCATCTTCAACTTCAAGATTTAGTATTTTTTATATGTAGATTGTTCGTTGGGATAACTTTTTGGGAATTCTATAGATCATACCCTTGAATCCCAATAACCATCTCAGCTAATGCAGACTATTCATACAGCGCTAGGTGCTATGAGTGCATTTACTGCACTACTTCAAGAACCGCAAAATTTAACCATTTACCTCACCCAGATCCAACAAAAACCAGATCAACTGCTCCAAGATCTGGCAGTAAAAGGCAAAAATATGGAGCAAGACATTACTAGTTTTGTCAAAACCTACTTTTGCGGAGGTACTCGCCCATCATACCCTCAATATATTGAACGAGCAGATGGCCAGGCTTTTAATCAACCCTATGAAATCAAAGGGACAAAAATGTATGGCTTTGTCATCGAAGGTTCAATGACTAAGTTGCAAGAGGTGTGCGATAAATATCTCAATAATCCAAGCAACGGAGAGATCGAATATCGCCCAGCCACAAACTATGTCGTCCTTACTTTTAACAATGTAGACTTCTTAAGTTCTATTGAGCCACCGGATTATAACAAAGGGACTAGCACTGAGGAAGAAGCAATTTTTTGGATGTTGACAGTGGTCGGAAAAAAAATTGGGCCTTTCTTTGTTGCAGAGCGTCTTGCCTGGTTTATGCCCTACATTTATGTGAATAATTCACCGGCTTTAGTTTCAGGACGAGAAGTATATGGCATCTTTAAACAACTTGGAGAGTTTCAGATTCCAAGTATTGAGCAAAAACCAGATTTATTTACTATAGATACATTGTTATTTAAAGAATTTAGTCCAGAAACAAAGGCTAAAAATGCTCGCCTTTTAGAAGTACGTAGAATCGGTCAAGGAGATAAACATCAAGCAATTAAAACTTGGGATACTTTTGAAGAAGTAATCAGAGCGATCGCCAGCTTACTTTCTGACAAAAACGGTGAGATTATTATCCCTAGTTTGGGATTACCATTCAATTTGCTTGACTACCTCATTGCGAGAATTGTATCTCTTGTTACACTTAAACAATTCCGCGATGTGGAAGATAGCAAAAAAGCGTGCTATCAAGCGTTGATCGAGTCCCCGATGCAGCTACAAACTTTTCATAGTGGGCAGCTTTTTGGCTTCGATAACTTCGGTGATCAATTTGAGTTAACAATAAATAATTTCGCTAACCAACCCATTGTCCAAGATCTGGGTTTACACAAAGGATATTCTCCAGGAAGTGAATCAGTACGCATCCCTATCAAGCTAGCTTTCTTGCTCAATTTCGATTTCACTTTCAAGAATGGCATCACCGTTTGGCAAGCACCACAGAAATGAGCAAACTTGCATTAACTGACGCGCATCTAAATTGTACATATTTTAGTTAAAACCGTAATTTATCTTTTGTCATTTGTTTCTTTTCTATTGACTAATGACAAAGGATGTCTGAAACTCTCATTTTCTGCGTCTCTGTCTTGAAAAGTTTCCTGCGGTTCGCGTTAGCGTCTCGTAAGAGAGGGAAACCCCTCCTTCTCCTGACGGAGACCGGAGGCGAACAGAACTTTTCGCTGCGCCTCTGCGTGATACAAATTCATATTTTCACTCAGCAACACTGTACAACCAATTAATCTGCTGATTGTTGCCTATTCACAGTTATCACATAAGGACAAATAACCATGTCTGAAAAATTTAAGCCACAAAAAATCGCTATTTTAGGCGGAGGAATAGCATCTTTAACCACAGCATTTGAATTAACCAGCCAGCCAGGGTGGGAAAGTCTTTACGAGATTACTATTTATCAAATGGGTTGGCGCTTAGGAGGAAAGTGTGCAAGCGGACGTAACATCAAACCCCATGAACATTATCATCAACCTGATTACCGCATTGAAGAACATGGGTTGCACATTTTTTTTGGATTCTATGAAAATGCTTTTCGTCTGCTCAAGCAATGCTATGACGAATTGGGAGGTAATGGGCCTTTCAGCACCATAGAAGACGCATTCAAACCCCACAGCCTAATTGTTTTAGAAGAATACATCAATCAGCATTGGATAAACTTGCCCTTCGACTTTCCGACAAATTTCTTAGTTCCGTGGGAAGGTGGCCGTACTTGTTCGATGTGGAAGCACATTTGTACAACTATTAGATTCGTTCTGCAAATTTATACAGAATGTAAGCAGTTCCAGCCTATGAGTAGCTATTCTGAGAATCCAGGCTGCTTAGAAGCTTTCACTCAACAGATGGCATTTGGCAAAGAGGTGCTCGAATTTCTCTGTGATGGCGGCATCTTGCAACTTTCTGACCAGTTCATTCAGTTATTACTTAAAGAACCTAGCCGTTGGGGAGCATGGCTTGAGAACATCAACCAAGATATCAGAACAACCTTAGAGAGACTTGACTTTAGTTCCGAAGAAGTCTTTTTGAATCTTGCTTATAACCTAGCTCAATTACTTCCCAATAATCCTAAAACTCATAGACGTGAACATCGCCAGCTAATTTTGAAGCTTGTAGAGCGATTTACAGAACACTTACACCGCCAACTAGAAGCTAGTGGGCTAAATGCTCATACTATATGGCGCTTGACACTGATTGACCTTGCACTAGCAAATATCCGGGGTCTATTTGTAGATGAGGTAATTTATTATCGCTCCCTAGATAGTTTAGATGAGTATGACTATAAGGAGTGGCTACGAAAACACGGAGCGCGGGAAGCAAGTGTCAATTCAGCGTTTGTTCGAGTTTTATATGACCTCGTTTATGGGTTTCCAGAAGGTAATGTTGCTAAGCCACAATTAGCAGCAGGAACAGCCATTCGTATCCTCACAACCATCATTTTCCAGTACAACGGTGCAATCATGTGGAAAATGCAAGCAGGGATGGGTGATACTGTTATTGCTCCGCTCTATAAAGTGTTAGAGCGTCGAGGTGTAAAATTTAAATTCTTCCATATCGCCAAGCAGTTACACTTAGACGAAGATCAAAAGTCTATAGCCAGTATTACAATGGCTCGCCAGATTAATTTAAAAAATTCAGAGCAGGAATATCAACCGTTGATTAAGGTTAAAGACCTTCTTTGTTGGCCCAGTGAGCCTCTCTACGATCAGATTGTAGATGAAGAAGCTAAAAAGCTCCAAGACAAAGACATTAACTTGGAGTCATATTGGACACCGTGGCAGCCTGTAGAAGAATTTACCCTCAGTGCCAAAAATGGCGACTTTGACATTGTACTTCTTGGCATTTCCATCGCCGCTTTACCCTCTTTATGCGATGAACTAATTCAAGCTCAGAAGAATCCGGCTCATCAAAAATGGCGCGATATGGTAACTCAAGTCAAAACTGTTACCACTCAAGGCGGACAGCTATGGCTTAAGCCTACCTTGCCACAATTAGGATGGAAATTGTCCAGTCCCGTACTAGGTGCTTATGTTGAACCTCTCGATGTCTATGCAGATATGAGCGAGTTACTTCAACGAGAAAACTGGCCTTCTGAACACTATCCTTATAACGTTGCTTACTTCACTGGCGTGATTGCAGACCCAGGACTTCCCCCTAACAGTGAATATGGTTTTCCAGCACAAGAACAGAAAAAAATCGAGAAACAAGCGATTAATTTCCTCAAAAATCACATTGGACATCTTTGGCCTGATGCGACTCTCTCAGAAAATCCTCAAGGTTTGAATTGGGATTTGCTTGTAGATTTTCAAAATCGTCAAGGGGTCGAAAGGTTTGATGCTCAATACTGGCGAATTAACATCAATCCTACAGAGCGCTATGTGCTTTCTGTGCCTGGAAGTACTAAATATCGTCTCAAAACTGATGAATCTGGGTTTGAAAATCTTTACCTGGCAGGTGACTGGATCAATAACGGTTATAATTCTGGATGCGTTGAGGCTACGGTGATGTCAGCAATGCAAGCGACGCGATCAATTTTACAGCAACGGTTTCAGATCAAGTATACAAAGGAAATTATTCGTGAGTGGGATTCTTGGCTCTAAGGATACGTTGAATGTCAATTATGTAATTTTGACAATCTGAACAGAATTAAGAACTAATTGGGTCGCCAAAACCTAGACTAGCTGTACAATCGATACACTTACAAAGTCAGCCTTAGAACTAACCTTGTGAATGTATCGATTATGCTAGTCCTTCCCTTATTAGCCTCAAAATCCATCTTGAATACTACTATCAGCCATGATTAACTTCTCTAACTACCAAATTCTAGAACTAATTTATGATGAAATAAAGACCGCTGTTTATCGAGCACGAAGAAATCAAGACGGCAAATTAGTAGTTATTAAATTATTAAAGTTAGAATATCCTGAGTTAAAAGATATTGCCAGATTAAGACATGAGTATGAGCTAATTAAAAATCTAGATATCAAAGGAGTTATTAAAGCTTATAGCTTAGAAAAATATAATAAGAGCCTGGCTTTAATTTTGGAGAACTTTGACGGTATATCTCTTTACAATATTATCAAAAATCAAAAAATAAAATTATTAGATTTTCTCCAAATAGGAATTCATATCACCCAAGCTTTAGGTGAACTGCATCAAAATTATATTCTTCATAAAGATATTAAACCGCAAAATCTTCTTGTTAACGAAGAAACACATCAAGTTAAAGTTATTGATTTTTCTATTTCATCTCTTCTTTCCAAAGAAAAACATAAACTTAGTAATCCTGATTTACTCGAAGGAACTCTGGCGTATATGTCTCCAGAACAAACAGGACGGATGAATCGGTCAGTTGATTATCGTACAGACTTCTATTCTTTGGGAGTTACCTTTTATGAAATGCTTACAGGTAGGCTACCCTTTAATGTCACTGATCCAATGGAATTAGTACACTGTCATATTGCAAGACAGCCAGTACCAGTAAATCAGTTAATGCCTGAGATTCCTGAAGCGATTTCTGCAATTGTAATCAAGTTACTCAGCAAAACTGCTGAAGATAGATACCAAAGTGCTTTTGGTCTGAAAGCTGATCTAGAAAACTGCCTCAATCAATTAGAGAAAACTGCTCAAATATCTAGCTTTCCAATTGGTCAGCATGATCAATCAAGTCAACTGCAAATTCCAGAGAAACTATATGGTAGAGAAGCAGAAATAAATACTTTACTAACTGCTTTTGAACAAGTAAACCAAGGTAAAAAAGAGTTATTACTAGTTGCTGGTTATTCAGGAATTGGCAAATCTGCATTGGTGAGTGAAATTCATAAACCTGTTATACAAAAAAGAGGCTATTTTATCACAGGTAAATTTGAGCAGTTTAAGCGGAATATTCCTTATGCCTCCCTAATTCAAGCCCTTCAAGAATTGACACGACAATTGTTGACAGAAAGCGAGGCACAGCTAGCTGCTTGGAGAGAAAAGCTACTAATGGCTTTGGCTCCTAATGCTCAAATTATTATTGATGTCATTCCTGAAGTGGAACTGATTATTGGCAAACAGCCAGAAGTACCCCAATTAGGGGCTACGGAATCTCAAAATCGCTTTAATTTAGTTTTTCAAAAGTTCATAAGTGTGTTTACCCAAAAAGAACATCCGTTAGTTCTTTTCTTGGATGATCTACAATGGGCAGATTTAGCTTCACTTAAACTAATTCAGCTATTAACTACAGATTCCGATAGTCAATATTTATTAATGATTGGAGCTTATCGAGACAATGAAGTCGATACTACTCATCCATTAATGTTGATGTTGCAGGAGATTGAAAAGACTGATATCATTGTCAAAAAAATTATTTGTGAGCCGTTAAAAATCACTGATGTATATCAATTGATTACTCACACCCTTAAATGTGATTTGGAAAGAGCTAAACCCCTGGCAGAGTTAATATTTAATAAAACTGCTGGTAATCCCTTCTTTTTAACTCAGCTAGTCAATTTTATTTATCAGGAAAATCTGCTTTCATTTGACTTTAATATAGGTCGCTGGCAGTGGGAAGTTGGGCAAATTCAAGAGATAGGAATTACTGATAATGTTGTCGAGTTCATGATCGGCAAAATTCAGAAGTTGCATTACACTACGCAGAAAACTTTAAAATTAGCTGCCTGTATTGGCAGTCATTTTAGTTTAGATATGCTATCTGTTATTAATGAGAAATCTCGAAAAGATACAGCAGGTGAACTTTGGGAAGCACTCCAAGATGGTCTAATTTTGCCTCTAGATGATGGTTACAAACTACCACAGCTTTTAGATCAGGTTGATGATTTTGTAATTGATTATCAATTTCTGCATGATCGAGTACAACAGGCAGCTTATGCTTTGATTCCCGATGAGCAAAAAAATGAAGTTCACTTAAAAATTGGTCGATTACTTTTAAAGAATATAGACCAAACTTCACTAGAGGAAAAAATCTTTGATATTGTTAACCAGCTAAATATCGGTGCTGAATTATTAGTCTTACAAGAAGAAAGATATAATTTGGCTCAATTGAATCTCATAGCTGGATGCAAAGCCAAGAATTCGGCTGCTTATGAATCTGCTCTCAAGTTTTTTAAGCTAGGTTTAGAAATGCTGACAGATGAGAACTGGCATGAACATTATCAATTAACTCTTTCTTTGCATACAGAAACAATAGAAACAGCATACTTAAATACGAATTTTGAGCAAGCAGAAGCACTTTTTGAAAGTGTTATACAGCATAGTAAAACTATTTTAGATAGAGTCAAAGTATATGAGAAAAAAATTCAGTATTATATTTCTCAGACTAGGATGCGAGAAGCATTAGACCTAAACTTAGCAGTTATCAATATGCTCGGAGTGTCTTTATCAACAGCTCCACCAGATAATCTAATTATTGAAGATTTAGCTCATCTGCCAGAAATGACCGATGCTAATAAACTTGCTGCTATGAGGATGCTTAGGACAGCACTACCTCCTGCTTATTTTGTTGAACCTACGCTTGTACCGTTGATTTCTTTTACATTGGTAAATCTTTGTTTTCAATATGGTAATTCATCTTTAGCATCCCACGCTTATGCTTCTTATGGATTAGTTTTATGTGGTTATCTTCAGGATATTGAATCAGGTTATCAATTCGGTAAGTTGTCTTTAAAAGTATTAGATCAGTTTAATGCTAAAGAGCTAAAATGTAAAGTTTACGGACTGTTTAATATTTTTATTTGCCATTGGAAAGAGCACATTCAAGAAACAATACAACCTCTCCAAGATGGGCTTAAACTTGCTTTAGAAGTAGGAGATATGGAATATGCAGGTTACAATGGTATACTAGCTTGTTGGCATTCTTTTTTTGCTGGAGAAAATTTAGAAATTCTTGATAGGAGAATCCATCCATATATAACTTTGGCACATAAGATCAAACAATATCATTTTATCTTTAGTATCCAAATACTGAAGCAAATGATTTTGGATTTGACTTCAGAATTAAAAAATGATTTTTATCTAGAGGGCGAAAGTTTTAATGAATTAATGATGCATAAACTTGCCGGAAATAATACAGCAACTTTTTTTGCGTATTTAGCCAAAACTATTGTTTACTATTATTTTAATATTTATAATCAATCTGTTGAAAATGCTAAGCTAGCTCAAAAATACGAAGCCGCAGTCGCCGGAACTGTGCATTTAACTCAATATACTTTTTATCAATCACTGGCCCTTCTTGCTCTCCATCAATATCAGTTTTCTGAGTCAACTTCAAATAACGAGACTGATTTTAGAGAAGCACTAGAAAAAGTAGAAGTGAATCAGAGACAATTGAAAAAATGGGCTTTTCATGCTCCGGTTAATAATCAGCACAAGTATGATCTTGTAGAGGCAGAAAAGGCACGAGTTTTAGGACAAACTCTAGTAGCAATGGAATATTATGACCGTGCTATTCGAGGCGCAAATAGTTCTGGATATACTCAAGAAGAGGCCCTAGCTTATGAACGAGCAGCAGAATTTTATCTAACTCTAGGAAGAAATGAGTTTGCCTCATTATACATGACGAAAGCTTACTACGGGTATGTTCGCTGGGGTGCGATCGCTAAAGTTAAAGACTTGGAGTCGAGATACCTAAATTTACTTACCAAGGCATCAACAAAAGATCAAATAGGATTAACTAATAGTAGCATAACTGTATCTACTGCTAACACCAATGCTAGTGAACTTGATTTGATCACTGTTATTAAAGCATCACAGGCCCTATCAGAAGAAATATTACTGGGCAATTTGCTAGAAAAACTAATGAAAATTGTAATTGAGAATGCTGGTGCTCAAACTGGTTTTCTGATTCTAGTAAAAGAAGGTAAGCTATTCATTGAAGCCAAGGCAGTTGTAGATAGTGAGTTGATAGTAGGTCAATCAATGCTAGTTGAAACTAGCCAGCAGTTGCCTGTATCTGTGATTAACTATGTAGAGAGAACTAAGGAAGATGTAGTTCTAGCAGATGCAAAGTCTGATGGAAGATTTGCAACAGATCCTTGTATTGCCAAAAATCAACTTAAGTCTATGTTATGTACATCTATCATTCATCAAGGCAAACTTATAGGTCTAGTCTACTTGGAAAACAATTTGACTGTTGGAGCATTTACTCCTGACAGATTGCGAATATTAAAACTTTTATCTTCGCAAGCAGCTATTTCTCTAGAAAATGCCCAATTATATACAAATTTAGAAGAGAAAATAGCAGAAAGGACTAAAGAATTAAATGAAAATAATCTGCGATTAAAACAAACACTGCATGAATTGAAACTTGCACAAGCACAACTTATTCAAACAGAAAAAATGTCCAGTTTGGGGCAGATGGTTGCTGGTGTTGCTCACGAAATAAATAACCCTGTTACCTTTATCCACGGTAATCTTGCCCATATTGATGAGTACATGCATAATTTACTAACCTTAATCGACCTTTACCAGGAGATTTACCCCAACACCGCACCAGGAATTGATGAATTTTTGGTAAACATTGACTTCGATTTTATGAAAGAAGACATACCTAAAACGCTGTCTTCTATGAAAATCGGTACGCAGCGCATTCGTGAAATTGTATTGACATTACGTAACTTCTCTCGGTTAGACGAGGCTGATATGAAACCTGTCAATATTCATGAAGGAATTGACAGTACTTTGCTAATTTTGCAGAGTCATCTTCAAACCAAGTCTGGGCATCCTGCTATTCAAATTATTAAAGATTATGGTGAATTACCACAAGTTGAATGTTATGCAGGGCTATTAAATCAGGTGTTTATGAATATCCTGGTTAATGGTATTGATGCTCTGGGTAAATTTAATCAAAAACGAACAGCAGCAGAAATTAGCAAAAATCCTAGTACTATTAAAATTTGTACCCAAGTAGTAAATTCTGATTGGGTAGCTATCTCTATTAAGGATAATGGTACAGGGATGAGTGCCGATGTTAAACAAAAACTTTTTGATCCTTTCTTTACTACTAAACCAGTGGGACAAGGTACTGGTTTAGGATTATCAATCAGCTATCAAATTGTCGTGGAAAAACATCATGGCAAAATCGAGTGTATTTCCGAACCTGGAAAAGGTGCAGAGTTTGTAATTGAGATTCCAGTTCGACACAAGTAATCGATAGCTTCAATCAGTAACGCATGGTCTATCTTCTACGGTTCGGATAAGTATTCTTCGCCTAGGAGTGTAGTCTGGGCAAAGGTTAAGGGGAAAAGAGAAAAAAGTGAATTTACCCATTCCCCTTTTCCCTTTATCCTTTAACCGGGAAGTATTGAAAGGTATTAGACTTTTCTTTGTATCTACGTAAATTAGCGGTATCTAAAAATATTAAGTTTTTGTGAAGCATTTTGCTAACTTGATAAGTTTTGATAATTTTTAGTCCATTTTGATAACTTTTAGCCTGGCTGCGCGCATAAGACCTTGTAAGCATCCATATACTCAGGGAATTTGCACAGCAATAGTCAGAGCAAAATGGACAACAGAGTAAACCAAAGGCATGAAGAACATAAAGTAATACAATATTTCTGCGCGGTTAAAAGACTGTTAATCCTGGCACAGATGTTTTTATCCCACAGTCTTAATGCTAGGAAGATAATTCTACAGTTGCAGCAATATCTTCTGTCACCCAAACTCTCTAGCCCAAGGTTCAGACACCCATCTGTGAAAATGCAGCCTGCTCCTTTACCTCAAAATGAAGCAGAAAGACTCAAAGCTTTGGAAGATTACAATATTTTGGATACTCTGCCCGAACAAGCATTTGACGACCTGACTGCTCTTGCTGCCTACATTTGTAAGACTCCGATCGCTTTAATCAGCTTAATTGATACCAATCGGCAATGGCTTAAATCTAAGGTAGGGATAGAAGCTGTTGAAACACCCAGAGAGTGGGCTTTTTGCTCTCACGCCATTCTTCAACCAAATAATATATTAGTAGTTCCCGACGCTATCAAAGACGATCGCTTCGTTGATAATCCCCTAGTTAAAGGTAATCCCAAGATTCGTTTTTATGCAGGTGCGCCACTCGTTACGCCTAATGGCTTTCCCATAGGGACGTTGTGTGTCATCGATACAATTCCTCGTTACCTGACTGACAAGCAGTTGGATGGACTGCACCGTCTGAGTCGTCAGGCGATCGCCCACATGGAGCTGATTAAGGAAGTTCGCAAACGCAAACAAGCAGAAATGGAAGTAAGACAGTTATCGCTTACCGATGAACTAACAGGTTTATATAATCGGCGTGGCTTCTTCCTGCTGGCTGAGCAACAGTTAAAACTCGCTCACCGCATGAATGTGTCGTGCTGGGTAATTTTCATTGACTTGGACGGGTTGAAACAGATTAATGATACCCTTGGTCACGACATGGGAGATGCGATGATTGTTGATGCTGCTCAAGTCCTCAAGCAAAGTTTTCGTAGCTCGGATTTTGTTGGCCGCCTGGGTGGAGATGAGTTCATTGTTTTCGTGGCCAGTTCTTTTAAAGACGCTGATAGTATTCAGGCGCGTCTGCAAACAAATATCGCCAGTTTTAATCAACAGCAAAACCACAGCTATCAACTTTCGATGAGTATGGGGATAGAGCGTTACGCTCCAGAGAGCAATATGTCAATAGAACAACTGGTTACTAGAGCTGACGAGTTAATGTACGCTCACAAGCGTCTCAAACGACAATCTCTTGGCTAAATCTCCAAAATTCGCTTTTGAACCACTAAGACACTGCGAAAAGTATGTAGCTTGCTTCCCGCAGGGTGCGCCGGTTTCCGACGTTCGCGCAGCGTCTCTGAAAGAGACTCATAACTTTTCAAGACAAAGACACCAAGAAAAATACGTTACACCTTGAAAACGCTGGTGTTATACCGATTCAATTAATGATTGCAACAAATCCTTTAGTAGAGACATTGCATTGCAACGTCTCTAGATGGTCTATCTGTCACATTCTTTTTTTAAATTGGTATTACTCCTAGATCGCAAGGTAATTAACTTGATAATTGGGGCTTAAAACAATGATGCTTTGATATGGTATTTGGCTATTTTAAAACGAAAAAATTCGTTTTATGGTATGGTAATTTTTTACCAAAATTAGCCACTTAAATTCAATGATTTATCACCGCAAATTGTCGAAGTCTCTGGGATTTTTGTGTTTATCGGTAGTATTAGGATGTGATTTAGCGATCGCTCAAAATGGTGTGCAGTCATCTATTGGTAAAAGTGTGACATTTAGCTGTGATAATAGTGAAGCGACAATCAAAGCTAAAAATGGCCCCAAGGTAGTTATTGGACAATCAACTATCTATATTGGTTATCAGCAAGTCTCATCTCAGAATAAAGACCCTCGCATTATCCGTTTCGATAATGGTGTTAAGAAATGGTGTCGCAGTGACTACGAAACAACGAATGACGACGGTACAGGCTACGGATTACTTTGGGATGGAGGAAATGTTTTGTATGGTGTTTTCTCCTCCACTGGTAGCCAACCTGGTAATGATTTTCGACGCTTTGCCAATGGTCGTTGGCTATCTAGTTATGGTAGCGGCGGCGGTGCGAAAATATCAGTTTTGAGTCGTATTAATCTAACTAATGGCGACGTTAACTATGCTACATTTCTTTCCGCCAAAAAGGCGAATGATGGTAAAACTAACTCTTTAGTTGTCACCAAATTATCGTGGAATGGCGCAAATTTGACTGTACAAGCAGATTCGTGGTGGACTCCCCGTCGCGCTGATAGAAATTCCATGACATGCATTGGTTCATCACCGTATAAATATACAGCTATATTTACTGGTGATTTAACAAAAGTAATTTCGGCTTCAGCGGTTAACTGTAGTTAAGTTAAAAGACTTGATTATTTGTGTAAAAAGGTGAACCTTGCTTTAAGGCAGCTTGATTAATACACCAGATAAAACCAGGGGGAGGTTAAAGGTTAAAGGGAAAAGGCAGGGACAGGTCGCCCATAAGGGGCGTTAGCGTAGCGGAACGTTCGCGGAAGCGTTTCGTAGAGAAGTTCGGTTTTTCCCCTTCCCCCTTCGCCTTCTTCATAAACAAGAGGTTGACATTTAAGCATTTGCTTATGTATTATATAAACAGTTAAGCAAATGCTTAAATATATGTTTAATCTGCAATGAGTAGACCTGTTGCCAGTGCCGATGTTTTTGTGGCGATCGCAGATCCCACACGCAGGGCGCTACTGGATCTGTTACGTATTGGTGAGCAACCAGTCAAACAACTGGCTGAACCATTTGCCATGAGTTTGCCAGCTATTTCTCAGCACCTACAGATTCTCTGTGAAGCGGATTTAGTACAAGTGCGAAAAGCCGGGCGACAGCGCTTATATCGACTCAACCCAAAGCCACTCAAGCAGATATCTAACTGGATTGCTGATTACGAGCAGTTTTGGCAAGAAAAATTAGATGCTCTTGGCAATTATTTGGAGGAAAATTCATGCTCCGATTGAATATGGAAGTGTTCTATCCCTATCCCCCGCAACAGGTTTGGCAAGTACTTACCAATCGTGAGGCATTAGCGGCATGGTTAATGGAAAATGACTTTGAGCCACGTTTGGGACACAAATTCCAATTTCAGCATTCGACATTGCCAGGACTGATTGAAAATATAAATTGCGAGGTGATTGAACTTGAGGAGCCAAGACGGCTAGCCTTCACTTGGTGTAACAGTATGATGTGTGAGTTTTCAATTGTTACCTGGATACTCAAACCCGTAGATGGAGGTACTAAACTTTATCTAGAACATAAAGGGTTGAGCCAGAAAGCAATCAAGCAAAATGAACCAATGCACCTTTCGCAACCGTGGCATGGTCAATTTATGCATGAGTCCAAGGCGGCAATGCAGACATTAGTGCCGAATAATCGCGGCTCCGCATATTCATCAACACCTATCGGTAGATATGAGGCTTTAGATAGTGTTATTTTTAGTTCTTTTCTTAATGGTGGGTGGGACTATAGACTAAATCAAAAGCTGCCGCAAATCTTAGTTAGAGTGAATTCCATCGGCAATGAACAACGTCAGTAAACAATTGCTTATCTTGGCGCAAAAAAACGCAGCTACGTATTTAGCCAATCCAAAAGTCAGAGCAATTGGAGTCGCTGGATCTGTTGCTCGTGGACAAGCTGATGCCTATTCAGACATCGATATGAGCATTTATTATGGCGAACTACCATCTGACGAAGAACTCAAAGCAGCGTATGAAGAAAATCAGGGGTTAGACTATAGAATCTATGCTAGCGATCGCAATGCTGGATATATAGTCGAGCAATATTTTATCCAAGATATTAAGTGCGATTTTGGTCATATCACCATTCAGCGTTTGGAGCATGATTTAGAAGATGTGCTACAGCAATATGATCCCGATAATGCCCTGCTGAATGTGCTAGCTGGCATTGTTGATCTGCTGCCATTATATGGTGTCGAACTCATTGGAAAATGGAAGGCTAAAGTAGCAAATTATCCTGAGCAATTAGCTCAAGCAATGGTGAAAAAGCATTTGCATTTTCGCGGATTATGGGTTGTAGAGAATTATGGAATCAAAAGAGATGATGTACTGTTTTTAACAGATGAATTATTGCAAGCCGTGAAGAACATTATCGGAGTGCTACTGGGTTTAAATCGCTTCTACCATCCTGTAAATTCTGTGCCATTTAAGGGTATGGATAAATTCATCAATAAGATGACAATTGTCCCACCAAACCTTTCATTCCGTCTGAAGCAAATTTTTTGCGAATCTCCAGAAATTGCTGTTAGTCAATTAAGTCAACTGATTGAAGAAACTTTTGCTTTGGTAGAAAAGTATATGCCAGAGATGGATACGACAGAAGCTTGGCAACATTACAAGCTATGGTCAGACAAGTATTAGTAAAGACAAATTCAACTAAGTTTTTAGAAAATTCAATATGAATAAACAGACTTTTGTTGATACTGAAACTGAAACATGGTTTGACTTTGAGCCTGTTCCAGGAACAAAATTATTATCACTAGCTGAACCAGTGCCAGAAGGTTCAATTCATAGATTGCGAATGGTTGCTGGTACAGTCATTTCAGTTCATTACCATCCTTGTGATGAGTATGTCTATGTCCTTGATGGAATTATCGAAACTGCTGAACGTGAATGCAAAGCAGGAACATTCTGGTTTACACCAGCTAATACCAAAAATGGCCCCCATAAAGCAATTACATCTGTTGAGATTATTACAATTCGTCTTGGACAAATGGGAGCGTTTGAGTAGTTATCCAAATCCTAACTCATTTAGGAACTCAACTTAATCCATACAGTTTAGATAAGCATTTCTTCCTTCTCTCTGTGTTCTCTGTCTTGAAAAGTGACGCTCCTGCGTCGCTAACGCTGCGCTAACAGATCGCCGGAAGCCGGCGCTCCGACTTTTCGCTGCGCCTCTGCGGTATGCCTCCGGCACGCTACGCGAACGTTAAAAAAAATTGACTTTGACAAAGAGTATTAGCCTTAAGTGAGCCAGATTACAGTTAAAGCTAAATTTTTGGAGTTACCAAATATGAATTCTACTCAACCCAGCCTTCCATTTATTATACAAGAATCAGCACAAGGTGAGCGAGTATTAGATATTTATTCGCGCTTACTTGCAGAACGAATTATTTTTTTGCGTCACGAAGTTACAGATGAGATAGCTAACCTAATCGTTGCACAAATGTTATTTTTAGATGCTGAAGAACCAGAGCAAGATATCACCTTGTATATCAATAGTCCTGGAGGTTCAGTAACAGCAGGAATGGCTATTTACGATGCCATGAACCAAGTTCGTTCAGAAGTGTGTACTGTATGTATGGGTACTGCCGCTTCAATGGGAGCATTCTTGTTAGCATCAGGAACTAAAGGCAAAAGATATGCTTTACCAAATGCTCGGATTATGATTCATCAACCATCAGGAGGTGCTCAAGGAAAAGCATCTGATATTGAGGTTGCAGCCAAAGAAATTTTGTATTTCCGCCAATTGATTAACAACATACTCGCTGTCAATACTGGGAAATCGCCAGAGCAAATTGAACTTGACTCTGAACGCGACTTTTTCATGAGTGCTGAAGAAGCCAAAGCTTATGGATTAATCGACAATATCATCTTCAAAACATCTTGGTCGATTCAACCAACAACTAACTCTGGCATCGATAAATAGTAAACAGGATAGCAAAAATGAAAATTCTCATCATTGGTGGCACAAATTTTATTGGCCCCCCTTTAGTTCGCCAATTGGTTGCAATGGGTCATGAAGTGACTCTATTTCATCGCGGAACAACCACAGCTAGTTTACCATTAGATGTGCAGGAAATTTTGGGCGATCGCTCGCATCTTTGGGAGATGAGAAGTCAGTTTCAGCAGCTTTCGCCTCAAGTCGTAGTGGATATGGTTGCTTACACTGAGCAAGACGCGCTAACCCTGATGAACACATTTCAGGGTATTGCTCGACGTGTCGTTGTCATCAGCAGCATAGATGTGTATCGTGCATACGATGTACTTTGGGGCAAGGAATCTGATGTTGTACCTATACCACTTACTGAAGATTCGCCCCTGCGCCAACAACTCTGTCCATACCGGGAAATGCCCTCTAGACCTCTCAATGTACCCATTGATTATGAAAAAATTCTAGTGGAACGGGTAGTGATGGCGTGTGACTTACCAGGAACGATTTTACGCCTGCCAATGGTTTATGGCTCCAGAGATGTTTTGCATCGCCTGTATGCCTATCTTCAGCGAATAGATGATAACCGTCCTGCTATTGTTTTGTCAGAAAGTATTGCTAGATGGCGTGGTTCTTATGGTTATGTAGAGAATATAGCGTATGCGATCGCACTAGCAATCATAAATGAAAATGCAACTGGTCGCATCTATCATGTTGCAGAAGTAGAAGCACTTACCGAAGCTGAACGTATCACTAAAATCGGGGAAATAGTCGGCTGGCAGGGTAAAGTTGTTGTCGTACCCAACAGCCAGCTACCACAACACAGGAAGTTATCGCTCAACTTAGAGCAACATTGGATTGTAGACTCAACTCGTATCCGTCAGGAGTTAGGATATCAGGAAATTGTGCCTTTAGATGAAGCATTGGGGCGAACTATTGATTGGCAGAAAACTCATCCACCCCAAGAACCGCAGCAGTTTACAATGCCGTGGTTGCTAGATTATGCAACA
Source organism: Komarekiella atlantica HA4396-MV6 (assembly GCA_019359395.1). GTDB lineage: Bacteria > Cyanobacteriota > Cyanobacteriia > Cyanobacteriales > Nostocaceae > Komarekiella > Komarekiella atlantica. The sequence continues at coordinate 16,919 of JAHHHK010000009.1, forward strand.
GAAGACGTAATTCTAGGAAGTATTTTATGACTATTAGAACTTACGCACAAGTGATGGAAGAATCAAACCGCAGAGGCGCAGAGGACACGGAGGAATGAGAGTTTAAGAGGTATTTTGCGTAAGTGCTGACTATTACTATTTAACTTTCTCGCCGTAAGTCCTCTATTAAATTCTGTACTCAGGTCAGTGTGTGGAGGATGTCATGTCCAGTATAAAATCTTAGCATTAGGATAACGCCGTTGAATCTCATCCTCAAAAAAGCGCTTCATAGCCTTCATTGTGCCAGCATCGTAAACGTACTTAACGCCACCAAACTTATTACGCTTGACACTGCGTTTTGCTTCGTCCATGTCTAGCTTCGATTGGGGATACCAAGTCTGCAATACCTCTTTTGAACCTGGCGTAAAGCGGTGCGAAATTAGCTCAAAAGTGAGGTCACAATCCATATCCAGCGCTTCACTAATCGAGTCAAACAATCGACTATAGTGCATTTGCCAATCATCTATAGGCATGATTGGTGCGATAACCAATCCTACTGGATACCCACCACCACCGCGCTCCCGTGGTAGTGCCAACTGCCGTAATGCCGCAAGCCGTGATGCTACCGATGCTGTACCACCTTCAAACTTACCAGAAATAGGTGCTGCATTAACGCTCATCCGGCAGCGGGTACGACCGTTGTGAGGTAAATCGAGTAAGCCATCTACCGCAGAGAATTTTGATACCCAGCGTAAATGTGCATTAGTCCGAGTACCAAAGTAACGGATACATTCAGCCAGACTACCTGTTAGATGCTCAATACCCAATGGGTCAGTGTAACAGCTAACTTCATAAGTTGTTACCTGTCCTGGTCGTTCATAGGCTGCTAAATTCTCTAATATTTGCGGCAAGTTGGCATAAGTGCGGATAACAGGCGGGCCCGATAAACTACCTGCAAGATAACAGTATTGGCAATGTCCAGGACAACCCTCAGCGATATGAAATTGCCAATCAGCAGATGGTGGGATAGGACTAAGCTTGAAATGGCTAGGTGGTGCAGTCACAACTGCCAAAGTGCGCTTGGCAATATTGTAAGTCTCGCGCTCGTCTTCACCGCGTAAACCTGTAAGGCGGTTGCGTGGTAGTTCTTCTATTGGTAAGTTTAGTGACTGCACACGCGCTAAAATTTGCTGTCCCCAAGGCTCGTCTAAAGCAGCAGGTGTAAACATTACCCGTTCAGGCATCCATAACCTTGCTGGTCGTGTTTGTGTGTCTGCTTCCGAATTGTCTGTAATTGTATTCAGCAACATCATTCTCCGTTATTTGTCTTGCTGATATCTGCAAAAATTCTCTATGATTTGTTAAATTCGTCGCTTGAGTAAAATTTCTGTTGAGGTAAAAGCGCTTTTTGTAGCTTAACTTTATTTTACAATCTGGACTGAGAACTCTCAAACCATAAATGAAGCGGATTTTACTCATTTGAGAGTAGTAGTTTCCGGTTGCAAGAGCGTAAACGTATTAGTGAAGCGGTAGCGACGTTTGCGTAAGCGTCTCCCGTTAGGAGAAGGAGCGTCAGCGGCGAGTCAAGAGACATCGCTAGTCAGTTGAGTTCATGAGAAGTGAAGGGCATAATAACATGTTTGTACTAATATGATTCATACTACTTAATTAAGTTTGATACAAATGCTGGATAACATATAAACAGCAGATCTAATGTCATTTTTGAACTTTTAATAAATATAAAGCTATGATTTCTCACGATTACAATGCAATTGATGTTGAAGAAAAACTGCTTCGACAAATCGAAATTAAAGAAAATCAGCTAAAAATTGCCCAAGAGTCTAATATGGTCTATGTGGCGGAAGCAATAGAAAGCGAATTGCTAAAGTTACGCTCTCAATTACCAGAATCACAAGAGCAAGAATTGCAAGCATTGATGAGTTTGTTAGACGATTGAATCTTGTAGTTAAAGAATGCGATCGCAGAACCCAAAAATACCATAATTTTTGATGTTAACGCTTGATTTTGAAAAGAAACAATTGCTCGTAAGATTTGACATCAACCAAAAGATAGAACTTTAGCTTATTACTTTCTCACTTTAGATAGTTTAATCTGTATCAAATAAATTTAGAACTAAAAGCAGAGGTATTAAATACTTTTGTCTTGTGTACATCTGTATGTAATACCTAAGTGCTAAATGGAGGTAGTCAATTATGGCAGCTCAAACAAACACTTCTGATTTACTAGTAGAGTTACCTGAAGAAGAACAGGAACTTCAAAGTGGAGGTTACTGGGGTCACTATGGAAGACCTTGGGGCTACTATGGCAAACCTTGGGGCTACTATGGCAAACCTTGGGGCTACTACGGAAAACCTTGGGGTTGGGGTCGCGGTGGTTGGCGATATTAAATTGACAAAGCCCTGTTTAAAAAAGCTTGTCATTACCTAACATTTTTGTCATAGTAAAGTCGCAAAACCATAGCCCGCCTGCGATTTAAATCGCAGACTAATAGCCCAACTCCTTTCTTAGTCTTAAGAAGACTTTAGCTATTAGCTTGGAAATTTATTCCCAAGCTAGTAGCAATGATGCAATAAATTAATAAAGACTTGTAGTTTGAAGGCGATTCTTAAGCTATTAGCATAAAAATTAATGAAAATTAAACCACAGATGAACGCGGATTAACACTGATAATTTATTTGTCTTGAAAAGTTTCCCATCCTAGGAAATTTTTCAAGACAGGCATCAGAACTTCTCCTAGCAAAGACGCTGCGCGAACGGAGGGTTTCCACGGCAGTCCGTTCAAGTCGGGAAACCCGCCCACACGGCTGCCTCCCCGTTATAGCAAGTGTTCGTTGTTCATCTGTGGTTATAAATAAAAGAAGGATATTTTATCTATAATCCTGCTTTTGAATACTCCCCAAACGTGCAGCATCACGAATATTATATTCAGGACGAGTAAAACGATTTATCTGCATTTCAAAGAAATCTCGATTAGCTTGTAAATGCCTGGGATTGGGGTCATCTAAAGGATATAAAAGTGCTGTCCGCAATGCCTGAATTACCGCAGAAGTCACACAATACATTGACCGTTGAAAACTAACCCCCAACTGAATCAACATATCTTCTTCACCACGGCAATGTTTGCTGTAGTAATCAACAAGATATGGGGGCAAAAAATGCAGCATATCTTGCATCAACAATGTGGGTGGAATACCAGCAGTACCAACTGGAAACACATCAGCGTAAAGAATGCCATAGTGGAAGTCTTTTTGATCTTCTGGTACTTGACGTGCTTGAGCATTATAAGATTTTGTACCCCGGAAAGGAGCAGTACGATAGAAAACTGCTTCTACATAAGGTAATGCGGCTTCATATAGCCACATGAAGCCTTTAGATTTGGGAATAATTTCGTAACATTCACCACGAATATAAACGTGATGATAAATTGGACGACCTGCGATCGCAAATATACCATTAACTAAGAAACTCATCGCCTCTGGGACGCTGGTAATTGTGCCTTCGTCATAGCGGTCTGACATTTCAAAGAACACTGGGGCCATGATTTCCCAGAACAAGCCCAGATTAGCGTAGTAAGACATCTGGCGGCACTGTTCCAAAAACATATCTGGGAACAACTTATAGAGTCCCAGCATCACTGGGTTGCCTTGGAAGTAAGCTTTAATTGCCCTATCAGCGTTGGCTTTATATTCTTCAGAATCCAGGTAAGGGTCAAATTGCCCACCCATTCCTCTATGCCACAACATCGCTCGCATACAGGCTTCTGCAAATTCCATGTTAATGCGATCGTGCAATAAATGATGCAACAACTTTGGCATTTTAAAGGTTTCACCTTTCTCGATAAATGCCAACAGTTCTGGATGAGCAGTAGCTTCACCGCGCCAAATCCGCAAATCAGCATCATCCCCAGCATAATGATTATGCAATTCTAAATACTCTTTGGGCAAGAAGTATTTAAAAAAGGGAAGCGGGTTTAAAAATTCGCGTTCAGCAATATAAAGTAGGTCACGCCAGTAAAAATCCATCGGCACGGCATAAGCTTTATATAAACCGATGATTTGCATCAGATTTTCTGGCGTATCTGGTAACATCGCACCGCCAGCTTCTAGGCGATGAATTACTTCAGCAAATTCATGCTGGGAAGGAGGTAACTTAGTCGCTATCTTAGTTGCTGTCATATTAATGGTGTTTGCTAAATTGCGTAAATTTCTAGCGAATCGAATTTACAAACTCTGCGCCCCTTTGTCTTGAAAAGTTGAGCCACTGCGTTGGACGGGTTTTCCGGCTTGTAGCAAGTGGCGTTCCTACGGTTCGCGTTAGCGTCTCGTAAGAGAGGGAAACCCTAAGCGAAGTTTGCTTGGAGGGAAACCCTCCTGGCAACTTCTCTCCGCAGAACTTTTCGCTGTCTTGAAAAGTTTTGCGCTCCTGTTAACCGGAGCTTCGCTTACTTTTCGCTGCGTTAAACTCTGCGTTCCTTTGCGTTTCAATTCCATCTCTCAATTATTTACCGCTTGAGAAATGATAGTTTTTTCCGAGGAAGGAATTGCAGCTACCATTGCTGTTGTTGTGGGTTCACTCCAACGCACTAACCAAGTGGGTTGCACTCCTAAAAAGATAATCAGCGCTGCCAAAATTAGAGCTGGCATTTTCTCAGACCATAGGACTTTTGGATAGTAGGCTATGTTATCAAGTTTGCCAAAACAGGTGCGATTGAGGAGGATGACAAAATAAACGGCGGTTAATCCACTAGCTACTACACACAACAATGTGGGGATGGGAAAAACCGAGAAACTACCTTGAAAGACGATAAATTCAGCGATGAATCCTGTTAAACCAGGAATACCAGCACTAGCCATCCCGCTTAAAACTAGCAAGGCACTAATTAGGGGTAAACCGCGTATAGGACTCATTAAGCCATTGAGTTTATCTAACTCACGAGTGCCAACTTTCGCTTCCACGATTCCCACCAAATGGAAGAGAATTGCGAGGATAATGCCGTGGCTAAACATTTGGGCGACAGCACCAACAAGTGCTAAGGGAGTACCAGCAGCACTAGCTAGCAATATATAGCCCATGTGACCGACGGAACTAAATGCTACCATGCGCTTGATATCTTTTTGAGCGATCGCAATTACTGCCCCGTAAATAGCGCTGATTGCTCCCCAAATTGCCAGAGTTGGCGCGATAGTACTCCAAGTTTCAGGAAACATACCTAACCCAAACCGCAACAGTCCATAGGTTCCCAGTTTTGCCAACACGCCACCGAGAAGAATGGCAATAGGTGCTGAAGCTTCAACATAAGCATCTGGCAACCAAGTATGAAAGGGAATCAGGGGAATTTTGATGCCAAAACCTAATACTATCCCTGCTAGTAGAAGGATTTGCTTTGCTGTTGATAGGTTTTCTGTAGAGATTCCATCAATAGCAAAACTAGTAGAACCAGTCAACCACACCATACCCAAGAAGGTTGCCAGAATAAAAGCACCTGAGACAGCGGTATAAATCAGGAATTTGATTCCAGCGTAAGCTCGCTTTTCTCCTCCCCAAATAGAAATTAGCAGATAGAAAGGGATTAGCTCAAATTCGTAGAACAAGAAGAATAGTAGCAAATTTTCTGCTAAGAAAGCACCGGCAACCCCACCACTGACTAATAAAATCATCGAGTAGAAAAGCCGGGGACGTTCAGTTTGTTGATTACTGCTGTAAATAGCAATCCAGGTGAGCAGGCTATTTAACACCAACATTAAAATCGATAGCCCATCCACACCTAATTGATAGCTCAAACCTAGAGTTTCATTCCAAGGTAGGTACTCTTGAAATTGCATCTCTGGATTGCTGATATCAAATTTCAGCAATATAAAAAGATTCCACAGAAGAACTATTCCTGAAAAGAATAATGCTCCTAAACGAATTCGATTAGCGGAGATTCCAGGTAATAATACTATGACAGTTGCGGCTAAAATCGGAAGCCAAATTAATACACTTAACATGGTAATTTTTAAATGTGAAAAAGCTGGTAACAAGTAGTGCCTTCAAAATCCTTTGGGAAAATTTCTAATTAAAGATTTGTTTTTTAATTTTACATGGCGCGGCTTAGTATTTTGCTATAGCGTTTCTCGCTTCAGTGAGGTACAGAAAGAAGTAATTTACCACAGAGAGAAGTCGGTAGCTTGCTTCCCGCAGGGTGCGCCGGTTTCCGCCGTTGGTGCAGCCCGCCGTTCGCGCAGCGTTCCGCAGGAAAGGCATATGAACTTCGGTGTGAACACGGATAAACACAGATAAGTTAATACCTCAGCAGATTAGGAAACGCTACAAGAGGAGTTATAGTCATTAATCCTTATACAAATGACAAAGCGAAAAGTTCTGCGGGAGGGTTTCCCTCCGCAGGAAACTTTTAAAGAGAGGACTAATGACAAAGGACAAAAAAGCTAGCTGACTATACTGACTCTTCCAGTATCCAAATCGTAATAACCACCAACTATTTTCAGTTTGTTTGCTTTGATTAACTCAGCTAGAACTGGCGATGCTTTCAATTTGTCGATTTGCACTAAAACGTTAGACTTGCAGGCGTTTGCTACTTTATCTCCTGGTTGACCCTGAGATTTTTCTACAGCAGGTTTAATCGCATCTATTAAACTACCAATTTGTCCAGGTACTTGAGCACCTTTGATCGCGGCTTCTATCGCACCACATCTTTCATGTCCTACTACCATGATGACTGTAGTACCTAATACTAAGCTGCCAAATTCTAGGCTACCAATTTCTTCTGGTGTAGCTACATTACCAGCTATACGGCAAACAAATAAATCTCCCAATCCTTGGTCAAAGATAATTTCTGAAGGAACCCGTGAATCTGCACAACCCAAAATAGAAGCAAACGGCTTTTGACCCTTGGCAACTTCCTGCAATCTTGAATAGCCTTGGTTGGGGTTTTTACGTTTTCTTTTCACAAACCTATCATTTCCCTCTAGCAATAATTGCAGTCCCTTTTCGGGGTTGTTATCATCTTTTGCTAAGGCTGGTTTAGGTACTATCAAGTTGGAACCAACTCCGGCTGTTACCACTCCTGTAGCGATCGCACCTGCACTGAATTGAAGTAAATTTCTTCTGGAAATATTTACTTGAGACTGTTTTCCGCTCACTGGATTCTCCTCACAATATTAAACTGTTAGCCTGAATTAAACTTTCACCAACACAAAAATGTAGAGTTTTAAAACATCAAATCTAAAAACTGTACTCCCCAGAATGGCCAAGTTACCCACATTCCTAAAGCGCTTACCCCTAAAAGCACTGTGAATGCATAAAACTGGGTTTGTCCAGAAGTACTGTACTTGAGACTTTCACCACCTAATAGTGAAAACAAACCAACCATATTAACGATGCCATCAACTACAAAACGGTCAATCATATCGGCTAATTGGGAAATTTGAGCAACGCCGAAAATGACGGTCATTCGATAGAGTTTTGGGGTGTAAAAATCGTATGCCAGCAAGTCTTGTAAACCTTTCCAAGGCAGACGAATCGGTTTAGGAATATTGCCTAAGTAAATCACACCACCAATGCTGCAACCGAAAATACTTGACCAAATTAAAAGTAGTGCAACATCCTTATTGATGATTGTCCAATTGGGTAAGAGTGATAAGCTTTGTAATATCAAGGGAAGATGCAAAGTAAAGCCAAGTAAAATCACCATTGGCAGAACCATCGGCCAGTGAGCTTCAGGCGATCGCTCACTCATCTGTGTCGGTTTACCACCAAAAAGTAGACCGAATTCTCTGGTTAAACTAAAGGCTGTCAAAGCGTTGACGGCTATCACCACCCCTACTAACCAAGGTTGCGTTCCCCACAGCCCATCTGCTAACTTCATCAACGCCCAAAAGCTACCCAGAGGCGGAAAACCAATTAACCCCAAAGTCCCAATTATAAAGGCTAATCCTGAGATAGGGCGGCGTGACCACAATCCGCCCAATTGGGTGACATCTTGGGTGATGCTGTTCCAAATAATTCCCCCAGTACTCATCACCAACAGGGCTGCTGATATCGCATGGGTGAGTACCAACAATAGCGCGGCTTCGTCTTGCTGTACTCCCACAGCAATAAACACTAAGCCCATGTAAGCACTGACAGAATAAGATAAACAGCGTTTGAGGTCAACTTGAGCGATCGCAATTAAAGAAGCACCCACCGCTGTCACCGCTCCAATCCCTACTATGACTGAGGAAACTACGGGCGACAGAGTTAACACAGGTTGCAATTTAATCAGCACCCATGCACCACTAGCAACTACTACCGAGTTCCGCAAAATCGTACTCGGAACAGGGCCTTCCATCGCTTCATCTAACCACAGATGTAGGGGAAACTGGGCGCATTTGCCCATTGGCCCAGCAATTAAGGCTAAACCTACCAGCGCCATTGTCGTAGTATTGACATTCGCAGTCGCCGCCCATTGGGCTAGTTCTGGATAACTCCAAGTTCCAGCTAGGGGCCATAATGCTAACACCCCCATTAGCAAGAATAAGTCTCCCACCCGCTTTGTTAAAAAAGCATCTCTTGCACCTGAAACTACTAACGGCTGACTAAACCATAAGCCGACTAATAAGTATGTTCCCAGAGTCAGGACTTCCAATATCACATAACTAAAGAACAAGTTATTACACAGAACAAGGGCGCATAATCCCGCTTCAAATAATCCTAATAAAGAATAGAAGCGTCCCCAACCCCAATCCATTTCCATGTAGCCAATTGCAAATATCTGCGCTAGTAAATTCAAGCCACAAATGACAACTAACGCGCCGACACTTACAGAGGAAATTTCTAAAGCAATTGTCAGGTCTAAACCAGCCGTAGACAACCAAGGAATAAATACTTCTTGGGGTGGATGATTCCAAGTTGCTTGTAATGCGATCGCACTATGAACGAACGCCAAAAATGTCATTACCAAATTGACATAACCAGCCGGTCTTGGCCCAGTGTGACGAATGATCCCTGGCGACCAGGGCACAGCCAACAGCCCACCCATTAATGCATAGCACGGAACTAGCCAAACAGTCTCAAGTAGAAACTGAGCCATCAAAGCACCTCTAGATTTGCAGTCAAACTTGTAGGGTTTTAAAATCAACAAACGTTGATCCCCTTAAACCCAGCTATTGCCGATAAGACAAATTTATCTTTTTTTAATGTTGTTATAAATAGCTTACATTTATATTTGCTCAAATGGAATAACTTAACTAAATAAATTAGCGATATTTAATCTAATTAATTCTTATATAAATGTGTATTCGGTTTTCCAATAATCACTATTATCTCTAATCTATGAATAAATCAGGGTTTACTCAATAGTTACGATTGGTTTTGATTAATTGACATAAATGACAAGAGACGCAAGGAATTGCGCCTCTGCAAATCGGCTAAATGTAATTTATACTTAGAGGATTTTGTCAACCTGGCAACTATAAGCAACGAGCGCAGGTATTTGATCAACTTGGCTGATGGGGGCGGGTTTCATGTCCCGGTAGTCCAGCAGTTGGACTAAAATGAGGTAGGCGATCGCCAAAAGAATAGAAATCGCACCTGTAATCACGGCAACTATTTTCGAGCGGTTCATCAGTAATTCCTGTAATGCTTATTGTGCTGTGTCTATCTCTACATTAATACTTGACAAACACACCACACACTTACCAACTCATACCTGGCAAATCTTAATTAGCCTCCGTTCCCGCCTGAAAATCAATTTTCCGGCTCATAGCAAAAGTCTACAAAAGTAGACTCAAATACATTACCAGTCGTCTTGAGACGACTTCAGCTATGAACCTGGGGTTTCTAACCCTAGGCGATCGCTCTCAATAATATAATGCGTAGGCTTAGCCCGTCGTAGACATCGCTAAAATAACCGAAATCGCACCTGTAAGAATGGCAATTATTTTCGAGCGTTCCATCAGTATTTTCTGTAATGCAAGTAGAATAACTGTATTGAGTCATCGATGAGAATTGCGTAGGCGCAGCCCAACCTAGGTATCGCTATGGCTGCAACCACAAAAAAATTTACTTTTGCAGAGTATCTTAAGTATAACGATGGCACGGATACCCAATATGAATTGGTAGATGGAGAATTAATTCCCATGAGCCTTGGCACGCTCCTGCACGGTGGCATCTCCAAGTTTTTAGAACGAAGCTTTGATGATGAAAGTGCCAAAATGGGCCAGAATTGGACAGCACAAAAGTTTTCTGTCGGAGTGCGTTCCCCACGAGGAGGACGCTGGGACACCTCACGAATTCCAGATGTAGTAGCATTACCAACACAGCAGTGGGAAGCACTTTCTAATCGAGAAGCTGTAATCGAACTCAACGAAATTCCTCCGATATTAGTGGTAGAAGTCGTCAGCGAATCTACACAAACCACAGACTATCGCAGCAAACGTTCTGAATATGCTGTTTTGGAAATTCCCGAATATTGGATTGTTGACCCGATTCAAGAGATAGTAACAATATGCACCCTAGTAGAAGGGTTCTATGATGCTGTTGTATTCCGAGGACAAGAACGCATCATCTCTTTTACTTTTACACAGTTGGATTTGAGTGCCGAACAAGTCTTGGCAGGACGGAAGTGAACTCTCAATTACTACCAATTTGCAGGCGGCATAGTGGACGCTAACACTGTTAAAATTGCTCAAATTATGCATAGGCATAGCCCGTCGTAGGCATCGCTAAAATAACAGAAATTGTACTTGTAATAACGGCAACTATTTTTGAGCGGTTCATCAGTAATTCCTATAATGCTTATTGTGCTGTGTCTATATCCACATTAATACTTGAGAAACACACCACACACTTACCAACTCATACCTGGCGACGAATGTTGTCAAATGCTACGACAGTTTTTCTCAGCATGAGCGAGCCGCACTTTAGCACATAAAATATTAACAAGCTGAAAGCGACATTGAGCCATTGCCATGACAACCAAACAAGCCATCTTTGACGCAATCGAACAACTACCAGAGCAGCACCTAAAAGACGTATTACAGTATGTTCAACAGCTTGCACGTACCCAAAAATCACCAATATCCAACCCACCCACTCAAAGCAGCGATCCCCTTGCAGATTTCATCGGTGCAGTATCTCACGGCTCTCTGGCTGCCAACTTAGACGACGAACTCTATGGCGACTAAGCTTTTTATTGATACATGGGGCTGGCTCACACTTCATGATAGAAGTGAACGCTATCACCAACAAGCTACAGAAGCTTACCAACGTGCGATCGCTCAAAATGGGCAAATTTATACAACAGATTACGTCTTTGACGAGACGATTACTTTCTTTTTTCGACGACTCCCAGCACCTCTGGCAGACCAATCCATGAAAGTGCTGCTGTCGGCCTTCTCAGCCGATAACTTTTATTTAATTCGCATTACTGAAGAACGCTTTTCCCTAACTGAGGCACTCCGTTCTAAGTTTATCGATAAACCTCTAATTTCCTTCACTGACTTGACCTCAATGATAGTCATGCAAGAATTTAGTATTACAACAATCCTCACCGAAGATGCTCACTTCACCCATGTGGGTATGGGCTTTCAGCTAGTTCCCTAGTTTTGACTCTTGACAAACCGCAATAATCTTGAACTTTTCATCTAACAGCGGTAAATCATTTAAGTCGCTTTTAATATAAAAGTGCAAAAATGAGCTTTTGATGCTCGATGTTGACCTTTTGATGCTCGATGTTGACCTTTTGAGGCTCAACATTGACCTTCTGAGCCTCGAAGTTGCGCCTTTTATCCTCGAAGTTGCGCCTTTTATCCTCAACGTTGCACCTTTGAAGCTCAACGTTGACCTTCTAAGCCTCGAAGTTGCGCCTTTTATCCTCAAAGTTGCACCTTTAAAGCTCAACTAACAAATATATCTAACCATTCCTGAATTTACAGGGGTGAGGGTGTAGTAAAATTTACTCACCCCTGTATAGTTGAACATGGCTTTAGACTTCTCAGGTCAAAATCTCCGAGGACGCAACTTCAAAGGTAGACAAGACCTTGCGGGTGCAAATTTTAGCTATGCCGACATCCGAGGGGCAAACTTCACCAACGCTAATTTAACAGGCGCAAACTTCAGTCACGCCAAAGCTGGACTGCAACGCCGTTGGGTAATTGGTTTAGTTCTTGTCTCGTTCTTGTTGTCGGCACTGTCAGGATTTTTCTCGGCTTTTAATGGTTACTTGGTGTCGTTGATATTTAGCTCATCTATAGGAAACCAAATTGTAGGCTGGGTTGCTTTAATCATCTTGATTGCCTTCTACTTCATCAAAATTCGTCAAGGATTCACAGCTGGAGTCGTCGCCGTCGCCTTTGCCTTCGCTGGAGTCGTCGCTGTCGCCTTCGCCTTCGCTGGAGTCGTCGCCTTCCTCGGAGCCGTCGCCGGAGCCGAAGGCATCGCCGTCATTTTCTCCGGAGCCGTCGCCGTCGCCGGAGCTGTCGCCTTCGCCTTCGCCTTCGCCGTCGCCTTCGCTGGAGCCGCCGCCGTCACCTTCGCTGGAGCCGCCGCCGTCACAGGAACCTTCGCCGTCGCCGGAGCCGCCGCCTTCACCTTCGCCGGAGCCGGAGTCGTCGCCTACACCGGAGCCGCCGCCTTCACCTTCGCCGGAGTTGCCGCCTTCACTTTCGCCGCAGCCGGAACGTTATTAAGCATTTACATCGCTTGGCAAGCGATGAAAGGAAATGAAAAACATTCCCTAATTCGTAATCTGGCTATCGCCTTTGCAGCTACAGGAGGTACAAGTTTTCGTGGCGCTGACTTAACCAATGCTGATTTCACCCAAGCTAGGCTCAAAAGTACAGATTTCCGCAATACTATCCTTATATATAGCTGTTGGCATCAAGCCAAAATGCTTGACCGTGTTCGCCCTGGTTTGACTTATCTTAAAAACCCACAAGTACGTCAATTGCTAGTTACAGGACAAGGACAGGATACAAAATTTGACCGTGAAAATCTGCGGGGTATTAACTTACAAAAAGCTAACCTAGCAGATGCCAGTTTTATTGGTGCTGACCTCAGTGAAGCAAATTTGCAAGATGCCGATTTATCCAGAGCAAAGCTCAAGCAAACCCAACTAGACGCAACAGATTTAACAGGTGCAACCCTCACAGGTGCATTCATTGAAGATTGGGGTATTACCAGAGAAACTAAACTGCATGGGGTGAGGTGTGAATATGTCTTTATGCGCTTACCCACCAAAGAAGACCCCGACCCCCTCCGCAAACCTGATAATAAGCAAGAAGTATTTGCAGACGGGGATTTTGCCGACTTTATCCAGCCAATTTTTGACACCCTCGACCTTTACCATAATCAAGGCGTTGACCCCCGCGCTGTGGCCATCGCCTTCAAAAACCTCGCCGAAAACCATCCAGAAGCTCAGTTAGAAATCGTGGCAATGGAGAAACGCGGCGATGATAAAATCTTGCTCAGAGCTAAAACCGCAGTAGGTAGCGATAAATCTCAACTGAGTGCAGAATATTTTGATGACTATAATCAACTCAAAGCTTTATCGCAAACTCAGCAATTATTACTTGTAGAAAAAGACAATTATATTAGTGATTTAAAAAATATGATCACCACTGCACTCCAGCAGCCAAAATTTTATACACAAGGAGATACCAACGTGTCTGATATCAGCGGCATCAATATTCAAGGCAGCAGTAATGTCAGCGGTATTGCTGGCGGTGGTTCTGTTGCTAACCTAGGAACCATCAGCGGTAATGTGAGTATTGCCCTCAATCAGTTACCTGATGCAACCGATGTAGATAAACCAGGTATTAAAGAATTGTTGACGCAGTTGCAAGAGGCAATTTCCCAGTCCTCAGATTTGCCAGAAACAGACAAAGCTGATGCATTAATCCAGATACAAGCTTTAGCAGAAGCAGGGCAAAATCCCCAAGAATCCACTAAGCAAAAGACTGCAAAAAATGCAATCACCATGTTGAAAGGAATATTTTCCGGCTTACCTGCGATCGCCACATTAGTTGAATCGACTAATAAACTATTGCCTGCGATCGCCAAACTATTCACTTTAGGATAATATACATCCAGTTAAAAATCTCTCAGAAATGTAAAACTATGCTGGAACTATTAAATATCAAACGTGAAGTAGAAAGGTTGTCGAATATCCTAGGCAAAGCTGAGGACTGTCTTTGACCTCAGAGAACTGAGTACAAAAATTCAAGATCTAGATCAATCAATTGCTCAACCTACTTTTTGAGACAATTCTCTTACTGCCTATCAGACACTTCAAGAGATTAAATTCCTCATCTCCAATCAGAAAAAATATCAGCAATGGCGCTCCATCCTAGAAGATATCAAAGTTGCTTTAGAACTGTTGGAATTATCAGTTGATGAGCAATTGTTGCAAGAGGCGCAAAGCAACATCACGCAACTCCAGCAAGAACTTAACACACTCGAAATACAACAGTTACTATCTAATACCTACGACAAAAATGGAGCATTCTTAACCATTACTGCTAGTTCTAATAGTGTGGATGCTCAAGATTGGGCAACTATCCTAATGCGGATGTATCACCGTTGGAGTGTTAAACAAAATTACTTAGTACATGTAGGAGAAGATTCTGATGCGGATTTAACTGGAATTAAATGTATCACCTTGGAAATTATCGGGCGTTATGCTTATGGCTACCTCAAATCAGAACAAGGAAGCCATGCAAAAATCATGCGGCTTTCTCGTTTGAAGGGTGATGGTAAACGATACACTTGCTTTGCCAGTGTAGAAGTCAGCCCTATCTTGGATGAGTCTGTTGAGTTTGAAATTCCAGACAAGGATTTGAAAATTACTTTGCCACGTTGTCAGAGGAGTGTTAACCGCCCAGAAACATGGGTGCAGTTGTTTCATATTCCCACTGGGATTACTGTGTTTTGTAACCTGGAGCGCAGTCAGCTACACAACAAAGAAAAAGCATTAACTATTCTTAAGAGTAGGCTGGTTGCGATGCCTACGGCTGGCTACGCCTACGCACTAACTCAAGGTGTCCAACTTTCCCAAATTCAACCTCAGCTGATAAAATCTTTATCCAACAAGCTGATCCGTGAATACATATTACACCCTTACAAAAACGTGAAAGATCTGCGTACCTAAAGTGGAAACAACTGCTATAGCAGAGATTTTCGATGGTGAAATCGATTTGTTTATCAAAGCCTATCTGCAACAGTAAAATCAAAACACGGAATAAGCAAAGACGCTCTCGCCGCTTGCCGTCAGATATTGCCCAATAATCCAAGTAATTTCGGTAACTTCTACAAGGCGTGTGGAAAGAATTTGCCCAACTCCAGCTAAAATCAAAAATATAAATAGAATCAAGAGCAATCTCCCAATCAAAAACGCTCTATCTATCGTTTAGCAACCACTATGGAAGTCTTAGAACTCAAACGCGAAATCGAAACGTTGTCTAGTCGCCTGGGTAAAACCCAGCACTATCTTTGACGTACCTGCATTGACAGCCAAAATTCAAGACCTGGAACAAATATCAGCTCAGCCAGAATTTTGGAATGACCAAACCCAAGCTCAACAAACGCTACAAGAACTCAACGACCTAAAAGCCCACCTTCAGCAATATGATCAGTGGCAAGCCAGTCTGGAAGATACTAAAGCAGTAGTTGAGTTATTAGAGTTAGAAACTGACGAAGCGCTATTACAAGAAGCGGAATCTACTATCACCAAGCTCAATCGTGACCTCGACCAGTGGGAGTTACAACAGTTACTTTCCGGCCCCTATGATGCGGAAGGTGCTGTACTAACAATTACCGCCGGTGCTGGTGGCACAGATGCCCAAGACTGGGCGTTTATGTTGCTGCGGATGTACACACGTTGGGCAGAAGCTCACGGCTATAAGGTAATTTTAGCTGAAGAGTCTGAGGGTGATGAAGCGGGAATTAAATCAGCAACCCTGGAAATTACTGGTCGTTATGCTTATGGTTATTTGCGGTCTGAAACAGGCACACATCGCTTAGTGCGAATTTCACCCTTTAATGCTAATGGCAAGCGACAAACTAGTTTTGCTGGGGTGGAAGTGATGCCACAAATAGATAACTCTGTACAGTTGGACATTCCAGAGAAGGATTTGGAAATTACTACAACTCGCTCTGGCGGTAAAGGTGGACAGAACGTCAACAAAGTAGAAACAGCCGTAAGGGTTGTTCACCTGCCTACAGGGCTAGCCGTGCGCTGTACAGAAGAACGTTCTCAGTTGCAAAACAAAGAGAAGGCTCTTGCCCGCCTCAAAGCCAAGCTGCTGGTCATCGCCCAAGAGCAACGCGCCCAAGAAATTGCTGAAATTCGTGGGGATATGGTAGAAGCCTCTTGGGGCAACCAAATCCGTAACTATGTATTTCATCCTTACCAAATGGTGAAGGATTTACGTACAAACACGGAAACAAATGCGATTACAGATGTGATGAATGGCGAACTTGATACATTCATCCAAGCTTATCTACGGCAAGAAAACCAACTCGTAGAAAGCACCCCGGCATAATTTAAAGATTAGTTATGGGTACTAAGTATTTTTTTACTATATACTTAGTACCTATTATTTATTTTTTTAGTATTGATATTGGTGCGATCGCAACTCTACTCCATACCAACTGTTACATTTATAAAAGAGTCTGTGATCAAATAATTATGAGCAACTCCCCTTCAACAGAACCTCAACCCAGCTACGTAAAACTCGCCATGCGGAACATGGTGCGAAAGGGTGGCACATCCTTAAAACATTTTGCACTGACCGCCATAGGACTTTTAGCTGTCCTCGTTGGTCTTGCCTATCTAACACGCTAACGCATAAATACTTACCTCAGCCTAGGAGACTACGTGCCCCTGAGAGTTGAACTGTATGTAGAGGATTATGATTACGAATTGTCCCCAATAGCATCTGGAAAGATTGGGGACACACATCCCCCAATCACTTCTGAAGTTTGGGAAAACTGGTTTAATCTCTGGTTAGAAATCCTTCATCCTCATCTTCCAGCCGCGCCAAGTTACGAAATCAGTCTGCGCTTGACCGATGACTTGCAAATTCAGACCCTCAATGCCCAGTATCGACAACAAAATAAGCCAACAGATGTTTTAGCTTTTGCGGCTTTAGAGGTAGACTTTCCTCAAAGTGCAGAAATGCTGGCCTCTGGGCCTTTATATTTAGGTGATATTATTGTGTCTGTAGATACAGCCCAACGCCAAGCTCAACAGCAAGAACACAGTTTGCCAACTGAACTAGCTTGGTTGGCTGCTCACGGCTTATTACATCTGTTGGGCTGGGATCATCCTGACGAAGAAAGTTTAAGGCGAATGTTAGAACAGCAAGTAATATTGCTACACACAATAGGTATTTCTATTGACATAGAATAGCAGTGATTTGCGTGTCTGTAAGTGTTAATCTTGGGTAATAATTTTATAATATTTCTGGAGAAAATTCCCTAAAACTGCCTCAAAGTTTATCAAGCCATGATAAATGGCAAATATTCCCACTGTAGCTCCTATTTTTTTGTATTTTTAAGCCTATGTCCCAAAAAGTTTCCCCACCACCAACGTCCAACACCTTACAAACACTGGTGACAAATGAACGGGAATTCTCCTGGCAGGTTGCCTCTAATTTATTAGTTAGTTTTAAGTATGCTTGGGCAGGAATCAGCTATAGTTTTCAAACTCAACGTAATTTTCGTATCCATGTGAGTGTTTGCGCTTTAGCGATCGCTTTAAGCGTTTTTTTACATCTGCAAGCCGTAGAAATAGCAGTTATTGGTATAACTAGTGGCTTGGTTTTGGCATTGGAGTTACTGAATACAGCGATCGAGTCCCTTGTAGACTTGACTGTTAAACAGACTTACCATGATTTAGCAAAAGTTGCTAAAGACTGTGCTGCTGGTGCTGTACTAGTTTCTTCTTTAGTAGCAGTGCTAGTAGCTGCTACACTCTTGCTCCCTCCTCTAGTATCCTTAATTATGTCGGCTTTCTAGATGTAGTTTGTGATCCTGCTCTGTCCGATTCCATTTAAAATTTAGATGCTATAAAAGCGTCTGAAGGGAGATAGTCCGTCCGCACAGCTTTGCTTTTGTGGAAATGGAATTGAAGTTGAGGAAGCAGCTTTTTGTACTCTGGTTAACTGAATTCCGTACCACTATTTAGCCATCAATTAATTCAATTTAGTAGGAAAGATAATGACCCAAGTAATCGTAGGTGAGAATGAACACATTGAGTCAGCCTTACGTCGGTTTAAGCGAGAAGTTTCCAAAGCAGGAATTTTTCCAGACATGAGAAAGCATCGCCACTTTGAAACGCCACTAGAAAAACGCAAACGCAAAGAAATTGCTAAGCACAGGCAGAGTAAAAGAAGTTTCCGCAATTAACAACTGACATAGATATAAACCAATGCCCTCATCGTATTTATGAGGGCTTTACTTATGAAAAACTCTATCCCACAAGTGGGGTGGAGTTTTTGGGCATAGAGAAGAGTAAGCAGATGCCCAGTATCCTGATTCGGTGGGTGGTGAGTTAGCGCTAAGTTGTTTATTGATGCCAAGTTTGACAAGCGCAGAAGTTTCTACACGATTGCTAGTAAAACGACATAAACGTTATTTTGATTAAAGTTGCAAAATTAAAATAGTTGTAACCAATCAGAAAAATACTCGTATGATTTATCACTACTAGTGTAAGGATTACAGTTAATGCAAGTTCTAAAAAGAGCCATCAAACCAGAAATCTATATATCGTTCCTCTATATCTATCAAACTACTTGGGGAACTGCTGGTGATATCTGTTTAGTTCGTGAATCTGTAGCTAATTCAAGTCCAGCGACAAAGTTTGTCGGTCACAAACTCCAACTAGCCCTGCCAAAAGGGATGGAACGCGATCGCATAGCAGGCTTGCCGGTGATCAAAGTTGCTGGTAATGTAGGCGACGGACACCCTAAAGAGCATCCGCTGGAATGGGAAGCTTATGAAGGTGTAGATACAGAAATAGCGATCGCGGCTCTGAAACCTTGGGGCTTCAAGTTAATTGAGTCCACGTAACCCCAATCCAACTAGGAGCTATGAGTTTTGATTATAGTCATCGACAATTACGACAGTTTTACATACAACTTAGTGCAATATCTGGGAGAATTAGCAGCAGAGTTCCCAGTAGCAGCTGATATTAGAGTTTTTCGTAACGACAAGATATCCATAGATGAGATTCGGGCATTAAAGCCGGAAGTCATAGTCATTTCTCCTGGGCCTGGTCGCCCAGAAGATGCTGGAATCTCTTTAAAATTGATTGAACAACTAGGGCCTGAATTGCCAATTTTGGGTGTCTGTTTAGGACATCAAAGTATTGGTCAAGTGTTCGGTGGTAAAATAGTTTCTGCTCCAGAGCTAATGCATGGCAAAACTTCTCAGGTGTCTCACACTGGGGTGGGAGTTTTCCGGGGATTGGAAAATCCCATGACCGCCACCAGATATCATAGTTTGGTGATTGAGCGTCAGACTTGCCCTGATGTGTTAGAAATCACCGCTTGGGTTGAAGATGGCACTATTATGGGAGTGCAACACCGGAACTATCCTCACATTCAAGGTGTCCAGTTTCACCCAGAGAGTGTCCTGACATCTTCGGGAAAGCAGTTATTGCGAAACTTTCTGGAACAGTTACAGTCGAGAGAGTAATTAATGAAACGACGAAAGTTGATGGGCTATGCTGGGGCGGGGTTGGTCACAGCTTTCATTACTACCTTGAGTTCTGAATCTCAAGCTAACGCACAATCTAGCGGTTTATCAGTTCAGTGGTTGGGTCATACTTGCTTTCTATTTACTGGTGGCGGTGCGAAAATTCTCGTCAACCCATTTCGAGCGATCGGCTGTACTGCTAAGTATCGTCCACCAAAAGTTGCAGCAGATTTGGTACTGATTAGTAGTCAACTACTAGATGAAGGTGCGGTAGATGGACTACCGGGAAATCCCAAGCTCATCTACGAACCAGGAGTTTACGAATTTCAAGGTATCAAATTCCAGGGAATTGCCATAGACCACGATCGCAAAGGTGGTAAGCAGTTCGGCTCAAACACCGCCTGGAGTTGGAAGCAAGGAGGAATTAATATCCTGCACTTAGGGGGAGCCGCTGCACCCATTTCCATTGAGCAAAAAATCCTCATGGGGCGTCCCGATGTGGCATTCATTCCTGTAGGAGGTAGTGCAAAAGCCTACAATGCTCAAGAAGCAAAGCAGGCGGTTCAGATATTAAATCCTAAGCTAGTGATTCCTACACATTACCGGACACAGGCGGCTGACGCTGCTACATGCGATATTTCGCCACTGGATGATTTTCTCACCTTGATGCAAGGCATGACAGTGCGTCGTAGCAATGGCGATACTGTTTCTCTTAGCCCTGGTAAATTACCGGAAAATGGGGAGATTCAGGTTTTGAGTTACAAGTTTTAAACAAAATACTGAGCAGGCGGTGCAAGCCTGACATTGTAGGCACCCTGAATCTGCTTTGTGGTTTAGGAAAAGGTTAAAGGGTAAATTTCATCTAGGGTATTGGGCATTTGTAACTTCTTCTCCATGCCCAAAAACTCCATCCCACAAGTGGGGTGGAGTTTTTCATCCAGCAATATTTTAAGCAGTGTACCACTCTGGGCCAAGCTTATCTGCATCGCTGACAGCAGTCTCAGTTGCTCTCGTTCCATCCATAGTCCAAATGGTGTCTGCACCTGCTGTCTGATCACGCCAGTAAACGTCAGTCTTGCCATCAGCGTTGAAGTCACCAAGTGATGGTGTCAACGCTGCGCCATTACTTGGTAGAAAAGCTTGACTACTAACTGTTGTACCATCCATCAACCAAGCGGTATTCTCACCGGTTGCCTGATTGTGCCATAAAATGTCGGTCTTGCCATCACCGTTGAAATCGCCAATGTTGGATTTCCAGTTTGAGTCAAGTGTTCCCACAGCACCCTCAGTTACGATGATGCCATTCACTTGCCAAATCTTGTTCTCACCGGTTGTCTCATTGCGCCACAGCAAATCAGTGCTTAAATCGCCGTTGAAATCGCCACGGGTAAAAGTCCAGCCGACATCTTGTGATTGCAGAGCAAAATTACTAACTTGTGCGCCATCCATAAACCAAACGTTGTTTTCACCCGTTGTCTCATTGCGCCAGAAGATGTCGCTCTTACCATTACCGTCGAAATCAACCACGGTAGGAGTCAAGCCTGTAGTTGTAGTCTCTAGAACAGTCGCGCTGAGAACTGTTGTGCCATCCATCTGCCAAAGAGCGTTTTCGCCGGTTGTGCCATTATGCCAGAAGATATCGGTTTTGCGATCGCCGTTGAAATCACCAATGTTAGGAGTCCAAGCCGGATCAACTCTGTCCAGAGCAACCGCACTCGCAACGTTGACTCCATCCATGAGTGCAAGGTTGTTCTCACCCGTTGTCTTATTACGCAGTAAGAAGTCAGTCTTACCATCACCGTTAAAATCAGCAGTTTTGTAAGTCCAGGCGGATATGTCAAACTGTCCCAAAGAACCTTGTTGGAGAACTTGTGTCCCATCCATTAGCCGAACCACAATCTCACCGGTTTGAGAATTGACCCAAAGTTTGTCTGTTTTCCCATCACCGTTGAAATCAGGAAGAATCGCCGCATTGGTTATGTAAGGATTAGGATTAGGATTTGCAGCGGCGACTATAGGCTGGGTCAAAGATTGACTTTGGAATGTTTGTGAAGAACTCTTATTTCCAAAAGTATAATCAGAATTTAAATTCTCAACGGAAGATGTCAAGACTTGTGATTTAGCGAAAGAGTCTTTTGCCCATTGAGATGTATTCAAAGACAAGTTTGACGAAGTTTTACTTTCAAACATGGTGTGTTTTTATGGGTAGTTGTCATATTTTTTTAACTTTTTTTGGAAATATCTTTCTGTTATCAAATAACATTTGCCAGAGCTTAAATATTTCTTTATAACTCTGTTTTTTTAATAAATGTCAATCTTTAAAGACAAATATTTGTTTGTTATAAATCATGTTTGATTAATTTTCAAGTGAGATATAAACAATTAGGAAATATGTGTTTGTATTCTATGTATGTCAGGATTTATAGATAAAGTATCGCTATTTTTATCTAGTGATTTCAAAGACTATAAATTGCCAAATAGATGAGTTTATCTTTACTTTCTGCGTGAACATTAAAATTTTTGTTTTTAAATATTCGTGCAAGAGGTCTAATATCTTGAATTGTTGAATTCAAAACCTATGTGTATTTTTAAATGTTAATCACTTACATAAAAATATCTACACTTATAGCGATTTTTACCTCACGCAGAGACGCGGAGCCGCAGAGAAAATATCTGTGTATTAATACCAATTAAAAAAAAAGAATGTGATAGACCATGTAGAGACGTTGCATTGCAACGTCTCTTCCAAAGGATTTGTTGCAATCATTAATTGAATCGATATAAGGCGAATAGAATTCGCACGCTAGTTGTTTCAAGGCGGGTTTGGCCTATGTAGATGCGATTTCTGTTTAGACAAAAATAAAGAGGTAAATCGTCTTTAAACGTTTTACCTCTATTAAGAATAAATAACTACAACTGGTAATTACACCTTAGTGCGATCGGTTAAAATCTCATATCCCGTATCTGTTACTAAGACTGTATGCTCAAACTGTGCCGATAGAGCATTATCTACGGTTACTGCTGTCCATCGGTCAGATAATGTCCGTGTATGTCTAGAACCTGCATTCACAATTGGCTCAATTGCCAGCGTCATCCCTGTACGGAGTTTAACATTCGGCATCTCACGAGTTCGGAAGTTGAATACTGATGGTTCTTCGTGCAAGTTACGACCAACACCATGTCCGGTGAATTCTTCCACTACACTAAAGCCATTGGCTTTCACATGATCTTCAATTGCCCCGGCTAAGTCAAGCAGATATACACCGGCTTTCACTTGTTCAATACCTTTATAAAGAGCTTCTTCTGCTACACGAATCAGTTTAGCCGCTTCAGGGGTAACTTCACCGACAGCAATTGTAATACAAGAATCCCCATGAAAGCCTTGGTAATAAGCGCCTGTATCTACTTTTAATACATCCCCAGTCCGAATCACTTTTTTAGGACTAGGAATACCATGTACAACTTCATTGTTAATACTGGAGCAGATAGAACCTGTAAAACCGTGATATCCTTTAAAACTTGGTGTTGCATCCATTTCACGAATGCGTTTTTCTGCATAAGCATCTAAATCAGCTGTAGTCATTCCTGGCTTTACTAGCTCAGAAATTTCTTTGAGCACGGTAGCTACAATTTTTGCTGATTGCCGCATAATTTCAATTTCACGCGGCGATTTAATTTCAATTCCTCGGCGTTGTTTTTTTGGAGGAGTAGACTGAGTTGCTTGAGAAAGTAAGTTACTGAAAATGTTCATGGGAAATTAATAATTACTGGCGTCTTGCGGCTTAAGAGTGAATGTTTTTTCTAGATTAGTTGAGAAATAATATCTATTATTTAAGTTAACTTATTTTTCGTTACACACTCTGCTTTATAGCTCCAGTGCATTGAATTAACACATCTGATCATACTACTAGGATTAATCAAATAATTTTTAATTGCTGATGGTAATCTCTCCAGTCATACCTGCTTCCGTATGTCCTGCAATTGGACAACGTAAGCCATATTTACCTGGTTTCAGTGGGACAAACACCCATTCTGCTTCAGCACCCGGTTTTAGTTCTAGTTCGTGGATGGCTCCTTTAATTTCTACTTTGCCTGCTTCGACTTTCTGTGTCCAGATGCCATCGGCAAAATCTTTAGCAGTGAAATAGTGCTTCTGTTGGCTGGGATTAGTGAGCCGTAGTTGATAGCGTTTACCAGCCACAAATTCTAAGTGATTTGGCTCAAATTTGAGTTCATTAGCTGAATTACCTAAGTTAACTGTAATTTCTGTAGCTGGTTGCTTCAGCAAATTGCTAGACAAATTTGCGGCTACGGCTGGAGCAGCATTGGTAAAATTCCAGCATAAAAGCAACGTTAACATCACGTATAACGGCAGTGTTGCTTGTAGCCGAATTGAAGTGATAATTTTAATTAAAATTTGGGATAAATGCTTGTAAGTTGCTGTAAATAAAATCATTTCCATATACTTTGAGCAGTGAATTAGTCGTTAAAAAGTAAATTCTTTAACCACTAAGACACTAAGACACTAAGAAGAATACATTACACCTTGCAAGGGATAGTCCTAATTACTTAATTATCTATTACCTGTTCCCATTTCTATTTAATTCTTTGTTCTGCCAACACAGCTGGCCCAGCTGTGACAACCACAATTTTATCTGGGTGGAGTAACTCACGAGCTGCTTGATTAACTTGGGCAAGGGTGACTTGCTGAATTTTTTGAGTAAATGAGCGTAATTCTACTGTATCGAGTTCGTACACCTCATTCATTAAAATTCTATCTGTTAATTCCTCTGGGTTTGCTAGAGAAACATTGTAGTTGCTGATTAGAGTGTGCTTTGCTGTCTCAACTTCTGGTGCGGTGACACCTTGTTGATGGATTTGCTGTAGGAGTTGATGGGTGCTAGCGATCGCTTTACCTGTATCTTCTGGGCTAGTTTGCATCTCAATCAAAAATGTCCCGACTTTCTTCCCAGCTTGAAAGTAGCTATAAATTCCATAGCTCAGACCTTGGCGATCGCGTACTTCTGCCCCCAGTCTACTTGATAAGGTATCTCCGCCTAAAATCTGATTTAACACTAAGGCTGCATGAAACCGGGAATCTTGACGGTTAATACCCGTGTAACCCATATAAGTGATAGCTTGGGCTTTACCCGGTAAAACTGGGTTAACATGCACTATTTTTTCTGGCAGTGACACTGTGGGATATTTTAACTTTGGTGGTTGCCCGATAACTTGCCAGTCACCAAACTTAGTTTGAAGAAGCGATCGCACTTTGTCTAGATCAAAATCTCCAACTAGCGCTATCACTAGCGTATCTGGACGATAATGTTTTGCTTTGAAATCAATCACATCCTTACGGCTAATATGCTCTAAACTCTCCTGTGTGGGAAAGGTGTGTAAAGGATGTTTTTTCGGATAAATGGATTGAACAAACGTTCTTTTTGCTACTTCTGAGGGATCATCTAATTCCAGTTGAAGAGTAGTTAAAGTTTGTTGACGATTTAGTTCCAACTCCTTTACTGGAAATGTACTATTTCTAACTACATCTGCCAAAATTTCCAGGAGTATAGGTAAGTCTTCTGCTAGACTATCGCCCTCGATACGCACGCCTTCACGGTATGCTTCAAAGTCTAAACTTGCTCCTCGTTCTTCTAAGGCTTTAGCAATAGCTAAAATATCTTTGGCTTTAGTACCATTCATCAAGTTGTCTGCCACAACAGCAGCTAGTCCAGCTTTATCGGCTGGATCAAATTCCATCCCTGCTTCGATATAGCCGCTCAAGGTGACGGTGGGAGTACTCTTATCCGGTAACAACAATACCCGCAGACCGTTGGCAAATGTAAATTGCTGCGGTAAAACTCGTGTAATGGTATCTGTTGCCGCTACAGGTGGTAAGTACTTCACCACTTCCGATGAAAGCTCAGGTGTGCTCAAAGAAAAATTTTCTGTAGTTTGTGCAGACTGTGGTTTATCACTAATCTCTTTGAACTGCTTTTGAGTTGGTTCAAAAAAGCCAACTGTACGTGCTTCTTTTTTCAGATATTTTTTGATCACAGCCACAACATCTGCCTCTTTTACCTGGCTAACGGCTGCTAAGTAGCGATCTGTGTAGCGATAATCATCAGCAGTTGTCTCATCGTTGCCAAGTTGCATTGCTTGACTGGTGATATCGCGGTTACTTAAAATCACATCTGCTGTTAATTGAGTCTTGGCTCGCTTTACTTCTTCTGCTTTAATCCCTTTTTCTACCACATTGGCGATCGCACGACTCAGCGCTGAATCAATTTTTTTCAATTTTTGACTAGGTGCAGCTGTAACCAACAATTCGTACCAGCCAGATTCGCGCAAACTGGTAACACCTGCTGTTACTTCATTAGCTAAACCCGATTCTACCAATGCTTGATAAAGACGAGAATTTCGCCCCTCTGTCAAGATGTAATCCATCACATCCAACGCTGGTACATCCGGTTGATTCACATCCGGTAGCGGATACACTACTTGCAACAGTTGCCCCGCTCCTGGTTCCCTTAACACTATGGGAGTGCTGGCTATTGACTGTTGCCTGTTGACTGTTAACCGTTGACTGTTAACTGTTAACCGTTGACTGTTAACCGTTGACTGTTGACTGTTTAGTAATTTCCCAAATACGTCTTTAACTATTTCAAGAACATTTGCAGTCTTAAAATCTCCGACAACTACTAATACAGCATTATCAGGATTGTAGAAATTTTGATAGTAGTTACGTACCTGCTCCACTTGAAACCTATCGACATCAGCTTTAGTGCCACCTACTGGCAACCCATAAGCATGATTGGGAAATGCCGCTTGCATCACAGCGCGGTTGAGGCGGTATTCCGGGCTATTTTCGTAACCTTGTAGCTCAGAAATTACTACCCGCTTCTCACTCGCTAGCTGCTCCGCATTAATTAGAGAATTCTGCATTCTATCTGCTTCTAGCACCAAGAGCGCTTTGAGTTTATCCCGTTCTACAGTGCCGTAATATGCAGTTTGATCATAGCTGGTGAAGGCATTTGAGTCGCTGCCTAGAGCACTAAACAAACGTCCAAATTGAATTGGACGATTTTTCGTGCCTTTAAACATCATGTGTTCCAACTGGTGAGCAATGCCATTTGCTCCCGGTTCTTCGTTCCGTGAACCAACTTTGTACCACACTTGTACTGTCACCACTGGCGCAGTATGCACTTCTTTTGTCAGGACAGTCAGACCATTCTCCAGCACTATTTTGCGGACGTTCTCTGTCACTGTTAGAGGCATAGTTCTTTTTGCTACCAAGCTTGAATAATGATTTTTGTTGTTATATATTCGTGTATGTTGGCTTGCAGCAGGCTTTTCGCTAAGTAAAAACACTATTGCTAGCCAAAGTATAAGTATTAATAACGGAAAACGATATCGATACCAGATGGAAGATACAGACATGTATGTGGCAGATATAGCATGTCAGTTATTTTACATATCTCTTGACGAGGATGACTAGATTATAATTTTTGGGAAAAATCTCTCACCTTGGTGATGCTACAGAAGTTAAGTATTTTACCAACAAAAATAATCAATAAAAAGGCTAAATTATGAGACTTTTTCTAATATTCGGATGAATTCCAGGGGTAAGCCATCAGTATCGGCAATGAAAGCAACTTCGTAAATGCGATCGCCTATCTGTTGCTGTGTCGGTTCCAAAAGTACTTTTAGCGGTGGTAGTTCTGGTTGATTTTCTGTCGCTAGCAATGCACGCTCTTGTAAAATTGTCAACCAGCTGGGTAAATCTGGTGTAATTTCAGTTAAATCAAATGAAAGATGATAGTACCCTACATAATGTTCGTCAGCAAATGCGTCTGGGGCTGGTTTTGGTTGGGGGATTTGGATTAATTCAATTCTGCCTCCTAATCCTTCCATCCAACAAGCTAGGGTGTAGCCTGTAGTGAAGCGTTCCGAAATTGTAAACCCTAACTGTTCGTAGAAAGCGATCGCCCGATGAATATTCGCCGTCCGAATCGAAGCATGGTGCATAATTTTGTCCTTTGCCATTAGTCAACCGCTTCGCGCAGTCCAACGTCAAGAGTCCAAAGTCCAATTTTTGACAGACGCGATTAATCGCGTCTCTTGACCCTTGTACAGACGCGATTAATCGCGTCTCTACTCTTGACCCTTGTAGAGACGCGATCAATCGCGTCTCTACTCTTGACAATTACTCAAACAATCTGAAATAAGGATAGCGTACAGGGACTCCAGGCTCTTTTTCCAAGTCAAAATTAATCACTTCCCAACACGGGTCTTCTGGGGAATCAGGGCTAAACTCCACAGGTAAACCGTATAGTCGCGCAGCCGTGATTTCCGGCTGTCCAGAACGCCAAGGTGTGCTGCGTTCTAAATAGCCACTCATCAATTCCTGATAGCGTCGAGCAATGATCACTCGTGTTGCTCGATAGCCTTGGGTATACAGCTTATCTAATGCTTCGTGAATTTCAAACCGAATACCATCAGGATGGGTATGTTGCCTATACCATTCATTATTCCATCTTCGCCAATGACGCCCAGACTGGAGATGGATCAATTCTCCGTTTTTGGGATTAGCTTCAAAAGCGCCATGACGCGGACATAAATATGTATCTGTTAGTGTCAGCGCCGGAATAGTCTGGCGACAATGGGGACACTGTATTTCAGGGCCAAATATTGGGTACTGCAAGCCTGGATTCATCATGAAGTGCGTACAAACATAGTTTTGTCTTCACCAGCACCAATGGGTTGGATTTTACACTTCGGCTCCGTCACTTTAGGTTACTTGCTCACTGCTGCACGGATACGGAGTTGCGGCAGGAACATTTTTCACTAGTGTTTGCCTCAGCGTAGAGGCTTGACGCTGTGATATTCTGGTTGTGCAACCAGCCTCAATGGTTGGAGTTTCTCCAGTGTTCCTGGGTACCATATTCATATTCTATCGTGTCTACCGCTTCTTACTGGACATCTGTCGATTTTTCTCAAGCTGCCTTCGTCGCAGCTAATGCTGTTGTAGTCGGCTCTGTAAAAATAGCAGCAGGGGTGAGCATCTGGTATGGAGCAGTAGTTAGGGGAGATGTAGAGCGTATTGACATTGGCGAATGCACAAATATACAGGATGGAGCAATTCTACATGGTGATCCTGGTTTTCCAACAATTTTAGAAGATCATGTTACTGTAGGGCATCGCGCTGTGGTGCATTCCGCCTACATTGAACGTGGAACTTTGATTGGCATTGGCGCAGTGATTTTAGACGGGGTACGAGTGGGTACTGGTAGCATTATAGGTGCTGGTGCTGTGGTTACTAAGAATATACCGCCTATGTCCCTTGTAGTTGGCGTTCCTGGCAAAGTGCAGCGTCAAGTAACAGAAGTTGAAGCCGCAGAATTAATCGAACACGCTCAACGTTACCAAAAGTTAGCTTTGGTTCATGCCGGTCAGGGGACTGATCTCGGTTTTAACAAGACCTAGTTGTAGGGGCGAGTGGGAGCAGGGGAGCAGTTAGAGTAAGTCATCCCCTTTGCCTCTTGACCCTTGTAGAGACGCGATTAATCGCGTCTCTACTCTTGACCTCTACTTTAAACATTCTTTACACATTGATTTGGAAAAATTGCCCACTTCAGCTAAAAATAAAAATGAGAAGAGTTGACAAAAGTTTAATTTCTACTTAGCAGAGGGGTTCTAGACATGGATATTGATTTCCGTATAGCGATCGTTTTAGCACCAATCGCCATTGCTGCTGGTTGGGCAGTGTTTAATATTGGCGCTGCGGCTTTAAGACAAATTCAAGGCTTTTTGGATAGAGAAGCTTAAATCAGTAAACAGTAAACAGTAAACAGTTATCAAGGGGTATGGTGGAGGATTTAAAACTGCCAGATAGCGCTTGCTACTTATTGGCTTTGGGTTATTAGTTTTTAGTTGGCGCGATCGCCCTCCTTAGTGGTTCTCCTTAAAGCCAATTATCTTGACTGATAACTGTTAAATTCGATTCAATATCATCATTTTTTAACCGATTGTTTCTCTTTACCGAAACAGTCGGTTTTGTTCATAATTAGTCAATGAGTCATTAGTCCTCTCTTACAAAGTTCTGATCCAAGGAAGCTTTGGCTCAGACTTTGCGCTTTGTGATTAATTATTCTCTTACCCTGCTTCTCTGCTCCTCTACTTCCCCAATCGCCAATCGTGGATATCGATTCTGTAATACAACCCTTTCAACGCTTTGGTGTCCATCTAGGACTTGATCGCATTGTGAAATTGTTAGCAAAGCTCGGCAATCCCCATCTCAAAGTTCCAGTAATTCATGTCGCTGGTACGAATGGCAAAGGTTCGGTCTGTGCTTATCTTTCCTCTATACTGACCGAGGCTGGTTATCGTACAGGGCGCTACACTTCTCCCCATTTAGTCGATTGGACGGAACGCATTTGTCTCAACGAACAGCCAATTCCCTCTGAGGAATTGAGCCAATTATTAGAAAAAGTCCAAGCAGCTATTCGTGCGGGTGATGAGCCTGCAACTCAATTTGAGGTAATTACAACAGCGGCTTGGTTGTATTTTGCTCAGCAGCAAGTTGATATAGCAGTGGTAGAAGTGGGATTAGGAGGTCGTTTAGATGCTACTAATGTCTGTTTGCAACCTTTAGTTACTGTCATAACTTCTATCAGCCGCGAACACTGGCAGCAACTTGGTTCTACTGTCGCTGAGATTGCTAGAGAAAAAGCTGGTATTCTCAAACCTAGATGTCCTGTTGTAATTGGACTGTTGCCACCGGATGCCGAAAAAGTCGTGCGATCGCGTGCTTTAGAATTACAATGCCCAATTTTTAAGCCTCAGCCTTCTCGCCAAATCGCCCCAGGATGGGCGGAATATGAAGGAGGGGGAGCAGGGGAGCAGGGAGAACTAGCCCATCACTTTATTAAGTATCCTTTACCATTAGCAGGACAAATTCAGTTGAGTAATTCGGCTTTGGCTTTAGCTACTTTAGAAGTTATCCAACAGCAAGGTTGGCAGATTTCAAAAGAAGCGATCGTTCAAGGTATGGCAAAAACTCAATGGTTAGGGCGGATGCAATGGACTACCTGGAAAAACCATAAATTATTACTTGATGGCGCTCATAATCCAGCGGCGGCTAAAGTTCTTCGTGAGTATATCGATAGCTTAAACACAGTTAACAACAAGCCCATACATTGGGTTATGGGAATGTTCTCTGACAAGGATCACGCTGATATTTTTGCTGCATTATTGCGCCCAGGCGATCGCCTCTACTTAGTACCAATACCAGTAGAACCTTGGCCGGGAAGAACCTCCGCCGATCTACACAAACTAGCCAGCCTAGCTTACAACCTCTGTCCAAATTTAAGCGATCGCCAAATACATCCAGATTTATTCACAGCATTAAATTCTGCAACCTCAACAGCTACCACAAACGATTTAATCGTCCTATGTGGTTCGCTTTATCTAGTAGGAGAATTTTTGCAAACACAAGCATAACTCGTAAATCATAATTACGAATTACGTAGCTTGCTTCTCCCGCCTGGCGCGAGTATTACGAATTACGAATTACGAATTACCTTTGATTCCACTCTTGCGCCGCATCTTCTACAGCTTTATCTACTGTCTTCTGGTCTAGCATTGCGGCTTGTAAGTTCTCGTAAACTGCCTTTTGCAATTTTTTGAAATCCTTCAAAGTAGGAGTTAATATTTCTGCTTGTTGCAGTTGTTGAGCAGTGATCACTCTGGCCTTTTCTACTGTAGAAGCAGTAGCCGGGACATCTTTAAAGTAGCTGTCAGATAGTGCTTTGACTGTAGAAGGAAGGACATTTGCAGCTTTGGCAAAGGCTAACTGATTTTCGTCATTGGTGACAAATAGAGCAAATTTAACAGCGGCGTCAGGGTTTTTGGTTTCGCGGGGAATAACTATGTTCATTACAGCTACATTTTTCTTCCCTGTATCACCAGTAAGTTGAGGTGCGATCGCGGAAGCTTGAGCAATTTTTGGGGCATTATTGGCGATCGTTTTGAGAAACTCTGGCCCTGAAGCTAAAAACGCCGTCTCTCCAGCTTGGTATAAATCGATCGCATGGCGATGTCCTTGCGTTAATACCTCTTTCGGAAGCAACCCCTTTTTATACAAGTCCACCCAATACTGAAACGCTGCTTTACCTTGGGGAGAGTTAAACGCTGCTTTACCGTCAGTATCAATTAAAGTTACTCCCATCTGCACAAACGATTCCAACACTTCACCGGAATCTTGCGGAACGAAAGTCACAAAAAAGGCATATTTGCCAGTCTTATCTTTAATTTGTTGCGCTGCTTGTGCCAATTCTGCGTAGGTTGCGGGTGATTTATTGATACCTGCCTGTTTTAATAAATCAGTGTTATAAATGGTTAGCCTTGTGGTGAGATACCAGGGAATCCCGAAACTCTTGCCATTGAGTGTGCTTGCTTTCCAAATATTCGGCAGATAGGAGGAACGAACTTCATTTGGGACTTTTGTATTCAAATCCAACCAGGCATTTCTACCGGCGAGTTGGGAAGCAAAACCTGGATTGAGGTTAACAACATCAGGTGGCGTTTTTGCTGAGACAGCTGTTAAAATTTTGTTCTCCATTGCCGCCCAGGGTACATCTACCCAGTTAACCTTTATACCTGAGTTTTTCGATTCAAAATTTGTAATCAGGCTTTGGAAGTAATTGGTAAATTGCGGTTGGAGTTGCATCGTCCAAAACTCAACAGTTGTTGCTCCTGAAGCAGCCTGTTTTGTGCTTGTAGCAACGTTACCTGTGCTGCAACTTACAATCCAACTGGTAAATAAACCAAGTAGTGCCCAAGCAGCAAGTTGTTTGAATTTTCGCAATTGAATCATCTTACCAGTATTTTTACGCTTGTTCGGGGTGAAAATCTTATGCAAAATTGTCGAGATTATAAGCTAAATCGATTACCAGTAGAGACGTGATCCATCGCATCTCTACATTAAATTTTCAATTTACCAGTCTAGCAGGCACAACTGTGGTTAAAAGCTTCAATAGTCTGTTTGGCAAATCTAATAAAGGGGTTGGCATTGAACTTGCCCCAGAACGGGTAAATATAGTTCAGCTACGCAAACAACGTCAAGGCTTAAAAATAGAAGCCTTTACATCAGTAGCAGTTCCAGAAGGCGTAGTTACCGATGGTCAAATTACTAACCCTCCAGCAATGGCGCAGTTAATTCAACAAGCGCTTGCTGAGAGTAAAATCAAAGCCTCTCGCGTAGCTACTGCTGTACCAGGGCGTGATTCTATTGTCCGCTTGATACCCGTACCGGCAGAGTTAGATGATAAAGAACTGCGGGAAATGGTGATCAACCATGAAGCAGGTTTGTATTTACCCTATCCCCGCGAAGAAGCTGATGTAGATTATCAGAAACTTGGGTACTTTGTAGACGAGGATGGTATCGAAAAAGTACAGGTACTTCTAGTTGCCACCCGCAAAGAGGTGACTGATACCTATATAAGTACATTCGAGCAGGCAGGATTGCAAATTGATGTTTTAGAAATTAACAGTTTTGCTCTGCTTCGGACTATTCGCGATCAATTGCGGCAATTTGGGCCGCAAGAAGCAGCGGTATTAGTTGATATAGAGTTCGATAGTACAGAAATTGCCATCATTGTTAACGGAGTGCCGCAATTTTCGCGCACTGTGCCTATTGGCACTTATCAACTGCAAACTGCTCTAGCAAGGGCTATGAGCTTACCTACATCACGAGATATGGAAATGTTGCAGGGAATGACCATTCCCTCAACTCCCGTAGATGGCGGCAAAACTGGGGTTACTGGAATCGATCCTGGGATGGCGGCCATTGTCAGAGTATTGGCAGAACTAACAGATGAACTACGCCGTTCCATCGATTTTTACCTCAATCAGAGTGAAAATTTGGAGGTAGCGCAGATTATCCTAGCTGGGCCAGGAGGCGGACTTTCACAGCTAGATGAGTTCTTTACGCAAAGATTGAGCTTGCCAACTACCCAAATAGATCCCATTGGTTCTTTGTCCTTAGAAGTTGACAACGATAAATATCCGCAAGTGCAACGCTCTGGTTTAGCGATCGTGCTCGGTTTAGGAATGCGGGAGGTGGGATAAAAATTTTGGATTGTCTATTTTGACAATCACCCTGTTT
This sequence comes from Komarekiella atlantica HA4396-MV6, assembly GCA_019359395.1. GTDB lineage: Bacteria > Cyanobacteriota > Cyanobacteriia > Cyanobacteriales > Nostocaceae > Komarekiella > Komarekiella atlantica. Next base: position 50,757 of record JAHHHK010000009.1, read on the forward strand.
GAGAATTCTCAAACCATGTATTTATCTTAGTTGGTGTGAGAACATGTACAGTCTTGATGTTAACTTTCTTAAAGACCGCCCAGCGTATCAGAAAAAGCCCGACAAGAAGCAAGGACTAACACTTCCCACAGGGAATTTAACACCCGCGTATGTGGGAGTTGGTCTAGGTGTGTGTCTTCCACTTCTGGTGGCAGGTGGTTGGTGGTTTTTGCAAGCGAAAATTACTGAATTAGAGGGGACAATAGCACAACTAGACCAGGAAAACAAGAGATTAGATACAGAAATAGGAAACATTAACAAAATCAAAGCAGAGACAACCGCAATTAAAGGGGAAACGCAAGCTTTGGTTACTGTGTTTGACCAAATTCGTCCTTGGTCAGCCATGTTACAAGATTTGCGCGATCGCATACCAGCATCAGTGCAAATTGAGAATGTCAAGCAAACCCTACCTACTCCAGCAGCACAAGGGCAGCCACCAAGCAATCCTGCTGGAGGATTAGAAATTACTGGATTGGCTCGCTCCTATAACGATGTCAACGATTTCTTATTAACTCTGCAACAGTCTCAGTTCTTAAAGTCCTCAGAAAGCAAAATTATCACAGCAACCTTAGTAGATGCGCCAATACCACCAAATGCTGTGAGATCTCCTACTGCCATACCAATTAAGCCACCCCAAATAGTTAAATACACTATTCAATCGAGTATGAATGACGTCCCAGCTTCGGAGTTAATCCGAGAGTTGGAGCAAAAAGGCACAGTAGGACTAGTGGCTCGAATTCGCAGTATGCAACAAACAGGAGTCATTTCAAAATGACGATAAGTGATGATTTAAATTTTGCAGAACATGGCGGTGAATTTGACTCAGCAGCGCCATCCTACCCCGTTGTCTTTGGCATTAGCTTCACACCCAAAATCATAGGCATTTTGGCAGGAGTTTTTGGTTTAGCGGCAGCAGCTTATATATTATTCAACCTGGTGATGCCAGCTTGGGAAAACTATCAGCAGCAGCAAGCAAAAAGCGCCGAACTGCAAGGGCAAATTCAGCAAAAAATAGCCAGCCTCAAACAGATTGACAAAGTAAAAGACGAGCTAGCACAGGCAAAGCAGCAAAAAATCCAGGTTTTAGGTTTATTTGCTAACGAGAAAACCTTAGATACATTACTGCTCGACATGAATCGCTTAGTCGAGTCTGGCAATGCTCAAAAAATTTCTTTCAATACAGAAAGAGCCAAACTGAAGAAGTATGTACCAGCTTCACAGAAACCAGAACCGATTACCGATGGAACTCTGGGTACACAAGTCGATGGCAAGCTTAAACGTAGCAGTGTCAATATTGAAATTTCTGGAACTTATGAACAAACACAATCGATAATTCGTAACATTGAGCGCTTACAGCCTTTATTGATAGTTAGAGACTATCAATCAACCTTAGTTCCAGCAGAAACTAGGGTTTTAGCAGATAGAACGGTGGTGGTGCGGTCTGGCCCTGCATCAATCAATACATCCTTCCAGCTACAGGCATTGATGCCACTTACTCCAGAAGATATAGCAGCAGCTAAACCTGTGCCCAAGAAGTAACAATAAACAATCGCAACAACCACCATAGGTTTATAATCTATAGCTCATAGCAAAAGTCCTCTGAAGAGGACTGAATTCTTTCCAGACTTGCTTTTCAGTCTACTTGAGTAGACTTAAGCTATTAGCCCAGAACTTGAGTTCTAGGCGGGCGAGGTTGCTAATTGAGAATGCTGCCAAACATCAAATACTCAGCACTCATAGCGGCATAACTACTCAAAGATTATTGGTTAACAAGGTTTTATTAAGTGAGGAATGAACTGTGAAACAGCTTCACGGTAACAGTTTAATTTTGGGTGCTACCGCTTTTGTATTTTTGGCAGCTCAACCAGTGTTGGCACAAATTACTCAAATTACTGACGTACAGTTAAATCCAGTTAGTGGTGGCATTAGTGTTGTTTTGAAAACTTCATCAGGCTCGCGCCCGCAAGTTTTCACTACAAAAAGAGGCAAAGCCTTAGTCGCAGATATTATTAATACTCAACTACGTTTACCACAAGGTAATAGTTTCCGCCAAGACAACCCATCTCCAGGAATTACCTCCGTCGAAATTAGTCAATTAGATGCCAATAGTATCCGGGTGATGGTCACTGGTAGTAACAACGCTCCCGACACTCAACCTGTGGTGCGAAAGCAAAATGGAATTAGCCTCAGCTTTAGCCCATCCGCAGGCACTACAGCATCAGCACCAACACCAAGACCAACACAAACAACGCCAACACCTCCAACACCAACAGCATCGCCTCCCGCCCCAGCTCAACCAGGTCAAAAGCCAGACGTTCTTGTTCCTAACCCACAAGTCACGATTGACGGCACACCTGCACAAGCCGCGGGCCCTGGTCAACCTGTAAGTCAAGCTCCACCTTTCTTGCCTAGAGCCGTCGCCCCACCAGTAGGGGATATTGCTATTTCTAATACAGATGCCTCTCCTAGCACTGTTGATTTGGCAACTCAGGAACGTGTACCCCGCCTGGTGCTGCGAGATGCTCCAGTGCGCGAGGTTTTATCACTGCTTGCCCGTGCTGCTAATTTAAACCTGGCTTATGTCGGAGGCGAAACCGCAGGAGCGTCATCTGGTGAAGGTAAACCCACTTCCGGGGGTGATGGTTCGACAATCTCCCTAGATATAGAAAACGAGCCAGTGCAAGATGTGTTTAACTACATCTTGCGCCTGAGTGGTCTAGAAGCTAACCGCAGCGGTCGCACAATTTTTGTCGGGCCTAAACTGCCTAATGCGACTCGTGACATGGTTATGCGTAGCCTGCGACTTAATCAGGTAACAGTGGGAGTCGCCCTGAACTATTTAGTTGGGCTGGGAGCAGAAAGTGCTATTAGTCGCGAGCGACTTGTTACTAGCGTTAATGCTGTACCCGTGGCTGCTGGAGCTACCCCTATCACCCAAACTCAGACAACCACAGAAACCAGATTAGAAACTCAACGAGCAGACTATCAAGACTCAAAACCTTTACTCAGAGGTTTACAGGCATTAGGAGACGAGCGCACCAACTCCCTTACTTTGATTGGCCCTCCCCGGCTGATTGAGATTGCAATGGCTCAACTCACTCAGCTTGATATCCGTCGTCGTCAGGTAGCAGTTAACGTCAAAATTGTTGATGTTAACCTAAATAAAACTGATGACCTTAGTACTAGCTTTTCATTTGGTGTTGATAACACCTATTTTTCCAATGAGAATGGTTCGGCGAATCTAAATTTTAACGGCCCCAGTTCTTTTCCCAGACGCTTTCTTGCTAATTTGACAGCTCAAGTGCAAAATCGCAATGCCAAGATTTTGACTGATCCAACCTTAATTGTACAAGAAGGTCAAACGGCTAATGTTAAGCTGACCCAAGAAGTGGTGGGAAACATTAAGAACGAAATAACTCGTGGTGATGATATTTCCACGCAAACAATTACCACTGAGAAAGCAGAAGTGGGATTAACCTTGGCTGTCAAAATTGATCGAATTGACGATAATGGTTTTGTTTCTTTATCTGTCGCTCCAATTGTTAAAGCACCGCAATCTTCAGAGAATATTAATGTAGGAGAAGGTAGTCAAAGAATATTTTTGGTATCTGAACGTTCACTAAATTCTGGTTTAGTTCGCTTGCGAGATGGACAAACACTGATTCTCAGCGGTATCATTCAAGATGAAGACCGGACAACTGTCTCCAAGATTCCCATTTTGGGTGATCTTCCGCTGATTGGAGCATTATTTAGACAAACAAATAGAGATAATCAGCGTAAAGAGGTAATTGTATTGCTCACGCCTCAGATTATGGATGACACAGAAAACTCCGCTTATGGCTATAATTACACTCCCAGTCCACAGGTGCGGCAAATCCTGGAACGTCGTGGATTAAAGGCTCCGGCGAGGTAATAGAGATGATGAGTAGGTAGATAAGTCACCTTTGGCAAAGGTTCAGATCCCCGACTTTTTTAAGAAGTCAGGGATCTTCTTGTTCAGACTCTCACCAGATACTTCTCTACGAGACGCTCCGAGAACGCTACACTACGTTTCGCTCAGTATGACAAAATACTATTTTTCTCAACTTGGTATTAGTTGTTTAATTCGCTGAAAATCGCGATCGCCTGAGACAATGGTAATATTTTGTCGCAGAGCGATTGCAGCAATCCACAAGTCATTTTCACCAAAACCTAAATCAGTTATTTTAGTTTTTCTGCGCTTACTTTTTTCTGTTGGTGCAAATTGATTGAATAAAGCAGCTTTAAGTTGCCCATAAGTATTAGCAGTTTGCTGATCAATATTAGACCTCTTGCATAAATGCTTAAATTGTCATGTTGAGCGGAGCGAAACATCTCGGAGATTCTTTCCTGCGGAACGCTAAGCGAACCCTCCACTACGTTCTGGTCAGAATGACATTAATAGCTTTCTGACTTTTGCAAGAGGTCTATTATAAATGTAAATACCTCTAATAAAATTTGTTACTAATGCTAAATTACTTTGTTGCCTTTAAGAACGTGCAGCTATATCTATTAATTCTCCATGCACAATGACACAGGTTGAAATTAAACTGTTTTCAACTTCAGCAAGGCGATTTAATATATTTACATTACCTAAAATAGCGAGCCTACTTTTACGCCTTTATTAGTCAAGGAGATTTCCCGGTTTATTCAACAGGCTAGAAAAGATGGGGAAATTGCTACTACCCGTGCTTTTCGTGCTTGGGTGCGACAGGAAATTTCTGGTAGGGAACAGTAAAACGATGACTAAATCTACCTTAATGAGTCGGATTACCCAAAATCCTGGGCAATGTGGAGGTCGCCCCTGTATTCGAGGAATGCGAATCCGTGTTAGTGACATTTTAGAGATGCTGGCTGAAAATGTCAGTCCAGCCGAAATTCTGGAGGATTTTCCTGATTTGGAGCCAGAAGACATCCAAGCTTGTTTGTTATTTGCAGCACGACGGACAGACTTTCCTCGATTGACTGCATGAATATCTGAATTGATGCTCAGCTACCTCCAACCTTGGCAGTTTGGCTAACCAGTACTTTTGCAGTTAATGCTACAGCTTTGAGAGATTTAGGCTTACGAGATGCTAAAGACGCAGAAATATTTAATGCAGCGTGTGCAGCTTTCGCATTCATTATGACGAAAGATAGTGATTTTGTTGATTTAGCTTGTCGGTTATGGACACCTCCACAAATTCTTTGGCTAACTTGTGGCAACGTTACAAATCGTAACCTCCGGCAGATTCTTAGGGCTACATTTCCAGATGCTAAAGAGCGCCTGCGACAAGGTGAAGCGATTATAGAAATTAGTGTAAATGTATAGCGAGCAGTGTTGCGATCGCAGACCTATATTCGTATTTAAATTTTCAGATAGCAGGAAATATTTTATTGAACTCATGACTGGATTTTAGAAAAACTGCTAAATCTAGTTAATAAAACTTTTATATGAGTAATTAAACCTAACAAACCCTGACCAGTTATCTCCTATTCTCCACTCTTCACTTCTCTGTTTTTCTGGCAACAGGGGTTTTTACTAGGTATTTTTTCCTACTTTTTTGGTGTTTTTAGTGAAACAACCACCCTAAAATTACAAAAAATCCTGAAATCTATATAAATTAATGGTTTCATCTATCCACTACAGGCTACAACACCTTAGAATGATTCATTGAAAAGTCGAGCCGATGGGATTTACAGCGATCTTGAGTAAAAATACTCCCAAAGGATGACTTTTGTATTTCTCCAAACAGAGATTTTAGTAAAGATGTATCAAGTACATCCGTAGAGAATCTCAAATAAACCTCAAGGAGTCTCATTATGAACAAAGGTGAATTAGTTGATGCTGTAGCTGAAAAGGCTAGTGTTACCAAAAAACAAGCCGATGCAGTCTTAACAGCCGCTTTAGAAACGATCATCGAAGCTGTTTCCTCTGGCGATAAGGTAACGCTAGTAGGATTCGGTTCGTTTGAATCACGGGAACGTAAAGCCCGTGAAGGTCGAAATCCAAAAACAAATGAGAAAATGGAAATTCCAGCAACAAAAGTGCCTGCCTTCTCGGCAGGAAAGCTGTTTAGAGAAAGGGTAGCACCCCCAAAATCATAGGTTCTGTCTTTGGGAATCTTTTTTTGATGCGGCAACCAGCACACGGGGGAAATTTAGCCTGGGCAGCAGCACTGGCTGGCTGTCCCCGTGATGCTATTCTGGATTTTTCTGCTAGCATCAGCCCGTTGGGGCCGCCAAATAGCGCGATCGCTGCTATTCAGTCCCAAATTGGTAATCTTAAGCACTATCCAGATCCAAATTACAGTGAACTGAGACTAGCTCTCAGTCACTTCCATCAACTGCCGCCTGAGTGGATTCTGCCGGGTAATGGCTCAGCAGAATTACTTACTTTAGCAGGTAGAGAATTAGCGCAATTAGCCGCAGCAATGTTAATCACTCCAGCCTTTGGCGACTACTACCGAACCCTGGCAGCGTACAACGCTAAAGTTCTGGAGTGTCCTTTGTCATTAGTCATTAGTCATACCCTGCGGGAAGCCGCTAAGGCGTCTACGTCATTGATTGCTGACAAAGGACTGTTGCTGAATAATCCACACAATCCGACGGGGAAGCTATTTTCGCGCGACTCAATTTTGCCCTACTTAGAGGAGTTCGCTTTGGTAGTGGTGGATGAGGCGTTTATGGATTTTTTGTCTCCTGATGAGGAACAAAGTCTGATTTCTGTGGTGCAGGAATATCCGAATTTAGTAATATTGCGATCGCTAACGAAATTCTACAGTCTCCCAGGACTAAGGTTAGGATATGCGATCGCTCACCCCGACCGCCTGTCGAAATGGCAGCTATGGCGCGACCCCTGGCCTATAAACACACTGGCGGCTGCGGCTGCAATTGCGGCAATCCAAGATACGGAGTTTCAACAGCAAACCTGGACATGGCTACCACCTGCACGCAGCCAACTCTTTCAGGGTTTAACCTCAATTTCAGGATTGCATCCCCAAGAAAGTGCTGTTAACTTTTTACTGGTTGAATCAAAACAGTCTACTTCGCAGTTGCAGCAGCTATTACTTAAGCATCACCAGATTTTAATCCGCGATTGCCTTAGTTTTAAAGAACTGGGCGATCGCTTTTTCCGGGTTGCTGTACGTTATGAGTCCGATAATCAGCGCTTACTAGCAGGACTACAGTCAGTGCTGAGTCAGGAGTAAGGAGTTTTTTGTCAGTTGATAGGCGTTGTTGTGCCCTTAATGTTAGTTGTTAGTGATTTCTTATTTTCCAATGACCAATGACTACGATGTCGTGATTCTCGGTGGCAGTCTTGCTGGACACTATGCTGCCCTTGCTGCGACCCAACTACGCGCCACAGTTGCCTTGGTCGAATCCCAAGTAAATTACGGATTCATTTATCATCAGGCTATCAACGAAATTAGCAACCTCGCGCAGAATAGAGGTGATGTAGCTGGTTTTGGTATTCACAGCACATGCTTTGATAGTTCACAAACATGCGACAGATACGTGGCATGGCAAGAAGCAATGCAGTACGCTCACGGCGTTGTCTCAAATATCCAAGAACACAATTCTCCCGCCATCCTAGCCGCGCAGGGTGTTGACGTTATCGTTGGCAAAGGTCAATTTCAATCCTCACCTCAACTAGCTTTTGTCGTCAACAATCGCCCACTACGCGCACGTACCTATTTGCTAGCTGGCGGTTCTCGTCCAGCGATTCCAGAGATTGACGGATTGCAAGCCACTGGCTACCTTACCCTATCTGATATTTGGCAATCTTTAAATGGAAGGACATTACCTAAAAATTGGGTAATTATCGGTGGTATTCCTCAAAGTATTGAAATAGCTCAAACTTTAGCAAAGTTAGGTTGTAGCATCACGTTGATAGTCAAATATCCTTATATTCTGCCTCATATTGATCCCGAAATAGCCGTACTACTTCAAGCACAGTTGGAAGTCGATGGCGTGCGCGTACTCACAGAAAAACTAGTAACTCAGGTCAGACGAATTGAGGATAAAAAGTGGGTACAGGCAGGAGATAAAGCGATTGAAACTGATGAGATTTTAGTAGCAACTGGACAACAACCAAATCTTGAATCCCTAAATTTGGCAACAGTAGGCGTGAAATGGCATCAGCGTCGCTTAGTGGTGAATGATAAACTGCAAACTACTAACCAGCGTATTTATGCTTGTGGTGATGTAATTGGTGGTTATGACTTTGCCAATATCGCTAATTGTGAAGCGAAAATCGCTCTGAAAAATGCCCTCTTTTTCCCCAGGCTCAAAGTCAACTATCGATGCATTCCTTGGGCGATATTTTCTCAGCCAATGCTGGCGCAAGTGGGTTTGACAGAAGCGCAAGCAAAACGCCAATTTAGCCGAGATGAAGTTTTAGTTTTGCGGCAATTTTTTAAAACAGTCGCAGCAGCCCAACTGCGGGACGAAACCACTGGTATCTGTAAATTAATTGTGCTACGTAACGGTGAAATTTTGGGAGCTTCAATATTGGGGATAGAAGCTGGGGAGTTAATTAATTTGATTGCCTTGGCAATGTCCCAAAAAATTAAGGTCAGGCATCTAGCAGATTTATCTCCCGTCTATCCCAGTTTCTCAGAAATTCTGGAACAAACTGCAAGAGAGTGGAGTAAGCAAAGGTTAAATAGCAACACTGCTTTGCAAGAGTTTCTAGAAGGTTTCTTCTATTTCCGCCGCAATTGGAATTTGTGAGTGACAGATAGACCATGTAGAGACGTTGCATTGCAACGTCTCTTCCTGAACCGTGTTGCAGCAGAGGGACAGGGGAGCAGGGGATTTTGGAATGCAATAATCAGTCTTTGATACTCGTCAATGGAGCTAAGGACACCGTTAATGAGGCTCAAAACTTCATTAACGAATCTTTGATATTCGTGGATGAATCTTTGATATTCGTGGATGAATCTTTGATATTCGCGGACGAATCTTTGATATTCGCGGATGAATCTTTGATATTCGTGGATGAATCTTTGATATTCGTGGATGAATCTTTGATATTCGCGGACGAATCTTTGATACTCGTTAACAAACATAAAAACTTTGCTCCCCCTGCTCCTCATCTCCCTCTCAGCACTTGTTCAAGTCAAAAAAGCTGCATTACAATCCACACTACCCCTGCTGCTACTAGTGGCACGCTGAGGTTATCTGTGCCGTGAGGCGAAACTGCTTCAGCTAGAGTTGCGAAAGTAGCACTTACTAGAGCCACTAAAAAGGCTTGTCCTAAAACTAAAGGCGTTGCTAGAGGGCTAAGAGATGAACCAGGTAGCAGCAACAGTACCAAGAATATGGCCCCTGTACTCGCTACAAACATTGCTGCTGAACCTTCCCAAGAACGTACAGAATTTCCTACCTGATATTTATGCTGCCCGAAGCGCCTACCAATTAATGCTGCTAAAGCATCGCCCCAGGTCATCGCCATTATCCCAGCTACAGCAATTGGGGCGCTATCTATCGGCCCATCTGGTCGCCACAGTGACCCGAACAGCAATGTCACTGAGACAGCGAAATAAACTGTGCCGGGTGAACTGTCCTCGGTATCCATTGCACCGACAAGTCTGTAGCGATAAAACAGGTAATTAAGTCCGATAAACGTAGCAAAGGGTATAATTCCGATTTTCCAGTTGTTAAATAGCAGCAAGACGCCGAAAACCCACATCCCTGCACCAACATGAATCACTTTGCGCGTCAAATCTGGTTGGACACCAAACAGTCTACGCAGTCCCTCGCCAATGATCAGCAGGCCAAAGGCGTAGATATAGGAGGCTACTAGCCCGATAAAATCATTGTTTGTCATTTGTTGGCGTTTGGCACATCTGCATAATTTGGTCAAATGTTCTTTTTAGTGATCATTTAACACAGCGCGATCGCCTGCATTCGTCCTTCTAACGTATTTTGTAATTATTCCTCATTCACAACTTCTCGCCGGACAAATAAAGCTCGATAAACAGGCTCACCTCGCGACATGACGCTTGTTTCTCGTTCTGTAGGGACTGGTAGCGGATTTTCTGCTAGCCATTCTTCTGTGTTGCTCTGGTAAGCTGGGTGAGCAGCAAAGCGATCGCGCATTTCCACAGCCACAAATTCTATATCTGATTGGAGAAATACAATTCCCCCAACTACGAGATAATTAGCTAATTCCGCCACTAATTCTGGTTGCACTACACGACGTTTAGCGTGGCGAGTTTTAAACCAAGGATCTGGAAATTGAATAGTAACGCGCTGCAAAGTTCCTGTGGGCAGAGAAGATAAAAGCGATTGTAATGAGTTATTCACATTGCAAAACAAATAGTGCAGATTTGTTAAACCCAATTCAAAACGCAACTTATTCGCTTCTGCTACCAGCGGTTCCCGAATTTCCAAACCGAGAAAATTCCAGTTGGATTCTATCTTTGCCGTATCCAATAAAAACCGTCCCTTGGCGCAGCCAATATCTAGATGTAGCGGTTGGTTTGGCTTTGCATAAACTTTTTCCCATTCCAGGGGACTTACTGGCGTTTGATACTTGTTGGCAAGTGGGTTAACATGTTGGCGGACTCGGACAGTTGCCAAAATTTACTCTCCTCTACGTAAAAATTTCCTGTGATCCTCTGAGCTTGAATCGAGTCTCGCCCCCTGATATTCTCCCTTATCAATTTGACAAACCAAAAACTATACTCAACTTGAAAAACGATTACATATTGCCATAACTGACAAGTTACCATCTATTTATTTTTACATTTTTGATTGATTTCACAGATAAATCCAGGGGCTTGTACCATTAATAAGAATTTATGAAATTTTAGATTTTTGATTGATTCCATAGATAAATCTGGAGGTTTGTACCATCAAGGAATTAGCGGTCAAAATGTAGAAAATAGGTTTACTTAATTTTTAATTTTGAGAGACGCTTCAACTCTCTCTTCCGACGTTTATAACTGCGGTGATGTTAAGGTATACTATACTGTGTAATCAATTTTCAATGTATATAAATGTTAAGTAGACACGTTACTCAGCAGGGAAACAAAGCAAAGGTTATACTCTTTGGAAAAGAGTTGTTTTAACCCTCTACTTTTAACATTTTATTAAATCAATGACCCTCAATTTTCGCTTTGCGATCGTAAGTGACTTACATCTTGCGCTTCCCCACACAATCTGGAATCATCCTAGCCGTTTTCATTTGGTGGAAGTTAGTATCCCAGCATTTGAAAGTGTATTAGAACATTTAACACAACTCGATTTAGATTTCGTGTTGCTTCCAGGAGATTTAACTCAGCATGGTGAACCGGAAAACCATACTTGGTTACAACAACGATTAACCCAGCTACCTTTTCCCGTCTATGTTGTTCCTGGTAATCATGACGTTCCTGTGCCAATGGCAAATCAGCAATCAATTGCTTTTGCCGATTTCCCCTACTATTACTCTAAGTCTGGCTATGACAATCCACAGCAAATTTACTACACTCGTCAGTTGTTACCTGGAGTGAGGATAATTGGACTGAATTCTAACTATTTTAATGACCGAGGTGAGCAGGTGGGGCGTTTGGATGCCAAACAGCTAAGGTGGTTAGAAGAGGTGTTAGCGGCGGCTGGGGATGAATTGGTCTTGGTGATGGTGCATCACAATGTTGTTGAGCATTTGCCCAATCAATCGCGTCACCCTATCGGAAATCGCTATATGTTGGAAAATGCACCAGAACTGTTGCAGTTGCTACGACATTATGGAGTCAAGCTGGTATTTACCGGACATTTACATGTTCAGGATATTGCTTGCTCAGAGGGAGTGTATGATATTACCACTGGTTCTCTAGTCAGCTATCCTCATCCTTATCGGGTGTTAGAGTTTCATCGAGATAACTTAGGTAGAGAATGGTTGCAAATTTTATCACATAGGGTAGAGTCAACAGCTGATTTTCCCGAATTGCAACAGTTATCGCGGCAGTGGATGGGCGATCGCTCTTTCCCGTTTATAGTTAAGCTGTTAACTCATCCACCCCTAAACCTCACATTATCCCAAGCAAAAGAACTAGCTCCTAGTTTGCGAGACTTCTGGGCAACTATTGCCAATGGGGATGCTGTTTTTGAATGCCCTCATTTTCCCTTAGAAGTGCGGCGCTATATTCAGACATATAGTGCATTGGCACAGCCTACCGCAGGCGTCGCTACTAGCGGAACTCTGAATTTGATTGACAACAACACCACACTCTTACTGGAAAGGAGTGCTGATTTGGCGGCAAATCCCAAATGCTGAAGTGTAGGCGTGTAAAAAAGTTCTGCCACCAACTGGGCCAATTTCACCGCCACAGAAAAAACCGCCTACGGGGATATCTTGCAGGTAACGCCTAAATAGCTCGGAATCAAAATTGGGTTTGCCATACAGTCCTTCACCTCTTCCCAGACAGGAAAACATCAAGGCAGCTACGGCAGAGGGTTCAGAGTCTCGTTGGTGTTGATAGCTTTGTAAGAGTAATTCTAAGTCTTCGGCGGAGGCTTCGGCATCGCGCAGGTGGAATTGTAGGCGTTGGCCGGGACGGACACGATCGCCAATTGCGATCGCTCCTGCTGTTGGATCTACTCCCAGGATGCCGCGAATTAAAAAGTCTCCCTGTTGCAAAGAAAGCTTAAACTCATCCATTGCCACACCGACAAACAGAGAGTGTTGTGCTAGAGTCTTTTCTTTTTCGCTGAGATTGGCAATTAAATCTCGCAATACTACTAAAGGTACTTGCTCATCCAACTCTAGGATAATATTGCGATCGGCTTTTGTTACCTGCAATGGTTTGCCAATTGGTCGGCATCCTTGGGCGACAATTGTTTCCATAACAATATTGCCACTCAAAGCTATACCAACTGTACCGTCACGATAAAGGCGATCGTTACAAAATAGAGCAATCCTACCACCCACACCCCCGCCACTAGCCTGCCCCCCCACAATCACCGACCCAGGATAGGCAAAATCTAACCCTTGCAATAAGTCGTTAATTCCAGAAGAGAAAGAACTTGACAGCAAGATAAACTGGGGTGTCGGTGATGGTGGTACACCAATCAAATCTAGCCACGCATCTGGCGGACTATCCAAATCGGGTAATTCTTCAGCAATAATATGAAAAACTTGAATTTTCACCCCTGGCAGGTGCGCCAAAGTCAAGCTAATGGCTGGTTCAGCTTCGAGTTCTTGAGTTTGTCCACTAACTGTTGTTCCAATCACACCACCACCACTACAGCCAATTAGCACTGGTACAGAAAGTTTCTCAGCCACCAAGGGTAAGAGTCGGGAATACTCACTTGTAAAAGCAGACGAAATAAATACCAGCCCTAAATCTGGAGGTGCTGTTAACGATGAGACAGCTCGTTCCACCACATCTGTAACAGCTGCTTCCAAAGAATGACGGGTTGATAGGGCGTTTGCCCACTGCATTTGGTCTGCCATGAGTTTTGGACTTTTTTCTCTGTTGACGTTAGTAGTTTTTGATTTTTTATTTTCAGAACAATTGCATCCTACAAGAGTTGACGCCAGCCCTTTATATCTCTTAATCCCAGGAAACTGGAGTTGTTATTCCCTAATATATGCATCTAAATATATTGTATGATTATTCATCTGTAGTACTATGCTCCACAAAATCTTAAAAGATAAAGGTGAATGCAGTATAGATGGGGCAGTGTGCTGTATTAGTATATGGATCATCAGGCTCAAACACTAACTTATCAGCTAAGTGATTAGAATGGTGAGCCATAGAGCCCAAAATAGCCATTTTTGAAGTTTTATACTAGTATTAACAACTCACAACGAGACTAAAGCAATGACCAACATCCAAGAAAAAGCAAACAGCGACATCCAAGAAAAAATCCATGAAGAAGTGGAAGAAGCTCGTGCTGTCTGTGATGCGGCAGGTAGCAACTCACCAGAGTGTGCTGCGGCTTGGGATGCAGTAGAAGAATTACAAGCCGAAGCTTCCCACAAGCGCCAAAGTAAGCCAAAAAACTCTCTAGAACAGTATTGTGATGACAACCCAGAGGCAGCTGAGTGCCGGGTTTACGAAGACTAGATATTTAGTTGGTGAACTTTCTGTTCGTTTGGTCGGCAAGCAACTAAGAGCTATTTACTTAATATCTTGAGTCTTCACGCTACTCCCACACAATATCTCACTTACCCAAAATCATCATCCCCAAGTAGTGTAAACTTGGTGATTCCTCAAGAATTTGGGAGGTTTAAAGATTTTCTTCTAAAGAAACCTCTAGCTTTTAAAAAATGGAGATTTGTGTAGAAGTGCCGGATGCATAGTAGATTAAGATGAGTTTTGAAACTCTCCTTAATACTGCTAAATGTTAAGAACAAGATTTAAGTTGAGTAACTTTTAGTTGCTTGTTTTTGTTTAACAGAGAAATGAGGGATGAAATTTGAAGCAGTAAAATTATCCTCCTTCATCGGCGTCAACTCCTATACTGCCTTTCTTTGGTCATCGGTTAGATATAGCCACAGCACTGTGGCTAGCCTCTAGGCTGTTTGGTTTCATGAAACTGTTATGTAAGATATATAAACTACTAGCTAGCTAATAGCTGACAGCGATCGCAGTTATTGATACTCACTTTTAGCTAAAAGTATTTTATTTATCGTCTGAGAAAAATTATGAATGATATTTGGCTTCGCCCTTTCATCTGGATTGACTACCGACTGGCAGTGTTATTTGCCGTGATTATTCCCCTAATTCTCTTAATTTGGGCATTTGTGCAAAAGGTGGAAGGGATACAACGCTTATTAGGTATTTACTGGCGAGTATCAAGCTTACTAGCAATCACGGTTTATTTAATGATTGCCCAATATCCAGTTAGCTTTATTTCTGGATTGATGGCTCTAATACTGATCCCCATTTCACTGTGGTTCTGGGCAGATTTAAACGATGAGATTGAGTATCAAGCCAGCGGAGCGTTGAAACTGGTTTTTACCTCTTGGCGCTGGGCTATGAGTGTGTATTGTATATTGGGCGCACTAGCTTTTATTCCTTTTTTAGGTTGTGCTTTTTCCCAAAACGTGGCAAGCGCTCCCTATTGTCGCCTCTGGTTCGAGGCCCCATTACTATTCAAGGAATACTTTCATCCTAATACTAAGCCTGGGTTCTTAGGCTTTCTTGCCATAATTAGTTTAGTAGTTTATGTAATCTACTTAAGCTACTTTGTTCTGATAAAGCTGGGCAAGCAGGGACGCTCAGCTACACAACAGTAACCGTCGCTGCACTACTGAAGTATTCAAAATCCAAAGAATGAATTCCATTTGTAAGCGACTGGAACAATATACTGCTAAACGTCAGCAAGAAGTCTTAGTTGTGATGGTGGAAATTGCTGATGAACAAGACAAGATTGTTATTTTTAAAGGCTTTTCCAGTTCTTTGATGCGCCCCACGGCATTTGATGCAGATGTACCTGTGCTGGCAGATGAAGCAACAATTATCAGTATTGACCGCATAGCAAGTCCTTACAATCCCGAAGCACCTCGTTATATTCAACAAGGACTCTCTTGGGAAGATATGCAGGCTCTATTGTTAGAAGTAGGTGTTTAACTAATTACTAATTCGTAATTTAGCCATATCTGAGTTAGAGTTCCCAAACTACTTTACTGGTGATTGCGGTATAAAGCTGCACTGAGTTACAGAGTGGACAGTGCTCAATCTATTTTCGTTTTTAAGACCTGCTTGAAAGGCAGACTATCGTAAGTCCCTAAGCAAAATACATGCTTATTCAGAATCCTTCTATGATTGGAGACAGTTAAAGTCAAAGTAAATTTATGCCAGTTTTAGCAGCTAAATCTTACGTAGAGTATCAAAACGATGCTTATTGGGTAGAAGGAACTCGGATTTCCCTTGACTCGATCGTCTATGCTTTCCAAAAAGGGTTATCGCCTGAAAGCATTGTTCAGTCTTTTCCGTTGCTGACACTCGAACAGGTTTATGGAGTGATCACCTTTTATCTGGCTAATCGCGCTGAGATTGATGCTTATCTGGCAGTCGAGGAAGCAGCATTTGATGCTATGCCCCAACCCCTACAAACCTCTGATCCTGATTTGTACAACAAGCTTATGGCGGCTAAGACAGTAAGACAGCAGGTAGACTTGTGAGCGTTCGATATCAAGCTGATGCTGATTTGAATCAGGCAATCGTAACGGGGGTTTTACGACGAGAACCCTCAATTGATTTCCAAACCGCCTTTGCTGCTGGGTTGAAAGGTGTTAAAGATCCAGAAGTGTTGAAGCTAGCAGCACAACAAGGATATATTCTCGTCAGCCATGATCGCAAAACAATGCCATCAGAGTTTGCTAAGTTCATCACCAGCAATCAAAGCTCAGGAGTTATCATCGTTTATAGAAAGCTACTAATTGAAGTTGTTATTGAGGAACTGCTGCTGATTTGGGCAGTATCTTGTGCAGAAGAGTGGATAAATCGCATTGCAAAGTTACCCCTTTGACCAAATAATTATTAATTGCCTTTTTGAGCCTAAAAAGCAAGCACTTCATCAAAAACTCTCTTCAACTGATCAGTTAAATGACGCTGCGCGAACAATTTTGAAGAATTCTTTTGAATTTAAAAAATGTCCCGTTCTGGATACACGCTCCCTGTATTTGCCTGTGCTGCTGCCGTTGCAGCCTTACACTGGTTACACGATCGCAAACCCTTAAGCATAGTACCAGTAGATTTAATTAAACCAGCTCAAATTGCAGAAATCCCAATTGAACAGGTAGCAGGACTATCTGAAAGTATGGCTTTGGCGATCGCTCACAGTGACCCTGGTGATAATCTTGACTTAACTAGAGATACACCGATTTGGGCAATGGTGGAATGGCGAGAAGAGGGGGAAGAAGCTGTAATTATTCAAGGCGGGGAAGGGATTGGTAGGCAGATGAATGCAGGTGATAAGCCTGCTATTTATGCTTATGCTCATCAGTTGTTACAAGCGAATTTGCAACCGATGCTGGAACCGGGAGAAAAAATTACAGTGACAATTATTTTACCGGAAGGGCGATCGCTTGCTGTTCGTACTTCAAATGCGGCCTTTGGTGTTGTTGAAGGACTTTCGCTGTTGGGTACAAGCGGCATTTCTCAGCCTTTGAGTACACCTGATCAGCTTGCAGCTTTTCGGGCTGAGTTACAAGATAAAGCCAGTCGTTTTGAGAGTTTGGTATTTTGTATCGGAGAGAACGGCCTAGATTTGGCGCGTAAACTAGGTATTGATCCCGAAAAATTAGTAAAAACTGCTAACTGGCTTGGGCCAATGTTGGTAGAAGCTGATGTACTAGGTGTTACAGAAATCTTATTATTTGGCTATCACGGCAAACTGATGAAACTGGCTGGGGGGATTTTTCATACTCATCACCACCTTGCTGATGGACGCCGGGAAATCTTGGCAGCGCACTGCGCCCTAGCTGGGTTAAAGTCGTCAGATATCCAAGTAGTATTTAATAGCGCTACAGCTGAAGCGGCACTGATATACTTACGATCGCTTGATGCTTCCACTGGCAGTGATTGGGTAAACCAAGTTTACAGTGCGATCGCCGAAACTATTGATGCTCGTTCTCAAGAATATATCCAAAGCCATAGTAGTCGAGGTACAGAGGTAACTGTCTGTAGCTCTGTTTTATTTGACCGCGATCGCAAAATTATTGTAAAGAGCCAAACTGCTGCTCTGCTGATGGGAAAACTATGTTAATTTATTATGAATAATCGTAAACAATCCAAATAAATAATTTTTTCAGTAGCCACTCTAGGGTAAGTTTATCGTTTTAATACCATTTCAGACTTATAACCTCAGCAGACGCACTTAAGTTTACGTTTGCACAGATTCTTCATACCATTATCAGCCTGACCAGGCAGCAGAATGGTGGCACGTTAGACACCACGACGATTTATCCTTAACAGACATACATCTACCGGTCATGAATACAGCGGTGACTCTACTAACAGAACAAGCGCCTCAGACATTAGAAAATCTTAAACGGCTTGATCGCCAATTGGTTGTGATTTTGGATTTCGGTTCTCAATATTCTGAACTGATTGCCCGTCGCATCCGCGAAACTCAAGTTTATTCTGAAGTCCTGTCCTATCGTACTACAGCTGCACATTTACGCCAACTCAATCCTAAAGGGATCATTTTCTCTGGTGGGCCGAGTTCAGTTTATGGTGATCACGCTCCCCATTGTGACCCAGAAATCTGGAATTTGGGAATACCTATTTTAGGTGTGTGTTACGGTATGCAGTTGATGGTCAGCCAACTCGGTGGGGAAGTAGCAAAGGCTGAGCGAGGTGAGTACGGCAAAGCCTCATTATACATAGATGATCCCACAGACTTGCTCACCAATGTTGAAGATGGCACTACCATGTGGATGAGTCACGGTGACTCAGTGACGCAAATGCCACCAGGGTTTGAATTGCTGGCACATACAGAAAATACTCCCTGTGCTGCCATTGCAGACCACGAAAAGAAACTTTACGGCGTCCAGTTCCATCCAGAGGTGGTACATTCTATTGGTGGTTTGGCATTAATCC
This sequence comes from Komarekiella atlantica HA4396-MV6, assembly GCA_019359395.1. Taxonomy (GTDB): domain Bacteria; phylum Cyanobacteriota; class Cyanobacteriia; order Cyanobacteriales; family Nostocaceae; genus Komarekiella; species Komarekiella atlantica. The sequence continues at coordinate 69,341 of JAHHHK010000009.1, forward strand.
GTAACTTTGTCTACCACATCTGCGATTGTGAACCCACTTGGACAACAGCAGCTTTTGTCGAAGAAGCAATTCGGGAAATTCGCGCCAGAGTTGGCGAAAAGCGGGTATTGTTGGCACTTTCCGGGGGGGTAGATTCTTCTACCTTAGCCTTCTTGCTGCACAAAGCGATCGGCGACCAACTGACTTGTGTGTTTATCGATCAAGGCTTTATGCGTAAATTAGAGCCAGAACGGTTATTGAAACTGTTTCAAGAACAATTTCATATTCCAGTAGAATATGTGAATGCTCGCGATCGCTTTCTGGCGATCGTTGATGGTGTCACAGATCCCGAAGAAAAGCGCCGTCGCATCGGACATGAATTCATCCGTGTATTTGAAGAAACATCCAAACGCCTCGGTCAGTTTGACTATTTGGCTCAAGGCACTCTTTACCCAGATGTGATCGAATCCGCCGACACCAACGTTGATCCTCAAACTGGTGAACGGGTAGCGGTGAAAATCAAGAGCCATCATAATGTTGGTGGGTTGCCCAAAGACCTGCGATTTAAACTAGTGGAACCGCTGCGGAAACTGTTTAAAGATGAAGTCCGCAAAGTTGGGCGTTCTATTGGTCTACCGGAAGAAATTGTTCAACGGCAACCTTTCCCTGGCCCTGGTTTGGCAATTCGGATTCTGGGCGAAGTCACCGCCGAGCGGTTAAACATCTTACGCGATGCCGATTTGATTGTGCGGCAAGAAATTAACCAACGCGGCATGTATCATGATTTCTGGCAAGCGTTTGCTGTGTTACTACCGATTCGCAGTGTCGGAGTTATGGGTGATCAACGTACATACGCATATCCAATTGTCCTGCGGATTGTTACCAGTGAAGATGGCATGACTGCTGATTGGGCGCGTGTGCCTTACGATGTGCTGGAAGTAATTTCCACGCGGATTGTGAATGAGGTCAAAGGTGTTAATCGGGTGGTTTATGACATCACTTCCAAGCCGCCTGGAACTATTGAGTGGGAGTAATCAAGTTTTGGTGTTGAGTTGACTTAACTAAAAGCTGATCACTCTTTTCTGTGGATTAGATTTGCATATTTTAAGAAGGGCAATGCCGACTTAACTCGTTTTCAGTGTCGGTATTGTCTATTTTTTATATTCACAAATAGTATTATTTTTATGACTTACGCAATAGTTACGGAATAACAAACCGCAGAGGACACAGCGAGAAGTCTGAGCGGAGGAAACCTCCGCTCAGAACTTCTCAAGACAGAGGACACAGAGGAATTAGAGTTTGAGAGGTATTTTGCGTAAGTCCTGATTTTGTCAAGTCTATACCCTTGGTTTAATTCTTAAAACCAAATCTTTGTATATAGTTGTGGCACTCTAAAAAAAGATTTAAGTAATGCAAGCGTAAACTTTTAATGCCGTAGTCTAAGCATTGAAACGTTTATCCTGTTAAGTGTGACTAGCTAATGGAGAAGATTCGTGGAATTTTTATCCGATTCAGTTGTGCTATCACGCATGCAGTTTGCACTGACTGCATTATTCCATATGCTTTGGCCTGTCCTAACTACAGGAATGGGGATTTATTTAGTCATCGTTGAAGGACTATGGCTAAAGACTCGTAATCCAGACTATTATCTCCATGCCCGCTTTTGGGCTAAGTTCTACATTCTGAATTTTGGGATTGGTGTAGCAACAGGCATCCCAATGGAATTTCAGTTTGGCACCAATTGGGCACCTTTCTCCGAAGCGGTAGGTAACTTTTTCGGTAGTGTTATCGGTTTTGAGGCCTCTTGGGCATTCATGCTCGAAGCTGCTTTTTTAGGGATTATGTTATTTGGCTGGGAGCGCGTCAATCCTGCTATTCATTATCTTGCTACCATTTTGGTTGCTGTTGGCGCTAACCTCTCAACCCTGTGGATTTTGACAGCAAATTCCTGGATGCAAACTCCAGCGGGTGGAGAAATGGTTAATGGCAAGTTTATTGTCAGCGATTACTTTCAGGCAATTTTAAATCCTTTTATGGTTAATAGTGTGTTGCACATGTTCTTTGCCACACTGGAGACTTCTTTGTTTGTGATTGGTGGAATTAGCGCCTGGTACATTATCCAAAGACGCCATCAAGCTTTCTTTTCACAGTCCTTGAAGATTGCCTTAGCAGCTGCGATCGCTGTTGCTCCTTTACAAATCTACATTGGACATCTGAGCGGTGAACAAGTATATCACTATCAACCCACAAAACTGGCAGCAATGGAAGCCCAATGGGAATCCTCACCTGCTGGACAGCCTGCTGATTGGAGCCTGGTAGCTATACCCAACGAACAGGCACAGAAAAATGATTGGGAAATCACTGTTCCCAATGCGCTGGGATACATTCTGGAATTCAAAAAGAATCTCTCTGAACCAGTACGCGGATTGAAAGAGTGGAAACCAGAGGATCGTCCTCACATGGTAGGTTTAATTTACTACGCTTTTCGCACCATGATTGCCATTGGCTTTTTCTTCGCCGGATTGATGCTGTTGAGTACGCTGCAATGGTTACGTGGCAAGCTTTCAGCAGAAAATATTACCCAGCAGCGATGGTTGATGTGGGCCTGGGTATTCGCGGCTCCTCTAGGATACATCGCTGTAGATTCAGGCTGGATTGTGCGCTGTGTGGGACGACAGCCGTGGACTCTTTACGGGCAAATTCGCACAGTTGATGCTGCTTCTCGTCTACCCGCTAGCAATGTCTTAGTCTCACTAACTAGCTTTGCCATAGTTTACAGCTTTTTATTTGTTGCAGTCTTGTACTTTGGTAGCCGGATTATTCGTAGAGGGCCAAATCTCGACTTGCCAGTACCAGGCGTAGAAATTACCAAACCAGCTGTGGATACTACCCCTGGAGAGTTTGTTCCAGATGAACGCCCTGTAGAAGCACAACAGTAGGTAATTATATGGAGACGCTAAAGTATTTTCTTCCCCAAGTCTGGTTTATAATTTTAGCTCTCTTTTTATTCCTCTATGTAATGCTCGATGGATTTGACTTAGGGGTGGGTATATTATCTCTTACCTCCTCCGATGACGAACGCCGAGGCATCTTAATGACTAGCTTGAGCAATATTTGGGATGCCAACGAAACTTGGCTAGTTTTAATGGCGGGTGGACTTTTTGGTGCATTTCCCTTGGCCTACGGCACGATTTTGAATGCTCTGTACATCCCCATTCTCGTGATGGTGTTTGGGTTCATCTTTCGGGGTGTAGCATTTGAGTTTCGAGAGTTAGCAAACCGCAAGTTATTTTGGAATTTTGCCTTTGGGGCTGGCAGTTTTGCAGCAGCACTTGGTCAAGGATTCGCCCTTGGTGCTGTGCTGAAGGGTATTACAGTTGATCAGGCGGGGCATTTTATCGGCACAACTTGGGACTGGTTGAGCCTACCATCGCTACTGGTGGCTTTGACATTAATTCAGGGATATGTGCTAATTGGTTCGACTTATCTTGTATGGAAAACCACAGGCGAATTACAGGAAACTCACTATAAAACTGCTAAAATTGCTGCTTGGACAACAATGATTGGCGCAATTTTTATCACGATTACGACGCCAATATTTTATGAAAGTGCTAGATTGCGGGTGTTTCAACCACCTCTAGTTTTTATCTTTGCCGTTATTCCTTTGCTGGGGGTAGTGTTGGTTTCGCAACTTCTTAGCAGTCTCAACCGTAAAGAAGAAAGAGCACCTTTCATTTGGACTATTCTCCTGTTTGTACTATCATTTATCGGTTTAGGATTGATTGTCTTTCCCTACATCATTCCCACTGAGATCACTATCTATGAAGCAGCAGCCGATCCCAGTTCGCTGGTGATTATGATCATCTTTATTGGCTTTCTTATCCCCGTGATGCTCTTTTACAATCTCTACCAGTACATTGTTTTCCGAGGTAAAGTTACTGGCGGTAACTACGGGGAATAGATATACAGTTAACAGTAAACAGTTAACAGTAAACAGTTAACATAATTGGGTTTAGGGGAAACCACTAAAGAGGCGAGTACTGATAACTGAAAACTAATAACCCAAAGCTAGTAAACATAATTGGGTTTAGGGGAAACCACTAAGGAGGCGAGTACTGATAACTGAGAACTAATAACCCAAAGCCGATTAGTAACAGACGCTATCTGGCAGGTTTAAATCTCCCAACTGTTTACTGTTCACTGTTCACCAGCACTTAGCACGATTAGGTGTAAATGTGTCACCAGGTTTAAATCCCCCAACTGTTTACTGTTTACTGTTCACTGTTTACTGATTTAACCGCTACATATAAAATGCGAACAATTGCGGAAATTAATGAAAAAATCAGTCGCCAGCGTGCAGTAGTTTTGACGATTGAAGAATTAAAAGCACGAGTTGCAGAAATAGGTATTAACAAAGCTGCGAAGGAAGTAGATATAATTACCACTGGCACTTTTGAGCCAATGGAATCAAGTGGTGCAATTATTAATCTTGGACATACTGACCCGCCAATAAAAATTCGTCGCTGCTGGTTAGATGGTGTTCCAGCATACTCTGGGTTTGGAGCAGTAGATTTATATTTGGGTGCAAGTTGTGCTGTGGAAGTGATGGATGGAGAAGAAATCCGAGAACGCGGCGGTGGTCATGTAATCGAAGATTTGATCGCTGGTAAACCTGTACACGTAAAAGCGCAAGGTCAAGTAACAGATTGTTACCCTAGGGCAACATTTGAAACGACAGTTACTAATGAAACAATAAATCAGTTTTATTTATTCAATCCGCGCAATCTTTATCAAAATTTTATTGTAGGTGTAAATGGGGGCGATCGCTCACTTTTCACCTATCTCGGCCCTTTACAACCGCATCTGGGAAATGCAGTTTACTCAAACCCTGGTGCTATTTCTCCTCTACTCAATGACCCCGATTTGCAACTCATTGGCATTGGCACGCGAATTTTCTTGGGTGGCGGTATCGGTTACGTTGCTTGGGAAGGTACTCAGCACTTTCCTTTACAAAAGCGTCTAGCTAATCGTACTCCAGTTGGGCCGGCTGCGACTTTGGCTTTAATTGGTGATGCCAAACAAATGGATGCTCGTTGGGTGCGGGGTTGTTACTTCAAAAGTTACGGGCCTTCATTGATGTTGGGGGTTGGTGTTCCACTCCCTGTATTAAGTGAAGAAGTAGTAGAACACTGTGCCGTACAAGATAAAGACTTGGTAGCCCCAATAGTGGACTTTTCCATTCCTCGACGTGTCCGTCCCACCTTTGGTTTAGTGAGTTACGCCCAACTTAAGTCTGGGCGTATCACTATTGAAGGCAAAGCTGTACGCGTTGCTCCTCTGGCAAGTTTATTTTTTTCTAGGCAAGTCGCCCTAGAGTTGAAACAGTGGATCGAAGCAGGTACTTTTACCCTCACCGAAGCTGTTTCCCCAATTCCGATGGAGCGATCTTTTTTACCCCAAGATCGCTGGACGGATTTTTGATACTGGGGATTGGGGATTGGGGACTAGGAGGAATAGGAGGAATTATTGAACAAGTCTTCACCCTTCTTTTGCTGTCGCAGTGAGCGAGAAGCTTCTTTTTAAGTTAGCTAATTCCCAATCCCTAATACCTAATCTTCAATCCCTATTCTTGGGTTGGTTTCGGTCGCTTGATCGGCTTAGGAGCGGGTGTTTTGGGTATAGGTTTTGATACCGCAGAAGGGTCGCCGCCTGTTTTCTTGATTGGACGTGGGGTTTCTCCATTGCGTCTGGGGGGGAATGGTTTCCTGCCACCGCCAGCACGAGGAGCGCCTTTGAAAGGTGGTCGGCGTTTTTTGGGTAAATCAGCGATCGCTTCAGCTTTATCTACCACTAATACGTCAGATTCCCTTTTTACTTGGAAGTCCCAGAACTTTCCTACTGCTTTAGTACCAAGTACACCTCTAAGTTTCAACTTAAAATACTTAGGTTTATCAGTTGGTTTACGTGGAGCCTGCTTAATTTTGACCACCAAGCTTTTAGCATCAAAAGACTGGTAAACTACTTCGCCACGAACAGAAAAACCACCATCTGTAATTTCTGATGAGGGGATCTGGGTATTTAGAGTTTCATCATTCTCAGATAAACCATCATCGGGCGTCTGTAACTCTTGTGACTCAGAATGTTCATCTTCTGGTGTTGGCTGTTTAGCGAGATTTTCTGGCTCCCAAACTCCAACAATTTGGAGGTGCAAGGTGTCATTTTCTTGTCTTGTGCGCGGATAAACCACCCACAGATGTTCTTTTTCCAAGTCTAGGTGATTCTTGACTAAGCTCATAATCCGACCTAAAAGGACGGCGTTGAGTTCTACATCATCTGTGGTCAGCAGTGTACCTTGAGTAAATTGTTCGCTGCTAGCATGGTAGCGACCACGAACTAAACCGATCGCTCGGTACTGCATTGGTTCACTGGGAGGTGGAATCGGTTGCTGCCGATTGGCTAAGTTGTCATTTGAGGCATCACTAGAGTTAACGGGCGAATTCTCTAGCTTAGTGACTTTGACTGGTACAGTATTAACATTAGGGGCTGGTTCTATATTAGTTGGGCCCTGGTTAGAGGCAGAAGAATTAGAAGGTTCAGGCAACGGCATCAGGTCGGAATTCATAAAAACTCCTTGCGGCGGAGACACATCCCATTGTGGGATTTTACTAAGGCAGCTGAAAAGAGCGTTTGTGCGGCTGGTGAAAGTATATTTTCTTTCAACAAAGTTACATCAGAGCGCCCTATACAATTCTAAAGACGCTAAATTCATCATTTATATACTAAATGTGTCCTTTAGCGCCTTTACACTAGTTTCGGAAGCATATCATAGCTACAATTCTGGCGGCTCCTCCTAAAGTCATCACTTACTTTAGCAGTGTGGATAGTTATTTGTTATAAAATTCACAGGCAATTGGCGGAATTCCGCAAGGTTTTGGAAATTTTTAACTTTCCAATTTGTGTAAATGATAATGTCATTAGAGTTCAGGAGAAGGACAAAATTGTGTCTCAACCACGCAATCGCTGGATAGTAAAGGTCGTTTTGGTCATAGCAGTTCTTGCTTTTGTGGGTGTTTCCGTAGTTCCCATAATTGGAGCATTTAATAATACGCCACCTTCAAACCAAAATACTTCTAACACCAGAGGCAGCTCACCTTCCTCTGACCAAAAATCACAATTAGCAGACCAAGTACGGGGTTATGAACTGGTTTTACAACGAGAACCAGAAAATCAAACTGCGCTCAAAGGTTTATTACAAGCACGGTTAACATTATTAAGTCAAAAAGCAAAAGGCGAGGTTCAACCGTCTGATATTCAAGCGGTAATTGAACCTTTAGAAAAGTTAGCAAAGCTGAATCCCGAACAGTCAGAATATACAGTGTTGCTTGCTCAAGCAAAACAGCAAATTGGCGACAAGGAAGGAGCGGCTCAAGCTTATCGCTCAATTTTAGCCACGAAACCGGGTGATTTGAATGCTTTGCGAGGAATGGTAACTCTGTTGCTAAGTCAACAACGCCCGGAAGCAGCTATTGGTTTGCTCCAAGATACTCTCTCTAATGCAGCTCAGGCAAATAAAATTCAACCTGGAAGTGTAGATGCGATCGCAGTGCGGGTACTATTGGGAACTGTTCATGCCTCCCAGAAGAATTATCCACAAGCTACCTCTGTATATGATCAGGCAATTCAAAAAGATCCCAAGGATTTTCGTCCTGTTTTGGCAAAGGCAATGCTCTTAAAAGAACAAGGCAAAATCGCAGAAGCAAAACCTTTGTTTGACACTGCCTTGGCTCTAGCACCTGCTCAGTACAAAGACGAAATCAACAAGACAGCAGCATCTCCATCTCCGGCTCCTGCTGTACCTCCTGCTCCTTTACCTGAGAATACGCCGAACTGAGTAGAGACGCGATTAATCGTGTCTCTACAAGTGAGTGGAGGAGTGGGGGAGTGATTTTGAATTGTTCTTTCCCCTCTTCTTGCTCACGCTCCCTCTATGGCCGCAACGACACCAAAGATAAGAAATAGGCATCCACCGGCAAAAGTGAGTTGACGTTCTGAAATCCGACCAGCAATCATTTTGCCCCCGATAACAGCGATCGCAGCACAAATGGCATGACCTAAAATTGCACCCACCGTTACCCCAATTGGGTTATTTCCAGCGGCTAGGGCAATGGTGGCAATTTGCGTGCGATCGCCCCACTCTGCCATAAATGTCAAGACAAAGGCTTCTATTAAAATTGCCAAGGGAGTTTTTCGCTTTGGTAGCTGCAAATCTGCCTGTTCCACCGCTGCTTTTGCCTCTTCTACAACTTCTGTATCACAAGTAGAGGCAGACATTTTACTCGCTTCATACAGTAGCTTAATACCAAAAACAAAAAACAAAGCTATTTCGGCGTAATGAATATAAATTTTTGGCAACAAAGCCGCCGTTTGCCCCAACAGCACCGAGAGGATTGTCATCGCAGCTAAAGCGGCTGTCACTCCTATAAATACCAGTCGCCGCGAGTGATGCATTGCCAAAATCACAGCGATAAAAAATGTTTTATCCCCTAGCTCTGAAACTGTAATTAGTAATAAACCTGCGGTAAAAGCTGTTAACACTCTCTCAAGCTCCTAAAGAATCGTCTACCGATGTGAGCTTGACGAGAGCCAAAAGACCTCACCAAGCGCACACTTATTTGTGTGAACTTAGTGAAGGTCTCGCTTCCAAATATTAATTATTTGCCACCTGAACCAGGCTCATCGCCAGTATGTTGATTCAGATGTACTGGCTTTAAAATTTTTTGCCAGCAGCTACTCCCCTTCTATGCGTTAGTGATCATACCTCTGTTTTAGGTATGAGTCAAGGCAATAGGAAATGGAGAAGGCACTATTTTACTTACGTGGTAAAAATAGATTAGACAAGACTGATAGCAAAATTAAGGTGAACTGCGATCGCCTTATCGCCTTGCAGTGACTAAAAAATTCCCATAGGTCACTCAGAACTAAGCTATATACCCAAAGAGTTAAAAATCAAATTTAAAACAATTTGTGCCAAGCAAGATACAACTATGAGCCAAGTTGTAAAAGAGTTTATAGAAAAATGGGTAATAGAAAATGATTAATCAAAAAATTGGAAAGTTTAAACTATGACTCAAGCTTTACCAAAAACTAAGCTAGTAACCTTTGAAGAATTTGTTCAGTGGAAACCTGACGGCAAACGGTATGAACTGCATGACAGAGTAGTAATCGAAATAGCCCAGCCGACAGGCGATCATGAAGATATTATCGGTTTTTTAGCGCTTGAAATATCTGTCGATATCAAGCGACAAAATATTCCCTGCTTCATACCAAAAACAGCATTAGTAAAACCACCTGAAAATGAATCCGGTTATTCACCAGATATATTAATAATCAATCGCTCCAATCTGATAAATGAACCTCTGTGGAAAAACGAATCTACTGTTACTCAAGGCGCATCAATCAAGATGGTGATTGAGGTAGTTAGTACCAATTGGCGTACTGATTACTACACTAAGCGCGGTGTGTATGAAGAAATTGGGATTCAGGAATATTGGATTGTGGATTACTTAGCTCTGGGTGGTAAGTCATTCATTGGCAATCCCAAACAGCCCACAGTATTGGTTTATTCATTATCAGAGGGTGAATACCAAGTCAGTCAGTTTCATGGCGGGGAAAGCATTATCTCACCCACTTTCCTAGAATTGAATTTGACCGCAGAGCAGATTTTTCAAGCTGGAAATACAACCATATAAAGTTAATACCTACGCTCTTTTGGCTCAAACATAGTAATTGCTACTGGGCGATATTGAATATCAATACCTGCTGGTGAATAGTAAGCCATTGTGTGTTTGAGGAAATTGGCATCGTCTCGCTGGGGATAATCTTCGCGGAAATGAGCGCCACGACTTTCCTGACGATTCAAGGCTGATGCTAAAATTGTTTGCCCGACTACCATCAAACTTCGCAGTTCTAAAGCCTCCACAATTTCTGTATTCCAGCAACTACCTTTGTCATCTAAATAAATTTGCGGATATTGCTGTTGTATCTGTGCTAGTTTTTGCGAACCCTCACGCATTAATTCCTCGGTACGGAAAACGCCGCAGAATTGAGTCATGCAATCTTGGAAGGCTTGACGAATTTGGTAAATGCGGTACTGTCCTGGCTGTTCTAGCAAAGCTTGGATTTGTTGCTGGGCTTCTGTTACATAACGTTGCTCGTCTATAGAGGGCAACTTACGTGTTTGGACATATTGAGCGATCGCAGCTCCAGTTCTCTTGCCATAAACTACACATTCCAGTAGAGAATTACTACCGAGACGATTTGCCCCATGAACAGAAACACAAGATGTTTCACCAGCGGCAAAGAAGCCATCAACTAAACCGTCGCCACTACTGCGGACTTGACCATCGGTGTTAACTGGGATACCGCCCATACAATAGTGAATTGTGGGGCGGACTGGCATCGGCTGAGTTACCGCGTCAACACCCACTAGGCGGTGTGCTTCTTCCCAACAGAAGGGAACACGGCTCATGATTTTTTCTTTGCCCATGTGGCGCAAGTCAAGATAGACAAAGGGGCCACCAGCACTACCATCGGGATGAATACCACGACCTGCGCGAATTTCGTAAGCGATCGCCCGTGAGGTAATATCACGAGGAGCCAATTCCATGCGACTGGGTGCGTAGTTAGCCATAAAGCGATCGCCTTCGCTATTGATTAGATACGCCCCCTCGCCCCGTACTGCCTCGGAAATCAGTACACCTACTGGATATAAACCCGTGGGATGAAATTGGACAAATTCCATATCTTCGAGGGGCAAACCTGCGATCGCAGTCATTGCTAAACCATCACCAGTGGAAGCATAATCGTTTGAGGTAGTGTTATAAACGCGACCATAGCCCCCCGTCGCAAACATCACCGCTTTCGCCCGCAGCACCTCTATATGCCCATCTAAGAGGCTGTACATCACCACGCCTTTGGCCTGACCCTCTTCCAAAATCAGGCGCATGACGTACCACTCTTGATAAACTTGCACACCATAACGTCGCAAGTTATTTACCAATTCGTGCAAAATCGCATGACCGGTCTTATCAGCGGCGTAGCAAGTGCGATTGTGGGAATGTCCACCAAAAGCTCTTTGGGCAATGCGACCATCGCTCAAGCGAGAGAACAAAACACCCATGTGTTCCAAATCAATCACCACATCTGGCGCTTCTTTGACGAGAATTTCTACTGCATCTTGGTCTGCTAAGTAGTCGGAACCCTTGACAGTATCGAAAGCGTGTGCTTCCCAGCTGTCTTCTGAATCAACATTTTTTAGTGAGGCTGCCATACCACCTTGAGCAGCCACCGAGTGGGAACGAATTGGGTGGGTTTTGGCAACCACAGCAATATTTAAGCTGGGGTCAGTACGGGCAATTTCCACAGCAGCGCGACATCCCGCCAATCCGCCCCCAATAATAATCACATCGTGTTCTAGCATAATTAGCCCCCGACTGCAAAAAGCTGCTGTTCTATTGTAGAGACGTGATTCATCAGACAGTGTGTTGTAGAGAAAAGTTTGATGGTCAAAAGCTTACCCTGAGAACTTCCGGGCGTTGCTGAATCAGGGGATGAAATTTGATGTATTGAAGTCTCAAACTCTATTATTCTCTCCCGAAGTTCTGATGCCTGCGGCGGGCTGCGCCAACGGCGGAAGCCGCCGCTCAGACTTCTCTCTGCGTCTTTGCGCCTCTGCGTGTTAGCAAAGCGGGGCGTAGCCCAATAAATCATCCCGCAATTATGCAACGCCAACTTCCGCATCTCTACAAAAAAATTCCCTGCCTATGGACAGGGATATTATTTCAACTTTGGATTTTGTGAAAAGCTCCAAGCAATAGCCAGTATGTTGGTTTTCCAACTCAAATCTGAAAACCACTCAGCTAGCTGCTTGTACAGGCTGTTGCTGAGAAACATTACCGGGTATAGGTTCGGTCTTAGTTCCTGCATCTACAGGAGTTACTTCAATATGATTTAACAATGTAGTGACAAATGCAAACAACAAGAAAGGCAGCGATAGCAGGACGACAAGACCTACCGTTGCTAAAGCATACACTGGTCGCCTAGCACCCATCAGCGCTAAGGCTGAGGCCAAACTTAGGGTAATTGTGATCAACCAAACAATTATTTGACCATAGATATCACCAAAGGTCAGGGTACAGACAAACCGATACTTTTGAATATTACTCGTGGTCATCACATTTGCCTCAAGTCTCTCCTATAGATTCTACGTTAGAGCCACGTTTGGTTTCTAGACAATTTCTAAATATTTTTGCAAGGTTTGTAATATCGCTTTACAATTAACTTTTTTTGTTAATAAACGGGATTTTTCAGTTAACTGTTAATATTTTTTGCGAATGAGCGATGTTACCTACACACCACAAACTATGAAAGATAGCATCAGACGACCCCTAATGAAGATAATATAAATTAGCCCCAATAGTGGTGAGGCACAGCCAAATGGTTTTGACACCTCAACAACTAGACGCCATCATGCCTGACGCTAGTCAGCTATATAGCGATGAGCCGGAAATGGAAAGTTCTCTGCATTATATGCAGCTATTGCTACTTGTCACCTGCTTAGAATGGCTGTGGCGTGATAGAAATGATTACTTTATTGGTGCTAATCTCACCATTTATTTTAGTCGTCAACAACTGCGAAATCGTGATTTTCGTGGCCCTGATTTTTTCTTAGTTAAACACACACAAAAGCATCCCCGCAACTCTTGGGTAGTTTGGGAAGAAGATGGTAAATATCCTAATTTGATTATCGAACTGCTCTCAACCAGCACCGCCGATATAGACCGAAATTTGAAAAAAAATCTGTATCAAGACCGTTTCCATACACCAGAGTATTTCTATTTCTCTCCAGACACTTTAGAATTTGCTGGTTTGCGCCTAGTAGGAAGTGAATATCAAGATATTCTACCCAATGCCAATGGCTGGCGCTGGAGTCAGGAGTTAGATTTATACCTAGGTATAGATTCGGGAAAGCTACGCTACTTTACTTTTGAAGGTGTTTTAGTGCCAACACCAGAAGAAACCGCGTTACAGACACAATTAGAATTACAACAAGAACGCCAACGGGCTGAACGGTTGGCAGAAAGACTGCGATCGCTTGATGTTGATTTAGAATAAGTTAGCGATTATTTCAACTTAAATTCATCAAATTTCACAACCTCTGAATCTGGCTTTCGGGTATCAAAACGATAACTACTTATTGCACCTGTCCCGGTATCAAAGATACTAAAAACCGTAAAATCATTACTGGCAATATAGGGCATTGGTTTACCATCTTCGCCAAGCAAGGGTGCGATCGCTGGTACTATAGGTTCTAAACCATTAGGATTGCCTTGCTTAACATAATCCTCTTGATACCCAGTCGGCACTTCTCGCTTTCTTTCACCCCAAGCAGCACCATAAGTATTACCAACATTAGATGTTTCTAGAAAGTGCATTCCACTGGGACTAGCAAAGCGGTTCCACAAATGGGAATGTCCATAGAATACGAATTGCACATCAGCTGTTTCTAATAAGGGAACAACATCGCGGATAAGATAATCTGCGTCTTTGGGATATTCGTAACGCACTGCCTTGATTTTGCCATCTTCCCGTTCAATTATCTGCACTGGGTCTGTATATGCAGGAACAATATTATCACCCAGAGTGTGGGGTGGATGATGAAACATTACAACTTTGTATTTTGCTTGTTTAAACTCAGGGCTGTTAAGTTCTGCCTTTAACCAATTGTACTGCTTGCTGCCTTTAGCAATTGGCTCATAAATAATCTGTCCATAACCCCATTTTTCAGGATTATTTAAATCTTTTTCTGCTTCTTGATATCTACCTTTATTCTTTCCATCCAAGCTGGGAGTCCGCCACATATTAGTAACGTACAGTACCACCAGACGCACATCACCAAAGCTAACTGCATAATACCTTTTTCCACCCTCTTTACTTTTTGGGAGAGTGAAAATTTCTTCGTAGGTAAAAGTATTAAAAGAACTATCTATCAGTGATTTATCGCTATACAATTTTTGGGCAACTGCACGGGGAATGGTATTATCAAATTCATTGTTTAAACTTCCCGTACTAGCAAACCGTCCCATCACCTCATGATTACCAATGCAAGTAAACATAGGTGCATGTTGAATGATTTTCCCGCCAGTGTAAGTTGTCTTAACGCCATTATGGGTTATTTCATATTTGGCACGACCTTGTAAACCAGGAAACAGCGCACCACCACTATTATCATCAAACCATTCTGAGGCGCGATCTGGCGTATTAACTAAATCACCAGCAAACCATACTCCATCTACTTGTCCAACTGTCTCTACCACTTTTTGCAGATTTGCCGCTGTCATCGGCTTCAACTGGTGGTCTGAGGTCAGCAAAATCTTTAACGGTGTACCTGGTTTTGGGTTGGGTGCAAGGGTAAAAACATCGCTGCTAACACTCTTACCATCTTTCTGCACACTTGTGACACGGTAAGGAACACGCATACCGGGAGTTAAACCAGTCACCTCAGCTTCATGTCGCCAAATGTTGCGTTTAACAGGTTGTTGATATTGTGCGTTTTCGGTTTGGCTTGCTACCCGTGATTGCTGGTCTTCACGTGTACGACTGAGTTGAGTAGTACCTGCTTTGGCGGTTTGCTTGAGATTTTCACCGTAGCTGACTATATGTTTATCACCAGCAAACTCGGTAAACCAAACTACACGTACTGAAGTTTCAGTTGGTAGTTGCAAAAATGGGTCGGTCAGCAGTTGGGGTGCTGATGTCATACTTGTTTGACCAAATGAATGCACGCTTACCAGGGTAAGACATATGACAAGTACAAGCATAGCCATAGAGGGTATTTTACGGCTGCTAAAGCGTCTGAGCATGAGTAATATCATGTCCGGTTAATCACTTATAAAAAAATATGTCTGTCATACTGAGCGGAACGTAGTGTAGAGAAGTATCTCCGAGATGTTTCGCTCCGCTCAACATGACAATTTAAGCATTTATGTAAGAGGTCTATTGCATAAAGCATCTGATTTCAGTATTAAGCTTCACTTACGGGCTTTTCCAAAGGTTTATAAATTTTATCCCATTTTTTGCTGATTTCAGTGATTTTACTGCGGTTGCAAGGCATAGGGTAAATTAAATTTGATTTGTAGTTTTGTTGGTAAAACTAGTTTTAAAAATATCTAATAACGACGCAAATATTGTTTTTAATTATGTTTTTACTGCTAAAAAATAATATTAATAAAGGTAACAAGATACTGCCATTTTAATTTCCAAGTTGAGACTAAAAAATTACTATATATGAGGCTTTGTTTGCTTATTATATAAACTTTGGAAATAACGCAGCAGATTTTAATGTGATTAGCGATAGTTTTTAATATTTTAAAAAATTCAGAATTGCTGCGAGGTGTAAGCCTTGTGGCCAGATTTTGCTGCACTTTTTTAGGAAAAACACACAACTAGCACAGGTTTGATATTTATGTCTGTATTGGAACTGCAACAGTCCGTCTTAAATTCACTCCAAAATCTGAAAAGTCTTGATGCACTTAAAAAATTATTTTGGAGTCAGTTGAACTACGAACGAGTTAATAAGGAGCTTTCTTGTAGAACATTGACTGATGCAGTTGCTAATGAACTTGCAGATGACCCCTTGTTATTAGCATCCGCTTCTCAGGAAACTACAGAAAGACGACCCCGGAGAATTTGAGCGCATTGCCAATTTACCGCATGGTATTCGTACAGCTAAATTTTCTATGCAGCAGAAAGCGACATACGTTTTCTGTGAAGCTTCAGACCCCAATAGACCTGATATCAAAGGCTACCAGCAATTGTTTTTGTTAGACGATGAAGGAAATATAATTTCTAGGGACATTCCTCGCATTCTGGGTACAATTAAAGCTGATTCCACTACTCCTACTTTAGCCCTTCCCAAAGAGCATAACTCTGCTGTAATGCGCGTCAAACGTCAATTTGCAGAAGAAGTGAAGCATTGCCAAGCAGAACGGGAATTTAACCAGCGTTTGACTCAGAGACAACGGTATATTCTACGTGAACTGAGAATATTTTTTAAATCAATTACAGACGAAGAAGTAAAAGGTCAAGTCAATATTTTAGAAAAGGCGTTTCGCGGTTCTATGACTCAAGCAATCAACCGGGAGTTAAATATACTGCGACGTAATGGTTTAATAGGTCAAGAACTGTTCAATCAACTAGTGCAAATTTACCGTCAACATAATATGCACGAGTGGCTGAATAATAATTTTTCTACACTGTCTGAGCCAATTCCTATGATTATTTGTAGTGAAGTTTTGGACAGGTAGAAAATGAACGTAGAGACGTAGCACTGACAAAAAGCGATGAAGGCGCGGGTTAGGGCTGCGGTTTGGACAGGTAGAAAATGAACGTAGAGACGTAGCAGTGCTACGTCTCTACAAGGGTTTCAGTAAACATCTAATGGAAAAGCCTGCTAATCTTTTGGAAAAACCAGCAGGTAAGGCTTATCATTGATCGGAGCGGCGGGATTCGAACCCACGACCTCCACTACCCCAAAGTGGCGCGCTACCAAGCTGCGCTACGCCCCGGTCAGAATTACTATTATATTATAAAACTCTAAGATAATCAAGAGACAAATTTAAAAAACCTTGAGTATTCTAGTGGCTTGCAGCAAACCAGGAACAGCGCCAGCATTCCATTGGCCTTCTGCACACCGTCCTGTGTTCAAAATAAAGCGCAGACTGTAAGCATGAGGATAGCCTTCTACTTCCATCCACAATAAATTGCTCTCGGCTTCACAGGCAATTTTCTCTTCATCCATCAGCTCAGTTGCAAGTTGCTTCATGGTGTCTGCTAACTGTGCCAGTAGACGGCAAAAATCATTCAACTCTGCTTCGGTTAACTCAACTGCCCAATCATCTGTACCTATTAATCCTTGAAATTTTGGTGCATCGGGGTTCCAGCCAATACGCCAACCAGAGCCGCTTTTTACAACACGTTCCATAGTTTAATTTTTTAAACGCGGAGGGGCGCAAAGGTTTAACGCAGAGGGACGCAGAGTTATGTTTTCTCTGTACTACTCACTATTATTGCTGTGCGTGTTAGTCACGTCCTTTTGGTTGAGGTGTGGTGTTGGGGCTGGGGGCTAGCGTGTTTTGGGAATTGGGATTGAATATGTTGACTAATACTTGCACTAGTGCATCTCGCTGGGAGCGATTGAGGCGTGCGATCGCAGCGCGATCGCCTTCTATCGGATTTTGCCGTAATATATCATTACCCGGATACGAGCTGTCATACATAATTTCATTCGCACCCAGGTAATCAGCTAAAGTTAGCTTCCAATCCAAGCGATAAATTGCAGAACGCTCTTTTGTGTAAATGTGATACCTGATTAAGCGACTTACTAAGGTATTGTTTTGGGCAACTTTCCCAGTTTCTTTACTGATATATTTATTTTCCCGTGGGAATTCGGGTAACTGCTGATATACTTGTTGCCAAACATCGCTAGGAGTGATTCTTTGAGCGATCGCGGGTTGAATGCTAAATATATTGGTTGATAATAATTTACTCACCCCTGAATCTAAAATGAGTAAGCTCACTACCATTAAGCCAATCAGTAGTGTTTTTGGCGTAGTGGGGCGTAGCGCGTAGTGAGTTTTAAGTTCTGAGATGATTGACCAAGACAAAAGTTTTATCTCTTTCATATTACAACTATTTTGAGATGAAAGTGCTATCAGTCGTATTTTTACTCAGGACGCGCGAAACGCCCCGCTACCGCTAAAAACACTTTCAACTCAGCACCGTTTTTATATTTCGCCAATAATTTCTGGCTGAGTCAGTTCATCAGACATCTCAATGATTGCCCTTAGCACTGGTTTCATCATGGCATCTTCGGCACTTTCAAAGTCTTCGTAACGGCGACGTTTAGCACGATTTGCCACCTGAACCGTAATGCGGTAGCGATTTGAGGCTGCACTAATCAGATCTTCAGAACGATGCATAATCTGAGACTGAGTTGTCTCGAACTTAGAACGCTTTAGCATAGTTAGTGGTTCTTGGGGTCACTCCCCAGTGTAGCAGCACTGAATCAATCTGTTGCCATCTGCTTAATTGCCAGCAACCTCTCTCTTGATAGAGGCTACGAGCTTCCTAGTCAATTTATAAGTAACTTGTAATACTACATAAATAAAGTAACGCAACCTCATGGCTGATCTTGTGGAAACTGCTGTCAACGCAGGAAATTTTAATACGCTGGTAAAGGCTGTTGAAGCTATCAACCTCACAGAAACTCTTCGGAGTCCTGGCCCTTTCACAGTCTTTGCACCGACTGACGAAGCATTTGCCAAACTGCCAGAGGGTACTTTAGAATCGCTGCTGCAAGACATCCCTAAGCTGAAGAAAGTTGTGACGTATCATGTTGCTTTTGGCGATGTCAGGTCTGATGACTTAGTACAGATTGACGAGGCTCAAACGGTTGAGGGATCAATTGTGGCAATTGAGTCTGCTAACGGCAAAATTAAGGTGAATGACGCCAATGTCCTCAAAACCGATATTCTGACAGACAATGGCGTAATCCACGTTATTGATGCGGTTTTGATGCCTGCAATGGTGGCGGGTAAATAAGGGGTTGGGTACATCTTCAGTAAACAGTAAACAGTAAACAGATGGTGGTGGGGAAATAAGGAATTGGGTATTGGGTATTGGGTACTGGGGATTGGGTATTGGAAAAACTTTTTTCTTGTCCCCAATCCCTAGTCACTAGATCACCAATTCAGTAGACCTTTTGCAAAAGTCAGAAAACTATTAGTGTCATTCTGACTAGAACGTAGTGGAGTGTACCCCTACGCAAAAGCCAAGCTACGCCCTGGTTCCCCAAGAAAGAATCTCCGAGATGTTTCGCTTTGCTCAACATGACAATTTAAGCATTTATGCAAGAGGTTTAGTATTCAAGATGGGGGTGAAAAAACCGATTATTTCGTAGAGACGTTGCATTGCAACGTCTCTACAGTCAACGAAAATTGGTCATTTTACCGCAAAGAAATCGGGTTTTTGCGATTACTGAATCGATGCTCTAGTCGCCAATCACGCCACTTGCTTTCCGACGCAGGGCGACAGGAACGTAGTGGCTCCCCAGTCCCCAATCCCCGTTAGCCTACACCCAGGATGCAACCACTACGTGCAGGAACAGTCAACGTCAACCGCTGAGTTTCTTCACTATTCCACTCAACCTCAGCAGTGCCATATAAAAGCTTGTCAGGTTGAGTATGCATTGCGATATCTACATTCGCTTTTGCTGAAGCTGTACCAGCGTTAACGGCAATAATTAATTCTTCTTTGTCCAAAGTGCGAGCAAAGATGTATAGTTCTCCCTGAGCATATAGAACCTGGTAATCACCTGTACGCAAGGCTGGATAAGTATGACGTAAGGCAATTAATTGGCGGTGAGTATTGAAAATTTCTCGATCCCAATTAGCTTCTAAAGGAAAGCCGCGACGTGAGTCTGGATCTATCGCACCAGGTAAACCAACTTCATCACCATAATAGATGCTGGGAGCACCAGGAAAGGTAAGTACTAGTAGAGTTGACAATTCCACACTGGCTTTATCGCCACCAGCAATGGTCATAAGTCGCGCTGTATCGTGACTTGCTAGCAAATTAAGTTGAGTTAGCTGAATTTCCCAAGGGTAAAGTTGCAGTACTTCTTGGATTTTGGTAGCGTATTCAGCGGCAAATAAAGGGGGATAGGGTTGATAGTCGCGGCTTTGGACTTGTTCTAAGACTACGCGATCGCCAGCCGCAAAGGCAATTGTCGGCCCGGCAAACAAGTAATTCATCACGCCATCAAATTGTGTCCCATCTAGCCACTCACGGGAATCTCCCCAGACTTCCCCAACAATGTAAGCGTCGGGATTGATGGCTTTAACGCGATCGCGAAACTCTTGCCAAAAACCAGGAGTTTTTATTTCAAACGGTACATCCAATCGCCAACCATCTATGCCGAATTTAATCCAATATTCGGCAATTTCCATAATGTATTCCCGCACTTCGGGATTATCATGGTTAAATTCTGGCAATGCCCGATTTCCAGCCCAACCCGCGTAGTTAGCAGGAAACTCCCCATTGTAAGGTGATAGGGGCCAGTTTTCAATTTTGAACCAATTGACCCAAGGGGAATGGGGGCCATTCTCTAAAACATCGTGGAAAAAGAAAAAGCCACGGCTGGAATGGTTAAAAACCCCATCAAGAACGACTTTGATATCTCGTTGATGAGCTGCGTCTAGCAATTCCTTAAAAGCCTCGTTGCCCCCTAGCATCGGGTCAACTAGATAATAATCGTGGGTATGATAGCGGTGATTACTAGCGGATTGAAAAATCGGTGTGAAGTAAATCGCGTTAATTCCTAAATCTTGTATATAGTCTAATTGCTCCAAAATGCCCCATAAATCTCCGCCTTTATAACCTTGGAGTGTAGGCATAGCCTCCCAATCTTCCCAACGGGCTTCATGCAACAGCCGTTTGTGTGGCTGTTTGCTTCTAGCAAAGCGGTCTGGAAAAATTTGATAGAAGACAGCGTGCTTCACCCAGTCTGGTGTTTGAATTTGCATGAATTACTCTTTATACCTTCAGAAGCGATCGTTGCAAATACTAGCTTCTTTGTGGCTCTTACTTATGATAGAAAATTGGGGGATAGTCAATAGTTATTTGTCATTTGTCATTAATTATTCTCTCCCCCTACTCCTCCTGTTTTCCTTGCTATCCTGTTTACTTTTGATTTTTACACAAATGTTATTAGTCTTAAATATTTTGACTAGTTTATATTTGTTGTTTTTAATTTTTACTAATATCATCAATTTTAGTTATTACTTAATAATTCTTGATTATTTCGGACTTAAATTTGTCCGTAACGACTGAGGTAGATACTGGATTAGTCTCATAGCTGATGAAAATTACTAGTAACAGTTGAATGTGGCTGCTCAAAGATGTTGCACTAGCCAGTTAAAAGCACCTTGAGGGAGACATAATCCAGCAATGTGAGTTATACAAAGTTGCATCCAGTCGTAGTTACACAAAAAAACTCAGAATTCAAAATATTGTTTCTTTTAAACTTCTGACTCCCAAAAAATTAAATTTGAGGTAAAAATGAGACACGAAAAACTTTCTCCCGGCTTACTTTTGGCATATCAGGACTATCAAAATGAAGGAGAGCCAGCTTTAATTACGCACAAGCGATCGCTTGGTATAGTTACCTCTAAAAGCACCGTTAAACCTACTAAGAGCGTCATTTTTATCTACTGCGATGCTGAAGCAGACTTGACTTATACATCACAATATGGTATTAAAGTCAATCAAAATACAGGAAGTGTGCGGACAGCTTACTTACCGATAGATGGTTTAGATGCCTTGTCTGAAGAGGCTACTGTCCAGCGCATCAAACCATCACGCAAACTTAAGCTAGCAATGGATGTTGCACCCGGAGTAGTCCATGTGCCGGATTTTAAGAGCAAAACTGGATTAACTGGTAAGGGAGTGATCATCGGCATTATAGACAGTGGTATTGACCCAAAGCACCCTGCGTTTGAGGGACGGATTTTAAGCATTTGGGATCAAACACTGCCAGGCCCAGGAGTAATAGAGGGCAGTTATGGAGCTGAACTTACGGGAGCACAACTGACAATTTCCCAAGATACTGATGGTCATGGCACGCACGTTGCCGGAATTGCCGCCGGTGCTGATACCACTTATGGTGGTGTAGCACCAGACGCAGAGTTGATTATCATCAAGACTGACTTGCAAGATGCTCATATTGCTGATGGCATTCGCTACATTTTCCGAGTAGCAAGTGAGTTAGAACGCCCTGCTGTAGTGAATCTCAGCTTAGGTGGACACGCAGATGGCCACGACGGTAGCGACTCCCTGTCAAAAATCATTGATGCCGAGACTGGCCCTGGACGGATTGTTTGCTGTGCAGCTGGGAACGAGGGCAACGACAATATTCATGGTCAAGCAAACATACCCGCCAACAGTACGCGTGGTATGCGTTTTAATGTTCCTCTAAATCAAGTAGGCATAGTTTGGTTAAATGCTTGGTATTCCAGAAACAGTGAGTTAGAAGTATCGGTGCGCGGCCCCAACGGTTTCGTCACACCCTTCCAAAAAATTATTGCTAATGGCAATCCCACACAGGATTACGATTTGCCAGATGCACAAGTACAAGTAGCGACACCAGGGGCCGACCCAGTTAATGGTGACCACAATTTCTTTGTACAAGTTCGTGGTAAAGGCAAAACGTCAGTACAAGGAGGTATTTGGCAGCTGCGGGTACGTAACACTTCCCCAACCGATACCCGTTTAGATGTGTGGACGCTAGATGATTTGTCGTCAGTGTTTTTTACAGGTCGAAGTATCAAAGATTCAGTGAAAATTGGCTCACCGGGAGCTGCTACCAGTGCAGTTACAGTAGCCGCCTATACTACAAAATGTAATTACACAGATATTGATGCTCAAGCACGAGAAATGGGCATGGAATTACATGGTATTTCTGAGTTCAGCAGTGAAGGCCCTCTGCGGAATCAATCCCAAAAGCCCGATGTGGCAGCACCAGGAGCTATGATCATTTCTGCGCTTTCTTCTAATGCCAATTTTGATCGTTCAATGACGGTTAATTCCAAGTTTGTAGCAATGGCTGGTACAAGCATGGCGACACCGTTCGTCACTGGCTTAATAGCACTGCTGTTACAGCGTGACCCCAAGCTTGACCCGGCTGCTATTAAGGAATTGCTACGTAAAAATAGTTCTATTCCCGGAAAAGCCGCAGGAACATTTGATAATAAATGGGGCTATGGAGTGATTAATGCATTAAATCTGTAATTAGACTGAGAAGGGCGTATATCTAGGTCTGTACAAGGGTAGGCAATGATCACCTATAAATTTGATAGGTTGATTGTAGAGAAAGCTTACAAGTGCCTGCCCTTTTACCAAAGAATTGCTGATGAATTATGAAAAGCTAGACACGGCTCTTGCTACAGCGCTGAATAACGTTCAAGATTCAGAAGAACAGAGTTTGACGGTTTTCATCCATACTGAATCTATTACAGACCCAGCTGCAACTACTGTTTTAGAAAATTTGGGCGTTAGCGGTGTCACCAATGGTCAAGATGTTTTCACCGCAACACTTTCACCAAATGCAATTTCGCAATTATCAGAGCAATCTTGGGTGCAATATTTAACACTGTCGCAAAAATTGCGTTTGATTAAAAAAAGAGATATAGGCAGTTTGGGCGTTTGAAATGATAATTCAAAAATTCGACGTTTAAGACTTAAAAGCCAGCAAATGTATAGAATTCGGTCTTACTGTAAAGCTTTAAGTATTGCTGTTTTCCTCAAAGTTATTTAAGTTTGCACTCAAAAATTATTTTTAGTAAATTGTCTGATTATTTGCTAAGTTTAGCGATCGCCCCCTCATCTTTCATGCCAATTAATACAAATGTTCTGACTAGTTAATCATTGGCAGTGCTATTCATCACTAGTAGCATTTTCTAAAATTCTCTCTTGAGAATCTTCGATCCCCCCTTACCAGCTGCCGCATACAGTCCTAAACTGAAGATGAGAGTTGAAAGGCAGTCGGGAGAATTTTT
This sequence comes from Komarekiella atlantica HA4396-MV6, assembly GCA_019359395.1. GTDB lineage: Bacteria > Cyanobacteriota > Cyanobacteriia > Cyanobacteriales > Nostocaceae > Komarekiella > Komarekiella atlantica. The sequence goes on from JAHHHK010000009.1 coordinate 92,992, forward strand.
GTGAAAAAGGTATTATCAATCATTCTTGGCGGTGGTGCGGGTACTAGGCTTTATCCGTTAACCAAACTCCGCGCTAAACCAGCAGTACCAGTAGCAGGGAAGTACCGCTTAATCGATATCCCGGTAAGTAACTGCATAAATTCCGAAATATTCAAAATCTATGTCCTGACACAATTTAACTCAGCTTCTCTAAATCGTCACATTGCTCGTACGTACAACTTTACTGGCTTCAGCGATGGATTTGTAGAAGTGCTAGCTGCACAACAGACGCCAGAAAATCCCAACTGGTTTCAAGGTACAGCCGATGCTGTGCGCCAATACTTATGGCTGATGGAAGAATGGGATGCAGAAGAATATCTGATCCTTTCAGGTGATCATCTCTACCGCATGGATTATCGTCTATTTATCCAGCGCCATAGGGAAACGGGTGCTGATATTACTCTCTCAGTCATCCCCATCGACGAGCGTCGCGCCTCAGATTTTGGTTTGATGAAAATTGACGATTCCGGTAGAGTAATTGACTTTAGCGAAAAACCCAAAGGCGACGCATTAACCAAAATGCGTGTTGATACCAGCGTGCTGGGATTAACAAAAGAACAAGCTCAATTACAGCCATACATCGCCTCAATGGGGATTTATGTCTTTAAGAAAGATGTTTTGTTCAAGTTGTTGAGAGAATCTATAGAACGGACTGATTTTGGTAAAGAAATTATTCCTGATGCCAGTAAAGATTACAACGTTCAAGCATACTTATTTGATGACTACTGGGAAGATATTGGAACAATCGATGCGTTCTATCATGCAAATTTAGAACTGACTCGCCAACCACAACCACCCTTTAGCTTCTACGACGAACAAGCACCAATTTATACTCGTGCTCGTTATCTACCACCGAGTAAACTCTTAGATTGCCACATCACAGAAGCGATTATTGGTGAAGGTTGTATTTTGAAAAACTGTCGCATTCAACATTCAGTTTTAGGAGTGCGATCGCGCATTGAATCTGGTTGCATCATTGAAGAGTCTCTACTCATGGGTGCAGATTTTTACCAACCTTATGTAGAACGCCAATGTAGCTTAGAAAAAGGTGACATTCCTGTAGGCATTGGTACAGACACAATCATCCGCCGTGCGATCGTCGATAAAAACGCCCGCATCGGTCATGATGTCAAGATTATCAATAAAGATAATGTGCAAGAAGCTGACCGCGAAAGTCAAGGTTTCTACATCCGCAGTGGCATCGTTGTTGTGCTGAAAAATGCTGTGATTCCTGATGGGACTATTATTTAGTCAAGAGTAGAGACGCGATTAATCGCGTCTGTACAAGGGTCAAGAGTCAAGGGTCAAGGGTCAAGACTAAATAATTTGGACTTTGGACTGTTAACTCATGACTAAACTGTTATTGCTAATTGGTCTTCCCGGTAGCGGTAAGTCAACTTTGGCAAAACAATTACTAGCAGAATGCCCCCAAATGCAGCTAATTTCTACGGATGTCATTCGGGGGCAACTGTTTGGTTCACAAGCAATTCAGGGCCCCTGGCTGCTGATTTGGCGTGAAATTCAGCGGCAATTTCAGCAAGTCATTACCGCAGATAAGACGGCAATTTATGACGCCACCAACGCCCAGCGACGCCATCGCCGTGAACTCATCGCCTTAGCCCAAGACGTGGGCTTTACTCACATAACTGGGATTTGGGTGGACACGCCAGTTTGGCTGTGTTTGGCACGTAATAAAAGGCGATCGCGCCAGGTTCCTGAAGAAATTATCTTGCGGATGCACCGTCAACTCCGGGATGCTCCCCCAGGACTAGAAGAAGGAATAGACAGCTTAATTCACCTAAAAGGATGGCGAAAGTACGGGAATTGCGCTGACATAGTGAGCAAGAACCACACTTGATTTTCTGTATTGTTTGCTAATTTAAAATCAGAGGATTTTTGTTTGGCATTATACCTGGCAAACAACAAATCTTATATCTTAAAAAAAATATAACGGAATTTCTATAGGAGGCTGGTAGATGGCTGCAACCGACTTTAAAGACTATTACGCTATTTTGGGAGTTAGTAAAACCGCCAGTCCAGAGGAAATTAAACAAGCTTTTCGTAAACTAGCTCGTAAGTTTCACCCTGATGTTAACCCAAACAATAAACAAGCTGAAGCACGCTTCAAGGAAGTTAACGAAGCCTACGAAGTTTTGTCAGACCCAGACAAACGCAAAAAATATGACCAATTTGGTCAATATTGGAAACAGGCTGGTGAAGGTTTCCCATCTGGCGGTGCCGGCGTCGATATGGGTGGCTTTGACTTCAGTCAGTACGGGAATTTTGATGAGTTCATCAATGAATTGCTAGGGCGTTTTGGTGGTAGTACCCCTCGTGGTGGGCGACAAAGCTACTCTTACCGCACTTCTACAGGTGCGCCAAGTGGTTTTGGTGGCTTTAGTGATTTTGGTTTTCAGGATGCAGGTGGGGGCGCTATCCAAGATAGTGAAGTTGCGATCGCTTTGAGTTTTTCAGAAGCGTTTCATGGTGTGCAAAAGCGCTTTAGTTTAGGTAATGAAACATTAGATGTTCGCATTCCCGCAGGAGCCAAACCGGGTACTCGTCTGCGTGTGCGGGGCAAAGGTCAAGTTAACCCAATGACTCAACAACGGGGGGATTTATACTTAAAGGTCGAATTACAACCGCACTCGTTCTTCCAAATTGAAGGCGATAATCTTGTCTGTGAAGTAGCAATCACCCCAGATGAAGCAGCTCTTGGAGCATCTATTGATGTGCCCACACCCGATGGTACAGTTGATGTTAAGTTGCCTGCGGGGGTGCGCTCTGGTCAATCCCTGCGTTTGCGTGGTAAAGGTTGGCCGCTTGCCAAGGGTGGACGTGGCGATCAGTTGGTGAAGGTGGCGATCGTCCCACCAAAAGAACTTAGCCAACAAGAGCGGGAATATTATGAAAAAATTCGGGCTATACGTACTTATAATCCTCGCAGCCATTTGCAACAGGTTAAGCTATGACGATTTTTGCAATGTAGGGACGCGTTAGCATGGCATGAATTAAAATTTAGCGTCTCTACACTTGCTGTCTATGAATTTACTTTAATCTTTAAACTCGCATTCTGCTTTACCATCAAAGGCTTAAAAGCTTCCACTGACAGGGTGACAAAGAGGCTAAAAAGCTGGGTGGATAAATGTCATTTGTAAATATAAATACGCATAAGAAATTGTTTTACTCTTACTACAATTTAAACTAAATCAAATTGTTCTAGTAATGTCTCAACACTGGCGTTGTGATCCAGGAAAGAAAATAAATGCCAGTAGCGAAGTTTTCCTTCTTTATCTAATACTAACTGTGCTGGTAAAGGCGCTCCCAGTGCTTGTCCCACTTGATATGTGCGAAATACTCGACAACTAGGATCACTCAGCAATGGCATTTTTAAACCTAAATCTCTTACAACTATTTGACTCTGCCGTTCGTCGGTACTAGTAATCATTAAAACTTCTACGCCACGATTTTTAAATTGCTCATAGTTTTCATTTAAAGCTTTGATGTGAGGAAAGCAAAAGGGGCAATATTGTTTTTCGGTAAAGATGCGAGTAAAGGCAAGTAATATTGGCTGCTTACCTTGGTAATCAGATAACTTTACTAAGGTTCCATTGGTAATATCCGGCAGTTGGAAATCTGGCGTGTTTACTCCCAATCTGAGTTTATTTCTAGCTGGAACTGGTAAAAAATTATGAAAGAATCGTTCATTTAATAAACCACTAAAATCAGTTGAAGTCAGCATATTTTTCTCCTTGATTATTTCAATACTATTTTACAAAAAAACCACAGATACACACGGGGGTTGATACTGTTTAATATGTATCTGTGTTTATCTGTGGTTATAATGATTGTGCTTTCAACTTCCAGTAGGCTAGGTAGGCTAGGTTGAAGTTAATAGCAAGCGTAATCTAGACAGCAGAGAAGTAAACTTTGGACTTCACTGGGTCAGGAACCATTGTTTGATCACCTGGTTGCCAACCGGCTGGGCAAACTTCGTCTGGATGAGACTGAACGTACTGAATTGCTTGCAATGTCCGCAGGGTTTCATCGACACTACGACCAAAAGCTAAGTTGTTGATAGTGGCGTGCTGTATGATACCATCTTTGTCGATGATGAATAGACCACGCAAGGCAATGCCTGCTGCTGGGTCAAGGACATTATAAGCGGCGCTAATTTCTTTCTTAATGTCAGAGACTAGAGGATAATTCAGGTCGCCGACTCCACCAGACTTGCGATCAGTTTGAATCCAAGCGAGGTGAGAGAATTCGCTATCTACGGAAGCCCCAAGGACTTCTGTATTGATTTTCTTGAATTCTTCGTAGCGATCGCTAAATGCTGTGATTTCAGTGGGACAAACAAAGGTAAAGTCTAGGGGATAGAAAAACAGGATGACATACTTACCGCGATAGTCGGAAAGTTTGATTGTCTTAAATTCCTGATCTACCACAGCCGTTGCTGTGAAATCGGGAGCCTGTTGACCAACGCGAAGGCTTCCTTCTGTTCCGTAAGTGAGGGACATGAACTTATTTCTCCTTCAACTTATATCCATTTAGTAGCGTCGGAATTCGGGTAAGTTTTACTCACCCGTCTGCGCTCTCACAGTTTAATTACGATCTGTTACGACTATATCATAGTCATAACGATTTTGAGTAGCAAATGGCTGATTTAGATACAAGAGAATGGTTGCTTACCAATGGCTTAGGAAGTTTTGCCAGTGGTACGGTTTCTGATGTTCGTACACGCACTTATCACGGTTGGCTATTTGCCGCTACAAACCCGCCTTCTGGGCGTACTCTGCTGATTTCCCACTTAGAAGCTAGCTTGGAAGTACTAGGGGACGTTGTGGCTCTGGGGACAAATTTTTGGAGCAATCGTCAGATTGAGCCGACGGGCTATGAATTGCTACGCTGTTTTGATATTAACCCAGTTCCAAAATGGATTTGGGGCAAGAATAATTGGCAGCTAACTAGACAATTGGTAATGCCTTACGGGTTGGTAGGGACTGGGGACTGGGGACTAGGGGGACAAGAGAAACAAAGACAAGGAGGGTCTTTTCTTAATTCCCAATCCCCATTGCCCCTTATCCCCAACGGGGGCCCCGAGTTCCCCAATACCCAATTTTGCCATCGGATTTTGATTCAGTATCGCTATGAGGGAATTGACGCGGCGATTTTACGCCTGCGACTACTAATCGCCGATCGCGACTTTCACCGTCAGCAAACTGCCAGTCCAGAATTACAGTTCTCGCAATTGCTAGGGCAAAAACAAGTCTGTCTACAAGCGATAAATTCTGGGCACTTCGGCACAACTTGGCACTTGCGCTGGACACAAGGAAACTATCAGCCAGACGCAGTTTGGTATTGGAATTATGGATTACCAGAAGAGACGCAACGGGGATTAAGCGATCGCGAAGACCTCTACAGCCCTGGTTACTTGAGTGTCGCTCTCCAGCCGGGAGATACAGTGACTCTAGAAGCACGGGTAGGTTTTCCCGATCCATTGGCAGATATTCTTACCCCTGAAACCTTTGCAGAAGCAGTGGAAGCAGAGCAAGAACGACTCTCTCAGATTTTTGGATGGGAGAAAGAAAAGGAGCAAAAGCAGAGAAAGGAAGAGGGGGGGAAAGAACAATTAGAAATTACTTCCCCACTTCTCCAGTCTCTAACCTGGCAGCAACTACTTAAAGCAGGCGATCAATTTATCGTCTATCGAGCTTCAATTGCTGGCCCTACAATCATTGCTGGTTATCACTGGTTTGATGACTGGGGGCGTGATACTTTGATTGCCTTACCGGGGTTAGCGCTAGTTCCACAGCGCTTCGATCTGGCAAAAGGACTATTGCGAACTTTTGGGCATTACTGTCGCAACGGTTTAATTCCCAATACATTTCCTGATGTCGATGGCGAACCGTCTTATAACAGTATTGATGCAGCACTGTGGTGGATTGAAACTTTAGGACTTTATTTAGAAGCTACCCAAGACTGGCAATTTCTGGCAGAGCAATTCCCCATAGTTCAGCAAATCCACAAAGCTTTTGTCGGTGGTACACGCTACAATATTCAAGCTGATGCCACTGATGGGCTGGTTGGTTGGGATGCTCGTAGTGTAGCCCTTACCTGGATGGATGTGGTGATTGGGGCGGAGCCTGTCACTCCTCGTTGCGGAAAGCCTGTGGAAATCAACGCGCTGTGGTATTCTGCTTTATGTTGGGTTAGTCAGTGGGCAGAACGCCTGAGCCAGCTACAATTTGGCGAACCAGTGCGTTTGGCTAAGCAATCACAGCGTTATGCCCAGCAAGCACAACAAGTGAAACTCTCTCTACAAAAGTTTTGGAATCCTCAGCTAGGCTACTTGTACGATACTATCGAACCGGACGATCGCCGAAATTTTCAAATTCGTCCCAATGCTGTTTTGGCCCTGTCGCTGCACCATTGTGGGTTTTCTCCACAGCAAGGGTGTCAGATATTGGATCTAGCAACCACCAGCTTGCTTACTCCCTATGGTCTTCGTAGCCTTGATCCAGGCGATCCAGAATACATAGGCAAGTGCGCTGGCGGCCCCCATGATCGCGATCGCGCCTATCACCAAGGTACTGTTTGGAGTTGGCTGATTGGCCCTTATATTCGTGCTTGGCAAAGGTTTTACCCAAATCAACCACTACCTTTTGATTGGCAACCCCTGCTGAATCATTTCCTATCTGGTGCTTGTCTTGGCTCTATTTCTGAGATTTTTGATGGTGACTCGCCTCATACACCCAGAGGTGCGATCGCTCAAGCTTGGTCGGTTGCTGAAGTGATCCGCCACTTACCTTGATTTGGGGTTTGAGTTCAAAACCCAGGCTTAAAAACTTTTAAATGGCTCAGGTCGGATTTGAACCAACGACCCCAGGCTTATGAGTCCCGTGCTCTAACCAACTGAGCTACTGAGCCAGATTTATTTACATCGTTATCTAATATAGCATACAAATCTGGTCAAGGCTAGCCTATTTAGCGATGAATTTTTCTATTACTAATACCAATTCAATTAATGATTGCAACAAATTCTCTGTACAGAAGATTCTTTTTTCAAAATGGCATAATTCTGTTGTTGTTGAAATGATAGACAGCAAAAGAGGGAGGTAAACTCCCTCAACAAACAAAGCAATTTTTTAGATAGAGACAGTCAATAATTACAGACGTTCTTGGGGAAGCATGGCTATTGGGTTAACTGCGCCTTTGCCTGATGCATGAATTTCAAAATGGCTATGTGGGCCAGTGCTGTGCCCAGTGGAACCCATTAAAGCAATTGTTGATCCTTGGCTTACCTGCTGACCAGGTTGCACCAGAATCTTGCTGTTATGAGCATAGCGAGTCATGCTACCGTCAGGATGGCGGATTTCGACAAGTTTGCCGTAGCCACCACTGTTCCAGCCAGCTTTTTCTACTGTCCCTTCAGCTGAGGCAATAATCGGCGTACCAGTGGAGTTAGCAATATCAATTCCTTTGTGCATTCTTCCCCAGCGCCAGCCATAGCCAGAAGTAAGAACACCCTTCGCTGGCCAAGTAAAAGCTACAGACGAAGTAGATGGGGGGGGTAGAGTTTCGTCAATTGACCTAGGTAGGTATTGATCTACTGCTGCTAAAGGCGGTATCGGTAGCTGTGGAGAAACGGTAGTTCCTCGCATCCTTCCTAAAGAATCAGAGGAGTTTACACCAGTCGATGGCGTTGCTATCTTCTTCGTGCTAGATGGAGTACGGGAGGGAGTCCACTGACTAGCAGACCCTAGATTCGGTAGATTCGGCAAGAACTCTGGATTTACTGGTTCGCTAGTGGGTCTAGCAGCACGGAATTGAGGCTTAACGGGTTGGGTGCTATAGGTTGTATTCCCAATGGGTGTCGGAACTGGAATCGGTATCGCCAGATTAGTTGGTCGAGAAGCAAAGTTAGATACTGGACTGAGATTATTAGCACTAGAAACCGGAATCTGTACCGCAGCAATATTATTGGTTTCGGTAGCTTCCGGCACAACTAAGTTTCCAGACTGTTGAGCGCGATATTTCTCTTGTAATCTCTGGATTTCCGCTTGTAAGCTTTGCAGACGTTCATTTTTTGCCCTTGCTACCTTCTGAGCCGGTTTTTTAGGCAGTTGTATTTCGGCAAAAGTTGTTGGTGGAATATCTCCACCGACGCCACGAGAAGTTGCGGCATTAGAAGATGTTTTTGGAGCGATATTAGTATTTGCCTGAATCCGATTGTTCGCAGTTACCGATGTAGGGACGGGAATACTGCTGTTGTCGGCAATAACTGGTAGTTGTGAAGCAACAGGTAGGTTTAAGTTGACGCCAGCTGTGTTCACAGGGGTAGTAGCTACTCTGGCAGTAGTGTTACTGGACTCCCTAAAACTGGGCTTAAACGATACAGCTGTGTCAACTTGAGCAGTGGGAATAATCAGTTTTTGACTGATTTGCAATTGGTTGGGGTTGTTGAGACTATTTACCTTGACTAGTTCTGATACTGAAGTGCCATGATGGTTAGCGATCGCTGCTAGTGTATCTCCAGGCTTAACTTCGTATGCTGTTGAGGCTGATGCCACAACTGTTGGTGTAGCTGGTGTAGGTGTTGTTACTTGCTGAACTGAAGCATTTGTCTCTTGCTTCTGTTTTAACCTCGATATCAGATTGGCTTTGCTTGCATCGGCCGCTATTTCTGATTGGGCTAATACAGTTTTCTCAACTACAGTCGATGACTGTGCCAACTCAATACCAGCATATTGTGATAAATTTTTGCTCTCCCCAGACCGCAGCTCCGCCAGGCTCTTTCTTAAACGGTTCGATTTTTCTTGTAAGCGATTTAGTGCAAACTCTTGTTGTGCTTTAAGTTGTGCATTAATTTCTCCGTTTGCTGTGTCAGATGCCACTGCTTGCGGTCGAGCAGTCAGGGATGTGTTTCTACCATTGTCAGTGCTAGAGGATTTTTGTGTCGTCTCAGATAGCTTGTTGACTGTTTGAAAATCGGTATTAACTGAAGTATTGCTTAGTCCCTGTGCTACTTGAGATTTTAAGTAGATGGAATTTTTATAAGTTGTTGGGGAAAGTGTTTCTGATACAGGAACTTGTACAGACATTCCACTTGCCACAACTTGCCATTTAGCTTCAAGCCCAGGCACTTGTGAAACTGCCGTTGGTTCCACTATGACAGGATTTTCAGGCACGCTCGCTGATGAGACGGCTCGGGACTCCAGCTTTGTGGAGGCAAATTTCACCTCAGTGTCAGGAGCAGCCGGAATTGTTGAGGTTGCCTTTTGGCTACCTACAGGCGCAGCTGCTTGGGCTTGATCGCTTTGTCGAGTCACCAAAAGGCTGGTTGCTCCCATAGAGATTGCCAAGCCAATCATGGCAGCTTTTGTCCGCACCCGGCGGTTAACTTTTGGATTAATCACATTTAGCTGTTCTACCGGGGCATCATCGCTACTAGGGGTATTTTCCAACACAGCCTTCACTCTCTTTTTCAATGCTCGTTTCAAAGACGACCTCCTATGATCACTAGCGCTTAACTGATCTCGATTTTTCAGCTGGATACTAGTCAATGATTTAGATCACAACGAACGATAGATCAAGATCACAATTCACCAGAGATGCTTAAGCAAGATTAACCTGCTTCTCTGATTTAGACAAGTTTACACTTATTCGCAAAACTTAAAGTTGCTGTGCTTAACTTGTCCGAACCACTCCTCACACATTTGTTTTTGCTTTTTGCAGTTGTCCGCGCTTGTCTTGCTTCAATTGCGGAGACTGGACAAACACACATTTGCCAAGTCCACTGTCGCTGCCAGGAATTAAACTGCGGCGACTTCTGGAAAAGCGTTGTCCTCTGCTGTAGATATCTTCAAGATATTTCTACCAAATCCGTCTTCCCAACACGAGACTTTACGTTGATTATTCCCTAAAAAACAACCGTATGAACTCCCAGCTACTTTTGGGCTAATTTCCCAAGCTCATCGAGTCAAAATAGCTGAAATATATCATAAGACTGGGTTTTCCCGGTTTTGTTCCTGAATTTGGGATGATTCAAATTCATCAAAATCTATCATTCAAATTTGGTATTGCCCCGAATTTTATATACAAATTTCTTATAATATCCTCCCCATATTCGTAAGTATCTTCTACTACAATTTGACCATAAATTTCAATTTAAGTATATTAACCAAGATTATTGCTGTAACAAAAGAGATGTTTGCAGCTAAAACTCACTTGCTCAGTAAATTTCTGGTATAATTTAGGTATTTACACTTAAGAAAATCGCTAATAACGTTAAAAATTATTGTAAATAACCTAACTGGCGGCGGGCTTCAAACAAACCAATTGCGACACTTACTGATAGATTTAAGCTGCGAACTCCTGGTTGGGCCATGGGAATGTATAAATTAGCGTCAGTTGCGGAGAGGACGCTTGGTGGTAAACCTGTAGTTTCACTACCAAACAGTAGCCAATCATCTGCTTGAAACTGAAAGCTGACGTAATTAAAACTTCCATTGACCGTGAAACCTAACCATCTTCCTCCACGCTCTTGATGTATGATTTTAAACGCTTCTAGCGATTCATGATAGTGCAGCTTGACATATGGCCAGTAATCCAAACCAGCTCTTTTAAGGTAGCGATCGCTAATTTCAAATCCTAAAGGGCCCACCAAATGCAATTCCGTACCTGTAGCGGCACAAGTTCGAGCAATATTACCTGTGTTGGGAGGGATTTGCGGGTTAACTAAGACTACCTGAGGCATTGTTGGGGAAACTTACGTATTGTATAAAATAATGTATTGTGAATGTTAAATCTACCAAAGGGTAGAGGTGATATATAGGTTTTATTAATAATCACCAAGCGATCGCCATCGATTAGATTTTTAAAATAGACAATAAATAATCCCAAAACATTATCTGACAGTGTGCTGAAACAACTACATAATGTAGTTGCCAGGATGTCTAACAGTAAACAGTAAACATGATTGAGTTTAAGGAGAACTGCTAAGGGGGCAATCACTTCCAACTGAACAACTAATAACCCAAAGCCGACTAGTAGGCACTATCTGGCGGATTTAAATCCCCACCTGTTTACTGTTTACCGTTTACTGTTCACTGATTTAAGAGGGCGAGTACTTACAACTGAACACTAATATCCCAAAGCCGATTAGTGTTAGGCACTATCTGGCGGGTTTAAATCCCCCACCTGTTTACTGTTTACCGTTTACTGTTCACTGATTTAAGAAATACTAGCAACTTCAAGAAAATATACCATTTGTTAGATGGCAGAAGATGTTAAGCCATCAAGGACGAACACAATTTGTTTTCGAGTTCGATTTCGCGTTCTTGGGTGGCAACAATAGCCTGAGTGATGACGCGCTGAGTGTCAAAACCAACTGCATGTAACTGCAACCACTGTTGGGCTTCATTACCTTCGCGGAGGATTTTGTTTATGGGGGAAAGGAAACAGCTAAAGTTATTTTGTTTAGCGATCGCCCAAACGTCCTGGTAGATTTCAGCAATCCAATCTCTAGCTAAAATGCTTCTACCATCTTGCCAATGTGTGAGATGGGCATCAAGACTAGCTGTAGCAGCAGCAGTTTCGTTATTAGTAGCCAGGGTAATTAATTCTTCGGGAGAGAAGGTACTTTGGCTTAATGGGTCAATGCTGGGATTTGCGATTATTTGTAATAAACGCGCTTCTAATAAGGCACAAATCGCCAACAAGGCAATTGGATCTGTGACTAAATCGCAAATCCGCAGTTCTAAGCGATTTAGGTCATAGGGGCGGCGATCGCCATTTGGTCGTACTGATGTCCACAGATGCCGCACGTTTTGCATTGTACCGATAGCCAGTTGATGTTCTACCCACCGAATATGATCGGCGTGGCTGGCAAATAACGGTACATGGGTGGGTGTTTGTGGGAAGACGCCCCAACGGGTGGAGTGATAGCCAGTAGCTTTGCCATCAAGAAAGGGAGATGAGGCACTGAGGGCAACAAATAGGGGTGCTTCTGTACGGATCACCCGACACGCCCGCATTAATACTTCTGGGTCACTGATGCCTATATTGATATGTACGCTGGCGGTGACTACTTTAGTGCCGTAGGTGTTCTCGATGTAGTCGTGATAGGGATTAGTTGGATCGGAACGCAAAAAGCGATCGCTACCACCCAAAGACAGGGTACTCCCCGGTATCAAGGTGTAATCGCCCAGACGGTTGAGGTAATTTCGCAACTCCCGCCGAGGACGCAGTAAGGCACACAATAGGTTCTCATAATTATGGGATGGTTGAGTTATGTATTCTACGTTGCGGCTATCTGGCTCACGCACAAATCCATCCAAATCTGCGACAATTTTGTCGGAGAGACCAACGATTTCACCTTGAGGTGTGCCAGTGTACATCTCAATCTCAAAGCCTTTCGATAAGACCACTTTAAATTACTCCTTGGCTCTCCCAGCTTATAAATTGTATCAAATTAAACGAATCTCTGCATATACATCTAAGTGAATAAGAAAGTTAAAAATTAGTTACGCAAGAAGTTAGAAAGATAGTTTTTATTTTCTCTCCAAAGAATGATGAATACTAGCAGGAGAAAAAATCAACTTTATAATTTATAATGTACAGACCATAATTAATCCCTCATTTAAAATTGACTTAGCTTTTCTTATTTCTCTTTACTTTATTCTCTACTTGTCCTCTCTTTACCTTTGGCTCATTTTCTTCTTGCTCTCGCTGCTGAGGTAAAGCATGTTGCAAGATAAAATTAGCCGGGGAATTACTTGTTTGGGTAATGTTGAGACGTAAAAATTGCACCCACACTTCATTAGTGAGTAAGTTTAAAGCAGCTTCGGGATTATTAGTTGCGATCGCGCCTATAATTTTACGCCATTCTTGTTGTAATGAATCGATAAAAGCTGATTCAATAGAAACTCTACTGAGCAATGAAAGCGCTATTTGAATACTTTTTAAATAAGCTTGTATATTCTGCAACCTTAACCCCGGAAGTAGAAGATTCAACCACACACTGAGAAGTTCTAACCAGTTGTTCTGCTCTATTTTTTGAAGTGCCATATCTTCCATACCTAGCGCACCCCAAATGTATAAAGGCTCCATAGCTAGTTGTAAATCGCGGTTTTTGAGAGCATTTTCCCATAACTTTTGAGCATGATTTTGGCAACGATTCGCAAGAAATTCGTAGGCTTCCTGAACTTGCTGGGGAATTGTAACTTTATAGACTGATTCACCTCTTGGTAAATAGTCACCACGATAAAAAAGCCAGTTATAAGATCCGCAAAGATGGATTTTTCGATCAACTATTATTTCTTTGATGTGAGAATTTCCCAACCAAAAAACCTGTACACATGGCAAACCATCAGGAGTTTTTATTGTTCGCAGTTTTTTCTCTATTTCTGGTGGAATTGGTTTTTCTTCATCTTCTTGTTGCTGTGCAATTCCATATCCAATTAAAACCCAAACTCCACGGTTTGCCAATTTTTGTAGCAGACTCAAGAATTTATCATCTATAACTGCTTGAGTTATCCAAGGTGAATAGATCAGAATTTGATGTTTAGCTGAATTTAGCACTTCTGAAAAAGCTTGAGAAATTTGTCCATCGCGTAACTGTATCGCTGTACCTTTTTCTGAATAACTATTCGGTATGATATGCCCTAATGCCTGCTGACGAATCTTTTCGAGCCTCACCTCAATTTCTAAGTTTTTTTGATTTAGAATTGCTTGGCGTTCAAAATTGATGGTTTCATCTGACAATTCACACAGCGATCGCAAGGATATACCTTCAGCTTGTAGTGATTCCAGCCAACTTGATGCCGATTCTAAAATTTGCTTGCCATTTCTTAATTGGATGCTCAATTTATCTTCAATAACATCGAAGAAGATAAAAAGTGATATTTGTTTCTCAATCGTTTGATTTGCACCTATTACTCTACAGGAAGTAACAATTTTTCCCTCTTCTGGGATGTGAAATCCTAAACCTGAATCTTGAATATATTGTTGTATTTCTGCAAGTGGTAATGTAGAAATATCAGTAGTTGTATGATCAATAGTTATAAATTTTGCTAAATCAGGTTGGTTTAGTGAAATATTATTTAAAGGTTCAGACTGAAAAGTCAGCTTTTTATTTAGAGGATCTGAAATAGCATAAATCTGTACAGAATATGGAGGCTGTGGTACAGAACCTTTTTCATAAAATAAACGACCTTCAGGGGTAACTGTAATTGGGGATGTTGCTGACAAAGTTTGTAATGCCCGCAGATTTGCAGTTGTACTACGGACGAATATAGGATCAAGCCCAAGTACAGATGCTAATTCGTCTTCTGTTGGTGGCGGGTTAAATTCAATCCCAGCACGGATAATAAATTCTTCGAGTATGTTAAATTCTCGTGGTTCTTTGATAGTTATTTCTACACGATTTTGACATAAATTATAACGAAATTGACGCGCTGCTAAAACCGATAAACTAGGAATTTGAGCTTCAATTTCGTCTACCAAATTCTTGAGATTGTCATCAATAGGTTTAGCTGAAGAACCAAGAAACATCAACAAAATAAGATTAAATAATTTAGCTTGTAAAAATACTTGTAACCCATAAGGCAAACTACTTTTATGCTTTCAACAGGCTTTGACGACGACTAGCCCACCAAGCAAATCCAGCGCCAGTCACAAACATTAGTAGACTATAAATTGCCGCAGGAATGGCCATTGTGGGAGCATTCAGCAGCGTAGGGGTAGAAGCGATCGCGATCGCCAAAGTCCCATTTTGAATTCCTACTTCTACTGTAATTGCTGTAGTGCATTTTTCTCCTAATCGGGTTAAAGTAGCGATCGCAAAACCTAAAGCCATTGCTACCACATTCAAAACCAGAGTTGCCCAGCCCACATCTATTACATAAGAAATAAAATTATTCCGTTCTCGCAGCAACACCCCAGTAATTACCACCGCCAGGAAAAATAAAGACAGCCACTTCACAGGTTTATCTGCCTTGTCTGCCAATCCGGGTGCATAATGCTTGGCTATCATCCCAATAGCTACGGGTAAAAGTGTAATCACTGCAATTTGCAAAACAGTACTTAAGAAAGGTAACTGTAGCGTTGTTCCTTCCCCTAAAAATGTCTGCATTGAAAAATTGATTACTAGAGGAATCGTAAAAACCGTAATCAAACTACTAATAGCTGTTAGCGTTACAGAAAGAGCAACATCACCCCCAGCCAAAAACGTAATCATATTAGAAGTAGGGCCACCGGGGCAGGCTGCTAAAATCATCACACCTACCGCTAATTGTGGGGCAAGAGGAAACACCGACGCAATGCCAAAGCCCACAATTGGCAACATGATTAACTGCGCCACTGAGCCAATCACCACCGCTTTGGGATAGATTACAACTCGCTTGAAATCTTCTAGGGTTAAGGTTAACCCCATGCCCAACATGATAATAAATAGAGCCAGGGGCAGAAAAATAGTCGTCAGAAAATTTGCTTCCATCCTTAACCTGCGTTGGTAACAATAAAAGTTCCTCTGGATTGTACCGTGTTCTCGTCAAAATTCTAGTTATTGCTTGTGAAAACCTAGCATTCAAACTCAAGCAAAGTAGGCAGGATTCACTGTTAAAATACGAGCAATCTGATTAAAGCAGACTGCCGTATAGCAATCCTATTTGATTTGCAAACATCGAGAGGCTCAGATATTCGACTTATTGAAGAAGTCGGGTATCTTGTTGTTCTGAACTCATTTATGATTGCTATAGAAGAACTGTAATAGGTTTATCGGCGTTGCATAAATGCGGGATGGAATGAGATGTTTAACCAAAATTAAAGATTGATTTTTCGCACAAAGGCGCGAAACAAAATTCATCACATTAATCATCAACGCCGATTTATCAGAAGAGGTGAGAAATATCAACGAAACCCCCGTGACGACCTACAGTATTTGAAACCTGGGAATACATGCCTCCGACTCTACCAGATTGATGGGTAAATAAATCATGACAACCCACAATTACTAGTAGTTCTTGAGCGCGGGAGAAAGCCACATTTACCCGTTCTGGCTTCTTAGCAAATCCTACATCTCCCTGATTATTATTGCGAACCATACTTACAATTACCACAGGTCTTTCCATACCTTGAAATCGGTCTACTGTACCTGTACGAATTTCTAATGAAGGAAAAAGTTCAGATTGCAGGCGCTCATCAATTTTTCGCAGTTGAGCGCCATAAAATGTAATTACGGCAATTTGTTTTTTCTGTTCACCATTGGCAACTTTCTTAGACCAAGTACTCTCAACTTGTTGACATAGACATTCAATTACATCAATTTCACGAGGATTAAAAAATGAAGTATGATCACGCTGCTCTTGAAATTCATTTTCTTGAGGCATTTTTACCCAAACAAGATGATGGTCTTTTTGAATGATTTCCCCGGCTAGATTATGTGCGCGTTTGGTGTCAGGCTCTAAAAGACCACATTCTAATTTACCGTCATAAAACTGATTGATTGCTCCCATAATGAAAGGATGCATTCGATATTGCGTGGTTAGCATCTGTTTGATACTTTTATCAGCAGTTTCAAACTGACTTTTAAAAAGTGATTCTTCTAAAAACTGTAGTTCTTCTCGTGTACTACTGGTTTTTTGGGCAACTTCTTCTAAAGTACTAGTATCGAGCATGGGTGGTAGTTGTCGGTGGTCGCCTACCATGACTAACTTTTTGCCTTTCAAGGCGGGTATAACTAATTCCGGTGGAGTACACTTACTGACTTCATCAATAATGACAACATCAAAAGATTTAAATTCTTCAGAAAAATCTCGACCGGCTGCTTGTACACAGGTGATACCAACGACGTTGGAGTTATCTAAATAAATGCGCCGTAAGTCATTGCGATCGCGCTCTGTGGGATTTTTGACTTTTGCAATCCAATCTTCGATAAAATGCTGATAGCGGCTAAGATAAGTCTCTTCATCTTGGAGTTGTTGCTGCCAAGCTTCAAACTGAGTTTTAAAGCTGTGTAAAAATTCCCAATCGAACAAGCTTATACCAGATTTTTGAGGTTTTAATTTATCTGGTATAGCTTGCCATTGTTTTTGCCACCAGTTTCTTTCTGTGCTTAAAGTTTCTGAGATTTCTGGTTGAAGTTGTTGCTCTAATTGACGTAATTTTGTTTGATGTTCTTGGAGTTCTTGTTGAGAAATTGCAGTTTCTTCATTTAACTTTAAAAGATGTTCATCTAACAAGTGTTTAATATTTTCTAATACAGCAAAAGGTTCTAAAAGTGAAATTGTAGCTTCTAGCTGATTTGTGCAACTTTCCCAATAGTTAATTTTTGTAATAAACTCTTGGGGTTGTTCCCAAATATTTGATTGCTGATTCAGATATTTTTCAGCTAAAGTGCGTAATTGAGTTGGTACATTTTGCTGTTGGCAGAGTTTTTGCAAAATATTAATAACTCGTCCTAGTTGCAACTTCCCGTTTTCTTTAGCTTTTTCTAACTGAGATTGAATATTAGATATTTGCTGCTGGGTGATTTCATAGTTTTGTAGTTCCTTTAATTGTTGCTGTAAGTGTTGAAGTTGTTGTTCAGTTTCAGTTTTAATTCGAGAAACACAATGACGTGCATTTTTGAGGATGCTTTCTAATAAATCTTGTGTAATATGTTTGAGAGTGGAATCTATGTTATCTAATTCCCACGATGCGCCATAATTTTTTTGCATCCTACTCAAAAAGCACTGAGTATTTTCAATCAGCAGTTTTCGCTGTTTAGGAGTAAGTAATTGATAATTATTAAACTGTTGGTAAGTTTCTTGCCATTGTGTGCGATCGCTAGTTGATAGCACCATCGGAATCTGGCTTAAAGTTTGTTGTAAAAAATAACTAAAATTATATTGATTCCCTTTTCTATCAACAAAACCTCCTGCTATTTCATAAGCGATCGCCTGCTTTAATAATTTCCAATCTGGCAAGCTAATTGTATAATTTTTAGGTAAAAGTGGTAATTTTAATGAATTAGCAAACATCCATAAACCTAGCGGTAAGTCTACAAGATTATCTGTTAATTGTTGCCCCAATTGTTGACAACTATTGATTACCTGATATAGATGACTAGGGGCTGTAGACTTCCAATCTACAACTGCTGTGATAATATACTCAATTTCTCGCTGGCGATTTTGCAAAATCTGAATGGTTTGCTGTAGATTTTGCTGCTTGGGGAGTAATTGCTGATGTTCTGTTTGTAGCTGATGCAAATAGTCAGAATTCTCTTTCACAACCTGCGCCGATGCTGCAACTTCCGACATGGCTACAGTTGCATCCTGAGCATAACTGAATGCTGTTCTCAATTTCGATAATTGAGTTGCTACAGTTTCACGCAACCAAACTGCTAATCCGAATGCACCACACACAGGAGGAATTAAGCCTAGTTCATCTGTATAATTAATGGCTTGACGAACATTTGCTAAAAAGTTTTTGACTACAATATTACCTTCTGTGTATGGCTTCAGGCGTGGCAAGAAATCTGTAATTTCTGAAGCTTCCCAGTTGATATTAGGGGCAGTATTTAGTAAATTATTTAATCCCAAACTTAGAGATGCAGCTTCGTTTTTTTGGGCTTCGATTTCTTGATATGCTGTTTCTTGCTCTTGACAGGTTGCTTCTAAATCTGCTTTAGCTGTCTGAAATTTATGTTGTTTTTGATGAAAATCTTCCTCTACTTTGAGATATGCCATGAATCGTTGTGACGATCCCAGCAATTGACGCAAGTTTTGTACATTATCTAAGCGTAAAGCAACACTATTTTCGCAATCAGCAGCAGTATTTCCCAACCATCTGCCAATCACTTGGTCTTCTAAAAACGGTTGTCCTTCTTCTCCAACTTTCTCGGCTCGTCCCTTACGGATAGCGCGAATGACTGGGTTATGAACTAATCGACTCAGGGCATTATCTACTGCTAAATTGGCTTGAGAAGCAATGAGGGTACGTCCACCACGCAGAGCAACTTGATAGCAAATCTCGGCAATTACAGTAGTTTTGCCTGTACCTGGTGGCCCTTGAATCAGAACTAAATCTTCGGCTGCAAGCACCTTTTCTACTGCTGCTTTTTGACCAGGATTTGCAGAAGATAACAATAAATCCTGTGGTTGCAGTTGCACGGTTCTTTTGATAGGTCTGGCTTGGGAAGCCTCAAATAAAAAGTTGCCCAAGTAAGGATTTTGAGTATAACCATGATTCAAGTCATCTAAGGCTTTTTTCTTACGTCGAATTTGTTGGATGTCACCAACTGCCTCGAAATACAAGAATCCGGTGGCTGGTAGCTGATAATTTTTTGCCGCTATGTACTCAGCTAAATCGCGTTCTAGCTTGATGCTGATCATGCCACGTTTGGGGTCAACTTCTTCAATAGCACCTAATTGGCGACCGCTATACCAGCTTTGTCCTGTGGGAGTATTCTCAAATAGCTTTACTTCTTCATTTCTTGCCCGTTTTGCCCGTTCCCAGAAGTTTGCTACATCCAAAGAATTTTCATTAGAACCGTCTAGGGTGGCTGAGGCCACATTAATTTCAAAACTAATCCGTCTCTTTAAGCTATGGTTGTGAGCTATGTAACGCACACAAAACTGACGCGCCTTAGCGATATTTTCCTCAATTTGCAAAAATGCTTTCCAAGCTTGGAGTTGTGCTTCTGTAGGCACATGGTCGCCACAGACAGGCGTGGCTGCCATCCGTGCCAATGCTGTTGAGGGAATGCCGATAGAATATTGGTGGTTGGGTAGCAGCCGTAAGCGACAAGGTACTGCATAACCATCAATTTGCCCTCGTGAGAGTTGCAGCAAATGCGCCGATAGAATCTTTAAACCGCCGTATCCATCTTGTTGTACAGATGCTCTAAATCCTATAGTTTTCTTGAGTTCGGCTAATCTTGCGGGTAATTGCCTATCACTCCAATCTGTGGCAATTGTCAAGTCCCAAATTTCTTCTCCTGGGTCTCTGCCATTACCCTGGCGACGCACATAGAACAGGCGAGGTTGTTGACCAACACATTCGTACATTAACTCGTTGGCACGCTCCCGCCGTTCCCGAAAGTCAGAATATAATTTCAGGGCAGTTTCACCTTCAAGATTTTGGATCAATTTATCAATTGTCGAACCTATTAATACATAGCCCCAATCTTCTACAGTTTTGACGTTCCAGGAATTTGTGGAAGTTGTAATATTTGCATCTAGTTTTTTAGCTGCTGTGCGAATGTGTTCTGCATCCGATTCTAAGATTGTGCTTCTCTGGCTTTTGGCTGCAATATTAAGTTGAGCGCAAATGGCTAATAGCTCTTTGCTACCTAAATTCAATTCTTTGGATAGGTCGGAAATTTTGACTTTGGCGTTGTTCATTATTAGACCAATGCTATCTCAAAGCCTGTACTGCTGATAAACTTGGCTGGCGGCGCGATGTAGTAAGGAGTGCCGCCATACTAGGGACTTCATATCATCGGCATAACCGCCACCAATGACACAGGCGACTGGATAACCTGCACTTACACAGGTACTCAAAACCTGCATTTCCCGCCGAAAAATGCCAGTATCAGTCAGGGCTAATTTGCCCAAGCGATCGCCTAGATGAGGGTCAACACCTGCATCATAAAATACTAAATCTGGCTGGACTTTTGACAACAAATCTGGTAAGTAATTGGCTAAAGTTTGCAGATAGGCATCATCCTCCATTCCCACTGGTAAAGGAACATCCAAATCGCTGTTTTGTTTAGTACCGGGGAAATTCACTTCGCAGTGCATGGAGAAAGTAAAAACACTATCATCATTTTGAAAGATAAAAGCTGTACCATCGCCTTGATGGACATCTAAATCCACAATCAAGATTTTTTGGACAAGTCCGAGTTTTTGTAAAACGCGACAGGCGATCGCTAAATCATTGAAAATACAAAAACCAGACCCATAACTGGGAAAGGCATGATGAGTACCACCAGCAGTATTGCAAGCTAAACCCTGATTGAGTGCCAGCTTGGCAGTGAGTATTGTACCACCAACCGCTATACAGGTACGATTTACCAGGGCTGGACTCCAAGGCAAGCCGATGCGTCGCTGTGCTTTGGGGTCTAGGGTTCCCTCACAGTAGGCTTGAACGTAGCTTGGGGTATGGACTAACTCTATCAACTCTTGAGGCGGACGTTCGGGGGTGTGAAATTGTTCTATTTGCGCTACGCCATCAGCTAAAAGCAATTCATAGAGTTGTCGGAACTTGGACATCGGGAAGCGATGACCTTCTGGCAGAGGAGCAATATAATCTGGATGGTAAATAATTGGCAAGTCCATGTTATGAGACAATTTCCATCACAAATCCTCAGTACTCATACAATCCATCCGGTGACAACTATATTCTTACTTTACGGGATGCAACACACTAGCTAGAAGTAGAAGTTATCCTGAGTCCAGAAAATCTCAAACAGTTAATCCGGCAACTAACAAGGTAAAATTTAGCCATAATCACGTCAATCAAGCTGATTTTCTGAATCTAAAACCTCAAATTTTAAATTAATATGATGCAATGGATTCCGCCGATTGCATTTATTCTAGCTGGTTTATTAGCTGGAATAATTGGCGAAAAAGTTATCTTCAAGAAACTACAAATTTTTGTTGCTAATAAAAGAATTGCCGGGGGTGAAATTATATTTCATTCCTTGCATCGTATGACCTTTATTTGGTTTGTCCTTGGCGGTTTTTTCTGGGCAATTCTGAGTTCACCTCTTAAGCCAGATATTGCCATTGTAATGCAAAAGATTCTGACGATCGCATTACTATATTCAGTGACGTTATTCTTTGCAAGATTAACTGCTGGTTTTGTTAATTTATTTATTCGTAGAGCAGAAGGGGTTCCCACATCACTAATTTCTAACCTTGCTAAGATTGTTGTTTTAATTTTGGGAACATTAATTTTATTGCAAACTGTGGGTGTTCAGATTACGCCAATAGTCACAACTTTAGGTATTGGTGGTCTAGCAGTTGGTTTAGCACTTCAAGATACACTAGCAAATTTATTTTCTGGTTTTTACTTAATTATTTCCAAACAAGTTAGAACTGGAGATTATGTAAAATTAGATGGTGGTCATGAAGGCTATGTAACAGATATAACATGGCGAAATACGACAATCAAAGAAATTTCAAATAACGTCATCATCGTTCCAAACTCTAAACTAGCTTCAGCAATTTTTACAAATTACCATTTACCAGTCAAAGAAATTACTTTAACAATGGATGTAGGCGTCAGTTATGATAGCGACTTGGAACAAGTTGAAAGAGTAACTGTAGAAGTTGCCAAAGAAGTTATGCAAGAAATCGCGCCCGACTTAATGATCAACGAACCGCATATCAGATTTCACACTTTTGGTGATTTTAGTGTAGATTTTAGGATTTATATGCGGGTAAATGAATACTTCGACCAGCGTATTGGCAAACATATTTTTATTAAAAAGTTGCATAAACGCTACCAGCAAGAAGGAATTCAAATTCCCTTTCCGGTTAGAGACGTTTATATGCAAAATAATATAAATAAAAATCAATGACAACGAAGCTTCTAGTTCATCTAAAGAGCTTGGGGAGCTATTGGCGACAATCTCATTAGCCGGAGACCACAAATTACGTGCTGGTACAGTCTGGGTAAATTGCTACAACGTATTCGATGCTGTTACACCCTTCGGTGAGTTCAAGCAATCCGGTATTGGTCGAAAACTAGGCAAATATGGCTTGCAGCAATATACCGAAGTTAAGACTGTTACTATCAAGTTGTAAACTGATTATATTACTACTCTTTGGCTTGGGCTTTTGCTTGCTGCCAGAGAGTTTCTAACTCATCCAAACTGTAATCAGAAAGGGGGCGGTTAACAACTGCCTCCATTTTTTGTAACCGTTCGACAAATCGCTGGTTTGTGCCTTGTAGTGCGTCACTAGGATCAAGATTATGCCAACGGGCAAGCTGAATCACTGTAAATAGTAAATCGCCTAATTCTGCTTGTTGTCGTGCTGGCGTTTCCTCAGCCAAAGCCTGCTGAAACTCCGCCAACTCCTCATGAAACTTCGCCCAAACCCCGTTAATATTTTTCCACTCAAAGCCAACAGCAGCAGCCTTTTGGGAAATCTTCATTGCCGCCGTTAGTGGGGGAAGAGTTCTTCGGTAACGACTGAGTTTCGCACTAAGTTTTTGCTCCTCTGGGGATGCTTCACCTTTTTCTGTTGCTTTGATTTGTTCCCAATTTTGCCGCACCTCATCTATACTTGCCACCGACACATCACCAAACACATGGGGATGACGGCGAATCAACTTTTGGGAAATTCCTTGAGCGACTTCTTGGAGAGAAAATTGTCCTGATTCACTAGCAATTTGGGCTTGCAATACCACCTGTAATAATAAATCGCCTAACTCTTCTGCGATCGCCTTTTCATCCCCACTCTTAATTGCATCCACCACCTCATAAGCTTCCTCAATCACATAAGGCGTCAGCGTTTCGGGAGTTTGCGCCAAGTCCCACGGACAACCACCATCAGGCGATCGCAATTTCGCTACTATCTCTATTAACTCCTGCAACGCCGCCAAACTCTCATTTTGATTTTCCATACCTCTGCGCTTCCCTTTGCGTTCCTTTGCGTTGAAAAAATTATTTCTTCAATCTCGACCGACGGCCACGAGTTGTAACTTTACGCTTCTTAATTTTGCCACTAGGAAACAACCCCCGAACCCCCTGTTTTTGAAAGCGCTTGTATGCTGAACCGCCCCAATCACTGAGAGAATGACTCATCGCACCGAGTTCAAACCCCAAAAACAGGGCAATATATTCAGTACTGTAACTCGTAAGCGATCGCCCCACAGTTCCACCTAAATCCTGCCAAGTAAAAGCAATATTCCACAGCTTTTCGGCAACTGCCAAAATTACAATTGCCAATATAGCTAGCAAACCGCCCAGATAAAGCACCCGCAGCGTCGTACCAATAATTGGCCCGTGGGAGAAAAAAGAACGATGGCGGAGACTTTTTTGATAAGGTAGCCAAATCCAGCGCAAAAAACCCCAACGTTGAAATTGCACAGAGTAAATATCCAAATCGGGGCCAAACATCAGCCCCCCAAACAGAAACCCACCTGCAACCAACAAAGTCGCATTGCTACTGCGAGTTTGCCAGAAAGTCACGCCCGCCACGAACGGCAGAGCATACATAGTAATGCGATCGTGCGTCCGACCAGAGGGCATTATTAAGTCCTGAGTACTGAGTGATTATAAGACAAAAAAATATTTTCCCAAAAATACTAGCGCGATGCGAGCTATTTTGCTATATTATTTAATTGTGAGACAAAACGGGCGGTTAGCTCAGTTGGTAGAGCGCCTGCCTTACAAGCAGGATGTCATCAGTTCGAGTCTGGTACTGCCCATTATTAAAAAGCTGCCACTTGGCAGCTTTTTTGCTCTAGGTACACCGTGGGACTAGGTGCTGGTTGTATGAAAACATTCCAAAATTTGTCTATAGGTAATAACCGGATATATTTCGGCTGCGCTCAACAACCATAATTTTTCCTTTGCCCGTTACTCAGTCCCCAATCCTCAGTCCACAGTCCCTTTGACGCTAAATATTTTCGAGTTTGGCTTTGACATCTAAGCTTCTTCAGAATCTAAAACATCTGCAAAGTCTAATGTATCTTCTAAATCTGAAGTTTCTTCTTCCAAATCCAACATCATTTGTTTAGGCGAAGGCTCTAACTTAATATCACCTTTCTTAGAAACATAATTTACAAGCTTAACCCAATCTATCTGACCGTTACTCATGAAGTATTGCATGAACTCAAAGGTCATTTCATTAACCTTAGCTTGGTATGTAGTCTTAAAGAGTTCATCTTTCTTCTTAGCTTCCTGATCAATTGGTACGATTATCTCTTGATAGAGATTTTCATCCTCTGAAATAAAGTTCCAGAATTCCTGCCCAGCATACTTGTAATAAAATTTGTCTGGATCTGCATCTTCTTTTAAAGGATTACGGTCTTTTCCATACATACAACCATTAACAGCAATAATTTCATCTGTCACACCTTGCTGTTTTAAAGTTTGTTTAGCCTTTTTAAAATTGTCCTTCATCCTATTTATCTGGTCAGAGTTACCCCAATAAATTCCAGATTTAATTCCTACTATATAGTAAATTCCATTTTTCTTAAACTCTAAATCAACACTATTAAGTTTGGATTTAAAACCACCATATAATATTTCAGATATATAAATAGCAAATTCCTCTAATAAATTGCCAAAAATAGTTTCTTCTTGAGATGAAAGAAAAGCATCTACAATGCCCTTAACAAAATCTTGAGCAAATTCTATATTTTTTGCCTTAAACAGATATGGATTCTTGCGCTTGAGAATACTTTTAAGCTTAAGTTTACTCAGCTTTTCAAATCTTTTGTCATAGAAGGGAGTAAGAACGTGTTGTATAAGATATTCATAATAAGCTTCATAGTCTGCATTAACCTTATCTTGGTCTTTAATACTCATAGATTGTGTCAAAGTTGTAAGTTGAGCGTTGAGTTTTGCTTTTTCAATATTTGCAACAGCTAATTCACAATATTCTTTCTGTAACTCAATACCTATATAGTTTCTACCTAACTCCTTTGCTGCTACACACGTTGTACCAGAACCGAGGAATGGGTCTAGTACTGTATCACCTTGCTCAGTAAATAATTTAATGAACCAAGATGGAAGAGATTTAGGAAATGCCGCACTATGATTTTTATTACCGCACTCTGTTGATAAATGTAGAACGTTGGTTGGATAAGCCATTTTTCGTTCCAACCAATTTGATATTTTCTTACCAAAACCACTTTCAACTCTAGAATTATCTCTTTTTTTATCAGTATCACTCAAGTTTTTAAGCCTAGCTTGGGCCCAATCACCCATAGGAACCATAACGCTTTCCTGATACATATTAAATTTTTTTTGTTTATTGAACTGGATACAATGTTCCCAGTCATCAGGAACTTCTTCCTCAATATCTTGTTCTTTATTGAATTGTATACAGCGTTCCCAAGAATCTCTAAAACGATTCGACCACTTACCAGGAAAGCTATTCTTTTTATGCCAAATATACTCTTCAGTCCATAACCAGCCTTGATTTTGCATCTCTAAAATTAGCTTGATTACGTAGTTGTGTCTTTGTCCATCAACAACTTTTTCTTTAATATTAAGAATCAACGTTCCGCCTGGTTTTAAAACTCTTTTAAACTCTTGAGAAATTGGTAAAAACCAAGCAACATATTTATCTGGTGTAATGCCACCGTATGTCTTCTTGCGGCTGTCAGCATAGGGAGGAGATGTAACAATTAAGTCAACTATGCCCTCTGGCATCTGCTTCAATACTTTTAGACAATCACCAAGAATAACTTTGCTATTCCAATGTAGATTAGTTGCTTCTATCTCCCTCAAATCTGTGATTAGTTTTACCTCTGGTATCTGAGCGCTCAAATCGACTTCAGGCATGGCTTGGAGTTTTAGGGAATATAATCTCTTGCTAACAAATACCCCAACTTTTGCAGTTAGGAGATTTGGCTGCTGAATATGCAAAGATTTAGTCTAGCCTAAATC
The DNA here is from genome assembly GCA_019359395.1 of Komarekiella atlantica HA4396-MV6. Taxonomy (GTDB): domain Bacteria; phylum Cyanobacteriota; class Cyanobacteriia; order Cyanobacteriales; family Nostocaceae; genus Komarekiella; species Komarekiella atlantica. Next base: position 119,648 of record JAHHHK010000009.1, read on the forward strand.
TTACGTATTATTAATTTTACGTTTAGGATTTTTGAAGACAGATGCTTATTGTTATAGAAGATGCTCGACTCTTTTTTGATACCATAAGAGATCCGACTCTTTAAACACCGATTGACGTATGAGCAAAGGAACCCTGTTTGACAAAGTTTGGAACTTACACACCGTTGGTACACTTCCTTCAGGGCTGACGCAACTCTTTATCGGGCTTCACCTAATTCATGAAGTCACCAGTCCCCAGGCCTTTGCTATGTTACGCGAGAGGGGTCTAAAAGTACTGTTTCCAGAGCGGACTGTGGCCACAGTGGATCATATTGTGCCGACAGAAAATCAGGCACGCCCTTTTGTGGATAGCCTAGCAGAAGAAATGATCCAGGCGTTAGAACAAAATTGTCAAGAAAATGACATAACTTTTTATAATATTGGCTCTGGTAGTCAGGGTATAGTCCATGTCATCGCTCCAGAACAGGGATTAACTCAACCAGGAATGACGATCGCTTGTGGAGATAGCCACACATCAAGTCATGGGGCATTTGGGGCGATCGCATTTGGGATTGGTACTAGCCAAGTTCGAGATGTTCTGGCTTCCCAAACTCTCGCTCTCTCCAAGCTGAAAGTCCGCAAAATTGAAGTCAACGGCACTTTGAACCCCGGTGTTTACGCTAAAGATGTCATTTTGCATGTTATCCGCATACTTGGTGTCAAAGGTGGTGTGGGCTACGCCTACGAATTTGCAGGTACTACCTTTGAGCAAATGAATATGGAAGAACGGATGACAGTTTGCAATATGGCGATCGAAGGCGGTGCGCGTTGCGGTTATGTCAATCCCGATCAAGTTACCTACGATTACCTCAAAGGTAGAGACTTTGCCCCTAAAAAAGCAGATTGGGACAAAGCAGTAGGCTGGTGGGAATCCATTAAGAGCAATGCTGATGCCGAGTACGATGATGTAGTGGTATTCAACGCCGCTGATATTCCACCGACAGTTACTTGGGGAATCACTCCCGGTCAAGGTATCGGCGTCAACCAGTTAGTGCCTCAGCCTGAAGAATTACTCGAAGAAGACCGATTTATTGCTGAAGAAGCTTACCGTTACATGGATTTATTGCCTGGTCAACCAATTAAGGGTACTAAAGTTGATGTCTGCTTCATTGGTAGTTGCACCAACGGACGGATTACCGACTTGCGGGAAGCTGCGAAAATCGCCAAAGGTCGTCAAGTTGCTGAGGGAATTAAAGCCTTTGTTGTTCCTGGTTCCGAACGAGTCAAACAAGAAGCAGAAGCCGAAGGATTGGATAAAATCTTCCAGGAAGCTGGATTTGAATGGCGTGAACCGGGATGTTCTATGTGCTTAGCCATGAATCCCGACAAACTACAAGGAAGACAAATTAGCGCTTCTTCCTCCAACCGCAACTTCAAAGGAAGACAGGGTTCATCCTCCGGGCGCACATTGCTAATGAGTCCGGCGATGGTCGCTACTGCTGCGATTAAAGGTGAAGTTTCTGACGTGCGCGAGTTGCTGTAATTTCTAAAGGGCGACGGGGAAGTGGATTGTTTCTAGAGATGGGAAGATACCCGTCCCGTCGCCGTCATTGGTCAGTTGTCATACCATTTCACTAAAACCTTGATACACATAGATTTCTCGTAGGGGCATGGCAATGCCATGCCCTTACCAACGTATTTGTATCATTATTAAAGTTAAATGGTATCAGTAGTCATTTGTAAAAACTACTGAGATACTACAAAATCTTCCAACCAGCAATCATGAAGTTTATAGGTAAATATAGTGAGTGAAGTTAAAACAGTTTCCGGGCGCGGTGTACCTTTAGTAGGTAATGACATAGACACCGATCGCATCATTCCGGCTCGTTATTTGAAAGCTATCACCTTTGATGGCTTAGGTGAAGGCGCGTTTATTGATGACCGGACAGCACTTAAAGGTGAACATCCATTTGACCAACCCCAGTATCAAGGCGCGAACATTTTAATAGTTAATCGCAACTTCGGCTGTGGCTCATCACGGGAACACGCACCCCAGGCGATCGCTAAATGGGGAATTCAAGCTTTAATCGGCGAAAGCTTTGCGGAAATCTTTTTTGGTAACTGCGTCGCAATGGGGATACCTTGCGTGAGTGCCGATGCAACTACTGTTAAACAACTGCAAGAACTAGTAACAGCTAATCCCCAAGCAGCAGTTACCATTAATCTGGAAACCTTGCAAGTACAAATTGGTGATTATACTGCCCCAGTTGCGATCGGTGAAGGTACTAGAAGCACATTTATTTCTGGGACTTGGGATGCTTGCGGTCAGTTGGTGGCTAATGCCAACGAAGTTCGAGCAACTGCTACAAAATTGCCTTACGTAAGTTGGGCAAGTTAGTCTAGAAACAACAGTAGAGACGCTGCAATGCAACGTCTCTACGAAAGAATCGGTTTTTTCGCCCCGATCTTGAATACTGAATCGGTGTTCTAGTATGTATGATTTAGGTTACAGCGAAGGACAGATTAGACATCCGCCAATTGAAACTAGAGAGGCAGATTAGTAGTCCAGCAGTTATAAATCTTCAAACGGTGGCATAGTTCCAACGCACTCATCAAATATTTAAATCACGCAAAGCCAGACGAATTTGTTCGCCTCGCCTGCGGTTGACACCAAGATCCGACTCTCCCACACGAGATGCCGAACGCAGATGAATTACTGACTCATTGGAAGGGAAATAAAACTCTACATCATCAACAAATTTGAAGATGCGGCTTTTAGAAAGAGCATGGATGTAATTATGTGTCTGTTCTATAACTTCTGTACGGGGAACAACGGCGAGAACTTTTAGTAAGGTTTCTCTAGCTGTATCGCGGTCTACATGATAAGCGATTGGGGCAATGGCGTGTTTGGAATCACCATCTTGACTCACAACACAGTTGTTTGAAGCCGGACAAGAACAAAGATGACCATTATTAACTCCCAAGGCAGAAGAGGCAGCCCAAGTGGCGACAGGAAATATTAAACTACTAATCAAAGTCAGCAGTATTACAAAAGTGATACTCCGCAGAAGTTGCTGCGCGAAGGGTGTTAGCAGACGGGACATTGTAAATTTACTCTTCAAGGTTTAAATAGCACTTCCCTTATTTTCGGTCATTTCAGATGTACGCGGCGAGTTGTCGGTTCGCTTTACACAGTTAAGATCTGGATACACAACATGATTATTTTGTACAGTGCGTAAGTCCTAGCTAATTTACGCCGTTTGTTAAGGGATGCAAATCTGCATCCACCAGAGAATGTGGAAGGTGATGAGTAGAGTTTATCTTAACGTTAAATTAGCGATCGCACTACATATTTCAACCAAATTTATGTTGTCCGCAACTTCAACAAAACGTCTTCAAATTTATTGCTTATGATAAACCAATTGCAGATGGCTTGTAGTTGTAAAGCCAATTTTGAAAATCATCATTATTTGCTTGCATTCGCCTAGCAGATGGCCCGCTATCGCTTTCGTAGTAACGCATCTCACCCAAAGCACTACGAGCTTGTATTACTTGTGTGCGCTCGATGCGACGCTTTTCGTAGCTAGTTAGAGCTTCTGCTAAACTAGATGACTGGGAAAAACACGCTTGCAGTTCGTATGCATCTTCAAAAGTACTGTTGGCTCCCTGTCCAATAGATGGGGCCATCGGGTGAGCAGCATCGCCTAAAAGAACTACTCTGCCTTGGCTCCAGTTATTTAACGATGGGCGATCGCAAATTGGCCCTTCCCAAATTTGCTCGGCTGGTGTCATTTCTACAACCGTCCGAAAGGATTCGTCCCAGCCAGCTAATTCATTAAGAATGCGAGACTTAACCTCATCAGCAGTTTGAGAAAGCGAGCTATCTGGTGTAGACTTACGACTAATCCAACTGGTGTATCCTTCACCAACGTTGAGAAGGTACATGAACTGTTTATTGCCTTTAATAAAAACTAAATCATAAGAATTAAATAATTCGTGCTGATATTTCAGGACAGAACGCCAACACATACTTCCGAGATAGTTAGGCTTGCCATCCCCAATTAAATTTTCTCTGATTGTGGAGTTGACACCATCAGAGCCAATCAGCAAATCTGCATATATCGTTTTTCCACCATCAAAGTAGATTTCCACACCGTTTTCATTTTGTTCAAAACCGATGCAGCGATGATTGAGATGAATAATGTCGGATGGTAATCTAGATGCCAAGGTTTGCTGCAAACGCCACCACCAAACAGTTAATAATGGCTGCCCATATTTCTCTAAGTATGTGCTTTGGTTAGCTGTGATCGTTTCTCCGGTATTACTTTTGAAAACTACATTGCGAACTGGACAGCCGGAAATTGTGAGAGTTTCAACTATTCCCGGCGCGATCGCATCTAGGCTATTTAAGCCGTTGGGAGCTAATCCTAAGCCAGTACCAGCAGGGCGAAACTCTTGTGCTTTTTCGTACACTTGAACGTCGTAACCAAGGTTTCGTAGGGCGATCGCAGTAGCCAAACCACCTAGTCCAGCACCGATGATGGCAATTTTATCTACTATAAATTTTTTGTCACTTGTCATTTGTCCTCTCTTGAAAAGTTTTGATCCGATAGCGCAGCGTTAGCGAGTCTGCGTTCGCGGAGCGTCTCGTAGAGAGCGTCGGAAACCTCTCTACGAGACGCTTTGCGAACGGCTCAAACTTTTCGCTTTGTCCTTTGTGAATTAATATAAATGACAAAATGCTTGCCCTTACTTCTATATTTGCTAGATTAACTAATAATCATGTAAAAAATAACAGACGAAAGATAGATAATAAATCCAATTATTATTAGCAGTCCAAATATGGAAGACAAATCTTTAACTCCAATAAATTCAAACTCTCTTACCCAGGAATTTCAAATATTGGGCCCGGAGGTAGTAGATTTGTCGCTGAATGTCAATAACATTTCTTCCTCACTAAGATTAGAACCTCGTGTTACCTTACTTGATGCACTCCGGGAAAACCTTGGTCTAATGGGTACTAAAAAAGCTTGCGATCGCGGTGAATGTGGTGCTTGTACTGTGTTAATTGATGGTCGGCGGATTAACTCTTGTATGACTTTAGCAGTCATGCATATCGGTGCATCAATTACTACCATCGAAGGATTAGCCAAAGATGGCGAACTTCACCCCATGCAAACAGCTTTTATTACTCATGATGCTTTTCAATGTGGTTACTGTACATCAGGTCAAATTGTCTCAGCCGTAGGGATGATATTAGAAGAATTACCAAAATCGGAGATAGAAATTAAGGAAAAGATGAGTGGAAACCTTTGTCGTTGTGGAGCATACCCAAATATTATTGCTGCAATTAAAGACGTGTTAGAGGAGGTGGAAGATGCAGGCATTTAGCTATGCTAAACCTACCTCACAAGAAGTGGCGATCGCGTCAGTTGAACAAGACAAAACTGCTACATTTATCGCTGGTGGCACAGATTTACTGGGATTGATGAAAGATGGGGTACAAGAAGCAAATAAATTAGTTGATATTAACAGTTTACCTTTAGCAGATATTGAATTTCAAGCTGATAAAATCTGCATAGGTGCAGTTTGTAAGCTGAGTGATGTGGCTTTTCATCCCAAGATTCAAGAGTGCTATCCAGTTATTAGCCAAGCATTGCTACAAAGTGCTTCGCCTCAACTACGAAATATGGCAACGGTAGGCGGTAACTTGCTGCAACGAGTACGCTGTGGCTACTTTCGAGATCCGGTTTTTTCTTGTAATAAACGCACTCCTGGTATAGGTTGTTCGGCAGTTTCAGGGTACAACCGGATGCACGCCATCTTTGGAGCTAGTGAGTATTGTATCGCCGTTCATCCTTCAGATCTAGCTGTAGCCCTAACAGTATTAGATGCTGTAATTTGTACTCAAAGATTGCAAACAGAACGTCGAATTTCAATTCATGATTTTTATCTTTTACCAGGTGAAACACCAGAAAAAGAAACTCTATTACAGCCTGGAGAATTAATTACTGCCATTGAAATCCCGGATTTGGCATATAAATCTTACTATTTAAAAGTCAGAGATCGCGCAGCTTATGAATTTGCTTTGGTTTCTGTTGCTGTTGCTTTAGATGTAGAACAGGACACGATTAAATCCGCACGAATCGCTTTTGGCGGAGTCGCACCCAAACCTTGGCGTGGGTGGGAAGCTGAGGAGTTTCTCAAAGGAAAATCTGTTAACGAAGCTACATTTACAGCCGCAGCGACAATAGCCATCAAAGATGCCAAACCGCAAACACACAATGAATTCAAAATTGAATTAGTCAAACGCGCTTTAGTACGTGTACTTTCGGTTGTCGGAGCAAGGGAAGAGAGAGACAAAAAACAGATGAATTGACAAAGCCAGCCGCATAACAAAGACCCTATATTGTACAATCGCTAGAGATACAATCTGGAGAGCGACTTGCCTAGATCGATTCACTCTACTCAACCACCACTGAGATTTATTCCCCTACGTTTTAACCCATTTATACTTAAAATTACTCAGTGGTTACTACCGCTCTTGCTACGGTTTCGGACTAGACCTTGGCTACCTGCTGGTATAGTCAATATTGAAGCTAGAAACGTTAAGGTATTAGCCGAACTTTATCAACAATTTCAAGCTGGCAAAATTCGCTTTTTGATAGCATTTCGTCACCCAGAGGTGGAAGATCCCCTTTGTATGCTGTATCTGCTTTCCCGGATTGTACCAAAGGTTGCTCGTCAACAAAATATTGAGCTAAAAAATCGGGTTCACAGCTATTTTCTTTATGACCGAGGGATGACAATATGGGCTGGGGACTGGCTAGGTAGATTGTTCTCTCGAATCGGGGGTGTGCCAGTTCGTCGCGGTAGGCGGCTAGATAGACACGCTATCCAAACAGCACGGGAGTTGTTTGCTAATGGCAAATTTCCCATTTCAGTTGCACCCGAAGGCGGTACTAATGGTCTTAGTGGCGTTGTTAGCCCTTTAGAACCTGGTGTTGCCCAAATGAGTTTCTGGTGCGTAGAAGACTTGCAAAAAGCCAACCGTTCTGAGACTGTTGTGATTGTACCGATCGCCATCCAGTATCGCTACGTTGAACCACTTTGGTCAAAGCTGGATTGGCTATTGAGTAAATTGGAACTTGATAGCGGCTTGCCAATGAAGGAAATTGCTCAAGGCGAGCAACAAGAAATATACTACCAACGTATCTATCGTTTGGCTGAATATTTGATTGCAGAGATGGAAGAGTTTTATCGGCGCTTCTATCATCAAGACATTCCCAAAATCATCTCAAATGAAGAATCTGCTAGTCCCAATCAAGTATTAATTGACCGACTGCACTATTTAATGAATATAGCTTTGCAAGTTGCTGAGCAATATTTTGGACTCCAGTCACAGGGAACTTTTATTGACCGCTGTCGCCGATTAGAAGAAGCTGGCTGGAGTTATATTTACCGGGAAGATTTGCCAGACATCAGCACTTTATCACCCTTCAAACGTGGGCTAGCAGATTGGATTGCCGAAGAAGCAGACTTGCGGATGCGACACATGCGGTTAGTGGAAAGTTTTATCGCAGTCTCCACTTATATGCAAGAACAACTAACTGCTGACAGGTGTGCGGAAATAGCATTACTCATGTTCGATATGCTGTCTCGAATTAAGGATACAACACTTCCGGGGCGACCTCGATTAGGTTGGAAAGAAGCGCAAATCACCGTGGGTGAGCCAATTTCAGTTAGCGATCGCTGGGCGAACTCTCAAGGCGATCGCCATGCAGTTAGACAAGCTTTGAGCGATTTGACAAGAGATTTGCAGCTTGCATTGCAGGAAATGATTAGTTAGATCCCCGACTTCTCAAAGAAGTCGATCCCCGACTTCTCAAAGAAGTTGGGGATCGGATCTGGACACGTAAACTTTTATATTATTAACGAATATGAAAAAACTTTTTAGTTTGCATATATCTATATTGACATGTGCTATATCTACCTACAGATTTTAAAATGCTTTTAACAATATGAAACGCCAAAAAAACCCTAATACTGGTGTATTTAGGGTCATATATGCTTTGAAAACTAAGGTTGTCTTATTAATCTGTGTTTTTGTCATTAGTTTGTTTGGTATTCTGCTATCAAATTGCTTGATGACACAGAGAGCCATAGCTAAGAATGGCCTACTGCAATCAGCTCCAACTCAACCTTTAGGCTATTACGATTATTTTGGTAAATTACTAAATCCTCAACAAGCAGCAAACATAGTTATCAAGCAGGGACTTGATCCTAATGACCCAATTTCCTATCAACGAGTAGGAGCAGTTCAAATCACTGAGGAGTTAATTGCCAAAGGTAAAGATATATTCTTCAATCGCAAAATTGGCGATACATTTGGCCTGCAAGGAGTATTTGGTTTTGGAACTGGCGTTGCAACGATTTTGCCAGAATTACAAACAGCAATAGTTAAGTTGCAAGGTCAGCCGACAACAAACTTACAAATTACTCTTGAGAAAGATATAAAGTTAGGTAGTCGAACTTTTCCTCAAGGAACTGTCATTAATACAGGCTTAAAAATGGAAAAAGGAGGAACTTTTCCCATTGGAATAGGACTCACGCCTAACCTTGATATTAGCTGTGCTGCTTGCCATGTATCCCTTTCAAGTCAGGGTGAGCCTCTTATAGGAGTACCTAATGGCGAAATTGCCACACCCTTGTTAGTTGCTTTAGCACCAAATTCTGCTGCGGCATTTTCGCGGTTGAACTTTAATCCTCTAAACCCAGAATACCAAGGCAATGGTAAAATCATTCTAGATAGTAAAGGTAATGAAGTAGAATTACCTGATCCTGAAAAGTTTGAAAAAGCCTTCGATGATGCAGTATTAGATGTGCCTTTCGGGAATTTTGAAAGTTCTTCAGATAGTATCAACAATACTACTCAAATTCCCAGCGCTTTCACATTTAAGAATCATCCTTATTTCTTTGATGGACAGTTTGCTGTCGGGCCGTTTGCGGGATTAAGTGCTAATAATAACGGTGTCCATTCTTCGGAAATTAATCTCTTGGCAGCTGCTCAACTCAGTTTAGAAACGCTTAACATTGATCCAGAAGTTTATATTGGTACATTCCTTCAGAATGCTGCTGATCCACGTCTACGTTTACCAGAAGGAGTTAAAGTTAAACCTTCAGAGTGGCTGCGTCAAATTGCACCGGATGCTGTACAAGCAGAATTAGAAGACCAAGTTGCTGCTCCGGGAGCAGGAGATTCTCCTAATTTGCGCCCTAGCTTGTTTACATACAACGGTTTGGTTTTCAGTCCAAATACAGTAAAACCTAATGATATCGCTAGTGGCTCTTTTTTATTTGCTAATAACGCCATGTCTGCTTTCCAAAATAGTTTAGTACCGCCTGCTAACAAAACTTCGGAAAACTGGCAAGCATTAAATAGCAATTCTGTTAGACGTGGAGCAAAAGTTTTTGAGAAAGCTAATTGTGCAACTTGCCATATTCCACCTTTCTTTACTGATAATAAAATTCATTCAATTGATGAAATTCGTACTAACTCGGCTCGTGCTGAGTCTCGCCTAGCGTTAAGTAACCTGTTAGTGCCACCCAAGCTGTACACTTTCAATACTCCCGTTCCCATACCTGCGAACGCTGAGGTGTTAGACGTGCCAACGCAGGGTATTTCTGACAATCCGACAACACTACCTAAAGGTATATTGCCAAAAGGCGGTTACAAAACTATTTCCTTACGTGGTCTTTATTTAAGCGCACCATATTTGCACGATGGTGGGGTAGCAGTGCGAGCAAGAAGTTTGCAAGTTAACCCCAATGGCATCACTGTAGTTGACAAGACTGGGTTAGGGTTAACTGGCACTCTTAGCCAAAGTATACCTGCTGATGCTGCTAGTAGCTTGCGTGCTTTGGTTGACCGTGAACTTCGTGCTTTAGTTGTGAAAGCTAACAAAGCTAACCCTAGTTTAGTACGGAGTAATCTTGATGGTACAGGGCATGAGTTTTACGTAGATAGACAAGCTGGGTTTAATTCAAACCAGCAAACAGACCTGATTAATTTTTTACTAGCGCTTGATGATGACCCTGGTAATTTCTGATTAAAGGTGTGCTTGCTTTCCTTCATTGGTATCAACTTCAGGCGAAAACCTTTAAACATCGAATACAAGATGTTCTTGTAGGGCGGGTTACGGCGTTTCGTTTAACTCACCCTACGCAAATCACTACTAGCGATCGCAACACCTAATTTGTTAACTTTGTTTTTGGAGAATTATCTGATGCAATTAACCAATAAGCTTCATATTACTACTGTTAGTGTTGTTATAAGCTTCACTGGTGTTAGTACATCTGTGGCACAAGCCGCACAGTTATTTGATTTTCAATACTCTTTCCCCAGTTATGAAGCGAATGGTACAGCAATTTCTGCTAGCGGCATCCTCACCACCACCGATTTAGATCCTATAAATAACAATTACACAATCACAGGAATCAGTGGCACAAGGACGGTAGAAGGAATTGCAGAGAAAATCGTTGGGCTGCTGTCGCCAGGTGAATATGGAACCAATGATAATCTGTTGAATGCAAATATGCCGCTGTTAACTAAGAACGGTTTTTCTTACCGAGTCTCTGGAAGTGGGGAAGATGGAAAGGGAAACGTTAACGTATTTTATAGTAGTTTCAGTGAAGGTTATTCAGAGTTTTCCAGCAATGTAGATTATGGCAACTTTAGTGTTACTTCACGTCCTATTCCTGAACCTTATACAGTCGCTGGCTCATTAGTTGCTCTTGGTTTTGGCTGGTGGGCAAAACGAAAAAGAGCAGTAGCTTCGTAATTCGTTCAAGGAGAAGTGGTTTTAGAAACTTCTGGGCTACGAATGATGATATGTCCTTTCTCACTTTGTTGAATAGCTAACACCGATGGTATCTCGTTAGATTTCGCATTTGGGGGCAATGCTCTAAACAAATAAATCCAGCCGCCACGTTCTAGGAGTAAACGCCAGACTCTCGGCTGCTTGGGATTGCTGCTGATATCACTATCTTCCCTGCCTCGCAAGTCCTCGAATAGACCTCTGTCGCCAATAATGCGATAACCTTTTAAGGAAGGGTCGGCAAATACATCATCAAGTTTGCGCCCTACAGCAAACTTTTCTTCTGGTGTAATTAACGCCACAACAGGCAATGTGGAGTTTTGACCAGCATCCCGCCTAGCGTCTGCAATGCCTTGCCAACGAGCTAACCAAAAAATCACAATTAGAACCCAGGATACTATTACTATCTCATTAACTAGCGATCGCAAAAAATCAACTGAACGCAATTGCCCAGAACTAAATTCAGCTAGAGACTTTAGCTGTTTAGCTATCCATGAACGTCTGCGTTGAGTAGCAGAGATGATCCGACTCAATAGTAATTGACTTGCAGTGACTACAGTATCACTGATGATCTTAATTAACCATAATGTTGCTTGAATAGCGATCACAGCGATAAAAAAGGCGATCGCTGTTTTGCATATTGCCCAACCATCTCCGAGAAATATTTGCAGGGGAACTATCAAAAAAGACTGTGCAGGTAAGTCGAGGGTATTGACTTCTAGCTGAAAAAAGTAGAAATATGACCAACGATAAATCCAGCCTGCAAAGAAAAGCGCCGCACCCAGTAAGCCAAGTACACTAGTGAACTTACCTAAAATATTAGTTTCCTGGTTAGGGTTAGGGGCTTGGGTCATACGAGAATTGGAGAAGAAACTTATTGAGATAGTATAAAACTAACCCTTCAATGTGTAATAGACATCTCCGAAAATTAATTATGCGTTGCCCAAAATCCTTGTAGAGACGTAGCAGTGCTACGTCTCTACATCTTTGTCGGAGATGTCTAATGTATTTTTCTTTGTGTCTTAGTGGCTTGGTAGTTTAGAAATCAAATTTTTAACCACAAAGACACATTATTTAGATGATTTTACGGAAATTTGACACCCGCTTTTGAAATTTAATGAGAAAGTGGAATATAGTCAAATATACTGTTAAAGCCATGAAAGCTTTTTTCCAGGGATGGGTTGTGGCAATCTTAGTAATGGCAGCAACGCTAGCAGGAAACATCCAAGCTGTAATTAGCAAAGATGTCAAGACGGTAAATTCTTTGTTGGCACAGACACCAGTCAAAGCAGATGAATTAGACCTTGCAGTGTCCTTGCCAAAGTTAGCGCAGGTCATCTTTAAAGGGGGTGAGTCAAGCAGTGGTCAGATAATAGGAATTGATGCACAAGGCCAAGCACTATCAATTCAGCGTAGTGGTAAAACTGCTACAATTCCCCTGAGCCAAATTGCAAGAGTAGTTTTCAAGAATGAGACATTGGTTTACATCGGCAATGAGCTTCAAATTATGCGGAACGCACGAATAGACCGTCCCCAAGGTAAGCCAGTAACTTGGAGTGGTATCCCAATAAATACTTTTACCATAAAAAATCCTATCCAAGGTCAAGCAGTAGTGAAGCTCAAACCACCCGTGGTTTCTACAGCACAGTTGCGAGGTATTCGGTCAGTGGCCAGAAATCGGCAATATGTGGTAGATGAAATCCAGTTCAATTCGCAACAAAGAACGATCACTATTTTGGCAAAACCTTATTAATCGTGAATTATTTTAGCAACTGCCTGAAAATGAATCAAATAACAAACTATTTGCTTCAACGTTTTCTACGGTCATTTCAACTTTAGTAACGACAACTTCAACGTTAGTAACTACAGCTTCAGCATTAATAACAAACGCTTGAGTTGTTTTTACCAGAACTTAAGTATTTTTTATAACAACTTCAGCGTTAGTAACTACAGCTTCAGCATTAATAACAAATGCTTAAGTCGTTTTAACAATAGCTTAAGTATTTTTTATAGCAACTTCAGCGTTAGTAACAACAGCTTGAGTATTAATAACAGGCACTTAAGTTGTTCTAACAACAGCTTAAGTATTTCCTATAGTAGCTTCAACGTTAGTAACTACAGCTCCAACATTTCTAACTACAGCTTCGGCTGATGCTCAATGAAAACTGATTATATCTGTAATATTCTATGAAAAAAATTTTTACCAGTCTTTTAGCTGTGGGTATTTGCCTAACGCCTTTAACAATGATGCTGATGGCTCAACCCACTTGGGGACAGACTCAAAACTCGCGATCGCAAGAAGCACAAAGACTGCTAGAGCAAGGAATAAAACTGACACAGCAACAGGAACACCAACAGGCAATACAAATATTACAGCAAGCTTTAACCATTACACAACAACTCAAAGACCAAAAACTGGAAGTGATCGCACTGGTTGGACTTGGGTTAAACTACAACCGTTTGGGAGAAAAGCAGAAAGCACTCGATTACTTCAACCAAGCTCTGCCCCTATATCGTGCTGTGGGCGATCGCTCTGGTGAAGCTCGTACTCTCAATAACATCGGTGGAGTCTACGACACTTTAGGAGAAAAGCAAAAAGCACTCTCGTTTTACAACCAAGCTCTGCTCCTATATCGTGCTGTAGGCGATCGCTCTGGTAAAGCTACCACACTCACTAATATCGGTGGAGTCTACGACACTTTAGGAGAAAAGCAAAAAGCACTATCATTGTACAACCAAGCTCTGCCCCTATATCGTGCTGTGGGCGATCGCTCTGGTGAAGCTCGTACTCTCAATAACATCGGTAAAGTCTACAACGATTTAGGAGAAAATCGAAAAGCACTCTCATTTTACAACCAAGCTCTATCCCTTAGTCGGGCTGTGGGCAATCGCTCTGGTGAAGCTACCACACTCACTAATATCGGTAAAGTCTACAACGATTTAGGAGAAAATCAAAAAGCACTATCATTTTATAACCAAGCTCTACCTCTTAGTCGGTCTGTGAGCAATCGCACTGGTGAAGCTACCACACTCACTAATATCGGTAAAGTCTACAACGATTTAGGAGAAAATCAAAAAGCACTATCATTTTACAACCAAGCTCTGCCCCTAAGACGTGCTGTGGGCGATCGCTCTGGTGAAGCTGTCACGCTCACTAATATCGGTAAAGTCTACAACGATTTAGGACAAAAGCAGAAAGCACTCGATTTTTTCAACCAAGCTCTGCCTCTTATTCGTGCTGTGGGCGATCACTTTATTGAAGCCGCCACTCTCAATAACATCGGTGCAGTCTACGGCGATTTAGGACAAAAGCAGAAAGCACTCTCGTTTTACAACCAAGCTCTGCCTCTTATTCGTGCTGTGGGCGATCGCTCTGGTGAAGCTGTCACACTCAATAACATTGGTCTAGTCTACGGCGATTTAGGACAAAAGCAGAAAGCACTCGATTTCTACAATCAAGCTTTGCCCCTGAGACGTGCTGTGGGCGATCGCTCTGGTGAAGCTCGCACATTGGGTAATATTGGTGGAGTCTACAAAGATTTAGGACAAAAGCAGAAAGCACTCGATTTTTACAACCAAGCTCTGCCCCTAAGCCGTGCTGTGGGCGATCGCTCTGGTGAAGCTGTTACCTTGGGTAATATTGGTGTACTCTTCCAAAACACAAATCGACCAACCCAAGCCATTACTAATTTGCAGCAATCTCTCCAAATCAGCTTAGAAATGCGCCAGGGCTTGCAACGAGAAAATCGCCAAAACTTTTTACAGGAAAACGGTGTATATGCTACTGCTTTAGTCGATGTCCTGATTAATCAAAAGAAATACGATCAAGCCTTTGAATGGGTTAACCTATTCACCACAGCCGACCTTGCTGATTATACTCGCCTGATTAATGCCAAAGTTGCCAACCCAGAAGCACAGCAGAGCCTTGATAACTGGAGTAAAAAAAATCAACAATTGGAATCCCTGCGACAACAACTGCAAAACAATCGCTCCGAAAGCCTACCCCAACAAATTCGGCAATTAGAAGCACAAGTTTATTCAGATGCAGAAAAGATATCCCGCCGTTTCCCTGAAGTAGCAGAACTATTTGAAACTACACCAGCAGATATTAAAAACCTGACATCCTCCATACCCACAGGAACGGTTGTAGTTCAACCTGTCTTGCTGACTAATGTGAGAAATATGCCTAATAAAGTTGCATTTTTCATCTTCACAAAAGGTGAGTTAAGCGTTATTAAAAAATCTATTGATCCCACTAAATTTAATAAACTTCTCACTAAATACCTAAAAGAAGTACAAAATGAAGGTGATCATAGCTACGCTGAAACTGGCAGTGAACTTTATGATATTCTTATTCGCCCTATAGAAAACAAAATTCAGGCTTTATCCCCCAAACAAGTAAGTATCATTGCTACTGGTAAACTGCGCCATTTACCTTTTGAAACTCTCTACGACAGTAAAACCAACCAATTTCTTATCCAAAAATATCCTGTCAACTATCTTACTCGCATTTCTAACAATTCCCTAAAATCTCCAGATGTGCAAAATGCTGTACCCCGCAAAGCACAAGCTGTTTTAGCATTTGGTAATCCTGTACCCCGTAACCCGCAAAATCTTCCAGGTGCAGAGGCAGAAGTCAGAAAGATTAAAGAAATATTCCCAGAAAGTGAAGTTTATATCCACAATGAAGCTACCCTAGAAAAGTTTAGATCCCAAGCATTGCGCTTTTCCTTTTTGCATTTAGCAACTCACGGATGTTTCAAAATTGAAGACTGCAAAAAAGTGGATTTACTAAATAATAAATTACTATTTGCTGATAAACCATTAGATATTGCCGATGCTGCTCTTTTAGGGCTACAAGGTACACAACTCCTAACACTTAGCGCCTGTCAAACTGCTGTAGAAACTGATTTTAATGGTGAAGGAATTGCAGGTGTTGCTTATATATTTGAGCGTGCTGGTGCTAAAGCTGTGATGGCAAGCTTGTGGGCGGTTGAAGATAAAGCAACTCAGGAATTGATGGTTGATTTTTATCAGAATCTCAAGCAGGGTATGAGTAAAGGGGAAGCCTTGCAAAGAGCTAAGTTAAAGCTAATTGCAGACCATCGTCATCCTTTTTATTGGTCGCCGTTTGTTTTAATTGGTGATGCGCGTTAACAAGATTCCCGACTTCTTGGAGAAGTCGGGAATCTGGAAGTTGGGAATTTGAGCCATTTCACAGCAACTTATCTGGTGTAATTGGCAGGTCACGAATCCGCTTACCTGTAGCATGATAAACAGCGTTAGATATGGCAGCGGCTACCCCAACAATTGGAAGTTCCCCAAGGCTTTTGGTTCCTAGTGCATTCACAACAGAATCGTGTTCTTCAACAAATTGCACTTCCATATTTGGTATATCTGCATGAACGGGAATCAGGTAATCAGAAAGATTAGCACCTACTATTCTGCCCTGATTGGTATCCATTACTGTTTTCTCCATCAGCGCCATGCCAATTCCCCAAGTAATCCCACCGACAACTTGACTCCGCGCTGTCTTAAAGTTGAGAATTCGCCCTGCACTATAAACGCCTACGCAACGTCTAATTTTTATTTCGCCTAACAATTCATCAACAGCAACTTCAACAAAGATTGCTCCAAAAGAGTGTTTGGAATACTGTTTGCTCTCTGGGTTGGGTGAGCTTTCCTCTGTGACTTCTAAACTCTTTAACCCGTGACGATGCAGAATATCAGTATAATTATCTCGCTTGCTGGGGTCTTGTCTTAAGAATATTTGCCCCGATTCTACTGTAATATCATCTAATTGAGATCCATATAGCGGAGAATTTGAATCTGTTATTGCCATTTGGATCATCTTCACTCGTGCTGCACTGGCTGCTTTATGCACAGCAGGCGAAACACTACCGACTGTAATCGAGTTACCGGTGACGGGAGCTTTAGGGAGATTGCTATCACCTAGTTCAAACTGCACTGACTGGCTGGATAAGCCTAATGCCTCAGCCGCGACTTGAGTCATCACTGTATAAGTGCCTGTACCAATGTCTTGCGTACCACTTTGGACTCGCACCTCTCCAGTGGCAAAAATTTCTACCTTGACTGATGCGGGGCCCGCATGGCTGGGAAATGTAGCACTCGCCATTCCCCAACCAATCAAGAAATGCTCATCGCGCATCGAGCGAGGAACCGGGTTGCGTTTTGACCAGCCAAAAATTTCTGCTCCCTGTTGATAACATTGTTTCAAAGATTTGCTTGACCAAGCAAGTCCTGTGTGCGGATCGATATCTGCATGATTTCTTAGTCGCAGTTCAATTGGGTCAAGATTTAAAGTATACGCCAGTTCATCCATTGCCGACTCTAAAGCAAACATTCCCGGCGCTTCTCCTGGCGCACGCATAAAGGTTGGTGTGCTGGCATTGATGCGAGCTAGGCGATATTTGACTTCTAAATTGGGACAGGCGTACATCATTGTTGTGGCTGCACCCACAGCTTCCACAAAGTCATCAAAGGGAGAAGTGAAGGATGTGCCGATGTGAGTGATGACGGTTAGTTTTCCGTCTTTGGTTGCACCTAGGGTTAAGTGTTGTTGAGTTTGAGATCTATACCCGCAGGAGGTGTACATTTGCGATCGCATTAGCACCACTTTAACAGGTCGTTTGACTTGGCGAGCTGCGATCGCAGCTAGGATAGTATGAGATTTTAGCAGCGCTTTGCAGCCAAATCCTCCCCCTAAATATTTGGAAATAACTCGGACGTTTTCTGGAGGAATATTCAGGACGGCACAGATTCCCCGTTGTGTTGAAGAAATGCCTTGAGTGGTTTCATACAGCGTTAAATTATCCCCCTCCCACATTGCTATAGTTGCAGAGGTTTCTAGGGGATTATGATGCTCCATTGGCGTGGTATATACCTGCTCCATAAGGATATCTGCATGGGTTTTTCCAGACTCAACATCGCCTCTGGTAATTTTACCGGGCATGATGCCAAAAAATATTGATTCTGGCTCAAATACCTCTGCTTGTGCCATTGTGACTGTAGGTGATGCTTCCTCGCAGATAATTTTTACCAGAGAGGCGGCGGTTTGGGCTTGTTCTAAAGTTTGGGCAACTACAATTCCCAGGTGTTGACCATCGTAGTAGATGTTATCGTCTTTTTCGGTTGGCTGAGGTTGTTGGGGGGAAAAGAAGGGTATTTTTACCAGAGATGGAGTTTGTTCGTAAGTAATGATATCCACCACACCAGGGGCTATAACTGCTGCTGATATATCGATTTGGATAACTTTACCTTTTGCGATCGCACTTTGAAAAATCACTCCATAAACCAAATTATCTATTGACACGTCAGCTGTATAAGCTGCTTCTCCTGTAACTTTCAGCCTACCATCAACGCGATCCAGTGGCTTACCAACAATTCGGTGTTGCATATTTGTCATTTGTCATTTGTCATTAATTATTCCTCCCCTGCCCCCTGCCCCTCCGCTCACCCGAATGGGTGAGAGACTATTCAACCAATCAGGTGAACTAAGTGCATGAAGTTAAAGTTTATGAAAAAGGGCACTCTCTTACTAAAGAGCATTGATTACACTCATTCTAAATTTAATGATAAATCTATGAAACTTGCACTTTTATTTGATTCTGCATTGATTATTACTTCTATTGCGCTCATGCCTGGAATCTTTGACCCTCATCCAGCTACTAACAATAACTACTATTTGGCTGCCGATAGCACAATTGGTGATGGTAAAACAAATATCGCTACTAAGCTTAATACACTTAGCAGTAATTTCACTAATGTCATCTATGGGAAACCCTTTAATTTACAGAGCAGGTCGTTATCCAGAGATTTTTCCAACTGAGTATACCTCTGCATATAGCGACTTGTAATTCAATGCAATACAAACCAATGGAAAAATAGTGTTTAGTTTAAGCACTATTAAACATACAATTACAACTATCTTAGGGTAGATATTAAAAATGTATTTTTAATAACATTTTTATACGAGTACTATTTATTACTTTGGGTAGTTGTTTATATAGTCATCTATCATTTGACATATTATTACAGAGTATTGACTGATCATAGCTATTTAATGGCAAGCAAATAAGAGCTTTTACTGTAATTACTAAGTCATGAAACCTTGATATTTACGTAGTAATGCTGAATTTTCTAGTTAATAAGAAGTAATGCTAGCTAAGTAAATTTATCAGCTTCTCTCAATGACCGATAAAACTTATGGCAAGCTTTTTTTTGGCAAATACATTCATAGCAGGTATTTTGAAGTTTATTAAATGATAGGCTTTTACTATACTTTTACTATCAACATCCGAAAATTTTCTGGTAACTGGGAAGAAATTGCTTTAAGTACAATAGTTTATTAGTAAATACTACTACATTGTATGATTTATACACTTAAGCATTTTATAGTTAAGCAAAATTACGGCTACATTTTTTTATTGTTTGTTAAAGAATAACTGCAATAACCGAGTTTTCTATTAGTGACTAAGTACTGTTAAACACCACCTTCCCTACCAAGTAATGTGATTACTGCATTAAATAAAAGCATTGTGACAGTTAGGCTGATCAAGAATTAAAAATTTAACTATAGAGGTGCTAAAAATGACTGAATTACTTGCATTGGGTGCGAAACAAAAGCAAGAATCAACCCAATTGCCGCTGTTTGCCGAAAATCTTGACAGCTTTTGGGATAAAGAAATTAGACCTTTATTTACAGATGAGTCTCTATGTTTCAAGGTGAAAACTCGTAACGGAAACCATATCAAGTACGTCAACCTGGATAATGGAGCGACAACCACTCCCTTTGCAACGCTCAAGCAGCACGTAGATGAGATGCTTGATACTTATGGTAGTGTGCATCGAGGCTCTGGGCAAAAGTCTATTATTACTACGCGAGAATATGATGCAAGCCGAGATGTGATTCGAGAATTTGTCGGGTCATCATCACAGAACTATGTAATTTTTGCCAAGAATACAACGGAAGCAATTAATGGGGCTGCTACACTCTGGGCGAAAAAACCTGGCAAAATCTTAGTCTCTGATATTGAGCATTCATCAAACTTGCTGCCTTGGGTAACTAGAGACGAAGTTGTCCAGTACAGAACCCAACCAGACGGAAGCGTAAGTGTAGCTGAAATTGAGGATATTTTCAAGGCACACGAAAACCGCCCTGAAGCAGAGCGAATCAAGTTACTGACTATTACAGGTGCTTCAACAATCACAGGTTATAGACCACCTATTTACGAAATTGCGGCTTTAGCACATCGGTATAGAGCCAAGATGTTTGCTGACGTGTGTCAGTTAATCCAGCATGAACGGGTAGATATGCGTGCAGATGATGACCCGTGTCATTTGGATTTTGTCGCTTTTTCTGGACATAAAATGTATGCTCCTTATGGAACAGGGGTTTTGCTGGGGCCGAAGGAGTTTTTTGATAGCTCCTATCCTTATCAAATTGGCGGTGGAAACCTGCCTTATATCACCAGAAACCTAGAGATAAAGCGTTTTTACACAGAACGGGCACATGACCCCGGAACACCAAATGCAATGGGTGCAATCGCTATTGCCAAGGCAATTCAAATTATAGAGGCACTTGGACGCGATCGCATTGCGGAATACGAACACTCTCTAGTTGAATTCACATATACACGGCTGAAGCTAATTCCTGGTGTGAAAGTACATATCCCAGGAGATAATCTAGCCCACGTCATCCCCTTTGATATTAATGGGTTTGACGGACGTTTAGTAGCAGAGATTCTGGCACAAGAATACGGTATCGGGGTTCGGGCTGGGGCTTTTTGCACATACGAATATATTCGCAAACTCAAGAATATTTCGGACGAGCAAGACTGCGAGATTGCTAAACAAGTAGAAAGCGGAATCACGCGTAATATTCCTAGCATTATCCGGGCCAGCTTTGCTGTGTATAATACACTTGAAGATTGCGATCGCTTTATTGACGCAATTTCGGAAATAGCCCGAAATGGATTGGATCACTATTTGCCCAATTACAAACAAGATGAGACAACTGGTGTTTGGAGTGTGATAGACAAGTAGTCTTACCTCTTCTTCACGCCAAAAGTGATTTTTGTTAATCATCTCAGGTAGCAAAGGCAGACTTTCAACTCTTTTGCTACCTCCTTGTTATATGTACCTTAATGACGTAAAGCCTGCGGCATAGCTGCGCTTAGAACGAGTCTTCGCCCTTCTCTACGAGACACTACGTGAACGCGTAGCGTCTCGTAGAGAAGGGGCGACGCTAAGAGCGAACGAGCGTCATTACGTAGCTTGCTTCTCGCCCTTGGCGAGTATTACGAATTACAAATTAAGGAGGTAATAGCTTGAGTGATGAAAACCTCTTTGACCAAGAGGATTACTTACAAGCACGGGTTGATGAATATATTTGGCAAAAAAGCTCAGATGCAGGTATTTCGCGCCAGCGCTTTCTACAAATACTAGCCACTATGGTTGGAGCAACAGCCATTGGAGGCTTAGCTAAACCTGCACCAGCTCACAGCCAAACAAGCAAATCAAATCTGTCAACCTCTACTACTGTCACCAAAGGCAGTAGAATACTTAAGCCATTGCCACCAGGATACATCTCTCATAGCAAAGGCACATTAGAGATGAACTGGGAAGCCATGTATGAACGTGGCTATCTCGTACCAAACGATTGGTTTTACGTTCATAACCGTAATACGCCTCCTGCTTTTGACCCATCGACTTGGCGCTTGCACATTCAAGGGACTGGCATTTCCACACCTTGCGAATTCTCTTACGATGAAATCATTGCGATGCCATCCATTTCAGTCACTTGTGCTATTGAGTGTGCTGCTAATGGTCGGCGCTTCTTTGAAGAGGCTTACAACAAGCCACTTTCTGGAACACGTTGGCGGCTTGGCGCTATTGGTGTAGCTGAGTGGACTGGTGTACCACTTAGCATATTATTTGAGCGAGCTGGACTGAAATCCACTGCAAGAGATGTACTAGTTGAAGGCGGAGATTTGGATTCGCTGGACTCAAAGCAATCCAAGTTCAGTAGTGTGGTTCCGATTTCCAAGGCATTAGCAGATAACTCGCTCCTCGTCTATGCAATGAACGGAGAACCATTACCTCCAGACCATGGTCAGCCATGCCGTGCTTTATTTCCTGGTTGGGGAGGAAACGCTAACGTTAAATGGATTGAGCGAATTGAGGTTTCTGAAACACCAATATACACCCAATGGGTGCTAAAGCAAATGGTACTGGTTGGTGCAGATTATCCAGCTATCTCTCCATATAAAGGTAAACTGATTACGTACCAAAATGTTAAAAGCGCCTTTGAGTTAGCTTGGCCAGCTACGCTTGCTGCTAAACCTTATCTACTGCGCGGACGTTCTTGGTCTGGAAAAGGAAAGATTGTGCGTGTGGAAGTCAGTTTAGATGGTGGTAAAACTTGGCAATTTGCACGTTTGAGAGAACCAAATTTTCCATTTGCGTGGGTTCGCTGGGACATTGAATGGAACCCCGTTCCTGGAGAGTATTTTCTGCAAGCTCGTGCAACTGATAATTTGGGTAATACACAACCAACTACAGTTCCATGGAATGATTCAGGTTTGCTCTATGGAGGCATTGTTAGTCACCCGGTAACAGTAAACAGTTAACAGTAAACAGTTAACAGTTAATAGTCAAGATAATTGGGTTTAAGAAGAACCACTATATCAGCGAGTATTTCCAACTGAAAACTAAGAACCTAAAGCCGATGAGTATCAGGCGCTATCTTGCGAGCTTAAATCCTCTACCATACACCTTGATAACTGTTTACTGTTTACTGTTTACTGATGAGTAGCAGGCGCTATCTGGCGAGCTTAAATCCTCTACCATACACCTTGATAACTGTTTACTGTTTACTGTTTACTGATGAGTAGCAGGCGCTATCTGGCGAGTTTAAATCCTCTACCATACGCCTTGATAACTGTTTACTGTTTACTGTTTACTGATTTAAAAGTTCTTTGATAAAACCGAATTGTATGAATGATTTTAGTTGGTTGATTTTAGTAGCTGGGGGTCTAATATCTGGAGTCATCGCGGGACTTTTAGGAATCGGCGGCGGTATTATCACAATTCCTCTTCTAGTCACTCTAGGTTATACACCAGTTCAAGCGATCGCTACTAGTAGTCTTGCTATTGTGATTACTTCAATTTCTGGAAGTATACAAAATTGGTGGATGGGCTACTTTGATTTTAAACGCGTAATTTACTTAGGAATTCCAGCTTTCCTAACTACTGGCATAGGAGTCTATTTTGCCAATAAAATTCCACCATATATAATACTCTTTTCATTTGGCATCATACTACTAACTAATATCTATTTGATAGACCTTCGCAAACAACTAGCCTCAAAAGCAGAAAATGAAAATACAGCCCCAGCATTTAACCCATTACTTACCAAACTTGGTACTGGGGGAGCAGCAGGAATTTTAGCAGGTTTGTTTGGCTTAGGCGGTGGTACGATTATGGTGCCGCTGCAAATATTGCTCTTAGGAGAAGAAATTAAAGTAGCAATTCAGACTAGTTTAGGCGTTATTGTCATCACTGCTTTAGCTGCTTGCACAGGGCATACATTAGAGGGAAATATTCTGTTTATTCAAGGTATAGTTTTAGGATGCGGTGGTCTTATAGGTGTGCAGATGAGTACTCGCACACTACCAAAAATCCCAGATTCAGTTGTTAGCCTTGCACTGCGTATTTTCTTAGGAATTCTATCAATTTATATTTTTTGGGAAGCCTGGATAAACTATCAACTCATAGCTTAAAATTCTTTGGTATTAGATTCAAAATTCCCAACTTCTCCAAGAAATCGGAATCTTGTTTGTTGGAAAATTTTATTTTTATTAACAAATCGTTAACCTACCAAGTATATAGCAGATAACATCATGAATCGAAATGTAATCTAGAAAACAGTTAACTGAATAAATGTAAGAGGATGTCTGAAAAGCCAGGTAATGGTATATTTTGTCATTCTGACTGGAGCAGAGCGCAAGTCAGAATCTCTATTGTCCGTTAATTTCTGAGATGCTTCTCTACGAGACGCTCCTTTGTAGCTTGGCTTTTGCGTAGGGGTACATTACGCTATCGCTTCATACCCTACGGGATCTTGCTACAGCATGACAATTTTGACTTATAAGACATCCTCTAAGCTTTGTAGCGATCGCCATAACCATCTACGAGAAAAACTAAGTAGATTGTGTTTATTTACATTCTAAAATATATTTAGAACAAAGTATATCCAATTACATAAAATTCCATAAGCATAGGAGAAGCATGTAAAACAACCTGATTAACAAGCCATATCAAATGTTTCACCATCCAAAAAATGAACAATAGTTTGGGGAAACGTCAAATAGAAGTAGAGCCGATTACTAAATGACTATAGATGAAGTAGTACAACTACTAAAAGCCAGTCAAGCAACCGGTTTAACAACGCTCCAAGAAATGATTTTGCGTGCTTCGTGGGAAGGAAAAACTTACACTAGTATAGCGCTGGAAGCACACTACGGAGAGGAGCGTGTTAGGAAAGTTGCTTCTAATTTATGGCAATTGCTGAGTAATTTTTGGAAGGAATCTATCAATAAATCTAACTTCCGTCAAATTCTAGAAAATCGTAATCTTAGTCAAAGATATCAGCAATTAATTAAAGAATTAAACCGAGCAGCCACAGCCATATCCTTAGAATTTCCCAGTGGGCCAGTATCCCTTGATTCCAGATTTTACATTCCTCGCCCGCCAATTGAAGAACTTGCCTATGCACAAATAGCTGAACGAGGGAGTGTCGTCTGCATTAAAGGTAGCAAGAAGATGGGGAAAAGCTCATTGATATTACGGTTACTTGCACACGCTAGTAATCAAGGCTTTCGCACCGTAAGCTTGGACTTTCAGCAAGCAGACAAAGCTGTATTTGCTAACTTGGATAAATTTTTGCGGTGGTTGTGTGCCAATATTAGTCGGGAATTACAGCTAGAACCAAAACTCAATGATTATTGGGATAAGGAAATGGGTAGCAAAGTCAGTTGTTCTATCTATTTCCAAAAGTATTTGTTATCCACTTTGGAAAGTCCGCTTGTCTTGGTATTAAATGAAGTAGATTGTGTATTTGAGTACCCAGAAATTGCTGGAGATTTTTTACCATTGGTGCGGTCTTGGTACGAACAAGCTAAAAGGATGGAAATTTGGCAAAAACTACGTCTTGTTTTGGTGTACTCAACAGAAATTATTGTTCCTCTCAAACTGACTCAATCACCATTTAATATTGGTTTGCCAATTAAGCTGCTTCCATTTACAAAAGAACAGGTGCAGGATTTGGCCCAACGTCATGGATTAGATTGGCAAGATGGTAAAGATGCTGAAAGTTTGATGGCAATGGTTGGCGGACATCCTTATTTAATTCGACTCGCTTTGTATCATCTTATGGGTAAAGGAGGGTTAGAGAGAGATTTACAACAGTTATTACAGCAAGCACCCTCAGAAGCAGGAATTTATAACGAGTATTTAAGGCGGTATTTATTAAAACTAAGAGAGGAGCCAGAATTAGCGGCTGCTTTTTATCAAGTAATTAATGCTACGGCTCATGTGAAAATAGAACCAGGACTAGCATATAAATTACAGAGTTTGGGGCTAATTAATTTAGAAGGCGATCGCTATACTCCTACATGTGAGTTATATCGGTTGTATTTTCGAGAACAACTCACAACAACTGAGAATGTTAGCAACGCTCGCATTGAACAGTTGAAAAAAGAGAACCAACAATTACGTGCGCTCTCTAGCTTAGATGAACTAACGCAATTAGCCAATCGCCACTACTTTCATACATACTTGCAAATTGATTGGCAAAAATCTGCTCGCGAATATACCACGCACATACTACGCGAGTACATCCCTATATCCCTGATTTTATGCGATATCGACTATTTCAAGATTTACAACAAAACGTACGGTAATGCCGCAGGAGATGAGTGTCTGCGACAAATAGCTAATACTATCAAGAACTGCGTAAAGCGCTCACTTAGTAGCAGTTTCTCGTATGCTAATAGTAATTACTCTGCTACTAATGCGATCGCAATTTCCCATGTAACAGATTCCAACGACGAAAATACGGTGTTAGTAGCTCGCTACGGTGGTGAAGAATTCGCTATTCTCGCCCATGCAGATCTTACAGCTGCTATGTCTGTTGCTGAAAACATTCGAGAACAAGTAAAAGCTTTGGCAATTAAGTGTGAGTATCCTGGCATAGGTGGTTTGCCCGCTGCTGTTTTAACTGTCAGCTTAGGTGTGGCTAGCGTCATTCCCACAGGAGAAACTGAGCCTGTGACTCTAGTTAATGCGGCTGAGTCAGCGCTACATCAAGCCAAAAGAAAAGGACGCGATCGCGTTGTTTCCAGCTAAAGTTAGACAATATTGTTTAGACATCTGGTAAAAATCAATGTATAGACGTAGCAGTGCTACGTCTCTTGACTGAACATCTGTTGATAAGATATGATATTAGACTGTCTGTCTAATTCCTGCTCGGATCAGGTAGACATACCACAAAAGCAGGCAAAAGCATCTCTATAAGAGAAAAAAGCCAGCTACCTGTACGGCAACCTCAAGGACAATTCCATGACCTACGCAATTATTGAAACTGGCGGTAAACAATTACGAGTAGAGCCAGGGCGGTTTTACGACATTGAACTGCTGACAGCCGAACCAGACGAGAAAGTTACAATAGAATCAGTATTATTTGTGCAGCACGACGGCGAAGTCACCATTGGACAGCCACTAGTAACAGGTGCAACTGTAGAAGGGACAGTACTACGACATCTCAGAGGCCGTAAAGTCCTGGTATACAAAATGAAGCCGAAAAAGAAAACCCGCAAAAAACGGGGACATCGGCAAGAAATTACCAGACTCATGATTAACTCCATTACCCTTAATGGTACGGTGTTCGGCGCAGAAACAGCAACGGATGAAACGCCCGATGTTGATAACACTCCTGTTGAAGTTGAAGCCGCTGCTGAATAATAAAAACAAGTAGATACAAAAGAGGAAATCATGGCTCATAAGAAAGGAACAGGTAGTACGCGCAACGGTCGCGATTCTAATGCTCAACGTCTAGGTGTCAAGCGCTATGGTGGTCAAACTGTGCGTGCGGGTAATATTCTCGTGCGTCAACGCGGCACTAAGTTTCACCCCGGTAACAACGTTGGTATTGGCAGCGATGACACTTTGTTTGCCTTAATCGACGGCATAGTAACGTTTGAGAGAAAGGGCAAAACCCGCAAAAAAGTTAGCGTTTATACAGCCGAAGCTGCCGCAGTTGTTGAAGCAACTGCAAGCTAAAGTAGTAGGGTGGGCACTGCCCACTCCACCGATTTATCAGTAAACAGTAAACGGTAAACAGTAAACATAATTGAGTTTAGGGAGAAAGAACCACTAAGGGGGGCAAGGTGAGTCTTCCAACTGAAAACTAATAACCCAAACCCGATAGTAGGCGCTATCTGGCGAGTTTAAATCCCCCACCATACCCCCTGATAACTGTTTACTGTTTACTGTTTACTGTTCTAGCCCGTCCTGAGTTCTGTAAGAGAGACTGTCGCCATGACCAACTCAACTCCAATGGATGACGGCAAAAATTTTAGAAAGAAAAAGGGCAAGTCACTTCCTCCAAAGCTGATAATCTGGCTGGGGAAGTTTGTCTGGACTACTCTCTGGCACATAATGATGTCAAACCTGGCTCCCCGCAATCAATCGGGAGCGTACATCCGTCCTAATAGCCAGTTCCGAAAGTTTATCGGCGCAGAAGCAGGAAATCCGTATCCACCAGCAGCGGGGCGTTATAAACTTTATGTTGGGCTTGGCTGTCCTTGGGCGCACCGAACCCTGGTTGTGCGATCGCTTAAAGGACTCGAACCTGTAATATCGATATCAGTGGTATCTCCTTCTTCAACAGAAGGGGGTTGGGTGTTCAACCAAGAAGACGAAGGTTGTCGCACACTTGCAGAGTTATATCAGATAGCAGAACCCGGCTACAGTGGACGCGCTACTGTTCCAGTATTGTGGGATGACCAAACCAAAGCGATCGTTAACAATGAAAGTGCAGAGATTATTGTCATGCTAAACTCTCAATTTAACGAGTTTGCAAATAATCCTACATTAAATCTCTACCCAGAAGAACTTAAAGAGAAGATTGACTGGTGGAATGAGAAGATTTACCATGCAGTCAACAACGGCGTTTATCGTTGCGGTTTTGCCCAAACCCAAGAGGCATATAATCAAGCCTGTAATGAACTGTTCGTAACTCTTGATGAGATTGACACAGCATTGCAGACTAATCGATATTTGTGTGGAAAAAATCTTACACTTGCAGATATCCGTTTATTCACAACGTTATTTCGTTTTGACAGTGCCTACTACGGGTTGTTTAAGTGCAACCGTCAGCGAATTCGAGACTATCAAAATTTGGGAGCTTACTTACGTGACTTGTATCAGCTTCCAGGGGTTGCTGATACTTGCGATGTAGAGAGTGTAAAACGGGATTACTACGGTAACTTATTTCCACTTAATCCCGGTGGAATCATCCCTAATGGGCCTGATATGGCATACCTTTATGAACCACACAATCGCCAAAGTATCGGCGTAGAAGCTTCATAAATTACCATTTTAAACTCTTACTCTCTGCGCCTCTGCCTTGAAAAGTTATGAGTCTCTTTCAGAGACGCTGCGCGAACGCCGGGAGCCGGCGCTCATACTTTTCGCTGCGTCTCTGCGTGAGATAAATTCATATCAGGATTCAAACATAACTTTTAAAGACAGGTAAATTCGTACCTCAGCAGATTAGGAAACGCTATATTTTTTAATAGCTGCATATCTAAAGTTGGTATAATTGTGAACCAAATTAATCGAGTGGCAATTGTCGGCGGAACTCACGGTAATGAATTCACAGGGGCCTATCTGATTAAAAAATTTAGCCAGTTTCCTGACTTAATTGCTAAGCCTAGTTTTGAAACTGTGACTTTGCTAGCAAATCCTAAAGCTTTTGCAGCAGGAAGACGATATATAGAGAAGGATTTAAACCGTTGTTTTCTTAAACAAGAACTACAAGACCCGACTCTCGAAAGTTATGAAGAATTACAAGCTAAATCAATCCAAAATACTCTAGCTACAAGTGCAAAAAAGGTAGATTTTATCTTAGATTTACACAGCAGTACAGCTAATATGGGTCTGACGATTATTTTAGTAAATAATCATCCTTTCAACTTAAAACTAGCTGCTTATCTAAACTATATTAATCCTTTGGTTAGGGTTTATCGCTGCTCTTTTCAATCAGTTGCAGAAAATCCGTTTCTCAATGTTCTGTGTGAATTAGGCTTTGCAATTGAGGTTGGCCCCCTTGCTCAAGGCGTCTTAAAATCGACATTATTTCAACAAACAGAAAAACTTGTTCATGAGGTTTTGGATTATCTAGAACGGTTCAACCAGGGTGAAATTTCCTCAACCAATGAAACTCTGATCATGTATCAGCACTTATCTGTTGTAGACTACCCAAAACAAGAGGATGGCACAATCTCGGCGATGATTCATCCACAGCTGCAAGATAGGGATTATCAAGCCCTAAACCCAGGAGATCCGATGTTCCTAACCTTTAATAATGAAACAATTGCTTATCAAGGTGAATCCACCGTCTGGCCTATTTTTATTAATGAGGCCGCTTACTACGAAAAAGGGATTGCAATGTGTTTGACACAAAAGCTGCAAGTCAACCTCTAATGCCGTTTCACCTTAAGATTGATACAGATTACAAGCAGTGGGAGCAGGGGAGTAAGAAAAGTGATTTGTATCAATAATTTCGTGAAATAATATAATCATTTTTTGTAGTCTTGATAACTAAAATAATTAACCTTGAGCAATCCTGTAGATAGAGGGCATAGATTTACTAATAAAGATAAATTTATTTCTAGAATGGTCTATTATTCCAATGTCTTTGCTAATATCCTTCGGGAGTACCCCATCTCTGGAGGATATTTTTTTTGCAAATTAAACCACAGATGAACATAGCGAAAAGTTCTGTAGGCGGAGAGAAGTCTGAGCGTCGGCGAAGGAGCGTAAAGCCCTTTGGGCATGGCTTCGCTTACGGCACAGCCCGCCGTTCGCGCAGCGTTCCGCAGGAAAGGTATCAGAACTTCTCCCAACGCGAAGTAGCGTCTCGTAGAGAAGGGGAGACGCCAGAGGCGAACGGGGTTTCCCAACCTAGAAAACTTTTCAAGACAGCGAAAAATAGAGACGTTGCAATGCAACGTCTCTGCATGTTTTGTCAGTCAGATTCTTTTTTTTAATAGCAATATTCTAAATTAACTTAATTTTTTTATGCGTGATATTACGGTGCTCAAATCAATCAGTGTTTAATAAAATATACAATGATATTTTGGGTGCTAAATATGCCAGACATGCTACCTCAGTGCAAAAATTTGAAAGAGCAAGTTGAGTCTATACTACAACTTTTACAGCAAGAACCAACGCTACGTTCCCAAGACATTACATCTGTGCAAACTTCTCTGAGTAAAGCGATTTCTCCCAAGTTTGAGATTATATTTGCAGGCGCATTTAGTGCGGGTAAGTCAATGCTAATCAATGCACTATTGGAGAGAGAATTACTATACAGTGCAGAGGGACACGCTACAGGTACGGAATGCAAAATTGAGTATGCAGACTTAGATCAAGAACGTGTTGTTTTAACGTTTTTAAGTGAAGCAGAAATTCGAGATCAAGCAGTTTTGTTGTCTCAGCAAATGGGATTTAAGACAGTAGCTAATATCAATCAATATGATGTAATTAATTTGCTACGTCAAGGTTGTGAAACTATTATTCAGCAAGAGGGTGGTGAGAGTAAATCGGAACGTGCAAAACGAGCAAAGGCGTTGATATTGTTGTTAAAAGGGTATGTAGCAAATCGCGATCGCATCCACACGGTTAATAATGCCACATATTCAATGGAACAATTTAACTTTTCCAATCTCAAGGAAGCGGCTAGTTATGCACGTCGTGGTAGCAATAGCGCTGTTTTGAAACGGATAGAATATTACTGCAACCATCCTCTATTGCAAGATGGTAATGTAATTATTGATACTCCTGGAATTGATGCACCTGTGGAGAAGGATGCACAATTAACTTACGCCAAAATTCAACATCCCGATACATCAGCGGTGGTATGCGTGTTGAAACCTGCTTTGGCTGGAGATATGACAAAGGAAGAAACGGAACTTTTAGAAACGATGCGAGAGAATGGGGGAATACGCGATCGCGTTTTTTATATTTTCAACCGGATTGATGAGACTTGGTATAATACCCAACTACGGCAACGATTGGATGATTTAATTACTGGGCAGTTTCACGATACCATCAGAGTTTATAAAACTAGTGGATTATTAGGATTCTACGGCAGTCAGATTAAACAAACAAGCGAACAAGACAGATTTGGTTTAGATTCTGTCTTTGCAGAAAGTGTTAAAGGTTTAGAAGGTAGAGAAGAAACACCACAATTTATTAGCGAATTTAACCGTTACTGTGCTAACTCCGGTAAATTGTCAGCTAGTAAATTCCGCATTTCGGTAAACAGCTTTGAAACTTCAAATGAGAACTATGTAAGGATTTTAACTGAACAGGGAACGCCGTTAATTCACCAGTTAATTCAAGATAGTGGGATTGAGGAATTTCGCACAGCTATTACTCGCTATCTTACAGAAGAAAAGCGTCCGCAATTATTTAAAAATCTTGCTGATGATTTAGAAGATATTTGTATTAAATTAAAAAAGCATTATCAGAAAGCGCAGCGAGATTTAGATAGTCAACCGCGAGAAATTGAGGCGATGAAGGCGCAAGAGTTACAGCGTCTCAACCAGCAACTCCAGGAACTTGGTAAAGATTTTAGCCAGCACATCACAGCAGAAGTTAATCAATTAATTAATAATTCTTGTGAAATTTTTGAAACAGATTTTCGGCAATTACAATCACGAATGATTCGCCGTTTAGATGAGTTGTTAGACACTTTTTCTGTTGCTTATGCTTATCAGCGTGCAACTCTCAGCCATCCGCGTAATGCTACTGCGCCTTTAATTGCCATTTTAGTAGAGGCATTTTATTACTTAGCAAATCAATTAGAAGATATCTTAGTTGAATCATCTCAGCAAATTATTGTAAATTTTTTCCAACGATTAATCGAAAAGGTTCGTAAGTCAGAATACTATCGTCAATTGTATCGCTTATTAGGTAATGATGGCGGAATTGAACAAGAGATAAGAATTGTAGAAAAACAAGTTACTCAGGCGTTAGTGAGTGCAGCTAGTGTAGAGTGCGATCGCTTTGTGCGTGAAAGTCCCAGATTTTACGATGAAGGCACTTTTTCTATATATCAATTTCGCCAAACCTTACTACAAACTTCCCAAGGTTACGACTGTGAAAGCATAGTAGAAGCAGAACCCGCAATTAGGCAATTATTGAAGTTAGATTTTGAGCCAAAAGTTTCCCAAACCATTCGTAAATCTTTCCGCCAAACAGTTAACCAAAACCTCAAAACTCTGTTGTTACCAATGGCTGATCGGCAAGCGGATGAAATTTTGCAGCAGTACCCTCATGCACGTGCTTTTTTAGAGAAAACACTGGAAAAAGAAGCTGAAGATAAGATTGCTCATAATCGGCGATCGCTAAGTGCTATTAAAGAGAAAATTGAGGTATATAATTCAGCAGCATCTCATATTAATAGTTGTCTGCAAGCAATGCAATTGTATGATCATTTGCTACCTGTAATTGGTGATGCAGATTCTCTCTCTTTTGGAACCGATTTAGAATTTACCGATAATATCTTTTCAAATAACGGTATTGTTTCAGATGGTTTATTGAATGGAATAGCACAAACTTGATATCTATGGTTCTAATACGGTTTGGATAAGCTCTAATTCTAACTCAGCCTTCTTTAGAAGACTTTAGCTATTAGTATAAAAACATCTTAGTTCGTAGTGAGCGATGAATCGCTCAAAAAAAGGATGATAAGGACTAAAGTCCTTACTACAAACTTTAATTTGTTTATTTATTAGGTATTGGCAATTAGTAAACTTTTAACAAAGGAGATAATTAAAGAGTAAAAGGATTTATTCTTACCTTTCCCCAATACCTAATCCCTAGCTTTTAATACTGTGCCCGCTTTATCCTCTATGTCCTATAAAAAAGCTTTATCATGGCTTGCATTATTACTAAGTTTTATTAGTCTGTTTCTCAGTTCTTGGATTATTATTCCTGCTCCAAACATGCTTTTACTTCCGCTAGCAGTGGGAGCGCCAGAAATTAGTCCTTGGTTGTTTGGATTAAATTTGCTTTGTTTGCTTCTTGTTTTTTTCTGCATCCGCCAGCGTCAACTGCAACGTCTAGCCTACACTTTAAGTTTAATTGGTTTGCTAATTTGTGCTTCGATGCTAGTGAATATACCGCTAACTCAAATGCAAATGACAAGAGCAATGAAACAAGGATTAGGTACAGATTATCTAGAGCAAATTCCAGTCCAAATAAGCGCTAAGATGCAAAGCCATCCCTTTTCTTTAGTTAATACGTTGCGGGGTATTCCATCAGGTAAAACGCGTCATCAAACAGATATTGTCTTTGCCACTTCTGCGGGGATACCATTAAAAATGGAAGTTTACCAACCCCCAGCGGTGGGGAAATATCCAGCAGTGGTTGTAATTTATGGTGGAGCTTGGCAATATGGCAATCCTCGCGCCAATTATGAGTTTAATCAATATATAGCAAGTCATGGATATACTGTATTTGCAATTGACTATCGACACGCACCAAAATATCGGTTTCCGGCTCAGCTAGATGACGTACGTACAGCCCTCAATTTTATTCATAAACATGCAGTTGAATATGAAGCTGATCCAGAACGCATAGCACTATTGGGACGTTCAGCAGGGGCACATCTGGCAATGCTGGCTGCTTATCAACCAGATGCATTACCTGTCCGTGCTGTGGTGAACTATTACGGGCCTGTTGACTTAGTTGAAGGATATAAAACACCACCATGCCCTGATCCCATTAACTCCCGCGCTGTTTTAAAGGTGTTAATTGGTGGTTCTCTGCAAGAATTACCTAATCAGTATCAAATTGCTTCACCGATCAATTACGTAACATACTCTTTACCACCAACTTTATTAGTCTACGCCAGACATGACCATTTAGTACAAGCACGATTTGGCAGGCAGATGTACGAACGGTTACGTAATTCTGGGAATACTGCGGTTTTTTTAGAAATTCCTTGGGCAGAACATGCGTTTGATGCCATTTTTAATGGTGTAAGCAATCAATTAGCGTTATATTACACCGAGAGGTTTTTGGCTTGGGCGTTGTTTAGTCAGTAATTTAAAACTGACCACCGCTTTCGGCGAAATTTTAATCTTTAGGTTAAGTTAGGAGCGACTGTTAGTTTCTAAGGTCTATGTCTCAAAACTTCAACAGCAATTCCCGAAAATTTGCCAAAGTTAAAACCACAGTTCTGTACCTCTTCGCTGCGATCGCTATTTTAGTGGCAGCCTTTCCCTGGCTATATGAAGTTAAAACGAAAGCTGGAATCAACATATCACGTAGCCGCCACGCTGGAACCTTTTTAGAGAAACACACTCACGGACTTTTTCGGTGTGAGTGGCTTTATCCCTACCGTTGCGATCGGCCTCAAGGCTAAGTATAGGGTTGCTCATTAGATATTTAGAACCACAGAGAGAAGTCGGTAGCTTGCTTTCCTACGGAACGCTACGCGAACCCGCAGGGTGCGGCGGCTACCCTGCGGGAACGCCAAAAGCGAACCGCCGTTGGCGTAGCCCGCCAAGAGCGAAAAGTTCTGTAGGCGAAGAGAAGTCTGAGCGCCGGCGTCCGGCGATCAGAACTTCGGGGTTTCCCAACCTAGGAACGCCACTTGCTACAAGCCGGGAAACCCGTCCAACGCAGTGGCTCAACTTTTCAAGACAGGCATCTCAACTTCGGTGTAAACACCGATAAACACCGATAATTTATTGGTGTCTATCTGCGGCTGCTTTTTAGTTTTGTCGAACTCACTTGACGTAATAAATCTGTAAGCTGGTGATCTCGATTAAAGAGAACAAGAAAAGCTAAGATAACAACTCCCATTGTGGCGATCGCAACTCCCGCTGCCTGTGCAAAAATAATTACAATCTGGTAGCGTATGGCATCATTAGGATTTGCCCCAGCGAGAATTTGACCGGTCATCATTCCCGGTAGGCTAACTAATCCCATCACCATCATTGAGTTTATAGTCGGAATCATTCCTGTTCTGAGGGCTTCTCTAATCGTTTGATGTGCGGCTTCCCAACGGGTTGCGCCCAGAGTCAGTAGGGCTTCTATTTCTGCCCGATGACTAATTAAGTCCTCCATAAACCGATCTAAACTCAAAGAAGTACCCGTGAGGGCATTACCTAACACCATACCCAAAAGGGGAATAAGATACTGTGGTTCGTACCACGGCTCTACGCGTACAATGCCAGTAACTATTATCCCTGTAACTAAAAAGGAACCGCTGAAAAGGGAAATAAAGTTGTTCCAATAAATACTTGTAAAACGTCTGCGTGTACGGTTGACACTAGATACACCAGCAATGGCTGTCATGCCCAAAGCCAAAAGTATGATTAATACAGGGTTGCTGAGAGTAAACACCCATTGCAATATGTACCCTACCATTAACAACTGCACTACCATGCGTAGCGAGGCTATCCCTAGGCTTTGCTCTAGTCCCAACCGCAAAACTAAGGAAAGCCCCATATTGATCAGAATAAACAAAGTCGCCAAAGCTAGTTGTCCATAACTAATCTGGATATAATTGGCTTCCATTAGTTTTTTTCCTTCAAGGTAATTTGGCGGCTGGTAATACGTTCTAACTGGGTTGGGTCATGACTTGTCCACAGATATGCCCGTTGTGGGTCTTGATGTTGCCAAGCTGTAACTAAAGCCTCTAAACTTTGGGCAGTCCCACCATCCAATGAGGCAGTAGGTTCATCCAGTAGTAGTATTTTTGGTGAAAGTTGTAAAGCTCGCAAAAAGGCGAGAATCTGGGCTTCACCACCGGAAATAGCGCTCACCGGACGCTGCAAAAAGTCAGCCGTTTTATGCAAAAGATATAGATAGTCTAAAATTAATTGACGGTTGTAAACTTGATGGCGGTGAACTGCTAATCGATAAACTTGTTGGAGATTTTCCTCTACAGTTCCTTCCCACAAAGCTGGTCGCTGGTGCAAGTAGATAATTTGGGAACGATAGCTGGGTATAAACCAGGAATTCATCGGCTGTCCCTGAAAAATAATTTGCCCTGCTTGCACTGGATCTAAACCAGCTAATGCTCGTAGCAGCAAGCTTTTACCAGATCCAGAAGCACCGATTACCGCTACTCGTTCCCCTGGAAACAATTGAAAACTCAAGTGATTCCAGATCCAGCGTTTCTCAACTGTTCTACCTAAGTCTTGTACAGAGAGAATAGGGTTTTTGGGAGACAGTTCTAGCTCGCTAGTCTGGCTTTGAGTAAGTTGATTTTTCATAGTGTCTCCCCAGAATCCTTAGAATATTTTACGTTGTTCTAGATGGGCAAGAATATCTGAGCGATCGCGCCACACAGGACGCAATTTTTTGTTGGCGAACATCTGTAATTGGTCGCTAATGTGGGACGAGCCGGGTTGAGTCGCATTCCCGTAACTGGTAAGTGCCATTGCTTTTACAGGGTTGGAAAATTCAATTGCAGCAACATACGAATCACCTGCAACGGCTTGGAATTGACCGTTTTCTCCAGGAGCAAAATTTAGTACCCGAAAAATTCCCAAGTTGCCATCTCCACCATTGGCAGGCACATCCACATTACCCAACTTTAGCCGAAAAACCTTGCCCCACGGAACATCAAGCGCCCCATAAGTCTTTTGTACTTGTGCGGCTACTGCTTCTAGTGTTGCAACTGCACTTTTAGGATTTGCTAAACCATCGGGTGTGGTGCGGGGAGAATTTTCATTCCAAGGTTTACTAAATGCCTGATCTAAGTCCATCTGTTCTACCCAAAAGGCAAATAATACCGCCCCTTGACTATCTGCATTAGCTTGCCGATCCCACGCTTCTAGGACACTAGCTGCTTGTCGCCCTAAGTCTTGACCATACTTACGTGCAGCCGGAATTAAATCATCCAATAGGCGATCGGCCAACTCCATACGGGTAGAGTGCTTGTATGCAACCATTTCATCAAAAGAGACTTTGTTATCCTCAGCCAACATTCTTACAGAACTTTGTGAGCGAAAATCCATGAAACGAGGTGCCATGTAAGACGGGTAATTATTGGCTTTGATGGCGGATGGAAATGTAGTTGTCCAAGGTGGGTCATTGGTATTTTGTAACCAGCCGCTTTTAGGGTCAACTATGCGCGGTAAATCTTGGTAAGGATGAATTTTTGTCCACAAGGTTTTAGATGTATTTCCTGGGATCATGCCTTCCCAGTATGCAAAATCCCCATTTGATCGCACTGGAACTTGACCATTGAATAGGTGCATAATATGCCCTTCCCTATCTGCATACATCACTGTAAACATCGATAGTTGTAGGCGCTTAAGTGCGGTTTCAAACTGGTTGAGGTTTTGGGAACGTGCCATATCCCACCACTGTTGGAGTACACCAGGTCGGTCAAGACCTGCAACTCTCAGGGCCACGGCTTTACCATTTTTCTCGGCTACCACAGGGCCGTGAACAGAACTTTTTACTACTAATGGTTGCTCTTGCAGAGAGCCATCTTTTTGTTTGACCTTTAAGGAAAGAGTTTGTGTGTGGAAGTTACGAACTTTATTATCAAAGCGATAACCATTACCTGCCAATGTGAGTTCATAAACATCCCAACCATCGTAGGTATTAACGGTATGAGTCCAACCTAAGTTGTTGTTAAATGCGATCGCTAATACCGGAATACCTACAAGTGTTGCTCCATAAGCATCAATTCCTGGTGTGGTAATTTGGGCTTCATACCACAAAAATAAATCTGACCAAGGTAGATGTGGGTTTGCCAGCAACATTGCCTTCCCACTAGCAGAATGATTTGGTGCGATCGCCCAACCATTAGATCCCGCTTGCAACTTTTGTTTGCTCAGCCCTAATACTTGTTCTGGATTGACTACAAAGGTGAAATTGAGTACCCGATGTAAGTGAGCCATGACATCTTCTGGCTTGACTGGTAACACCGCCTCAACTTCATCGTCAATCAAGTTAGGATTTTGGGAAGCATAAGCATTGATCCCCGTAGCAAAAGCATCGAGATAACTACGAAAAGCTGGACTCTGTGCCTTGTACCAAGTACGAGCGCGTTCTGGTACTCCCGCAGTCTGTACCCATCGGTCTGACTCTAAATATTCCTCTCCCCAATATTCGGCGGCGCGTCCCCGTGCTTGACCATAGAGACGCAAAAGCAAATCTCCATGACTTTGCATTTGCGCCCAACCGAAGGCGTAAAATGCACTCCGGTCATCTTTCCCGTATATATGCGGTACACCATAGGTATCCCATAATATCTCTGTAGATTTTGTTGGTGTGGCTACAGTGTGGCTGACTACAAACAAAACCATTATCAAACTGAGTATTAAGGGTAAAATGCGTATTGATTTTTTTTTGCAAACACTGAGTAAAATATCAATCCTCATTAACACCACCATGTATAGCTGCAATGCCTGGTGACTGAAACTGCTATTGGTCAAAGAAGAATCAAGACAGAGTTTTGATGCCTCCTACCTCCTGTCTCCTGCTTCCTACTTCCTGAAGCAAGTGAATTTGATAAAGCAG
The DNA here is from genome assembly GCA_019359395.1 of Komarekiella atlantica HA4396-MV6. Taxonomy (GTDB): domain Bacteria; phylum Cyanobacteriota; class Cyanobacteriia; order Cyanobacteriales; family Nostocaceae; genus Komarekiella; species Komarekiella atlantica. The sequence goes on from JAHHHK010000009.1 coordinate 158,371, forward strand.
ATTTAAGTTGATCTCACAATACCACTTTGTTGAGAAATTATATCAAAGCTGAAACAGTATCCTTGATTCTGATTAAAAATCATGAAATAGCTACAGGATCATGTAATCTATATAGTTATTAAGAAAGATTATCAACTCTTATGATTAAAAACCCGTTAAATATTAAAAAACAAATAACCAACCAAGCGTAGTATTTTTAAATGACAGCAGGATCATGATAAAAGCGACCACAGTGTCACCTAGAGGATGGAAAAAGCCACAAATCTCAGCCTTATTTGGTCTGGGTCTGGGACTGTGTATCTTACTAATTTGCTTGGTGTACAGTGTGACATTAGGTGCAGCAGACATACCTCTAGGTAAGATTTTGACATCTTTTATAGCCTTTGATGGTTCCTATGATCACTTGGTCATTCAGACCGTGAGACTACCGCGATCGCTTGTTGCTATCCTAGTAGGTTCAGCCTTGGCTGTCTCTGGAGCCTTAATGCAAGGTTTGACACGCAACCCCTTAGCAGATCCAGGTATTTTGGGTATTGAGTCGGGAGCAGCACTGGCTGTTGTTGCAACAATTTTTGTTTTTGGTAGTTCAGACTTAAGTGTTTTAACCATTGTGGCCTTTTTAGGTGCAGGAGCCACAGCGATGTTAGTCTACTTTCTTGGTTCTCTAGGACGGGGAGGAGCTACCCCGTTGAATCTGACAGTAGCAGGTGCAGCACTCACGGCTCTGATTTCATCTCTTACCACTGCTATTCTGATCGTCAGTCAACGAACCTTAGAAGAAATTAGATTTTGGTTAGCTGGTTCATTAGCCGGTAGAGATATCAATATATTTTTTCAAGCATTACCTTTCGTCGTCATTGGATTAGTTGTGGCTTTTGCCCTTGGTAGACAAATTACCACCATGAGTCTCGGTGAAGATGTAGCCAAAGGTTTAGGTCAGCAGACAACCTGGATTAAAATCATCACAGCTATCAGCGTTGTTTTACTGGCGGGAAGTTCAGTATCTCTGGCAGGCCCAATCGGCTTTATTGGCTTAGTCGTTCCCCACATTGTCCGATTTTTTATTAAAGCTGATTATCGTTGGATTTTGCCTTATTCCGCAGTTGTGGGCGCAATTTTACTGCTAGTTGCAGATATTGCCGCGCGTGTGTTGCTCAAACCTCAAGAGTTACCTGTAGGTGTAATGACAGCAATCGTTGGCGCTCCATTTTTTGTGTACCTGGCTAAGTCAAAGGTGAAAAAATGAAAGTTGATTGGCTAGTCGTCCGTTCCGAGGCGATATCTTTTCGTATAGACCGACGTGTACCAGTCATGCTGCTGTGTTTGGTAGTAGTGATTGTAGTGGCGATGGTGATGAATATAGGCCAAGGTGAATATCCAATCTCGCCTTTAAATATCGTCAAAACTGTATTGGGTTTAGATACGGGAAACTCAGACCATGCTTTTGTAATTCACAATCTGCGTCTACCTCGCACACTTATAGCTTTTATGGTGGGGGTAGCTTTTGCAATTTCTGGTACTATCTTTCAAGGGCTGACACGCAATCCCTTGGCAGACCCCAGTATTATCGGCATCAATGCCGGGGCTAGCCTGGTAGCGGTTTCAGTAATTATCCTATATCCTTCAGCGCCAGTTTACACTTTACCCATTTCGGCTTTTGCTGGTGCTTTGGTGATGGCGGCTTTAATTTACTCGCTAGCTTGGAACAATGGTAGTTCTCCGATTCTATTAATTTTGATGGGTATTGGCTTATCTGCGATCGCCACTGCTTTCACAACCTTGATGATTACTTTTGGAGAAATTTATGAGGTTAGTAATGCTTTGGTTTGGTTAGCTGGGAGCGTCTACGGTCGTACCTGGGAGCAAGTACTTTCTTTATTACCCTGGTTAATTATTTTTGTACCAATGGCTTTGACATTAGCAAGACATTTGAATGTTCTTAACTTAGGAGATGATGTCGCCAAAGGTTTGGGTACTCGTGTGGAATGGCAACGTGGTTTACTAGTGCTGGTGGGTGTAGCTTTAGCAGGTGCAGGAGTTGCTACCGCCGGCAATATTGGTTTTGTTGGTTTAATCGCACCTCATTTAGGACGACAGTTGGTAGGTGCAACCCATGAAGGATTGATTCCTATTTCTGCACTGTTGGGAGGAGTGATTGTTGTAATGGCAGACTTGCTAGGAAGAACACTATTTGCACCTATTGAACTCCCTTGTGGGGTGGTAACTGCTGCTATCGGCGCTCCTTATTTTCTTTATTTGTTAATTCGTAACCGCAAAAAGTAAAGCTGGAAAAGATCACTTATGAAAGGACTGTCAACTAAAAGTCTGTCTTTAGCTTACGATGGTGCGCCGATTATCCGTGACCTGAATTTGGCAATCCCCACTGGACAAATTAGTGGTTTAGTTGGTGCTAATGGTTGTGGTAAATCAACGTTGTTGCGAGGTCTTGCTAGATTGCTTAAACCCTGTGGTGGTACAGTATGTCTTGATGGAACGTCTATTTTTAATCTTTCTACTAAAGAAGTAGCCCAGCAGTTGGGAATTTTGCCCCAAGGGCCAGTCGCGCCGGAAGGTTTAACGGTGCGAGATTTGGTCGCACAAGGACGTTATCCTTATCAAAATTGGTTGCAGCAATGGTCAGCCAAAGATGAAAAAATTGTACAGCAAGCACTCTTAATTACAGATTTGTTGGAATTGGCAGATAGAGCATTAGATACTTTGTCTGGTGGACAACGACAGAGAGCATGGATTGCAATGGCGCTGGCGCAAGATACAGATATTTTACTTTTAGATGAACCAACTACTTTTTTAGATTTAGCGCACCAAATAGAAATTCTGGATTTGTTGTATGAGTTGAACCAAACTCAGGGACGAACAATTGTTATGGTACTGCATGATTTGAATCAGGCTTGTCGTTATGCTGATTACTTAGTTGCTGTCAAAGATGGTCGAATTTTTGCCGCTGGGGAACCCAAGCTAGTGATGACTCAAGAAATGGTTCAGGAGGTTTTTGGGTTGGAGTGTCGTGTTATTGCTGATCCAATTGTGGGGACACCGATGTGTGTGCCGATAGGACGCAAAGCGAAAGCAAATAATAAACAAATTTACTTAAATTCCTGATTTGATTGTAGATCCCCGACTTCTTTTAGAGGTCGGGGATCTAGTAAAATTCGACAACAGGTATTAACTTTTGAACCAATATTATGGATACCAAAATAACTTCTGACGCAATTATGCAGATAGGAATGGGTTTTTGGAGTGCAAAAACCCTACTAGTAGCGGTTGAACTTGGTTTGTTCACCCTGCTTGATTCATCACCTCTCGATGCTCAAACGCTAGCTGGGAGGTTGGGAATACATCCACGTTCAGCGCGAGATTTCTTTGACGCCTTAGTAGCTTTAGGTTTATTAGAACGACATAACGAGCAATACTCTAACACTCCAGAAACAGAGCGATTTCTCGTTCGTGGTAAGCTTGAGTATATTGGTGGCTTCTTAGAAATGGCAAATGCACGATTATATCCATTTTGGGGTTCGCTAACTCAAGGATTACAAACTGGACAACCTCAAAACGAAGCCAAGAATGGGGAAAACTTTTTTACTGCACTTTATGCTGATGCCGATCGCTTAGAGACTTTTCTTAAAAGTATGACTGGTTTGAGTATAGAAGCAGCGAAGGCGATCGCAGCAAAGTTTCCTTGGAGTGAGTACCAAACTTTTATCGACATTGGAACAGCTCAAGGTGGCTTGCCGATACAAGTAGCATTAGCGCATCCTCATCTGTCTGGGGGTGGGTTTGATTTACCTGTTGTACGCCCAGTTTTTGAGGAATACGTTAGTTCTAATAATCTGAGCCAACGCCTGCAATTCTTTGCGGGTAACTTTTTCTCTGACTCACTACCTGTTGCTGATGTCTTAGTTATGGGACATATCTTGCATGACTGGAATCTTGACGAAAAACTGATGCTACTGACTAAAGCCTATGAGGCCCTTCCCTCTGGTGGTGCGCTGATTGTTTATGACGCCATGATTGATGATAATCGATGCAAAAACACCTTTGGACTTCTGATGAGTTTGAATATGTTAATTGAGACTCCAGGAGGATTTGATTACACTGGTGCTGATTGTATTGAATGGATGCGTTCTGTGGGATTCCGTGAACTGCAACAGCAGCATTTGACTGGCTCCGAATCGATGGTTTTTGGTATTAAGTAATAAGAAGCAAAACATAGTTTTTTTATTGTATATGAATACCAAACTGATTAGATTTTTTATTTTTTGTGAGATTTTGAGCATCTGAAAATAATTAAATATTAGTCTTACTATGTAACACTTGTTGGCATTTTTAGTATCGCATCAATCACATAATAATTACAAACAATACCAGTCGTGACAATCACATCAAAATCTCCTAAAGTATCTAAAAATAGTAGGAATTCAGCCCATCCTTTACAACGTTTGCTAAACTATGGAAGCCAATATCGCCAACAAATTTGGCAGGCAACATCATTTTCTATCATTAATACGATTTTAGACTTAGCACCACCGTGGTTAATTGGTATTGCGGTAGATATTCTTGTAGAACAGCAAAATTCTGTAATTGCCAAATTGGGTGTAAAAGATATATTTTGGCAATTTCTACTACTTTCATTGCTCACTATCATTGTCTGGATACTAGAATCAAGTTCTGAGTATGCATATAATAGACTTTGGCGTAATTTAGCCCAAAATATCCAGCATAATTTACGCTTGGATGCCTATAATCATGTACAAGAATTAGATTCAGCTTACTTTGAAGAAAGCAGTACAGGTGGTTTGATGTCAATTTTAAATGATGATATCAACCAACTAGAAGATTTTTTAAATTTTGGAGCTAATGAAATTATCAACATTATCACTTCACTGCTCATTTTAACTGGTGGTGCTTTCTTTATTTTACCTCCCTATATCACCTTGGCAGCAATGTTGCCAATGCCATTTATTGTTTGGGGTTCTTTTACTTATCAGAAGCGTCTGGAGGTTCGTTATGCTGAAGTGCGAGAAAGGGTAAGCTTTCTGAACTCACGACTAGCAAATAATCTCAGTGGTATTACCACAATTAAAAGTTTTACTGCTGAAGATTATGAAAGTGCCAGATTAGCAGGAGAAAGCGAAGCATATAGAAAAAGTAACAACAAAGCAATAAAACTTTCTGCTGCCTTTGTACCCTTAATTAGAATGCTAGTTTTAGCAGGGTTCACAGCCTTGTTGTTTTGGGGAGGTATGGCAACATATGCTGGTAAGATATCTATTGGCAATTACAGTGTTCTGCTAGTTTTAGTCCAGAGATTGTTATGGCCTTTAGTAACATTAGGAGAAATATTTGACAAATATCAAAGGTCAATGGCTTCTACTAATCGTGTCATGGATTTATTAGATGCTCCCATCAATATTACTGCGGGAGACAAATTTTTACCTATTGATAAAGTACGTGGTGAAATTGATTTTAAACAAGTTACTTTTGCTTATCGAGATAGAGAGCCAGTAATTAAAAAACTATCCTTACATATCCCCGCAGGCAAAACGATCGCTATTGTTGGTTCTACTGGTTCTGGTAAAAGCACTTTAGTTAAATTATTATTGCGATTGTATGATATTTCTTCTGGAACGATCGCTATTGATAATATTAATATTCAAAAGTTAAATATAGGTGATTTGCGTCGTAGTATCGGCTTAGTCAGTCAAGATGTATTCTTATTTCATGGTACAGTTGCGGAAAATATCGCTTATGGGACTTTTAATGCTAGTGATGAACAAATAATTGAAGCCGCGAAAATTGCCGAAGCTCATGATTTTATTATGCGGCTACCCCAAGGTTATGAGACGATAGTTGGAGAACGAGGTCAAAAATTATCTGGTGGACAACGCCAGAGAATTGCGATCGCTAGAACTGTTTTAAAAAATCCGCCAATTTTGATTTTAGATGAAGCCACCTCAGCAGTAGATAATGAAACTGAAGCTGCTATTCAGCGTTCTTTAGAACGGATTACCGTTAATCGAACGACAATAGCCATAGCTCATCGTCTTTCCACTATCCGCAATGCTGATTGCATTTATGTGATGGAATATGGGGAGTTAGTTGAGTCTGGAACCCATGAACAATTGCTGGATAAAAATGCAATTTATGCTAGTTTATGGCGGGTGCAATCGGGAGTGCGATAAAAAGTAGGATGTTTTTTAAACCACCCTCCGGGTGACGCTCCTTCTCCCAAGGGGAGACGCTTTGCGAACGTCGCTAACGCTGCGCTAACACCAGTCGCTTACGGCGGGAAACCCGCCTACAGCGCTGGTTCACCAAGGCACTAAGGCACAAAGATGAAAAGCCCAAAATTACATATATTACTAAAGCTACTTTTCTACAAAGGAGTATTGACAAGATATTTGTAGAGATCATCGATTACTGCATCAGCTGCAAGTAAATTTGACTCCCTCCAAGTTGATAAGTTTATAACGTATACATGGTTTTTTTGAACGGCTTTCAGCGTCTTCCACAATGGCTTTTGTTTGAGTTTATTAAATGATTTTCCCTCATCGTCTCCATCAATACCTATAAATAAAACATCACCATCGATTTTTGATAATTCTTCTTCGGGAATAAAAATGTGTCCATCTGGAGTAATCACATCTTGTACTTCTGTGCGTTGTAGACCAACATCATTGAGTATTGAGCCGGCAAATACATTTTTAAGTTCGCTAATAAATATAGGATTATTACTACTTTCAACATAGACATAAGAAAATTTTTGATTTTGATAGCGATCGCCTAGCGCCGTCTTCAGTTCTTTAATTCGCTGATAATAATGATTCCATGCCTGTTGAAAAGCCTTTTCTTTGTCTAAAACTTTAACGACAAAACTAAAATGTTCCTTCCACTGACGGGGGCCTTCCCAACCAGTTTGTACAGTTGGGGCGATTTTTGAGAGTAGAGGATAAATACTTTTATCGTCACTCAAATTTATAATTAAATCGGGTTTGAGTTGCAAGATTTTTTCTAGATTGGGTTGTGTGACACCTCCCACCCATTCGATCTGATCTATCTTGCCATCGAGATATTTAGGAAACTCACTTTTCTGATATCCAGTTGCACTGCCAACTGGTTTAATATTAAGAGCAAGTAGATTACCCAAGGTAGCTAAATGCAAGGTCACAATACGTTGAGGATTTTGAGGAACACAAGTTTCCCCCACTAAATGCTGAATTATCCGACAATTAGTGGGGCGAGATAATTCAATGAAATTACCTACATTTTTAGTTAAATTTTGATTGCAAGCAGAAAAAAGCAAAGTTGTTAAACTAGCAAGTAGAAATATGATTATTGCACGACTTACTTTCTTCATCAGATTAGTTAAGCTTATCCCACCCCTAAAAGGTAATGGGATAACACAAAAGACTGTTTACTGTTGACTATTGACTGTTTACTGTTTACTGTTTACTGTTGACTGTTTAAAACTTCCAAGAAATAGTACCTTGCACCGTAAATGGCTGTCCGTAGTAAACACGATTAGAATTAAGCGCACTTTCAAAATAGTCTACATCAAATAGATTTTTGAAGTTGAGTGCAACTCTGAATTTATCTTGGTTATAGAAAATAGCTGCATCAGTCCGAACATAACTAGGTACATCGTAACTATTGTCCAAATCTCCAGCGCGATCGCCGACAAAAAATAAGCCGATTCCAGCCCCTAAACCTTGTAATTCACCTTGTTGAATTTCGTAGGTCGTCCATAAGTTAAAAGAATGGTCTGCACTATTTGGTAATCGGTTTCCAACTGTAAAAGTAGTATCTTCCGCGATGCGTGCGTCAGTATAAGCATAGCCTGCATAAATATTCCATCCCGGCAAAATTTCGCCCGTCAGATTCAGTTCAATACCTTGGCTATTCTGTTCACCTACTTGGATTTGAAAACCTTGATTATCAGGATCATCTACCAAGACATTGGTACGAGTTAAATCATAGAATGCAAGCGTTGCCGAAATGCGATCGCTCAAATCTGCCTTCACTCCAACCTCATACTGAGTACCACGTTCTGGTTCTAATGTAGAGTCAACATCAAAAAAGAATGTACCATTTGGTGGAGTGAATGAACTTGTATAACTAGCATAAAGCGAGATAGCGGGAATGGGTTGATAGACAATCCCAAAACGAGGACTGAACGCACTATCTGACCCACTGCTTTCTATATTATTAGTGAAATCTTCATATTTCCGATCAAAAGCATCAAACCGTACACCTAACAACAACTTCAAGCTATCTGCAAGTGCAACTTGGTCTTGAAGATAAATTCCTAATGAGTTGGTTATGGATCGGTCATTACTTTCAGAACTAAAGACCGATTCCGGCGGTTGACCATACACAGGATTAAAGATATTAATCGTTGCCGCATCGCGTTCAGCATATCTTGGTGACAAGTTTTCTAAACGATTGAAATCAAATCCAAATAGTACCTGATGTTGAATTGAACCCGTGGCAAATTTACCAACCACACTTGTTGTGAAATTATAATTACTATTTTCCAGATCGTATTCTCGAGCTGTGCGATTCAAAGTTTCATTGTCCTCATCCAAAGTTGAGGGAATCGTAAGCCGGTCACTGTAATCACGAAACGTAAACCGAAAAGCATTGCGTAACGACCAGCTGTCATCAAATTTGTGTTCTAGTTGGTATCCCAGCCTTGTAATTGTTTGTTCAAATTCGTCAGAAGGTTCTCCAAAGTTGCGGTTACGAGACACTTCGCCATTTGGGTTAGGTAATATACTGCCAATGACAGGTACGCCAGATGCGTAGGAATCTCTTGTCTTGATGTATTCTCCCTCTAAGACTAGGTTAGTACTCTCGCTAAGAGCCACACTGACAACAGGCGATATATTTAAGCTTTCACCATTAAAGAAATCGACAAAACTACCTGAATTTCTGTAGGCTGCATTCAAACGATATAAGACTGTCTTCGAGTCATTTAACGGCCCCGATAAATCAACCGCGCCTCGATAAAAACTATAGCTGCCAATAGTTGCGTCAATAGCATAAAAAGGGTCACTCAAGGGACGTTTAGATACTATATTGACGGTTCCCCCTGGATTACCCAAACCAAATAGCACTGATGCAGGGCCTTTGAGAACTTCGACTTGCTCAATACTAGAAAGTTCAGTCACTTCCGTAGCTAAAGGATCAATTAGCCCATCTCTAAGAGAATTAGTAGATACTGCATCAAATCCGCGAATTGTAAAAGAGCCAGTTGGGCCAAAATTAAAGGCCTGATTGACACCAGGAACATTTCTGAGCGCATCGTCTAAACGAGTCACCTGTTGGTCGCGCAACACTTGTTGTGGTACTACTTGAATCGATTGAGGAATGTCACGCAAAGGTGTATCAGTTCTTGTTCCAGTTGTAGTATTCGGTACGCGATACCCATCTTGCTCCCCTGTCACCACCAACTCAATCGGCTCATCCTGCTGCGCTGCTGGTTCCTCTTGCGGTGTCTGTGCTGGCGTCTGTGCTTCTGGTGTTTGGGGCTGCTGTGATGGCTGCGTCGCTGTTGCAGCAGAATTTATCCCAAAAACTAGCCCTGCATTATCATCAAATAACTCAACTGTCGGCAGAGCTGTATCACCTACCACCGTCACTCGAACAGTCTTTGCATCAATATTTGTAACAGTTATCTCCGTGATTCCCGCAAGCGGTTTTTCTGAACGAAATGTAAAAGCATCGCCGTTAGGTAAACGCAATTGCCCGCCAGCAACATCAACAATAAAATTATTACCTGTACTGCGATTGGTAACTTGCAGTTGTTCCCCAAGAGCCGTTTCTAAAATTACCTCTACACCTTTGTCTGTAGGATTTGCCTTTACTCCCGTGATTGGTATGACTTGTTGATCCCCAGTTCCTTCTGGGTTAGGGGTGTTAGTTGGTGTTGGTGACTGTACCAGCATTTGGGCGCTAGTAGCAGGAAGTTCAATTTCGTTTAGTTGACGAATATTTTTACCTGTTTTATCCGACTTTGCTCTTTGGAGTGAACTTACAATTTGAGACTTAAAGAGTCGGGATTTTTTAGTACTGGGAGCTAATAGCGGAGATTTGCTGCTTGTAAATTTTTCATCTTTAACCGCAATCTTATCTAATGCAGACTTCCCTATCCTCTGGCTAGAAGATTTGCTTTGAACATCCTCTTTTACTTCTTCACCTTTAGCAGGAGTGTTCATCACAACAACAACCGCACTTGTCAGCAGCAGGCTTTGAAAAAATTTATCTAACTTCATTTATCCGCTTACACTCAATCACACTACTTGGTCGTACCCGAAGACACAACGACAATCTTTGAAATAAATTGTCATTTAGATTTAAGTTAGTTGAATCATATTATGAAGTGATGCAAGACACAAGATAATTAATAATATTTTTTCTTTAATTAAGAACATTAAGCAACAATTATTCTTATGGGCAGGTGTTTGCTTGACACATAAGCAGAGATTGTACTAGTAGCTAAAACTACTTTTTTAATTAAGTATGCCCGAAAGGTGAAATAGCCTTCCTAATTAAGGAGTTATTCAAAATACTACGAAGCTTATATTATGTAGTCATATGCAAAACTTATATATCTGCCTTGAGAAGAGACTTTGAAAAAGTATATTGCTGATTATCTACCTCAAGATATAAAGATAATTAGATAACAAAACCTAATATTTTATGCTCTTTTTAATAAAAACTCTATATAAAGACTCTATTGCTAAAGCAACTAATTCTCGTTAATCTAATCAAGGATAAATAAAAATTACTTGCAATAACGGAGATGTTTATCCAAATAAACCACGATTAATCAGCATTTAAACAATCTTAGAGGATGTTTGTAAAGTATCAAGTTGCATCAATATTGCCCTAACCCAGACTACTTGCTCTACTTGAAGAGAATTCGGTAGCAAGATCCCGCAGGGTGCGGCAGCTCCCTTTTTAAGTTTAAGGCGGGAAAATAGATTAAAATTCCTGTTTTTAGTGAGAGCCAGTCCGTTGTAAACTTTCCTAACGTTGCCACACCTCTTGCTTTGAAAGCTTGCTACACGCAGCGTCTTTGCCAGGAGAAGTGGAGAAATCGACGTGGATTTAGGGGGGTATAAAAGTCTTTTAATACATTACAAACAACTTTTAAAATATGCTGTTAGTGGTTAAATAATTAAGCTGAAATAGAAAATCATTAGATACGGCTTAATCAAAGAAGGAGAGCCAAAACTATCACCAATGTAATTGAACTTAAAACTGCTTTAATAATTCTTAAATGAATCTAATATTTATTTTAGGCGGCAATATTTTTAAGCAGTGCCAAATGTAAGTATGTTGGAGTTTCTATGCAAATCCAAACTAGTAGCTCAATTTTAAAAATCAAGAGTCCTAGTATCAAAGAGTTTTCAAAAATATGTAAACAATATCAGCCTTTTATAATTGAAGATGTTGCTCAACATTGGGATGCTTGTAAAAATTGGTCGCATAACTATCTAATAAACCACTGTGGCAATAATCTGGTTCCAGTACGGTTTTATAAAAAGGATTTTTGGGATGATCATAAAAATTTTTCTTATGAAGATGGTTATGATCCTAAAAAAGAAATGAAATTTCAGGAGTATATAAATAACCATATAGAAAATCGAGCTAATCAAAATAACAATGCTCAATATTTAGAATGTTATTTATCTGAAGCGCTTTTTGAAGAACGCTTTCCTGAAATTGTTGGAGATGTAACTTATCCAGGATACTTCAACAGGAAAGCATTTGTTACATTATGGTATGGTTTTTCAAGTAAAAACTTTTCTTCAACTACTACCCTTCACTTTGACCCATTACATAATATTTTTGCTCAAATTCAAGGTAGAAAAAGAATACTTTTATTTCCACCTTCAGATTATTTGTCATTCTATCCACCTCTTGAAGCTAGTTCTGGCGCAGCATATAATAGTAAGGTAAAGCCAGATATCTTCGATTTGGAATCATTTCCGAAGTTTCCTTGGCAAGAAAGAATAGAAGTTATACTTCAGCCAGGAGAAATACTTTATATACCGCCTTTTTGGTGGCATCATCTTACCGCAGTAGATGAGAATATATCATTATCATTTTGGTACGATCTGAAAATTCAAGATTTTTTGTGGCAGAAAAAGATGTTATCAGTTTTTCTCAACATTGCTCCTCATTATTTATCTCATACAATTTCAGCTGGAGGTTTCAAAGATTTAATAGGCTTTGTTAAAAGTATATTTAATTGAAACTGCTGTAACCATATAAGCTGCACATTGCCTTGAGTTGAAAATAACAATGAATGGTTTTTCTCATAACTTATTTGACATTGTTGGCAACTTTTCTACAGTTGTCGAAGTTCTGCGCTTAAGAAGCTTGACGCAGCCAAATAGAGATGCTTTTACCTTTTTGTTAGATGGAGAAACAGAACAAACAACGTTAACATATCAAGAATTAGATAGGCGATCGCGCCAAATAGCTGCTCAATTACAAGCATTGAGTTTGACTGGGGAACGCGCCTTACTACTTTATCCAGCCGGACTAGATTTTTTAGTTGCTTTTTTCGGTTGTTTATATGCGGGAGTTGTGGCTGTAACTGCATATCCCCCCAGAAACGAGCGCAACACACCAAGAATAAAAGCTATCTCTATAGATGCACAAGCCGCGATCGCTCTGACGACAACAGAAATTCTTTCTACAGTGCAGTCTTTAATGTCGCAGAAGACTGACTCAGAATCCTTGCAGTGGCTTACTACCGACAATCTTGTAGAGGGAATAGAAGATACTTGGCAAGAACCCTCTATTGATCAAGATACCTTAGCTTTTCTGCAATACACCTCTGGTTCTACAGGGACACCCAAGGGTGTAATGATCAGTCATGGAAACCTATTACACAATGCTGACACAACTTACCAATTCATGGAGCATTCTCCAGAAAGTAAGTTCGTGACGTGGTTGCCGATGTACCATGATATGGGTCTGATTGGGGGAATCTTGCAACCTTTGTATGGAGGTTTTCCTTGCATTATTATGCCTCCAACTTCCTTTCTCCAACGTCCTTATCGTTGGTTGCAGGCCATATCTCACTACAAAGGTACAACGAGTGGGGGCCCGAATTTTGCCTATGAGTTATGTACTCAAAAAATTACTCCTGAACAAAAACAAACTCTTGACTTGAGCAGTTGGAGTGTTGCGTTTAACGGCGCGGAACCGATTCGGTATGATACTTTAGAGCGGTTTGCAGCAGCTTTTGCAGATTGTGGCTTCCGTAAAGAGGCATTCTACCCTTGTTACGGAATGGCTGAAACAACTCTGATGGTTTCTGGCGTGCAGAAGGCAAAATCACCAACTATCAAAATAGTCCAGAAGTCTGCATTAGAGTCTAATCAGATAGTTGAAGCATCTGTTAATAATGAGAATATTTCTTATTTTGTTAGTTGTGGTCGAGTCATACCAGAACAGAAAGTAGCGATCGCTCATCCAGACACACTCAGTAGTTGTCAACCTGACGAAATTGGTGAAATCTGGGTATCCGGGCCGAGTGTTGGCCAAGGTTATTGGAATCGTCCTCACCAGACAGCAGAAACCTTCCATGCTTATCTATCAGACACAGGTTTAGGCCCTTTTCTGCGGACGGGAGATTTAGGTTTTTTAGATAATGGCGAGCTTTTCATTACAGGTAGAGCCAAAGATTTAATAATTATTCGCGGCAGAAATCTTTACCCACAGGATATAGAATTAACCGCAGAATGCAGCCATTCATCTTTGCATTCCGGTGCTAGTGCAGCATTTACAGTCGAGGTTAACAACGAAGAACGACTAGTAATTGTACAAGAATTAAAGTTTCGGGCCAAGCCAAATTTAGAAGAAGTTATATCTGCAATTCGCCAAGCTGTTACTGAAGAACATGAAGTACAAGTTTATGCTGTGGTTTTGATTAAACCAGGTAGCATTCCCAAAACTTCCAGCGGTAAGATTCAACGACGTGCAACTCGCGCTCAGTTTCAGAATGGTGAATTAAATGTAATTGGCAGTGATATTTTCAAAATTAGCAATATTGTCACAAAAGAAACTCGATTAAAGCGTTCCGAACTTTTGACGCTTTCCCCAACGCAATGTCAACCGCTTTTAGAAGCTTATCTGATTGAACAGGAAGCCAGAGTACTGGCGATCGCACCAGATAATATCAATCCTGAAGAACCATTGAGCACTCTGGGGTTTGATTCTTTAAAAGTATTTGAGTTAAAAAACCGGATTAAGGTTGATTTAGAAGTAGAAGTATCGATAGCAGACTTCTTTGAAGGGATGAGTACGCTCAAGCTTGTCACCAAGATTCTGGCTCAAATAACAACAGACGCTATACCGCAAGTATCCCTGACTAAAGTCCAGAAAGCTAAAGTTTATCCCCAATCTTTTGCTCAGCAACGACTATGGTTCCTTGATCGTTTAGAACCAGGCAACCCAGCTTACAATATTTCCTTAGCTGTTAATCTCAAAGGTCAGCTTGAAGTTGCTCTACTAGAACAAAGTTTGAATGAGATTATCCGGCGACATGAAACTCTCAGAACTACTTTTACTACAGTCAACGGGGAACCCGTTCAAATTATTGCTCCTTCGCTAAAATTATCTTTATCGATAGTAGACTACCAAAAAAATATTGACATTAGACAACTCTTGACTCAAGAGAGCCAACGACCTTTTGACCTAACGCAGGGGTCATTATTACGTGCTAAACTTTTGCGCCTAGCACAGCAAGAGCATATTCTTTTGCTTGAGATGCACCACATAATCTCTGATGGCCGGTCTGCTGAGATATTTTTACAAGAGCTAGCATTACTGTATAAAGCATTCTTAACTGGAAGTTCTTTACCTTTACCAGAAGTCTCCATCCAATACAAAGACTTTGCACACTGGCAGCGCCAATGGTTGCAAGGGGAAATTCTGCAAACTCAACTCTGTTACTGGAAGCAACAACTTGAGGGTATCCCAGCCGCATTACAACTACCCACTGATCGGCCACGGCCGACAGTGCAAACTTCACACGGCGCTCAACAATCTATCGAGTTGTCCGAAGTCATTGAGCAACTAAAAGCGATCGCTCGTCAAAAGGGTATAACTTTATTCATGTTGCTATTGGCAGCATTTCAAACTTTTCTCTATCGTTATACCGGACAAAATGATATCGCTATAGGAACACCTGTCGCTAACCGTAATCGTGATGAAGTGAAAGGGTTAATTGGCTTTTTTGTCAATACCTTAGTCCTACGTACAGATATGAGCGGCGACCCGACTTTTGACGAGTTGCTGACGCGGGTAAAAAAGGTAGCTTTAGGAGCCTATACACACCAAGATTTGCCCTTCGACCAACTTGTAGAAGCACTGCAACCAGAACGGGACACCAGTCGAACACCGCTGTTTCAAGTCATGTTCAATGTCCAAGATTACTCGCAGTTACCAGAAATGCCTGGTTTGGCTTTGAGCTTGTTAAAAATAGAAACCAAAACAGCGCAGTTTGATTTGAGCCTGTCTATTGAGATTGCTGAACAAAGAGTGATGGCATCGTTTGAATATAATACTGACCTATTTGATGCTACTACCATCAGTAAAATGCTGAGACACTTTCAGAATTTGCTCTCAGGTATTGCTGCTAATCCTCAAACTCGGCTATCTAACTTACCACTTTTGAGCGCCACAGATCATCAGGAGTTACTAGAACTTAGTACAAATAAATCACCAATTGCAAATTCTCAACCTGAATGTATTCATCAACAATTTGAAGCGCAGGTAGAGCGGACACCAAATGCAGTTGCGGTAGTATTTCAAAACCAGCATTTAACCTACAGAGAATTAAATCAGCGAGCCAATCAACTAGCACACTACCTTAAAACCCTCGGAGTTAAACCAGAGGTTTTAGTGGGAATCTGTATAGAGCGCTCTTTAGAGATGGTCATCGGACTATTGGCAATCCTCAAAGCCGGAGGAGCATATCTACCTCTAGATCCAGCTTATCCAAAAGAACGTCTCGCTTTGATGTTAAAGGATGCCCAAGTGTCAGTTTTACTAACTTCGTCAGTACAATTGGACACACTCCTCGAATCTCAATCTCAAGTCATTTGCTTAGATACGGACTGGCAAACCATTTCTCAGGAAAGCCAGGAAAATCCAATTCATCAGACACAACCGGAAAACCTCGCCTATGTGATTTATACATCTGGTTCAACAGGAACACCCAAAGGGGTAATGATTCAGCATCGCTCTTTGGCTTGCTATATCAATACTGCATGTAAAGAGTTTGAACTGAAGACGACCCAACGCGTCCTGCAATTTGCTTCCATCAGCTTTGATACTGCTGCTGAAGAAATCTTTCCCTGTCTGATTTGTGGTGCTGCTCTCATCCTGCGTACAGATGAGATGTTAAGTTCAATACCTCAGTTTTTACAGCAATGTCGTGATTGGGAGGTAACTGTCCTTGATTTGCCTACCGCCTTTTGGCATCAAATAACTGCTGAACTAGCAACGTCAAATTTGGCACTTCCCGATTCCCTGCGATTAGTGATTATTGGGGGTGAAAGAGCTGACAAAAAACACCTGATAACGTGGCAGCAGCAGGTTAGTCAACGGGTACGCCTTGTCAACAGCTACGGCCCTACAGAAACAACAATTGTAGCAACGCTCTGCGACTTATCAGGATCGATGGCTAGCGAAGTGCCGATTGGTAAAGCCATTCCCCAAGTCCAAACTTACGTTCTCGACCCTTATTTACAACTCGTGCCTGTAGGAACTCCTGGCGAATTGTACATTGGAGGTGTTGGTGTTGCTAGAGGCTATCTGAATCGACCGGATTTAACAGCAGAAAGGTTTATTCCTAGTCCCTACAGTTCAAAAGGGGAGCGGCTTTATCAGACAGGTGACTTAGTTCGTTATCTACCTAATGGCAACTTAGAATTTCTTGGACGTATTGACCATCAAGTCAAAATTCGGGGTTTTCGGATTGAATTAGCAGAAGTAGAAGCCATACTAAATCAACACTTAGCCGTTCGAGAAGCTGTAGTTGTAGTAAGTGAAAATTCCGAAAGTTCTAAACGTTTAGTTGCTTATGTAGTTCCTTATGCACAAACACTGACAATTACTGAACTACGCGGCTTTTTAGAGTCAAAGTTGCCAAGCTACATGATACCAGCAGCTTTTGTAATATTAGAGGCACTACCACTTACACCCAATGGTAAGGTTGACAGGAAAGCGCTGGCTATTCCTAGTACTGTACGTCCAGAACTCGAAGAAATCTTTATTGCACCACAGACGACTATTGAAAAACAGTTAGCTGTTATTTGGGCAGAGGTATTAGGCTTAAAAGAAATAGGTATAAACGATAATTTTTTTAGATTAGGTGGGGATTCTATCCTTAGCCTTCAGGTAATATTTAAAGCTAACCAAATAGGGCTAAATCTGACTCCTAAGCAATTGTTTCAACATCAAACGATCGCTCAACTAGCGCTTGTAGTTGGAACAACTAAAAAAATTCAGACCGAGCAGATAGAACTAACTGGTTTGTTAGAGCTAACGCCTATTCAGCACTGGTTTTTTGAACAAAAGCAACCAGAACCACACCACTGTAATCAGTCAGTGTTGTTAGAAAGCAAACAGAAAATTGACCCTATAATTTTAGAGAAAGTTATAGAGTATCTCCAAAAGCATCATGATATTTTACGTTTACGATTTATCCAGGAAGAATTTACTACTCAAGCACTGATTGCTAGTCCTGATAATAGTATTCCACTAACATCCTTCGATTTTTCAGCCTTGCCAAAAGATAAACAAGCGGCAGCAATCGAAGCAGCAGCCACTAAACTACAAGCCAGCTTAAATCTGTCACAAGGGCCGTTATTCCAAGTTGCTCTTTTTAACTTGGGTGAAAATCAAACTAACCGCTTGCTTTGGATTATTCACCATTTAGTTGTTGATGGTGTTTCTTGGCGAATTTTAATTGAAGATTTTCAAACAGCTTACCAGCAAATTAGTCAAGGCAAAGCAATCAAGTTGCCACCTAAAACAACTTCTTATAAACAATGGTCTAGCTGTCTACAAGAATATGCCCAATCTTCTGCACTACTTTCAGAGCTAGACTTTTGGCTGAAAACACAGCATCAATCTGTACCTCTACCGATAGATTTTCCTGGTGGAAATAATCTAGAAGAAACGACTTCTATTGTATCGGTATCGCTGTCAGTAGAAGAAACTCAAAGTTTGCTGCAACAAGTACCAGCAGCTTACCGAACACAAATAAATGATGTATTATTAACAGCATTTCTGCAAACATTTCACCAGTGGACGGGAGAAAGTTATTTACTAATTGACTTAGAAGGGCATGGGCGAGAAGAAATCTTTGAGGATGTAGACTTATCAAGGACTGTAGGTTGGTTTACAAGTATTTTTCCAGTACACCTATATCTTGAAAATCCCAACGATCCAGCAACAGCTTTAAAGTCGATTAAGGAGCAAATTAGAGCAATTCCCAATCAAGGTATTGGCTACGGATTACTGCGCTATCTGAGTCGGGATCAGAAAATAACTGAGCAGTTTTCTTTGTCAAAAGCTGAAGTTATTTTTAACTATTTAGGACAGTTTAATCAAGTTTTATCAGAATCATCTTTATTTAGCTTAGTACCGGGTTCAAGTGGTGCAAGTCACAGTTTACGAAATAAACGAACTCACTTATTAGAAATTAACGCTGGGATTTATCAAGAACAGCTGGAAATGAGTTGGGCTTACAGCAATCAGCTGCATCGACAAACCACAATTGAAGTACTTGCTCAAAGGTTTATTGAGGCACTGCGATCGCTTATTGCTCATTGTCAGTCTAACAATGTAGGCGGTTTTACCCCTTCCGATTTTGCTGAATTTAAGCAAAGCCAATGGGATCAAACTGATCTCGATGCCATTACAGCAGCTATGGGAGATATCTAAGATGAGTGTGAAAAACAAAAACATTGAAGACTTTTATCCCCTCTCGCCCATGCAACAGGGCATTTTGTTCCATAGTCTTGCAGCTAAATCTGGCATCTATTTTGAACAATTTAGTTTGACTATCCAAGGAAAACTCAACATTCCAGAATTTCGTCGTGCATGGCAGTATGTTGTAGAACGACATTCAATTCTACGAACCTGCTTTGTTTGGGAAGGTTTAAAAGAACCAGTACAAATTGTGCATCGGCAGGTGTCCCTACCGTGGCAAGAATATAATTGGCAGCATCTTTCCTTAGAAGAACAACAACAAAAGCTAGAACTTTTTTGGCAAAGCGATCGCTCTAGAGGTTTGGAACTGACGCAGCCGCCATTGATGCGCTTCACACTCGTGCAACTTTCGGACAACTCCTATAACTTTACTTGGAGTCATCACCATCTATTGTTAGATGGGTGGTCTGTTCCCTTGGTTTTTAAGGAAGTTTTTGCTTGTTACAAAGCTTTCAATAATGGTCAAGATGTGGATCTAGAACCGATTCGCCCATATCGGGATTATATCGTCTGGCTACAGCAACAAAACCTATTTGAGGCTGAGACTTTCTGGCGACAGCTGCTTAAAGGTTTTACCGCTCCCACACAGCTATTGGTGAATCAAGGAGCGAGAAAATTACTTACTCAAACGGATGATTCTAAGGAGCGAGAAGTTAAGCTTTCTGTAGTCACAACAGCAAGATTGCAATCTCTAGCAAAGCAACACCAGTTAACACTAAACACTCTAGTACAGGGAGCTTGGGCTTTACTATTGAGCCGCTACAGTGGTCAGGAGGACGTAGTTTTCGGGGCAGTAACTTCTGGTCGTCCTCCGACTTTAGCTAAAGTTGAGTCTATGGTAGGGCTGTTGATCAATACACTACCGATTAGAGCACAAGTATCACCCGAAGAATTTATTTTGCCTTGGCTTGGGAAAATCAGAGATCAACTAGTTGAAGCACGTCAATACGAGTATACTCCGTTAGTGAAAGTCCAAGGATGGAGCGAAGTTCCTAAAGATTTATCTTTATTTGAGAGTATTGTAGTTTTTGAGAACTATCCTATAGATGCTTCCTTACTAGAGCAGAATCTAAATTTAAAGATCAAAGATTTTCATGCTTTTGAAAGGACTAACTATCCAATAACCCTAACCGTGATTCCAGGTGAAAATTTGTTGCTCAAGATTACTTGTAGCGATCGCTTCGATACTAATACTATCACCCGGATGTTAGGACATTTGCAGACTTTGCTAGAGAATATGCTAACAAAGACACAGCAACGTCTTGGTGAATTGTCGCTCTTAACGGAAGCTGAGCGACATCAGTTGCTTGTAGAGTGGAATGATACAGAAGTAAAATATCCTCAACAATGCATCCATGAGTTATTTGAAGCGCAAGTAGAAAAAACACCTGATGCAGTAGCAGTGGTGTTTGCAGACCAAGAATTGACCTACAGCCAACTCAACACCAAAGCGAATCAACTAGGGCATTATTTGCAATCGATAGGAGTCAAACCAGAGGTATTGGTAGGGATTTGTCTAGAGCGTTCTTTAGAGATGGTCATCGGACTATTAGCCATCCTCAAAGCAGGAGGTGCATACATTCCACTAGACCCAGCATATCCTCAACAGCGATTGGCATTTATTTTAGAAGATACCCAAGCTTCAGTCTTACTAACTCAAACCTCACTTTTACAAGCAATACCACAACATCAAGCTGAAGTTGTTTGTTTAGATGCAGATTGGCATTATATTGCCCAACAAAGCCAAGAACATTTATTTTCTCAGAGCACTCCTGACAACCTAGCTTATGTTATCTATACCTCTGGTTCAACAGGTAGACCAAAAGGTGTAATGATTAAACACGCTAGTACAGTTGCAATGTTAGATTGGGCAAACAAAACCTTTGAGATGAAAGCGAAAAAAGGAGTTTTAGCATCAACTTCAATTTGCTTTGACCTTTCAGTATTTGAGATATTTGTTCCTCTGTGTTGTGGTGGCAAGGTGCTGTTAATCGAGAATGCGCTGCATTTACCAACTTTGGCAACAGCCGAAAGTATAACCTTAATTAATACTGTCCCAAGTGTGATTTCACAGTTACTAAAAACTGATGGGATTCCAACTTCAGTGCAAACAGTTAATATCGCAGGTGAACCACTCCATAATCAACTCGTACAACAACTTTATCAGCAGGAAAATATACAACAGGTCTTTAACCTGTATGGCCCTTCTGAAGATACAACTTATTCAACCTCTGCCTTGATACAAAAAGGTAATAGCGATATACCACCTATTGGTCGTCCGATTCACAACACGCAAATTTATTTATTAGATCAAAATTATCAACCTGTTCCTGTCGGTGTGCCTGGTATGTTGTATATTGGCGGTGCAGGTTTAGCTCGTGGTTATTTAAATCAACCTGAACTGACTGCGGATAAATTTATTCCCAATCCCTTCCAAAGAGGCAAGGGGGAAGAAGACCAATCCTCTAATTCTGCACGTTTGTATAAAACAGGGGATTTGGCACGCTATTTACCGAATGGAGAGATTGAGTACATTGGTCGCATTGACTATCAAGTAAAAGTTCGTGGTTTCCGAATTGAATTAGGAGAAATTGAAGCACTCATCAATCAACACCCAGCAGTCCAAGAAACTGTAGTTATAGTAGGTGAAGATTTCGGAAATTCTCAACGTTTAGTCGCTTATGTAGTTCCTCAAGCACAAACACTGACAATTGCTGAACTACGCGGTTTTTTAGAGTCAAAGTTACCAAGCTATATGATACCAGGTGCTTTTGTAATATTAGAGGCACTACCACTTACACCCAATGGTAAGGTTAACCGGAAAGCGCTACCTATACCCGACACACAGACATCATCAAATATTATCCCTCCTTCTACACCAATTGAAAATTTATTAGCGGGTATTTGGGCAGAAGTACTTGGTATTGAAAAAGTAAGTATTAATAATAGTTTCTTTGAATTAGGTGGGCATTCATTAATTGCCACTCGTGTAATTTCCCGAATTCGGCAAGTTTTTAAAGTAGAGCTTGCTTTACGTTATTTATTTGAAAAATCAACAATAGCTGGGTTAGCAAAAGAAATTGAAAAAGCGATTAAGGTAGACTCAAAAGACGAACCAAGAAATATTGAGCGGATTTCGCGATCGCAAGAATTACCGTTATCATTTGCTCAACAACGGTTATGGTTCCTTGATCAATTAGAGCCAAATAATCCCTTCTATAACATTGCTGCTGCTGTTCGCCTAGAGGGGCAACTAAATATAGGGGCACTAGAACAAAGTTTTAACGAAATTATCAGTCGCCATGAAGCCCTACGAACCAATTTTCAAACAATAGAAGGGCAAGCGATCGCTATCATCTCAGAAGCGATATCATTAATATTACCAACATTCGATATTAGCGAACTACCTTTAAATCTACAAGAAGCCGAAGTCAAAAAACAGGCTTCTCAAGAAGCACAGAAACCTTTTGATCTCAAGAGTGATTTGCTGCTGAGAGTGAAACTATTACGTCTTAATCAACAAGAACACATAATATTATTGACAATGCACCACATCGTCTCTGATGGTTGGTCAATAGATATACTAGTGCGGGAGTTGGCAACACTTTATCAAGCTTTCTGTAATGAACAACCCTCTGGTGCATCCGCTACGCATAGCTTGCATCTCCAAAGAAGTATACCGTTACCTGCACTACCAATACAGTATGTAGACTTCGCGGCTTGGCAACGAGAATGGCTGCAAGGAAAAGTACTTAAAACTCAGATATCTTACTGGCTTAAGCAGTTAAAGAATGCCCCAAAAGTATTAGAGTTACCCACTGATTATCCAAGACCAGCAATTCAGACTTTTCGGGGTTCGACCTACTCATTTAAGCTATCTAATAAACTCTCTTTTTCCTTAAATAAACTCAGCCAGCAGCAGGGAAGTACTTTATTTATGACTTTGTTAGCTGCTTTCCAAACATTGCTATGGCGTTATACAGGCAGCGAAGATATTGTAATCGGTTCACCCATTGCTAACCGCAACCGAGCAGAAATAGAAGGGTTAATTGGATTTTTTGTCAATACTTTAGTACTGCGGACTAACTTAGCAGGAAATCCCAGTTTTGAAGAGTTACTTAAACGAGTACGGGAAGTAGCTTTAGGTGCTTACGCACATCAGGATTTACCTTTTGAGTTGTTAGTTGAAGAACTGCGACCACAGCGAGACTTAAGTCATACACCACTATTTCAAGTGATGTTTGTGCTTCAGAATGCGCCGATGTCTGCTTTAGAGTTACCTGGTTTGACTTTCAGCCCTTTAGAAAGCAATAGTGATAGTGCCAAGTTGGATTTAACCCTATATATAACTGAAACAGTTGAAGGACTACTGGGTAATTTAGAATACAATACTGATTTATTTGAAGAGAGTTCCATACAAAGGATGGCGGCACATTTACAAACGTTGCTTGAAAGAATTGTTGTTAATTCAAAGCAGCGTTTATCAGAGTTACCGCTGTTAACTAAATCTGAGCAATACCAATTAATAGTTGAGTGGAATGATACAGAAGTAAAATATCCTCAACAATGCATCCATGAGTTATTTGAAGCGCAAGTAGAAAAAACACCCGATGCAGTAGCAGTGGTGTTTGCAGACCAAGAATTGACCTACAGCCAACTCAACACCAAAGCGAATCAACTAGGGCATTATTTACAAGCTTTAGGAGTCAAACCAGAGGTATTAGTGGGGATTTGTCTAGAGCGTTCTTTAGAGATGGTCATCGGATTATTAGCCATCCTCAAAGCAGGAGGTGCATACATTCCACTAGACCCAGCATATCCCCAACAGCGATTGGCATTTATTTTAGAAGATACCCAAGCTTCAGTCTTACTAACTCAAACCTCACTTTTACAAGCAATACCACAACATCAAGCTGAAGTTGTTTGTTTAGATGCAGATTGGCATTATATTGCCCAACAAAGCCAAGAACATTTATTTTCTCAGAGCACTCCTGACAACCTAGCTTATGTTATCTATACCTCTGGTTCAACAGGTAGACCAAAAGGTGTACAAATTCCTCACAGTGCTTTGAGCAACTTTTTGTACTCCATGAGAGAAACGCCAGGGTTAACCCAGGAAGATACTTTACTAGCGGTAACAACATATTCCTTTGATATTGCAGCGTTAGAACTTTTTTTACCAATCATAGTTGGTGGTCGTTTGGTAATCGCTAGTCGGAAAGTCGCCTCAGACGGAACGCAGTTATCAGTTTTACTGACAGACTCCAAAGCGACAGTTATGCAAGCCACACCAGCGACTTGGCAACTACTTATAACAGCAGGCTGGAGTGGTAATCAGCAATTAAAAATTCTTTGTGGTGGAGAGGCTTTATCTGGACATTTAGCCAATCAATTATTGGCTCGGTGTGCTTGTTTGTGGAATATGTATGGCCCGACAGAAACTACCATTTGGTCAGCAGCATCCCAGGTAGAAATAGATAGCACAATTGTAGCGATTAGTCGTGCGATCGCAAATACGCAACTTTATATCCTAGACCAATACAGTCAGTTAGTTCCTGTAGGTGTAGCAGGCGAATTACATATTGGTGGGGATGGACTCGCACGAGGCTATTTTAACCGTCCTGACTTAACAGCAGAGAAATTTATCCCCAATCCCTTTAGTAAAAAAGCTGCACGTTTGTATAAAACAGGGGATTTGGCACGCTATCTACCAAATGGAGAAATCGAGTACATTGGTCGAATTGACCACCAAGTAAAACTCCGTGGTTTCCGCATTGAATTGGGAGAAATTGAAGCAGTAATTAGCCAATACCAAGGAGTGCGCGAAGCTGTAGTTGTAGTACGCAATGATTCATTAGACTCTAAATGTTTAGTTGCTTATGTAATCCCTCAAATCGAGCAAACGCTGATAATTTCTGAACTGCGTAGCTTTTTGGAGTCAAAGTTACCCAACTATATGCTACCAGGTGCTTTTGTAATATTAGAGGCACTACCGCTTACACCCAATGGCAAAGTTGACCGGAAAGCGTTACCTGCACTAGACTCAGTGCGTCCAGAGTTTGAAGACTTTGTTGCTCCTCAAACGCTCGTTGAAAAACAGTTGGCGATTATCTGGATGCAAATACTTGGCTTGGAAAAAATAGGAATAAACGATAACTTTTTTGAATTGGGTGGACACTCACTATTAGCAACCCAAGTTATATCCCGCATTAATCAAATATTTGATATCGAGTTACCATTGCGCCAAATTTTTGAATTATCAACGATAGCAAAAATAGCCAAAAGTATCGAAGAGAAAAAAATAACCACTAAGTTAGCTCCACCAATAGAACGAGTTTCACGAGAGATAGAGTTACCTTTATCTTTTGCACAGCAGAGATTATGGTTTCTGCATCAATTAGATCCAAAGTCATATATTTATAATGGTTCTAGCGCGGTACTGCTACAAGGTTCGCTCAACGTAACGGCTTTAGAGCAAAGTATTAACGAAATAGTGCGAAGACATGAAATATTACGAACATGTTTTCACTTAGTAAATGGGCAACCAGTTCAACTTATTGCTCCTGTAGCGATACAATTACCAATAGTAGATTTACAACATTTACCTGATACTGAACAAACAACAGATGTAAAAAAATTAAGGCTAGCAAGTTACCAACAACCGTTTGATTTAGCACAAGCCCCCTTGTTAAGGTTAACTCTTGTACGATTGAAAACTAGGGAATATATATTGTTAGTAACCATGCACCATATTATCTTTGATGCTTGGTCAGAAGGAGTCTTTATCCAAGAATTATCAATACTTTATGAAGCTTTTTCTAACAATAATTCTTCACCTCTTCCAGAGATGAATATCCAGTATGCAGATTTTGCTACTTGGCAATACAAGTGGTTGCAGGGTGAGGTACTTGATACGTTACTTAAATATTGGAAAAAGCAGTTAGGAGATAACTTACCAGTTTTACAATTACCTAAAATTCATCAGTTATCAGAAGTTAAAACTTCTCAGGAAAAGCGGCAAAATTTAATACTATCTAAGACATTATCTCAAGCCATTAAAAAGCTCAGTGATAGTCTTGGAACAACACTGTTTATGACGCTACTTGGAGCATTTAAGTTTTTGCTATATTGGTATACAGGTGACAAAGATATTGTTGTTGGTACCGATATTGCCAACCGTAATAGAATTGAAATAGAGAATTTAATCGGATTTTTTGTTAATCAATTAGTGTTGCGTAGTCACTTGTCTGAAAATTTCACTTTTAGCGAATTTTTGCAACAAATTCGTCAAGTTTGTCTAGAAGCTTATGCCCACCAAGATTTACCATTTGAGAAACTAGTTAGCGCTCTTAATCCCAAAAGAGAATTAAACCAAACTCCTCTATTTCAAGTCAAGTTTATCCTGCAAAATGCTCCTATGCATCCTTTAGAGCTTGCAAATTTAACATTGACTCGCTTGGATGATTTAGAAAATACAGCAGCAAGATTTGATCTCCTTCTGGAACTAACAGATACAGAGCAAGGAATAGTTGGATTATTAAAATATAACAAAGACTTATTTGATGCCAGTAGTATAGCCCGATTGCTAAATATTTTTGAAATAATTTTGTCTCAAATTGTTGTCAATCCTGCTATCAAATTAAATCAACTCGAAGAAATTATCGTTCAATCAGACAGAGAATATCAGTTAAGTGAAGAACGAAAGCGAAAAAAAGAATATCAACAAAAATTAAGCTTAATTAAGCGAAAAGCAATTGAAATTGTAACTGAAGTTAATGAGTAAAATGAAACCAACCAAAATAATTAATTCTGAATTACAACAGAAATTCCACAAAGGTGGGAGAAAATCCATCCATTTAGAAACCGAACTAATTAAATTAGATAAGTTTGGAGATGAGCAAAGCTTACCGTTAATCATAAAACCATCTATATCAGATGTTGATATTGCAGATTGGGCGGAGGCAAATAGAGAATTTGTAAATACAAATTTAATTAAATATGGTGCTATACTTTTCAAAGGATTTAATATTACTACAGCAGCCGCATTTGAAAGATTTGGTCTAGCGGTTTGTTCAGAACTATTTAATGAAAATGGTGAACATACCCGCGAAACAGTAAGCGGTAAAGTTTATACTCCAGTTTTTTATCCTGCTGATAGCAAGTTACTGTGGCATAACGAGAATTCTTTTAATTATCGATGGCCTGTGAAAATTTTGTTCGGCTGTCGTCAACCTGCACAACAAGGAGGAGAAACCCCAATAGTTGATAGTCGTAAGGTATTTCAATTAATAAAACCCAAAGTTAGAGAACATTTTGCTGAAAAACAAGTTATGTATGTTCGTAACTATGGCAACGGATTAGGGCTTGATTGGCAAACAGTTTTTCAAACTCAAAGTAGAGCAGATGTAGAAAAGTTTTGTCAAAATAATTTAATTGATTTTGAATGGAAGAATGATGGTGGGTTGAGAACTATTTCTATTCGTCCAGCGGTAATCAAACATCCTCAAACAGGCGAACTTTCTTGGTTTAATCAAGCACAACATTGGCATTTAGCTTGTTTGGATACACAAACTCGTGAGTCATTACTGTCATCTTTTAAAAAAGCAGATTTGCCACGAAATTGCTTTTATGGAGATGGTACTTCTATTGAAGACTCTACAATGCTTGATATCTGTGAGGTATATCAGAAATTAGAAGTATGTTTTCCTTGGCAACAAGGAGACATATTATTACTGGACAACGTGTTAACCGCTCATGGACGCAATCCCTATGTAGGAGAACGCAAGCTTTTTGTTGCGATGAGCGAACTGATAAGTTTTAGTCAAACTTGAAATAGTTAATATTTTTATTAGACTCACTGTATCTATCAATATTGACCGTTTTTATATAACTAGTCGACTGAGGTACAAATTTATCGGTGTTTATCGGTGTTTATCTGTCTTGAAAAGTTTTGCGCTCCTGTTACCCGGAGCTTCGCTTACTTTTTGCTGTGGTTAATTACAACTTCTGTGTACCTTACTTAAGTGAGAACCGCTATAACTATCTCTTGAAAAAAAAGTTGAAAAACTTTGACTCAATTTTAAACCGGATTGGACAAGAAAAATGCAAGCAAAAACTCAAGGTTTTCCACTATCACCTCAACAAAAGCACCTTTGGTTAGTACAGCAAGGTAGTAATGTATATCGGAATCAATGTGCTATTTTTATTGAAGGAAACATAGAATTAGATATATTAAAAGAAGCGTTACAGAAAGTTATTGCCAGAAATGAGATTCTTCGCACAACTTTTCATCGTCCGCGTGGTTTAAAGATACCTGTTCAGGTTATAGATTCTGACATTAATCTTATTTTAAATGAACATATTTTAGAAAATCAATCTTCTCAATTGGAAGAAACAGAAGCACTTTTCGAGAAAATTAAGGAACAATCCATAAAATGTCAAGAAACCCAACTATTTAAAGCAGACTTAGTAAAATGCACATCGAATAAGTACGTTTTATTTATTAATTTATCATCCCTATGTACAGACTATAAAACATTAAAAAATATAGTTAATGAAATTAGTCAGTATTACGCTGCCTGCTTACATAATGCAGAATTAAGCGAGGAACCACTACAATATGCTGATGTCGCTACATGGCAAAATGAATTACTTGAAGCAAAAGAAACTACAACAGGGAAGAAATATTGGCAACAAGTAGATTTTTCGGTTTTGGATAACTTAAAACTTCCTTTTGAAAATCACCTTTCTGAAGCATCGGAATTTGATCCTCAATTGATTAAGTTAGCGATTCACAGTGATTTCCTTGTTAAGATTGAAGAACTTGTCGAAAAATATGAAATCTCGATTAATATATTTTTCCTTACTTGCTGGCAAATTCTACTTTGGCGTCTAACTGGACAATCAAACTTAATTATAGGTCTTGGCTGTGATGGTCGCAATTATGAAGAATTAAAAGCAGCACTAGGTTTATTTGCCAAATATTTACCGCTTGCTTGTCATTTGGAAGACAATGATACATTCAGTAATACCTTGATACAAGTAAGCAACTTAACAGATGAAACATTTGAATGGCAGGATAGTTTCAGTTGGGATACATTATCTAACACAAATATAGATGATATAGAAAGGTCATTTTTACCATTTTGTTTTGATTTTGAGGAAATAGTAACTAATTATTATGCTCCTCAATTAGTATTTTCAATTTATCAACATTACACCTGTTTTGACCGATTTAAAATCAAGCTTTCTTGTGCTCATACGCCAAACGAATTAGTTAAAATAGAATTTCATTATGATGCCAAATCTTTCTGTAGAGAAGATATTCAACGTTTGGCGGCTCAGTGGCAAACTCTGTTAATGAGTGTTATTAATAATCCCTTGACAGCGATATCACAATTGGATATCTTCAGTGAACAAGAACGAGAAGAACTTTTAGTTGCATTCAACAATACTAAAACAGCAGAGCTACAATACAAGTGCATCCATCATTGGTTTGAACAGCAGTGCGATCGCACGCCAGACAACATTGCTATCATTTATAAAAATCAGCAATTTACCTACCAAGAATTAAACACTCGTGCTAACCAGCTAGCTCATTACTTACAACAATTTGGTGTGAAACCGGATGTAATGGTGGGACTTTGTGTAGAGCGTTCGCCTTTAATGTTGATTGGACTTTTAGGCATCTTAAAAGCTGGTGGTGCATATATACCGATTGACCCTAGCTATCCTTTAGAAAGAAAAGCTTTTATATTAAACGATTCTCAAATGCCAGTCTTGCTGACTCAACAGCATTTAATTGCAGATTTAGCTACAAATGGAATTAAAGTAATTTGTATAGATAGTGATTGGCAAGCTATCAACCAACAAAAAATTGAAAATCCAATTAATACAACAACCGGGTTAAATCTAGCCTATGTTATTTACACCTCCGGTTCCACTGGTAAACCCAAAGGAACTCTAATTCCTCATCAAGGATTAGTAAATTACTTGAGTTGGTGTACTAAAACATATCCAGTAGAGCAAGGAGTGGGAACTTTAGTTCATTCACCTTTGGGTTTTGATTTAACAATCACTAGTCTTTTTTCACCTTTATTAGTTGGTCGGACAATAGAATTACTATCAGAAGAACAAGGCATTGAAACCCTTTCTCAAGCTTTAAGTAAAAGCTCGAACTTAAGTTTGGTAAAAATTACCCCCGCTCACTTGGATTTGCTGAAACAACAGTTATCCCAAGAGGAGATTGCAAATAAAACTAGAGCTTTTATTATTGGTGGCGAAAATTTGTTAGCTCAAAGTATTACTTTCTGGCAAGATGTAGCTCCAGATACGATATTAGTCAACGAATACGGCCCTACAGAGACAGTGGTAGGCTGTTGTGTTTATCAAATTCCAGTTGGGAAACATTCCACAGGATCTATACCCATTGGTAAGCCGATCGCTAATACCGAGTTGTACATTTTAGACCAATATTTGCAACCAGTACCCATGGGGGTAGTAGGTGAATTGCACATTGGTGGACTTGGATTAGCTAGGGGTTATCTAAATCAACCTGAATTAACAGCGCTAAAATTTATCCCTAATCCTTTTAGTAAAAAAGCAGGCGATCGCCTTTACAAAACTGGTGATTTAGTTCGCTTTTTAGCGAGTGGAGATATTGAGTATATAGGTCGCATTGACAACCAAGTTAAAATACGAGGTTTTCGTGTTGAACTAGGAGAAATTGAAGCGGTTATTAATCAACATCCATCAATATTGACAAGTGTAGTTATCCTTCGGGAGGATAAATCTGGAAATCAAAGTTTAATAGCTTACATAACTCTCCACCCAAACAAAACATTAACAATTCCTGAACTGCGCCGCTTCTTGCAAAACAAATTGCTTGACTATATGCTACCAAATGCCTTTATGATATTAGAAGCATTACCATTAACTTCTAATGGCAAAGTAGATCGTCAAGCATTGCCAATGCCCGATGTGCGCCCAGAATTAGAAGTTGCTTATGTAGTGCCGGAAACTGAGATTGAACAGACAATAGCCTCAGTTTGGCAAAAAGCTTTGAATCTTGAAAAAATAGGCATTCACGATAATTTCTTTGAAATTGGCGGTCATTCATTACTTTTAGTTACAGTTCACAGCCAATTGCAGGAAATATTAAAAGCAGAACTATCAACCCTTGATTTGTTTAGATACCCTACCATCAATTCTTTAGCAGAGTATTTAACATCTCCAAACACCACAGAATTCTTACAGGAGAATGATACTCAAACAGAGAAAATTTCAGCTGGTAAAGCACAACAAAGAAAACGCTTACAAAAAATGAAATCAGTTGAAAATAATTAAGGAATTAATAGATAATGAATATTCCAACTGGTGCATATACTACTAATGGTTCAGAAATAGCAATTATTGGATTGGCAGGAAGATTTCCTGGGGCTAAGAATGTTGATGAATTTTGGCATAATCTCCAAAATGGTATAGAATCAATCTCTTTTTTCAGTGATGAAGAACTACTGGAAGCAGGAATAGATGCAGAACTTCTAAGTCAACCAAATTATGTGAAAGCTTATGCTGTCATAGAAGATGCAGAACTTTTCGATGCTAACTTTTTTGGGTTTAATCCCAGAGATGCAGAAATGACTGACCCGCAACACCGGATTTTTTTAGAGTGTGCTTGGGAAGCGCTAGAAAAAGCAGGGTATGATTCCGAAACATACAATGGCTCCATAGGTGTTTTTGCTGGTTCTAACTTAAGCGGTTATTTATTAAACATTTATTTTAATCAAAATATTAGAAACTCAGTAGACGAACGTCAAATAGCGATCGCTGGCGATAAAGATTACCTTGCTACACGTACTTCTTATAAACTTAATTTAACGGGGCCTAGCTATACAGTTCAAACAGCTTGCTCAACCTCATTAGTAGCTGTACATTTAGCCTGCCAAAGTTTATTAAACGGTGAATGTGATATTGCTTTGGTTGGCGGTGTTTCTATGAGCGCGTCAAGAAAAGCTGGCTATCTTTATAACGAAGGAGGTATCAATTCTCCTGATGGACATTGCCGTGCCTTTGATGCGAAAGCGCGGGGTACTGTGTGTGGAGAAGGTGTAGGAATTGTTGTTTTAAAAAGATTAGAAGATACTTTAAACGATAGAGATTTTATTCATGCTGTTATTAAAGGTTCAGCTATTAATAATGACGGTTCAAACAAAGTTAGTTACACAGCACCGCGTATAGAAGGTCAAGCAAAAGTCATCAAAACGGCTCAAATTATTGCAGAGTTAGAGCCAGAAACAATAACTTATATTGAAGCTCACGGCACAGGTACATCTTTAGGAGATCCGATTGAAATCGCTGCACTAACTCAAGCATTCCAAAGCAGTACAAAAAAGCAAGGCTTCTGTGCAATTGGTTCCTTAAAAACAAATATTGGGCACTTAGATGCGGCTGCTGGTGTTGCAGGTTTAATTAAAACAGTCTTAGCTCTCAAATACAAACAAATTCCCCCTAGTCTGCACTTTGAGCAACCGAATCCTCAAATTGATTTCGCCAACAGTCCCTTTTATGTCAATAACAAGCTTGCTGAATGGAAAACAGACAAACATCCTAGACGGGCAGGCGTCAGTTCTTTTGGAATTGGTGGTACTAATGCTCATGTAATTTTAGAAGAAGCTCCAATTTGTATAACTAAAGAGAGTATTTCTCGCCCTTGGCAATTATTAGTTATCTCTGCAAAAACTCAAACGGCTTTAGAATCTGCGACAACTAACCTTGCTAATTATTTAGCAGAGCATCCTGATACCAATCTTGCTGATGTAGCTCATACTTTGCAAGTTGGCCGCCGAAACTTTA
Organism: Komarekiella atlantica HA4396-MV6; assembly: GCA_019359395.1. Taxonomy (GTDB): domain Bacteria; phylum Cyanobacteriota; class Cyanobacteriia; order Cyanobacteriales; family Nostocaceae; genus Komarekiella; species Komarekiella atlantica. The sequence goes on from JAHHHK010000009.1 coordinate 191,269, forward strand.
GCCATCGTCGAGTGTTACTATGTCAGGATATTCCTGACGCTATCAAGACACTAACAGCGCCAAACCAACAAAGAGTTTTGAGTAATTTTTCAGAAATCCATAACCATTCAATTGTGTTTATGTTTCCCGGACAAGGAGCACAATATGTAAACATGGGACGGGAATTATATGCAACAGAATCAGTTTTTCGGCAACAAGTTGATGAGTGCTGTGAATTACTCAAACCACATTTAAAATTAGACCTCAGAGATATAATTTATCCCTCAACAGTAGAAACAACACAAGAACAACTTAAACAAACTTCCTTAACGCAAGTTGCGCTATTTGTGATTGAATATGCCCTTGCTAAACTTTGGATGGCGTGGGGTGTCCATCCGCAAGCGATGATTGGTCACAGCATCGGCGAGTATGTAGCCGCTTGTATTTCAGGTGTCTTTTCTTTAGAAGAGGCATTGACTTTAGTGGTAATTCGTGGACGACTAATGCAACAAGTCGAACCGGGGTCGATGCTTTCTGTTTCTCTATCTGCCAAAGAAATCCAATCTATGTTGGGTTCAGAACTTTCTTTAGCAGCTAGCAACGCCCCATCCCTTTGTGTAGTTTCTGGTGCTACTCATGCGGTAGAAGTATTACAAAATCGTTTGACACAGCAAGGTGTTGATTGTCGCCGTCTGCATACATCCCATGCTTTTCATTCCCAAATGATGGAGCCGATTTTAGAGCCATTTGTACGGCATCTTAAAGAAGTCGATCTAAAATCACCTCAAATTCCTTTTGTTTCCAACGTTACGGGAACTTGGATTACTTCAGAGCAGGCGACTTCTCCTAACTACTGGGCTAGACATCTCCGACAACCCGTATTGTTTAACGAGGGAATCGCTGAACTGCAACAGCCACGAATATTATTGGAAGTTGGGCCGGGACGAACATTAACTACCTTAGCCAAACGACAGTTGGCTTCTCAGGCTGTAGTTCTAACTTCATTGCGACATCCCCAAGAGCAAATTTCTGATGTAGCATTTTTACTTAATACTCTTTCTCGGCTTTGGCTATCAGGATTGCAAATAAACTGGGCAGGCTTTTATGCAAAAGAGCAACGCAGACATATTCCTTTGCCTACCTATCCTTTTGAGCGTCAACGTTATTGGATTGAGGCTAATCCTGAAGCTGCGTTATCAGAGGCATGGCAAAAATCATTAAGTAAAAAGCTAGATATTGCAGATTGGTTTTATATGCCAATTTGGAAACAATCTACACCACTTGAGTTTTTTCAAGGGAAGGAATTAGCAACTGAGCAAAACACTTGCTGGTTAGTTTTTATTGACGAATATGGAGTTGGAGGCGAAGTTGTTAAACGACTGAAACAGCACCATGATGTTGTTACAGTTAAGATTGCAGAGAAATTTACTAAGCTGAACGAATATACATATACTATTAATCCCCAGCAAAGCGATGACTACGATACGTTGCTTCAAGAACTCCGAAAAGAGAGTTTGATTCCAAATGCATTAGCTCACTTTTGGAGCATTACGCCCAATGATACGTTACCTTGCAATGAGTTAAAAGAACAAACGTTTGAAGATTGCCAGAATCTTGGCTTTTGGAGTTTGTTGTATTTAACACAGGCATTAGGCAGACAAAATATTAGCAATTCTCTAAAATTGAGGGTTGTAACTAATAATCTATATCATGTCATCGGCGATGAAAAGTTATGCCCAGAAAAAGCAACAATTTTAGGGCCATGTAAGATAATTTCCAAGGAATATCCAAACATTAATTCCTGTCTTATTGATGTAGTAATTCCTACTTCTAACATCGCGCCAACCCAAAAGTTTATCGACTATCTGATTACTGAACTAACAACACAGCAAACAGAAAATATAGTTGCTTACCGTGGGTATCATCGCTGGATTCAAACCTTTGAAATTGTTCGCTTGGATGAAAGCACCCCAAGTAAAACTAAGTTAAAGCAAAGAGGAGTTTACTTAATTACTGGTGGACTTGGTGGTATAGGTTTGGTGCTGGCGGAATATTTAGCGAAGACAGTACAAGCTAAGTTAATTTTAATTGGTAGAAAGGGATTACCGGAGCGATCGCAATGGAAACAATGGCTAGAAACTCATGATAGCCAAGATAGGGTTAGTCGCAATATCCAAAAAATGCTTGTACTGGAAGAGTTAGGGTCAGAGGTTGAGGTTAAAAGTGCCGATATCGCTAACTACGAACAAATGCAGGTAGCCGTTGCTGAAGCTTTAGAAAAATTTGGTCAAATCAATGGTGTTATCCATGCAGCGGGTATTGCTGGTGGTGGCATAATTCAACTAAAAACACAGGATATAGCAAACAGCGTATTAGCACCAAAAGTAAAAGGCACATTAGTATTAGAGAAAATTTTAAACTTACAAAAGATTAATTTAGATTTTTTAGTACTTTGTTCATCGCAAAGTTCTATATTGAGTGAATTTGGCCAAGTCGATTATTGTGCAGCTAATGCATTTCTGGATGTTTATGCACATGCTCGTACTTCTAAATCTGACCAATTTACGGTGGCAATCAACTGGGGTACTTGGCAAGAAGTAGGCATGGCAGTAGAGACAGTACTACCAGAACAATTAAAACTCCAACGTGAAGAGGATATCAAAAAAGGAATATTGCCTCAAGAAGGTGCAGAAGCTTTTAATCGCATTTTACTAAGTAGCTTGCCTCATGTTGTTGTCTCCCCACAAGACTTGCAAACGGTAATTGAGCAGAATAATTCTTTCAATTATTTAGAACAAGAATTAGCGCTTCTATCAGAGACATCACAAACTAATCTTTCCAAGCTCAGCCATCCACGTCCAAACTTGGCAAATGCTTATATTGCTCCTTGTAACGAAATTGAGCAGACCCTTGCTGACATTTGGCAACAATTTTTGGGAATTGAAAAAGTTGGGATTCATGACAACTTTTTTGAATTATCAGGAGATTCAATTATTACAATTCAAATTGTTGCCAAAGCTAACCAATTAGGTTTAAAGCTAACTTCTCAACAAATGTTTCTGCATCAGACTATTGCTGAATTAGCAACAGTAGCATGTGTAACTGAAACTAACCAGACTGAAAATAGTTTAATCACTGAAGAGAAATATCTAACATCTATTCAGAATCAGTTCTCTGATCAAAAAGAAACAGAATATACACCTTCTGACTTTCCTAGAGCTAACTTGAATCAACAAGATTTAGATAAATTTCTGGCAAAAATTAACCAAGTAAGTGAGAAAAAAGCACAATGAAAGTAGAAAATGTTGAGGACATATATGAACTTACACCCGTACAAAAGGGTATGCTCTTTCACTGTTTGTATGCAAGCGAATCAGCATTATACTTTTTTCACCATACCTTAACTTTGTATGGTAATCCAAATGTAGAGGCTTTTGAAAAAGCATGGCAACATGTTGTAGATAGACATCCAGTTTTGCGGACAGGATTTTATTGGGAAGACATTGATAATCCGTTACAAGTTGTCTATAAGAAAGTAAAAATTAGCTTAAATCAATACGATTGGCGTGGTCTTGAAGAAGCAGAACAACAAGAGCGATTCAAATCATTTCTAGAGAGCGATCGCAAATTAGGTTTTGACTTTTCTCAACCATGTCTAATGCGTTTAACTTTAATTCGTTTTGCTGATGAACGCTATGAATTTATTTGGAGCAATCACCATATAACAACAGATGGATGGTCTGGCCCAATCATCTTAGAAGAATGCTTACAAATTTACGAAGCACTTTGTGAATGCAAAGAATTAACCCTACCCCCAGCACGTCCTTTTAGGAATTATATCGACTGGTTACAGCAACAAAATATAGCCAAGACCGAAAAATTTTGGCGACAAGCATTACAAGGCGTTAAAGCACCAACACCTCTAACTTATATAGAAAATAATCAATTATCTAACCTAGAAGAAAGGTACGATGAAGAAAGAATTAAACTATCAGAAACAACTACCAAATCATTGCTATCTTTTGCGACGAAAAATCGTCTGACTCTTGCTACATTAGTTCATGGCATCTGGTCTATTCTCTTAGGTCGTTACACTTGCCGTAACAATATAATTTATGGATGTACTGTCACTGGAAGACCAGTTGACTTAGCCGAAGTAGATTCAATAGTTGGTATGTTTATAAATACCTTACCAATTAATGTCAAGTTGAATCCTGAGCAACAATTGTTGTCATGGTTACAAGATTTTCAGACTCAATTAGTAGAAGCGCGCCACCATGAATATACTCCCCTAACGCAAATTCAAGGTTGGAGTGAAGTACCTCGAAATCTACCTATGTTTGAAACTATTGTTGTAGTTGAGAACCTACCAGTCAGTCAATTTGTACAAAACTGGAAAGGAAATATAAAGTTTCAACAGACAGGAACTTATTACAGAAATAACTACCCTTTGAATTTAGTTATATATCCAGAAACCGAAATCATAGTGGCAATTTCATATGATTCTCGGAGATTTGATATTGCGACAATTACTGGGATAATTAGAGATTTTCAAATTTTGTTACAAGAAATAATGATTAATCCTTATGTTCAAATTAAAGACTTATCATTTTTGACACCACAACAAAAGCAAATGTCAATAGCTTTAGAAAAATCAGCATCATTTGATTTGGAATTAGCTCCTATGTTGTAAGTAACTGATAAGACACTACCTTAATCTCATGAAAATGATGGCTTACTGAGTCGATTACTAGAGGACTTAAATGCCAATAATTAAAATTATTTTTAATTATTATGAGAATTGACAAGATTTTAAAGGATAGAACTATGATTGTTTCATCTGCAATAGAAAGAAGATATAAACTCTCAAGTGATGAATTCAATAAAGATTACGTTGAATTAGGAAAACCAGTCATAATTTCTGGAGTAATTTCAAGCTGGAATGGCTTTGATAAATGGTCTTTAAAACACTTTAAAGATTTATCTCCTTCTCTAAATATTTACGCCAAGAAATTTAGCGATAAAGGGATCGAGATATGTAGTCTAACAATGGAAAGATATATAGAACTAATAGAAAATTATGAACAAGATCCTCAAAATTATGCTCGACCGCCATATTGCCATGACCTACCTTTATTTAGCTTGATACCTTCTTTAGTAGAAGATGCTCAACCATTTCCTTTTGATTATTTGCCAGAATGGTATTGGCACAAGTGGTGGCGTTACTGCCAGTTTTTCTTAGGTTCTTCTAATAGTATTACACCACTACATTTTGATTGCCTGCTGACTAACAATATTTTTTTTCAAGTTGTCGGACGCAAACAATTCACTATATTGCTGCATGAAGATGCTAAATATTGTTATCGCCAAGGCTGGCGATGGTTTCTTGTTAATCCAGAAAACCCAGACTTAGAGAAATTTCCTGAATACAAAAATGCCAAACCGATTAAATTTATTGTAAATCCTGGGGATATTGTATATATGCCTCCCGGAACACTGCATCATGTTCGGAGTTTAGATATGTCGATTTCTTTTAATATCGATTGGCATACTCATAAAAGTTCATTGAATGCTATAGCAGCTATTAGAAAAGGTATGCCAGTTCAAAACTTATACTATAACTTTTTATTAGCTATGGGTTTAGTGTTAAAAGTACCTCCACAGATAATTTTTAAATTTTATAAGTCTTATTTAAATTATGTTTCTTAAAAATTATGCAGCGTAAATAATCAGTTTGTAATTCAAACAAAAGCAGATTATGAACATATTTGAAAAGTGTGAATCCAATGTTAGAAGCTATTGCCGTAATTTTCCTGATATATTTCATAGAGCTAAAGGTTCTATAATTTATTCAGACTCAGGTAAAGAATATATTGATTTTTTTGCAGGAGCAGGTGCTTTAAATTATGGACATAATCATGACTATATAAAACAAAAGGTTATGTCATATTTAGATGCCGATGGAATTGCACACGGTTTAGATATGTATACTTCGGCTAAAGAGAAGTTTTTAGCTAAGTTTGATGAGGTAGTGCTAAGTTCAAGAAAACTAGATTATCGAGTTCAGTTTTGCGGCCCAACAGGAACAAATGCAGTTGAAGCAGCTTTAAAGTTAGCCAGAAAAGTCAAACAGAGACCAGGTATATTTTCCTTCATGGGAGCATATCATGGAATGACTTTGGGGAGCCTATCGATTAGTGGTAATGTTGGGATTAGAGCAGGGGCAATTGGGACATCAAATAATGTAACATTTATGCCTTATCCTTATGGATTTATGGAAAGTTTTGACACAATACAATATATAAAATCAGTTTTAAATGATATCAATTCTGGAATTGAAAAACCAGCAGCAATAATTTTTGAAACAGTGCAAGCTGAAGGTGGAGTTGTTATAGCTCCTATTGAGTGGATGCAAAGGCTAAAGAATTTATGTGACGAGAATGATATTTTATTAATCTGTGATGATATTCAAGTTGGCTGTGGTCGAACAGGGCCCTTCTTTTCTTTTGAAAGAGCAGATATTGTTCCCGATATGGTAGTGCTCTCTAAATCTATTAGTGGGTATGGGTTTCCTATGTCACTATTATTAATTAAGCCAGAGTTGGATGTATGGGAACCAGGCGAACATAATGGTACTTTTAGAGGTAATCAATTAGCATTTGTCGGAGCTACAGCTGCTTTAGAGTATAGAGAAAGCTGCAATTTTGAACAAGACGTTAAAGCTAAAGAGCTGTTCTTGAAAAACTTTCTTACTCAACAAATATTGCCAATTAGTGAAAATATAGCAATTCGGGGAATTGGAATGATTTGGGGGATTGATGTTAAAAACTTTGGCGGTAGCAGTCTAGCTAAAAATATAACATCGCGTTGTTTTGAACTGGGGCTAATAGTTGAACGAGCAGGTAGAAATGATACTGTCATTAAAATTTTACCCCCTTTAATAATTGATACGATCACTCTAGAAAAAGGATGTTCAATTATCAAAGAAGCTTTTAATGATTGCATATCAAAGTAGATTGGCATAATAGCATTAGTAACTCGGCAAGCAATTGGTTATAAGGAGAACTATGGGTATACATCTATCAAATGATTCATTCTCTCAAAAAGTTTATTGGATAAATAAACTATCGGGAGAATTACCAGAAACAAATCTGATGCTGGACTATGTAAGACCTTTTTTGTCTAGTGATGAAAAAAAATCTTTTAGCTTTGATTTATCAAATGATTTATCTCAAGCAATCATTAAGCTAGCCAAAGGCTCTAATTTTTCAATTTACTTGATACTTGTATCTGCATTGAATATACTGCTGCAAAAGTACACTAGAAATAATGATGTTATTGTTGGAATCCCAGTATATGAGGGTATAGATTGCGTAAATACCAAAGTTGTTCCTTTACGTACTCAAGTCATACCTCAACTTTCATTCAAAGATTTTCTTTTTCAAGTCAAAGACGCTGCGATCGCAGCTTATACCCATCAAAGCTATAATTTTGATGAACTAGTTAATTTATTACAGCTACCAACAAGTTATAATCGTCATTCAATTTTTGACATAGTAGTTTGTTTAGAAAATATTCATCTTAAAAGTAATTTAAATCAACTCAATAATGACATCACAATTTCTTTTACAGTTAACGGTGATAATATTAGTGTCGATATAGATTATAAGCAAGATTTATTTAAAGATGAAAGTATAAAGTTAATAGCTAGATATTATACTAATGTTCTTGAGAGTATTATAAATAACGTCACTAATAAAATATTAGATGTTGTTTTCTTGAAAGATTTTGATAAACAACAGTTGCTAAAACAGTTTAATAACAATATTAAAACTTATCCAGTTGAACAAACAATAAATAGCTTATTTGAAAAACAAGTATCTCAAACTCCAAATAATATAGCTGTCATTCATCAACAAACTAAATTAACATATCATGAACTCAATCAAAAAGCTAATCAGTTAGCTGAAATATTGCGGAAATTAGGAGTTGTCAAAGGTGAATTTATAGGCATTTTTAAAGACCGTGATATCAATTTTCTTATTGCTATTCTTGCTATATATAAGGCAGGTGGAGCATACGTACCTATTGATAGTACTTACCCACCAAATCGAATTAAATACATGCTAGCTAATAGCGAAGTTAGATTTCTATTAACAGATTTTTCATTATTTAATGTTTTATCCGATTTGGTAGAAGGTTGTGCACAATTATCATCTATTATTTGTTTAGATAACATTGTTCATGAAAATACCCTGCTTGCTAAACAAACAGGATTAAAAATATATAGCCAATCTGATTTTGAGCAGTTGCCTAATGAGAATTTAAAACATATTAGTGATGCTGTTGACCCAGCTTATATGCTTTATACTTCCGGGTCTACAGGATTACCAAAAGGGGCAATTGTCAGGCATGATGGTGCAATTAATCATATTTATGCCCAATTTGATGAGTTGGCATTAACACAGGAGTTTTGTTTTCTCCAAAGCGCTCCTTCTTCAACGGATATTTCTGTATGGCAATTTTTAGCACCACTTTTAATCGGTGGAAAAACAGTAATTGTAGATATAGAAACCGTTGCTATCCCTGATAAACTATTTAAGGTACTGAAATCACAAAAAATTACAGTTGTTGAATTAGTACCAGCATTATTTGGCGGCTTGCTTGAATATACTTCCCAGCTACCGAAGCACGCAAGAGAATTACCTGATTTAAAATGGATGATGGTTGTGGGAGAACCAGTATCAGTAAGTTGGGTAAATAAGTGGCTCCAGATGTATCCCGAAATCAAAATTGTTAACGCTTATGGGCCCACCGAAGCAGCTGATGATATTACCCAGTTTGTTGTTAGCAAGCCTTTGCCAGAAAATCAGCGAGCAGTTCCAATTGGTACACCATTAGCCAACTTAAATCTCTATATTCTGGATGGAGAAATGCAACTATTACCCATTGGTGTTCCTGGAGAAATTTGTGTATCAGGAATTGGTGTGGGTGATGGATATTGGAAAAATCAAGAAAAAACTAATTTAAGCTTTGTTCCCAATCCGCTTACAGATATTAGTCAGAATTTACCTGAAAATCGTAGAGATTTAATTTATAAAACTGGAGATTTAGGAAGATGGCTTCCTGATGGAAATATAGAATTTCTCGGACGTATTGACCATCAAGTAAAGATTCGTGGCTTCCGAGTTGAACTTGGGGAAATTGAAACATTTTTGGGTCAGCACCCAAATGTACGTGAAAATGTAGTTGTGGTTCATCAGGATGAACCAGGTAATTTGCAATTAGTTGCTTATGTGGTTGCTAAGACACAAGCAGTTCCTAGTATTAGCGAATTACGTAGCTTCTTAAAAGAAAAGTTACCTGACCACATGTTACCTTCTACTTTTGTGATGTTAGAAAATCTACCGCTAGCGCCTAGCGGTAAGGTAGACCGCAAAGCTTTGCCCAAACCAGATAATCTTCGCCCGCAATTAGAAACAGCTTACGTATTGCCACGAAATGATATGGAACACACAATTGCTGGCATTTGGCAAAAGATACTTAAGGTGGAGAAAGTCGGCATTCAAGATAACTTTTTTGACCTTGGTGGTCATTCGCTAAATGTGCTTCAGGTTTATAGCAAACTGCGAGAACTTTTTAAAGCAGACTTAGTTATAACTGACCTATTTAAATATCCAACAATCAGTTCTATATCACGGTATTTAAGTCAAGAAGATGATGATAGTTTTGCTAATCAAAGTAATGAATTGAACGAACAGTTAGAAGCCGGTAAGGCAAGATTAAAGCAGCGTTTTTTACAAAAGAAACAACAGAATGTTTAATTAATAGTTTTAAGAGTTAAAATTACTTATGGAATTAGGATATTTAAGTAACAAAACTGGCCTGGAAATAGCTATTATTGGCATGAGTGGCTGTTTTCCACAGGCTGAAAATATTGAGCAATTTTGGCAAAATCTCCGAGATGGAGTAGAGTCAATACATAGATTTAATGACCAAGAATTAAAAGATTTAGGTGTAGATGCGGCTTTATTGAGCGACATCAATTATGTTAAAGCAGAAGGTGTAGTTGCAGGTATAGACTTGTTTGATGCTTCATTTTTTGACATCAGCCCCAGAGAAGCTGAAGTAATGGATCCTTCACTGCGTTTTTTCTTAGAGTATTCATGGAAAGCACTTGAAGATGCTGGTTATAGTTCAGATATTTATAGAAAACCGATTGGGGTCTACGCTGGAACAAGTTTTGGCAGTTATCTACTTAACATTTATTCTAATTACGAGCTGATATCCTCTGTGGGTGATAAGCAGATAGAAAAAGGAACTTCGCCTGATTACGTTACTACACTTGCTTCTTATAAATTAAATTTGCAAGGGCCAAGTTATGCAGTTCAAACTACTTGCTCAAGCTCATTGGTTGCTGTACATTTAGCCTGCCAAAGTTTGCTCAGTGGTGAGTGTGATATTGCTTTAGCAGGAGGAGTTTCAATATCCACAGCAGATGGTTATTTGTATCAAGAGGGAGGTATTGAATCTCCTGATGGGCATTGCCGTGCTTTTGATGCTAAAGCTGCGGGAACAGTAAAAGGAAGAGGTTTAGGTCTTGTAGTTTTAAAGCGTTTAGAAGAAGCGATCGTAGATGGAGATTGCATCCATGCTATTATCAAAGGCTCTGCGATTAACAACGATGGGTCAAACAAAGTTAGCTACACAGCACCCAGCGTTGATGGTCAAGCCAAAGTAATTAGAGCAGCTCAGGTAATGGCGGAGGTCGAACCCGATACCATTAGCTACATTGAAGCGCATGGAACCGGGACTTCTTTAGGTGATCCCGTTGAAATCGCTGCTTTAACACAAGCTTTTCGTACTAAAACTCAAAACAAGGGATTTTGTGGCATTGGTTCTGTAAAAACCAACATTGGGCATTTAGACTCAACTGCTGGAATCGCAGGTTTGATCAAAACCGTACTAGCCCTAAAACACAAACAAATTCCTCCTAGTTTGAACTTTGAAGAACCATCACCTCAAATTGATTTCGTCAATAGTCCTTTTTATGTAAATAATAAATTATCTGAGTGGAAAACTAACGGCATTCCTCGGCGTGCGGGTGTTAGTTCCTTTGGTTTTGGTGGGACAAATGCCCATGTGATTTTAGAAGAAGCTCCTATAATTAAATCCTCAAATCCTTCTCGGACTTGGCAGTTATTATTACTTTCAACAAAGACGAGTACAGCACTAGAAACTGCTACAGAAAATCTGGTTAATTACCTACAAAACAATCCAGATTTAAACCTTGCGAATGTTGCTCATACCTTACAATTAGGTCGGTGGACTTTGAACCATCGCAGAATGGTAGTTTGCCAAAATCAAGAAGATGCAATCAACGCATTGCAAGACCCTCAAAGAGCTTTCACCTATTACCAAGAACCTTGTAATCGCCCGGTTGTGTTTATGTTCTCTGGGCAAGGTTCGCAATATATAAATATGGGTCGAGAATTATACGAGAGTGAAACCTTATTTAGAGAACAAGTTAATTACTGCTGTGAACTGCTCAAACCTCACTTGGAATTAGACTTGCGTACAGTTCTCTATCCCAGCACAGAAAAAGCTTTAATAGCAACAGAAAAGTTGCAGCAAACAGCAATTACTCAACCAGCATTATTTGTGATTGAATATGCTCTAGCCAAATTGTGGATGGCATGGGGTGTGCACCCACAGATGATGATTGGTCACAGTATAGGGGAGTATGTAGCTGCAACTTTAGCTGGAGTTTTCTCTTTAGAAGATGCGCTGGTGATCGTTGCAATGCGAGGAAAACTCATGCAGCAGTTACCTGGTGGTGCTATGCTCTCAGTTCAGCTTCCAGAACAAGAGGTACAACAATTACTAGAAAAGGAAATCTCTTTAGCTGCGAGTAATGCACCTTCTTCTTGTGTGGTGTCCGGTGCGACAGAAGCAATAGAGAAATTACAACAGAAGCTACAACAAATAGGTGTAAATTGTAGGCGCTTGCATACTTCTCATGCCTTTCATTCTCAAATGATGGAACCCATCATTGAGACATTTATCCAGTCTTTAAAAAAAGTAAAACTCAATTCCCCAAAAATTGCATTTATTTCTAATGTCAGTGGAACTTGGATTACCGCAGCCGAAGCAACAGATCCTAACTATTGGGCTAGACATTTAAGGCAACCCGTACGCTTCAGTTTAGGAATCGCTGAATTGCTCCTCCAGCCAGAACCAATACTGTTGGAAGTTGGGCCAGGACGCACACTAAGTAGTTTGGCTAAACAACATCAAACAGATAAACTCATAGCACTAACATCCATACGACATCCTCAAGAGCAACAATCGGATGTAGGATTTTTACTTAACACCTTGGGTAGGCTTTGGTTAGTAGGAGTTCAAATTGATTGGTCAGGTTTTTATGTAGACGAAAAGCGTCATCGCATACCCTTACCTACTTATCCTTTTGAGCGTCAGCGTTACTGGATTGAGGTAAATCGAAACGCGACTTTGGCAATGATGTCGCCAAAAACTTCAGATAAAAAGCCAGATATTGCTGACTGGTTCTACGTTCCCCGTTGGAAAGAATCTACACCGCTTGAGTTTTGTCAACAAGACAAATTAGTAGAAAAAAAGTCATCTTGGTTGGTGTTTGTCGATAACTATGGAGTTGGATCAGAAATTGTCGAACGACTCAAACAAGACGCTCATGATGTGATTGTCGTTAGAGTCGCAGATAAATTTGCCAAACTTAATGACTGTACATATACAATTAATCTCCAACAAAGGGATGACTATGATGCCTTGCTGCAAGCACTACAAGAACAGAATTGTACCGGATGGCATCTTGCCCATTTTTTGAGTGTTACACCTGACGATACTTTACCTAGTCAACACCTAGAACCACAAACACAACATCAGTTTTTTGAAGATTGTCAAAATCTTGGTTTTGATAGTCTGCTATTTCTAACACAAGCCTTGGCAAAACAGAATATAATTGAGCCAATAAAGCTGATGGTTGTTACTAGTAATCTACATGATATAACTGGCAGCGAGAATTTATGTACTGAGAAAGCAACTATATTAGGGGCATGTAATGTAATTCCACAAGAGTATCTCAACATCACTTGCTGTTGCTTGGATATCGTCCTACCAAAATCTGAGCCATCACAAACACTAATAGACTCACTGCTTACAGAATTTACAGCACCAATAACTGATAACTTAATTGCTTATCGTGGCAATCATCGCTGGATTAAAACTTATGAAGCTGTACATTTAAATGAAAGCATTACCGACAAAACTAAGTTGAGAAAAGGGGGTGTTTATTTAATCACTGGTGGGCTTGGTCGCATTGGTTTAGCAATGTCAGAATACTTAGCAAAAACAATGCAGGCTAAGTTAGTTTTAATCGGTAGAAAAGGCATACCAGAAAGACATGAATGGTCTAAATGGCTACTAACTCATGATGAATCTAATGAAGTTAGCCAGAAGCTTAAAAAGGTGATGATGCTTGAGGAATTAGGTGCTGAAGTTCAAGCGATCGCAGCTGATGTAGCTAATGAACAACAAATGCAACAAGCTATAGCATTAGTTAATCAACGCTTTGGTGAAATTCATGGTGTAATCCACGCAGCCGGAATTAATGACGATGCCTATTACACTATCGAAGAAAGTTCTAAAGCTCAAAGTCAATCACAATTTCATCCCAAAGTATATGGACTATTTGTATTAGAAAAAGTTCTGCGAGGTCAAAAGTTAGATTTCTGCTTATTGACATCTTCTTCATCATCTGTTTTAGGAGGCTTAGGATTAACTTCCTATTCTGCTGCTAACATTTTTATGGATGCCTATGCTCACAAGCACAACCAGATCAACTTTCCTTGTATTAGTGTCAACTGGGATACCTGGCAATCTCAAGAAAACGACACGCAGGATCTAACTGTAGGAGTAGCATTAGAAAAATTACGCATGACATGGCAAGAAGGTATAGAAGTCTTTAGCCGTGTATTATCTATAACTAAAACTCCTCAAATTGTTGTTTCTGCGGGAGAATTGCAACCGAGAATTGAGCAATGGATCAAACGAGATTTTTTACGAAACAAAGAATCATCAAATAATCGAGATAGCTTATCACTCCATTCAAGAGCAAACTTACAAAGCGAGTATGTTCCAGCTAGCAACAATGTAGAGCAAATAGTTGCTACAACTTGGCAAAAGGTTCTTGGAATTGAAAAGATTGGTATTTATGATAACTTTTTTGATTTAGGAGGTAGTTCTCTAATTGGTATTGAAATTATCTCACAGCTACAAAAAGAATTAAATGCCCATATTCCGATAATTAGTATTTACGAAAGACCAACTATCAGTTCGCTTGCCGAACTTTTAAGCAGCGATGATGAACAAGCTTATTTGCAAAAAGATTCTTACCGGACTCAAACGAGGTCTGCCTCAATTAAGCGCCGCAAACAAGCCAGACAAAATCATCGCAGGACATCTTCAATAGAAGATAATTAGTGTTTTCCGTGCTAATTAATGGTTTGTAGTAAGCACTTTAGTGCTTAGCAAAGAATGACTAAAGCCATTACTACAAACTTGAATCTAATATTTTTGGTGGTAGTTAGCAGCAAGGTAATTAAGAGTCAAGATATATTCTGGAGTATAAAATGGCATTGAGTCAGCAAAGACAAGAAAAAAATAAGCAAAATTTCTTTCTGGAGAATGAGCTAACACCACAGTATGCAGTCGCAAATGAAGTCATGCAATTATTTGCACCATCTAATAACCTAGTTTCTATAGAGTCTAAGATGGGTGTTCAAACTGACACTTTGGTTGATGATTTCCTAAGTGCAATCAACACTAACTCTGATATTGATTTTAATGACTTAGTAGAAACCTTTGATGATAGCCAAGTTCCCATTAATCCGACTAATTTTGATAGCTACCTTGATTATTTAGCAAATAATGTTATTAATCATTCAATACATACATCTTCACCACGATTTATCGGTCACATGACCTCTGCACTACCTTGTTTTGTGCGACCGATCGCTAAACTGATGACAGCAATGAACCAAAATGTTGTCAAAATAGAAACAGCCAAAGCTTTTAGTCCTTATGAACGTCAGGCTTTGGCAATGATGCATAGATTAGTTTATAACTTTTCTGATGAATTCTATAGCGAACATATCCAAAATAGCCAAAGCACTTTAGGCATATTGGTATCTGGAGGTACAGCAGCAAACATTATCGCACTATGGTGCGCCCGTAATAAATCCTTGGGTGCAAAAAATAATTTTGCTGGTGTAGAGAAAGAAGGTTTAGCAGCAGCTTTAGATTACTACGGTTATCAAGGAGCGGTAGTAATTGGCTCTGAATTGATGCATTATTCTTTTGATAAAGCCGCAGATTTATTAGGTATAGGTACAAATGGCTTAATAAAAATTCCTACTAATGGTAATAACCAAGTGGACTTACCAGCTTTACGTCAGACTGTTGCAGATTGTCATGCTAAAAATCTGCATATTATTGCGATCGCGGGTGTTGCTGGTACTACGGATTCTGGTAATATAGACTCACTTTTAGACATAGCAGAGATTGCCCAAGCTGCAAATGTTCATTTTCACGTAGATGCAGCTTGGGGTGGGCCACTAATCTTTTCTGAACAACATCGACAAAAACTTGTTGGTATTGAATGCGCTGATTCAGTCACAATTGATGGACATAAACAGCTGTATTTACCTATGGGTATTGGTATGGTATTCATGCGCGAACCGTACTTAGCTTCATCCATTGAAAAAAACGCCAGCTACACCATGCGTAAGGGTTCATTCGATTTGGGTAAACGCGCTTTAGAAGGTTCTAGAGCTGGTATGGCATTATTTTTACATGCTGGGCTACATCTAATAGGACTTAAAGGTTATGAATTTTTGATTGATGCAGGTATTGAGAAAACACAATATATGGCTGCTCGGATTACTACTATGTCCGAATTTGAATTACTATCTCAACCAGATATAAATCTCCTTCTTTATCGCTACATCCCGGAATCTTTCAGAGAACTTGCCGTTAAAAAGCAGTTAACTGAAACTGATAATCAACAAATCAATATATTCAATGAGCGCCTGCAAAAAACTCAACGTCAAGCTGGTCGTACTTTTATCTCGCGGACAACAAAAACAATTACCTATTTAGAAAAAGAAATTTCAGTTACGGCGCTGCGTGCGGTAATTGCCAATCCGCTTACAACTAAAGATGATATTGATGCAGTGCTGAACGACCAAATTCAGATTGCTTTAGATTTATCAATATCAGATTCTTTAGAAGCTACTCAGAGCCTAGCATAGTTGCTGTAAATAACTGTATTTAGGTATTTTTCCTATGAATAATTCTCAGGAATTTAATAACTTTGATGATAATGATGAAATAGCCATCATTGGCATAAATGGCCGCTTCCCAGGCGCAAATAATGTTGATAATTTTTGGGCAAATTTACGAGATGGAATAGAATCAATTTCTCATTTTACAGATGAAGAACTGCTAGCCGCGGGTATAGACCCAACTTTGCTCAATGACCCAAATTATGTTAAAGCAGGCAGCATAATGGAAGGTATTGAGTTATTTGATGCTGCATTTTTTGGATTTACTCCTAGAGAGGCTGAAATCACAGATCCACAACATCGAATCTTTTTAGAATCTGCTTGGGAAGCTTTAGAATCTGCGGGCTATGATTCGGAATCATATAAAGGAAAAATTGGCGTTTACGCTGGTGTAACTAATAGTAATTATTTATTTACAAATTTATATTCTAACCAAGACTTAATGCAGTCGGTAGATGCTTTAAATATTTTTATTGGTAATGAAAAAGACAATTTAAGTACACAAACTTCTTACAAGTTAAATCTTACCGGGCCAAGTATAAATGTTCAAAATAATTGTTCTACATCATTAATAGCAGTACATTTAGCCTGCCAAAGTTTGCTAAATGGAGAAAGTGATATAGCCTTGGCTGGTGGTGTTTCTATTGCAAAGCTACCTCAAAAATCTGGTTATCAGTATCAAGAGGGGGTTCTTTGTTCACCTGATGGACATTGTAGGACTTTTGATGCTAACGCTAAAGGAACAGTATTTGGCGATGGTCTGGGAATTGTGGTGTTGAAACGATTAGTTGATGCTGTTGCTGATGGAGACTTTATTCATGCTGTAATTAAAGGTTCAGCTATTAATAACGATGGTTCTTTAAAGGTTGGTTATACAGCGCCTAGTGTTAATGGTCAAAGAGAAGTAATTTTAGAAGCACTTGCCTTAGCTAATATTGAACCCGATACTATTTCTTATATTGAAGCTCATGGTACTGCAACTCCCTTGGGTGATCCAATTGAAATCAAGGCTCTTACACAAGCTTTTCGTGCTAGCACAAATCAAAAAAACTTCTGCGCTATCGGTTCAGTAAAAAGTAATATTGGACATCTAGATACCGCAGCGGGTGTGACAGGTTTAATTAAAACTGTACAAGCATTAAAACATCAACAAATACCCCCTAGTTTAAACTTTGAAAAACCCAACTCAGAGATAGATTTTGCTAACAGTCCCTTCTACGTCAATACCAAATTATCAGAGTGGAAAACCAACGATTTACCTCGTAGAGCAGGTGTAAGTTCTTTTGGGGTTGGCGGGACTAATGCTCACGTAATTTTGGAAGAAGCTCCAGTAATAGAAGCATCCAGTACCTCTCGCCCTTGGCAATTACTGTTACTCTCAGCTAAAACCAGCACAGCTTTAGAAAGCGCGACTGCAAATTTAGCGGCTTACCTCCAGCAACATCCCGATATCAATTTGCCTGATGTAGCTTACACTCTACAAGTAGGTCGTCGAGTTTTTGACCATCGGCGTTTAGTAGTTTGCCAAGACCAGAAGGATGCAGCTAAATTACTTAAAAATGAAGACCCACAACGTGTTTTTAGTTACCACCATAAACCAAGCCGTTGCCCTATCATTTTCATGTTTTCAGGACAAGGGTCACAATATCAGGACTTACGCACAGGCAACGGAAAATCGAACCACAGAGAAGCCAGTGCGTTGGGCGGGTTCCCCGACTTGAAGCAACTGGCGCGACACGGAGAGCAGGGAGAAATAAGAGTTTCAGAGAGTTTTTGCGTAAGTCCTAAATATGTAAATATGGGTCAGGAACTCTACGAAGTTGAACCGACGTATCGCAGACATGTAGATAATTGCGCCGAAATTTTGCAACCCCACCTCGGTCTTGATATTCGTCATCTACTCTTTCCATCAGAGGGAATTGAAGTAGCTAGCCAACAACTACAACAAACAGCGTTATTTGTGATTGAGTACGCTCTGGCTGAGTTATTGATGTCATGGGGGGTATGCCCAGAAGCGATGATTGGTGATGGTATAGGTGAATATGTCGCAGCTGCGATCGCAGGTGTATTTACTCTCGAAGATGCTTTAGCAATCGTAGCAGACAAGGGACTGCGATCGCTCAAAAAAGTTCAACTCAATCCACCACGCATAAGCTTTATTTCCAATGAGACTGGTAGTTGGATTACAGATGCACAAGCCACAAATCTTAACTACTGGAGCCAAAGTTTACAAAAAACTGTAAAATTTTCTGATAGTATTTCTCACCTATTGGAACAATTTGAAGGCGTTTTTATAGAGGTGGGGCCTGGACAAAATTTAAGCACATTAACTAAACAACATTTAGATATCAATGCTAAACAACATGTACTGAGTTCTTTACCTTCAGATCAACAATCAGATGTCAGCTTTTTATTAGAAACATTAGGGCAGTTGTGGCTTTTTGGTGTCAATATAGATTGGTCAGAATTTTACACCCATGAGCAGCGTCATCGTCTACCTTTGCCTACTTATCCTTTTGAACGACAAAGATATTGGATTGATGCGAAGCAAGAAAAAGATGATAGTTATACTCCAGTATTATTGGGTAAAAAACCTGATATAGCTGACTGGTTTTACATTCCTTTTTGGAAGCCTTCTTTACCCCCCGTACAACTCGATACCCAAGACTTAGCAACTAACATTTGCCTGGTATTTATTGATGAATGTGGTTTGGGTATCAACTTGGTAAAACAACTAGAGAAATTAAACCAGGATGTAATTACCGTAAAAATCGGTGATAAATTTACCATACTAAGTAATGAATATACTATTAATCATAAAAATCATCAGGATTATGATATTTTATTTCAAGAAATTTTTAGACAAAATAAGTTGCCAAACAAGATAATTCATTTATGGAATGTTACACCTATATGTAACCAAGTAGAAATTGAAAAAGTTACTCAAGCTCAAGAAACTGGATTTTATAGTTTACTATTTATTGCTCAAGCTTTAGGAAAACGCGAAACTACTGATAATTTTCAAATTACAGTTATTTCTAACAATCTCCAGCCAGTGACGGGAACTGAAGCGCTTTGTCCAGAGAAAGCTACTTTGCTCGGCCCAATTAAAGTTATTTCTCAAGAATATACAAATATAAACTGTCGTAGTATTGATGTTATCCTTCCTGCTAACGATAGTTGGCAAGAAGAAAAACTTGTAGAAAAATTGCTGACAGAACTAACCCTTGATGCTCCTGAAAAGTTAATTGCTTATCGAGGTTTGAATCGTTGGGTACAGAGTTTTGAGCCAGTACGCTTTGATAAAACTAAAATTGAAAAGCCTCGACTACGAGAAAAGGGAGTTTATTTAATTACAGGTGGACTCGGAGGTATTGGACTTGTTTTAGCAGAATATTTAGCTCGAACTGTACAAGCAAAACTATTGTTAGTAGGACGTTCTGCTTTGCCTAAAAAAGATGAGTGGGAAAAATGGCTTACTACTCATGATGAAACTGATAGTACTAGCTGTAAAATTCGCAAGGTTCAAGAACTTGAAAGCTTAGGTGCAGAAGCCTTGGTGATCGCTGCTGATGTCAGCAACCTAGAACAAATGCAAAGCGCGATCGCGCAAGCTCAACAACAATTTGGTCAACTAAATGGCGTTATCCACGCCGCTGGAGTTCCTGGAGGCGGTGTAATACAGCGAAAAACTCAAGAAGAAGCAGAAAGTATTCTGGCTCCGAAGGTAAAGGGGACAATAGTTATTGATACAATTGTCAAAGATATTGAGTTAGATTTCTTTTTTCTAGTATCATCAAATAGCTCAATCGTAGCGGAATTTGGACAAGTAGACTATTGTGCAGCCAATGCTTTTCTTGATGCTTTTGCTCATAATGCTACGAAACAGGATAGATTTATTACAAGTATCAATTGGGATACTTGGCAAGAGGTTGGGATGGCAGTAAATACAGAATTGCCCCAACGACTCCAAGAATTGCGAAAAGAAAATCTTCAGCAAGGTATATTACCTAATGAAGGTGTAGATATATTTCTGCGAATTTTGGGAAATATAATGCCTCAAGTTGTAATATCTACCTCTGATTTCTTAAATGTATTACAACAGTACAATTCTTCTAACAAAACACAATCGCTAGAATTGTTAGAAACTGTCAATCCATCTAAATTAAAATATCCCCGACCTGAACTAAGTAACGATTATGTCGCTCCTCAAAGTAAAATTGAACAAAAGCTAGTTGACATTTGGCAAGAAGTTATTGGTATTGAACGGATAGGAATTTATGATAACTTCTTTGAACTTGGTGGTGATTCCCTTGTAGGTATTCAACTTATTGCAATTGTCAATCAGGCATTTAGTTCAAATCTGGCGATCGCCAAACTTTACGAATGCCCAAACATCAGCTCTATGGCGAAGATTTTTACTCCTGAAGACTCTCAGAAAGATACTTTTGAACAAAGGTTAAATCGAGGACAAAAAAGAAGACAGATGAAAATGCAAACTAACTAAAATCCATTAATTTATCTGGTTAGTAAAATCATGAGTACCGAAGGACAAGAACAAACAGTAAATATAGACATAGCAATAGTGGGGATGTCTGGTCGTTTTCCTGGTGCAAAGGATATCGATGAGTTTTGGCATAATCTCGAAAATGGAGTTGAGTCTATCTCATTTTTCTCCAATAATGAGGTAGCAGATTTAAATCTAGAAGAGGAAATTTTACACGACCCGAATTATGTTAAAGCAGCACCTATATTAGAAGATATTGAGCATTTTGATGCCAGGTTCTTTGGTTACACTCCTAGAGAAGCTGAACTAATTGACCCTCAACATCGCCTCTTTATAGAATGCGCCTGGGAAGCTCTTGAAAACGCTGGATATGACCCAGAAACTTACAATGGTTTGATTGGTGTTTATGCTGGTGTTAGCACGAATACTTACTTTTTTAACAATGTATATAAAAATATTAGTTCAAGAGATATTTCCAATAACTATACTTTTAACAAAGATTTTTTGACCACAAATATCTCATATAAATTAAATTTAAAAGGGCCAAGTGTAGGGATTCAAACTTATTGCTCTACTTCATTAGTTGCTTTACACTTAGCTTGCAAAAGTCTATTAGATCAAGAGTGTGATATCGCTTTAGCAGGTGGGGTTACAATTATAGTTCCACAAAAATCAGGTTATTTATATCAAGAAGACGGAATTTTATCACCTGATGGTCATTGTCGAGCCTTCGATGCTAAAGCACAGGGTACTGTTTTCGGTAGCGGATTGGGAATAGTCGTTTTAAAAAGATTAGAAGATGCGATCGCAGATAGAGATTACATTCATGCAATTATTAAAGGTACAGCAATCAATAATGATGGTTCTTTGAAAGTTAGCTATACAGCGCCTAGTGTAATTGGTCAGGCGGAAGTTATTGTAGAAGCTTTAGCAAATGCTGGAATAAATGCTGATGATATTTCCTATATAGAAACTCATGGAACTGGAACTGCTGCTGGAGATCCGGTAGAAATTGCTGCATTAACCAAAGCTTTTCGTGCTTTTACACAAAGAAATGGTTTCTGCGCTATCGGTTCAGTTAAACCAAATATCGGCCATCTGGATATAGCCGCTGGTATAGCAAGTTTAATCAAAACTGTACAAGCATTAAAATTTAAAAAAATACCGCCTAGCATCAATTTTAAAGCTCCTAATCCTGAGATTGATTTTGTAAATAGTCCCTTTTATGTTAATACTCAACTAACTGATTGGAAAACTAATAATACTCCCCGGAGAGCAGGAATTAGTTCGCTAGGTTTTGGGGGAACTAATGCTCATGTGATTCTGGAAGAAGCACCTAAAATTAAGTATTTTGATAACTCTAGACCTTGGCAATTATTGTTACTTTCAGCCAAAACTAACACAGCCTTAGAAACTGCGACTACAAATTTAGTTACGTATTTAAAACAACAACCAGATATAAATTTAGCTAATGTTGCTCATACTTTAAAAGTTGGTCGTAGAGCTTTTAACCATCGTCGAATGTTAGTGTGTCAGAGTGTTAAAGATGCTGTTAGCGTCTTAGAAACACAGGAGCAGCAACGAATTTTTACTGTATGTCAGGAGCATAGAGAACAGCCTGTAATTTTCATGTTTTCGGGGCAAGGATCACAATATGTAAATATGGGTCGGGAATTATATGAAGTTGAACCGACGTATCGCAGACATATAGATACTTGCGCCGAAATTTTGCAACCTCATCTCGGTCTTGATATTCGTTGTCTACTCTTTCCATCAGAAGAAATTGCAGCAGCTAGCCAACAGCTACAACAAACAGCGCTCACCCAACCAGCATTATTTGTGATTGAGTACGCCTTGGCTAAGTTATTGATGTCATGGGGAGTACACCCACAAGCAATGATTGGTCATAGCATCGGGGAATATGTCGCAGCTGCGATCGCAGGTGTATTTACTCTCGAAGATGCCCTATTCATTGTGGCCAAAAGGGCACAACTGATGCAACAGTTACCTCCAGGGAGTATGCTGGCGATCCCGCTTCCAGAAAAAGAGGTGCGATCGCTAACTCAAAATCTAGAAATCGCAGCGATTAACACTCGAACTTCATGCGTAGTTTGTGGGACAGTTGAGGCGATCGTAACCCTACAAAATCAACTATCCTCTCAAGGTGTTGAATGTCGGCTATTGCATACATCTCATGCGTTTCATTCTCAAATGATGTCACCAATATTAAATGAGTTTGTGCATTTACTCAAAAAAGTTCAACTCAATCCACCACGCATCGGCTTTATTTCCAATGTAACTGGTAGTTGGATTACAGATGCACAAGCCACAAATCCCGACTACTGGGGCCAACATTTACGACAAACTGTCAAATTTTCCGATGGTATATCTCAACTATTAGAGCAGTTTGCAGGTGTTTTTCTAGAGGTGGGGCCAGGACGAACTTTAAGCACATTCACCACACAGCATTTAGATGTCAATACTAAACAACACGTACTAACCTCGTTACGCCATGTCAAAGAGCAACAATCGGATGTGAGTTTTTTATTGCAGACATTAGGCCGATTGTGGCTTTTTGGTGTTGATATAGATTGGTCAGGATTTTATACCCACGAGCAGCGTCATCGTCTACCTTTACCTACTTATCCTTTTGAACGACAAAGATACTGGATTGATACGACTCCAGCACTTTCTTTAAATAGTAAGCTAGCAACATTAGATAATAAACAAGATATTGCTAACTGGTTCTATATTCCTTCGTGGAAACGCTCTTTCCTTACTTATTCATCTGCTTCTAAAACAGAATTTATTCAGGAATATTGGTTGTTTTTTATTGATAATTTGGGATTAGGCGAAAAATTAATTAATGCCTTGGGCACTCAAGGTAAGAATATTATTATAGTTAAGCATGGAGAAGATTTTAATAAACTAACTGAAGATATTTATACGATTAATTCAGGCAAAACTAAAGATTATGATGCATTATTTGAAGAGTTACTTAGATTAGGTAAAACCCCACAAAATATAGTTTTCCTATGGAGCGTCAGTAAACTTGAAAATACTCAAAGAGAGAATTATGTAGAGTTCAATAGTCTATTGTTTTTATCACAAAGCCTCAGTAAGTTGCAAACTAATGAAAGCTTGCAACTTTGGGTCATATCGAATAACATTCGAGAAGTCAATGGAAATGAAATTTTAGACCCAGAGAAAGCAACAGTATTAGGTTTATGTCAGACAATTTCTCAAGAGTATCCTAATATAAGCTGTCGGAATATTGATATTGCTTTAACTGCTCACCTAGATGTAGAGAAACAAAACGACTGTGAAATTAATATTATTGGCAAGCTTTTAAGTGAGTTAACATCTGCATCCTCAGACTTAGTTGTTGCTTATCGTGGTTCCTATCGTTGGATACAAACATTTGAGCCAGTTCCCTTAGAGCCAGTATTTGAAGAAAAAATCCCGTTGGTCAAACAGGGTGTTTACTTATTTCCTGGTGGGCTAGAAAGTATTGAAATTGTACTTGCAGAATATTTATTAAAAACTTTCCAAGCAAAAATCATATTTATCGAAGATTTAACTTTTCCAGAAAATAATGACTTCTCTAAATGGCTTGAAACTCACACTCAAGAAGATGAAGTAAGTTGCAAAATTAAACAATTGCTAGTCTTAGAAAAATTAGGTGCAAAAGTTTTGATAATCCGTGCAGATGCAACTAATTATGAACAAATGCATAAAAATCTATCCGATGAAAATATTGGACAAATTAACGGGGTGATTTATTCAACTGGAATCCATCGCGAAAAACTATTTGGTTCGATTCCAGAAATTAGTAAAATAGAATTAGAAAATTTATTTAACTTCCAACGCCGTAAGATTACTATATTAGAACAAATATTACACAATAGAAAGTTAGATTTCTGTATTGTCTTTTCTTCTTTATCTTCTATTTTAGGAGGATTCGGCTTAGGTTTATATTCGGCAGCTAATCATTTAATAGATAGCTTTACTAACCGACGTAACCGAAATAATTCTTTACCTTGGTACATTATAAATTGGGATAAATTACAGCTAAATTTCACTCAAGAACCAAAAACACGAGAACAAGCACCTGGGGTGGAATTAGGTATTACTCCAACAGAAACTATAGAAGTATTTAAAAGAATCTTTTCTCTAGAGATAGGAACTCAAATTATTGTTTCTACAGTAGATTTAAACGCTAGGCATAAATATGCATTTAACCTCGATTCTCTAGCAAATTTACAATCTTCCAATCAAGCAGAATCATCTCCACGCTATTCCAGACCACAACTGATTAATTCCTATGTTGCTCCGACAAATGATTTGGAAAAACAAATTACAGAAATATGGCAAGAGATACTTGGAATTACAGAAGTTGGTATTTACGACAACTTTTATGAGTTAGGAGGAGATTCTCTAATTGCAACTCAACTGATTTCTCGATTGCGAGCTAAATTTCCTATAGACTTACCACTGCGTGACCTTTTATCAGAAGCAATGATACCAGCTAAACAAGCAGAAATGATTGAGCAACTTCTGTTGGAAAAAATTGTAGAACTATCTGAGGAAGAAGTAGAAGCTTTTTTAGCTAACAAATATTGACCTATATTTTAGGAGATTAGGAATCAGTTTATATCTACACACATAATCTAGCTTGTCTAAAATTTACAAGCATACTCAAGAAATAGCAACTAAATTATTTAATTGAAAACCTTCACTTAACAACAGGAAAAATAGTCTATGTCTGTGCTCAGTAATCTTCCCAACTATGAACCCATCGCTCGGTTACAGAACGAATTCAAGAATACAGCCGAAGATTTGCTAAAAGGTATAATACCTGCTTTAGAGCAAATATTATTATCACAACTTCCTGCGGGAGCGCATATTCTTGAACTTGGCTGCGGCTGTGGACATTTAGCACATCAACTTAATATTAGAGGGTATAAAGTTACTGGAATTGATGCTTCTAAAAAGATCCTAGACTACGCTCAAAAAAATGCACCCGAAAGCGAATTTATCCTGAGTGATATACGTGATTTTGAGCTACCACCTATCTTTGATGCAGTTTTGGCAAATGATGTTATCCATTTTATCCAAAACAAGGAAGATTTGAAAACGGTATTCAAAAACGTATATGCTGCACTTAAAGATGATGGTGTATTTGTGTTCAACATACCAATAACAGATTGGCTACATGAAGCTGCTCAGAAAAACAATTTTAATATTGTCTATGTGAATGATGAATGCTCATTAATGGAATTATTCTACTATAAACCTGAAGAAAGGATGTGGGAAATCAAAGTCACAGGATTTGAATTAATTGAAAATAATTGGCAGCGTTCAGACACCGTTTGGTTAAGAAAAGATCACTTTTTAGAAGAAGTTGAGTCAGCTTTAAAAGATACGGGTTTCACTGAGTTTAACTATTATAATACCAGGGACTTTGGAGAAAGTGAAGATATAGCTTGCTTTGTTTGCCAAAAAGCCTCCCTTTAGTAATACAGCAATCCAAAATCGTTTGCGCTTACTCAATATTTCTCTCCTCTCTGCGTGAAATTAAATATTTTTTATCTCACGCAGAGACGCGGAGGCGCAGAGAAAGAGTTTAAAACCAAGACTTTTGCAAGAGTCTTTTGTTTACTATATTTGCGAGTAACTTCATAAATCAAATAGGATTTATATCGCAACTAAGAACTTGTAATTAACATATTAGCAATGGACAAACAGCACTCTAATTTATCACCTGCAAAAAAAGCCCTTTTAGAAAAATGGAAGGGAGGCAAATTTCAAGCTGATACTATTTCCAAACGCCAAACATCTAAGAATATTCCCTTATCTTTCTCCCAACAAAGACTATGGTTTATAGACCAACTCTACCACGGGAGTTCTTTCTACAATATTCCCATTGCTTTTGATATAAAAGGACAATTAAGTATTACAGCGCTGCAACAAAGCCTCAATGAAATCCTCAAGCGTCACGAAATTTGGCGCACAAATTTTAGACTTGTCAATGGAGAGCCAATACAGGAAATTACACCACAATTAACTTGGGATTTACCTATCATTAATCTTGAACATTTGTCTGGTAAGGATTGGGAAGGAGAAGTAAAAAAACTTGTAGCCGAGGAAGCAACAAAACCCTTTAATTTAGCTAAAGGACTTTTAGTCAGAGCAACTTTACTACGCTTGAGTGCAGAAGAATACATTTTGCTTTTGACCATGCACCACATCATCACGGATGGTTGGTCTTGTGGTGTGTTCCTGCGGGAGTTGTCAACGCTGTATGCGGCTTTCTCTACAAATCAGCTTTCTGGTTTACCCGAACTCCCGATTCAGTATGCAGATTTTACCATTTGGCAACGCGATCGCATCCAAGGTAAATTCCTCGCAACCAACTTAAATTATTGGAAGCAACAACTAAGCGGTGAGCTTTCTATACTACAGTTACCCACAGACCGTCCGCGACCTACTGTCACAACTTTTGCCGGTGCTAAGCAATACTTTACGTTATCAACAGCCTTAACTGATGCGCTCAAACAATTAAGCCAGCGAGAAGATGCCACTTTATTTATGAGTTTGCTGGCAGCTTTTAACATTTTATTATACCGCTACACAGACCAAGAAGATATCTTAATTGGTTCTCCAATTGCCAACCGCAACCGAGCCGAATTAGAAGGAATGCTGGGTCTATTTGTTAATACTTTAGTATTGCGTAATAACCTCAGTGGTAATCCCAGTTTCCGCGAACTTTTACATCGAGTTCGTGAGGTGACTCTCAATGCTTATGCACATCAAGATTTGCCTTTCGAGATACTTGTAGAAGAATTAAAACCCGAACGAGACTTAAGCCGAAATCCCCTTTATGAAGTCATGTTTGTCCTGCAAAATACTCCAACATCTTTGCAGGAAGTATCTGGATTAACCTTGCGGGCTTTAGAGTTTGATAGCGGTACGGCTCAACTTGATATTTTCTTATCGATGTCTGAATCTCAAGAGGGGTTAACAGGCTGCTTGGAGTACAATACAGATATTTTCGATTCAATAACAATTACCCAACTTATTAATATTTTCCAGACTTTATTAGCAAATATAGTTGCTAATCCAGAGCAACGCATCTGTGAATTATCACTACTAACTACTTCTGAGCAAGAGCAATTATTATTTAAATTTAATCAAACTCATGTAGACTATCAAGATATGCCTCTGCATCAATTATTTGAGCAGCAAGTTGAGCTAACACCCGACTCTTTAGCATTAATTAGCCAGTCAGAAAAAGTTACTTATCGTCAACTTAATCATCAAGTCAATCAACTTGCACGTTATTTACAAAAACAAGGCGTAACAAAAGAAACACTGGTTGCGTTATGTCTTGAACGTTCTGTAGACATGGTGGTAGGAATTTTAGCTATCCTGAAAGCTGGCGGTGCATACATTCCCCTTGATCCAAGTTATCCAGTTGAGCGTCTGAATTTTATGCTCTCTGATTCTCAAACATCAGTATTGATTAGCCAGCAAGTAATATTAGAAAAACTATCATTATCTTCAGCTAAAACCGTTTGCTTAGATATCCACAAAGACGAAATTGCTCAAGAAAGTTCAGAAAATCCCATTAACATCTCATCATCTGATAATCTTGCCTATATTATCTACACTTCTGGCTCAACGGGAACTCCTAAAGGCGTTCTTGGCACTCATCGCGGTACAGTGAATGGCTTACACTGGTTATGGAAAACTTATCCTTTTACCCCAGGAGAAGTTTGTTGTCAGAAAACAGCCATTAGCTTTGTAGATTCTGTGTGGGAAATTTTTGCTCCTTTACTTCAAGGAATTCCTACAGTAATTATCAGCAATGCAACTATACTAGACCCGCAGTTATTCATAGAAGCTTTGGCGGATCACAAAGTTACCCGTATTATCCTTGTACCCTCATTACTACGTTTACTTTTAGATAATTATCATCATCTGACTAAGAAATTATTGCAACTAAAACTATGGATAACTAGCGGAGAAGCACTATCTGTTAAGTTAGCTAAAACTTTCCAAGAATTAATCCCATTTGCAAAATTAATCAACCTTTACGGTTCATCAGAAGTTTCCGCTAACGTTACTTACTACGACACCAGTTTATTACCAAACCAAGTAAACAGTGTCCCTATCGGTCGTCCTATCAATAATACTCAGGTGTATGTGTTGAATCGCAATTTGCAACCAACACCTGTAGGAATTATTGGCGAACTTTATATTGGTGGTGACGGATTAGCTAGGGGATATTTACACCGTTTTGAATTAACCCAGGAAAGATTTATTAATAATCCCTTTATTCCTCAAACAAAGCTTTACAAAACAGGCGATTTAGTCCGTTATCTTAAGGATGGTAATCTCGAATATTTGGGTCGTCGTGACGAACAAGTAAAAATCAGAGGTTTTCGAGTAGAATTGAATGAAATTGCTACAGTTATTACACAACATCCAGATGTGCAAGAATCTGTGGTAATTGTCAGTAATGAGGAGCAAGAAAAGCAATCTTTGATTGCTTATGTTGTTGCAGATAAACAGTATATAGCTGCACATCTGTTGCCCTATTTGCAACAAAAATTGCCTAATTATATGCTACCCTCTGCCTTTATGGTATTAGATGCACTCCCACTTACACCTAATGGCAAAGTAGATAAGCGTTCTCTTCCTACAGATGAAGTTATTCGATCACATATTACTAAATCTGTCATTGCTCCTCGTAATTTCACAGAGTTATCATTAGTAAAACTTTGGGAAAAGCTTCTGAATACTAGCTCTATTGGGGTGACAGATAACTTCTTTAACTTGGGTGGCCACTCATTTTTAGCTGTACGTTTAATGGCTCAAATCCAAGATAGATTTGGGCATAATCTTACCCTATCTACTCTTTTTGAAAATCCCACAATTGAGAAACTAGCTGTAATTGTCAGTCAGCCATTCCGCGAGAGTTCTAATTCTCATCTAGTAGCAATTAACTCTTCTGGTGACAAAATACCTTTCTTTTGTATACATGGCGCTGGTGGAGGTATTAATCACTATATTAATTTATCCAGAAGACTTGGTGAAGATTATCCATTTTATGCTTTGGAACATACCCCTAATCAAGAAGAACCTGAAATCATCTCAGTAGAAGATACAGCAAAAAACTATCTTGAAGAAATTCGTAAAGTACAGCCAAATGGCCCTTATTTTTTAGGTGGTCATTGTTACGGTGGTATACTTGCTTTTGAAATGGCGCAGCAATTACAAAGACAAGGTGAAACAGTAGATTTGTTAGTTGTTATTGATGCCATCCTTTCAGAAACACGCATTGAATCTACAAAAGATGATGATGCAAAGTTTTTACTCCGCATGGCTGAATCAATAAAAACCGATAATAATATAGATTTTTCAATTTCTTTTGAGGAACTTCGAGATTTATCACTTAATCAGCAACTTGATTTAATTAATCAAAAAGTAAACTTTATCTTTAGTGATACAGAAATTAAAGAATTTATCAGTTATTACAAACTTTTCAAGGCTCATGTCCAAGCCATGCGAGATTATGTACCGCTAGTTTATCCTCAGTCTATAACTCTATTTCGAGCAAAAGAAGAGATTATTCATGACTTTGAAAGTTTAGAATTTCATACTAATGACTCCTTACTAGGTTGGGGTAAATGTTCTAATCAACTTATTAAAGTCATGGAAGTTCCTGGTGATCATTTCTCAATTTTCATTGAACCTCATATTCAGGAATTAGCCAAACATTTGAGAAGTTGTATTGATCATGCTGTGTGCAATGTAATAAATAATGGGAGCAAAAAAGGCTAATGAAACTACCCCCAGGGCCAAAAACACCCTTATGGTTGCTAGGCCTGCAATTCGAGGTTAATCCTTTTGCCTATTTGGATGCTATTTCCAAACGTTATGGTGATATTGTGACTGTAATGTCTGGTTCTGCACCAATTATTTACATTAGCAATCCTTCAGGGATAAAAGAGATTTTCACAAATACCAAGGAAATTTCTGCTACAGGTGCATTGAACCAAGATTTTGCATTTATAACCGGAAATCAAGGAGTTTTGCAACTTGATGGTTTAATTCATAAAAATCGGCGTAAGCTCCTAATGCAGGCTTTTCATGGAGCGCGGATGCAAGCCTGTGGACGAGGTATCTGCGAACTCACAGAAAAGATGATGAGTAAACAGATAGTTGGAAAACCTTTTGTTGCATACCCGACTATTGAAGATATTACCTTTCAAGTGGGTATAGAGCGGGTAATCGGTTTACACCAAGGAGAGCGCTATGACAAAATCAAGCATTTATTTGCGTCTTTACTTAAACTCGATAGACAATCTCTTATAGTTAAGATTCTTAGTAATATTTTTGGAGAAAAAGATTTAGGTCGATGGAGTCCACAAGGATACCTCCTTCACTTACGGCGAGAACTTTTTCAATTACTATCAACTGAGGTGGAAGAACGTCGTCAACAAGCAGATTTTTCACGCACAGATATACTTGGTGATCTGATATTGGCTCGTGATGAAACAGGTGAACCATTAAGCAATGAAGAGGTGCGTGACCTTTTATTATCACCTATATTTGCAGCTGGTGATGCTTCGGGAACTGCGATTAGTTGGTCTTTATACTGGATTCACTGTTTAAGAGGTATTCGAGAAAAACTACTAAAAGAACTTGATAGTCTTGGTCAAAACCCAGACCCCATGAGCATTGTTGCACTTCCCTATCTGAGCGCTGTATGTAATGAAGTTTTGCGAATTTATCCAACCCAGTTGTTTACATTTCCCAGGTTGGTAGAATCGAGCGTTGAAATCATGGGGTACGAACTGCATCCCGGAACAATACTTATTGGCAATATTTATTCGACGCATCAGCGTGATGATTTATATCCAAATCCAAAACAATTTCAGCCAGAGCGCTTTTTAGAAAAGCAATTTTCTCCCTATGAATTCTTGCCATTTGGTGGCGGTTCTCGTGTATGCATTGGCGCAAATTTTGCCCTATTTGAAATAAAACTTATATTAGCAACAATTCTTTCACACTATCAATTAGAGTTAGTTAGCAAGCGTCCAGAACGTCCCAAATTTGCAGGTTTGATTTGTTCTCCTGCAAGTGGTGTGAAAATGGTCGTGCGCGATCGCCGTCAAGATCAAGGACAGTCGCAATCATTTGTTGCTGGTTTAGTTTAGCTAGTAAATTGATTTTTCACTCTGTTTCTTATATTTCTGAAACTTGTGATTTATGAATTTTTTTCTAGCTAAATATCTATAAATTATGGGAGTAAATCAGATTTATGACACTACCACCAGAACTGAAAACACCCTTGTGGCTGCTAGGTCAGCAGCTAGCAGCTAATCCGCTTAGCTGTTTGGATAATATTTATAAACGATATGGCGATATCATCACCATAATGTCTGATTCTACACCAATAGTTTATGTCAGCAATCCCTTAGGCATAAAGCAGTATTTAACCAATACCAAAGAAATTACAATTTTTGGCCATCCTTCAGGAGATCCCACGATTACAGTCGGACATATTGGAGAACAAGGAATTCTTCATACGAATGGTTTAGTTCACAAACATCGTCGTCCTCTCTTAATGAAAACTTACCACGGAGAGCGAATGAAGGCCAGTGGGAAACGTATTTGTGAAGTTACAGAAAAAATTATTAGTCAACAGGCGATTGGAAAAACTTTCATTGCCCATGAAATGTTATCACAAATCACCTTGCAAGTAGCTATAGAGGTTGTGATTGGGTTGCAAAAAGGAGAGCGCTATGAAAAAATCAAGCATTTATATAAGTCTTGCATTAAACATGAAAAATCTCCCTTGTTTGATATAACAACAAAATTTCCTTTTACACAACTGGATTTAGGTGGGCTAAGTCCGTGGGGATATCATAAATACCTCCTGAAAGAAATTTTTCAATTTTTATATAATGAAGTCCAAGAACGACGCAAGCAAGCAGATTCTTCACGCATTGATATGCTGTGTGATTTAATATTTGCTTGTGATGAAACAGGTAAACCATTAAGCGATGAAGAGGTGCGCGATTTACTATTTTTTCCTATATTAGGAAGTAAGGATGGTGCAACACATTCGCTTACCTGGTTATTTTACTGGGTTCACAATTTAAGAGACGTTCGCGAGCGATTACTTGAAGAACTAGATAGCCTTGGTGAAAACCCAGATCCAATGAGTATTGTTGCGTTGCCCTATCTTAGTGCTGTTTGTAATGAAGTTTTGCGAATTTACCCAAGTCCGATGTTTACAGTGGCGAGGGTAGTAGAATCTCCTGTAGAGATTATGGGCTATGAGTTAATTCCGGGTACACAACTATTTACCAATATTTACTCAACACATCAACGTGAAGATGTATACCCAGAACCAAAACAATTTAAGCCAGAGCGCTTTTTAGAAAAAAAATTCTCTGCCTATGAATTTATACCGTTTGGTGGCGGTGCTCGTAGTTGTATTGCAGGGTCTTTTTCTATATTTCAAATGAAGCTTGTGTTAGCAACAATTCTTTCAAACTATAAATTAGCGCTGGTTAATAAGAAACCAGAATTACAAGGATATTACGATGGGCAATGTTATGCAAAAAGTGGCGTGAAGATGGTTATGCATGGACGGCGTAAACATTGAAGATAGTCATATCCATTTGTTTGTAGCTTGTTTTAGCCCTTAGATTTAGTTTTTCATTCAGTTGATACACATCATATTTCTAAATTTACTCTTTTCAGGCATAAAAATACATGAATAACAGTCAGAAAGGTACAATCGTCATCACAGGAACATCCACAGGTTTAGGTCGGGTTACTGCGCTTTTACTAGCCAAGCAAGGATATCGCGTTTTTGCTGGAGTCCGCACAGAGAAAGATGCACATTCACTAAAACAGGCTGCATCTGGTGATTTAACACCAATTATTATGGACATCACAAAAGCGGAAGAAATTAAATCTGCTACCGAACTTGTCTCACTAGCAGTTGGCGATGAAGGATTATTTGCCTTAATTAATAATGCAGTTGTAGCAGTAGATGGCCCACTTGAATGTATTCCGATAGATGACATCCGATGGAACTTTGAAGTAAATGTTATCGGTCAAATTGCAGTTACCCAAGCATTTTTACCAATGATCCGACAAGCTAAAGGTCGGATTATTAATATTAGCGCGATTTGCGGCAGATTAGCTTTACCTTATAGAAGTCTTTTATCTGCTTCAAAATTTGCGATCGAGGCAATTACAGATTCTTTACGAATGGAATTGTCTTCTAGTGGAATTGAGGTTATTTCTATCTTACCAGGAGGAATAGTAACCCCAGAACAAGCTGACAAAGTAGAAGTTAGTTATCAGGAAACATTAGCTAATATGTCACCCGAAACTAAAGCTATATATGGCAAGAATTACAAAATATATATGCAAGGAGCAGTAGAGGACAATCGTAGCACAGGCTTACCACCTGAAAAAGTGGCAAATACGATTTTGGAGGCTCTGGGAGCTAGAAAACCTAAAAGACAATATTTTGTCACACAATCATCATGGGAACTTAGACTATATGCCTTGTATAAAAGATTAGTACCGCATCAATATTTTTATGACAACTTGTATAAGGATATGCAAAAAGGAATGGGATTTGATTAATAATTTATCACTGTTTCATTGCTTTTGAAGAACAACTAGAGCAGAGATAGTAAAGATGTCAATTCAACATACTCACCAATTTCTCAAAAGTGACTGTCGTTTTTGTTCTTTGGTTTCTAAAGCCAATGGAGAAGATCCAATTGGGACAGCAGGTACTTACGATTATTGGTTGATTATGGAAGTTTCACAACCTTGGCCGCAAGAAATATTTCAAGAAAATCCAACTATTAAATCATTGATGGGTTTATTTGAAGAGTTAATTTTTAAGCATGGGGTCAAGTTGAAACCGATGCTAATTGCTCCTGATGGCGAGTATTCTTATCCTGGCTTTACTCGTCTGTTCTATTACTATCGTCCTGCAAAGTTGTTTTCTCAGTTTGAGAAACAGGAATTTGTTGTTCCAGAAAGCGAAGCCGCTGCTTTGGTGACAGCAATATTCAAGCATTTAATGCACCAACCTAATGCTTTATCGGAATTTCAGCAATATCAACAACAAACCAGTCACATTCGTGAACTTATGGTTTGCACTCATGCTCAAATTGACCTTGCTTGTGGCAGATTTGGAACTCCTATCTACCGACAATTACGTAAAGAATATGCTCCTGCTTCTAATGGAAAATTAAGAGTTTGGCAAACAACTCATTTTGGTGGTCATCAGTTTGCTCCTACTTTAGTTGATTTACCCCAAGGGCATTTGTGGGGACACTTACAGCCAGATGTATTGGATTTATTGGTGCGGCGAAATGGTTCAGTTTTGGGCTTGCGTCAATACTATCGAGGATGGACTGGTTTAAGCGAATTTGAGCAAAATGCTGAACGCGAAATTTGGATGCAGTTTGGTTGGAGTTGGCTAGATTACTTGAAAGCAGGCAAAGTGCTGGCCATGGAAGAGGTTGCCCAAAAAGAGGATGCTGACTGGGCAGAAGTTCGTATTGATTTTGCAGTTCCAGATGGTAGTACATCAGGTGCTTATGAAGCCAGAGTAGAAGTCTGTGGTGAGGTCATGAGTGCATTTAACTCAGCAAAAGAGATGGAGTTAGAAGCAGTGAGGCAGTATCACGTTAGCCGTTTGATTAAGGTTGAGTAAACAGAAATGATCCGAAAATTAAAAAATGACTTCACAAAAACAATCTCAAATTACCAATGAAATTCTTCAAGGTAATCTTTTTAAGCTGATGTTTAAGTTATCTATTCCCAGTACTTTAGGGATATTGATGCTTAGTTTAAACACTTTTATTGATGCTTTGTTTGCAGGAAGATTTATTGGTGAAACTGCTTTGGCTGGCATTTCACTTGCACTACCATTTACAAGTATAATAAACGGATTTGCCCTGTTAGTTGGGGTAGGTTCTGCTTCTGTTATTAGTCGAGCTATTGGTTCTGGAGATATCAAAACTCAGTCCAAAATATTTAGCAACTTAATTGTGATGAGTGTTACTATATCATTTTTGATCACAATTATTGGTTACAGCTTTGGTGAAGAATTAATTGTATTTATTGGCGGAAGTGGTGAAGTTGCTTTAGAAGGTACAAAATATTTTAAGATTTATATACTAGGATCAGTATTTTTGATTCTAGCGGAAGCTTGTAATCAGGTCATAAAATCAGAAGGAAAGATTAGATTAAGCACAATATTTGACTGGCTTTTTGTTATTATTAATATTATATTAAATTATATATTTATCAGTGTATTTAAATTGAGGATTGAGGGACTTGCTTTGGCAACAGTTCTGGCAATGGTTGTTTATAGTATTGCCAATTTAAGTTATTTTGTTTCTGGTAAAAGTTCTATTTCAGTTAATTTTAAAAAGTTAGCGATCGCCATCGAATTACTACGTGAAATAATATCAGTTGGAATATCAGAATTATTTTATCCAGTAACGATATTGATTCAAGATTTTGTAATTTTTAATTCAATTTCTGATTACGGAACAAACAGTGATATCGCTTTCTTTGGAGCAACGGGAAAACTGACTTCAATTGTATTTATTCCCATCATTGGTTTTGCACAAGCATTACAACCTATAATTGGAATGAATTATGGCGCTAAAAATTATAGCAGGATCAAAAAAGCATATTTGACTTTTGCAGTCATTGGAACTATTTTATTAGTATTAATTTGGTTGCCTTTACAATTATCACCAAAAACATTTTTAGGTTTAATTCTACCAAGTGTAAAATTTACACAAGATGATGTGTTAAATTTTAGAATTCTCAGTATATTAATGCCGATATGGCCTTTGGCATTCTTTAGCAACACTCTTTTTCTATCTATAGGCAAAGGTAAAACTGTGTTAATAGTAATTTTGCTAAAAAGTATAGTTTTAACTGTGCCAATGATACTATTCTTTTCAAGAATATCAGGTGTCAGAGGGATATATTATGGAATGTTTTTAGCTGATATTTTATTTATGTTAATTATATTAGTACTAACAGTTTTGGAATTTAAGTATTTGACTTTGCTCAAAGTTGAAGAAAGTAAATAGAAGGCATATTTAATTAAATACCATGAGGTTAATTATGTATCAAAACGACAAAGAAGATACAACAATTTACAAAGTTGTAGTTAATCACGAAGAACAGTATTCCATTTGGCCATCTGAGCGAGATAGCCCTCTTGGTTGGAAGGATGTTGGAAAAAATGGTTTAAAGCAAGAATGTCTAGATTACATCAAAGAAGTCTGGACTGATATGAGGCCTCTTAGTCTTAGAAAGCAGATGCAGGAAACATCTAAAGATGCACGTTGAAATTGCTTATCTGGATGGGCTTTATATACCCACTCCACAAGATATCAGCATTTTTATGCTGCTGCAATTTCAAGTTTTTTTAGCTTAGTAACGCTTGTGAAAAATGGAGAATTTATATGGCAATGTCCTCAGTTTCTCAAACACGAATATGGTTTATCACTGGTACCTCAAGTGGCTTAGGCCGAGCATTAGCAGAAACAGTGCTTGAGCGGGGTGAAACTGTGGTGCTAACTGCAAGGAATCCACAGCAAATAGAAGATTTAGCAGCAAGCTTTCCGAATCAGACATTAGCGCTGCAACTTGATGTCACCAAACCCGAAGAAGTAAGGGAAGCAGTCAAACAGGCAATTGCCAAGTTTGGACGTATTGATGTACTTGTTAATAATGCTGGGTATAAGGTTGCAGGGGTAGTCGAAGAAGTTAGTGATGAGGAAGTTCGCTATCAATTTGAAATCAACTTTTTTGGTGTGTTAGAAACGCTTCGAGCAGTACTACCTCATATGCGAAAGCAACGCAGTGGGCATATCCTAAATATTTCATCGACAGCTTGCTTTATGGCAGAACCAACTGGTGGATTTTACGGTAGTAGTAAACTGGCACTAGAAGGAATTTCCGGTTCTTTAGCTTACGAAGTTGAACCGTTTGGGATAAAAGTCACAGCAGTTGAACCTGGCAGTTTTAAGACAGATTTTATTAAACGTTCTTTTGTTGCCAATGATAGTCAAATAGATGACTATAAAGAATTAGTTAATCAAAGTCGTCAAGATATGTTGGATGATCATGGTAAACAACCAGGTGATCCCAAAAAAGCTGCTTTAGCAATGATTAAAGTAGTTGATAGTGATAACCCACCACAAAGATTAGCCTTGGGAGCAGATGCAGTAGAGATTATTGATAATGCACTGGAGTTTATAAAAGGAGATTTGGATGCTTGGAAAGAAGTATCTATAAATACTGCGTTTGACGAGGTTCTAGTCGCCAAATAGTGCTATTTTTCGCGGTTTGCTACATACAGTAGAAATCAAAAGTCTAGCTGTTGACTTTAACTTTTTCTCGCTTAGGGACTTCCAAGTAATAAAATATCCCAATATTTCTTGTAGGATAGGCAGAGCGTCCTGTGAACTGGGCGCTCATGTTGCCCACCCCATAAAATTAGATAATTTATTTGTTGGAGTTCCCTTAGACGAAACTGATAAGCTATTAACTAAGCGATCGCATCTCCTGAATATTATGAAAAACTGGGGATTTCAGAGTTAGAATCCTGTGAAGTTATGATAAGCTGCGATCGCTTATTGCTTTAACTTTTAGCAGACGAAATTATAGATAGTAGCTTTGGTAACGCAAAACAGGCAACAGTATTTAATAGAGTCAGAAATATAACATTTGTCAAATTCATAGCTCATGCCCCCTGAAAAAAGTTCAGTGTGTACTATTTCTTAGTTTGAGGCATAACTAGTACACTTGCTTCAAGGCAATATTTTATATTTCTTTTATTAGATATAAGCTAAGCAAATATATATTTTTATCTATAGTAATGATAAGTTTTATATAATGATTCTCTAAAAAACCTTTGACTCCATACTTCACTGAATTTAAACAACAAAAATGAATCTGCCCTGAAGAGATAATTGAAAATTAGTCACAAGTGTAGAGATTTTACCTATTCATTAGTTTGGAGAACATCTATCACAAAAACGAGGACTAAACTTACAAAATTGGCTACCCGTCAATGTGTAAACTGTACAATATGGGAAGTTGGTCAGTTCTACTCTAGCTGTTTGTAGTTTTAAACGCTTTGGTGATAGTTCAGTGGATTTTGCTTTAGGAGCTAGAAGAATAGCTAAGAGCTTAGGTAATGCTAAACAAGCGGCAGTATTGACCAGTGTTAACAATATCGTGTTCATTAAGTTCATAGGTAATCAACCCCTGTGAAAAATAGGCGGCAGATGCAATCAGCTGCAAGCAAAACTATGTGCAATTGATTTTTTGGCAATTTATTGCTTGTAATCTATATAGATAAATCTTAACATAAATTTTTGTAAATATAACGAATGAATTCCTGAAATTATTAAACACAAAAGACAATGTGGATAATGAGGACGTATATTGTAGCGTAATAACAAAATTAGCAAGAAAACTAGCAAAATAGTAGATTTAGGTACGGTGTTATGTCAAAAAATCAACATGCATATTCTTTTTTATCTAATATTACTCAACGAGAACGCCAGGCCTTAGAGCG
The DNA here is from genome assembly GCA_019359395.1 of Komarekiella atlantica HA4396-MV6. Lineage (GTDB taxonomy): Bacteria > Cyanobacteriota > Cyanobacteriia > Cyanobacteriales > Nostocaceae > Komarekiella > Komarekiella atlantica. Next base: position 230,807 of record JAHHHK010000009.1, read on the forward strand.
TTTGGTAGATTATACAAATGTGGAGTCGCTACCAGAAATTTGGCCTTTAGCAGCAAAGCGATTTGGTGATACTGTTGTTCTCCACAGCCCCCATGCGAAACCAGAAGTAACAATTACTTATGCTCAACTAGCAGAGCAAATTCAATCATTTGCTGCTGGTTTGCAAGCATTAGGAGTAAAAGTTGGCGATCGCATTTCCCTAATTGCTGACAACAGTCCCCGGTGGTTTATTGCAGATCAAGGTATAATGACTGCTGGAGGAGTTGATGCAGTGCGTAGCTCCCAAGCGGAACGAGAAGAACTGTTGTTTATCATAGCCAATAGCGGCAGTACAGCACTGGTACTCGAGGATTTAAAAACATTAAATAAACTGCAAGACCGCCTCAAAGATTTACCCATTCAACTAGTAGTTTTACTTTCGGATGAAGCACCACCGACAGAGGAAACCATAAAGGTGCTGAATTTTTCACAGTTAATAGAAATTGGATTAAAGCATACTTTTGTACCAGTCAGGCAAAAACGTGATGCTTTGGCAACTCTAATTTATACCTCTGGTACAACGGGTAAACCTAAAGGCGTAATGTTGTCCTATAACAATTTGATGCACCAAGTGACAACTTTTGGCACAGTAGTGCAACCGCAAAAAGGGGATATTGTTCTCAGTATTTTACCGTCTTGGCACAGCTACGAACGGACAGTTGAGTATTATTTACTATCTCAAGGTTGTACGCAAGTTTATACTAACTTGCGTTCTTTCAAAGGAGATTTAAAAGAATTTAAACCCCACTATATGGTGGCTGTACCGCGCTTATGGGAGTCAATTTATGAAGGAGTGCAAAAGCAATTCCGCGAACAACCAGCAAACAAGCAACGTCTAATTAACTTTTTATTGGGTATTAGTGAGAAATATATCAAAGCACGGCGAATTGCCCAAGGGCTGAGTTTAGATAATCTTCATGCTTCATCTGTGGAGCGATTAGCAGCTAAGATACTGGCATCTGCTTTATTCCCCCTCCATGCTTTGGGAGAAAAACTAGTTTATGCCAAGGTACGGGAAGCAACGGGAGCACGAATCAAGCAAGTGATTAGCGGCGGTGGTGCGCTTCCAAGGCATATAGATAACTTTTTTGAAATTATTGGCGTGCAGATCTTGCAAGGCTATGGCTTGACAGAAACTTCTCCTGTAACCCATGTGCGTCGTCCTTGGCGGAATATGATTGGTACATCAGGACAACCACTTCCCGTTACAGAGGCTAAAATTATAGATCCTGAAACAAAAGCGCCTTTACCAGTGGGTAAGCGGGGATTGGTGCTGCTGAGGGGGCCCCAAATCATGCAAGGTTATTACCAAAATCCACAAGCGACAGCCAAAGCAATAGACGCTGAAGGTTGGTTTGATAGTGGCGATTTGGGTTTGGTGACACCACAAAACGACTTGGTGCTAACTGGTAGAGCAAAAGATACGATTGTCTTAAGTAATGGGGAGAACATCGAGCCGCAGCCGATTGAAGATGCGTGTTTGCGATCGCCCTACATCGATCAGATTATGCTGGTTGGACAAGATCAGCGCAGTATTGGAGCCTTAATTGTCCCCAATCTCGAAGCTTTAGAAAAATGGGCACAAAGTCAAAATCTGCAATTGCGTCTACCTGAAACTTCCTCAGAATCCACCACGACCGTTGATCTGGAGAGTAAAATAATCCAGGATTTGTTTCGCCGAGAACTAAATCAGGAAGTGCAAAACCGTCCAGGCTATCGACCTGATGATCGCATCGGGCCATTCAGGTTCATTCTAGAGCCATTTTCCATTGAAAATGGCATGATGACACAAACACTGAAAACTCGGCGACACATCGTCACCGAACGCTATCGCGATATTATTGACGGCATGTTTGCCTGATAATTCCACCCGCAAACTATAGAGTGAACGTGAAACTTTTATGGATGTCTCCAAACCTCAATTGCTTCTAAAACGCGTCGTTAATGTCAAAGTCATCGTCACTCCCCTCTGGAAAGAGGAAGTTCAACAGCAACTACAAGCGCAGATCAATCAAAGTGATCAGCAATTGCAACAGCTAGACGTTGAAGGACAAAGAGCGATCGCCGCAATTCAAAAGCAAAGTCTGCAACCACCAGGCCCCCAGACCCTCCAACAAATTGACAATATTCAACTTCAAGTCAATCAAAAGAAAAGTGAACTGTTAGAGCAGAAGAATCAATTATTACAAAACCTTCAGCAAGTACAGTTTCTCCAGCAGGATCAAGAAGTCAATCAATTCCAAATGGAAGGCTTTTTCCGGGTAGAACCAGGTGATAACTTGATTAGCAAAATGCAGGTCGAAATCGTTCTGCGCGATGGCATTGTCGAAGAAATTCGCGGCGATATTTAAATTTGTCATTTGTCATTTGTTATATAACCAATGACAGATGACTAATTACAGCTTTGTGTCACTTTTTTGTGAGCACGGCTCCCAGTCCAACATTGCACCTGGGAGCCAGCCCAGACAATTTGCCAAACCGGAGGTGAACTAATAAAAAGCGATCGCCCAAAGGTTGTCATCTCAACCCGATATTTAATTGCACCAACTGAATCATCACTCTGCTTGATTTGCGTAATCGTCACTAAAGCATGATTTCGTTGCGGATAAACTACCTCTACCTTTCGCGTTCCTTTAACTGATGTTATGTCATCAAAAGCATTCAGGGCAAGGGTAGCAGGATCACTACCTTGCAAACCTGAGTTGATATTTTCTAAAGGTATAGTTTTATAATCGGAACGCTCTGAGTATGCCACAACTTCCTGAGACTGAGGCGTTACTTCCATCTGCTGGGATTGCTCGCTACTAGTCTCAAAAATTGCTGGAGATAGCTGGTGCTGTGTGAGATAAAGTCCAGCGCCAGCAGTGGTAAAGATACTTAGTATCAAAATCAAAAACAACTTCAACTTTACCGACATAAAATTAAACAGGAATTTCAAAAAGTTCAATTAGCAATCTTGAATTCTAGATTTAACTTTTACCCCACATCCTCTACTGTTAGGAAGCTTGTGTATATTGAACAGTAATTATGAAGAATATAAATATATATAGCAATCCTAGTTGAGTTGCGAGAAACTCATGGTGGTTTTTGAAAGCCAACATTTAATGACGAAAGCGGCATACTGATTAAGCATCGAGGATAGTTTTAGTATATAGACCTGTAAGTCATATGTAGGTTCCTGGGGTTAGGAATGCTGAGTGATGAGTAGTGAGTTATTATTCTCCCCCTGCCCCCTGCCCCTCCACTTCCCCACTCTTCAGCCTAAAATATAAAATCTCCCAACCAAAATTCTCCTGTCAAGATACAATTCGATCTGGTAAAAGCTGTTAAAGTCCATAAATTATTGCTTCTCAAACCACCCTATGAGCATTCACGAAGTATTTATGCCGGCGCTTAGTTCCACCATGACCGAGGGCAAAATTGTCTCCTGGGTGAAATCGCCAGGCGACAAAGTGGAAAAAGGCGAAACAGTGGTGGTGGTCGAGTCAGATAAAGCAGATATGGATGTGGAATCCTTTTATGAAGGATACATTGCCCATATCATAGTGGAAGCTGGTGACACCGCCCCGGTGGGGTCTGCGATCGCCTTCATAGCGGAAACGGAAGCTGAAATTGAAACCGCAAAATCTCTTGGTAACTCAGGTGGCGCTGCTGCTAGTGCTACCTCCTCTCCCGAACCAATCCCAGCGACAGCCTCAGTTGCAACACCTACCTTGGCGTCTCAAAATGGGTCTAACCACAGAGAAGGACGGCTTGTGGTTTCACCCCGTGCTCGCAAGTTGGCTAAAGAACTAAAAGTTGATTTAAGTACTCTCAAAGGCAGTGGCCCCCACGGTCGCATTGTTGCCGAGGATGTAGAAGCAACCAGCAATAAAGGTAAGCAACCCGCTACCACCTCAGTTGCTCCGCCAGCACCTACACCCACTACTCCAGTTGCGCCCCCACCTCCTCGGACACCAGCACCAGCACCAACGGTACTAGCTGTTCCTGGTCAAGTAGTCCCCCTAACTACACTACAAAATGCAGTAGTACGGAATATGGTAGCTAGCCTATCCGTGCCCATTTTCCATGTGGGTTATACAATTACCACGGATGGATTAGATAAACTTTACAAACAAATTAAATCCAAAGGCGTAACAATGACAGCGCTGCTAGCGAAAGCTGTGGCGGTGACTTTGCAAAAACACCCACTACTAAATGCTAGCTATTCAGACCAAGGCACTGTATATCATTCTGGCATTAATATTTCCGTAGCCGTGGCGATGGATGATGGCGGATTGATTACGCCCGTGTTGCAGAACGCAGACATAGTAGATATTTATTCACTCTCACGCACTTGGAAGTCTTTAGTAGACCGCGCTAGGGCCAAACAACTCCAACCCGAAGAATACAACAGCGGTACCTTTACCCTGTCGAACTTGGGAATGTTTGGCGTAGACAAATTTGATGCGATTTTACCACCTGGACAAGGTTCAATTTTAGCGATCGGCGCATCCCGTCCACAAGTGGTAGCAACAGCCGACGGTTTATTTGGCGTGCGGCAACAAATGGAAGTGAATATAACTTCTGACCACCGGATTATTTACGGTACACATGCTGCGGCATTTTTACAAGATTTAGCGAAGTTGATTGAGACAAATCCTCAATCTTTAACACTGTAATTAAAAGTACGGTTTCAACAAAAGTTAAATTCAGGACTTGGAGGTTATCTAACTCCAAGTCTTTTTATTTGACTAATTGCTTCATGTCTTTCGGCCAGTTACGAAAAAAGTCAGATTTTCGTACCAAGCACCTTGTTCGGTTGCTTTTGCTTCAATTTTTTTACGATACTCTGCTTTCAATTCTGTCATTTGCTCCGCCGAAACTTGGGACAAAAGATTTTCTCTAGGATGAAACCATCCACCATTCCATTCTCTAGCTTGCTCAAGGCTACGATAAAAACCTAGTTGTTGAGTTTTCACTTCAATATCTTGAAAACTGGCTTCTGCTAGCAGTTGACGACACTTTTGTGGGGTTCCAGTTGGCTCATTAATATTTGTCAACAAAATACCGTGTTTATCACAAACCTCAATTATTAGTGGTGCTTCACAAGATTTCTCAGAGCAACAAGAAAATCCGACGACTCCACCATTCTTGAGAAAACGATACCATTTATTTAGAGCAGCAGGAATATCTTTAAAGTATGCGATCGCAGTGGAACAAAGAATTACATCAAAACTTTCATCATCAAAGTTTATATACTCTGCATCTGCTTCAATTAGTTCAATATTTTGCAAGCCTAATTCTTCAATCTTCTGTCGTGCTTGAGCAAGCATCCCTGAAGAAAAATCTACGCCAATTACTCGTCCCTCAGAGCCAACAATTTGTGCAGCAGCAATAGCAATGATACCTGTACCAGTTGCCATATCCAATACTTTTTGTCCCTTCTGTAATTGAATTAGTTCTAATAGAGGGAGAGCGCGATGAATAGTGTAATCGTTATCGTAAGTAGTTCTGCTATTAAAGAAATTAATTACTTTTTGCTTGTACTGTTGCTCGTATTGGCTATTTTGCATAACATGCTTATGTATTCGCTGGTCAAATATGAAAATATTAGTATATGTCTTTCAACTTATTCCACAACTCCAGAGCAGGAATTTGACAAAGACCAGCAAATTGAGCATCTGCTGTCTCGATTACGATCCAATCTCCACTTTCTAATTGCCCAATATCAATTGCCACATAAGGAACTCCAAGACGTTCAGAGGCTAAGATTGCCAAGTTTAACACTTGTTTTTCTTCTTGCTGTGATAACTTGCTCAAATCATCTTGCCCATCCCAATAATATCCATATTTGAGAACCTGGTGATTATAAATAAAGCATCTAAATTCTCTGCCCATCGGGAAGCCATTGGCAGCTAAACGTTGATGTCTCAACTTCACTAGCTTTCTAATAATAACTCTGCCTCGTGAATGTTCTTTGAATTTTAATAACAGTTCGGTTAGTTTAATCAATTCTTCTTGATTACTTGCTATGCAAAACTTCCACCCTTGCATTTTTATAGATTGAACTGTGCCTTTAACAAACACAGGAAATCCTAATAATTTACCAGCTTTTATACATTCGTTTGTCGAAGTAATTACTACACTATCAGGTGTTAATCCCTTTAAATACTGATAAAACAGATTAAACTCCAAGGCTTTCTGGTGTTCTAATGGAGTATTAAGTATTTTTATCCCTTTAGCTAAAGTAGCTTGATATATAGCTTCATAGCGCTCAAATTCCGGGATATATCCTACCCAAATCCCAGCAGTTTCTATAGCATACTTAGGAATATGCCATAGAGCATTTTCCGCTGTACCACAACGTTCAAAATCTCGCGGTATATAGTAAACTTTGCATCCCAATATCCGGGCAGCCTCAGTCATTAATTTATTTTCGCTAGTGCTTGCAGACGACTCTATTTATTCCGTTGATTCGCTTAAAACAATCATCTATTTTCAGCGTGCCTCTGCATTAAAAAAGTGGGCAATGCCCACTACTAAACTCAACCTTTCACACAAAGCACTTGCTTGAGTGTTGCTACAACCTCAACTAAATCTGCTTGATTTGCCATCACTTGGTCTATCGGCTTATAAGCGCCGGGAATTTCATCTAAAACTCCAGTATCTTTGCGGCATTCTACACCACTAGTTTGCTCAATCAAATCATCAAGTGTATAGACATTTTTTGCTTTATTTCTAGACATTAAACGCCCTGCCCCATGACTACAAGAACAAAAGCTATGAGCATTACCCTTACCCTTAACTATGAAAGACTTTGCCCCCATTGAACCAGGGATAATACCATAGTCTTCAGTCTGGGCGCGGACTGCACCCTTGCGAGTAACATAAACATCCTCATCAAAATGCACTTCTTTTTCGGCGTAATTGTGATGACAATTTACCTGCAATAAGGGCTTAGTTGCCTTCCCACCCACCAGATGCTTCTCGACTATGCGCTTAAAACGCGCCATCATCACATCGCGGTTGACACGCGCATAGTCTTGCGCCCACTGCAAATCGTGCCAGTATGCCTGAAATTCTGGCGTACCAGCCACAAAGTAAGATAAATCAGGGTCAGGCAATTGATTACCTACCATCTTGGCTAATTCCTTTGCTGTGTGAATGTGGCACTGAGCTAGATTATTGCCGATGTTGCGTGAACCAGAATGCAGCATCAGCCAAACTTGGTTCTCTGTATCGAGGCATACCTCAATGAAATGATTACCTCCGCCAAGAGAACCCATCTGTTTCATCGCTTTGCCTTGCAAGTCTTGCACCCCGCGATGCAAGTCTTGAAAATCACTCCAACGTTGCCAGTTGGTGACTGATTTCTCAACGTCTTTGTTTTCGTTGAATCCAGTGGGAATTGCTGCTTCAATATCCAAGCGGATTTTCTTCAGTTTGCCTTCCAGTTGTTCAGCAGTAAATGGCGTTTTGATGGCAGACATGCCACAGTTGTGTACAAATACTCCAGCTTTTAGCGCGAAATTATTGTACTCCGGTACTGTGAGACAGTAAACATCCTCAGTGTAATCTAGAGGAATCACTGCTACAACTTTGTGATTATATTGATGTTCTTTTCTGCGGTGATTGTGAAGTTTAAGATTCTGCGGGCGATTATCAAATTCTTGAAAATTGCGATGATGAATGACTGTTCTTTGCCCTTCAAATTTAGGAATTTTGCCGAGTAAGCTTGATCTCGCTATAATCCAATGTGCTTTTTGCCATTTGTTAGAGTATGGCTGAGCAATCAGGGTATAGCCATTTTTGTCAGTCTGAGTGTAAAAGGGCATTAAAGAAGTCCCTGTTTGAAGTAACTCAGCTTCTTTATAGGTTCCGTCCCGAAGCATAAATTGATGATCGGGGGTACAAATAATTTCCTCGTCGTTATCTAAAATAACTTTTACGAGTGGAGTGTCTCGTCTAGTTAGCTTAGCAGTTGCTTGAGCAGCGACGATTTTTCCTGTAGGGGTGCAAGAATAGATGATAAATTCTTTACCCTGTGCTGCTAAGTCTTGAATACGATAAGATTTTCCATCTACTAAAGGAACTAAAGTATCTCCCACAAAGCAGCCAATATCTACGCCCACAGCCGCAGGTATAATTGCCTCTTTTGTAGCAATTACCGAACCTACTAAAGCACCTTTACCTAGATGGACATCTGGCATTAAGGCCACGTGCTTAAACACAAATGGTAGCGATGCCACATTCTTTGCCATTTTAGTTTCTTCAGAACCCAAGGGATGATTCGCCCATGAGAAAACCGGTGCTAGTGTAGTAATTTCTAACTTTTCGTATGGCATAATTTTTTTTATTTTGGATTTTTCAGTTTAGTTTTGGAGGTTGAGGCGAAATTTCGCACTTATCCACTAAATTATTTGTAACAAGTTAAACATACCGTTGGCGAATTCTTCAAAGCAGTATAGTAGCTGGTTAGTTCAGCAATGAAATGATTGAGCGCTTTTCGAACAGCTTTGTAATTAGAGGCTTGCTTACTTAGCTTCAGTGCCAACAAAACTTGTTCACTACGTAATAATGAGAACTTAGAAGCAACGGCTGACGCTGGATAAAAACACTTAGGAGAATTCAAGCGCCTTTATTTGATTGATTTTGAAGAAAAACTGTTGTATTTGATCAAGCAAGAAAGTCGAACCAAGCGCTCACATACAGATTGAATAACAGAAGAGGAAATATGACAATTCTTTCAGGACGCGCCTGGATTACTGGTGCTAGTAGTGGGATTGGTGCAGCCACAGCCAAGATACTAGCAAAGAACGGGGCAAAAGTGGTTTTATCGGCACGCCGCACGGAGCAACTCGAACTGCTCTCTCAGGAGATTGAGCGTGCAGGCGGTCAGTGTGTGATCAAAGCGTTGGATGTGACTGACCGTGAGGCAGTGGCACAACTTGGGGATGAACTTGAAACGATGGGTGGCGTAGACATCCTGATTAACAATGCCGGTTTAATGCCTCTCTCACCCATGCTTGAAGGACGCGTTGATGAGTGGGAGCGAATGATTGACGTGAATATTAAGGGACTCCTCTACGTCATTCATGCCGTCCTTCCCGGCATGGCTAAACGCAAACACGGTCATATTGTAAATATTGGCTCCGTGGCTGGACGTTTTGCCTTTAAGGGAGCGGCTGTCTACTGCGGAACCAAATTCGCGGTACGCGCCATTTCAGATAGTCTGCGCCGGGAAGCAATCGAATACGGTGTGCGGGTGACTGACATTGAACCAGGAGCAGTGGCGACTGAACTCGCCGATTCGATCAAGCATGAGGCAACTAAAGAAGCTATTACTGGACAAGGCGGTTTTTATGCCCCGGATGCAAATATTCTTCAAGCTGAGGATATTGCCAGCGCAATTCTTTATGTGCTGAGTCAACCCGATCGCGTTAATGTTGGTGAGTTGTTGATTCGTCCGCGTATTCAAGAACTTTAAGTCGTACAAATGACGGACTACAGAGAAGGTGGCGATCGCCACCTATAAAATCTTTCACCCAGTTTGTTCTGGAAACACTGTTACTACCTCTTGGTCTTGGCTGTTGTCTAAATTAACCTCAAAAGTCTGTCCTGCCACTGTCACTTGATCACCCCGTACTAGTCGCTTTCCTCGTCGGGTTTCCACCACACCGTTTAGTAGTACATCGCCACCTTGAATCAACAGCTTGGCTTGCCCTCCAGTTGGCACTATACCCATTAACTTTAAAAACTGACTTAACTTAATTGTGTTGTCTCTGGGTTTCATAGTAAATAAAAGTACAGTTTCTTAATTGTATAGTGGCGTTATCAAGCTAAAGCAGATATTGCAAGCTCCAATTACTTCTATGTTGCCCTTAGCGAAAAGTGCGATCGCCCCTTTTGGTCAGCCAGACAAGCAAAGTAATTTTTATATTTCTTTTAAAGAATGTATGATTACAATGCTAAAAAAAACTTAATTTTTGCTCAATTTATAAAGTTGTTTTTATACCATTTAATACCAAATTACTTGGTTCGGGTACTGTTTTGGCAACAATATCTCCAGAATTAGTATCTAGTATTAAGTCAGAATCAGATTGAGGAACCTGAAAGAGTGATAAGTTGTTATTAATTGTTCCTGATAAATAAATTTCACCAGTAACTTCACCCCCTAAATCTATTGAGCCAAATATTTCTTGGGTAACTGTATTAAAGTTAAATTTGAAATAATTAATGTTCGAGATGCCTTTTGTAACGTTATTATAAGAGGCGATAAGATTATTTAAAGGGTCAAAAAAAGAAATATTCAGAGATTGTAAAACATAGGTTTTTCCAGGCCCATTCTCAGAGAAAGTAGCTGGGGCTGTACTTTCGTTATAACTAAATGAGCCTTTAGCTAAATAATTTCCACTACCATTCCAAGCAAAGTCAAATGTAGCAGCTTGAGAAGCAGATATTCCCATCAAGGTGATAGTAATAACTATCCATAGTGTCAAGATTAATTTTGACAAAAGTTTTTTCATCATATTACCGCTTTTTCCCAAATGCATTAAAATTTGTAAAGAAAATAACTTTGATTTAAACAACCCTTTAGAGTAGCCACACAATACCTATGGCAGTGCGTCAAGATACAATCTGGGAACGTTTTTTATCGCCTGTAGTGCGTCTTTTGATTGATGAGGAAGGATTGCGGCGTTACGCTGATAGTATTGACTGGGAGAAAGAAAGCGATCGCTTCCGCCGAGAGGATGTGCTCATGCCTCCGTACTACATTAGCCAAAACTTTCACGGTATTACAGGCGGGTATCTCAAATCTAGCGCAGCAGTTACTTACGACCCAATTACTCAATACGTTTTACCACCTAATGAAACTATAGTACGTCAAGCTTTAATTGATGCTATCAAAGTACAACCACGACGCATACTCGATTTAGGCTGTGGTACAGGTTCCACTACCTTAATGTTAAAGCAAGCTTTCCCCGAAGCAGAAGTTATTGGTTTGGACTTATCACCCTATATGCTGGTAAGGGCAGAAGACAAAGCTAGAACTGCTGGTTTAGATATAGTCTGGCGACACGGGAATGCGGAGAAAACCGGATTCAGCGATGCATCGTTTGACTTGGTGACAGCTTCTCTGCTATTTCACGAAACACCAAATGCAGTATCTCAAACAATTCTACGGGAAAGCTTTAGGTTACTGGTAGTTGGTGGGCAAGTATTGATTTTAGATGGTAATCAGAAGACCCTACGTCAGTTAGATTGGCTCAATGATGTTTTTGAGGAGCCGTATATTCGTGAGTATGCTGCTGGCAATATAGATGCGAGTATGGGTGCAGCCGGGTTTGAAGCGGTAAGGACTCAGGATGTATGGTGGACAAATCAGGTAACGAGTGGAGTAAAACCCATTCCCGCAAAAGATACAACTATTCAAAAAAATGTTACACGGTACTCTGTGACATCAAGAGACAACACAATAGATAATAATGATTTGGAGGGACTTGAGTCTCCGGCGTTTGGCGTAATGGCATGAGTTTAAAGGCAGTTCTCTTTGATTTTAATGGTGTCATCATTAACGATGAGCCAATCCACTTGCAACTGATAGATGAGATTCTCGTTCAAGAAAATCTCCAACCCCAAAGGGTCGATGAGCGTCAAGCTTCTTTAGGACGAAGCGATCGCGCTTGTTTTCAGCAACTATTTGCTAATCGCGGTCGAGTAGTTAGTGAAAACTATTTAACTCAGTTGCTATACCGCAAGGCCCAAGCCTATGTGTTGGAACTAGAGAAAATCGAAAAACTGCCTTTATATCCAGGTTTAGAAGATTTGATTTTTCAAGTGCGATCGCGCAATCTCAAACTAGGGTTAGTCAGTGGCGCTATTCGCAAAGAAATAGAACTAGTACTCAGTCGTGCCAATCTAACTGAGTACTTTAAAATTATCGTAGCTGGTGATGATATTACCACCAGTAAACCAGAACCCGATGGTTATTTACTAGCAGTGAAACGCCTCAACCAAGAATTCCCTGCTTTAAATCTTCAACCCCAAGAGTGTCTAGCAATTGAAGATACCCCAGCTGGTGTCCAAGCCGCAAAACGAGCGCAAATGCAGGCAGTTGGTGTAGCGAATACTTACCCGTTCCACATGCTCCAGCGTTACTGTAACTGGACAGTTGATTATCTGAGTGATTTGGAACTCGAACGGGTGCAAGAAGTCTTTTCCCAAAAATTTCAGCCTACAGTCAGTGAATGTTAAGATGTCACAACTAAGTCTATGTACTTATAAAATGCCTTAGTTGCTAGATATACTTTGTAAATAAGTTGCGGTTTTTGACTAGATAATCCTTGAATTTCTTTACAATAATTTTATAATAGTTGCGTATTTCTCCGTAATACGCAAAGTTTTCGTCAATATTTCTGGGATCAGATCCGAAATACTACGAATTTAGTTTAGTAGTTGGTTATATGACTATAAAATTTAGCCGTACCCAACTCGATGAAGCGATGTCTACGACGGTCTACGCCTACGCATCTTGTCCAAATCGCCTTGATAGTTCTATTTTCCATTGGCAGTCTTGGCGTTATTGGGGGAAGTTTTTTTCTCAGAAAAGCTTTTAGCAGTAATAGTGAGTCAGAGTTAATCACTGATACGTCGCGTTATAAAGAAGTTCGTAATCAACTTTGGTCTGGTAATGACCTTAAACATTTCCCTAGCGAAATTCCATCTGATGCTAAAGGCGTCCGCCTTGCCTATTCTCCAGGATTTTTACAAGGAGGTAGTTATTTTCAAGTTAGGCTAAAACAGTCACCAGAAAAGATTCAAAAATTACTTTCACAATACAGAAGTATTGCTAAACATGTATATATGGGTGGTAACACCAACGATCATATCAACTTACCTAATGGTGTACCGACAACTTTTTTCTATACTAGTGAATCTTCTGCGGAATCTTTTCCGGCTACATATCAAATATTAGTATTAGAAGCAAATGATAGAGGTAGACCTGGCTTTAAGTGGAATCACGGCGATAGTTATGGTGTAGCGATTAATAGTTCAACCTCAGAAATTGTTTATTGGACTGAACAATGGTAGATATATTGAAGGCTCGATTGGCTCAGATTCTTGACTTCTTAGAGAATTCGGGAATCTATGTAAAATCGCTATGAGAAAAATCATTATTGGGGTGATGGGCCCTGGAGAAAAAGCTACAGCAAATGAGTTGCAAAATGCCTACGCACTAGGTAAACTCATAGCTCAACAAGGATGGATTCTACTTACTGGCGGTAGGAATGTAGGGGTAATGGATGCAGCAAGTAATGGTGCAAAATCCAGTAACGGTTTAACTATTGGCATTCTCCCCAGCGATGATCGAAATGGTATTTCTGAAGAATTAGATATTGCCATTTTCACAGACATGGGAAATGCTCGAAATAATATCAATGTTCTTTCCAGTGATGTGGTGATTGCTTGTGGTATGGGTGCGGGAACTGCTTCAGAAATTGCTTTAGCTTTGAAAGGAAATAAGAAAGTAATTTTGTTGACTGACGATGAAGAAAGCAAAGTTTTCTTTAAAAAACTATTGCCCGAAAATGTTTATATTGTTGAGAGTGTAGTGGATGCGATCGCTACTGTCAAAGCAATTTTAGAATAGTTCAATGTAGAGCAGGCAAAACTGCTTTGATTTGTTTCAGTTTTTTGAGCATGTTGACTTTTTTGGGTGTGCGATCGCAAATAAATTACAAACTTAAGGTTGTACTACTCATCTACATAAAGCCAAAGTGCCAACCTACAGAATTTTTTGTTACTTCATTTTCAACCTTGGTTGATGGTGTTTGTCAAAGTAGAACAAATTTACTATAATTGACTTTTTATTAATCTCTTGGACAAAACAATTGGAATTAAGTCTTGCTACATTTTTCATATATCAAATTTGTTAGCTAATAGAATTAATTTACATTTTATTAGTTGATATTCAACCTCTCTTAAACTAATTTGATAAAAATTTTATCCATTTAGACTCTATAAATATTGCCAAATAATAGGATTTGAATGAATATTTGATTTTTGGCATGTGCCTTAAGATTTATTTTATTCTAAGTCTTCAGACTTAATTTATTAATTATATTTTTTTTGTTAACTTAAATAAGACTTATTCATTTTAAAATAAAAATTTAAACAGGACATAATTTCCTTATTTATGTCTTTATTAAAAAGTTGATCACATTGATTTTTACAGTGGTATTCAATAAAAATTGCATTAGCAGCTAAGTCAAACTTAACTATTAATAAACTGTTATATAACTTGGCTGATTAATTAAATTTCATTACATATTTAATGACGTCAAAACTCGAATAATCGGTGAGTAAGGAAAAGCTGTGAGGCTGATTTAAACTCACGAAATGTAAATTCTAGCAAAAAAGATTTTGCAGATTGATGTTGATTTATACACTATTTTCACAATATTACTACTAACTATGAAAATCGCTGTGATTGGTGCAAAAGGTTTACCTCCAAAACAGGGAGGTATTGAGCATCATTGTGCAGAACTATATACTCGCATTGCAGCACAAGGACATGCTGTAGATTTATTTGGCCGGTCTTCTTACACGACAGGTTCTTGGCTTAAGCATTACGATTTTCAGGGTGTTCGAGTTATTTCCCTACCTGGTGGAAATTTGAGAGGGATGGACGCTTTTGTTACCTCAGCCCTGGCAGCAATCAGCGCCATAGGCAAGAAATACGATATTGTTCATTTTCATGCTCTCGGCCCATCTCTATTTACTTGTTTACCCAAAATTGCCACCTCTGCAAAAGTTGTAGTTACTTGTCACGGGTTAGATTGGCAGCGTGCAAAATGGGGTAGTTTTTCTACTCGTTTAATCCAGACAGGAGAGAAAACAGCAGTACGTTTTGCTCATAAATTAATCGTAGTTTCTAATGTACTCCAATCCTACTTTTGGCAAACTTATGGTGTGAGAACAGTTTACATTCCTAACGCTCCTGCCCATTACGGTGAGTCAGACCCAAATTTTACCTACGGGACTCAGCTTAGTCTGCAACGAAAACGTTATATTATGTTTTTAGGTAGATTGGTACCAGAAAAGCGTCCTGATTTGCTTGTTGAAGCCTTCTGTACCCTGAAACCTCTTGGATGGAAACTTCTTTTGGTTGGAAGTGTCAGCGATACCAAATCCTTTACTGCAAAACTATTAGAAAAAGTTGCAAAGAATCGAGATATTATCTTGGCAGGCGAACTTCAGGGAACTCGTCTTTGGGAAATAGTACGGGGAGCAGGGTTGTTTGTTTTACCCTCTGATGTAGAGGGACTACCTCTAGCAATGCTAGAAGCTATGCGAGAAGGTATACCTGTGCTGGCAAGTGACATCCCACCTCACAAACAATTAATTAATGATGGACAGGGAATGTTTTTTGAAGCTGGAAATTTAGACTCTTTTATTCGTTCTCTAGACTGGGCGATTTGTCACCCTCAACTGTTAGCAGCAATGGCTCAGAATGCACAAAGGAATGTGCAACTGAATTATACTTGGAATTACATTACTGCTGACAACCTAAGACTGTATGAAACTCTTTATAGTACCACATTTATAGATAAGCTAAGGGAGCATCCAGCTTCGGAGGATATACAAGTTCTAGAAAAATAGAAAAGATAAGTTACTATCGTTCCAGAGTTGCCTGAATTATAAGTAGAAGCAATCGATGGCATACCCGCCCGCCGTAGGCGATCGCACGAGAGCATTAACCCAACTTTAGTAATGTCTAGAAACCCATCTAGTTGGTGCAGAAATTATTTTTTTATCTGTGAACTTGTCATCTACATCTGCATATTGTGTCGAGGATTTTACAGCTTCCCATAACCACCCAGTAGATAACTCAGGCATTATAATGCTCTAAATCAACCGACGTTTTGCCGTAGTAAAACGTAAGTTCGACGAGTCTGTGTTCATCTAATTAGCCGTAAAAAAAAGACCTCTAAGAGGTTTTACTACGCAAAACCGTCCCTCTCCGACTCGGAGAGGGACAAACTTGAACTAAAGTTCAAGGCAGGCAGAGGTTCATCTAATACCATTTCACTAAAAAAATGATAAAGATAAATAAGGAATAAATATGAGCAGACATTTATGACTGGAGTCACAAAAGTAAAAATATTTGAGTCAGCAGAAGAATTACATGAACTACTGAGAAA
>JAHHHK010000076.1 GCA_019359395.1 Komarekiella atlantica HA4396-MV6
GATTTATTGAGAATTAGAATCTGAGATACAAAATGCGTAGCCAAGAGAGAAACGTCTATGATTATGCTCCGTTGTTAAACTAAACAGTTTAGTTTGCACTTCATCACAGCTTCGCCAGCTCTACCCCGAGTTATATGAGCGAGGGTTGCAATTAGTCACAAAATCTAAAAAGAAAATGAAAAATCGCCTGCTTAAACTGATTGATAAAATTCTGTTACGCAAACGTGCTGTGATTGAGTCCGTCAATGACCATCTGAAAAATATATGTCAAATAGAACACTCTCGCCATCGTAGTCCATGTAATTTTTTGGTTAACTTGATGGCAGGGCTGACTGCTTATACCTATTTGCCCAAAAAACCATCTATTGACATTTACCCAAAAGACTTACCTGCACTGCCTCCTGCTATTTTTTAGTTCTGTCGAACTCACGTTGGTTTAACTCCTGTGTACTACTTGATTTTCTAAACACAGTTGAACTTCAATAGCTTAACTTTTAGCTCCAAATACCACACTTGATAAGTACGAAAAATATTTCCTGATTGCAATTGTATTAGAATACTTGCAAGTACCACATTCTAGCGTAATTGCCTTTAATTACTATTCGAGTTAATACATCTTGCTGGTCTGTTCCCTTTTTTTAGGCACAGTATATTACACATCTCAAAGAGATATTTTTTCTTGGGTGGAAGACACCTCAGATCCACTTCATAGCAGCCGTTTAATTGTCGCAAGTAATCTTCACGCCATACACCATATTTCATAGGTGTGATCGCTTTTTTTCAAGCAAAACAATACCTGTTTGCTCGTCCTGCTTACACCAGAATCATTGTGAGCATTTAACTGTTGATAAAACTATGATTTTACTACCACTAATTCCGAGCAATCTGCCGTCTGATTCCCTTTTTTTAGCCCACGCTCACTGCATATCTCTATAAAAACTTTTTTGGTAGGATTATTAATCTAACACACTATTCTAAAATTTCAAGTGCAATTCCAAAGATGTCATATGCATCAGAGACAACAAGGCAGGCTTAACTTTTATTAGTTGACAACAAGTACGGATAGTTTTGGCAAGTGGTGTTTTTTATAGTGAACCAATCTCATGTTCAGCAGCCTCTTGTGGAAGTAATTAAATCCCCAATGCTTTCCACGTCGCTGTGCCAACACATCCATCTACTTCCAAACCTTTCTGCTTTTGAAACTGCTTGACTCCATTTTCTGTACTTGCTCCAAACAAGCCATCAACACTAATGTTAAAACCTGCTCTTTTCAAAGCTATTTGAACTATGCGAACATCACCACCTTGCATTAAAGGCTGGCTTAACCTTAGTACTCGGTTTGCAGTTAATTCATCCTTTTCTCCAAAACCCTCAGTAGGAGAGTTAGCTAATCTGTTGTCAGTCTGAGCACCATAAACACCATCTTCTATGATGCGGTCATTGAGATTATATCTATTCCAAAGCCGCTGAAACGATAACACAGAAAGACCACGAATATTCCGCATTGTTCTTACAAAGTCAAAGTGTACTTCATCAGCGGCTCCTAGCCAGCGCCAACCGCACTGTACGAAATAAGGTTTCCAAATATGGAAGTCTGATATATCTAATGCCAAACCACTCTCATGGTTGCTTTTACCTGGTTGGGCAACAAGAGTACGACCACATCGGTTTTGCTGCTTTTGACGGGATAAAAGATACTGTTGAGCAATTGTTCTATAAGCTGAGTTCACTACTAGTTTTCTGCCGCCGCTAGCTTTGATAGCTTGCCTGAGTCCTTCTTTAGCTGGCGGTTGTAATAAGGGAAAGACAGATGTACTTATAGATACATTAAGTTCACTAAAACTAACAAGACATTTTGAGTCTATGCGTTGCATCTCAGTAATAATCTGCTGGGAGAGTCCGTTAGCCACACTCGTTTGACAGGCTTTTACATTTTTGAGCTTCATAAAGATATCTTCAACCTAATATTCATTTATTCGCTTTTCGCTCTTACCTCTGCAATTTGTTAAGTAAATTCCAATCTCCAAGAAGTTAGACCTAAGGCTTCTAGAGTTGAGGGGCCAACAATACCATCATCTGCAAGTCCTTCACTAACTTGAAACGTTTTAACTGCGAATTCAGTCTGTTCGTCAAAAATACCATTTATAGAAGCCGAATAAAATTCAAGCTCATGTAATCGTTGTTGAAGCTGACGCACATCTTTACCAGAAGCTCCTTTCTGCAAGTTACTTATAGCTAGAGTCGTAACTAGGCTGTTTTTATCAGCGTTTGTTTCTAAAATAGAAACTACGTCATTTATATCGCTATTTTTATTTGGTACTTGAGAAACAACAATGACAGTATCACTGCCATTTTTTCTGGTAATGCCATTTATAGTAGCTGAAGCTTGTTGAGCCTTAGCCTTTAATAATTGAGTGTCTCGATTTGCTTGAATAGCCTTAGAAATCACATATGAAGCACCACTAATTCCTAGTAAAGCTAGTACTTCAGGTGTAATTATAGGAAACTGTGGCGACTGGGATTTGATAATCAGATAGAATAAGCTCATTGCTACAACAAATGTGAAGATTAAAAATTGAAAGCGCGATAGACTTGCATCACCATTCTCGTCACTAATAATATTTGCAATATTAATTCTGTCTGTAACAATAAAAAATACGATAATTAATTCTAAAGCGCCAATAAAGATAGCGAGTAGCCAACCTATTAATAACGCTAAGTTCAGCATGTTATCGTCCTCATTTGTAAGATTTTGCAGGTGATTTTAGTTGACTATGATTTAACCTTAAATCCAGTTTATTTACGAGATAGCAGATATTGCTCACGCTAAATATTAATAGCAGTTCCTTTGGAAGCCGGGGTAATTGAAACAGGCTATAGTTGACATTATTTCCTAATTGGAAGAAGTAAAATAATATAATTACTAAACTAACTACAAACAATTGAATTCTTTGCCAACTGTAGTTTTTAGTTTGTCTTATATTGTGTCTTAAAAAAGTAATAGAAATTTCCCTTACCAAAATCAGATAAAATACTATCGTCGCTAAAGTAGCTAAAAATAACCAAATTTCCCAGGCGATAAATTTGCTTAAGTAAATAAAATAATTAATATTCTCTTTCATTGAATTCTCCAAGTTACATATTTATACACAAGCTTTAAATAAGGCAGAAGGCAACTATGACAATTTAGAGGGTAATTCGACCCCTCGTAATTTGGAGCTACTAAACAAAGAGTAAGCGTAGGGATCTTGAACTCTTGTAGTGACTTCGGCCGTTCTTGTGGTGATTGCTAAGGGCTTTCTTGAGAAAGCCCCTAACAAAACTACATCGAGCAAAGCTGCCTTTGTTAATAAACTTCTCTACATTAAAGTAGCGACGTTAAAATGTTAAGCATAGCAGTCAGCAAGTATGGTTGTGATGTCTGTAAGGTCAATGTCGCTTTTTATCCCAGGATGCCATATATCTATATTGTTCAGTTTCCACTGATGTGCACCAATATCTGGGGCAGATTCTCCTTCAGGAGTAATGCCAGATATTACAGCAGCAGCTCCACGCACAGGACTTGACTGTTGTGGTCTATAGTCGGTAGACAGTACAGGCTGACTAGAAACCCAAAGAGGTTTACCTGTTTTGCTCTTAGTCGCTGTAGTAGGAACGTCCATATTGTGAAATAAATTATTTCTAACTCCAATAGTTACTCCTAACTTATCACCACCAGCAGTAGCACTATCATAGTAGAAGATATTATTTGCAATATCGTTGTTTGGGTGTTGAAACTGTCCAGTACTACCAAAATTGAAGAACTTATCTTTGCCTCCTGTATATACTGTATTGTTGTAGAATTTTAAAGGTGATGAAGATTTGAAGTTTACAACATAACCAATATTGCGAAAAACATTACTGTGAACAAGAATATTTGACACTTTTGCACCACTATTATAGATAGGATACGAGCCAGCAGTAATGTAGTTGCAGAATATTTCTATGTTATTAGACACGACCTCAATTGCGTACAATGGCTGATCATCTAACCATTTAATCCATTCACACTCATACAACTTCAAGGCAGGCGTATTAGTTCCAGAAGCCAAACTCACAGCACTATTAAAAACACAGTTGCGAATTGTAGTATTTGTTGTTCTGTGGTTGAATATTTCTAAAGACATTTGAGGAGAATACCCGCCACCCCAAGACATAAACCTATCAACTAAGAAAGTACAGTTCTGGATATCAATATCATCTAAATACGTTGGTGGAGTTGCTCCACTATTATAGAACTTTGATAAGTCTTCATAAGTTCTGAATGCAGCACCACCACGCTTTGAAATTGTATCCACATGGACGTTAACAAAACGAGCTTTCGTAAGCCGTGTAACTTCTAAACAGTTGGATTGTGTTTGGGAAGTTAGTCCATCATCGGCGTTTTGTGGCAACACACTAGAACCTGGAGCATAAAAGCGCCGATCACTATAAGAACTATCAACCATATCTACAGATGACACTTTCACTGTGTGCACACTAAGTAACCTTAATGCATTCTTGCGATACTTCTTAAAAGATAGATTGTGTAAGAGAATATCAAATGTATCTCGTACCTCAATGCCAGTGTTGTGCTTGTAGTAATCACACGGGGTATTTGCAGTCGATGTACCTGTAAAGTTAAAGTTGATAATACGATTCTTCCGCCCTTTTGATAGCTTTAAAGCACCAACGATTGTAGGCTTACCATCTCCGATTAACGTGATACCAGAAGGTACAAGGGTTGGGTTAGTTGCAAGCGTGTAAGTTCCCGCAGCTACCTTAATCACATGTCCACTGTCAGGCATAACAGTGATCAAAGCTTTTTGAACAGTTGCCCAAGGTGCAGCTTTAGTACCTTTTCCAGATGTATCATTTCCATTAGTTGCAACGTAATAAATAGTTTTACTCTGTGGAGTATCAAGGGCCAGCTTGTTGAGAGTAAACACCCTACAAATTACTTGATTATAGTGCCCTAGACCAACCTTACCTGCGGATGCTAGAGCTGGGTCAGCATCCGAAAACTCAGTTAGCAAAACAAGCTTATTATTTGCTGTATCGATGTAGTACACTTCAAACACAGTCAAAGCAGTATTAAACGAGTAACAGCGCACAATGTATTTAAAATCTGATGTGCTGCTAGTAACATTTGTGAGTGCTTTCCATAGTTCAGTAGTGACTCCTTTAACAACTTTGGTAGCTTGAACATCTACCTGAGTATTGTCATTTACTAATGCCAGACGAATACGATAACGATCCCCATTGCTCTGGATACGTGTTTCAATGAAAGGTCTGAAAGTGGAGTTATAGTTTGTCCTATTTGCTTGAAATACCACTTCACAATCTTGGATTGTGTGAGTGTTGAGTACTGCTGAGGATGTACCGCTTGTGGTATTTACTGCATTTAAATAAGTAGAACTAGAGATACTCCAGTCAGTACCAGCAGTCATGTTTGGTTTAAGATCTAGCCAGCCGTTCCCGATAGTGCCAGCAGTAGTTGCGGGTCTGTCAAAGCTATCAGTAAATAGTTGAGTTGTAATCATATAATTCTGGGTTGAATAGAGTAAAAAACTGAGTGTTTCTCACAAAAAGGCACCGCCACATGATTTAGGACTAACGAGTACTGTCTGTCCATGACTGTTTTCAATAGTGGCTAGGTACTCACCCTAAAGCAGAGGATATGTGCCCAATCTTGAAAAGCTAGTTTGAGGGATGATTGCAAAATCAGAGCAGATGAGAAAAGCTGGTTAGGAACCAGACAGTGACAAAAGTTCTATTGAGGGAAAAAAGCTACTGAAGCTAATCCCACCAACCCAAGTTAACTGGGTAAACAAGTCAAGGGCATTCCACTCGCTGTCATGCAAGACGTCACTAGTCACCATGACATGAGAAAGTAGAGGTCACTGTACAATCCCAAATCATTCAGCGACCACAACGTTGATCAAATCTTTGCACCACCTATGCGTGGAAAAAGGTTATGATTACGGCGAAGTCTGCCCCTTATTGCTGGAACAACACTACTTACGTTCCTGTGCCAGATAAGCACAAGCGTATTGATACGCTTTCATACACTCTTTGCTCAAGATACAAGCGTAATCTCTGCCTAGGCGATTGAACCTTATATGTGCAATCGTACCTCTTGAGGTTATAATAAGCCTGTTTGCTTACACTGGTATACCAAGAAGTGCTTATAATTGTCACCTTTTAATCAAAGCTAGTGTTCTTCGTCGCTCAGTTCCCCTTTTTTCCGCGCGCGGCACACTATAAATCTTTATCAAATACTTTTTCAGTGCAAGAAAGAGTTACTTTAAGTCACTTTCTGACTTAAAGCTTTCATGCACTATATCCTCAAAGTCAAGTATAATTTACGCTACTGCTGCCTACCTTTACATGTAAGCTGCACTTTTGAGAGGTTATACTAAGACTACTTACTCACACTGTCACTCTACAACGCTTGCAATCAGCCATATAGGGCCAATACTACATTTTTACTTTCACTAAAACTAGTATTTTTGCTGCTTAATTCCCCTTTTCTTTAGCAAGCAATATACTCCAAATAGATGTTAAATATTTTTGAGTGACGAACTTATTTATTACTATAGCACACTCTTTCCCAAAGTCAAGCTTAATTTTTGCTAGCAGTGGTACAGGAAAACAAATAGATTATATTAAGAATTAAATTCCACCCTGATAATACTAGTCTCACCTAGTTTTGTATAAAAAGGCTTTTTTATTCTTGTGCGTTGATTAACCTAATTACTAGCCTGGAATCCTGCTGGCATCCCTCTTTATCCTTGGGGTAAGTTTATGGGTGCTGCAAAAAAAAGTAACCGTCTAGGACGGCATTAATAAAGTTAAACTTGCTCTAATTCTTGGGTACAAATTATGTATTTGCTAACGAAAAACCTTAGCTTGCTTGAATTCCGGCAAGATGCCATATTTAATATCTTTGCCGTTGCCGATACTTGCACAAATTATGCTTGACTTTGAGAAAGAGTGTGCTATAGTAATAAATACATAAGTTACTCACAAAAAAATATTGAATATTAGTTTGCAGTGTATTGCTTGCTAAGGAAAGGGGAACTAAGCGGCAAAAGCACTATTTTTGGTGGAAGTTAAAATAATGTAGTATTAGCTTAATATAAATAATTACAAGCACTGTAGTATGATAGTGCTTGTAAACAGAGCTAGTATAACCTTAATAAGCGCAACTGCATATATGAAGTTTGAGTAGCGCTAACGGAAATTATGCTTGATTTTGAAAATAATGCATTAAAGTGACTTCAAGTCACTCTTGCACTAAAAAAAGTATTTAATAGAGATTTACAGTGTGCCGCCTGCGGGAAGAAAGGGGAACTGAGCGGCACAAGACACTAGCTTTAATTAAAAGCAAAAATACAGTATTAGCGTCAGATAAATAATTGTAGGCACTTTGGTATATCGGTGTAAGCAAGCAGGCTTAGTATAACCTTACATGAGCAATCGCACATGTGAGGTTTAATCGCCTCGGCAGAGATTGCGCTTGTATCTTGAGCAAAGCAAGTGATGCTGTAAATTTCTTTTGTCAGAACTTTACTCAACATTTACTCAATTAGTTAAATTACATGTCTCTCCACACTTCCGACTTAGTTCGCATTTATCTACAAGAAATTGGCCGGTTTCCGCTGCTGACTCCTGAGCAAGAAATGGTCTACGCAAGGCAGGTACAGCAGATGATGGTAATCGCACAAGTAAGAACTATGCTTACCAAACAACTGCACCGAGAGCCAACTTCGGATGAATTAGCTGCGGACATTAACAAAACTGAAGCCGAAGTAGCTCAAATTCTGAAACTTGGTCACAGAGCGAAGCAAAAAATGGTGACAGCGAACTTGCGGCTGGTGGTTTCGGTCGCCAAGAAATACCAGAATCGTAACATGGAATTTCTCGATTTGCTCCAAGAAGGATCACTGGGTTTACAACGGGGTATCGAGAAGTTTGATCCCAACCGGGGCTATAAGCTTTCTACCTACGCATACTGGTGGATTGTGCAATCCATAACACGAGCTATAGCCCAAACCTCTCGTACTATTCGATTGCCCATTTACATAAACGAGAAACTCAACAAAATCAAGAAGGTACAGCGCGAACTGTCTCAAACTTTAGGTCGCCGTTCTACCATTACAGAAATTGCTCTTGCATTAAACGAAAAGCCCAATCAGATTTGGGAATATATCAGCGTTTCTCGTCAGCCAGTTTCTCTGTTCCAGTCAGTTGGAGAAAACCAGAATACAGCACTGGGCGAACTCTTACAAGACGAAAGCGTTTCTCTAGATGAACATATCACCCAAGAATGTTTGCGCCAAGACATGATTAATGTGCTCTCATTGCTAACACCCATACAAAGAGAAGTGATAATTTTGCGCTTTGGGCTAGATTCGGATCGTGAACTGACCCTGGCTGAGATTGGAAAACGCTTAGACCTCAGTCGAGAGCGGGTTCGCCAAATTCAAGTTAAAGCGATGAATATTATGCGGCATTCACAACATGATCTCAAACAACATTTAATGGATTAAATACTGTTTGATATTGTCGCTCTCCCACGAAAACATTTTTATGAGTCAAGAGCGCTATCTTACATATTGGAAATAAATAGCTGCAACTATCAAGAACGCCTTCAATTGGTGTTGTTAAAAATGCAATAAAGCTTACTTGCATCTTGATGATAAACCGTGAATTGGACAATACTAAAACGCCGAGTTTACAACCTTTAAGTTCACCATTGAAACCGTTACCCTTTTGCTAGAGGGCAAACACATGTGTGACTCGTTCCTAAGCCAATACATAACTTAGCCCTCTCCTAAGAAACCGTATTTGCTTGGGGCTGAGGAACAAGCTCAAAACCCAAAGCTAGAGCCTTTTTCTGGAGGTTATTGATGACTCGTTCTTGGTAACGTTGCTCATAATAATCCATGCCAAGATCTTGATAGTTACCTCCTGTTGTCCAAAGTCGGTAGAAAATTCGTGCCAACTTATGAGCAGTAGCAGTGATAGCTTTGGGTGTACCCAGGCGAGAACGTAAGCGGCGATAAAAAGCACGACTCGGCAGAATTGCTCTTGCCAGCTGTTTGTGCTGCCATTCGGAAAGCATTGGTAGCAGGGTTAACTACCAAACGGGTTTGAGAACTTTTAACTTTGCCACCAGTGATACGATTACAAGGGCAAAGACCAAGCCAAGAAGTAAAGTGTTTAACAGTTGGGAATCGGGTAATATCTAAACCAACCTCAGAAATAATGGTTTGTACTGTTAGGATACCAAGACCATCAATAGCAGTGAAGTCCACACCACTAATTCGGTAAAGATGGGTAGGTAAATCAAAAGCAGGTTCATTGCCTTGGGGTTTATGGCGGATGTGCTTTGGTTGGGGAAGCAGAAATTCATTTAAATTAACTTTGTCGCTGAATTGAGCTCAGCACTCCTGTATTTGGCGGTCGCAGGCTGCTATCTGAGTTTGATAAACATCGTAAAGTTGTAGTTCTTGTTGGAGTACAAAGATATGCTCACTGCGATAATCACCATTCAGTGCGGCGGCAATTTCTGCTTGGGAGCGTTTAGCGCGGTGATGCTTTTTAGCTGCTAAAATTTGTGGGTTTCGTTCTCCTTCAACAATAGCTCGAATAATTGCCATACCAGTGGTACCAGTGATATCGTTAACTACTTTATGCAGTTGCACGTTCATCTGGGTTAAAGCTTTTTGCATCCGTTGAATGTGAACATAAGCACTTTTAATGAGATTATCTCGGTGGCGGATATAACTCCGTAATACACAAATTTGGTCTTCTGGACGAAAAGAACCAGACAACAAGCCGTAACTATGTAATTGTTGCAACCATTGACAGTCTAAAATATCAGTTTTACGTCCAGGTAAAGTTTTGACGTGATGGGCGTTGACAAGTTTAACTTCAAAGCCCTTTGTCTCCAAGATTTGAAACAACGCAATCCAATATACCCCCGTTGATTCCATTGCTACAGTTTTCACTCCACAAAGAGCCAACCAATCAGCTAGAGCATACAGGTCAGCAGTGTAACAGCCAAAACGTCTGACACTCTCGGAGGCTCTATCTTTTGGAACACTCACCCAGTGAAATTCTGAACCGATATCAATACCCGCTGCATTTGGGTTGATTGGTCTTAAGTCAGAAGTTTCATTCGCACTTGGTTGATGGGAACGGGATTTGGACTTTGGTGTTTTCATCATCAAAGGCTTCCTCACGAATGCGGAGTCATACTAGCAATTGGAGGTGTGCCCTGACCTGGGTTGACGGATAAATACAGTCTCCTAAACGGGATAATCGTAGCAACCATTTCACCAATGTCATAACCGTCTCAACCCAGAACCAAGCTTCTGTACGGGCGACAAAGCACCATTGGGGGATCGGTCTTAACTGTCAGGACACAATAAAAGTGTAATTTTTTTCAATGCATCTTAATTTTGTTTCTTCCATCCATAATTGAAGTGATAGCGTCCGTAAACAGCTTCTGTCACTTTCCGGTTATTCTGAATAAAAGAATAAAAAAAAGGTAAGGATTCAGGTCTAATATTGCGGAAGTAAAGAAGGGCGAGACTGAGAATTATTAGAATCAGCAATTAGAGCTTGTGCAAAGAAATCAATGACAGACTTACCTTGACAGCGACAAGTCTGTACTACCGTCAACTTTCTTATACAATTCTGTATGAAGATGCGCCAAACTGCGTCAAACTGATAGATGAGTGCATTGAGTAATTTTGTGATGAGTCGTCCATTCCAAGTCGAGATATCAGAAAGCCAAAAAGAATTAGAGGAAGCTCTCAAACATGCCACAACAGCAAGCAGCAAAGAAAGATTACAAATGCTTTATTGGCTTAAAAGTGGTCAAGTCAGCAGCAGGCGTAAGCTGGCAGAACGTTTAGGGCGTGATGAAGCAACCATAACTCGTTGGGTGAGAAAGTATAAGGATGAAGGGAAAAGGGGCTTGCTGGAAGTCAAACATGCACCCGGTAAAGCACCGAGTATCAGTGGTTCAGACTTAGAACGCTTGGAAAGGCGGTTGCAGGAACCATCTGGGTTTCAAAGCTATGGTCAAATTCAACAATGGCTTAAAAGCGAATTAGGGCTTTCACTTGCCTATAAAACAGTCTATGAAGTGGTTCGCAGCCGTTTGGGTGCGAAATTAAAAGTGCCTCGTCCTCAAAGCACCAAACAACATCCAGAAAGTCTATCTCACTTTAAAAAAAACTGCCTCTAGCATTCAAATTCTTGCAGGAGGAATTTGGATCGGGGAAACGATTACGGTACTTGTGCCAGGATGAAACACGTTTAGGATTAAAAACAATTGCAGGACGTTTAATTACAGCTAGAGGAGTTAAACCTGTGGGTT
Source organism: Komarekiella atlantica HA4396-MV6 (assembly GCA_019359395.1). Classification (GTDB taxonomy): domain Bacteria; phylum Cyanobacteriota; class Cyanobacteriia; order Cyanobacteriales; family Nostocaceae; genus Komarekiella; species Komarekiella atlantica. The sequence continues at coordinate 11,417 of JAHHHK010000076.1, forward strand.
TGAGCCAATGGCAACGCGAAAATTTTTACTTATACGGAGTCATAGAACCCCTAAGTGGATACAGCTTTTTCTACGAGTTCCCCTACCTTAATGGTGATTGTTTTCAACACTTTTTGGAGTTGCTGTCTGCTGATCTAGGTGATGATATCGCAGTTATCCAGTTCGACCAAGGATCTTTCCACAAAGCCAAATCTCTCGATATTCCAGATAACATCATCCCGATTTTTCAACCTCCTCACTCTCCTGAACTCAACCCCATTGAACGGTTTTGGGAATTTCTAAAATCTAAACTGCAATGGGAAAATTGTAAAACGCTCACACAACTACAGTACAAGCTAACTGATCTCCTCAAAGAAATTACACCTTCCATGATTGCCTTTCTCACTTCCTACGACTTTATTCTTGAGGCTTTATTTAGCGCAGCTTCATAAAAAATTGGTATTAGCAGTGTGTTGAAACCGCTCCATCGAACGGGAACCACTACTAATACTAAATCCGGTTTCCATAAAACCCTAATAAATTAAATAACATTTAGCCAATGATAATTAGTTAGATTTCTAATTTCTTCTTTCATTTCACTGAGAATATTACAACGCTTTACTAAGACTT
>JAHHHK010000010.1 GCA_019359395.1 Komarekiella atlantica HA4396-MV6
CCTTTTCGCGCGGGACGTTTTGGACTCATGATGTATCACTAATCACATCAATCAAGATGTGATTAGATTACATCCTATGGTTCCTTTTTGCTTAAGTTGACACCAATGGGCAATGCCGTGCCCCTACGGGTATACCTCACGTAAACGAGAACCACTGTAATCAGTCTCTGCTTTTCAGCAAAATCTGCGATCGCACAAAAACATTACGCAGCATTAGCTTAATCTTTTCTAGTTGCAATCGCTACGCTCGCCGCAAGCATCGCAAGTACAACCTCACAATCAAGGCATCTAGTCGCTCCTGACTGAAACTTTTATAAAAAAACTTTTCAAATCAGTCAGGAGATTCAAATCTTACTTTTTTCTTACTTACGTCCAATGTTATAAATCAATATCCAAGCATCACTCTTGGAGTATTGATTTTAATCCATCTTTCTTAAGTTTTTTTACGGCTATTCTCTAAATGTTGATAACAGTAAATTTTCGCCACGTTGGTAGATATCGCGTGCGTAATCAGTCCAAGCACCTTGTCCCCAATAACGAAAACAACTGGTTTGCAGCAAAAGATTATGTAGCAAAAGACTGCGGTAGTGAGATTGTTTAGTAAAAGATTCTGGTGAGTTGGTTTGCAGTAATGGATCAACCTTTTGATGAAACAAACTGCTTAATTTGTACATGGGAGTCAAAACATTTTCATATCCTTCTACCCAACTGATATGATTCGTCCACGAGGCTCCATCCATGTGAAAATTAGGGTTGATTTGCTTTAATTCTTTGATAGCATTCTCTACAGCTTCAGGTTGGCAATTATCTGGTGTAACTCGTTCCCAAATATGATGTTGTCCCACTGGTTGACAAGTTGGATAATCTTCAGGTTTACAGCCAGCGGCTTCGATTAATTCCAAATATTCTGTACCACATACCCCAACAACACCTGATTTTCCTCCACCATGCTGCACCATGTCCCGCCAAGCTTGGTTGAAAGCGCTAGGGAATTCATTCATCATGACGCCACCATTTTCGCCATCACCAATTTGGCTAACTATTGGCGGTACAAATACATTTCCTACTTGTTGTTTAGATAAGGTTTTAGCTTCATAATAAGGTTGCATTTGTGCAACTAATTTAGTATCTGAGCCTTGGGTTTTTATTAAGGCTGTGATGCTAATTGTTTCGCCTTGAGAATTGCGGGCAATCAAACGATGTGGTAAATGTTTGTGAGTGAGAGATTGGCCGTTAATTGTTTCTACAGAATGTTCTTGCACAAGTAGCCAACGATATCCACATTCTTTTAGTGCTTTGATAAATTCAAATAGGGTATCGGGATGGTTTGGCAAATGCATTTCTGGGGGTGAAAATCCTTTGACTCGCGCTAGTGCTTCCCAGCCAAAAATTGCAGCAAAGTAGTGTTGCCATGCGATGATATGCAATTTAATATCTGGTATAGGTGTGGAAGGAATAACGGCATGGCTCCACATTGTACCTAGCCACTCTACATAAGGTTGATAAGTAGAGTCGCAAGTAATCCGCTTGAGGTTATCGAGTACGTCGCTACGTCCCATCTGTCTGAGTCCCCACAGAAGATTACCAGAGTAATCCAACATCACGCGCGGATTGCAACCTTGATTGACGAGTTCGGGAATGAAGTCTCCCATGCGGCTGTAACAATAGGCAAAAGGGCCAGCATTGTGGTTATCCCCTTCATTGGGATGTTCAAACATATATTGCAGATTGCTGATGAATGCGCCATCATGTCCAGCGGGAATAGTTGGCTGGTGCATGTGTAAGGCGATCGCAAACACAGCATTTACATCTTCTAACCGGATATTGGTTGTTGGTAAAAATACAGGCTTATCATGGTTTACTACAGAGAGCACCTCTGTTTCCCAACCAGATATATTCGGCAAGCCATCAATGATTTCGGGCAAAGTAGTAAGAGTTGTAGGGAAGGAAAGCATTTTTGAATTGCTCCGAAATAAAGGCTATTTAATTATCTAATCAATGCAACAGCCTCGCTTGTTTAGTTGAGATATCTTTATTAGGGAGTTAGGAGACAGGAGATAGGAGTTAGGAGCTTGCTGACTCTGATAGTTACAGGACTTACGCATGGGTTACGGAAAATCGAACCACAGAGGCACAGCGAGAAGTCTGAGCGGAGGAAACCTCCGCTCAGAACTTCTCAAGACAGAGGTCACGGAGAAATGAGAGTTTGAGAGGTTTTTTGCGTAAGTTATAAGTTAAAAAGAGTACAAGTTTGCGTACTATTTTCAAGAGAGAATCGCCTTACGACTGCTGCAAAGCTAGCGCCATTGCTTGCAGCAGTTCCAAGACAACCTCAATCGTCTTGATTTACAACTTGCGTGCAGACACGAAAGTAATCATGTTCTTGACCAGAACAAATCACTGAAACGATGCATTCTCGTCGAAAAATTCAGTTTTGGTATTAGTTTCCTGAGTTTTTCGCCAGACTGTTGTTTTCTTGACGGAGTTGCTATTTGTAAAATCAGATCTAGCAACCAAGGGGCAAGGCGTTGACACCACACAGCTAAATGACATTGCCATCCTACTAAAATTTCTGGTGCATCTCTTTGTAGTCCAGTGACGAGTACTTGAGCTACTTGCTGGGGAGTCATGGGGATCACCCAGCGAAATAATTTTAAGTCGCGCACCATATCTGTGTCTGTGAGAGAAGGCAGTAATGCAATCACTCGAATATTGTGTTCAGCTAGTTCTCGGCGTAAGGCTTGGGTAAACCCTAAGATTGCAAACTTAGTAGCTGAGTAAGTTGCCATTGTCGGTGCAGCAACTTTCCCCATCAGACTCGACACATTCACAATTGTCCCTTGCTTTTGGCTGACCATGCGTCGAGCTATTAGGCTTGTCAGGGTGTACATTCCCAATAAATTCACAGAGAGTTCTTCTTGAACTTGGGGTAGTTTAGATTGCAAAAACGAGTTTTGGTATGCAACTCCCGCACAATTAACCAGTAGATGGATTGGCCCATAAGTACGCCAAAGTTGGGCAATGGCAATATTCACAACTACTGATTGAGTTAAATCTAATGCCACGATCGCAGTTTCTACACCCATTGCCTCGATTTCGTGGGCTACTTCCACTAACTTTTGGCGATCGCGTGCTACTAATATCAGCCGTTGTATACCTTGTTGGGCTAGTTGCAGGGCGATCGCTCTCCCAATACCACGAGAAGCCCCAGTAATTAGAGCAACCTTACCTTGAATATTCATGGGTTCTAACCTCCAGAATCTAAGTCTTACCGCATTTCTTCTTCATTGCCGACGAGACACGCTTAGAGTTACTCGCACCCCGGCACAGGGTAAGACAAATAATTAGTTGTAATTGCAAACAGAACGGCCCTTAGCCTTCAGCAACGAGATATTTCTGGGTTAATCTGCAATACCTCACCATTTATCTATACGAGGCAGAAACTTCTCGCTTTTAACCCGACAATCAATTCCTAACACAGTTGGCTGAATGGATATAGCTCATAGGTTTTACCTCTTTTAGCTTAGAGCGCTCATCAGCATCGTTGCCATACACACGTTAGCAATTAAATCAAGGTATTGCAATATTTTTTAAATAAGCATTTCTTAATACTTGTTAACATCCAGTATATATATAGAAAATATTTTGTGATATAAGTTTTTATGAATACTGCTCAAAAAATATCTTGATTCCTTGACAAACACTCCAAACGTCCTCCACGACTGCAAAAAGCTTGATTGCTTTACAAAATTTCTCTCAAAAAACTGTAACTTTAAATACAAAAACAGCATATTTTTTATACATTTATTTCAAATTACTAATCAGCTTTTTAAGTAACAGTAGACGGGGATCATTGCTTAGTCTGTACTACAAAGATCTCAGTATTCCAATTGCATATATATAGTCAAAACTGATCAACCTGAAACATATTAGACTTTTTGCAAACGTCTTACAGCGGTTTTCAATTGAATTTAAAATCTCGTTTCTAGGTTTTACCTGGAAATACCCTTTATTGCCGTGCCGCTTGAACAGCAATGACCGCTCCCAGTCGGAAACTAGGAACAAGACTAAACCGTCTCTCTCGCCTGTAGGCTACAGTCAGAAATTTTCACGCTGAACCCTCATCCCGCCTAAAACTTAAGTTCTAGGCTAATAGCGAAAGTCCACTCAAGTGGACTGGATTGAATTTTTTCTTGAGTCCTCTTTAGAGGACTTGCGCTATAAGACTCGGAATTTATTCCGAGGCGGGACTCACATTAAGGCGGGGCAGAGACAGGTTGAGGATTTGATGGCTTAGCTGATTGAGGAGTTGACCCATTCCAGATTTGATTTAACTGATCTATTGGCAAAGATTGGAAAATGCTGAGATTTAGAGGCTCTTTACTGATGAATCTGGCGTAGGATGGCTGTAAATAAGAGCGGTATTCTGGGCGGTTAAGAAGATGGGTTTCTAAGAAGGCCACACTCAAGGCGTTGACATAAGAATAAGCAGCAGTACGGTCAGGGCCCAGCAAGGCAGGTGGCACGGGTAAAACATTATTCTCAGAAGTAGGTTCGTCAATAGCAGTAAAGTGGGTGGCGTTTTCAATCAAGACTAGGTACTTGTTGAAACTGGAAAGCCAAGTAAAGGGGCGAATCTGTTCCGGTACGGGTGGGGCAAAAATATCTTGACTAGCTGTAACTAGCATCACAGGAACTTTAATTTGGCTCATGCCGCTTTTACCTAAAACAGAACTGTTAACAGGATTGATGGCAATGATGACCTTAATGCGATCGTCTTTGAGTTGATAATTTAATGGGAGTAACTCAATTGCTTGACACTGCAACACGAGCGACACATTTAACGATGAGTTATTGGAATCACAATCTTGGCGGAGTTGGTCAAAGTTAAGCTTTGCTCCCGCTAAAGTCAAAACAGTATAACCACCAAACGAATGACCGATCGCCCCGATTTGCTGGAAATTGAGTTTCCCTTGGAGGTTAGGATCAACCTTTTCTATACGCTGGAGTTCATCAAGTAGAAACTTGATATCCAAAGGTCGATCAATAAATTCCTGGGCTTCTGGTGGGCCTGCCAAACCCGAAAAATATTGCTCAAAGCGTTCGGCGTTACTACCAGGGTGTTCCAACACGGCGACAGCAAAGCCATAAGATGCTAGATGTTTTGCCAGGTAGACAAAGGTAGAACGGTCTGAGGCGACGCCGTGAGAAATTACCATCAGGGGAAAGGGCGGCGAGGAGGTAGCTGGTGTACTTTGTGGGGTTGCTACAGGTAAATAGAGATCCACTGGCATCCGGCGATTGCGAGTAATGTCATTTAGCTCCAAGTTTTTGATATCCCAGCGGAATTTTCCAGGCGATCGCAAATCAAGTTGTTGCGAAAAGTCAGCAGTTGAAATGGCTGCTTGAGCCATTGATTCTTTTTGCAGAAAAGCCACAACCTGATCTCTTGTTTCAAGCAATTGCGACAAATCATCGACTATTCTTAACCCCTCTGTAAAATTTACCCGCATAGTATTGCTGGGAAACCTACGCAGCAAATTCAAGACTGTTAAGCCATCTTTATCAACAGCAGCCAAAATTAAAGCAGCGCGTATGGCATAGAAGCCATTTTGGCGAGACTCAGTAAGTAATAATTCTCCTAAACGCTTCATTAACTGCTCGCCTACAGGTGAGTAGGTAACTTGAGACACTAAAGTAGGAGTGACATTAAAACGCTGCTGGAGTAGATCCCGGAGTTGAGCGAGTTGTTCAGGAGTTGCACGACTGGCATAAAATGACAGGTCTTCATCGATTTTGCCTTCTTTAGCAAAAGTTTCCAGCGAGTTAACTGGCAAAGAAAACTCCCCAAAGGGAGGGTAATAAAAGCTGATGCGATCGGCTCCCAGTCCAGGAGTTGCAGTACAAACAGTAGATAATAGCCCTAAACTCAGGTATTTTAGAAATTTTTTCATTAGAACAACCCGCTGTTTAACCCTACAAAATAAGTTTAAGCAGGGAGGAAAGCGGGGCGGGAGATATACCGCTTTCTGGTTTACTTGTTTTAGATATATCAAATACGTTCTAAGCATATTGAAACAAGTGCCTGCATTCATAGCCTTGCACCTACGGAATAATCCCTGATGAAATAAATTTAAGTTAATAGATATCTTGCATAAATGCTTAAATTGTCATGTTGAGCGGAGCGAAACATCTCGGAGATTCTTTCCTGCGGAACCAAGGCGTAGCTTGGCTTTTGCGTAGGGGTACCCTCCACTACGTTCTGGTCAGAATGACACTAATAGTTTTCTGACTTTTGCAAGAGGTCTAATAATTTGGGTCAGCATGAGTTAGATCCCCAACTTCTCAAAAAAGTCGGGGATCTGAACAGCGCAAATTTTTTAGCCAAACCATATCAGCAGCGCGATAATTAATATAGAGATCAAAATATCTTTTATGTCCCTCCCATCTTGCGCCTGTTGTGTCGTTGCCCTCAACCAACAACAACAGCAAAATAACTTCCATCAAAACCAGTGCCAGGATGTCCCAGTTAACCACAGCAAGAGTGCGGTTAAAAATTGTACTGTGGTTGAAAATGGTCGGGTTGTCGTTAAACCATTACCAACACTGCTCAATGAAACTTCTGATACTCAAGAGCAGTTTTAATCGTAATTTATTACTTAATCTAAGGGTAAAATATCGTGGAAGTGGTTGTAATCGATGTAGCGATGCCCTTCGTTTGTGTAGTGAATAATATCGACAAACCGATAGTTCCACAAAATATCATTAGCACTATAGTGATGACGGGCATGGACAACCTGTGCAACTGTTTCATCAATGCCACTTAGCGAGATCACAAGAGTAGTTTTCGTCTGAATTAGCGACTTAGGTGTCACTCCATACAGAGGACTATACTCATCAATTGGATGCATCGCTGACCAACTTAACATGAAGCTAGGGGTTTGACTTCTCAGCAGTTTGAGATCGTGGAAGCGACGGATTAAGTGTCCTTCTGCCGTCACTTCGTCCCGCATCAGGTACACGCGCATCTGTGCCTCTAAAATCTGGTTGCGGCGTTCATTAGCGGCGCGAAACATTAAAGTGGGCATTCCCTCGTGAGGTGTAATCACCGCTACACGGCTAAAGAGAACCCTCGCAGTTGGTCGAGAAAATCGGGCAAAAGCTAGTCCCGTCATCACAGCAATTCCCACCAAACCTGCCATTGCTTCAATCGTCACAATGGTATTGGCATAAGTTGTTTTCGGATACATCGCACCGTAGCCGATAGATGCTAGTGTTTGCACACTGAAGAAAAAAGCATCTAAAAAATAGCCTGGTCGAGCGTTTTCAATACAATCGCCTCCTGCTAAATAAGCTAAGGCAAACAGGGCATTAATTCCCACATACAAAACAGCTATTAAAGCCAGGAAGGCAGTCCAAGGAATTGTTAGTAGCAGATGGTATGGGTCACGCCAGTAGGAATACCATACACCCATACCCATAATTTCAAACTGTCCATCTTGGATTTTGATATGAATTCGTGGGATCAAACGCTGTCGTTGCTTTTGTGAAAGTCTCTTCAGTCGAAATTTCATTGGGAGTAGCCAAAAGAACGGCGAGTGGTAGTATGACTATTGAAAAGTAGCTGTTTTTAGTTGCAGTGTGAGCGATCGCAAAGTTACAACCTGGTGGTTATATATCGCTGATGAATCGAAATTTCTGGATTACTGCTTTAATTGCCTTTATTAATTCCTTGAGTTTTACAGTTTTAATTCCCATTATCTATCTTTATGGCAAACAATTCGGGCTTAGCGATTTCCAGACCAGTTTGCTATTTTCGATTTACTCCATAGCTCAGTTTTTTGCAACTCCCGTCATCGGTAAACTCTCAGATCGCTTTGGACGCAAGCCTTTATTGATTATCAGTTTAGCTGGAACTGCGATCGCTAACTTAATAGCTGGAACTGCGACAACAGCAGTTGTTCTTTTTCTGGCTCGACTCTTAGATGGCGTTACCGGAGGCAACACTTCTGTTGCTCAAGCGGTTATTTCAGATATTACCACTCCAGAAAATCGCGCTCGTGGATTTGGGATTTATGGGGCAGCATTGGGGTTAGGCTTTGTATTAGGGCCAGTCACGAGTTTATTAGCACAGCAGATTTCTTTAGGTGCTGCATTTTTAGTTTCAGGTGCGATCGCATTTGTAGCGCTTTTAATTACAGTCTTTTATTTACCTGAAACTCTACAAAATCGAGCCGAAAAAGCTCACAACATTTTTGATTTAGGTTTAGGAAATTTAATCAGAGGTTTGGCTATACCTAAAGTCGGTATTCTGCTGATAATTAACTTTTTTATTGGCACAACTTTTACTATTTTTACTTATGCTTTTCAACCCTACTTTCTTAATGTATTGGGTCAAAATAGCCAGTCTTTGACACTGATGTTTCTCACATTTGGAGTACTAGGCGTAATCATGCAGACTTGGGGTGTCTCACTTCTTAGCCAAAGATTTAACCTTGTTAGTATATTATTTCTAGGCTTATTTATTCGCAGTTTCTCATTTGTCCTGATGCCAGTTTGGCCAAACATTGTTTACTTTGTAGGAGTTAGTATACTTTTTTCTCTGTTTAATTCTTTAGTTCAACCCATGATTAACACACTAATTTCTCTCAACGCTAATCCTCAAGACCAAGGGACTGCAATGGGTTTGAACGCATCGTATTTAAGCATCGCCAATGGTGTTGGGCCTGTAATTGCCGGAATGTTGATTCATCAATCGAATCCTAATACCTATAGCTATCCGTTATATTTAGCTGGATTACTTACTTTTTTAGTATTATTTTTAGCAATAGTTACTCGCAAAAGATATGCAAATCAAGTTAAATAAAAGTAAATCAAATGATAAAATTCGTAGTAAAAATATAGGGCGAGCATTGCCCACCCTACTGTTGATTAAGTTGCTATGAGTTTATTTTTCAGACTTTGGTTGTTGACCTTTAGAACAGCGGTCAAACCACTCTTGATATTTTTTCTGGCGTGACTCATCTTCAACAGCAATAGTCACTCGTACATGCTTGCATCCCTGATTTCGTTCTAGAGCGATCGCATTCAATAGTAAACTAGCAATTTTAGGCGAACTAAATTCACCACTCACTGTTAAACCACTATCAAAATTTGTAATTCCAAATCTTTCAGCTTCAGTTAACTCAACGTCAAGAATTTCCCCTTCTCCTAAATCAATTTCTGCAAGTTGTTTGTGTTCTGGACTCACTTGTTCAACAATAAGCTTCTCTCGCCTGATGGGAACTTGGATCATCCGGGTTTCGATTTGTTTGCGAACAATAACCTCTCCAACTTTCCGTTTACCAGTTTCAACGAATAATCGTTCCTCTAGTAGCCGAATAATTTTTTCTTCCTCAACCTCTGCTAAATTTACTGACTCAACCTGATTATTTATAGTTTGACTATGCACTATTTGCTCAGTTGAGTTACCTGATAGTTTTTGGTCGCCTGGTGTTTCTGTTCCTAAATATTCAGGCATATGCTCTATTTCTAAGTGGTCTAGATCTATGAAAACAGATTTAGTCGGTTTATCAATTTTTTTTATTTTCTGACTCTGCAATCTAAATAGAGAATACTGATCTCCCAACTGATGACCGTATTCTAAATTTTTTTGATTCACTTGCTTAGATATAATCAAATTTAGTTGATGATTGGCATCTACAACTAAATCCTGAACCTCGCCTACTCGCTGACCTTGCTTATCGAACACAGTAAAATTTTTTACCTTTGTTTTCAGGTCGGCTAATAAGTTGTTAACGCGAGATTTTAATTTTGCCTGTCCAACGTTTTGTACCATCGCTAGTTATTTATATACAAATATAAACTGATTTTTACTCAGCTAAATCAAATTTTTTTACCATATTTAAGCTATTAGCAGTACAGGCAAAGCTAATCAGACAGCCCCACCTGTACTGTATTACATTAGTCCTTAGCTAATAACTAATGTCTATTTATGTCGTCTAACGTTCTTCAATTGGAAGACCAGAAGCATCCACATCTAACTCTTCACGACGCACAGTTTCTTGAGTTTCAACTGTGTCTTGATCCACGACTTTTTTGACTCTAACTTCTTCACGCACAAATGCTTCTTTGCGAATTTCAGGAGTTTCTTCGTGAATTTCCATACGAGCAACTTCGCCTTCGCGGAAGTTAGCTTCGCCAGGAGAAACAACAGTTCCGGCGTCTGTTGGAGTTACACGCTCAATTACAACTCTTTCTTTTTCTACTGGTACTGCAACTCGTGCAGTTTCGGTTTCAACATGTTTGCCAATCGCTACTTCTCCAGTTTTTTGGCGTCTCTTGTTGGCAACTAACCTTTCCTCATACAATTTCAGGGTTTGATTATTTCCCTCATTTACCCCGTATAAAGCAGGTTCATGCTCGTAAGTGTAGTTATCGCGGTTGTAAGTTGGTGTGGGGGTGGGGGTCGTCGTTGGCTGATATTCTGTACCTAAAGCTGCTGATGCTTCTAAAGGCCTTGATGCTTCTACAGGTACAGTGTTGTAGTCTCCGGGACGGCGATATACTCCACGTACCCGTTCTTCATAGTCGTAATCAAGAGTTTGGCGTTCATCAAACTCAGGTAAAGCTTCTGCTTGCTCTCTGGTCATACCAACGGCGTAGGCGCGGTCAACATTATAGTCAATACGGGTACGACCAATTGGGAGCAATACTTTCTTGCCAAAAATCCAAAAACCTAAGTCAACTACTAGATAGCGGAAATGACCTTCTTCATCTACCAGAACATCACTTACAGAGCCAATCTTTTCATCAGTTCCTTCTGTGTAAACACCAAGTCCCTTAATTTCCCGACCTTCAAAAGTATCTCGATAATTAGGCTCAAAATCTTCTAATTTGTAAAGAACCATATATTAGCCCTCAAGCTTTTTGTATAACATAGTTCTAAATTAGGCATTTCTTTACTTTTCTACCTCCTTCCAGCGAATGAATTGTCTCAATCACGCAGCATCAAAAGTTATAGGTATTTTTTGTGCAGACAAATAAATAAAATATTTCAGTATATAATTTTGAAAATGTAATTAATCTGAATGCATTATTGTTGGCAAAATTAAAAGTGCAGGCAGAGAGAAAAATTTACTCTGCCTGCATAACTTTCTTATTAAAAACGTGCCTAACAAATTTATAGACTAGCTACTTAAATTGCTTGATGTGTAGTCCCACCATTTTCATCCACATGTAACTCACCCGCTGTATTTACATCTAACTCTTCTCGACGAATTGTGTCTTGTGCTTCTACAGTATCTCGCTCTACGACTTTCTTGACTCGAATTTCTTCACGCACAAATGCTTCTTTATGAATGTTAGGCATTTCTTCGTATACTTCTATGCGTGCGACTTCTCCTTCTTGGAACTTAAGTTCATTGGGATCTATTACTGTGCCTCCTGGTGTTGGCGGAACTCGCTCAATCAGAACACGTTCTTTTTGAACGGGTACTGCAACGCGTGCAGTTTCCGTTTCAATGTGCTTACTAACTGCTACTTCTCCAGTTTTGACACGGTGCTTATTGGCAATTAACCGTTCTTCATAAAGTCTGAAAGTTTGATTATATTGCTCATTTAAATCGTATAAAGCTGGTTCTTGCTGGTAATTGTATGTCTCCCGATCATAAATTGCATTGCTAGTTGAGGAGCGAAATACATTGCGTACTTTTTCCTCATACTCTTGATCAATGCTCGCATCTTCTCTGTACTCAGGTAAATTTTCTATTTGCTGTTTACTTAGTCCATTCACAGAGACGCGTCTTTCAGGATAATTGATGCGGGAAAGACCAATAGGTAGTAGTATTTTCTTACTAACGAAATCTAAGCTGGTATCAAGAACTAAATACCGAAAACGACCGTCTTGATCAACTAAAACGTCGGCAACTGAGCCTATTCTTTCTCCGCCTTGAGTATAAACATCTAACGCTTTAACATCATCACCGCCAAATGTTTCTCGATAGTTTGGGTCAAAATGTTCAAGTTTGTGAAGAGGCATATGCTGTTCCCAAATTATTTAAAATATCTATCTCCAAGCGTAAAAACTCTGATGCTGGTTTGCCTCATACTGGCGACTTAATTCAAGTGAGATATTTTATGGTGGGTGACTATTAGTTTGCTTGTGTAAACTTGTCTGGGTAAAGGGTAAGGGGGAAAGGTTTATTTCTTTTCCTTTTTGCCAACCTACACAGATCATTTTTGGATTGGTAAACTACTAACACTTGATAAGTGAATAAGAAAAAGTCTTAAGTCTATTCATCATCGCTCGGCATATAACTTAGCTGATACCCCTATAGGCTGTCTAACTTGCGATTTCACGGCTTCAACAATAGCATCGGCGTCAATTTTGGCGGCATGAAGCAGTTCTTCTGGTGTGCCGGAACCTGGCATATCATGCACTGCTAGCTTTATTATTCGCAGTTGGGGGCCGTTGTAGGTGGGAGTATTACTAGTACCAGCAAAAGCATCAAGCACAGCAGCACCTAATCCGCCTTCACTCCAGTGGTCTTCGACGACTACCAAATTACCATTTGTATCGCGTGCAGCTTGATGAAGTGTCTGCATATCAATGGGTTTGACAGAATAAGCATCAATGACACGTACCGTGATATCTTCATTTATCAGGCGATCGCAGGCTTTAAGCGCTTCATGTAAAGTAATACCAGCAGCAATTACAGTGGCTTGATCTTTTTGAGAACTATGAACTACCTTGCTACCACCAATGGGAAACTCTTCATCAGCACCATAGATTACTGGCGTACTTTCCCGTGTGGTGCGGAGGTAAACAACTCCATTGCGATCGCTCATTTGAGCTACTAGTTTAGCAGTTTGATTGGCATCACTCGGATATAGTACGGTACTATTCCACACCGCTTGAAAGGCTGCTAAATCCTCCAATGCCATTTGGGAAGGGCCATCCTCACCAATTGACACCCCAGCATGAGAACCCACTAATTTAATGTTGGCGCGTGAAATCGCAGCCATGCGTACAAAGTCGTAGGCTCTACTCAAGAAGGCGGCAAAGGTAGAAGCAAAGGGTTTGTATTGTCGCACTTGCAAACCTACCGCAGCTGCTACTAGTTGCTGTTCAGCAATGTACATCTCAAAGTAGCGCTCAGGAAAGGCTTCGGCAAAATCTTCAGCGTAAGTGGAATTGCTCACCTCGGCATCAAGGGCAACTACATCAGGTCGAGCCGCTCCCAAAGCTTTGAGAGCATCACCATAAGCGCGACGTGTTGCTACCTTTGCACCTTTCTCATAAGTGGGAAGTTGTAACGGTTGAGGATTAGCGATTGTAGCGGGTTGGACTTGTTCTTCGGGCTTATCTACCTGGATTATAATGTGACGTTCACCGCCTAACTCGGCGATCGCCTTTTTTTCCTGTTCTAGTTTCAGTGCCTTGCCATGCCAACCACCTAAATCTTCTAAAGCAACCACACCTTTGCCTTTTTTTGTCCGTGCAATAATTACCGTGGGGCGATCGTTAATGCTCAAAGCGGCGCTAAATGCTTGATCAATCTCCAGCAAGTTGTTACCATCAATCTCAATCGCTTGCCAGCCAAAGGCTCTGGCACGAGTAGCGTAAGCTTGTGTGTTCCAACCAAGTTCAGTTTGACCACGCTGCCCTAGTCGATTGACATCGATAATGGCAATTAGATTGTCTAAGGTGTAGTGTCCAGCATGATCAAAAGCTTCCCATACCGAGCCTTCGGCTGTTTCACTATCACCAAGTAGTACCCAGACATGGTATGGCAATTGATCTAAATATTTACCTGCTAGAGCCACTCCTACACCAATCGGCAATCCTTGCCCCAAAGAGCCGGTCGCCACATCAACCCAGGGCAAAACTGGTGTAGGATGACCTTCCAAACGACTCCCCAATTTTCGCAGCGACAGCAATTCCTCATCGGTGATTACACCCGCAGCTTTATACATGGCATAAAGTAGCGGTGCAGCATGTCCTTTTGAGAGGATGAAGCGATCGTTATTGGGGTAATGTGGATTGTCAAAGTCGTAGCGCAGATATTTAGATATTAAAACCGCTATTAAATCGGCAGCAGACATCGACGAAGTAGGATGACCCGAACCGGCAATAGTTGTGGCGCGAATACTATCTACACGCAACTGTTGTGCCAGCTCATGCCATTGGTGCAGTTGCTCCTGTGTGGTCATAGTTGTTTTCCTGAATGAAAATACAGGGAATTTATCAATAAGCAATGGTGAAGCGGACAGGGTTAAAAATCGAAAAAGTTACGAAATGGTAAAATTTTCATCCAAATCTTTGGAATATGCCGATGGTAATTACTGGGCTATTGGTCAGATCCCCGACTTCTTAAAGAAAGAAGTCGGGGATCTGACCACCGTAATTTTTTAAACTCAAAAGAGATAAGAATGTGAGTAATCTTGGTCAGAGTACTTTTCTTCTTTAATTTACTTTAGAGAGTGGAAAAAACAATAACTTCTTTCTAATGGTATAACCGCTGTTTCCTTCTCAAGGCAGACAAAAATTACAACCAATTTTATTAATTTAGATAGATGTATGGATTAATACTAACTATAATTGATTCCATACGTGAGTTTAGATATAATAGAAAAAACGCCTATAAGATTGATTAAAAGCAAATTGAGTAATTCAATTAAGAAAGAAGCTTTTCCATGACAAAATTGATGAATTTTTGACCCTTACGCTCTACCTCTTGCTTTCTAACAACAATAAAATCTTTGTTTTCAAAGAAAGGTTTAGCTGTAATACTGGCTTCTGTAAATAACCTTTTAATCTCTAAAGCTCTTGCCTTTGCTTCAATGTGTTCTAAAATTTGTGTGCCAACTCCTTGCCTTTGAAAGTCTTTATGGCAATAAAAACAATCAATATGACCATTTGCTTCTAATTGCCCAAAACCAATAATTCTATTATCCTCCTCTGCCACATAAGTAAACTTATCTCCTAAACGTTTAATCCAAACTTCGATATCTGTATTTGCCGATGCCCAAGCGTCTACTTGGGCTTTTGTGTAATCATGAATATTTATCTCATGAACGGTGTCATAAAATAATTTGATAATTTCTTCGGTATCGTCTATTTTGTATATTCGTAAATGCATAAGCAAGGGTATTGATGAAAAATAAATACTACTGGAAATATTATCGGCGATCGCCAGCTAGTTCAAACTTCTCATAATAAGCCGCAGCTAGATTTTAGTTTCCACACTTAAGGTGAGATTTTTATGGTACCAACTGAAGAATTACCAGTGCCAAAGCGAACACCAAGCACAGTTCAAGAAATTCCCTCCCCCGGTATAACTCCCAAAGATTCACTAATTGCCAAAGGCTGGCAACGCGAACAGTATATTGGCATTACAATTCTGTTGCTAAGCTTGGTTGCCGTTGTCGGGTTTTTTAGTCGCAGATTTGAATATGCGCTGTTGTTTGCTTTTGTCCTCAGCATCATCCTCATTGTGTTCTTTCTGACTGTTTAAGTATTGAGCGTTCTCAATCAAACACAGGAGGCCAAAGTTCAGATACTACAAGTTCCCACTCAGGAAATAACTCTGAGACAGTAAGCTTTTCCCCATTTCCTAATACCGTCACTCCGCTGCTCGGTCGATAAACTGATACAGTCTGAGAATCTGGGTCAATTAATAGTGCTACCCTTACTCCCAAGTCTAAAAATCTTTGAATTATTTGCTGCACAGATATCAATCGGTCAAAGGCAGATTTAATCTCCACTACTAGATCAGGTACTAATTCGGGGTAAGTTCGCGGTACTCGCTTCAAGCGTTCCCGTGAAAAGAATGAGATACGCGGCGCGACTATATCTCCATTGGGTAACTGAAACCCACCTCTAGAGCCAATGATGTGCCCTAATTTGCGCGGTTCTACCCAAGAAAACAAAAATGCACAAAAGCGAGCGCTAATTTCACCAGAGGTAAAATCAGGCGGGGACTCATTCAAGTCATACTCACGGGTAAAACCTCGATTAGGACTGATAGCTACAGCTGGTACGCCTAAAGACATAATTTCTGTCAACACTTCTTGCCAAAGGTTCTTCAGATTTACGCCTAGCTTTTTGAGCACCCCCACTGCTACCCCATCGGAGACACTCAGTACACCTAGCAAAAGATGCTCTGTACCAATGAATGTGTGACCTAATTTCTGAGATTCTTCAACAGCTAAGTCCAAAACTTGCTTACCTTTGGGAGTAAAGGGATACTCTACGCCTTGAATTCCAGTCCCACGACCAATAATTTTTTCCACTTCAGTTTGAGCAGCCTCAAGGGTAATACCAGCAGACTTGAGAACCTTAGCCGCAAGACCATTGCCTTCTGCAATTAATCCAATCAAAATCTGTTCAGTACCAACAAATTGATGCCCTAAGCGCTCACCTTCGCCTTGTGCAAGCACGATCGCCCGATATGCTTTGGCGGTGAATCTTTCAAACATAGAATTTTCCTCTGGTAAGAAGATGAATTGAATAGGATAGCGGAACACCTTGGCAATTTTGAAAGCTAAGGCCAAACTTGGGTCGTATTTGCCAACTTCAATAGCGTTGATGGTTTGACGACTCACGCTTAAAAGTTTTGCTAATTCCGCCTGTGACCAATTGCGTTGAGTTCTAAGAAGACGTAAACGATTTTGCATTGCTTGGCTAAAAAAACTAGTGTATTCGCATAGTTTTTGCCTTGCCTGAATTTTATCGTAAACTTTACTTGTCTTTGTGTCAAGTTTGCTTTACAAAATATCAGCTATTATTTGTAGCGTTTTTAACAAAAAGCAACACATTAAGAGTTACCTAACCCCCATACCCAATCTCCAGTCAGAGTCAAAATGTCTAATCAACTTTGGTTATCACAGTTGCAACAACACCGAGCGATCGCAGTTATCCGCGCCCCCAAAATGAAGTTGGGACAGCAAATGGCAATGGCTGTAGCGTCTGGTGGAATGCAGCTAATTGAGATTACCTGGAATAGCGATCGCGCCGCAGAATTAATCACTCAACTACGTTCGGAGTTACCAGCCTGTATAATTGGCACTGGTACGCTGTTTAATGTGCAGCAGCTACAAGAAGCGATCGCATGTGGGGCGCAATTCCTCTTCACACCCCATGTTGATCCGGCAATGATTCAAGCTGCGGTAGAAAAGAATGTACCTATTATCCCAGGAGCACTGACTCCTACAGAAATTGTTACCGCGTGGAATAAGGGCGCTAGTTGCGTGAAAGTGTTTCCCGTGCAAGCAATGGGACAAGCAAAATATATCAAAAGTTTACAAGGCCCCCTGGGTCACATTCCCTTGATTCCTACTGGCGGCGTCACCCTGGAAAATGCCAAAGAATTTTTACAAGCCGGAGCGATCGCCGTAGGTTTAAGTGGTGAATTATTTCCCAAAAAGCTTGTCACCAATGAAAATTGGGAAGCGATCGCAAGTCAGGCAAAAAACCTGATACAGCAGTTAAATTAGATTAGGATGAAATCATCAAAAACTCACGTCTATTGCAGCAATAGACATGGAAGTAAA
This sequence comes from Komarekiella atlantica HA4396-MV6, assembly GCA_019359395.1. Classification (GTDB taxonomy): domain Bacteria; phylum Cyanobacteriota; class Cyanobacteriia; order Cyanobacteriales; family Nostocaceae; genus Komarekiella; species Komarekiella atlantica. The sequence goes on from JAHHHK010000010.1 coordinate 17,557, forward strand.
GGTGAAACCTGACAACTTTCCCAAGACTCCATTATTTGAGTGTATTTACCATGAAAACCCTAATTTCTTCTGACTGGGCGCGTCGCTTAAAAATACTCCTCGCTGGTACAGCACTTTCATTGAGTGTTGTTAATCTTGGTGCAGGCGAAGTTTGGGCGAATTCCAAAAATCAGATAATTGCTCAACAAATCCAGACACTACAACAATCTGAACGGCGTTGGATTCAAATTAATCTTTCAAAACAACGGTTAATAGCTTGGGAAGGTAACAAAGTTGTTTATGGGGCCAAGATTTCTTCTGGCAAAAAATCCACTCCCACACGTATTGGGACTTTTAAAATTCAATCCAAGTTGAAGTCTACGCGGATGCGGGGTAGGGGCTACGACGTTCCTAACGTTCCTCATGCGATGTTTTACGAAGGTAATTACGGTATTCACGGAGCCTACTGGCATAAAAGATTTGGCACTCCAGTCAGCCACGGTTGCGTAAATCTCGCACCTAAACATGCTCAATGGCTATTCAAGTGGGCATCATTAGGAACACCAGTGGTTATTCATAAATAATTAAGTATAGCTAAAACTATCTTTTAGCAAAATCAGAAATAACTACAAATCAAGACAATTGACCGATGAAAACGAGATTTTCTAATGGGAATCTCCGGAGTCGGGATATTAAACTTGAAATAGAATATAGAAGGGAGCATTCATCTGATTTGCCCTACAGAAATAAGCGTAAATCCTGACAATTCCTGTGTGAAATTCCAAATGCAAATATGAAATTAGGGAAAGTTTGCATTTGCTGATAGTTACAGCTAAATCAAAAATACCAATAACGCCAAAATCGAGCTTAAGGAAACAGAATTATATGCCTCGATTGGTGGGTATAACCAAATCAATTAAGAAGATGGAAGACAAGAGGAAAATGCCGAAAAGCCATTTCTCTTGTTTTATCATTTCATCTGCGGATGAGTTGCGTAAATCCTCCACAGGAAGCTAGAAGTCGCTCTGGAAATTTGTAGCGTTCCAGAAAATTACTTCATGATTTTTGCGTAGTTTAGAAGGTGATGCATAATGCAAAACTGGATTCGCAGTGGCGGAATTCGTAGCTCAAAAACTTTTTGTACAGGCGTGGCGCTCATAGTGGCGACGTTGTTTTCCTGGTCGCCACCGTTAACAAGAGGTGATCACAACTCTGCTATAGCTACCGGGTCAGTAAATGAAAATAGCATCATAGTATCTGACATTAGACAAGTATCCCAACCTCGCTGGATTGAAATCGACCTATCTGAGCAAAGGTTACGTGCATGGGAAGGTAAAAAACTTGTTTATTCATACCGAATTTCGGGAGGTAAGCGATCAACTCCCACACCCATCGGTAGATTTCGGATCAATTCTAAGTATCGCACTCATCGGATGCGAGGCAGGGGGTACAACATTCCTGATGTCCCTTACACAATGTATTTTTATAGAGGTTACGCCATTCATGGTGCTTACTGGCATAATCGTTTTGGAACTCCAGTCAGCCACGGTTGCGTGAATTTACGAGTCCAGCAGGCTCGTAGGCTGTACAACTGGACAAAAAGGGGGACTTTAGTAGTGGTGCGTAGGTAGAAATTAGTAGAGACGTTGCGTTGCAACGTCTCTACATGTGGTCAATGTGGCGGATTAATAAAAATTTTCTCAGTATATATCTTTCCATAGGTAGAGGCTGTTAACGATACTTCTTTGTTAGCAATCAGTAACATTAGCATCAATAATCGAATAAATTAAAAATTACGGAGATTAAAATGGTGAATAAACGTGGTAATGCTCGTAATTTAATCCCATATCTCCCAAAATGGCGGCATTTACCGACTAAAGCCATTCGTGTACCAGAGATATTTGCACAACAGGTGTTGCAATATGCTCGTCAGCTAGATGCACAAAAACCAGATAAGCGTATCGAAATTCGTCAAGACTTTAATGCAGTGGTGGTAATTAGTCCCTGTGACCCAAGAGGAACTTTTCAAATCAAAGCCAGATCGATACAAGGATGGCGTTTTCATCGGGAAAGCCAAAGTTGGTGGTATCCTATGGAAAAGATTGAAGAAGTTGTAGCAGCGTTTCCAGAATGCGTACTAGATGAGAATGTCAAAGACGCGGTCGCAGTGATTCAAGCTAAAAGAGCACTTCAGTGGCAATTAAAAGATTTAAACTAAGGGCAATCATAAAATTAATAAATGCTGCTCTTGAAATGCATTTAGGGGTGGATTAATTGCTATTTAGCAGTTGAGTAATAAATGGTATCTTTATGCAATTAGAAACACAAAAACGTTATTACACAGTTGAAGAGTATTTAGAACTTGAAGAAAAGGCTGAATATAAAAGCGAATACCGCGATGGAGAAATCGTCCCGATGACGGGTGGTACTACCAATCATAATAAAATTGCAGGCAACTTTTATGCCTACTTAAAGTTTGCTTTGAGAGGCAAAAATTATGATGTTTATATCAGTGATGTACGTTTGTGGATACCCCGTTATCGGCAGCATACCTATCCAGATGTAATGGTAATTCAGGGGCAATCTGTTTATACAGGAACAAATACGACTACTGTCATAAATCCCTTGCTCATCACGGAAGTTTTATCTAAATCGACTAAAAATTATGACCAAGGAGATAAATTTTTGTATTATCGCTCAATTCCAGAATTTAAAGAATATGTTTTAATTGACCAATATTACCATCATGTTATGCAGTATGTAAAAACTGCTGAAGGTCAATGGTTATTTACTGAACTGGAAGGTGAATCTGCAACTTTATTACTGCAAACGGTAGATTTTCAAATTCAACTTAGCAATCTTTATGAGCAAGTTAATTTTGCTGAGAGCGATGAAGGAAATTAATATGTTTTTTAATTATTTATAAATATTAAACTTATAAGTCATTGGTTCGAGGAAATGTATCAAAAATGATAAGTAACTAGGCGTAAATAAATTAAAGCTTGTAGTGAGTTAGCGCGGTCTTCTCTACGAGACGCTACGCGTTGGCGGAGCTTCTCGTAGAGAAGGGGGTTTACCACGCCAGTTGCTTTAAGTCGGCAAAGCCGCCCACAGCGCTGTCTTTGTAACGCAGTGTCTCCACATGAGCGACTAACTGTCTTCGCAATGGTAGTGAGTTTTGTCTACGACATCAAGGCGAACGAGTGTCACCCGTATCCCTACGCAAAAGCCAAGCTACAAAGCAGCGGCGACCTTAAAAGAAGAGTCGGGACTTTAGTCTTGATAATCCTTGTTTTGAGCGATTTATCGCTCACTACGAACTAAGATTTTATTTTATGTTTAATTATACCTACCTACTTTATTCAAACTTCTGCGATCGCATCAGCTTAGCAGCTTCTTTTTGCTTGCACACCTGAACCTAGGCTCACCTTTAACCGAGAAGTATTGCTTCTTGTAAATAACCAAAGTTAGTTTTTATACTCTGTGAATGGGCTAAGAAAGCTATAGGCTCAGTAAGACTACCCTAACAAAAGTAGTGAAGTCACCCATTCAGGTGAAGGCATATAAAATTTTGAACGGCTATGATGAAGTTAAGTTAAGCAACTATTAATTTACCTATTCGTCTAGTTCCTGTCCAAAAGTTTTTTAACTCTACCTTGTACCTGCCCTCCCAAAGAAGGCTACTCAAGCAAAGGAGTATTCAGGTTAATATTTATGACTACGCATATAGAAATTCCCGTTATTGGCAAAGTTAAGCATCCACTACGCTGGCTAATTGGGCTAATAGCGGCGGGTTCTTTGGTTGTTGGCACAACTACCGCCTACAACTATGTACGAAGCACAAGCGAGGAAGATGTTGCCCAACTAACCTTGCCTGTAGAAGCAAAAAGCGTCACTCTGCGGATTACTGCTAGTGGTAAGGTAGTGCCAGTTCAGAGCGTGAATATTAGTCCGAAGAATCCCGGAGTGCTAGCGCAATTGTATGTGGAACAGGGCGATCGCATTCAGCAAGGGCAAATTCTCGCCCGAATGGATAGTGCAAACATCGATGCCCAAATCCGCCAGTACCGTGCAAACTTAACTCAAAGCCAAGCACAGTTATCTGAAGCCGTGGCTGGTAGTCGTCCTCAAGAAATTGCTCAAGCTAAGGCACGGTTAGCCCAAGCCCAAGCCCAGCTAGCCGCAGCTCGTGCGGGAAATCGACCCCAAGAAATTTCTCAAGCTCAAGCTCAAGTTGATTCTGCTCAGGCAAAGGTGAATTACACCAGTGAACAAGTAAAGCGTTATGAATACTTGTATCAACAGGGAGCCGAGAAAAAGCAATTACTAGATCAAGCCATCAGCGAAGACAAAAGCGCTAGAGCTGCTTTAGAAGAAGCCCGAAAACGATTATCACTAGTGCAAAGTGGTACTCGTCAAGAAGAAATCGACCAACGCCAAGCAGCTGTTACCGAAGCAAGAGCAGCCTTAGTATTGTTGGAAGACGGCACTCGTCCTGAAGAAATTGTCCAGCGCCAAGCTGCTGTTGCATCTGCTGAAGCTCAGTTGAAGGGTGTGCAAGTGCAGTTGGAAGATACGATTATTCGCGCTCCTTTTTCTGGGATTGTGACGCAAAAGTACGCTAATGTTGGCTCATTTGTCACACCCACAACATCTGCTTCTACCAGTGCATCGGCAACTTCTAGTTCAATTGTCGCTGTAGCACGTGGTTTAGAAGTGTTAGCTCAAGTCCCAGAAGCAGATCTGGGCAGAATTAAACAGGGACAGCAAGTAGAAATTGTCGCTGATGCTTATCCTGATCAAGTCTTTAAAGGTAACGTGCGCCTGATTGCTCCCGAAGCCGTGGTTGAACAAGGTGTGACATCATTTCAGGTGCGGGTTGCCCTCGATACCGGCATAGATAAACTGCGTTCTGGCTTAAATGTCGATTTGACCTTTTTGGGCGATCGCGTCAACAATGCTTTAGTATTGCCAACTGTGACAATTGTTACTGAAAACGGCAAAACTGGCGTACTGATGCCAGATCAAAACAATAAACCCCAATTTCGTGAAGTTACAGTTGGGGCACAAATCCAAGACCAAACTCAGATTTTAGATGGGTTGCAAGCAGGCGATCGCGTTTTTATCAACCCACCCAAAGACTACAAAACCGAAAAGGCGAAAGAACAGAATAATAATTAAATGAACTTCCTAGAAAGCGTCCAAATGGCAGGGAAAACCCTGCTTTCAAATAAGTTGCGTAGCGCCCTCACCATGCTGGGTATTGTCATCGGTAATGCCTCAGTGATTGCCATGATTGGTATTGGCGAAGGAGGGCAAAAGTACGTTTCAAGTCAGCTAGAGTCATTAGGGCCAAACGTGTTATTTGTGATTCCAGGGAATCGTGAAACTCAACGTATTTCTTTGGATTTGCCAAAAACACTAGTTTTAGAAGATGCTGAAGCGATCGCGGCTCAAGTACCAACAGTAGCAGCGGTTACTGCGGAATTGAACAGTAGACAGGTGGTTACTTACCGCAACAAAAACACTGATGTCAATATCATTGGTACAACTCCCAGCTTCTTGACAGTGCGAGACTTTGAAGTTGCTAGAGGGCGGTTTTTTTCTGACGTAGACATGAAGCGCAGCAATCAAGTTGTTGTACTAGGTGCGAAATTAGCAGAAAGACTTTTTGGTAATAGTAATCCCATCGGCCAGCAGTTACGAGTTAAAAACGCCAGCTTTCAAATCATTGGGGTGCTAACAGCCAAAGGCTCAAACCTTGGTGTTGATTATGACGATGCGGGATTAATGCCTGTTGTCACCGTAGCAAACCGGATTGTCGGGCGAACTTCACCCTATGGATTAGAGTTAACTTACATTGCTGCTTCGGCTAAGAATGCAGAGAGTGTGGATGCAGCAGAGTTTCAGATTACTAATTTACTACGTCTGCGACACAAAATTATCGGAGAAGATGATTTCACCATCAACACTCAAAAGGATGCTTTACAAACTGTCGGTCAAATCACAGCTGCATTAACAATTATGCTAGCTGCGATCGCCGGCATATCGCTGTTTGTCGGCGGCATTGGCATCATGAATATTATGCTTGTCTCCGTCACCGAACGCACCCAAGAAATCGGATTGCGGAAAGCGATCGGGGCAACTGAGCAAGATATTTTGCTACAGTTCATGATTGAGGCGGTGATTGTTTCAGCAATCGGTGGCGTAGTTGGGACTGGGGTTGGGATCAGCGGTATCATGTTAGTGGCAGCCTTGACTCCTTTAGAAGCGAGTCTTTCACCTGTGGCGATCGCAATGGCTGTTGGTGTTTCTGGTGGTATTGGTTTATTCTTTGGTGTCGTTCCCGCACGTCGCGCGGCCAAACTCGACCCCATTGTGGCTTTGAGAAGTGCTTAGTAATGGGAATGGCAAAACTTAATCTTCCTGATTAGATTGAGTTAGGGAGATATTCGTTAGGTAATTCAATAAATCATTTTGACTAGAGAAATCCAACAGCGCCTCAGCTAACTCTTCTAGTTGAGTTATGGATAATGTGCGAATTTGCTGTTGCATCTCCGGCTCAATTGCATCAAACCGACGTGTTAACTGACGCAAAATCAGTTGTAGCGCCTCCTGTTTCTTTCCTCGTTCTTCTCCCTTTTGGAGAATGTCTTGGTAAATCACAGATTCTTGCATAATTTCCTCTCTAAAAAGCTGTGTAATCAAACTTTTCTCAAACCGCAAACCAGCCAAAATCTGAACACAAGCTGATATATTTTGTCGCTCGTCTGTTTCTTCAATCATATCGACACTAGCAGCGACTTGAGTTAACAAGTCTGCGGGGGAGTCGGTTCTGTCTAATGTCGCTAGTGGTAAAAGTGCGGGGTTAGCCAGCAGTGGTGTGGGATCTTCTTCCCATAAACGAATTACTCGATACTCGTGTCTGGTTTTTCTGTCTAAATATTGAGTCTGAAATACAATTTCTGAGGAGGTGGGTTGCAGAAAAAATCAATATCTGCTCAATATCACACCAGTATTGACGTTTCAACCTGGTGTAGTAATCCAGCATCCGAAAATCAAGCGGGGGTGTGGATTTGGGTGTCGTTTGAAACTCTAAGTGCAGGATTTGGTTAGCGATTTGCAGGAATGTCACGGAATCAGCGCGAATGGGTTCGAGGGTAAGTTCAGTTTTAAGTACTTGGATATCTGAGGTTTCAGATGCAAGTAAGCATCTGGCAAAGTCACCAGGGTAGTGTTCAGCAAGGTATTTGCAGGTGTTATCGTAACTCAAAGGCGAATCGTTTTTTAAGTGATTAGAGTGACTATATTAATTAGCAAGAGTGATGTATTTTACTAATTTATCAGCAACACTTTTGGTAGCTACACCAACGCAATTACAGAACTCGTGTTTTACTAAAGTGCGCTAAATTTGACATACTACCTGATGAAGGTACGTTATGCGATCGCTAACAAATCCTACGAATACTGTGAGATAAGAAGTTAAGTAGAGAAATTATAGAACTCTTGCAAAGACGCTATTAATCGCGTCTCTACCAACCAATAACAAATTATTATGACAAACACTATTTCAATTACTGATTCTCTAGTTCCCAATCCAGCCCCTAAATCAACAATCATTCGCCTAGAGAATATTTTCAAGATTTATGGCAGTGGAGAAACCGAAGTTCGAGCGCTAAATGATGTCAACTTGGTTATAGAACAGGGGGAATATTGCGCGATTATGGGCCCCTCTGGTTCTGGTAAATCTACAGCTATGAATATTATCGGCTGTCTAGATCGTCCCACCACCGGACATTATTACTTAGATAACATCGATGTGGCACAAATGGATGATAAGTCATTGGCACACATCCGTAACAAAAAGCTGGGGTTTGTGTTCCAACAATTCCATTTATTACCTCAACTGTCAGCCTTAGAAAATGTCATGCTACCGATGGTTTATGCTAGTGTAAACCCTGGCGAAAGACGCGATCGCTCAACAGAAGCACTAACACGAGTAGGTTTAGCAAACCGCCTCAACAACAAACCAACTCAACTTTCAGGAGGACAACAACAAAGAGTAGCGATCGCACGTGCCATTGTCAACCGTCCTGTTGTCCTCCTAGCCGATGAACCCACTGGCGCACTTGATTCGCGTACAACTCAGGAAGTCTTAGACATTTTTGGCGAACTAAATACCAGCGGAATCACAGTTGTCATGGTAACTCACGAACCAGAGGTTGCCCGTCAAACCCAGCGGATTGTTTGGTTTCGTGATGGTCAAGTAGTACACTCAGATTTGACACCAGCCGATTTAAGTCACCTTGCTGTGCATGAGTAGAGGAACAACAATGTTGTTGTGCCTCTACAAAGCGTTTCATGCGTAGTCAAGTTTTGGCAAATTGGTATTATAAATGCAGATTTGAATTAATTACAAACTTGATGTTTTGCCAGTTTGTGCTTGCGTCTCAATCGGCTTCACATCAGTGTAGCCCATTTCACCAGCAATTGTCCGCAACACCGACATTTGTTCTTCAAAATCTAGTCCTTCAATTTGGGAAAGCAAATCATTAGTTGCTTTAGTTGGCTCGTAGTTGTTTGGCATTCCAACTACTGTATCTCCCATAGCTACTGCCCAAGCATACCAAACTAACAGCTGATTGTTTTCTTTAATCGCACCATAAGCACGGGAATACTCTGTGTCCTTGCGGTTAACTATATCCCGCATAATATCTAGTTGCTGCTCATCTGACAATTTCAAATAGTCTCCTAGCAGAATTGGTGCTAATTCTGGTTCAGCAGCAGCGGGAGCCGCAGGAGTAATCGAATTACCCATTTTTTTGTAAACCAAGTACAACCAGCCTAATTTGGCGTCAGTATCTAAAGCATTAAAATTATCCACCGCTTTTTGAGTTTCATTGCTCTGGGCTTGAGAAATGCTTTTATCGTAACTTGCAGCCATAATTTGTCTCCAAGGTCATTTATTTAATGGGCCAAACTAAGGCTTACCAGAGTTTGATCATTAACTTCTACTTCCGCAAGAAAGAGTTTGGTTAATCAGATATTCCAGCTTTTATCTATCTTTTAATAGAGGTAAAAATATCTCCCAAGGGAGCAAGTAAATAACAAATAGCTTTGGTACAATTACCGCAGCAATAAAAACGTTACTTAAAATACCAAAGGTGCGAAGTTATGCCTGATGAAGTGAAACCAAATGTCAATGAAGCCCCCACTCATGATGCACAATTAGCTGCTGATAATATCGCTAGTGGTGAAGAGAAAGCACCAACTGTTGATTTTGATGCTGATTATGCAGCCGCACAACAATTTAGCGTTAGTGAAATTGACCGTACAGGTGAAGGTTCAGCAGCAGCCCAAGAAGCAACTGCACCAAAACAAAATGTCCCTAAAACAGAAGAAGTAAAAACTCAAGCACAGCCAACTGGTAATCCTAAAGATTATGCAGATTTAGCTAAGGAAGTTGGGGATTCACAGACTGAGGGTATAACCAATGTTAGCGATGATTTAGTAAAAAAAGCATTGGAAAAAGGTGAGCGAAAAAATTAATGTTTGTATCTGACACGAAATAAATTATTTCAAAAAATGTTTAGCCTGCTCCAAACTTCGGTGCAGGCTTTGTCTTCAGAGTTTTATCAGGTACTTTTAAAATGTTTGCGATCGCTCTTGATTTGAGCATCTAACAACTTTTGATTACTTCTAACAACTCGCTTGGTTGGCGGATCAAAAAATCTGGATTTTGTCTTGCTAGAACTTCAAGTGAATTAAATCCCCAAGTCACTGCAATTACCTGGATATTTGCTTTTTTTGAAGCTTCTATATCTCTAGTTTCATCTCCAACATAAATAACTTCTTGAGACTTAAGTTGCTTTTGCCTTAATACATTATTAATTATTGTTGTTTTACCAAAAATTGTGATCCCAGAGTAGATAAAGTCAAATAAGTGAGCTAAATTATTAATAGTGAGAAATTGAATAACATTATCTTGAGAATTAGAAGTGATAATTCCCAGTTTATATCCTTCAGTTTGGAGTTCTATTAAAGCTTCTTGAATTCCAGGAATGGGTTTTAATTCCGGGATTTTGTTTTTTAATTCTGCTTTAACCTTTTTCACCAAAAAAGGTATTTTTAACAAAGAAACTCCTGAGTACTTAATAATTTCCCTTGATGTTAAATTTTTGAGGAAACCTAATTGCTCTGGAGTGATTTGTTTATAACCAAAGTCTACAGCTAAACGATTAGCAATACTTACAAGAGCATCTACTGTATCAGCGATCGTGCCATCAAAATCAAAAATAATTACTTTCTGGGTCATTCTTTCGCCTGGATGCGTCAAGATTAGCTTGGGCGTTCCGTCTTAACATTTCTGGCTTAATCCGCCGCAGGGCAGATGCCGTAAATCGTTTATCCCACTCATCATCTGAGATTTGGGCTAATTCTATCAATTGGGGAGCAAGATTCCCAGAATAAGGCTGAAACTCTGCGACATCAGTTGTATGGGCAAAACGCTGATTCCAAGGACAAACATCTTGGCAGATATCACAACCAGCAACCCAGCCTTGCAAATGGGGTGTGACTGTCTCTGGTAATTTGTCTGCCCGATTTTCAATCGTATGATAAGCAATGCAACGATTGGCATCAACGACAAAAGGCTGAGTAATTGCACTTGTGGGACAAGCTTGAAGGCAACGAGTACAGCTACCGCAGTGTTCAGTATGTGGGCGATCGCTCTCTAGTTCCAGATTTGTTAACACTTCACCCAAGAATACCCAAGAGCCATACTCTCGCGTAATCACATTACCATTTTTGGCAATCCAGCCAATTCCGGCTTGTTGTGCCCATACTTTATCCTGCACTGGGCCAGTATCAGCATAGTAGCTAGCTCGAACACCTTCACCAAGTGATTTTAGCCAGGTGACTAGCTGCTTAAGTTTTTTGTGCATCACCTTATGATAGTCTCTTCCCCAGCCATAACGAGAAATTTTGGCGTATTCCTCGCCTTCAGGACGTTGATGAGGTGTGTAGTAATTTAAAGCAACACACACAAGCGATCGCGCTTCTGGCATCATTAAACAGATATCCTGACGCTTCGGGTTAGTCATCCATTCCATATCGGCGTGATAACCCAGTTCTATCCATGCTTGCAACCTCTGTGCTTCTGTGGCATCTGCCCTATCTACAGCAGCAATGCCAACTTTGTGAAATCCCAAGTCTTTGGCTTTTTCTTTCACTACAGTGCTGCTGGTTACGGAACAATCACTCATTTTTTTATTTGAATTTTGCCCAATTAGAAGCAAGTAGATTATACATTATACAGTCAATACTTTTATTTAAAATTTGTTACTTACCAGAGATTCAGCCTATCTTTGTAACGCTTTTGCTTGCACACTTCCATCATGAGGAAGATTTATACATATATGGTAATCTCTCTCAATAGCAGCTTTCTTTTTACCTGATTTTGGACTGAAATTAATATTTAGCTAGCGTAATCCAGGTAATTCTATGACATCTGCTAAATTTATTCCCTCAACACAGCCAAAAGAAGAATTCCAGATTGAGGGAATTACAGAATCAAACATACTGCGTTATTTTGAAACTTTGAATACAGGAGAATTTGAGGCAACTGCGGCTTTATTTGCCGAAGATGGTGTGATGCGTCCACCATTTGAATCTGATATTGTGGGGCCAGATGCGATCGCTACCTACCTCAACCAAGAAGCCCAAAACGTTAAAGCACTCCCTTGCCAGGGAATAGCTGATAATTTGGAAAATGAGCAAATCCAAGTTCAGGTTACAGGCAAAGCACAAACTTCCTGGTGCGGCGTGAATGTATTGTGGCTATTTATTCTCAACCAACAACGGCAAATTCTTTATACCAGAATCAAACTCTTAGCTTCTCCCCAAGAGTTACTTTCCATACGCCCTGAAAAGTAGCAAGAATTAGGACTTACGTAAACAAACCTGGTTTCTTCAAAAATTGCCTTTTCAGCCAGATGGCTACGCACGTAAGTCCTGAAAGAGAAAATATACTGAATTCTCTGATAAAAAAGATAATTTTAATACAGTCTCTATTTAGTCAAGCTTATTTGACTAGTTCTGGTAGAGTGGCTTCTAACTTGAGACAATTAGCACCATTAACCTTCAACTGGTACTCTACCTTATCCATGAGACGATTCATAATCAACCAACCATAACCACCCTCTTGCTTTTCTGTAGGGTTTGGCGGGAAGTAAGTAGACATATCAAAGCCGTCGCCGTAGTCCCAAATTTCTATGGCAAGATCCCGGTTTTTCAATTCTAAACGCAGTAAAACTGGCAAATTTGGTTTGTCTTTGTGGGCATGGCGTACTGCATTTGAATAAGCTTCTACCAAAGCCAGTCGCAAACGACTTGATTGCCGTGACCAATCCACAGAGTCCCCTAGTTGGACTTTCAAGCATCCTAGCAACCAGTTTTCGACGATGTTGAGAAAATTCAAGTCACTTGGTACATGAAGCTCACTTTTCATTACTTACAAAACCTCCAATGAGAGTATAGTTTGATCATCTTCTTGAACGTGGTTGTCTGCCTGGATGCGAGCTAACAAATGGTTAAGAGAAAGAGGTTTGGCTGCTCCTTGTAAGAGTTGCCAAAGACCATCTTGATTCAGCATAGAACGGTTAAGTGGCTCAACGCCACCCACGGTTTTCGCTGTTAAACATAAGTTATTTGATACCATAGCTTCAGTAATGCCGTCCGTGGTTAATAGTAATGTGTCTCCAGGAGTCAGAATCAAACGGCCAGACTGTGCTTGCCATTTAGGCAAAATCCCCAAAGGAACGCTGCGGACTTTGAGGTAATTAGGTTCGTCCGCTACAGTGGCTTGGCGTGACCACAACATCGGATAGATGTGCCCGGCATTAGTGTAGACGAGTTCTCTAGTGGTAGGGGTATAACAGGCTAATACAAGGGTGATGAAATAATTGTTGCTAATCAAGTCATCGCCTAGGGTGTAGTTAAGATTTTGCATTATTACATTGGGAGCGGCTGGTGCTTCTTGAGATAATTCCCGACGCAACACTGAAATAACACTAGCCATGAATAAAGCCGCTGGGACACCTTTACCGGAAACGTCACCCACAGCTAACCATAAGTCCCCTTTGGGATGGACAAATACTTCAAAAAAATCCCCTCCCACTTCGCGAGCAGGGTAACAGCAAGCTTGTACCTTCACACTTTTGATATCAGGTAAACTTTGACGTAGCAAGTTGATTTGGATTTGGCGAGCAACTTCTAACTCAACGCGGATCTGCTCTTGTTTTTCCTGAAGGCGCTGGTAGAGTTTTGCCTGGGACAGCGCCAAGGCTGCTTGTTCTGCAACCCCTACAATTAGTTGGATGTCTTCGTCTTCCCAGGGGCGATCGCATCCCCATTGGTGGAGAGCAAGCACAGCCAGCAGATGTTGCTGGTAGCTAAGTGGAACAACTAGGTGGTAACAGAGGTTGCCGTTATATGTATTTTGTGTAAGTTGATAATGACGGGTTTCCAGCACTTTTTCAATTAAAAGACTGGTATCGAAGAAGCTATCAGATACATAAGATTTAGGATCATGATAGGAGAACCGATCTTGTGTTAGGCGATCGCTCTCTACTGGTCTGAGCAAGCAACTAGTAGCTTCAAATGTTTGTCCAATGGTTGCTACAGTCTTTTGCAACATACTGTCGTAGTCCAAAGACTCCCGAATTGCCGTTGTCACTGCATTAAACAAAGATTCTCGCCGTAGGGCCCGACGCAACTCCTGCGTGCGCTTCTTAACTACGCGATATGTATCAGTAGCTTGCTCAACTAATGCCCTAAGCCGTTCTGGATTCCAGGGTTTGGTAATGTATTTAAAGACCTGACCAGAGTTAATCGCGTCTACCAAATCTTCGACATCAGTAAAACCAGTCAACAAAATGCGAATTGTATCGGGAAAGCGCTCAACTGTGCGACTGAAAAATTCGGTACCGTTCATTTCTGGCATTCTTTGGTCAGAGATAATCACAGCCATCTCGCCAACTTTATCCAAGATTTCTAGAGCATCACGAGCATGATTTGCTTTATGTACTTGAAAATCTCGCCTAAAAGTACGGTAGAGTAAATCTAAGTTATCCGGCTCATCGTCTACCACCATGAGCTTAAGTTTTTCTACCTCTGTTTCAGTCATATCTGACTTTGTTTTTTAAATACCTGAATGGCGAGATAGTGTAATGTTTATCTCACCTAAGCAACAAACAATCAAAAAGTAATCGTCAAGAGAATCTTTCCACTTTGAACATATAACTTGCTCAAAGCTGTTAGTTTCTCTTCTGTTTGCTCAAGCATTGCTACATACCAAAAATAACCCTATCCCACCAAACCAGAACGCAAAGCACGTACTGCTGCTTGAGTACGGTCATCGGCACATAGTTTATTTAAAATATTGCGGACGTGAGTTTTAACAGTCCCAACAGTGATGTAAAGTCTTTCCGCAATAGTTGCATTACTACAACCTTCGACGATCAACTGTAGCACTTCCAACTCCCTTTCTGTCAGGGTGTATGGCTCAATTCCTTCTAAATTATCCATATAATCAGGGTTAGAAGTAATCGTCTTGCTATCCAAGGAAGCTGATTCTGACTTTTGGGGATTTTGTTGGGCTTGTTGTAACACAATTCGAGCGATCGCTGGATCGATCCAAGCGTTGCCATTGTAAGTTACTCGCACTGCATCCAGCAAATTATCGAACTTGATATCTTTCATGCAATAAGAGTCTGCTCCCGCAGCAAAAGCTGCTAACACCGCTTCTTTGTTATCCCGCAATGTTAAGATTAATATCTTCGTTGCTAACTCTTCACCATTAGTAGTAGATTTCACCTCCCGTGTCAGCTCAATGCCATCTTTATCTGGTAAACCAATATCTACAATCGCAATATCCGGTTGTAGCTTTTTTAGCATTTTTAACCCCTCAGTAGCATTGGCGGCTTCCCCTACAACTTCAATTTCGTCCTTTTGCAGTAGTGCTGTCCGAATACCCACACGAGTTAGGTCATGATCTTCAATCAGAGCGATACGAATTTTACTCATAGCCAACTTCAGCCCGTTACCCTACCTTAACTGTAAAATCGAGTTTACTAGAAAGTCTTAAAAGACGCAGATTAAAGACATTTGTACAAATATATAGAAGTGTTGTTTAAAAAAAGCTAACACGTGGGGGCATTGCGTAGTGCCACAGCCATTCATTCCTCTAAATGAACATTACACTTCAATCATAAAATCAGGGTTGGTTCACCCAAGGTACAAGCACCCAAGACCAATTAGTATGATGGCTTATAATGTCGCAGATGTTACTTCCTCAAATAGCAGGACACAAGCCATACTTAATATTTGCGGAGCTAATGAAGTATGCTGCAACCTTTACATACACCCTCTGAGGGACTGGTCGCATAGGTGATTCTCTATATGGAGGCTTACTGTTGATTCACCTCTTTTGCTAAGAAGAGTATACTGGCTTGGATAAGGCAAAGTTATGTTTGTCAGAATGTTGCCTATCCATTCAACAAATGCGATCGCACAGAGTCTAGATAAAAAAATCGCCTTCTCAGACATTTCTCAAAAACTACCACCTAAGTATTATTTTTGGAAAATCAAACAATCCTTCTTTACCAAAAAAACTTTATCTGGTTTTATCCCTGCCAGTTAAATCACTTAGTGGAGATAAATTATATATTATACACTAAAAAAATGCTCAATTATTTGTTACTGAAATTACAATCTCCAACATATAAAAAAATTTGATAAACTAACGTTCGAGAGAATCTGGTGTGATGCTAATCAAAAAGTAGGCTATGTCTAAACCGCCTAAAGCGTTTTCGGTGTTGGGGATACCAGTTCATGTGATGACTAACTATCCAGGCTGGTTGCTAGAATGCCTGCACGCAGGCAGAGGAACTCATGTTGTAACACTCAATGCAGAAATGACCATGCAAGCAGAGCGGAATAAATCTCTAGCTCAGGTTATTCAAAATGCCGAGCTAGTGATTCCAGATGGAGCAGGGGTTGTTTTGTATTTACGGTGGCTATTATGGCAAAAAGTGCAACGTTTTCCAGGGATTGAATTAGCAGAAAAACTGTTGCAAGAACTGGGACAACAGAAAACACAGACAAAAGTCTTTTTTTATGGAGGATCGCCTGGAGTGGCTGCAAGCGCAGCAGAGTTTTGGCAGCAGCAAATTCCAGATTTGAACATAGCAGGTACTCACTCAGGCTACCATTCCTCAGAAGAGGAAGCACAATTGGGACAAACTCTCACTCAATTGCAGCCACAAGTAATTTTTGTCGGCTTGGGAGTGCCACGCCAAGAGTTGTGGATTGCTAAAAATCGGCATTTGTGCCCCCAAGCAATATGGATTGGTGTTGGTGGTAGTTTCGATATTTGGTCGGGAACCAAAACTCGTGCTCCCGCTTGGTTAGGAAACAACAATTTGGAATGGTTGTATCGGCTTTATCAAGAACCTTGGCGCTGGCGGCGAATGCTGGCTTTGCCGAAGTTTGCTGTCAAAGTTTTTATTTATCGCTTGACTGCAAGGGGGGCAATTGGTTAGCAATAATGATGAATCAGATGAATTATGCAGCTATGTCTTGATAAAGAGTTGAAACAATACTTTCTCCGCCATCGTGAGGTTAAAACAGCGCCTCAGACATATTTCGATAGATTAAGCGATCGCCCACGCCAAGTCATTACAACAGCAGATGATCCTAATTTTGATGCCAAAATTCAAGCGGCAATTCGTCAGCAGTTGCAAGCAGGAGACATCAAAGGCAACGGATAGGAGTACTGAGGTCTTCATAAAAATTTAAATTTTCGTTGTTAGATTTGAGCTTCCCAGGTTTCCTCTGGGAATCCTTATTTTGGGGAGTTTAAATCTAAGCCCTCAAGCTGTTTGATTGTGGGTATGAGGAATATTTAAAA
Organism: Komarekiella atlantica HA4396-MV6; assembly: GCA_019359395.1. GTDB lineage: Bacteria > Cyanobacteriota > Cyanobacteriia > Cyanobacteriales > Nostocaceae > Komarekiella > Komarekiella atlantica. The sequence goes on from JAHHHK010000010.1 coordinate 34,505, forward strand.
ATGCCAGCATTAACAACTCCAGGAAAAACTAAATCTGTTCATCAAGAGGGCAGTGAGACTCAACAATATACTGGTAGCAATACTGCAAAGGTACAATTGCTATCTGTAACAAAAACTTATACCAACGGCTGTCATGCCTTGTTAGATGTAAACCTGGAAGTCAAAAAGGGAGAATTTCTATTTATTACAGGGCCAAGTGGTTCTGGTAAATCAACTCTGTTAAAACTGATGTATGGCCAAGAGTTACCAACGCAAGGACAAGTAATTGTTGATGAATGCAATGTAGTGGGTTTACGAGGCGATCGCTTGTCATCATTGCGGCGACGTATTGGTATTGTGTTTCAAGACTACAAACTGATTACCCAACGCACAGTAGCGGAAAATGTGACTTTTGTGCTGCAAGCTCAAGGATATACTCGCAAGGAAATTCAACGACGTTTAGAACCAACTTTGAAACTGGTGGGTTTACTGACTAAAGCTGACTGTTTCCCAGATCAATTGTCTGGAGGAGAGCAACAGCGAGTCAGTATTGCGCGAGCGATCGTCGGAACACCGCCGTTGCTGTTAGCGGATGAACCAACTGGAAATCTCGATCCAGATAATTCTTGGCAAGTAATACAAATTCTCCAAAAGCTAAATTCTTTTGGAGCCACAGTAATTGTCACTACCCACGATGAACAATTAGTGCGGCGTTGCAATCATCCAGTAGTGCAAGTTCGCAATGGACGACTGTCACGAAAATAGTTAAGAGTCAAGGGTTAAAAACTCTGGACTTTTGAGAGAAGTCTGTAGCTTGCTTTCCTACGGAACGCTGGGCGAACCCGCAGGGTGCGCCGGCTTCCGGCGTTGGCGCAGCCTCTCTGAAAGAGACACAGAACTTCGGTGCTTTGGACTTTTGACTATAGACTTTACATAGCGGAACGGCTGTACTAGATGCTAGGAATTGTAAGCTATCTAGGGCTTGCAAACTCTCAAAAGCTGCCTCTCGAATTACTGTTTCCTTCTCTTGTCTGAGTATGAGTTGCAAACATTCGACAACACTTTGCTGTGACGAAGCATCAACTTGCTTACGGGTGATAAATTTGGTTAGTTGACGCAGGGCAATCAGACGCTTCAAGGGGTCTGTTTCCGTTAAGTTAATCAACAACTGATCAAGGTAGTCTTCTTCTTGACTTCCATAAAGACTGATGATTTGCCACGCCAACAAAAATAAAGTTAACAGCGTCCCTACACCTTGCACAATAGCAACAGCGGTAATCCAAGGGCTATGGGAGTCAACCCAGATTGCGGCTGCCATGTAAGTACTGACAGTAGCCAGTCCACCACTACCAACAGCTAAGGCTAATCGACGGTTTGAACCATTTAAAAACCTACGAATTTCAAGCCAGCGTAATTGCCAGTTCCACCCCTGCATTGAGTAAATGAATACCATTACCCCAACGCCGATTAAGAGTGCCAACAGCAGCTTCCAGTTCCACAACAGCATAGCAACGAAGATTGACAGGAACCCAAGAACGCCTCCAGGTTGAGAAAAGCGCTTGAAAGTTCGCTGCTTTGTGGCTCCTTTTCCCGTCTTAAACTCTGGAAGCGACCAGTTGAACATCTGGTTGATCAATTGCCGCCAAGAAGACGAAGCCTGTGTCACAGTGTTTACCTACTTGATTACAAGATTATTTTATGTATAAGTTTTACCAGAAATTAGGAAAGGCTAAAAGATGAAGGTTATTCGGCGTAGTTCTTATAGGGTAAGTGTTCCCATCTAGGCTGAAATCTAATACCTCATACTTTAATATTTTCTTAATACCAGGTATGTAATTGACAATCAATAATACTCTACAAGAATACCTGGACTAGGGCGAGTCAGAGTAATTTTGTCACTGAGTTTTTAGTTAAAAACAAAAATGAAAGTCATCAAGGGTAAATTGACCATCAAAAGCACAAAAGGTAACACTGTAAATATTGTTCGCTGTTACAGATAATAAAGTATTAGGGGGTATCGCCGAGTCAGTATTAGCCAGATTAGCTCCTGGTAGCACAGTTTGGGCAATCTGTTGCCGATCGCGATCGTAGGCAGAAAGCACTAGCCGTTGGGAACTAGTGACAAAAGTACTAACCCAGTTAACTGGACGTAAGAAAGTAGCTTCTAAAAATCCGCTCTTGGGTGCTCCCATTAAGACTGTCAACCCCGAATAGACCGGAAACGCCGAATTTGATGGCTGTATTGCTATAGAATTGTGAAAAATGACTCCCCAACGTTCATACTGGCGCTCCACTGCTTCAAAACACTTCAAATCTTCCAAGTTTAAATAAATACAAGTAGGTTCAGCTGCATTAATGGTCTCAACAGCTTGCTTGACTGGCCCTCGCCAAGCTGAAGTTGTAACTTTGTCTTGCATATTACAGTTGTCAAGCGCAAATTTAGCATCTCCAACTGTTGGTACTTTATTAAATTGAAGAGTAGCCTGTTTTACCATGACACCCCGCCTTACCACTACCTAGAGAATCATCAAATTAGTAATTACATCAAAAGCTATTCTTTCTACATGGAGAAATAGAATTAGTAACTTATCAAGATTGCCATTTTGACTATTACTGAAGTTTAAAACTAACTGTGAGGTTTCTGATAGATAGAGTACCATAAAAAACTCATGGGCTATTTACTCTTCAGTAATAGCGGCTACCAGCATAAAATCTTGTAATATAGTATTCACAACGTAAATTTATTGTTTGTTATGAAAAAAAATCGCTAAATCTTTACAAGGAATCCAGCGATTTTACATCTACTTAATCTGACGGTGGTAAGAAGTTATAAAGCGATAGTTTAGCCGATAATAAATAATGAGTGGGGAGTTTAAACTCAACAAACAAGTATTCTGAGGTGATACAAGTATCACCTATTGTAAATAATTACCGTGGTAACTAAAACTACTTATGTTTCAGCCACTAGGATTTGAGCAACGCTCCATAAATACCTCACTAGGTAGAATGGTGTATTATACTGCTGCTATCTCACCTTGGCAGGACAATGTGACTGTACAAGATGACCGAGAAACTTTAGTGTTCCTCCACGGTTTTGGTGGTGGGTCTTCTGCTTATGAGTGGTCAAAAGTTTATCCTGCTTTTGCTGCTGAATATCGAATTATTGCACCAGATTTGATTGGTTGGGGTAGATCCGAGCATCCACCACGAAATTACAAGATTGAGGATTATTTAACGACGATTCGTGAGTTTTTCGAGCAGACTTGTACAGGGCCAGTAACAACGATCGCTTCTTCTCTGACCGCAGCGTTTACAATTCGAGTCGCGATCGCTTGCCCTGATTTATTTAAGTCTTTAATTCTGACTACTCCCGCCGGACTGTCTGACTTTGGCGAAGATTACACCCGGAGCTTTTTTGCCCAGTTAGTTGGACTTCCTGTTGTTGACCGCTTGTTGTACAGCACTGGAATTGCCACTAGCGGCGGTATTCGCAGTTTCTTAGAGCAACGACAATTCGCCCAGCCTAATCGAATATACGAGGAAATTGTAGAGGCTTATCTACAATCGTCTCAGCAGCCTAATGCTGAGTATGCAGCGCTGTCTTTTGTACGTGGTGATTTGTGTTTTGATTTATCCCTTTACATTCAACAATTAACAACTCCCACCGCTATTATTTGGGGACAGAAGTCGGAATTTACAGGCCCTTCAATTGGTCGCCGCCTTGCTGAAATGAATCCTCAAGCAATTCGATTTTTTCAACAATTAGAAGATGTGGGGTTAACGCCACAGTTAGAATTACCAGCAGTAACAATTGGATTAATTCGCCAATTTTTACCTTTACTTAATTAGTGTGTCAGTAGTCAGTTTTTAATTAGCAACTGACTACTGACGAAAATCAGCGATCGCAATAAAAAATTGCCTCTTGAAGCTATGATCAACAAAAGTGAAAATGCTATTTGTCTAATCTAACATCAATGACAGTGGCATTAAAGCTGTAGTTGAAGCCTTCCAACTCGAATGGCATACCGATTTTAACTTTACTGTTACCTAGAACTGGGCCGCTTTCAGTAACTTGGGCTTTGCCATCTAAAGTCAAAAGTAAATCGGTACTAAAATTGTTGCTCTTTGGATCTGGCAATTCTTTAACGGAACCATCAGGTTGAAAAACATTTACTGTTCTAGGTAGCTGTTGAATTGATTTAATCTCAATCTGACCATAAGGTTGATTGCGGATAATCACATTAGTTTTTCCACCTTTTTTTAATCCGTTGTTGAATAATTGTTCAGGGTCGCGCACATTCAAACCACGAACTACTAAGTCTACTTCGATAGGTACTGTCTTTGTACCAACTTGAGCAACAGAACCGGAAGTACCGGGAAAGAAAAAGATGCCAAATATAACTAGCAGAATTACCAGCGCAGCACCTAGATCAAGGAGGTTGATTTTACCGAATAAGCGTCCTTTGGAATCTAATATAGCCATAACAAGTTTTCCCTATAAGCAAAGTAATTGATTGTAGCAGCAAGGTTTTTAAGGGTAACGGCAATATTCCCTACTTGGTAATACTCACGACTGGGCGTTGCGGTTATGCGACAGTTTATCACGTCTGTTGAAAATTCGGAGTCAAGGAAATCCCTTAAAGGTCATAAAATAGACCATTCCAAAGTGTACCCCAGACCCTAGTCTTTGCAAAACAAAGGCCTCCCCATCTTTAAAATATAAAAAATAAAGGGTTCTCACGATAACTACTCCTTGGAATCTAACAACAAGGCGTTCCCACTTTCTTAGTAAGTGCGTCCAAGACTGCAACCTCCTCACCACTACGCATCTTTGGTATTGCGTTTAAAATGCAACTTAGAATGCTCTAAATCCGTCTCATAATTTGTCTCATCTTTTTATATTTTCCCAAGATTATCTTCAGGCCGGATTATGATCAACTGGAAAGGCTTTTTAGCAAATTACCGTTTGTGGCGGCGTCGCTGGTTATATCCCTTAATTTCAGTGGTGGTGGCCCTCAGTCTATGCTTGAGTACACCCTTGCCTGGTAGAGCTATAGACTTATTTCCGCTTCTATTCCAGGGAGTTCAGGTACTTCAGCTTTCTAATATATCTGCACGCCAGGAAGCTGATCTTGGTAAGCAGATTAATCAGGAAATAGTAAGCAGTCTCAGGCTTTACCGCAATCCTGAGATTAACCGTTATGTAGAACAGATTGGTCGGCGTTTAGCAGCTAATAGCGATCGCCCCAATCTCCCTTATACTTTCCAGGTGGTTGAAGATGACGCTATCAATGCCTTTGCTACGTTGGGGGGCTATGTATATGTCCACACAGGTTTACTCAAAGCCGCAGATAACGAAGCAGAACTAGCAAGTGTCATCGCTCATGAAATTGGTCACATTGGCGGGAAGCACCTGGTTAACCAGATGCGACAAAAAGCGATCGCTAGTGGTGTCGCAACAGCCGCGGGATTAAATCGCAATGCCGCTGTAGGTATTGGTGTAGACTTAGCACTAAACCGTCCACGCAGTCGTCAAGATGAGTTCGATGCCGATAAAAGAGGATTAAGAACTTTGACACGCAGTGGTTATGCCCAATCTGCAATGGTTTCCTTTATGCAAAAACTGCTGACAAAGGGTTCGGTTCCGACATTTTTAAGTACACACCCCGCAACTAGCGATCGCATCGATTCCCTTAAACGTGCCATTAACTCTCAACGCAGTAATGGGAGCTATGGCTTGAATAATGCAGCTTATAAAGCTAATATTCGTGCATTAGCGAGATCTTAGTAGCACTCTGTGCAGATTCAAAACTCAACAGTCCAGAATTACTTTCCTTCTATACCATCCCACATCATGCACCTTGCTTATTGCGGCGTTCAGCTTTGATTTTGGCTGGATCAACCGTGATTACTGCTTCTTTCAAAGGCAGGGTGCGGAGATGGTGTTTATAAACATTAACTTGGTAAACCAGGTGATTTGTAACATCCAATCCAGTTAACCAACCACTGCGCGGATGATAAGCGCCAGTATCTATATCTAGCCATCCTTGTCCTTGTGCTAGTTTACCAGGAGTAACACCTGGTAAAGTAAAGGTGATGGTGTGACCAATAATAATCTGCTTATCCGGGAAGTAAGGCTTTTGAATACTGTGAAAATCGTCTCGTATCCAGCACAGTTGATCGGCGGTTTGTTCCGCTACCGATTTGCAAGGGTCAACACCGGCATGAGTTAGCCAAAAATCACCCAAATCAAGATATGTAGGCAAAGCCTTAAACCAATCCAAATGCTCGTCAGGGATAGTTGCTTTGTCGTAACTGGCTACGGTCGCTTGCCCTCCACTATACAGCCATGCTTGCATTGTTGGGGAAGAGACACTTTTGTTAGTTAGAATGCTTAATAACATCTGCTCATGATTTCCCAGCAAACACGGGTAGTTATTTTGCTTGACAAAATTCACTACTTGTGAACTTTGAGGGCCACGATCAATTAAGTCTCCCAGAAAATAGATCTGATCATCTGACGTGGGGGCGATCGCCTCCAACAATGTCATTAGACCCTCATAATGACCATGTACATCCCCAATGACAATTCGACGGGGGCTAATTTCGCTCATCGTCTCTCAGCTTGAATCATTTTGGCTAACACTTTTGCTACAGTTTAAGCTGTCTGCTTTTCGCAAATAAGGCTAAAAAATACTTGACAAATTTTATTTCAATTATTATCTCAAGAATAGAGAAAGTTTTGATTTAATACATAGAAAATGGGACAAGCAACGTGCTCATCCCACAGAAAAAAGTTCAAAACATAGAGTTATGGCTTAAGCCTTACAGTTGGAGCTATGAGCAAATTTCAGGATTAACTCAAGTTCCAGTAGTCCAGGAATTGGTGTATTCAATTTGATCTGGTGTTAGGGTATCGATACTAATTCCAATTGCTTGCAACTTCAGCCGAGCAATTTCTTGATCTACCTCAGTAGGAATTGAGTGCAAACCGGGTTCCAGCTTACCCTTGTTCTTCACCAAGTATTCGCAAGCCAAAGCCTGATTGGCAAAGCTCATGTCCATCACCGCACTGGGATGTCCTTCCGCAGCAGCAAGGTTAATCAAGCGCCCTTCGCCCAGAACGATGACTGATTTGCCATTTGGCAGTTTATACTCTTCAGTGAAAGGACGTACTTGCTTAACTTCTTTAGCTTGAGAAGCCAAGTATTTTAGGTCAAGTTCAATGTCAAAGTGACCGGAGTTACAAACGATCGCGCCATCTTTCATTACCTCGAAATGCTCAGCGCGAATCACGTGCTTGTTGCCGGTAACTGTGATAAATAAATCACCCAGAGGAGCGGCTTCTGCCATTGGCAGAACACGGAAACCATCCATCACGGCTTCAATTGCTTTGATGGGGTCGATTTCTGTGACAATTACGTTAGCGCCAAGACCTCTGGCCCGGAGTGCAGTACCTTTACCGCACCAGCCATAACCAGCAACGACAATGTTTTTACCAGCCAGCAGAATATTTGTAGCGCGGATAATGCCATCTAGGGTTGATTGCCCAGTACCATAGCGATTATCAAAGAAGTGCTTGGTATCGGCATCGTTGACATTCACTGCGGGGAAGGTGAGAACGCCATCTCTGAACATGGCGCGTAGCCGCACAATTCCCGTCGTGGTTTCTTCGGTAGTACCAATCAAATCAGCAATTTGATGTTGGCGTTCTTGGATCAATGTGGCAACCACATCACTACCATCATCAATAATGATGTTGGGGCGGTGATCTAGGGCAATTTGGACGTGGCGGTTATAAGTTGCGTTATCTTCACCTTTTTGGGCAAAGACGGGAATTTCATGATCAAGGACGAGGCTCGCGGCTACGTCATCTTGAGTTGACAAGGGATTGCTGGCAATTAAAAGTGCGTCTGCACCACCAGCTTTGAGAGCGATTGCTAAATGTGCTGTTTCTGTTGTCACATGGGCACAAGCCACAAGACGAAGCCCAGCAAACGGTTTTTCTTGGGCAAAGCGATCGCGGATTTGTCTTAAGACTGGCATCTCGCGTCCAGCCCATTCAATGCGCTGTCTTCCCAAGGGAGCTAGGGCGAGGTCTTTAACCTCGTGCTTTAATCGGGGAGAAGTTGCGGTCATCAAAAATTACCTCAAAAAAGTCAAAAAAGTTACGTAATTATTTTACGTACCTTACTAATTGTTCTACGACCAGCTTTTTTGCTTGTTATTACCAAGCTGCTAGTCAATAGTCCTCAGCACTAGCTTGACGTTTGATCAGCTTAATGTCAACTTCATCCCTAGCTTTTTTCTTTTTGTTTTATCTTTGGTAAGAGTATTATCAAGGACTGCTCTGGCCATTACTCAAAGTATCTAAGTACAGTAACATCTGTCTAAAGGTAGGAAATAATTAAAAAACATCAAAATTTCATCACCTGAAAGGAAATACTGAACCTTAGATAGGTACATGTACTCAAATTGATTGAGCAGGATGGTTATAGAACTTAACAGTAGATTTTACTTAAGGAGGTGTTTGAGTGCGCTTTCAATTTTTGGCGACCACAAAGCAGGTTCTATTGCCTAACTTTGTCAAAGATAAAGTTGCCCTTACTCCTCTGGAGGAAGGACAGGTATTTTCAGAACAATGCCTTGGTAATAACCGCACCATCACGCAGTCTGTACGAGGTTCTAAAAAGGGCGTGCAACCCAAAAGTCGTTTGAGTAGGGGAGTGATAGTAGCGATCGCCAGTTCAACAGTTATAGCAGTTGGGTCTGTGCCCAAAGCTACAGCCCAGATTCCCTTTTTGCCACAATTGCAAGCTCCCCGCAGTGTGAGTAATGACTCAAATAACAGAACTGTTTCTGGCTGGGTTTATTTAGATGGCCGCCAGTTGTTTCAAATAGCAGCTTCAAGAACTAATTTTCCTGAACGTTCAGAAGATATCCAAAAGAAGTTAGAGACAATTAGCCAAAATTACTTTCAGTCATCTGCAAAACAAGTCAAGGTAGAGGTTCGAGAAGCAAACAAATTGCCAGTAATTTATGTCAACGACCAATATCTGATGACCGTCACTTCCGAAGATGCTGGACTGCGACAGTTAGATATATCAACATCAGCAAACCAAATCGCCGAAGCTTTGCGAGAAGACTTGCAACGGGCAAAACAAGAGCGACAAACTCAGTTTCTCATTGACCAAGGTAAAATTGCTGCGGCTACTGGAGTGGCGATGATTGTCATGAGTTTAGGGGTGTACGGCTGGCAACGTCGTTCTTTAAGAAAAGATTTATTACAGCCTAGCCCTTCAACTTCACCAACCGCTAAACCAATTACAACACAACTAAATCATCAGCAAAAACAGCATCTCCAAGAAGCCAAAAAACGATTGTTTCAGCTAACTCAAGCCGGAATTTGGGGCGGTGGAAGTTTTATTATCTTGGGTCTATTTCCCTACACACGAGCCTTTCAGGTAGGAATTCTCAACGCCGCTCAATTTCCTTTAAGATTAGCTGTTGTGGCACTGGTAACTTATGTAGCTATTCGTTTAAGTTATGCTCTCATTGACCGCTTCGCCTCAACTCTAATCAGCAGTGGGGCTTTTCTAACTCCAGAAAGCTCTGAACGTCTACAACTACGAGTTTCTACATTTTCTGGTGTGACTAAAAGTATTGCTACTGCTATCTGTGTAGGAGTTGGTATTTTACTAGCTTTGGTTTCGTTGGGTATAGATATCGTTCCCTTGCTAGCTGGTGCTAGTTTAGTTGGTGTTGCGGTGTCTTTAGCTTCACAAAACTTGATTAAAGATGCAATTAATGGCTTCCTGATCATTTTAGAAGACCAGTATGCTTTGGGCGATGTGATTGCTGTAGGAAATGTGGGAGGGTTAGTCGAAAATCTGAATCTGCGGATGACTCAGGTGCGAGATTCTGAAGGGCGGTTGATCACAATTCCCAATAGTGAAATTAAAATTGTTGCGAATCTTTCTAGTCGTTGGTCAAGAGCCGATTTAACTGTCCCGGTTGCCTATGAGGCTGATGTTGACGAGGCTTTAAAGTTGATTGAACATATAGCCTTGGAGATGGATCGAGATCCGCAATGGCAACGTCAAATTATTGAAACGCCGCAAGTTCTGGGAATAGATCTTTTTGGCGATCGCGGTTTGATGATACGTGTATGGATTAAAACACAGCCACTCAAACAATGGGATGTAGCACGGGAGTACCGCCGTCGTTTAAAAGTCGCCTTTGACCAAGCAGGTATTTCCATCCCTGTACCTCAACAAGCGATTTGGGTGAATGATCCTCAATTGCTCAACTCTCAGGCGAATGGCAAAGATTAGATGCTAAAACCCTGTATCTCTCGTAGAGACGCAGCAATGCTACGTCTCTACAGTACGCTCAGATATCGCTCTTTCCACATGTTAATACAAATGTACTATAATAGATATAGCGTTCACAAAGCCTGGTAAAATGCAAAACGGCTCTGTGACAACCTCCTGGAAGATGGATTCACGGGTTAGTCCTATGATCAAGCATTACATTCTCAACCTCAATCCGACTGCCAAGCACGAATGGGATCGGTGTATTTTACGTGATCCGTTAACTGCCAAACGCCCAGAAATTGCCAAATTAATAGCCGAAGCCGTTGATGCTGATACAGGCAGTTATTTGGTGAGTGTAAATATAGAAGTAACGGTGTTGGAACAAGCTGCGGTTCCTCAAGCCGAACAACTCTCGCTTTCATTTCCAGAGGTGAGTATGCCGTCGCAACTGCGGGAAGTGGCTTAAAGTACAGTGCAGAATTTAGGTTCAAAAATATTATTTGTTGTTGAAACAAAAGAGCCAAGAGTCAGGGAAAGTATATTTCTGACTCCTGACTTCCTTTTCTACTATTACGGCTAATGCAACTTTGTTTAAACAGGCACTAGACTGCAAAATTATTGGCGCTGTTCATAGCACTAGCAGATACCTTGCTGACGGTCATCAAATTGACAGCACGACTGCGACCAGATGAACCATCTGGGTCAAACAAGACGATAGTATCGTTTCCCTGAGTCTCAAAACGCAAGTAGCCCCCGGAAATTGCACTTGCAGAGTTCAGGTTGCCTAGATTGAAACTTCGGAAAAGTTGCCTCAGAACAATCTTATCTGTACCAACTTCAAAGTCAGCGATCGTATCTCCTAGATCTCGAATACTTGTATAAATAAACGAGTCTGCACCTTCCCCACCCGTAAGAATATCTCTTCCTTGGTAGCCAGTAATAATGTCATTGGCAGCAGTACCCTTGAGAATGTTGCGCCAAGGTGTGCCATTAATTACATTTACCACTGCTTCAAACGCACCGATATCTACTCTGCCACCAGAGATGCGAGCAAAGCCAGAACCGCGCTGGTCAAAGGGTATTTGTTCAGTAGTATTGCCATCATCATCTAAATCTATAGTGTCAACAGGCACATTTGCGTTGTTGCCACTATTGATGGCGGGGCTACCTGTGATGAGGGCGTGGGTTTTGACTAAGCCGCCATTGTCTCGCAACGTGGTATCTAAAACCTCTGTGATAGTAACGTTTAGCTGTTCGCTAGGCTTAAAACCTGTGCTGCCATTGAGGCTGCCGATAAGGTTAAAGCCGTTGCTGATAAAGTTACCTACCACATCAGAATTGGAGGTAGTTTGCTCATTGCCATAGATAATTTTGACGTTACCAGCAATAATGCTGTTTTTCACTGTGGCAGAGCCAGAACTAGAGTTGTGTATACCACCACCAGCGCTTTCTCCATCGGGGTAATCGTAATTGGAAACATTGTTGAGCACGATGGTGCTGTTGAGCACCGTTACAGTACCAGCATTGTAGATGCCACGGCCAGAGTTGCCGCTAATAGTACTGTTGCTGATAATCGCAGTACCATTCTCATCATTGTATATACCACCACCAGCATTGCTGCTAATGGTACTGTTGCTCACCGTCAAAGTGCCATTGTTCAAGATGCCGCCGCCAAAAATTGCTGAGTTGTTGGTGACGGTGCTACTTATCAGAGTCAAAGTACCACTATTGGAAATACACCCACCAGTACCATCTGCATAATTGTCACTAATGGTGCTGTTGGTAACGGTTGCAGTAGCAGTATTGAAGATGCCGCTTGCAAATTCTGCACTATTGCTACTGATGGTGCTGTTGTTTAGCGTCAAAGTACCAGACGAATTGTAAATCCCACCGCCGAACCTGGCAGAATTATTGCTGATAGTGCTATTAGTTACTGTTGCGTTGCCAGAGTTGTAGATGCCACCACTACCATCGCTATAACGATCATAACCTCCATTGTTGTCGTTGATAATGCTGTCGTTTACCGTTAAATTACCAGTATTGAAGATGCCGCCACCGCCTGCATATCCTCCTGATACGTTGTTAGTAATAGTGCTATTTCTTATAGTCAGAGTACCAGAGCTATAAATACCACCACCTTGGTACTCTACTGAGTTGCCGCTGATCGTGCTGTCGCTTACAGTTAGAGTGCCAGCATTAAGAATGCCACCGCCACCTATATCAAAAGACCCTGAATCCAGAAGAGCATTATAGCCATTAGCAATAGTTAGTCCAACAAGATCGACAGTAATACCGCTGCTAATCTCAAGGACACGGCTTTTATTGTTACCGCTAACAGTGAGCAAAGAAGCACCCGTTCCTTCAATACTCAGGTCGTCTGTAATTTTAAGACTGCTACCACCAAGAGTAATGGTATCAGCGATGTTGTCGGCGAACACGCCGTTAAAGTTGATGATGTTTTTTCCCGTTAGGGCATTAGCATCTAGGATTGCCTGCCGCAGAGAACCACTGCCACTGTCATTAGTGTTAGTAACGCTAAATGTTGACATTTGATGATGTGACTCCTATTTTTTCGCAGAGGTATTCCGCCAAAAACTTTCGCTTGTGGCGGTTCGAGTCTGAAGCATTTTTCTAGCGATCGCTTAGTACTCAGGAGTGTATTTTGTCAAACATCATGAATAATTAAGCTACCGAAAATAGTGCTTCGTTAAGGTGTATGCAAAATTAGTTAAAGCAATTGTTAAGGTAAGTAACCGATATTGGGATGGAGTTTTGCCATCACCCTATTCACACTTTGAATTCTCAAAGCCAAAGGTAAAGTATTGACTAATTTTACAGATAATTCAAAAAATTTACTTATGCTTGGTAAAAGTATTCACAAACTATTCTATACACATAGAAGATTGATGTAAAAAATTTCTTGAGAGTTTATTTTTACTTTATATTTATAGGATTTACGCACAGGTAACGGAAAATCGAACCACAGAGAAGCCAGTGCGTTGGGCGGGTTCCCCGACTTGAAGCAACTGGCGCGACACAGAGAGCACGGAGAAATAAGAGTTTCAGAGAGTTTTTGCGTAAGTCCTAATTTAGCTAGTTGGGTAAAGTTAATATAAATTTTTGGTAAATAGCGATCGCTTACCGCACATCTGCTGATTTATGTGCGTCCGTTTTTCTGGCTAAGACAGCACCTTTTCTACTAATTACAGTATATTTGTACTACAATGGATATATAGCGTCCATAAAAGTTAATTAAATGTAAAACCGCTCTGTGACAGCCTTTTGGATAATGGATTCAAGAGTTAGTTTTATGCTCAAGCCCTACATTCTCAACCCTCATTCAACTGCTAAACACGAATGAATTAGCAGTACACAAGTGAGAATTATTACTTGTTCTCTTCTGATCCTGCTTTATTAATCTATGTTCTCAGAGGAAAATTATTTGATGATGCAACTGAGTCATTATCCAGCTGCGATCGCCCAAGCTGCTCAACGGGCTAATGAAATAGACTCTCAGTTGATGGCAGTGCAGCACCAGATTAACCGATTTGAGGGGAATGCAGATCGTGCTGCTGCCTTTGATATTGACATGAAAAACGATGCTCAACGCAAGGCCCGCCGCTTTGAAGTGTTGCTTGTGAATCAAGAGTATCAAAAGGCAATTGACACCTTAATTCGATTAAGTACCGAAAAAGCAAATGCGATCGCCCATTTGGAATATCTGCGTAACCAGTTTAGTGTAGCTAAGTTAGAAGCGAGATTAGTGATCGCTCAACAACTTACTGATTTTGAATCTAGGGAATTAGTAGGTTTGTAATTGCACCTATCCAGAGTCATGGCAGAAGGTTAAGAGTTAGGAGGAAGATTTTTTGGCGTTGCTGATTGAGAATATGAGTTTACCTCACGCAGAGAGTAAGAGTTTAAAATACTTGATTTTTAAATTTCATATCCCAATTTAGCAACACCCAGATCTTTATCAGATTTTAGTGCGATCGCACCGCTCCAAAGCAATTTATCATAACTTTGGTTAGATAAAAACCCCATTGCTTAACCCACAATCGCCACCATGACAGTTGTATCAAACGACTCTCGCTTTCAACCCATTAACCTTTTCGAGTATGAAAAACTAGCAAAAGAGCATCTATCTCAAATGACACTCGACTACTACAGTAGTGGCGCTTGGGACGAAATCACGTTGCGTGATAATCGGGCTGCGTTTGAGCGAGTCAAGTTACGACCTCGGATGTTAGTTGATGTGAGCGATCGCAATCTGAGCACCTCTATTTTAGGACAACCTTTGCAACTACCTCTGTTAATTGCACCGATGGCTTTTCAATGTCTGGCTCATCCAGATGGGGAAGTGGCAACAGCAATAGCTGCGGCATCAACAGGTGTGGGTATGGTATTGAGTACAATGGCGACAAAGAGTATGGAAGAAGTGGCCGCTGTAGGTAACAAACAAAATGCCTTGCAGTGGTTTCAGCTTTATATTCACAAAGATCCAGGATTGACTCGTGCTTTAGTAGAAAGAGCTTATGCCGCAGGTTACAAAGCACTTTGTCTGACGGTAGATGCTCCTGTGCTTGGACAACGGGAGCGAGATCAGCGTAACGAGTTTGCCTTACCACCAGATTTGCATCTAGCTAATCTCGCAACTATTTCAGGGCTAGATATTTCTCATGAAACAGGGGAATCTGGGTTATTTACCTACTTTGCCCAACAGCTCAACCCAGCAGTAACTTGGCGCGACTTGGAATGGTTGCAATCCATATCTCCATTACCTTTAATACTCAAAGGAATTTTACGAGGTGATGATGCTGTGCGTGCTGTGGAGTCTGGAGCTAGAGCTATTATTGTTTCTAATCATGGTGGTAGACAACTTGATGGTGCGATCGCATCTCTAGATGTCTTAGCTGAAATTGTAGCAGCGGTTGATGGTAAAGCAGAAGTACTATTGGATGGAGGTATCCGTCGGGGCACAGACATTCTCAAAGCTTTAGCATTAGGAGCAAAAGCAGTACTAATCGGGCGACCTGTTTTGTGGGGGTTGGCGGTAGCAGGACAAGTCGGTGTATCTCACATCATCTCGCTGTTACAAGATGAGTTAAACGTGGCAATGGCACTGAGTGGCTGTGCCAAACTACAGGATATAGACTCTAGTCTCTTAAAATTCAGTCAATTTGTAAGCTAATACCAAGTTGTGATTGCTTGTGATTCTAAGCAAAGAGAAGATCTTAGAAATAGTTTCCTACGAAACCAAAGCTTAGTTTGGCTTTTGAGTAGAGTTACACTACACTGCGTTTCATAACCTGCGGGAATCAAGGCAAATACTATACAAAATACTATCTTTGGCAACTTGGTATAAGCATGCATAAGTAAATACCCATAAGGTACCAAGTAGCGCTCAACCAGGCAATTGTGATAGCACTGCTTGAACGAGCACTCAAGCGTCAGAATGAGCGTCACCTGGAAAGCTAGCTTGCCGCAGGTATCACTCATTACTCAGAGTTGGAAAATGCTTGTTAAAAGTGCGATTAAGCAGATTAGTATAGTCTTAAAATTAATTTAGAAACTATTATCCAGCAAGATTTCTAGAATAAAGAACATTTTTTTTGCAAACTCACTAAATAGGCTATAATGATAAAGTTGAGTATTAAGGGCGGGTGGCGAAACTGGTAGACGCACCACACTCAAAATGTGGCGGCCTTGCGGTCATAGGAGTTCGATTCTCCTCCTGCCCATTGTTTAAGCCCTGTTAAAAAGGGTTTAGAGTAAAATGCGCTTTCGTATTGGCGCTCATGTAACTAGTGAATAATAAATATATCTAGGATAGATACTGTTACTCTTAAAAATGAGTGATTGCGATCGTGTTATACTTTGTGAGTACACATATAATATCTTCCTGCAATATTATTAATGTAATGTTCATGGAAATATATATTTATCAGTTAAAAATACTGTCAACAACAAACACTAACTATATAAGAAAACGCAAAGATTATGCGACTGAAAAGATGGGAGTCTCCCCGCAAAGAAGGTAGGAATGATAAAGGTAGAGGCGGTTCTGCCAGAAAACGGCAACTCAAAAAGCAAAAGCAAATGCTGCGCCAAAAACTCAAAGAAGGTAATAAACCTGAAAACGATATAAACAATACAAAAGGGGGGAAGATAAATTTATCTTCCCCCTCTTTTTTAGCTTTATTTTTATAAGAAAATAACATTTGTAAATCTTATGTATGAATTGAAATCTTTAATAAATTTAGTAAGAGACAAAAAGTACATTATCTAATTTTTGAAAAAATAATTTAAATCGAACTGCTTAAGCACATACTTACGTATCAAAATCGGTAGATTAGCAGATTGTCTTTCTGGGATTTTACTAAGCAAAGTGATTATTTTTACGTAGTAGATATATCTCTACGAAAATATACATCTATAATAATTTATGGTAATTGTAATGCTTGCATGAACTAACTTAAAAATAATTATGAAGTAAGTATGAATTTTGTCAATCCGTGTCTGAAATCCCTTGGTTAAACCAGTAAAGTACGATACAGTGACAAATAATTATACTATTACCGGAGAAGCAAAAAATCTACTGCCAAAGTAACTGCATCTCCATGTGTTAACTTCCGACTATGATACAAGCTTACAAAAGTCAGAAACCATCTAAGCTGACTTTTTCTATATTCGGAATGGTATGGGTAATCTATAGATTCTTTTCTTGGACACAAGGAGTTATTTATGGTGGGAAGAGTGTTTCTACCTACAAAAAAGGTGCTTGATTTTCCTATTACTGCCTTACGTTTTGACGACCAGATACAAACAATATTGAAGTGGGCAAGTACCCGTGAGAGTAAAACTGTATGTGTAGCTAATGTACACATGCTCATGGAGGCTCACTCTAATCCAGAATTTGCTAGTGTACTAAGAAATGCAGACCTAGTTACTCCTGATGGTATGCCTCTTGTGTGGATGATGCGAAAAATGGGAGCGCGTTACCAAGATCGTGTTGCAGGAATGGATATTTTTCTAGCATTGTGTCAGCTAGCTCAAACCCAAAATCTCAGTGTTTTCTTCGTAGGTTCTCAAACCGAAATTCTTTCTAGAATGCGAAAAAAATTAGAGAGGGAATTTCCTCAACTGAAAATTGCAGCAATGGAACCTCTGCCTTTTCGTCCTCTAACAGAAATTGAAGACGAAGCTTTGATTAAGAAAATTAATTATAGTGGTGCCAGTGTTGTATTGGTATCCCTGGGATGTCCAAAACAAGAAAATTGGATGGCTCAGCATAAAGGTAAAATTCAGGCTGTAATGCTTGGATTAGGGGGAGTTTTTCCAGTTTACGCAGGAATCCACAAGCGAGCACCCCGCATGATTCGAGACTTAGGGCTTGAATGGCTGTACCGATGGGTTCAAGAACCACGTCGTCTTTGGGGGCGCTATGCAACGACAATTCCACCCTTCATGTGGTTAGCGACTAAGCAACTGTTGTCATCTAGTCGTCTTGCAGGAGTTTTTCAGAACAGCAGTGGGGATTAAGGTATTCCAAGTTTGGATAATTTAATGTGTAGTGCTTTTGCGTTTACCGCAGTTTGTGTAAAAAAATACAAATTTTCTCATAAAAAGCTTATACACACGGCAGAGGATATTACACAGAACATAACTCTATCAGGACATTCTTTTTTATGGGGGAATAAAACCTCCCCCTCTATTGTCACTATCCCTGCACATATTACTTTGACAAATGTAAAATTGAAAACGAGTATTTTCTGTTAAAAGTTATATTGATTTGTTCGATAGTGTCAAAATTTTTATCATTAAGTATCAGTAGAAGATGTTATTGATAATCTTTTATGAAAGCTTATATGCTTTCAAGTTGAAGAGTGATATATAATTCACTCTGCGTAGAGGTACTGAATGAGCAGTGAGCATGTATTTCTGTCTAGGCAGCCGTAACCTGTTTAGAAAAAACCAAAACTTTATATAATCTTAACAAATTTTTTCTAAGCTTTTTCCAACTGCATCTCATTTAAAGCCTGAAAATATAAATATATGGGTAGTTTTGTTCCAAAATTAATTATAAACGTGGGTAGATCTTCTGATAAAAGTTTTTTGAATTGCTACCAATTTGCTGAAAAGTTATGGCAAGATGATTTGGAAGCCACCATGTAAGATTTCAACAAGAATAGTTACATTCAGCAATATTAACTAAGTAGATTCATGTGATCTGTTGGCTCTGTTAGTAATTGCACTTGTTTGAATCTTAATTGCCAAGTTATCTGGGACTACTGTCTCATGTTGGTTTTCCATCTCGTCGTTATTGAGTTGATAGCGACTTAATCAGCTCTAATTTAGCCGTATCTATGAAAAATCTCTTTTCTAATGACAAGAACGACAAGTATTTCCGCACAGATCATCTGAAAGCTGATCTTAAAGGTCGCTCTGTTCGTGGTGGTGCGATCACAATGGTTGCTCAAGTTTTGAAGTTTAGCTTGAACTTAGTATCCAATGTAGTATTAGCTCGATTACTGACGCCACAAGATTATGGCTTGATAGGTATGGTGACTGCGGTTATTGGGTTTGTCGGTTTGTTCAAAGACTTGGGGTTGTCAATGGCAACTGTCCAAAAGGAGGAGATTAATCATGAGCAAGTTAGCACCTTGTTTTGGGTGAACGTGGCACTTAGTCTAACAGCTGCGCTGATTACTGCTGCGATCGCGCCTGGAATTGCTTGGTTTTATAATGAACCCCGTTTGATTTGGATTACCCTGGCGCTGTCCGTGGGTATTATCTTTGGTGGGTTCAGTGTTCAGCACAGCGCTTTGCTCAATCGCCAGATGCAATACAAGGCGCTAGTGTTTAATGATGTTCGCGCTATGGTGATTGGCATTCTAGCAGCGCTCGTTGCTGCTTGGTATGGATTGGGCTACTGGGCATTAGTGATTTTGCCGCTTGTTTCAGGGTTTGCTGGCGTTACAGGACTCTGGATTGCCTGTGCTTGGCGTCCCGGACTACCTGTTTGGCGATCGGGAATAGGTTCAATGTTGGCTTTTGGAGGACATCTTACTGGCTTCACTACTATTAATTACTTTGCCCGAAATCTTGACAATGTTCTCATTGGAAGATATTGGGGCGCTCAACAGTTAGGTTTATACGCTAAAGCTTATCAATTGCTGGTTCTGCCGATTAACCAGATTAATGCACCAATTACTGCGGTTGCTATCCCTAGTTTAAGTCGATTGCAACAGAATCCAGAACAATTTCGTCACTATTACCTCAAAGCTATTTCAGTAATTGCTTTTCTAACCACGCCAACGATCATCTTTATGATCGTGGCCTCAGAAGATATTATTGGATTTCTTCTCGGTTCCCAATGGCTTGGGGCTAGCACAATCTTTCGATTATTAGCCATATCCGCATTAGTTCAGCCGCTTTGTAACACTACTGGTTGGCTATATATATCTAGAGGTAGAAGCGATCGCATGTTCAAATGGGGTTTATTCTCTTCTTCCTGGCTTGTAACGTCATTTTTTATTGGTTTACCATATCAAGCATCTGGAGTCGCTTTATCCTATGCCATAGCCATGCTTTTACAAGCATTTCCCTGCATCTACTATGCAACAAGAGGCACATCAATTACAATGCTTGATGTGTTTGAAACAGTAAAGCAAACATTCATCTCATCGATAGTAGCAGGTGTGGTAGTATTCGGCATTAAGATTTACGTTGGTTCAAGTCTGCCAATATGGGCAACAGTGATTATTTATTCTGCTGTAATGAGCTTAGTATATCTCGGATTAATGTTCTATGTATTTAGGATGAAAGATTTTTATTTAGGTTTTTTACGTGATTTAAAAAAATGATATTTAAGTATGGATTATATATGTTAAATTATCCACACCCTTTTTTCTATTAGGCTAAGTCAAGAGAAAATTATGCAAAACAAAAACTTGTGGAAAGAAACAAAATTTATAAAAACTTCTCAAGGTTATAGAGCTTCCAAAGATCCAAAGAATGTCAGTATTAGTTCTCGAATTATTGCAAATATTCTAGGCAAAACCTACGAAAAAGTTATTAGTCAACACGCCAGTGGTTTATTATTGGACTTAGGCTGTGGCAATGTTCCTCTATATGGAGTTTATAGAGACAAGATTATAGATAACATTTGTATAGATTGGAGTAATACTTTTCATAAAAATATATATCTTGATTACGAAGTTGACTTAAATACTGTAATACCTCTTGATAGTGAGCAGTTTGATACTATTCTTGCTACTGATGTACTAGAACATATCGCTAAGCCAGAACTATTAATGAGTGAGATAAAGAGGCTTTTAAAGTCGAATGGAAAAATTATTCTCACCGTACCTTTTTTATATTGGTTGCACGAACAACCTTATGATTATTTCAGATATACAGAATTTGCGCTTAGAATGTTTTGTCAACAAAACAATCTGAGCGTAATAGAACTAGAGCCTTATGGAGGAGCTATAGAAGTAATTTTAGACATTTTTTCTAAGCAATTAATACGGGTTTCAAAACTATCATGCCAAATATTTTCAAACCTAAGTTTAGTATTTATTGAGTCTTCTATAGGGCAAAAAATTTCGCTGAAAACAGCTAGAAATTTTCCAATGGGCTATTACTTGGTAGCACAAAAACTTGAATCTGCGAATTAAAAAACTAATTACGAAATATTGATATTTTAAACAGAGCAAATTTAATTTTATCATAAAATACTGATCATGAAAATAGCCTTTTTTGTTAATCAATTTCCAACGTTATCTGAAACTTTTATCTTGAACCAGATAACGGGATTAATTGATCGTGGACATGAAATTTATATTTACGCTGATCATCCAGGCGATATGTCCAAAATACACCCTGAAGTTGAGAAATATAATCTTTTGGCTAATACTCACTACATTGGAAAACCCGATAATCGCATTTTGAGGTTAATCAAAATATTTAAATTGTTGCCAAATTTTGGGCAATATCCCATCCTCTTATTACATTCCATAAATTTTTTGAAGTACGGACGACAAGCAACATCGTTAACATTGTTCTATACAGTCGCACAGTTATTAAATAAACCAAAAGTATATGATATAGTCCATTGTCACTTTGGGACTAATGGACTGAAGGCAATCCTTCTTAGAGAACTCAATGTTATTCAAGGGAAATTAGTTACCGCATTTCATGGTTATGATGTATCGCAATATATTAAAAAACATGGAAATAACGCTTATGCAAAATTATTTGCTACAGGAGAACTTTGCTGTCCAATTAGTAGGCATATGAAATTGCGCTTAGCTGACCTAGGTTGTAATGAAAATCAATTAGTTATACATAGAATGGGAATAGATTGTAGCAAGTTTTTATTTACTTTACGTCAACAGCCACAAGACGGCATAGTCCAGATAATAACAATAGCCCGCTTAGTTGAAAAAAAAGGAGTAGAGTATGGTATTCGTGCGGTTGCTAATCTTATTAAGTCTGGAATGAAGATTGAATATAACATTGTTGGTGACGGTTTTTTACGAGAAAACTTACAACAATTAATTCAAGAACTAGATTTGATTGATAGTGTAAAGCTACTTGGCTGGAAACAACAACAAGAGGTTGTAAAAATACTTGATAACTCTCATATTTTACTTGCCCCAAGCGTAACAAGTCAGGAAGGTGATCAAGAAGGCATTCCTATAGTCTTAATAGAAGCAATAGCAATGGGTTTACCCGTAGTGAGCACATACCATAGTGGAATTCCTGAGTTAATTGAAAATGGTAAATCAGGTTTTCTGGTTCCTGAAAGGGATGTAAATGCTTTAACCGAGAAGCTACACTATTTAGTCGAGCATCCAGAGAGTTGGGCAAGTATAGGTTTAGCAGGTCGAGTATTTGTAGAAGAAAACTATGATATTAATAAATTAAATGACAAACTAGTTGAAATTTATAAAAATATATCTTATCAAGATACAGAACAAAAAACTGCTTTAACAACCTCAGCTTCCATCTAAATAATGTATGCAATCTTGAGTTTTAGATCATATAAAAATGATAATAATTTTTTAAAAAATATACATGGGCGCAGATTTTTTTTAAGAAAAAGTATTATTGTTAAATTTTCTTGGATCTTTTATTAGTAATAGTGATTATTTATACTATCGTTTTGAGCTTAATATATCTCGGATTAATATTTTATATATTTGGAATTTCAAGATAACTTTAAAAATAATATTGAAATCTTATGTTGTGTAGATTAATTTTTACTAGATCTAGATTATCTTATCATTATGTTGTGGGATATGCGTTATGAAAATTGCCTTTATTGTTAATCAATTTCCAACTTTATCTGAAACTTTTATTTTGAATCAGATAACAGGTTTAATTGATCGTGGTCATGAAGTTGACATTTATGCCAACCAACCAGGCGATACTGTAAAAATACATTCAAATGTATTAAATTATAGTCTTTTAGAACGTACGTACTATGTAGGAAAACCTAACAATCGCCTTTGGCGAGGTTTAACAGCATTTAACTTGCTGTTT
Organism: Komarekiella atlantica HA4396-MV6; assembly: GCA_019359395.1. Lineage (GTDB taxonomy): Bacteria > Cyanobacteriota > Cyanobacteriia > Cyanobacteriales > Nostocaceae > Komarekiella > Komarekiella atlantica. The sequence continues at coordinate 57,352 of JAHHHK010000010.1, forward strand.
ATGAATTTTTGGCGCAATCCCATTGCGATACTGCGTTCGCTTGATATTTTTAAATACGGAGAAATATCTGCATCATTAACATTGTTTTATGCTGTTGCTAAATTTTTAAAGAAAAAACCAGTATATGACATTATTCATTGTCATTTTGCTCCTAATGGTGTTAAAGGTTCAATCTTGCGAGAAATTGGTGTTATTCAAGGGAATATAGTCACAACATTTCATGGTTATGATGTAAATGAAAAATCTCTAATGTACAATGCAGAAATTTACAAGCTAACTTTTAGTATGGGAGATTTATATACTACCAATACAAATTTCACAGGTAACAAGGCTATAAAATTAGGTTGCCCTGTGGATAAGCTTGTAAAGCTTCCTGTCGGTCTTGATCTCTCACAGTATACTTTTCAAAAAAGAGAACTTAGCCCTAATGAAACTATAAAAATTATTACAGTTGCAAGATTAGTTGAAAAAAAAGGTATTGAATATTCGATTAAAGCAATAGCAAGCGTTTTAAAAGATTACTCTAATCTAGAATATCAAATTGTTGGCGATGGCCCTCTTCGGGAATCACTGGAAAAACTGGCTATCGAACTTAAAGTCATAAATAAAATTAAATTTTTAGGATGGCAAACACAAGATGAAGTATGTCAGCTTTATGCTGATTCCCATATTTTTATTTTGTCAAGTGTAACTGCGTCTAATGGGGATCAAGAAGGACAGGGATTAGTTTTACAAGAGGCACAGGCTATGGGATTACCAGTATTATCCACATTACATAACGGAATCCCTGATGGTGTGCTTGATGGTAAATCAGGCTTTCTGGTTCCTGAAAGGGATGTGGATGCTTTAGCTGAGAAACTCCGCTATTTAGTCGAGCATCCAGAGAGTTGGGCAAGTATGGGTTTAGCAGGTCGGATATTTGTAGAAGAACATTACGATATTAATAAGCTGAATAACAGACTAGTTGAAATTTATAAAAATATATCTTATCCAGATACAAAACAAAAAAACTGCTTTAACAGCCTCAGTCTACATCCAACATAGAGCATATATTAATTATTTTTGGAGGTACAAATGATGGAATTTTCAGACAATATACAAACACAACTCCAAATTCAACCCATTGTTAGTGTTGTTATACCAACCTTTAATCGAGCTAGCTTATTACCTAGAGCAATTTCAAGCGTACTTTCACAAACATTCTCCAATTTTGAACTAATTATTGTCGATGACGGTTCTACAGATAATACAGCCGAAGTTGTCAATAAATTTGCAGATACCAGAATTAGATATATCGCTTTGAGCAAAAATTGCGGTGGAAGCCACGCACGCAATCAAGGCATACAATTAGCACGCGCAGAGTTTGTAGCTTTTTTGGATAGTGATGATGAATGGTTGCCTAAAAAATTAGAATTGCAGTTAGCCCGTCTCCAAGCTAGTGATGATCCTCATGCCACGGTCGTTTATTGTTTAGGCTACGAATATTATGAATCAGTCCAACGCAAAAAACTGCCAAATTTGATTATTCACGAAGGAGATGTTTTTAATAATTTATTAAGAGGATGGTTACCTTCTACTACGTCCTTATTTCTATCTAAGCGATCTTCTTTAGTAGATGTTGGCGGTTTTGATGAAAGCTTACCTAGTTTTCAAGATTACGATTTGTGGCTAAGTCTAGCTAAGGCTAATAACCATTTTATTGCTGTGACTGAACCATTAATTATCAGATATTTTCATGGCAATCAAATTATAAGTAACTTGTCAGCAAATTTAACAGGTTTTCAAATTTTTGAGAATAAGTGGGGGCCAATTATAAAGCAACGTCTTGGATATAAAGCCTATCGTGAATCCATAGGCTTAAAAATGTCAATCATACAAGTCAATAGGGTAGGAAAGGCAGTTGATGCAGGGCACAGATTTTTAGCTTTACGTTATACACTTAGTCTGTTACAATTTTTGCCAATGTCGGGAACTTATATACTATCGGGATTAATATTAACAATATTTGGGCGAACAATGTTTGGGCGCAGGGCACAAGAAAATCTGGCTAAATTGAAAAGTACTTTAAATAAACGAATAAACAAGGATGAAATTAAATCATAAAGATTATTGTTTATTGCGAGATAATTAATATTTATTTAACCTTAAGTATTACTAGTATCTCAATTCAAAAGAGTTTTGCTAGGCAAGTTTCATTACCTTAAAAATGACCGCAGATGTGTTTAGGTACAAAATATAATGAAGTTTTCTCTGGTTCTTGCTACTTTAAATCGCACTGTTGAAGTTCAGCATTTTTTGCAAACTCTTAACACCCAAACTTATCGCAACTTCGAGTTGATTGTCATAGATCAAAACCCAGATGACCGCCTTTTAGAATTCATCCAAGCCTACCAAAACAGCTTTACGATTTTACACTTGCGTTCTGCAAAAGGATTATCCCTCGCTCGTAATGTAGGGTTGCAGCATATTAGTGGTGACATAGTAGCCTTCCCAGATGATGATTGCGCTTATCCACAGGATATCCTTGAGCATATTGCTCACTTCTTTACAAACCATCCTGAATGGAATGGTCTTACAGGACGTTCCATTGATCAACAAGGTAAAGACTCTGGTAGACATGGAGAAAGTCCACCAGGACGAATCAACCGTTTTAATGTGTGGCGAAGAGGTATTTCTTACACTATATTTCTCCGCAAATCAGTTGTGATAGAAGTAGGTGTCTTTGATGAAAGTCTGGGAGTTGGAGCAGACACACCTTGGGGTTCGGGGGAGGAAACTGATTATTTGTTACGAGCTATTAATAAAGGTTTGTATTACGACCCCGCCGTAACTGTAACTCACCCGATAAAATTAACACAAACACAACTCATTCAACCTAATCTTAGCAAAGAGAAAAGCTACTCCAAAACTTATTCTTATGCAATGGGCAGAGGTCGAGTACTACGTAAGCATAACATTCCGTTGTGGTTCGTTATTTATAACTGGGGTCGTCCATTGGTAGGGGTTGCGTTATCACTACTACAAGGTCGCTTAGACAGAGTAGAGTCTTACTGGGCAACTTTTCAAGGTAGAGTGCAAGGGTGGTTGGGCTGGGCTTAACCTTAACTTTTACCTAATACCACCTTTGATTGAATCGTATAAAAGGCTTTTGAAAATTAAGTTCTTGCTAAAATTAAAAACAATTAACGTTGCTGAGTTAGGCGATGAAACTATATATATATACAAAAGGTTTTCCACCAGACATTACAATAATTAAGAGTGAGGGAACTAAAAAAGCTATTCATGGTCTTGCCTCTGGACTCGTTAAATGTGGTGTGGAGGTCATAATCCTTTGTGAAGGCAAGAGTAATAACTCATTTGAGATGCTTGAAGGATATAAAATTAAATGTTTTATGAATCCTAATCAGAATCAAACTTTTAAAATTGCCAGTGGTTTAAAACAATTCATTAGTAATAATTTAGATAGCCATAGTCTTATTATTCTAAGCGGTATATTTCAGCCTAGGATTTACGCCATATCCCGTGTATTGAAAAAATATAGCGTACCATACATAGTATTCCCACACGATCCCTATAATCCTGCAATTTTTAGTAAAAATTCTTATGTCAAATGGGTTTACTGGTATTTTTTAGAACGGCGAGTGTTGAGGCAAGCGAAAGCGGTACAAATTTTAGATATTCGGCATGCCGAATTTCTCCGTGATTTGAAAGTTAATACTCCCGTCATAGCAGCACCCAATGGTTTCTTACCTAATGAAGTGTATCCAGAAGCTTCCTTGATCTGGAACACAGAAAACACTCCCAAGTTCTTTTTTATAGGTCGTATAGATACCCATAACAAAGGTCTAGATTTGCTGGTTGATGCGTTTGCTCAAATTGTTGAAACTACTGATGCCAAACTTATAATTCAGGGTGCCGACAAAGGAGATAAGAAAAATTTAGAGGATAGAGTAGCAAGGCTTTCACTATCAGATAGAACCTTATTTCTCCCTGCCGATTACTCAACACCTACACCTTTAATTATCAAAAACTACGATGTTTTTTGCGTTCCGTCTCGCTTTGAGGGCTTCAGTCTTGCTGCTCTTGAAGCAATGCTAGCTGGGCGGGTGCTGCTAGTTTCAGAAGTGGCAGGCATAGCGCCTCATGTTCAAGCAAGTGGCTGCGGTGTTGTAGTTGCACCAGAGGTATCAGAAATTAAATCAGGATTAATAAAGTTACTCGAATGTCGTTCAGATTGGAAAGAAATGGGACTGAGAGGTCGGCATTATGCATTAGAGCATCTTGATTGGAACAATATTGCATCCAACGCTTGGGATCAGTATCAACAGCTAGTGAAGTTTTCTGATTGATTTTAGGAAATCCTAAAAATATTAATTTTTATCTTTTTCTGCTCTTTAACATCAATCAGATTCTAGTGTTCAAGATTAAAAATTTATAATTAAATATGGAGATAATTTGCTTAATTACCACTCTCTAGTTTCTGGTAATCCTCTTAATAAGTTGTGTTTAACTCTATTTACTTAAATTAACATTACTCTAATTACATATCTCTTTGTATTATATGGATTAAGCTAATATGAATTACGTAAATAACAATTTAAAAAATATTACAATAGCATGGGTTAGTCCTAGTATGAAACTAGGTTTTTACATACAGCCCGTACTCCGCAATCTTGATAAAATAGTTCCCAAAATAGAAATATTTACTTCAGAATGGCCTGGATTCGTGCCTGGTTGTGAAAATGCTTTCAAAGTCAATGTAGTAGGTAAGTATAAAGAAATTTCTGTTGGTAAAACAAATGCAGGATACAAACGTATAATCCAACTACTACCTTTAGAAATTATTCCTCATCTTCTGAAGTTTAAACCGCAAGTTATCTTTGTAACTGGTCTTTCTCTATGGACTCTTTTAGTCCTCACGTTGAAGCCATTAACAAAGTGGCGAGTCATTATCATATACAGTGGAAGCTCACCTAACATAGACATGAGTGATTCGCCAATTCGTATCTTCAGTAGACGTTTAATGGCTGAGAATGCTGATGCATTTGTCACCAACTCCCAAGGGGGAAAAGCATATCTTACGAACGTTTTAAAGGTTGATCAGGCTAAAGTTTTCGCTAGACCCTACCAAATTCCAGATAAGCAAGCGCTTCTACAATCTAGTGAGGTTAAGGATTTAGGCCTGTCTAATAATCAACATCCTGTTTTTTTGTTTATTGGTCAGACAATTCATCGTAAGGGTCTAACGTTTCTCTTAGAAGCTTGTTTACTACTAGAAAATCAAGGCTGCCGTGATTACACTTTGATTGTGATTGGCGATGGTGCACAACGCCAAGAGCTTGAAACCTGGATTAAAGAACGTGGTTTAGAAAACAGAATTAAATTTGAAGGATGGGTTAACTATGGTAGCTTAGGAGAATATTTTCAGAATACAGATATTTTCATATTTCCTACTTTAGAAGACATTTGGGGTATGGTGGTGCTAGAAGCGATGCTGTTTGGTAAACCCATAATGTGTTCTAAATATGCAGGAGTATCAGAAATGATTTCCCCTGGGGACAATGGTTATATTTTTGATCCATATGATCCGACAGAGATAGCTAAACTTATGCGTTGTTTTATAGATCATCCAAATCTGATCAGTTCTATGGGCTATAAGTCACAAGAGTCAATAGCATATCATACTCCTGAAGCAGCAGCAGAGTTTCTAGCCGACGTTCAATCGTTTGCATTGAAGCATTAATTTAATCAATTTAATAAATAATGCACTTTGTTATTGGCTACTTTTAGTTTTGTGAACTTATCAACTATGAAACCCATTAAAGTTTTGTTCTCTGCCTATGCTTGTGAACCGGGACAAGGTTCAGAGCCGGGAGTAGGCTGGAATGTTGTTAGAGAAGTGAGCAAGTATTGCCAAGTCTGGGTGCTGACATCAAACTGTCACCGCCAAGGTATTGAAAGTGAACTAGCACGCAATCCACTGTCTAACCTGCACTTTATTTACCTAGATCCCCTAGGTTGGGTCTTAGATTGGAGTCCTCAGCGAAAAGGAAAACAGCGAGGGGTCTATTTTCATTATTACCTTTGGCAAATTTTGGCGTATTTTATTGGTCGTTCATTTCACAAGCATATTGATTTTGATCTTGTACATCACGTGACCTATGTGAGATATTCTAGCCCTAGCTTTGTCTCACTACTTCCAATTCCGTTTCTTTGGGGCCCTGTTGGTGGTGGAGAATCGGCTCCCAAAAGCTTTTGGAAAAACTTTAGTTTTCGTGGCAAGGCTTATGAAGTTTTGCGAAATTTGGCTCGCGGGATAGGTGAGTTTGATCCATTAGTGCGTCTCACTGCCCAACAAAGTACTTTAGCCAGGGCTACAACTGAAGACACAGCTAAACGATTGTATCAAATAGGTGCAAAAAATGTTCAAGTTTATTCCCAGTTAGGTTTATCTAAAGACGAAATAACCAACCTTGGAGATTATGCAATTCTTGACAATTATCCAATCAGGTTTATTAGCGTAGGTAGACTTCTGCACTGGAAGGGATTTCATTTGGGGCTAGCTGCATTCGCCCAAGCAAACTTAGCTGATGCTGAATATTGGATTATAGGAGAAGGAAGTGAGCGTAAACAGTTAGAAATATTGACTGAAGATTTAGATATTACTAAAAGAGTTAAGTTTTGGGGCAATCTTTCTCGTGAACAGACCTGGAGCAAATTAGGGAATTGCCATATTCTAGTTCATCCCAGTTTGCATGAATCTGGGGGATTTGTTTGTTTGGAAGCAATGGCAGCAAAGCGTCCGGTGATTTGCTTGGATTTAGGAGGCCCATCTGTTCAGGTTACAGAGAAAACTGGCTTTAAAATCGCAGCACATACACCTGAGCAAGCAGTGCAGGATATTGCTAAAGCTATGACCCATTTAAGCAGTGATCCAGAGTTAAGATTGCGTATGGGACAAGCTGGACATAATAGGGTGAAAGAAGCTTTTAGTTGGGAAACTAGAGGACGACAGTTGGCTCAACTCTACGAAGAAATCTTAACCCAGGAGCAATTCGGCATAAAATTGGTTAAAAAACTATGAATTTTTATCAAAATATTTTATCCATAACACTATTTATTTGTGGACTGACAGATTTTCTACGTGTATTCCGCTTAGGCGGAATTACTGCTTTAGGTATATTAACGCTTATTTTAGCTCCAACAACTTGGGTTTTGGTATTCATTCGTTCTAAGATGCCCAAGGTAGTACTAGTAGCATCTTGGTTAGTTTTATTTGTCATATTTGCTTTAATAGATTGGCTGTGGCACTATTCCACATTGTCTCTGGTCACTACTATCCAAAATTTGTCGCTATACATAGCATTCGTTGGATTTGTGGTACTCAGTACAATACAGAGTAACCGAACTTTCGATTTACCTAAGTACATAAGTCAGAGTTTTCCAACAGCAATCAAGATATCAGTAGGATTGTATGGGCTAAGTCTGATCATAAATGGTCCTGGCGCAAGCTTGATCATGGGGCCGCGATCATTTGCCTTGTTTGCCATTATAGGAATAGCTTGGTGTCTTGCAGCCTGGCGCTATCGCTTGCCTGGAGGGTTATTGTGGGCAAGTTTTACAATTATGGCTATTGCTTTAAGTTTCTCGCGAACAGCACTGCTCATAGCGTTAATTTTATTCCCTCTATCTCAAATATCTTTAAAAAGTCTCAAGGGTTGGGTGCGTATGGGTTTGACTGTCGCCCTGATAGCTACTGTTGCATACTTGGCATTCACCTATGTTGAACCCATCCGCTCTCGTTTTACTGCTGTAGGAGATAATGCTACTGTTGGAGGAGTTCAAATTAATACATCTGGACGAAATGTAGCATGGCCAGTTGCATACGCTTCGGCTATGGAATCACCTTGGATTGGCAAGGGTCCAAGTTCCGTAGGAATCGTTTTGGGAGAACGTGTTGGTCCTGCTTTTATTCACCCACATAACGATTACTTGCGAATTTTTCATGATTACGGTTTGATAGGTTTAACATTCTGGTTTCTAGGATATTCGCAATTAATAATCAAAACCTGGCAAAACTGGCAATGGGCAGACCAATATGACAGAGCCAATGCCCACGTTCACCTAGCGGCCTTCCTTGCTTTAGTAGCTGTGTCATTAAGCATGATTAGTGACAACGTGATTGTTTATATCTTCTCAATGGCTCCTTTAGGGATATTGGTAGGCGCTTCTCTTGGAAGTGGGAGCCGTCGTAAAAAGATGATTAAATCTACTAGCAAATTGTCGTTAGTATCAGACAGTTTAGAACAAGTAGCTGTTAAACCTTAAAGAGACAGTGAGCCTGGGTAAGATTGCCTCAGTCCCATAATATATTCCTTCTTAAACTATTGGGATTAACCTTATGAAAGTTTTGCTGTTACATAACCGATACCAACTTGCAGGCGGTGAAGATGGAGTAGTGAAGGCTGAGAAGTTATTGCTGGAAGGAAATGATCATGAGGTGTCTTTACTAGAAGTTAGTAATCAAGACATTACAAACGCTTGGGATAAAGTTGCAACTGCGGTAAGTGCAATTTACTCATATTCAGCGAAAGAACAAGTTAGCAAAGAAATTGTTCACTTTCGTCCCGATATCGTTCATGTACATAACTTTTTTCCTTTGCTTTCTCCTTCCATTTACGATGCTTGTCAGCAGTATGAGCTACCTGTTGTCCAAACTCTTCACAACTACAGACTTGCCTGTCCCAAAGCAATGCCTTTTCGAGATGGTAAAGTTTGTGAGGATTGCATTGGCGAGCTAATACCTTGGCCTAGTATTGTACATGGCTGCTATCGGAACTCACGCCTACAAAGCTCGGTTGTAACAGCAATGCTCACCTGGCATCGACTACGAAATACTTGGCAGGAAAGGGTAGATGCTTATATCGTTTTTACTAAATTTCAAAAAGAAAAAATGGTTCAAGCTGGATTGCCACAAGAAAAAATTTTTGTTAAACCTAATTTTGTTTTTTCTCCTGATTTTCTCGATCAGAGTAATCAACGAGATGATTATCTGTTATTCGTTGGAAGGTTATCAGAAGAAAAAGGGATTTCTATTTTAATTGATGCGTACATAGAGCAAAATGTGCGTGTACCGTTGAAAATTGTTGGTGATGGTCCATTACGCCAGAGATTGCAGGCAAAAGTCCATAATTTTGATTACGATCACGTGATTGAATTTTTAGGCTTTCAAGATAAATCAGTAGTTCTATCACTAATGCAACATGCAAATCTTTTAGTATTTCCTTCTATTTGGTATGAAGGTTTTCCCTTAGCGATCGCAGAAGCATTTGCTTGTGGATTACCTGTATTAGTTCCAAAATTGGGTGGTTTGCCAGAAATTGTCGAGTATGGAGTAAATGGCTTATACTTTGAAGCTGGAAATTCACACGATTTAGCAGAACAAATAAAATGGGTTACTACTCATCAGGAAGTTATACCTACTCTGAGCAAGGGCGCTCTTTATTCATACAAGACTAAATATTCTTCTGAAGGTAATTATCAGCAATTAATTAAAATTTATCAGCAACTTATTGATAAAAAATCTGTAAATATTCTTGATAACTTCAACTTTTAAATATAGTTAGTGTATGTTGACCATCAATATTTTAAATTAATGAGGTAAATTATGTTAAAAAAAGCTTTAATACTATTAAAATATAGCTTCATAAATTTTACGAAATCTTCACTAATCAAAAAAGTTTCAAATATTAAGACAGAAAGTGGATTTACTTATAATGAAAAACCTAAAGTTTCTGCTATTATACAATTTTTTAATAAACGGCAGAACATAAGCAGTTTGATAAACGCATTAAGACTTGCTCCTATAGATGAAATTATTGTAATTGATGATGGATCTTCAGATGGTTCATACCAAGATTGGATAGAGCATTTAACCCGACCAAATGATTTCTTAATAAGAAGCAATGATTTATATGAAGTTAGAACTTATTCCAGAGCAATCGATTTAGCTAGAGGTGAGTATATTATTCTTTTGCAAGATGATGATATTCCACCTGCATCTCCTGCTTGGGTAGAAGATGCCATAAGTTTATTTGAAACTTTTCCTAAACTTTTAATTTTGGGAGGAAGATTAGGCTTAGATCTCTTAATGCCTGACAGAATAAATCCAGGTGAAGATTCAGCTTATAAAGAAGAAGGAAATATTGCTGGAACTCCAGGAGTTAATAAGTACAGAATTATCAAAAAACCTGAATTCTTGATTAGTGAAAAAAATCTACCTTTTATGTTCGCAGAATATGTTAATCGTGCTCCTATGTTCTTAAGAAAGAAAGAAGCTCTAGATTTAGGAGGTATTAGTCAAGAATTTGCACCATTTCAATGCGATGATGCAGATATTTGTATTAGAGCATGGCTATCAGGTTATCAAGTTGGATTTTATAATTCGGACTTCGTGCGGGATGTAGGTATAGGTGGAATGAGGTTATTTAATAAAGAATCTGTGCCGAAGCAAGCTATCAAAAACTGGCAATTAATCTATTCTAAATATTCCGGTATTATAGAAAGCAAAAAATTGAATGCTTTAGTTGCTGAGTCTAATTCAATTTTTGACAAACCGCTTGAATAGTTCTAAATACTGTATATTGTTAAATCATAGTAAAATCTCATTCACAGGTTGACTAAGTTTTAAATAAGTTTCCCCCTTGAAGAGGAAAAAAACTTAATTTTTCAAATAACCTTCTATATCCAGGCTGGGAATAACCTGTTACTTCTAGCAATAACTAAAATTGATTGGTAAATACTATACTGGACTCTATCTTGTAGACGTTCCCTAATTCTGATATCAAAAAAAGATTTATCAAAAAGTTTAGATATTTCGTCAGTTTGACGGAAAAGTCTTTCGGTTACTTCTGTAGTAAGTAATTTTATTTCTGGTTCAGCCTGTATTCTTCGCAAAATCTCTTCTGGAAGCTCTATTCCTAATAAATCCTTGGCTAAGAGAGTGCCTAATAATAACCTTCTTCTACAACCTAGTATATTGGCTTGTTCGATAACTAATCCCCAATCTATATCTGGTGAAACGCAGATTAGTGTAGCTACATCGCTGATCAATTGCAGCTGTTTCCAACGATCTCTAGAACCATGTACGCAGAGAAACAATAGATTATCTTCAGGTGAGAGATTGAGTATTGATTTGCCTGCCAAAGATACGCTTTTATGACGTTCCCAAAGACCTTCATGTTCTAGTGGAAAGGAAAGATATCTTTGCAAAAGTTGCCAGTGAAAATCTATATTAATTCCTGTATCCTTATGATGATAGTTATTATCCTTACAAAATGGAGATTTTAGCCGGGCGACTTCCTGCTCTCGAGTAAATTTATATGAACTTTCATATCCCTTAGAAACAAGAAGATCCCTAGCTATTAGGGCTTCCTGCTGACGAACTAAGATATCTATGTCGTTGAATTGACGGAGTGCAATATTGCCGTAGGCTGAGATAGCTAGGATAGCTCCTTTAATGGGAATCACGGAAATTCCCTGTGATTCAAATAGATTCAATAGTTTAATTAGCTCGCCAGTTAAAGAAAGGTTGCGTCTAACATTGGCTTGGAAATAACTGAGTATTTGAGCTAAAACAGCTTTGGGAACTAGTTCGGGGCAGATATTATTTAGGTTTTGATACAACAGTGGCATAACTTTGTGTAAGACTGCTGCTGGAATAATATGAGTCCAGTTAAGGTCTTGTTGAACTAAGACTTTGATGCGCTCAATAGTTGCGGGATCTAGCTGAGTACGGGCACAACAAAGAAGCAGCTCAACTTCCGGGTAAGTTTTTATTTTTTTGTTTTCAGTATCGGGTGTAGATAAAATTTTCATCACAGCCATAGATTAAATTTGTGTTCTTGTGCCTAAAATTAAAATCCAAAGCTTACTCATTCGACACCATAACCAGTAAGCACCATAAGGTGAAACGGTTAAAGACAACAGTAAAGCAGGCATTTAGTCCAAGAATTTCATAAAGCGGTCGGCTTATCCAGTATAAGAACAGCAGTAGTTTAATGGCTAATTTTATTAACTTCAAGGTTTGTAGCTATAATCATTCAATTGTAAAAACTTATGAGCCGAAATCGGCTATCAAAATACTTGACATTACCCTGGGTCTGACTGCTATATTAGCAACAGTGGAATCTTTGGGGCGTAGCCAAGTGGTAAGGCAGCGGGTTTTGGTCCCGCCATCCCTAGGTTCGAATCCTAGCGCCCCAGTACAATATAGAATTATATCTATACACACCAAGCTTTTGACATCCAGATCTCTTTGCAACTTATTCTGGGTCTAAAGGCTTTTTTAGTGTTTTGTATTATGGTGATTACTCATAACTCTCATTGCATTGCTGCTGTATAAAGAATCTCTATAGGCTTGATTCAAGATATAAAAGGGTCAACAAATTTGTCTTGCGTAATGTTACTGTAGTGATAGTGCGTGACCCCCGATTTGCCCGGATTTTAAATATCGCTGTCAGTTAATAGATGTATTAAGTAGATTTTGGAAACCACTCAACTATCCTTGAGATTGCTTGAGCTATGTGATGAGTAATTTACTAGCGTGCGGCAAAAGACAAGGTAACTTCATAAGCAATCCAACTTACGTATGCCAAGATGGAATCGAAGCATTCACCTATCTAAGCAATAAAAATAACTTAATTCACAGATGCCATGCTAAAGTCAGACAAATATCCTCACCCATTGTCACAAGCTAACGCTACTCAACTAAATGTTGATGAAGATGAGTTAAATCTGGGTCAGATTGCAACAGTTCTGCGCCGACGGATACTGTTGATCGCTGGTATAACAGCTTTAGTAGCAACAGCAGCAGTATTAAAGGCAGAAACAGATCCCCCAGTATATCAAGGCTCGTTCGAGATTTTAACCAATCCTGTGACCGGTGAGAGTAAGGCCATAGCCGACGTTCCTCAAACAATAAATTCAAATTCTCAGGGCGACCTTGTAGCATCGGCTGAGTCAGAAAAACAAGTTGCAACAACAATCAAAGTTTTACAAAGTCATCGAGTTTTAGACCCGATTATCGAGAAGCTTCAGCCTCAATATCCAGACCTAACATACTCTGAAATTCTTAATGACTTAACTATTGAATCTAAGCAGCCAAATATTTTAGAAGTTGCGTATACTCATCCAGACCAAAAGCAAGTTAGCGATTTTTCCAAGTTGCTTGCTGATGCCTATCTAAACTATAGTCTAGCGGAGCGTCAGGCAGATGTAGATCAAGCAATTGTCTTCGTTAATAAACAAAGACAACCGTTGGAGCAAACAGTTAAATTCTGGCAAAATAAAATGCGAGACTTGCGACTGGGCAATAACTTGATTGATCCGTTGCAAAAAGGTCAAGAGTTGACTGGTCAGGTTGCTACTTTGCAACAACAGCGAATAGAAACAAGAGTGCAGTTAGAACAATTAGCGGCCAGGTATGAGGATTTGCAGAGGGAGTTAGCGCAACAGCCAGGTGAGAGGGCTGGTAATTCTGTACTGAGTGAAAATGCTCGCTACCAAAAAATACTGGATCAAATTCAGGGCGCAGACATTACTATTCAACAACAGTCAGCCGTCTTGACGGATGACAACCCCAGAATGGTGACTTTAAAGCAAACGAAAGCCTATTTGCTTCCATTGCTTGCTCAAGAAGAAAGTCGAGTGCAGAAAGAGTTGCAAAGCCGCTTAAGAGAGTTAGCAGCCCGCGATAGTTCTCTGGATGAGAAAATAAGAGGACTCAATAGTGAAGTGAGAAGTTTAGCTAATGTTAGCCGTGATTATAGTAACATTGAGCGGGAATTACTAATTGTCACCAATGCTCTAAATCAATTTACAGCAAAACAACAAGCGTTGCAGATCGAAAAAGCGCAAAAGCAGCAACCTTGGCAGTTACTTGATCCTAAATTAGCTAAGGTGAATGAACCTGATCCTGTTTCAAGCGGTGCTAAGAAAAACTTAGCAATAGGTGGTATTTTGGGTTTGCTATTGGGTGTAGGAGTAGCTTTAGCCGTAGATAAGCTCAGCAATATCTTTTACACTTCTAAGGAACTCAAGGATGCTACTAGATTGCCACTATTAGGGATAGTTCCCTTAAGAAAAGAACTAGGAGGGGCGACCCAAGAAAGTCCAATTGGAGTGCAACAAGCAAGTCGTGCTTCCTTTTTTGAAGTTTTTCGCTCTCTTTACACCAACATTTTGCTTTTAGGTTCGGATGTTCCGATTCGCTCTTTAGTCATCAGTTCAGTAGGTCAAGGAGATGGTAAGTCCACGGTTGCTGTACAACTAGCGCAAGCAGCAGCGGCGATGGGACAACGAGTATTACTGGTAGATGCGAATCTGCGTGCTCCTAGCCTACACAATTTAGTAGGACTTATGAACATTCAGGGATTAACTGATGTAATTTCACAAGATTTAGACTGGAATAATGTGATTGAGCGATCGCCTCAAGAAGAAAACCTGTATGTTATGAGTGCTGGCCCAATTCCGCCTGACTCGGTTAGGTTGCTTGCGTCTCAAAAGATGCAAGATTTGATGGATAATCTGCACAATAGTTTTGATTTAGTAATTTATGACACACCGCCTCTGTTGGGGTTTGCCGATGCCTACCTACTGGCTGCTAATACCAATGGGATGGTGCTAGTTGCTGGCTTAGGTAAGCTGAAACGAACTGAGCTACATCAAGCATTGGATGAGGTGCAGGTATCTGGCACTCCTATTTTAGGGATAATAGCGAATAAGTCTAAAGACGCTATGCCAGCTTCTTATAACTATTACCAGCAGTATTCTCAGCAGAATAGAAGCTTAGAAAGGGTTCGTGAAGAGTCAGGTAGTGAGGTTGCTAGTTCCTTGTCAATTTCCTCTTCTTTGAGAAGGAGTAGACGGCGTTAAGGGAGGTAATGGGTAATTGGTAGAAAAAAATTACAATTACCAATTACCCGAAACTAATCAAAAGTTACTTTTCAGGCGATTTGAGAGCTTGATCCAAAACTTGCCGAGCCTGTTCTGCTTTAGCTCGCGCTTCTTGATAACGTAGATTACCTTGGGCAAAATTTTTGAGAACTTTAAAACCTTCTTTGAGGCGAGCAATTTCCTCTTCAGTCACCGACTTATCGGAGAACAGAACATCAACCGCCTTGCGAATTTCTAATGCTTCAGCTCGTGACTCTTGAACTTTCAGCTTGAGCGTAGCCAAATTGTTCAAGACCTGGACAGCTTGTGTAATGGCATCTTCACCACCAGCAGAATCAGTAGTTGGTTCCTTCACCTCAATTAATTGTTGAGGGCCAAATCCTTCTTCGAGTTCCGTTGGCAGCTTATCGGCATCCATTAGTTCCATCAGCTGATCCATTGCTTTCTCACGAGCTTTAGCTGAATCTTTGCCAGAAACAGTGAGGATAATTTCTGGACTTTGAGCGAGAGTATACTGAACCATATTTAGGCAGAAAATTTGCTGGTTAACCAAGCCTAGGGAAATAATTTTAACATAAACTGTAGCGTTTCAAATAATATGTTGCACATTGAGAAACAAGTCAGTAGTAGCACGAAAACTGACTCAAAATAAAACTTTATACTTGAATAAAGGCAGATTAAAATTCAACAGGAGGGGAGAGGAATGACTCTCAATCCCACCATCATGCGAGCAGTGGAACAACTGGGTTATCGTGTCACCGTTGGTGATGTGGCAACCCAGGCAGGGTTAAACATTGCTGAGGCGAATCTTGGGTTATTAGCCTTAGCATCTGATACTGGCGGACATTTGCAAGTAGCAGATTCGGGTGATATTGTTTACTTATTTCCGCAAAATTTTCGTTCGATTTTACGCAATAAGTACTTACAGTTGCGATTGCAGGAATGGTGGAAAAAGATTTGGGGTGTTTTATTTTACCTAATTCGTATTTCTTTTGGAATTTTCTTAACTGTTTCTATCGCCTTGATTACTGTTAGTATCATTATCATCATTACTGCTGTCAACTCAGATCGCGACAATGACAGCGGGGGTAGCCATTCTAGTGGTGGTGGCTTTTTCTATTTTCCAAATTTATTTTGGTATTTCGACCCCAATTATGGCACCTACTACCAGGAACGGCGGGGCGAAAGACACCAACAAAGCAATCTGAATTTCTTTGAAGCGGTCTTTTCGTTTTTGTTTGGCGATGGTAATCCTAATGCCAACTTAGAAGAACGGCGCTGGCAAGAAATTGCGACTGTGATTCGTAATAACCGTGGCGCAGTAGTCGCAGAACAAATCGCCCCGTACTTAGATGACATTGGCAAAGGATATGCAAAAGAATACGAAGACTATATACTGCCTGTTCTCACCCGATTCAATGGGCAACCGAAGGTAAGTTCTGAGGGGCAGATTATCTATTACTTTCCAGAGTTGCAGGTACAGGCAACTAAAAAACGTCGTCAGTCAGTGCCAGTCTACTTAGAGGAATCGCTGTGGCGTTTTAGTGCAGCAAGTTCAGGACAAATTATGCTGAGTGCTGGCTTGGGTATACTAAATTTTGTTGGTGCCTTGGTACTGGGAAGTTTGTTAAGAGATGGTACAATAGCTGCCCAATTAGGTGGACTTGTAGCTTTTGTCCAAGGAATTTATTGGCTACTATTAGCTTACGGATTCGGTTTTTTAGCCATACCTTTATTGCGTTATTTCTGGATTAAGTGGCGCAATAGCAAGACTACTGACCGTAACCGCGATCGCCTTTCCCGCGCTAGGCTATTAGCAACTGCGGATGATTCTTTGCGGCAGAAGATTGCCTACACTCATCAGTTTGCCGCCGAAAAAGTTATTGAAAATGAAGATTTGGTGTACTCTAGCGAAACTGACTTACTCGACCAAGAAGTTGAGCGTTCTGCACAAATTGACGCTGAATGGCAACGGCGTCTAGAACGTGGGAGTGGAGAATAGGGCATTGGAGATTGTATTAGGTAGGGATTAGTAGATTGAGTATTAGGTTGAGGATTAAAAGAATTTTTTCCCAGTCCTCACTCCCCAGTCCCTAGCCCCTAGTCCCCAGTCCCCAGCTCCTAATTACTTCGCCTGAATTGGTGTTAGAGCAACACCTTGGTAATAATGTCCCAAAATTTGCAGGTGGTTAGCTCCTCTGCGAGCCAGATTGTACGCGCCCCACTGACTCATGCCTAAAGCATGGCCAAAGCCAAGCCCTTGGAGTACAAAACCACCATCTGCTCCCTTAGTGACGTTAAATCGGGTACTTTTAAGTCTAAGAGCTGTACGCACCTCTTCGCCTTGTAGTACCTTTGCACCTTTATCGCCGACAATTTTCAAGACTTTAACACTGCGGAAAGGCGAGTATGTTTCTGGAATCATCTCCTTGATATTGCCCACCTCCGGAAATTTCGCGCTTATCTCAGCAGGCGAGAAGGTTTTTACCCAATTGCACTCGCTGATATTTTGATCGTAGTCCTGAACAGCACGCAGATAAGGTAAGGGATTTTTCCAAACATCTTCTACGTTTTCGGTGTGTCCCCCAGAACACGCGTGGAAGACTGAGAGAATAATCTTGTTTTTGTATGTTAGTACTTGGCCTGCTGTGGCATCCACAGCAGCATAAGTAGCCGGAGATTCACTGATTACGCCCTTGTAAATCTGCCAGCGATCTGGGGTATTGCCTAAGTCGTAAATAGGATTATTACGCTGTTTTTCTCGCTCGTAGAGGGCATAGGTACGGGCAGCGATCGCTTGAGCTTTTAGAGCTTCTGAGGGCCATCTAGCATCCATTTCGCCACCGATAACGCTGTAAAGATATTCTTGGTCATCAACCCAGTTAACAGCGGTTAAGCCTTTTTCTGTGGGGATGACAAGAGTTCTGCCTCGATACCAGCGATCGCCAATGTAAACGAATCCTTTACCTGTTGGCTCAATCCAAAATAAACCCGACTGCCATTTATCCAAAGCAACTCCGCCAGGAACGGCTTGGGCATAATACGCACTCATTGCCGGCAACTGTCCAAGAGTACGACCGGTACTATCTTTGATGATCCCGGTCGTGGAACTGCCAACTTTGACCTGATTGACTCCTCTCTCAATGGCTACGCGCAGAATTACAGATGCTTGAGCTGGTGCAACCAAAGCTATCCACAAGAAAATACTTATCCACCAATAACGTCCTTTAATCTGGGAAAATAAAGAGCCTAAGTAAAGTTGGAATTTCATGCTGATCATCTAATCACATTAGTATCTGATTGGTGCTGTAGACTATAACGTCTACAACATAAGATGAGACAGTTCTCCAACACAGGAGGTTGCCACCTTTTACTAATTATGCATTTTGGTTTGGTTATAGGGTGGAAATTAGCTAATCGCGTTCATGCAATTCGTGCTTTCTATAAGTGCTTTAGCGCTGATTCAGATAATGCCACGTAGCCCTAACTGTGTCAGTTGCCTAAGTCTTAACTCAAGTCAACAGATACAATAATGCCTAGACCTTCCGAAAATGGCTCACATCATTAGCGATGATGCCAATTAAATTCAATCTCCTCAAAACTTCTATAGCTTGAGTCAGTTCGGCTCTCGTCACTTTCCCCATGCGCTCTACCATCACAATTCCGTTGCAAAAGGATGCCACAATCCCGGCATCCACCGTGCTTAAAATCGGCGGAGCATCTATCAGTATTAGGTCATAGGTTTGCTCAAGCAACTCAAGCAGTTCTTTCATCCGCTGAGAACTGAGTAGTTTCGCTGTGTCTTCTGGTATGGGCCCAGCAGTCAAGATATCAATGGAGGGGTGAATGGGCTGGATATAATCTTGAATATCGGTAATTGTTTCATCAACTAGTAATAGAGATAATCCCCAGTCATTAGAGAGTTCTAGCTTTTTGTGTAGGCTAGGATATCGCAGGTTTGCATCAATTACCAGGACTCGTTGATGCATGTGGGCAGCGCTAGCGCCAAGCCCCAGAGCCAAGGTTGTCTTTCCTGCTCCTGGAAGTGCAGAAGTCAACATCAAGGACTTAAAGGGGAAAGGATACTTTAATATCTGAATATTTTGATAGATCATATCCAAGGTTTCATGGATAGGCAACCTAGGGCTGGTTTCTACCAAAGAGAGATCTGATCGCCGCCCAATCAAAGCCATTGGGAACCTTTTTTTCACACCACTCTGTGGTAGTTTTGGTACTGAACCCAGTACTCGAAGGTTTGTCACCTTCTGTAAATCTTGTGCAGAATAGATGGCATCATTAAGTTTTTCCCAAATTAGGGCTGCTGCAATACCTAAGAGGGGCCCAATTATCACTCCCCCAAGTAAAAGTAGTAATCTGTTCCTTCTGACATAGGTTCCCAAACCAGGTGCTTCCAGCACTTGCCAATCAAATCCTCCCTGAGCAATTTTCAGTCCCAAAGACTGTTGCGCCTGGAGTAATTGCTCAAGAGTTTTGCGATTAGTCTCCACCTTTGGTAACAGACGGTTGTATTCTGCGATCAGGCTTGGGTATTTGTTGAGTTCAGAGCGGAGTCGCTGTTCTGAATCCGTTAAACTCTTTTCATTGGCAACTAATCCTAGAGCAGCCGTTTGCACCAGAATTAACTCGTCCACTAGTTGGGGGTCAACTCCTACCATCTGAGCCTGTGTCAAAAGAGGTTCTCTCTTACTACTAGTAGCACTAGCTTTGTCTCCTAGCGATCGCCCCACCTCTTGCCGTAATAACGCCAGTTGACTTTGGCGTTGCTGCTTGAGTTTTTCTACTGTTGGATAATCGTCTGTATAACGCAGCCTCTCTTTAGCTAAAGCCAGTTCAGTCTGTTGAATTTCATTCAACAACGTTTGGTAGCGGCTTGACTGGCTTAAACTAGAAGAAACTATCGGATTCTGAGATGAAGATGCCATTTTTTGCTCTAGATTATCCTGGCGAGCTTGTACGTCTTGAAGCTGTGCGCGAGTAGTTTGTAGCTGTTTTTGAACGTCGGCGAGAGATTCTAGAAGGATTTTACTTTGGACTTCTGGATCAAGTAAATTATGTTTCCTGCGAAACTGTTCTAAGTTTTTTTCAGCTTGGCTAACCTCTCTTTTAATCTCAGGTAGGCGAGTATTGACAAAGGCTAGCCCTTTATTTAAACGCTGCTTTTGTTGCTCTATATTGTAGTCTTGATAAACTTTCTGTAAGGCTTGAAGTACTTTTTGGGTTTTAACTGGATTCTCGTCCCGAAAGGAAACCTCAAATACTTGACTAGGAATTTTATTATTTCCTGTTCCTGCTTCTATTTGGGTCACTTCCAAAGGTGCTTTTTTTCTCTTTTCTTTTTGTCCCTTGATATCTTCTAAAGTAATATCTGGATAATCAGAACGAAGCAAATTTACAGCTTTCTGTATCAGATTGGAACTCAGCATTATTTTTAACTGAGCTGTATAATCCACAACTGGAAGATTAGGGTCAGTAACCTTGCTGGCTGCACCTTCTTGCACATTACTTGACCTTACACCATCATATAAGTTGGAATTCACCAATATCTGCATGTAGCTCTGGTATGTCGGTTTGGTAATTACAGTCAACAGAGCTGCAACTGACATGACTACACCAGAGACACCCAGGATCAAAAAGCGTCGCCGAAGCAGAATAGTAGATAGTTGTCTGATGTCAACCGTGCCTTGTGCAGAGCTAGTAACCAGTTGCCCTTGATTCAGATCAGTATTAACCACTATTAAACTCCTCTAATATTGAAATGCTATATTTTGGAAAATTGTGAGAAAAATTTTTTGAGACGAACTTTTTTATACCTATGAATGCAATAGCATGATCAATGATTCCTAGATAAAGACTAAACCATTATGCTTTCAACAATGACAGAACTACTTGGCATAATATTAAGCCAATTAATCCTTTTATGCTGATCAATTCATGCATGTAGATTCCCAATCAGTATGTGAATCATAAATTTTCAAAGAATATTTATATAACAAAAAAATCTTGACTAAAAATTAATCATTTCTTGCATTTATTTTTATAAAAACTGTTATTATCCACAACGTTGCAACATTTCAGGTTTCTCTTTCTGTAACTTGGGATATAAATAATACAGTGGAGTTAATAATATTTATGGCTTTGGAAATCCTCCTAACTTGCTTTTCTAATAGAGGTACAGTTACTCCTTTTTAAGGAGTTTTAAAGAACTTCCAGCCTTATACTGAATTATATTGAGATATAAAGAACACATTTAAAAAAATATTTAACCCAGACAATTTAAATTTTGATACATCAAGTTAACTGATAGTTTACAGTTAACAACTTGACTGAACTAAACTGCTGTATATTTGCTGGATGCTATCAATTCTGTTACTAATCTTGAGATAAAGTACGGTTAATTTTAGATTTTAGATTAGGTGAGAGCAGTTTAATCAAAAATCTCAAATTTAAACACTTACCTTGGTGAACTCTACTTCCCGCCGTCTGAGTACTTCATGGATTAGAAAATCATAAGCCATGTCAGTATTAGGAAAAATAGCACGAGCTTCCTGAAGCAAATCTTTTAACTCCAAGGTATTTCCCGGAGCATAGCGGGGACTAAAATGACTCATAATTAGCCGGTGTGCTCCAGCAGCTAAAGCTGTTTGCGCTGCCATTGTACTTGTGGAATGCAACCGCTGAAAAGCCATATCTGCATCTTGATGGGCAAAGGTCGCTTCATGAATTAACACATCTGCATCATGAGCTAATTCGACTGCGCCATCACAATAAATTGTGTCTGTGCAATAGGCAATTTTCCGTCCAATTTCTGTAGGGCCACACAATTGAGTACCATCAATTACTCGTCCATCGTTAAGTGTCACCGTTTCACCGCGTTTGAGTTGACCATAGATGCGACCAGGAGGAATTTGCAAAGCTTTAGCTTTTTCTACATCAAAGCGTCCTGCTCGGTCTTTTTCGGCTACGCGGTAGCCAAAAGCTGTAATCCGATGATTTAGAAGACCGCAGCTAATGGTAAACTCATCGTCCTCATAAATTACCCCTGGACGGATGGCATGAACTTTGATGGGGTAGGAAAAATGTGTGTGGGAGTAACGTGAGGCTGCTTGGATATATTCATTTAATCCAGATGGGCCGTATATATCAATTCGTTGCACATTTCCAGCCAAACCGCAAGTGGCAAGAAGTCCCATTAAGCCAAAGATGTGGTCGCCGTGCATATGGGTGATAAAAATTCGGGAGAGCTGGCTGATTTTCAGTTCACTCCGTAAAATCTGATGCTGAGTACCTTCTCCACAATCAAATAACCACAACTCTGCCCGTTGGGGTAATCTGAGGGCGACGCTGGAAACATTGCGCGATCGCGTAGGTACACCGGAACTCGTCCCTAAAAATGTTATCTGCACAGCGTTCTTTAGTCTTCCTATTGCTCAAGTTGACGCTCTATTCTCTATAGTGACACGGTTGATAGGCAAAATTATTCTGCGAATAGATCACCTGAAACAATCTAGTTTGAATTAAGTAGGTGGGTGCAAAAATATTTAATTATATAAAATGACGTTAAATAACTTAGCCTGTGGTGTAATTTTCTTTTTAAACTCTAGATTCTATTCCATTTTAATCTTGTTCATGATTTAAATAGGTTCAAGTCTTGTTCATAGGTTAGGAGTACTCTTAAAAACGCTCTATATACATATAATATGGCAGATAATGGCAAAATTTTACTTATTTTTACATGACCATTTTTTTGCCTCAGTTTACTTAATAAAATTATTTTTACTAGTAAAATAGATTTTTTATGTCATTTTATTAGTATTTAATTTCTCCAGAATTTCAGTTTATAAAAACTTTGCAATTTAATATTAACTCTTTACAGAGGTTTCACCTTTTACCAGAGAAAATATAGTATTTTTACTTAAGTGGAAATACTGTATCTTAATTATTTTTTCATAATTTAATTTCACCAAAATCCACACTAAGACTTTTTTATGCACAGCAAACGCCACAAACGAGGTATTGGTGGCTTCTTAAAATGGCTATTTCTGTGCAGTCTGATCTTTTGCTTATGCTTGAGTCATGTTTCTTTAACAACTTGGCCAGCAAAATCTGAGGAAGTAATAACTGCACAAGTCAGGAATCTGAGCAGTAGTTTTCGAGAAATACGATGGTCAGAAGCCAACCATCAGCACTTTGGGAGCCTAAGCGATACCATCCATCGCCAAAAATCGGAATACTTATCTACGGGGGTTTATAACCAGCTACTATCCTTGGATCTACTAGAGGATCTAAGCCAAATAAAAGTTCCGTTTACTGATGCCAGTCAATATGTTGATCAAGGTATTAAAAGCTACGCAACGGGAGATTTTCAAGATGCGATTAAACAATGGCAAAGGGTTCTGACTTTCTACCAAAAAACTCAGAACCATTTGCCTGTAGGGATTATCAATAACCTAGCAAAAGCGTATCAGCATATTGGTGAAAGTGAGTTGGCGATCGCTTATTGGGAGCAGGCGATCGCTTACTATCGTCAAATCAAAGATATGCCACGGGTGGGATTAAGCCTCACACAAGAGGCTCAGGTATACAATAGCTTAGAGCAAACTGCCAAAGCGATCGCTCTGGCTAACAGTGCTTTAGAAATTACTCATACTTATAAAGATATTTCCTTGCAGGCGGCGGCTTTAGAGAGTCGTGGAGAAGCTTATAGACTTGAAGGAAATTATAAACAAGCAATTATAGATTTAGAAAAGAGCTTAAGAGTTTCCCAGAAAATTAAAAATATATATTACCGTTATTCTGCTCTGAAGAGTTTAGGAAATGTTTATATTAACCTCACTCAAGTGAATTATCGCCACCCTGACTCTATTATTCAAGCAGATGATAAGAACAGTTCTGAACAGTTTAGAAAGCAAGCTTGGGAATATCTGCAAAAAGGTCTGAATATTGCCCGCGATCGCGGCGATAAACTAGGTGAAATGCGCTTGCTTTTTAATTCAATTTTGCTTGATCATCGTCAGACCTCAAAGTTAGCTTCAGTAGCATTACAACAAGCTTTAGTGCTGCTGGAACAACTACCAGATTCACCAGATAAAGTTTATGCAGCCATAGACTTAGCTAATCTTGTTCAATTTCCTCCTGTTAATGCAATTTCGTATTTAGTCACATGTCCGCAGTCTCAAGGAAACTCGAAAGCTTTAGATTTACTTGTGCAAGCAGTTTCAACCGCTCAACGTTTGAAAAGCTTTTCCGTCTTATCGTTTGCTATGGGAAATCTTGGTCATTTCTATGAGTGTCGGCAAGATCATCAGCAAGCTCTAAAATTAACTACACAAGCTCAAAGGACTGCTAAACAAAGTTTAAATACATTAGAGGCTCAAAATAGGCTATTTTTATGGGATTGGCAAGCTGGGCGTATTTTAAAAGCACAAAATAAGGTATTTGATGCAATTAAAGCTTATACAGAAACCTTTGAAAGTTTAAAACATATTCGCAGTACTATTTGCAATATTAATCCATATTTACAAGTGGATTTACAAGATGTTTTTGAACCGTTATACCGACAATTTATTGATATAAAGCTCAGTTTAGAGGGTGACAAAATTGCCAACACAAAAAAAATTATTAGCATTGATAATCTTAATTCCGTAATCGCTACTGTTGATAACTTACAACTAGCAGAAACACAAAATTATTGTGTTAATGATTGTAAGTCAACAGGGATTAATAATCAACAAGCTGATGTCATAAGACTTAAGGAAAATACTGCTATTTTTCATTCCATTATTTTAGAAAAACACACTGCAATTATAATTAGTTTTCCTAACGGTTATAAAAAGTTTAAATGGATAAACATTGACAGCGAAACCCTTAGAGAGGAAGTCAATAAATTTCGGATTGGACTTGAGAATTATGGTGAGATAACTTACAATCCCAAGGGGGCACAGAAGTTGTACGACTGGATAGTTCGGCCTTTTGCGAAGGATTTAGAGTCATTACAAATCACAACTCTAGTTTTCATTCAAGATGGAGTTCTTCGCAGTGTACCAATGGCGGCGCTACATGATGGTGACAAATTCTTGGTTGAGAAGTATGCTATTGCTACCACTCCCAGCCTGACTCTAACAAATCCTCAAACAGTGCATAGCAAAAACCTGCGGGCGTTAGCTGTTGGTTTAACCAAAGATGCAATAGTTAGTGGTCGAAGATATGAGGCTTTGAGCAACGTAGCCTCAGAAATTCGTCAAGTCAAAAAGCAAATTCCGGGTAGCAAGCATTTATTGGATGAAAATTTTACAAGCGATCGCTTGCAAGCCGAACTCCAGAAAACTGTGTATCAGATTATTCATATTGCTACTCATGGTGAGTTTGGCAACTTTCCCGAAGATACTTTTCTGGTTACAGGTGATAACAACAAGCTCACCATCACTGAGCTATACAACATCATTCGCAGCTTAGCTCACGGTGCTAAAACAATAGATTTACTTACGCTTACTGCTTGTGATACTGCTATTGGTAATGATCGTGCTGCTCTTGGGCTGGCTGGAGTTGCTGTACAGGCTGGTGTGAGAACTGCTCTCGCTTCACTTTGGTCGATTAACGATGCTTCCACTGTCGAATTAGTGACTAAATTTTACGAAGCTTGGCGTCATCCTGGAGTGAGTAAAGCGGAAGCTCTACGTAAAGCTCAGCAAACGCTAATTTCTAATGGTAAAATTTCTGCCCATCCCGCCTACTGGGCTGCCTTTATTCTTATAGGTAATTGGCTGTAGGGAATTCGCTGATTTAATATAGTTGCTGCTCTTTTAGCCAATAGTCAGGAAATAATTTACAAGATTACTGTTCTTCTAGCCGATGTCAGGGAACAAGTTGATGAGAGTTACTGCAAAAACTTGTCATAAATTGTTGATGGCGTTGTTGATGACGATGCTACTTAAATGCCCATGTCGTGTTTTTTCTATCTTGGCAAGATTAGTTAACAAACTGGCAATAGCCATTCCCGTATGCCCACCAGGTGTAGGTAGTACTTCGTTGATGGCATCGTACCATATACCAGCTTCAGCATAGAGATTGGCTCTAAGGGAAGGTTCGTGGGTGGCAGAAAGGGCGTTTGAAAGTGTCTGGGGAACCTGTACAACCTCTATTTCTGCCCTAGCAATTGGATTACGGGAGGGGTGGTTACTGTTACACAAAGTTTGCAACTGCCAGAGATATCTTTTACCCACACTTAAACCAGGCAACTTCTGTGGTAGAGAGCGCTTCATCATTCCTTGTGAACTCTGGAATTGATACGTATAAATATTTAGCTTTTTTGGTTTGAGATTGGTGTCAAATTCGTAGAGACTAAATTGTATCGGCACAGCTTGGTTGTCAGGTATAAACCAAGCAAAAGTTGGATGGAGCAAAGTGGTTCGTCCAACATGAGTTGTGGGGGCCAGTAATGTGAGCGATCGCCCACTGGTTGCTTTGCACCGTCCTCTCACACCTGATGAGTCCGAATATCCACTTGGGGGTTTTTGATCTGCTGGTGGCTGATATCCAGCTAGTGCGATCTGAGTTGTGCTTAGGGTCGTACTTAAAATACAACTTGTTAAAACCCTGAGATTCAAAAGTTTGTGCAAAGTCCACTTTCTGTAAGTCATCATTGGGTGCATTTCACTTTTGTAGATATAAATTGAACTACAAACTGAAGTTGCTACTTTTCGGACTTTTTCGGAGATATTTTTGTGAAATTCAAATGCTTCTATATTCATTTTTCCTCCTTTAGCATTGCACTGAAAAATTAATTGTAAAAATTTATAAATTAAGTTTGCTATTAATCCAGTTTTATTTACAAAATCCCAAATACTAATTAGACATTTTTGTCATCTACTATTATCAAACCACATTTTATTTAATGTACTTATAATATTTATTAATAGGATAATAGATAGGCTAAAACTTTGATAAATCAGGTTTGAATCTATCTTAATCTGTTGACAAATAACAGTTTACTAACAGTCACAAAGCTATTCATTAACATGTTATCCATTACTCAAAATCTCTCTTGTTTCAAACATAGAATTCCCTATTCCTTAGAAGCTTAAAGGTAGCGTGTATGTTTTAAAAGCCATAGAATCTTTGTCCAGAGGGCAATAGCACAGCGTAAAGCCTGCGGCATGGCTACGCTTAGAGCGAGTCTATGAGCGTCAGGACTTGTCGGTCATCACTATGAAATGAAAGTGAGCAAATACAGTTATCAACAAGCGAATTATTTTTTGGATGTCACTGAGTCTATAAACTACCAATATTAGCGAGCGATTCAAATGTCTTGCCATCCCTGCATAAACATTAAACTTTAGTTAGCTATATATTCTATTTGTCAGTGATTTACGTCACATTCATTTTCATTACTAGCTCTTTGAGATATATTAAAAAGTAGGATTAATAGTTTTTATTAAAAAAAATTAATAAACAGAGCGTTGCATTGCAACGTCTCTACAAAATATTTGAAATAAAAAAGCCTCCCTGTGTGGGAGGCTAAAAAAAGTTAGCGGAGACAACTTGTCAACCTATACCCAAACTACAGCGATCGCTCCTCCTAATGCAGAGAAAATAGCTGAGACAATCGCTGTGGCAAACAGCCACCAAGCTGCTGTAGCTGCGGCTTTGCGGGTTTCTTCGGCTTGCCGTTGTGCTTGATGTTTCACCTCTTCTAGGCGGCGTTGGGCTTCGTGTTGTATGCGTTCTGCACGTTGTAAAACTGTGTTGCGTGCCCGTTCAATTTGGTCGATGATGCGGTTGGCATCTTCCTCAGAGATATCTTCACGGGAACTCATGAGCGCCACTAGGGTATCACGGTCGAAAGAAGACAGGCGATCGCGCAGAGCATCAAATCCGGCTTGGGGATCTTCAAAAACTGTGCGAACATCGCGCTTGATACCGTCATAGTTGAGTTCTGGACGATCCAAGGAGTTGAGATAGTTACGAATGCGGGCAAAAACTCCATCAATCGCATCTTGAATGCCTCGTTGGATACTCCGCACTTGTTCGACAAATTGATCACGAACCGAGACAATATTATCGGCAATCCGTGCTGCTTCCTCATCAGACATATCTTCCCGAATTTTCAGCAGGGCGATAATTGTTTCACGGTCAAAATGGGAAAGGCGATCGCTAAAACTTTCCACCCCGACTCGCGGATCGTGCAACAGTAGTTGTAAGTCGCGTTTGATGCCTTCTGGGTTGAGCTCTTCTTTACCAGTCTGCCGCAGATATTCTTGCAGATATGTTTGGAAGTTTTGCACTCTTTGCTGTGTCCGAGTTGCTAGGCGACGAGGCGCGCGCACAAAGTTACTAATCGACGTTTGTACGGAATCAATAACTTCATTAACTTGTTGTTCACTCAAGTCTTGACGCTGACTCAGCAACTTCACCAAGGTATCTCTATCTACCTGTGACAACCGACGGCGCAGTGCGACAGCTCCCTCTTTGGGGTTTTCAAACAATCTACTAAAGTCCCGCTGAATACCTTCAGGGTTCAGTTCTGTTTTGCCAGTATTCCGCAGGTAATCTGCAAGCGTGGTGGTAACAGAATCATATTGTTCCTTAGCTTTATCCACTACGGCTTGAGGTGCATGGCGGACATTATGCCACGAATGCTCGACATCATTGATGATTTGATTAATTTGGTCTTCGCTCAAATCTTGCCGTTGATTCAATAACTGCACCAACGTATCGCGGTCAAAGCGAGATAACCGCGCTTGAATTGCAGCAATTCCCGCTTGAGGATCTTCTAACAACGTTTTCAAGTCGGCGCGGATAGCATCAGGGTTTAATTCTCCTTTACCTGTGTTACGCAGATATGATTCTACATTTAACCAGAGGGTTTCTGCTTGATATTTTGCCTGATCTGCTAGTCCTTTGGATTCTACCAAAACGCGATCGCGCTGTTTTTCTAACTCGTCAACAATCCTTTCTACTTCATAGACATCAATATCATTGCGTTGCAGCAATATTTCCCGCAGTTCTTGACGCTCTATTTGCGCTAGTCGCAGCACCAAGGTTTCATAATCTGCGTCTGAGTCTACTAATAGCGGCGCAAAATCCCGCGCGATGATTTCAGGGGACGTCAAATCTGCTTTTGGGGTAACAAGCAGATAACTTTCGACTTTGCGTTGTAAGTCTTGTACTATCTCTCTTTCTTCAACGGCGGTAACTGTCACTAACACTTCTTGGCGGACAGCTTCTAGTTGATTGGCAATGCGCTGAATTTGAGCTTGAGTAAGCAGTCCTCGCTGTTGCAGGGTATTAGCGAAATCGTTGCGCGAAAGTCGCTCTAATTCTCTTCGCACTGTGCCAGGATCGGCTGCTGGGTCGTAAATAACATCACGAAATTCTTGAGCAATTTTTTCCTGGCTCAACTGCCAAGCATAGGTGTTGTGCAGATAGTTTTCTATATCAGCTCGAATTGGGCTATAAGGTTGTGATGGTGTGGGTAATCCTAGCTTATCTGCTTGTTGAGTTACTTTGTCTTTGGCTGTGGTGAGCGATCGCAAGATTTTTTCCACATCCAAATCTGACAAATCAGTCCGTCCCATGACAATACCTGTTAAGGCTGTCAATCCTTGCTGGAGTGTTTGTTGAATCGGCCCTGCGGTTGCCTTTTGATCAGCTTCTTTAGAACTACGTGTTTCGGCAATTAACCGCTCTAGTTTGGCGTTGAGTTCATCTGTCTTGTTTTGTCCTGGTGGGAGTGATTTGAGATAGTCCATCAATTCACCCATCCGGTCTGGGGTGGGTTGTTGTTGACTCACTACCTGCTGCCAAACTTTATATAATGTGTCGGTTATGCGATTAACGTCTCGTTTGGAAAGGTCGGTGCGACTGCTGACTAACTCGGCAAACTTTTGGCGGTCAATATTGCGGATGTCTGAAGTCCCGGCGATCGCTTTTAGTTGCGGATCGTTGAGTAAATTTTCAAAGTCACCCCGAATTTTGGACAAATCTAGTTCTGGAGGGCGCAGTCTGTCTAAGTAATCTTCGATGTTATCTCGGATGCTTGTGGGATCGATTGCGCTCCCTAGTTCTCGACGCACGGCGGCGGCGGCGGCTTCAGCTGTTGCCACTACTTGATTATTGACAGCTTTTGCACCTATTGCAGCGGTAGCTGTCCCCATAATCGCCTGAAAGCCAGAAGTTGCCGTACTGACCACTGAGCCGACTACAGAACCCACAGCAGTGGAGCTTGCCAACATCAGTAGTAAGAAGTATGCAGCCCAAATCACTAACCCTAGAATCGCTCCCAGTCCAGGATCTAAAACTAGGAGGCTGAGTTTTACTGCGAGGAAAGAAGCGATTAATGAGGCGATCGTCACAGTGACTAATGTCCAAATCCCCACTGCTGTGCCAATTTTGCGAATCGTGCCCCCCAAACTTCCAACTTCCTCACTACCTGAATCCGAAGATGGACGACCCAGATAGGAAATACCAGCCGCAACAGAGAGGTTTGTTAAAACCAACTGGAAAGCGAAGGCCAAAATCACACCGGAGATCAAAGCCACAAAAAAGCGTGGCCCCGAAGTGAGAACTGATGCCTGTGCTGGCGTGAAGCTTGAGCTATCTGCTGGGATCTGCGCCACCCAAAATAGTGGCTTGCAGAGCCTCAACATGATTTCCGCACTTTGAAACATGTATTTCCTTCCTCTATGTTTAAATATGGGGGATTAAGAACTATGTGAGAAGCAAATCTGTATCTATTTTGTCTCTATGTGTGTACCTATGGTAATACCTAACTCTTGTAGCTTTCAGAATCCAGGAATTTAGGTGGTAAATGCATCTCTCCAAAGTTTGAAAGCTGTATCCAGCGGAAGATAGAACTTTTCTTATATACCGATAAAAATTTTCCTTGAATTTCAACCATTATCAAGTAAAAACCCTATTAATCCTATAATGTCAATTTTGAATTTTTAATTGTTTAGTTACAACAATTTATTTTGTTGAAAGCTATGGTTCAATTCATCAGCATTTACATTTATTTACAATTAGTTTTTATGTCACTCTCTTAAGGTGGATTTGTCTTTATCAATACGTTTGTGATTATCGTCCACAAGAAGTGCTTGTATATTGTGCCCACAGGCAGAAAGCATCTCAGTTATAAATAGCTACATTAAAGTTAACAAACACAAACACATTGTTTGGGACAAAAAAATGGAAACTCACTCTTCCACTGATTTGCCAACAATTGCAACAGAATATAATGGCAGCGATCGCAATGCTTTTCTATTTGGCTGGACTCCTCAAGCCGAACTATGGAATGGTCGTTTTGCAATGATTGGTTTTCTTGCATATTTACTTTGGGATGTAGCTGGTTATAGCGTTCTACGAGACGTTTTACACCTAATTGGTTACTAAAGATAAAGCATCCAAAAAACTACTGGATTTTGAAGGAAAAAAACAATGGAAACTAGAGAAAATCGTCCTGCTACTGACTTACCACCTGTTGCAACAGAATATAACGGTGTAGATCGTAATGCTTTTCTATTTGGCTGGACTCCTCAAGCCGAACTATGGAATGGTCGCCTAGCAGCAATTGGCTTTCTTGCCTATTTACTTTGGGATTTAGCTGGTTATAGTGTTATACGCGACGTTTTACACCTAATTGGCTACTAAAGATAAAGCATCTGAAAAACTACTGATTTTGAAGGAAAAAAAACAATGGAAACTAGAGAAAATCGTCCTGCTACTAATTTACCACCTGTTGCTAAAGCTTACAACGGTGTAGATCGTAATGCCTTTCTATTTGGTTGGAATCCTCAAGCCGAACTATGGAATGGTCGCTTAGCAGCAATTGGCTTTCTTGCCTATTTACTTTGGGATTTAGCTGGTTATAGTGTTCTACGCGATGTATTGCACCTGATTAGCTACTAGCCTTGAGTAACGAATGAGTTATAAGTTATCAGTTCAAAAGTAACTGTTAATTAAAAACTCAAAACTTACGACTCTTAATTTATCTTTGATCATGGTTTTGGTAAGCTTAACCAAAATCGTGAACCACCTTTGGGAAGGGGTAAATAACCAATTACTCCTCCCCAACGTTCTACTGTAATACGGCAAAAGTAAAGTCCAAGTCCAGATTTACCTGGTTTAGTTTTCCCTTGAGAAAACTTTTCAAATAAAGTTTCTACCATCTCTGGCTGTACACCAGTACCTTCATCATCTATAGTCACGAGAATATATTGTTCATCTTGTTGTAAGCCAATTGTTATAGTAGACTCTGGTGGACTGTAGCGCAAAGCATTTTCTAAAAGATTAGAAATTACTCTGTTCAAGCGTGATTGATCACCTATTACTTTCCAATCTGCTTTCATGCCAAGATTGCCAACAAGCTGGAATTGGATATTATTAATTAGACAAATAGGATTTAAAAGCTCGGTAACTTCTTGTACAGAAATTAAAATATCTGGTGCTTGAGCAATGTTGCATGTAAAAGCTTCTAGAGATTGAATATCTGCTGAAAATGCATTTAAGATATCTCTAATCAGCATTTGTTGCTTAATAGATTGCTTCATGCCAATTTCTAGACGTTCTTTTCCTTGATCTGTCAAATTCTCCAATTCTAATAGAGCTAAACAGCAATTTATACTACTCAGCTGCCCTGCCATATCATGGATGATACAATGGATTAATACTTCTTTCTTCTGATTATCTTTTAGCCATTGTTGGTAATTTAATTGATTTTCTCTAGCTTTTTGGATAATATATAGTTTTTCTTGATATGTTTCATTGAGCAATTCAATTAGAATAAATTTTTTATTATTGACGGAAATTGCAGAAGCTTCAAAATGACATTCTTCTCCCGTTAAATCTATATCAATCCATAAACCTGAACTTAGTTTAGTTGTGCGATTGCTTTGCCAAAACTCTTCAGCATCAATCAAAAAGTTTTCCAGAAAATGGAAGCCTTCTTGCAGTATGAATATCTCCATTCCTGTTGTAAAGTTTTGTTTATAACAATGAGTTAACCAACTTGGTATAGTCCCATGAATTTTAAATAAATTTACATTAATTCGCTCTAATACTAAAATATTCAATGCTGCAAAAATATCTGCTGTGATGGGATCATTCATAGATTTTAAAGTGCAATAACAAAGTGATATTGGCTCTTGTTTGCTGTTTAATATTTTAATTACTTTTTATACCAATAGAATAAAATCTTTAGATAAGCAGTGACGGTATCGCTATCATCTAGTTAGCATCTATCTAAAATTTTATGAGCAAGAGTTTGAAAAAGTTCTTCTACACCTAGACCATTTTTAGCACTAGTTTTAATCACTGTCCAACCTTTCTGCTGAATGGCGTCAATTTCAACAGTATCAATGTCCCACTCATTTTTCATATCCCATTTGTTTAGTACTAAAATAAACGGAACTTGTCCAATTGTGTCTTCTACTCTTGTTTGCAAATCTAAAGCTTTTTCTAAAGTATTATGTCTTGTTCCATCAACTACTAATAAATAACCAGATGAACCCCGCAAGTAAGACATCCGTACATTTTGAAATTCGTCTTCTCCATAAAGATCCCAAAGTATAATATTTAATGTTTTTTCTTTAATATTTACTATCTTCTTATCAATTTTAACCCCCAAGGTAGTGTGATAATTTTCTGAGAAAATGCTAGTCACAAACCGTGCCACTAAACTTGTTTTACCTGTGGCAAATGCACCTACCATACATATTTTTTTCTGGAGCATAAATTGATATTGCTTCAGTTAAGTTTATTAGTAATAAGTACTTTAAAAGATACTCTGCGATCCGCTTTTTGCGCCTCTGCTGTCAATGGCTGTAAAGACAGACTTGAACTGACACCTATAGCTCTAAATTTGCTTGTATTGATTCTTTGGGAGTTTAAATAAGACAAAATTTTGTTAGCACGAGCTTGGCTGAGTAGCATGTTTTTTTGCTCTGTACCAGTTGGATTGGTGTGTCCTATTATTTGAATATCGACATTTTTACCTAAATAATTGACGATGTTTAAGAGCTTTCGTAGTACTAATACCAAATTATTTAGCTTATCAGTTTCACTTGGTATTAACTCTATACTTCCTTCTAAAAAAAAGAATTTTTCTTGTTCAATTTGCTTTTTATATAACTCAAGTTGCCTGAATTCTAGTTCTACAAACTTTGTCTCCTTAAATTGAGTAATACCAGGAATAAAATGCCATAATTTCCTTGCTTCTAGAATCCATCGGTGAGGTGCAAAACCAGTGACTTGAAGAATACCGTTGTTGTCAACTTGTAGTAATACAGTTTTTGGAGGTTGGAGCAATTGCTCAACTCTTTTAACCGTAAATTGCGGCTCTAAGGATAGATAAGGTTTCCATTGACTGATAATTTTTTTGGGGTTGAGATTTGTTTGTTGTATCAGTGTATTAGGATCTACTGCTAAAGGATCACGCATTCCAAATATGAAATATTTTCCAGCTATTTGCTTAGTGTCAATCACGACAAGTCCTGGCTGAGAGTTGAGTTTTTCAATATAAGCGTACCAGCGAAATTGTTCTCTAATGGCAAAAAAGCCCCAAATGCCAGAAGCGATCGCTGTTACACCCAAGAAAGCCCATGCGTAAGTATAATTCTTTTTATGCGGATTTTTATACTTAAATGCTAAACAGGCTTCTAAATAAGTCTTGCTCGCCTCAAACGGCTGTGTTTCACCTGCAAAATCATTAATTTCTTGACTCAACTTCAGGTGTATTTTTTCTATTGCATCTTGAAAAACTAACCTTAGTTCTTGAGGTGGTTTTCCCCGGATAATACTTGCAAGTAAAGCTTGTGGCCCTTCTTCAATCCAAATGGTGAGTTCTCCAAACTGCAAACTTTGGAGTACATCGTCTTTTTGTACTGTGAAAGCGTCTTGGACAAAATCTTGGATAGCTGTTAACATGGCTGAAACCAAAACCGGATCTTGAGTACCTACCTTTGTCGCTACAAGATGTTGTAGCAATAATCCGGTTTTTTTATGAATCAAAAATACTTGTTCGACTCGGTAAACTAAAGTCCGAAGTAGTACAATTTCTGCAAATGATTTTCCTGTGCGGCGTGCTTCTAGTCTCCATTTAAAGCTCTGTAGTGATAAGCTATGTTCCAAGGTTTGATTTAGAGATTGAATCATCTCATCTAGAGATGCAGAAATAGCCTTGCGAGCGGCTGGCCCAATGATGGGAAAAAACGCCTCGGAAAGTATATTGTGGTCTTGTTTAATAGAACTATGAATAGCTTCTTCTACAGTCGATACTATTGCTTCGCCCAGTAGTTTATCTTGCTTTGAGCGCAGAATAACGGCTTCTGGAAGCAGTTGACTGATATCTTCAGGTTGAATCTGAGGGTTATCTAATCGTTCATAGAGTTTATTGAGTTTGTTCGGCTCAATATCAAAGAGCAAACTCCTAAGTTCATTCAGTTCATTTTGATTAAGAGATATGTCTGAAGACTGGCTTTTTTCCCTTAAAACTTCGCGAGATTTATCATCTATTTCATTCTTGGAACTGTCATTCATTACCAAAATTCCCCAATTCACAATTGATATTACAGCAATTTTTAGCTTTCCTAATCTCTTGCATTAATTGGGGTCACTATGACAAAACAGTAGAATTGTAGATTCAACTCTAAGCCCTTGTATAGCAAGGGCTTAGTTCATAATATTCTCAAGCTACACAATGGCGATCGCTTTTTTTAGAAAATCAGCTCCTAGAATGTGATCTAGATTTTAATCATCCTAGACGCATTAAAGTTGTGACTTTATAGGTGCGATCGCAGCTGAGCGACTCAGAAATCCTGATCATAGGGAGTCTTGATAATTTTGGTAACAAAGCACGTCACTGTTGCCA
Organism: Komarekiella atlantica HA4396-MV6; assembly: GCA_019359395.1. Taxonomy (GTDB): domain Bacteria; phylum Cyanobacteriota; class Cyanobacteriia; order Cyanobacteriales; family Nostocaceae; genus Komarekiella; species Komarekiella atlantica. The sequence goes on from JAHHHK010000010.1 coordinate 93,188, forward strand.
CCATAAGTGTTGTCAAAGGCATTTTTGGTAGGGAAGTCCTGTGAACCAGTAGACCCTACTACGTAGGCATTGCCATGTTTATCTACGCTTTTGATCATATGCCCCTATTTTAAATCCTACTTCTTGCTTTCCTTGTAGAACATGACGCAGTAGCTTCCCTTTTCTACGTTCGCCTTGGTGTCGCAGACAGACGCTCCTTCGCGTTTGCAGAAGACCGCACTAGCTCCTCTTAACTCCTGACACCTTTATTCTGCTGTAATTAAAAATAGGCGTGAGCGTTGCTGGATGTTAATAACAATACTTTTCAGCCAATCCCCAATCCGCATTGCCCTTATCCCAAAGGGGGCCCGAGTTCTCCAGTACCCAATCCCCAATCCCCAGTCCCTTTTACACATCTTTTAAAATTTAGGACTTGGTATCATAATTCAAGCGGATGGCTAGTTCTGAAAATAAAGCTGCAAGATGAGAACGGTCAGTTTGATCTCTGCGTAGTTCTTTAGTTTCTTGTTCTAATAAAACTAAGATTTCTTCGTATTTTTGTCGGATTTCATCTTGTAGATTTTTAGATTGGTTGAGAATCTGCTCTCGAAGATCTCGTTGGCTATTGGTAGTTTGCTCATTAAATTGGGTAACTTTTTTCTCTAAAGATGAGGTGATATTTTTATGTTCTTCAGCTAGTGTTCTCACAATTGCATCACGTTCTAATTGCTCAATTTTTAGCTGCTCTGTTAAAGACTCTACCTCTTTTTTGATATAATTTTCCAAGGCATCTAAACGTTTTTTTGCCTCATCACGCACGTTAGCAGATTCTTTAATCAGACGTTCTTCTAGACGGGTAAATTTCTTTTCAACCTCCCGCATTTGGTTGCCAACTAAAATATCTCTAACTTTATCTAAACTGTTAATTGCAGGCACATTGGAATTATTATTAAATTTATTTATATCTTGATGCTGTTCTTGAAAATTATTAATATATTCTTCTGGCGGATTCATAGCTTTAACCCTTTTTGAGCTTATAAACAGGAGATAGAAATCGATTTTACTTCTACTTTTTTGTACTAGATTCAGCTTTTAGATATTGGTCTATATGGCAGATTCTTTAAACATAGAATAGCAGATTCTATTCTCCAAAGATAAGAATACATGTAAAACTTGTTTTATACCCTTTCTACTTAAAGCAAAAAGCGAACTAGTACATACAATGCTGAAGCCACAAGTTGCAGTACCATTACTGGAATGCCGTAGTGTAAAAAAGTTTTAAACGAGATACGGCGTCCGTGCTGCTCAGAAATCCCGGCGGCTACGATGTTGGATGATGCACCTACTAGTGTGCCATTACCTCCTAAAGTTGCACCAAACATCATGGCGTAAAACAGTGGTAATACTTCTGGGGGAAACTGTCCTTGAAAGTCTTGTGCTAAAATCTCTGGGGGTGCTAACCCGACGTTGACGATATACTGTTTGAGTAAGGGTACCATCGCCACTACCAAAGGGATATTAGGAATCAAGCTAGATAATATCCCTACAACGAATAACAAAACTAGCGAACCCAATACAATATTTTTTCCTAATATTGCTGCTAATACTCCTGATAAACCGTTGATTATGCCAGTCTTTTCCAGTCCACCAATTAGCACAAAGATACTCATGAAAAAGATTAATGTACTCCAGTCTACATCTCGCAATATATTGTTGACTGTATCGATTTTGCTATGGTGAGACAGAAGCAAAGCCAAAGATGCTCCTAACAAAGCTACGGCAGCAGGCGAGATAGGAATTGGTAAAGATTCTCCTATGACAAAAAATATTAAAACAAAAACTACAATAACTGCACCCACGCTTAAAACTCGCGGGTGATTGATTTGCGGGTGTGGCAAATGTTCGAGATTATCTAGTTGTGTATTCCAAATTTTGCGAAATAAAAATGGTAGTGTTGCTATCACAACAACAACGGCAATTACTCCTCCCAAACTCAATTTCAATAAATAATCTGTAAAGCTGATATTTACCGCATCGCCAACAATAAAGGTGGCTGGATCGCCAACTAATGTTAGTAGTCCAGCACTGTTAGCAACAAATACCATTAAAATCAGTAATGGTACAAAATTTATCCCAATTTCCTCGGCCATCGGTGGAATTAAAGGTGCTAATAACATTACCGTTGTGGCATTTGGTAACACTGCACAAATGGGAGTAACCATACCCACAATACCGAGTAATAGACGCTTACCTTGTCCTTTAGCCAATAGCACTATTTGAGTAGCTAAATAATCGAATATTTTGGTAGGCTCAAATGCTCGTACCAGTACCATAACTCCGAAGAATAAACCCAGTGTTCCGTGACTATTACCGATGTAACCGACAGCTTCTTCTAGAGTCATAACGTTGGTGAAAACTAGTAACAATGCTCCCAATAAGGCAGCAATTGTGAGATGCACCCATTCCGTCATAATTAAGATAATTACACCTAAAAATGTAATAACACTTAGGAACGCTTGCCAGTTTTCCATACCCTACCTCTTGAAGTCTAATTGGTTGTATCAGCGAAATAAGCCACCTATTTGTAGGTGACTTATTTAGGCTCATAATGAAATTAAAAATCACTGGAATTAAGAACAGTGATTATTCATCAATACAACTGGGAATACCTAAGACGGCGCAGGGGAAATTAGAACCTAGTGCCTCGATAATGGAATGATTGACTGATTTACAACCCAAAAATAATATATCGGCAGCCTCTAATTCAACAACTTTCTTAAGTTCTGTACCAATGCAGCCAAACCGCAGATGAGATTTGAAGGAACCCTGCCATTCTTCAGCCAGACTTCGTGCTTGCCAGAGGATTCTGTCTGCTTGTTGGATGGGAGTTACAGCGGCTTGAAGTTTTGGTTGAGTTAATACGAGTGTGACAGAGTTTGATATTTCGCTGATTGAACACTCTAATGAAGGCTGATTTATTGGAATATTTAAGATATTTGGATACTGAGTGCTTTGATTATTGTCAACTACATAAACGGCTTGAACTGTGACTTGGGTGTTGGTAGCTAAACGCGTTTGGTGAGCAATCCAGAAGGCAATATCCAGCGCCGTATGACTATTTGGGGAAGCGTCATAGGCAACGATTAAGTTAACAGATTCTACTTTTTGAGCTTTTTGAGAAAAAGGTTTTTTTGGCTCTGGTAATAATACCATTTGCTCGATTAAATCATCTCGACCGATGGCGCTTTGCAAACGCGCTAACATTGGCTTAATTTCCACCGCTTTTACTTCTCCTAATGAAACGAATGACAAACGAGAAGCAGGGCAACCAATTTTAGATTTTGTCCTTTGTCATTTGTTTTTTGTCATTTGTTCATATTCTTGACTAATGACTAATTACTAATAACTAATGACTAAAACTTGAAATTAGTCAAGGAAACCCCAATAACAATTGGTATTACAGCCAAGTTTTGGAGGTTCCTTCCATTGCCTACGGAGTTAGCTGACGGGCTAAGACTGGAAGGTGTCTCTCGTAAGATTAGCCCCAAACATTGGTTCCTCCGTTTCAAATCTAGCTTTCATAAATTTGAATTAGGCTACCCACTAAAAAATGATAATCTAACTTGTTAGTCTTGAGCAAAATATCGGTCAAGGAAATTTAGGGCATGGTTGCGGAGTTCAAAATACTCTTTCGAGTTTCGCATGGCAGAACGATCGCGGGGATGCTCAAAAGGAACTTCTAGTATCTCCCCTATGGTAGCAGCTGGGCCATTAGTCATCAATACGATGCGATCGGACATATAAATGGCTTCATCTACATCATGAGTAATCATCATCACTGCTTGGCGATGGTTTTCCCAGATATCTAATACTTGTCGTTGTAATTTACCCCTAGTTAGTGCATCTAGTGCCCCAAAAGGTTCATCCATCAACAACATTTTTGGGTTAATTGCCAAAGCTCTAGCAATACCTACCCGCTGTTTCATACCTCCAGAGAGTTCATCAGGATACTTATCAGCCGCCGCTGTTAAGTTTACCATTGCCAAGTGTTCATTTACAATGCTAACTTTTTCAGCACGATTGGCATTTTTTAGCACTTCATCCACAGCTAATCGGATATTTTCCCGTACAGTTAACCAAGGTAGTAATGAATAGTTTTGAAATACCATCATTCTCTCAGCACCAGGTTTACGAATTTCTTGTCCATCTAACCTTACCGAGCCAGAAGTAGCTTTTTCTAAACCAGCAATAATCTTGAGTAGTGTTGATTTACCACAACCAGAGTGACCAATTACAGAAATAAATTCATCTTCACCAATTGTGAGATTTACACCATCCAAGACAACAAAGTTATCTTTATCAGGCGTTGGATAAGATTTGACTAAATTTTCAACTTCTAAAAATCCAGTGCGAGGCATAACTTGGTTGTGAGTATTGATAGGTAATGAGGTGTATTCCATCATCAAATGTTCCGGGAATAATTTAGTCACTTAGCCAGTATTTAAACTTGAGATTTAAGACATGAAGAAACGAGTAGGAGCATTAGCTCTAATTGCAAAACTATTGAGATAGTCTATTGGATTGCTGGGGTCAAAGCCTTTATTATCTATAAAGACTTCTGGAGGTTCAACTTTGTAATCATCCTTGGGACACTCAATGCCCATTTCAGATGCTATCTCCCGATATAAGTCTGCTCTCCAGCCTTGTGCAGCTAGTTTATCGGCATTTTTGGGAAATTGCTTAATTTGTCCCCACCGGGCTGCTTGTGTCATCATCCAGATACTTCTGGATCTCCACAAAAATGTCGAGTGTTCTGCTGGCTGTTTGGGAAGATTGTCAGGAATATCAAAGAAAATTGTGTTATCAGTAGCTTTGATGGTGCGGTCTTTGCCATCAAACCCACCATAGTTGTAATTACCAAGAATTGCTGGCCCTGTCAATTTAGTAATTGGAGCATCCTTCTTTTTCGGTTTTGCGCCAGTAAAAGAACGATCTGTAAGTAATTCGGCAACTTCTTGGTGATTTTCAGGTTTGCTGCAATACTGGCAGGCTTCAATCATCGCTTTTACTAAGCAACGATAGGTTTTAGGGTATTGGACGATAAAAGATTCCATTACACCCAGCAGTCTATCTGGGTGTCCCAGCCAGATTTCTTTGCCTTGTGCGAAGGTAAAACCGATGCCTTCGTTACCTGTAATTGCTCGTGTATTCCAGGGTTCTGCCACCATATAAGCTTGCATTGCCCCAATTCGGACATTTGTCACCATCTGGGGAGGCGGGACGATGATGATGCGAAACTCCTTGAGCGGATCAACACCAGCAGCGGCAGATAAATAGCGGAGAAAGTATTCATAAATGGCAGAACTTAGCACTACTGCCCAGACTTTGCGTTCTGGTGGTTGTTTGTCAAAGTAGCCTCGGAAATCTTTCCCAAAGGCTTCTAGGGCGCCATCGCCATATTTTTCTTGGTATTCATACCACGGACGCAGCCCAAAATCCCACATGGCTTTGTTCATCGTCATGGCGTTACCGTGGCGGTGAATGGTCATGGCTGCACACAAGGGGGCGTGGCGTGCGCCTTCAGCACCAATTCTGGCGTTGGTAACAGCACCAGATACTACGGGTGAAGCATCGAGACGACCAAAAATTAAGCCGTCACGGGAGGTTGCCCAACTGGCTTCGCGGTTGAGTTGGACGTTCAAACCGTATTTGCGGAAGAAACCTTTTTTCCAGGCGATCGCAAATGGCGCACAATCATTAACGGGAACATAACCAACTGTGATATCTGGCTTTTCTGGCAAGTCTCGGCCTGTGACTACTGGTTTAACTGCTAAGGCTTCTTCGGTTAGCCCTTTAGCACCAGTATTTCCAGATATGGCACACGAAGACAAGCTTATTCCCGCTGTCGTCGCACCTATTCCTTTGATGAAATCTCTTCGAGTCCAGTGATTCTGATTAGGATCACCCATTACTGTAGCTCCAATGGTGATTAATTGCTCATGCAAATATTTTGTAATGAATCAAATTTTGTTAATTAGAAGCTGTGGGGCGGCGGGTTACTAATTCTTGGATTTTACCCACTGCATAATCAAGGACTAATCCAGTTAAGCCAATTACCAACACAGCTAGGAAGACTGAACTCAGGTTTAAACGGCTCCATTCATCCCAGACAAAAAAGCCTATACCTACACCACCTGTGAGCATTTCCACAGCAACAATTACTAACCAAGCAATTCCTAAACTAATTCGCAAACCTGTAAAGATGTATGGCAAACTTGCAGGCCAGATAATTTTTGTAATCCTTCGCCAACGAGGCATTTCTAACACTCGTGCCACATCTAAATAATCTTTGGGAACGCTGGAAACTCCTAGGGCAGTATTAATAATTGTTGGCCACAGGGAGGTAATGAAAATTACAAAAATGGCTGAAGGATCTGACAAATTGAAAATAGCTAGGGCAATAGGTAGCCAAGCTAGGGGCGATACCGGTTTAAAAATTTGAATGATGGGATTAAACGCTAGCATTGCCGGTCTGGACATGCCAATTAAAAATCCCAGAGGAATCGCTACTACTGCACCTAATAAAAAGCCCAATAATACCCGTCGCAGACTGGCAATCAACAACCAACCAATGCCTAAGTTACCTGGGCCTCTCTGGTAGAAGGGATTTAAAATGTAGTCTAGATTAGCGGCTAGCGCTTCCGGCGGGGTAGGCATCAGTTCATGATTGGCAAGTGCAACCACCCACCACAGCAAGATAATTCCTATGAACCCTAATAAAGGTAGTAAAAAAACATCCCTGGCGATCGCAGGTTTTGCTTTTTTCCAAGCAGCTTGTCCAGCAACCGCCATGATTGCAGCTAGATTGAATTGAAATACCATTTACAACCTCAACAGAGTTCAGTACGGGTACAAAAATCTGAGCAGTACCAGCCTTGGACACTGATGAGATCGGAAATATTACAATAATCCCGCCTCTTCAGTCTCCTCTCAATGCCTACGAAGTTAGCTGACGGGCTAGGGCTGAGAGATGCCCCTCTCTAATCAATTTTGGATTTTGCGAAAAGTTGTGAGGAGGGTTTCCCTCCGTAGCAAACTTTTCAAGACGGATTTTGGATTATCCAATCACAAATTCCTAACCAATCGATACAGAGATACGCCCCACAAGGTGGTTCCTCCGCTCTAGCGCTATGGATTGCAATGCGCTAGATTAGGCTGACTTACTCTAATGGATACTCCTTGCGTAATATAGCATCGTTGCTCAGTGAAAACATCTGTCTTATGATAAATGTGGTTTATTTAAATACCGAAGTCAAGTGGCTCTAATTGCTTTTCGGTAGTTAAGAAAAATTATACTTTTGGTCGTGCTGTGAATAAACTCCCTACATAGCAAGCTAAATGACACGATTAAGTCAAGCATCAAGACTGTTACTAGCTTGGCTATTGTTTGTCTATTTAGGCATAAATTATACAAAACAATTCCTAATGTCCGGGTAGCCAATCTAGATAACATCGAAAATTAAGATATATATTTCTTTTGACAGGTGAACAATTTCACTCATTTTGGTAATAAGCTACCGCAATCGCTAGACTAATTGAATATAGAAGTTGACTCGTCTATCTCGTTGCTGAATTTAACATAATGGATTTTAGTCAAGTACTGGCTGAAAAAAAGGATACTATCCTAACGACATGGGTTGCATCAGTCCGCAAAGATAGACGGATCGAAAGTGCTGATAACCTATCCTACACAGCAATCAAAGATCACATACCTGATGTTTTGCAAGCGATGGTAACAGTGCTGTCAAAATCTCAGGAGAATGATATTGAGTCAATAGTTATTGCTAGTTTCCAGCATGGCGCTATTCGAGCTGAACAAGGCTTTGATCCTGTAGAAATTGCTAGAGAATACCATCTACTGCGAACAGTAATATTTGACGCTGTACAACCAGATTTGTTGAAGGGAACACCAATAGAGATAATTCGTTCTATACGCTTGATTGACGCTATCGTAGATGAAGCGATCGCTCGGTGTTTCAAGAGTTATGTTGAGGAACGTTTGCGAGAATTACAGCAGTTGCATTCATCACTGGCGCTTCATAATGAGGAATTGACTCGCTTAATTAACGCTAATCAAGAGTATCTTTCCCAACTAGCCCACGAATTGAAGCATCCTCTCACTTCCATTATTGGTTACTCAGATTTGTTTTTACGTCAACAACGACGAAAAACTGATGTTAAAGACAACTATGCCAACCTAGAACATATTGAGCGCGTGCTACGCAATGGTAGACAATTACTTCACCTGATCAATGATGTACTAGAACTCTCTCGCTATGAAGCCGGACAGATCAAACTTCAACTAGCACTTACCAATGTGCCTGAATTGATCAATAATGTGTGTGAAATGTTAGCACCTTTAGCTGTTGGGAAAAATTTACAAATCGTAGTGGATTGCGAGAGCTTTGCTAATGCTAAAGGCGATCACGCTTTTAAAGAAATAATTACAGATTCTTTAAAATTACAACAAATCGTTACAAATCTTATTAGTAATGCGATTCGCTATACAGAGTCGGGAACTATTAACATAGTGTATCAAGTGCTAGACAATGATAAATGGCCTATCGCTCCTATATTGCCTGATGTGCCTTTAAAAAATTCCTTTCCTGTTCCTATGGCAACAGTTTCAGAAAAACCGTTAGATAATAGAGCATACTTTGCGATCGTAGTTTCTGACACTGGAATTGGTATTGCGCCAGAAAACCAAACCCAGATATTTGAACCCTACTTTCGTGTAAGTGCTGATAATAAATCCTATCTTCCTGACAGCACTGGGTTAGGATTAGCAATAGTCTCCCGCTTAGTACAACTACTCCAAGGTCAAATTCACTTAGTGTCTCAAGTAGGAGTTGGTTCCACTTTCACAGTAATTTTGCCCTTGCAAATAGAAATACCAGAGAGCTAATTTCGCGCCAAGACGTAAAATTCTTCTCTGCGCCTCTGCGCCTCTGCGTGAGATAAAAAAATCCTTCTACAACAACCCTTGTTTCTTCAACTTAGCTAGCGCATCCTCAGCCGCAGCCTTCTCAGCATCTTTTTTATTACGTCCCTTACCTTCTCCGTAATCTTTTCCATCCACAAGCACTTTGGCTAAAAACTCTGGCGCATGAGACAAACCGCCTATTTGGACTGTAATATATTTGGGAGGATTTGGGGTAACATTGCGTTGCACCCATTCCTGAAAGCGATTTTTTGAGTCTACATTAGAGCGCGACACAACTATATGCTTAGGATCTACAGAATCAAATAGCGGTTCTATAAGAGTGCGAACTGCTTCAATATTTGAGTTTTTATCCAGATAGTAAGCACCAATAACTGCTTCAAAAGTGCTGCTGAGTAAATTGGGATTTTGGTAGCCTCCGTCTCGAATAGCACCTTTACCCAATCGTATCCTGAAGTCTAAACCTACTTCCTCAGCGAACTTTGCTAGTTGCTTCTCATCTACCAGTGCAGAACGTCGCCGTGTTAATTCATCTTCTCCCATTTCTGGGTGACAACGATAGAGATATTCGCCACTTAAGAAATTTAGCAAAGCATCACCGAGAAATTCTAAGCGTTCGTTATGTTCACCTTCTCCAGGGTTCTCATGCACATAAGAACGGTGGGTAAGCGCACGGCGCAGAAGTTTTTCATCATGGAATATCAGTAGTTTGTGCATTATTGTATTTTGTCTTGTTGCGAAAATTGACTGTTGGAAAAGTGTACAAATATGATTGTCTTCAGACATGAAAAAACCACAAATAGCGGTGTTGGTAAAACCCAGCTTTTGTATTTAACTGAGTTTTGAAAAGCTATTTTAAGCAGCCAGTCTGTCTAACTCAATTAAAAACAATTCCTGATTTTGCTTTCGGACTTTGCCATCCTTTACAGCAGCATCAATAAATTGACTAAACCTTTTAAACTGCTGGTCATCAGGTCTACAAATAGAAGAGTCTCCTTGATAATTACCACAATTCTCACGCATCAACTTATCAATGCGACCAAATACGCTAGGCTTACCTTGGTTTAAGGCAGTTTTGATAGCTTCAATTAGATAATCTATAGCCTCATTGTAATTAATCTGAGATACAAAAATATCTTGAGTCTTATTGCTATTACCAACTAGCTGAGGTAATTCATCTACAAAGTGGAAGTTTTCATTACCAACTAGTTTAATCAACTTTAGACTAGCACTACCTCTTTGAGCAAAAATTATCACCTTTTTACCCAAAGTCTTTAACATGCAAACTAAGCCAGCATAGTCCCAGTCTCCTACTACCAGAATGATTGTATTAGGACTAGGCGAAGGTTTTGGAGCGAACAGTTGAACACAGTCAGCCATCAATCTGTAATCTGCACTGTTCTCTGATTTTTCAGGAACATCAATACACTTAAATCCAATAAATTCTAAATGGTTTTTGGCAAAAACTTGATTTTGATAATGTGAATTGTAATATAGTTTTTTGCACTCTACACTTCCTTGAAATTGGGCAAAATCTAACAAAAAATTAGCTGTTTTTTGAATTGAATAGACATTCTGAAGATCACAAAAGATAGCAATAGAGTTTTTTTGTTGGCTTGTTTTTCTCTTGGAAGATTGATTAGCGTGTGTCACAGCAATATATCCAGTGTTTTGTGGTGAACTGGACAGCTTCAACAAATCACACATCTAGCAGTAGCATAGCTTTGTCTAACAGATACATACTCAAACAGTACTTCTCTGTTATAAAACTTTCTGCCTAAGCTTTAATTTGGTTCAAGTCTCAGCCGTAGAATTCCTGGCTTCCTACCAAGCTCCTCGTCATTCCTCCCGCCGAACATCTCATCTTCTACTGAAAGTCTAGTCAATTAGTTGACCTCACACCAGGCTGAATATTCAGCCGAAGGGATGACACGAAACTCGGCAGGAAACTAGGAATTCTGCTGCTGAGACAACACCAAAAACTTGCGCTTTAAAGTGCGGTTATTTTGCTGTCTTAAATATACATTTTCATAATTGATACTAGATGTCAATATAGTTATTATGAAGATTTGCACAAGCGATCGCCTGACATCCATCACCTCTGATCTCGCCTTCCATCAGTTATTTAAATAATATTTTGGCTAATAAAGAATTTACGGCTTATTCTATGCGATCGCACTATATAAAATGCCTAAAATTTTCTTAATATCCTTAATATAGTATTCACTCAGATCAATCGAAACTATATTACCCTCCAGCTTGAGAAATTGCCAAATAGTACCGATAGTCACAGCACCATATATAGCTTTGATTTGATTTCCACCTCTCTCGTTAAATAACTGAGCAGCTATCATTTCGGCAATACATTGTGCTAAACCAGACCTCAAATTCTCATTTTTACTTTCTACTAAGACAATCACCGGACTGCGTACAAGTAATTGTTCAGAAGAAAGGCTTAAAATAAAATCGCAAAAACCATTTAATCCTCGTTGGCTATCAACAGTAAAATTAACTCCCGAAAATAAACTTATTTTATAATTAAATTTACGCATAATTTCTAATAAGATTGGGTTAATTATCATTTCACTTCGAGCTTATAGTCACTGCTAAATCAACATTTTCATTAAGATCTGTACCTTTGGATGCCATTTCAATAATTTCTCCGTTGATTAATTCAATATGGTCATCTTCATGGAAAAAACCCAATTCAGTGAGCCTGTGGTATTCTTTCAGTGTGAAGCGTTTAGCCTGAGCAATACTTATAAATGTTCCTCCGAAGGGAAATGCAATGGCGTAACTGTTCGTTGGGGCGATCGCCCTTATATTCTAAATGTGCCAGAAATTGATATGCTAAAAGCCTAGACTAACTATTATTCAAACCATGCCTACGCCCACTATTAACCCTACTATCACGGCTTTTCCCCTGACTGCCGTAGTCGGTCAAGAAGCAATAAAATTAGCTTTGCTCTTAGCAGCAGTCGATCCGGGGTTAGGGGGAGTAGCGATCGCAGGTCGTCGCGGTACGGCAAAATCTGTAATGGCTCGTGCTATTCACGCTCTACTACCGCCGATTGAAGTTGTGAAAGGCTCTATCAGCAATTGCGACCCCAACCACCCAGAAGAATGGGATGATCAACTATTGGCGGAGTATGCAGATAAAGATATTGAGAATATTCCCGTCGAAATTATCCCCGCGCCTTTTTTGCAAATTCCTCTGGGTGTAACAGAAGACCGACTTTTGGGTTCTGTAGATGTGGAACAGTCGGTAAAACAAGGTGATACTATATTTCAGCCTGGGTTACTCGCCGCCGCTAACCGAGGAGTTCTGTATGTGGATGAAATTAATTTATTAGATGACCAAATATCAAATCAGCTTTTAACAGTATTATCTGAGGGACGGAACCAGATTGAGCGGGAAGGTATTAGTTTTCAGCATCCTTGCAAGTCGTTATTTATTACTACCTATAACCCAGAAGAAGGTGCATTGCGAGAGCACTTATTAGATAGAATTGCGATCGCTCTCTCAGCTGACGGTGTACTCGGCTTAGATCAAAGAGTACACGCAGTTGAGGTTGCGATCGCTTATTCCCAATCTCCCCAAGAGTTTCTCCAGCAATACAGCGAAGACTTAGACGCTCTAAAAACTCAAATCATCCTGGCGCGGGAATGGCTCAAAGATGTCTGCATTACCCATGAACAAATTGCCTACTTGGTCGATGAAGCAATTCGCGGCGGAGTCCAGGGACATCGCGCTGAGTTATTTGCCACGCGAGTAGCTAAGGCTGCTGCTGCTTTAGAGGGACGGACAACAGTCAATGCTGAAGATTTGCGCCGTGCTGTGGAATTGGTGATTGTCCCACGGGCAACGATTGTGCAGACACCGCCACCCGAACAATCACCGCCACCGCCTCCACCTCCACCGCAAAATCAAGAAGAACCCCCAGACGAATCAGAACAGGAAGAACAGGAAGAACAAGAAGAAAATCAAGAGCAAGAACCCCCTAGCATCCCAGAAGAATTCATTTTTGACCCGGAAGGTGTAATCCTTGACGATAGCGTGCTTTATTTTACGCAAATGGCGAAGCGGCAGGGGAAATCTGGCAGTCGCAGTGTCATCTTTTCCGAAGACCGGGGACGTTACATTAAGCCGATGTTGCCCAAAGGCAAAGTGCGGCGCATTGCGGTAGATGCCACCCTTAGAGCCGCCGCTCCTTATCAAAAAGCACGACGTGAAAGACAGCCAGATAAAAAAGTTATTGTTGAGCAGGGTGACATTCGCTCGAAGCGCTTGGTACGTAAAGCCGGGGCGTTAGTAGTGTTTGTCGTAGATGCTTCTGGCTCAATGGCCTTAAATCGGATGCAGTCAGCCAAAGGTGCTGTTATGCAACTGTTGACAGAAGCTTATCAAAACCGCGACCAAGTGGCATTGATTCCCTTCCGCGGAGAACAGGCGGAGGTACTATTGCCCCCAACACGTTCTATTGCCTTGGCACGAAACCGCCTGGAAAGGTTGCCTTGTGGTGGAGGTTCACCACTGGCGCATGGTTTAACCCAAGCTGTGCGCGTCGGCTTAAATGCCCAAATGAGTGGAGATATTGGGCAAGTTGTGATTGTAGCGATAACCGATGGGCGGGGTAATATACCCTTGGCGCGTTCATTAGGTGAACAGCTAGAACCAGGAGAAAAGCCTGATATCAAAGCGGAATTGATAGAAATTGCAGCCCGAATCCGTGCTTTGGGAATACAGTTGTTAGTAATTGACACCGAGAGTAAATTTGTTTCCACTGGCTTTGCTAAGGAATTAGCACAAACAGCAGCAGGTAAATATTATCATTTGCCAAAAGCGACAGATCAAGCCATTGCTGCCATGACTAAAGGTGCGATCGCTGATTTAAAATCTCGGTAATTAGTCATTTGTTATTGGTTATTTGTCAATAACTAAGACCCAGTTGGCATTACTTGGGGTTGCAAGTAGCAAATCAAATCCTGAATTCCTTTTTGCAGATACCGCGTTACCGTCATCGGACTCGTGCCAATTTTCTTAGCAGCATCCTTGCGGGAAAGTTCCTTGAGAAACACCATTTCAACTGCCATACGCGGCTTTTCTTCTAACATACCTATTGCCCCTTGGAGTTGCTGCCGTTCTTCATCTAGTTGTTGGAGAGCAGTAGAACGGGGACAAGGAAGTGCCTCACCCAAGGTTATTTGGCAATCAACATAGTTAACAGCCGTCGCATCTAAACTTAAAGGCATACGGTTTTGAGCCGCTAACTTGGTTTCTTGCCATTCTTGCACAGATACTTGAAGTTCATTGGCGATTTCAGCATCTTTGGGAGCGCGACCTAAAGACAATGCCAATTCTTTGCGAACTTTTTGTCCCTCATTGTACAGTTCTTGCCAACGACGAGGAATTTTTAATAGAGTACTGCGATCGCGCAGAAAATGCAGCATTTCACCTCGAATATAGGGCACAGCAAAAGAACTAAAAGCATATCCTTGGCTGGGGTCGAAGCGCTCAATTGCCCTAATTAGACCAAAATAACCGATTTGTTCTAAATCTTCATAAGGTTCATTACATTGATGGCTGAATTTATGAGCCATTTTTCGCACTAAGCCAGTGTGCAACTGTACAAGTTTATTACGAAGTTTAATAGAGGGATTCTGGTGGTAATAGTGTAATAATTCTATACCTTCAGTTCGTAAAGAGGACTCACTTATTGCCATATAAATTCCTTTGGTGTAACTCCTTTTCTTCAGAAATTGGAGTTGCGTATTTCTTCTTCAAACCTGTCATTATTTTCCTTAGTCAAGCCTGAATAAGCCATCGTCGTTTCACTGAACTTGTGAGGGGTCAGACTCCACAATTCAGTATTTGTACGCATGATTTTGTAACCCTATATATTGCTGGTTATTTTTGTTTTCCAGATAATAATTGAGCGTTGCATAATCTTTTTTGTCGAGTTTATTCCTAACTTGTAGAACTCAACACTGGTTTCTTGACTTAAATATTGGTAAGAATGAGAATAACCAAGATGTTTCTCTCAAAAACTAATTTTTCATTATGAGCAATACCAGCAATTTTCGTGAAGCTATCCGTGAGGCTAAATCCCACGCACTCGTTGGCCCAAATGTCATTGCCAATGCTCTGCCCTACGTGGGCGGTGGTCTTGTACTAACCGCATTGGGAACCTACGGCGGTCTAGGAGTTATCCGTACTAACCCCAGTCTGTTCTTTCCCACCTTCATCGGTGCAGTGATTGTGGAATTAATTCTGTTCTTTGTCGCTCAAAATGTTGCCCAAAAAGGTAACAAGGGTCTTGCACTACCCCTTTTGGCAACTTATAGCCTTCTGTCTGGATATACTCTCAGTGGCTTGGTGTTCGTCGCCTTGAGAACTCAAGGTGTTGGCATTCAAGGTATTGGTTTAGCTGCTCTTGGCTGTGGCGTCACTTTTATTGCCGCTCGTCAAATTGGTTCAAATCTCTCTGAACAAGACGGAATGGCTTTGACGAAAACTATCAATCTCGGTGTCATTGCCTTGGTGGTTGTGTGCCTCATCCAATTTGGGTTTGCCATGTTTGGTGTTTACACGCCCTCTTGGTTAGAAATCGCTATTTCAGGTTTGGGGGTATTTCTGTTTGTTGGTGTATCTGTCGTCGATTTCTACATCTTGCCCCGCACTTACCGCGATGACCAATACCTACCCGCTGCTTTATCGATGTATCTCACTTACATCAACCTGTTCGTCTTTATTTTGCGGTTGCTAATTGCCATCAATGGTCGTGATTAAGCATCCGTAAGTCTAATGAGGATGTCTGAGAAGTCAAAAATGCTATGCTCGGAGCGATCGCGTAATTTATCCTTACTATACAAGCAAGCTACGCCTAGCATCTGGCTCCAGAAGCATTTCATAAATTAACGGAGGAGATTTTTCTCTACGAGACGCTGCGCGAACCTGACGCTTTGTTCCAGTCAAAATAACAAAATATCTCCACCATGCTTTTCAGACATCCTTTAAGCTTATAGAAGGGCCATTAAATTAGGATATGACGCCCAATTTTTCTCTTGAGTGAACAAAGCCTGAATTTATAAACTTTTTGACACATAAGGCACGACAGGCAATTTTTTCAGTTTGCCGAAAACCTAAAACATTTTGCACAACTTTGTAAGCTGCTCTTTTACTGTTAGTTTTAAACTCTGGGAATAGAGCTAAAGCCTCTTCTAAAAATATTAAATATTGTGAATAATCAACAAATAAAGACTCTCTAGCCAATTCAAAATATGATTTAGCTAAAGCATGACGATATTTCATTGAAAGTTTGTTTATCTCTAATAATTGCCTTTCGACCTTCTCTAATACTAGATAGTGGCTTTTTAACCAGCGGCTTTTAGAGAAAGTAGAAACTGTTACAGAACCATGTCGTCTATAAATCGAATCACAGCCAGGTTGATATACAACCTTAGCTCCATTCATTACCACTGATAAGAAAAAATCTCTATCTTGTGCAGCGGTTAAAGTTTCATCCCACCCGCCACTATTTTTTACTGCGGTTCTCTTATAAAGTAAAGCAGCAAGAGCGACCCACCAATTTGCCAATAGAGAAGCCAAGATATCCGCGTGTGCTTCCGAAATTTCTATATTTTCCATGAAACTTGAGCCATCAGACAAATGACGCTGATGTCTCCAATCACCATAAACAACATCTGCTTCCGTTTTTTCTAGAAAACGAACTTGCTTTTCTATCTTCTCTGGTAAAATATAGTCATCCGCATCCAAGTACTGAATATAATCTCCCTTGGACAACTCAAAGCCTTTATTTCTAGCGTAATTTCCTCCTTGATGGGGCAAAGTTTGCCAAATAATTTTGTCTCCGTAACTTTTAATAATTTCTAAACAATTGTCTGTAGAACCATCATCAATTACAATAATTTCAATATTGGAATAGGTTTGTTCCAAGCAGCTATTAATTGCTTCTGCCAACCATTTTTCTGCATTAAAACAGGGTATGATTACCGAAACGAGCTTGGGCATAAAGATTTACCTAAGATAAAAAATAGGTTGTTAGTGTCGTGATGATGACCCTGTTACTTTCATATTTTCATATGAAATTTTAAATGTATAAAATATATAAATTCTCACTTGGGTGAGATACAGAAATTTCAGTACGATGTCTAAAGGAAAAGCATTTATCCTTTTCCCTTTCCTCTAACTCTATTAGTTGTTTTGCACGAGAAGCGTAAACCGCTATAAATTTGCAAATCTGACGCTTATACTTTGTATGCAGTCGATAAATTTTTCAATCCTGATTGATAAAATCGTGAAGCAATGCGGGGAAAGGTATGAAGTGGGTCGATTCCCATAGCCCAGCATAAGCTGAATAAGGCTGCACGTTTTTGACCCATATCGTATGATCTAAGAGCGTGTTCGTAGACAAACTTGGCGAACATCTGTGGATGCGCTTTGAAAAGTGGTTTATGCTTATGCACAAGGCGGAGAAAACTTTCTTGACGAAGCTTTGTATTGCGTGAAACTCTATCTCCCTCGTGAGTATAGAGTTGGTAAGTAACGATAGGTAAACCGAGGAGCGAACAAGCTGGATTGAGCCGCAGAAAGAGTTCGGAGTGAACACGAGAGCGAAATGTTTGATCCCAGCCACCGATTTGGTGAAGTACCTCCCGCTCTACGACTAGGGTTTGCTTGGTATTGTATGATTTGCCCGGTTCAAGTTCCTCTAGAAAGAAGTGAGCGCCGCGTGGACGCACCAAAGGAGGTAGGCGCGTACCGAGGACTTGACCCTGAGAGTTTACTTCTTCCAAGCCAGAGATTACCGCCACAGGTGTTGGGAGTGCCGCTTGAGATAGTGCTTCTAACGATACGGCTGCCATGTGGGGGAGGAGTTGGTCATCGTCGTCAAGGAATGTAACCCATCGACCGAGGGCGGCGTCAAGACCGACGTTACGAGCTCCCGCACCGCCATGAGGCTCCAATAAGCGAATTGTCCGTAGTCGAGGATTACTTGGTAAATCTGTCGGCTGTGTTGAAGCGTCGTCAACGACGATGACTTCCAAATCTTCTACTGTTTGTTCAAGGGCACTTTTGACAGCACGATTTATTAGATGAGGTCGGTTATGAGTTGGGATAATAATACTGAGTAGAGGGTTGCTCATCTTCAATGCCTTTGTTTATCAAAGTTTAGAATTACCAAATAATTAGCTTATCTACTAACAACTTTCCATGTTCGGGGTTGATAATACAAACATTGACCGCTATATTTGCTTGCTTTTACAGCAAATCTAAAAGACTCTACTATATCAAAGGAGCATACACCCTCTTTCACGTAGATTTTGGCGTTGTATAAACCAGGTACTAAGCCACAGTAAGGCATCTGCATTTGGATCTCAACTTTTCCAGGAAGCATTTTGAGAGCTACATTATCACTTGCGGAGGTGAGATGTAATACTCGTTCATTTTCTCCAGATAAAGCTGAAATCTTTATGCCTAAAATGGCATCATCGATTTGTTGGAGTACTTTACATTCTACGCACAAATAAGCAGGTTCACCGCAAAGTGGTGCTGCAATTATATTTCCTTGCTCATCTTTAAAATAAAGAGACAGTATATCTAAACCTAAACTTGCACTCTCTGGTTTCTCAGCTAAATACATTGCTCCTAGAGATGTTTCTGTTCCTCCCAAACTTAAATCTTCTTCATATTTACGAAAAACAACTTCTGTTTCACCAGATGTAATTAACTTACCTTTTGCCAAATAAATAGCAGAATCACATACATTTAATATAGAATGAGGATTATGAGAAACTAAAACAAAAGCTGTGCCATTTTCCCGAAGTTTAGCTAGCCTTTTGTAGCATTTCATTCTAAATTTTATGTCGCCGACAGCCAGTACTTCATCAATGAGCAAAATATCTGGTTCTATGTGAACTGCACAAGCAAATCCTAGCCGAGCTGCCATCCCAGAACTGTAAGTTTGCACAGGGGAATCAATGGCATCCGAAATTTCGGCGAAATCTATTACATCCTCAAATCTCTTTTTAATTTCTTTTGTGGGTAGTCCTAAAATGGACATATTTGCATAGATGTTTTCTCGTCCTGTCAAGATGGGATTAAATCCTGCTCCTAATGCAATTAATGGAGCCACTCTCCCGTTAACTTTCACAGAGCCAGTATCAGGTTTAATCAAACCACTAATGATCCGTAAAAGCGTACTTTTTCCGGCTCCATTTGAACCTACTAGACCTATCGCTTCTCCTCGCCGTATTTGAAAACTAATATCTTTGAGTGCCCAAAACTCTTTAGGTCGCAGAGTATCGCTCTTTCTAATTCCTCCTGTTAACTCTGTGGCAATATCTTGGACACCGTAGAATAAAGACCGTTTTAAGTCTCTACAAAACTTCTTAGAAACATTATCAACTGCAATAACTATTTCAGTATTTTTGGATGGAACGGTAATCTCTCTATCTACTAAATTAGTCATTATTAAGAACTCACTCTCTCAACCACGAAAGGCATAGCAAGACGAAATCCAATCCAAGTAAATACTAAGCCAACTAGGGTAATTACACTTACCACCCAAAACCTATAAGGGTCTGAGACAACTCCTGTTGTTGCTAACTCTCTAGCTGTTACCAGTAAAGGAGTAACAGGATTTAGTTTTACCAAAAAGCCAAAGGTTCCGCTACTAGGAACTGGATAAACTACTGGAGTCACGAAAAGCCAAAATCCTGTAATCATTGTGAGTCCTTTGGAAATATCTTGATATAACACACCCAAAGGAGCTAATAAAACACCGATAAATGTCCCTAACAATACTAAATGAATTAATGCCACGATCGCTAAAATCGCCGTCCAACTCACAGACACGCCAAACCAGATAAACAAGGCAACAATCAGAATCAGCTTGATGGCAAAGTTGAAAAATACTTCCCCTAACTTTGCCAAAATCAGTGCTTCTCGCGGAAAATTAACTCTGGCTAACATGGGTTTTGCGGCTGTGACTGCTTGTACGGGGCCATTTAGAGCTTCGACAAATGTCTGCCACAAAGCGGTGCTGAACATGACATAAGCTGGATAAGGTAAATCTGTTGCTCCAACACTAATGACATTGGCATCTTTAGCAAGGGTGAACCCAGTTGCCATGACAATTGGGGGTAAAAAAGCCCAGGCTACTCCTAAAAATGATTGACGGTATTGGGCGCTGATATCCCGTACCATCAGTCGCCAAGTGAGTTCACGGGCAGCTAGCAAGTCTCGCCACATTTGTTGAAACAATCGCTTAGGATGCCTAAGTAGACTTTCAGGCGTGTAAACTACCTTGGGCGACATCGTAAACCCTCATTCTGCTGCATAATTTTTATCCTTCTTAACTAGGCAATCATAATTTTCATCGCAGCTTATCTGCAACTTTCTTGTAAACATACAACGGGTTGCGAGATAATTTAGTTGCGATCGCCTTGAAAATACCAAAATTAGGATTCTTGACAGTCCAAAACCACCATCAACTATGCGATGACGCTGTAGCAGATTTCTCTAAATTTGTTGGGGCTTGGTTTTGCACAGACAAAGTTTGAGTGTAGCGGGTAGTGATATAACGGTTGAGCGCCTTGTCCATAAAAGTCAGAATTTTCCCAGCCGCCCGCGAACCGAATTTACCGACGGGCAATTTACTAGCAAAGGGATTGATGATTGCCATATTTCGCCGCCACCCCAACCGTTTGTACTTATTTTTGAAGTATTCATCTTCGGTGAGGTTCCACTTGTCGCGCAGGCGTTTGAGACTTGC
This sequence comes from Komarekiella atlantica HA4396-MV6, assembly GCA_019359395.1. Lineage (GTDB taxonomy): Bacteria > Cyanobacteriota > Cyanobacteriia > Cyanobacteriales > Nostocaceae > Komarekiella > Komarekiella atlantica. The sequence goes on from JAHHHK010000010.1 coordinate 113,966, forward strand.
TAGTTCCCAGGCATCGCTCCAACGTAGCATGTAGTAATTTAGGTCTGTCAGCTCTAATGGTTGTCCTGTCATGTAAGTCATCAGAGATTCGGGTTCCAGGTAGACTGTACCACCTGCTTCAGTTACTAGGATGCACAAATCAACGTGTTCTTTGGTATTTAGCAGTGCTTCATCTAGCAGACCAATTTGCTGAAATATCTCTGTGCGTACCATCATGCAGTGGAACTCTGCAAGCCCGGTTTTTTGCCGTTGCAGCTGGGGACGGACATCTGCTACCCGCCGACCTTGCTTATAAATCTTTTCAATTATTCGTCGTCTTGTTGTTTCGCCTTTAGTTTCCACCTTGACCCCAGATTCTCCACCTGCACAATGCACTTCTTCGTGTAGAGTTTTACCCTGGCAGATGAGGGGGCTAACGATGGTCGCGCCTGTTTCTTCTGCACACTGCACTAAGGACTTGAGCCAACCAGGAGTAACTACTACATCATTATCAATGAAAACAACATACTTGCTCGTAACTTGGCACAGACCCATGTTTCTGGCACGGTTTGGCGAGAGATAATAATCAGTGCGAATCAACTGAAATTGTTTTTGCTTTGCTTGCTCTGCCAAGTAATCTTTGATGTGACGAGGAGAGCCGCCATCTACGTAAATTAACTGAAAGGGATATTCAGTGTGCTCGTAGATGCTTTCTAAGGATTCACGGGTGTGGCTGAAACGCTCGCGTGGAGAGACAATAATTGTAACTTCTGGGGCTGCGGCTGACGAGTTCATATCTAAATCAATATCCTTGGGTAATTTCAATTGATGTAGTTGGGAAAGACTAAAAACAGAATGAAAGATGAAAATTTTAGCGTTCTACTTTTGCAATGAGGGTCTGTAGTTGGTATTGCATTGCTATTTCCATCTCTTGAGAAATGTATGGTTTAGTGCAAAACCTCATGTTGAAGCTACTAGCGCCAAATCTTGAGAATGTAAATCATTGAGCAATATTTGTCGATAAATTTGGACTAACTCATCGTTTAGCTTGTTCATGTCGTAGTTTGATTCTACATAAGTACGACCTGCTTGACCCATTTGTGACCAAATTTCTGGATGTTCTATGAGATAACTTAATTTGTCTGCGATCGCATCAGCATCTCGTTCTGGAACTAAGAAACCAGAAATACCATCTTGCACAAGTTCCGGGATACCACCGTGGCGAGTAGCTATAACTGGCAAAGTCATCAGCATTGCTTCTTTTAAAGTATTGACGGGAGCATCTTGATCGCCATTTGTAGCTGTGACGCTGGGAGCCATGAATATATCGGAGTTGTCGAGAATCTCAATAATTTCCGGCTGATTTTTCCAACCTAGAAGCTGGACTTTGTCTGCAATATTTAGTTCCTCAATTAACTGTTGCAAATTTTCTTTTAAATATCCATCACCAATGATATTGTACTGGATGTTTTGGTGCATTCTGGATACTTTAGCAACAGCACGAATGCTATATTCTATGCCTTTTTTTTCTATAAGACGACCAGTTGTCGTGATGCGAATCTTGCCATCAGGATGAGGATTTCTAAGTTTCAATGGAAATCGACTGCTATCTATCCCTGAACCATGCACGACAATTTTTTTCTCATCACAACCTAGTTTGATAGCTCTTTTCTTGAAATACTCGCAATTCGCTAAGAAAAAATCTCCTTTAGCAAATAGTGAGTCATAAACATCTTCTCCACGCTGATGAACAACCTGGCTAATATCGTAACCTCGAAATGTAGTAATTAACTTTCCTTGAATGGCACCAATATCACGCAAAATCAGACCTTCTTGGGCGAATGTCCCAAATTGGCAATGTATGATATCATACGGCTGAGCTTTCAGTAGCCGGATAACTGAGTACAGTAAGCGCAAGCAAGTTGCTCGCCCACCATACTTGAAAAAGTTGAGCGATCGCAATAATACTAAAGGAGCTTTCGGAAAATTCGTAAGTACTAATTGCAGACCTTTGAGGAAGCGCAAAAAGTAATTTCTGGGTATTTCTGGTGGATAGTAGGTACGAGCTAATAGGTGATATTTTTCTACATCTGGATGAACTTTAAAAGTATCATCTGGTTGATAACCGTAAATGTCTACCTCATGTCCACGAGAAATCAAACCTATAATTTGGTTCAGAACAAATGTCTCTGATAATACAGGAAACTTCCCGACTATAAAGGCGATTTTCATAGGGAAACACTTGAAAGCGTATTAACTTTTTACAGCCTGATGTGAAGTGAAGCCTACTTTTGCTCTAAATTTCTCTTTTGTTATAACAACATTTTTAAGTATATGTTTAGCCTTTATTGAAAATAAATAAAACTTTCAATAAATCTTTTTAAATAACTAATTAAATAAGGTTATTTTCTCTGCTTTGGTATAATTTATACTTGACAAATGAGCAACATATGTGTTCTAGTAGCAGCGCTGCTTTTGAAAATCTTAAGGAACACGCTTAATATCTCAAAAATTAGAATTGAATTTTTGCATTTAAGAAAAAGTTCTCCTATTCCGAAAAAGCCAACAGTAAGTGGTAAAAATCCTATGTATTTATCAAACCTTGGGCAAGCACTTTCAATACATCATAAACAACAGTATAGAGTCAATTAAAAAACATTAACTCAGAGACATATTAGTAATCGCAATATTAGCAATATTCACCATAATACAAGGATAAAAAGCATTGATAATTATCGCAGACGCTCGTACTAGTGCGGTTAAACTAGCTATATAAAAGTATTCCTTGCTACAGCTATTGCTATTAACTAACACCTTGCGTCTGGTGTTTGAGTGCATCGTCCCAGAAGCTTTAAATCGATGTTTTCTCTTATGGGTAAAACCCTCGTTCCAAATATGGGAGGAGAGATTTTCCCCATAGATAGTAAAAAACTAGGGGTTCTTACGACCGAAGTCAAAACAGATGAGCACTCTATGTAATTAGTGCTAGCGCTTGTAAATAACCTCAGTCAAGTTGTAAATGAAAAATCACGATATGAAATCTAGTAAAGATACGATCAGTAGTAGTAGTTCTGCTGAAATTAACTTTTATGTCCTTAACTGAAGAGATTCTGTCCCAACTACCAGGCGATGTTTTAGGAGGATTGCGTCAAAGCGATCGCATTCTAACATCACTCAGAGAAAACACCGCACCATTACCAACATTAGTTAAAGAAAGTCAGCAACCTTTAGGTAATTTTGACTGGGATGTAATTATTTGCGGTGGCACATTAGGAATTTTAATTGGTTGCGCCTTAGCTGTGAAGGGGCTACGTGTGGCGTTAATGGAACGGGGTACTTTACATGGTCGGCAACAAGAATGGAATATCTCGCAAGATGAATTAAATGTATTTTTGAAATTAAACCTATTGACAGATGCGGAATTAGAGCAAGCGATCGCTACAAAATATAACCCAGCACGAGTCAGCTTTCACGGTGGTACAGAAGTTTGGGTAGAGGATGTGCTGAATATTGGCGTAGATCCGGTTTATCTACTGGCTACCTTGAAAACACGATTTCTGTCAGCTGGTGGAAAGTTGTTAGAAAATACACCTTTTACCGAGGCGGTAGTTTATCCAGATGGGGTGCTGGTAAATAACCAATTCAAAGCTAGGTTGTTAATCGATGCAATGGGGCATCTTTCTCCTATTACTCAGCAAGCACGCCAAGGAAAAAAACCAGATGCCCTTTGCCTAGTGGTAGGAAGTTGTGCCCAAGGTTTTCCGGAAAATCACTCAGGCGACTTGTTATTATCATTTACATCCTTGCAGAATCAATGCCAGTATTTCTGGGAAGCCTTCCCAGCTAGAGATGGTAGAACCACTTACTTATTCACTTACATGGATGCACATCCACAACGCTTAAGTTTAGAAGCTCTATTTGAAGAATATCTGCGTCTCCTACCAGAATACCAAGGTGTGGAATTGAGCCAGTTGAAGTTTCAACGAGCGTTGTTTGGATTCTTTCCTACCTATCGCCAAAGTCCCCTCAAAACCCCTTGGAGCCGCATTGTGCCAGTGGGAGATAGCAGCGGTAGTCAATCACCCTTGAGTTTTGGTGGTTTTGGTGCGATGGTGCGTCACTTAAAGCGTTTAACATTTGGCATCTTGGAGGCACTACAAACCGAACAATTATCTGCTGAAGCGCTGGCACTACTACAACCTTATCAGCCCAGCCTGACTGTCACTTGGTTATTCCAAAGGGCGATGAGTGTCGGTGTGAATCATAAAGTTGCCCCAGAGCAAATTAACCAACTGCTCTCTGCTGTATTTCAAGAAATGCAACAGCTAGGTACGCCAGTGCTAAAACCATTTTTACAAGATATAGTGCAGTTTTCGGCATTGACACAAACATTGTTAAAAACTGGTTTGGCACATCCAGGATTAGTTACCAAAATAATTCCGCAAGTAGGTTTGGGAAGTTTACTAGATTGGATGGTGCATTACGGAAATTTGGGTGTTTATACTGCCTTATTTTGGTTAAGCCCAATGTTAGAAACATGGCTTAAGAATCAACCAAGCGAACAACAATATTATTGGCATCGATTGGTTGATGCATGGAAGTATGGTTCTGGCGCTGATTATTCGGATGGAACTTGAATAATATGTATGTGAGGATAACATGATTGAACGGAAATCATCAGGAATTAAATACTTTGCAGTCCTGATTGAATTATTGCGCGATCGCAATGGATTTTTAGAGGAAGTTCGCCAAGGTACAAGATTACCAAATAAAATCATTTCTCTGCTAGTTTGTAGTTCCATATTCCTTGCTATTTATGGCGGAATTATTGGTGCATACCATAGCTGGATGCAAGCTTTATCTTCCGCCATTAAACTGCCAGCCCTCTATTTAATCACACTACTGATTTGTATACCGACTTTGTACTTTGCTAATATTATTTTTGGTTCAAAGCGAACTTTTGGTCAACATTTAGCATTAGTGCTGACTGCGGTTTCTGTTACTAGTGTGCTTTTATTTAGCTTTGCACCAATCACGCTATTTTTCTTGATTACTACTAATAATTACCAGTTTTTAATTTTATTAAATGTATTTCTATTTGCAATAACTGGATTCATTGGGATTTCGTCTTTATATCACGCTACAAGTTTGGTTTTAGAACAAGAGAATGAAGGGAGCAATACGCGCCAAAAGATTCTGCAATTTTGGCTATTTCTTTATGCTTTTGTCGGTAGTCAACTAGGATGGACTCTCAGACCATTTTTTGGTACACCTGATTCTGTCTTTCAACTGTTTAGAGAGCGAGAAGGTAATTTTTATCTAAGTGTAATTCAAGCTATTAGCTATCTCTTAGGATTTCGTTAATTAGTTATTAAAGTAAATTTCAAATCTCAAAAGTTTATGCTAGAAAAAAATAAATCTCGCGGAATTCAACAATTTGGTGTATTGGTTAATTTACTACGCGATCGCCAAGGATTCTTAGAAGAAATTCGTCAGGAAGTACGATTACAAAACAAAATAAGTTCTCTGTTCGTTTCTAGTTCTATTTTTTTTGCAATCTATGGTGCAATTATCGGCGCATCTCACAGTTGGGCACAGGCTGTATCTGGTGCGATAAAACTCCCTGCTTTCTATTTATTAACACTCATCATTTGCTTTCCAACTTTATTCTTCTTTAATGTTTTGTTTGGTTCCCGGAGCAGTATTCAACAGCATTTCGTTGTGTTACTCACATCTGTATCAGTGATTAGTGTGCTTTTATTCAGTTTGGCACCTGTAACACTATTTTTCCTGATCACTACTCCCGACTCTTATCAATTTTTTAAACTGTTGAATGTATTAATTTTTGGCATCACTGGTATTTTTGGCGTTAGGTTCCTTTATGAGGGAATGCAGTTACTTTCCCAACAAGATGAAGTCGGCAAAAAAACCCGTACCACTATTTTAAGATCCTGGTTATTGCTTTATGCCTTTGTTGGTGTACAGTTAGGATGGTTTCTCAGACCGTTTTTTGGTGCCCCTGACTCTAAGTTTGAGTTGTTTCGCGCAGTGAAAGGTAACTTTTATCTTGATATTGTAGCGGCAATTTCAGAAATTTTGGGTTTCCGTTAATCTCAAATTTGAGATTCCCGACTTTTCTAAAAAGTTGGGAATCTTGCGTTATCAAGCCAACAATTCATCGACTGCCACATTGAAACCTTTTAACACAGTTTCAGTGCTGACAACCTCACCAGAAATAAACACAAGTCGCTGATTTTGGGTAATCACAATAATCCAACGATTTTCTGGAAACACTAACCATACTTCCTCAGCTTGAGATTGCAAATATTCTTGAGATTTGGCAATAATCTCTTCAGCAATATCTGTAGGGGAAACAATCTCAGCAATTAGTGGGAAACTTTGGGGTAACGCAGCGGGTTCGCCAAACTGAGTAATTAATTCTGGTGTGAGATAAGCAACATCAGGAACACGTCCTTGTTTGTTAGTGCGACAAGGTACTTCTGTATAAACTTGTCCCCCTTGTCCGCTAGATTCTTTGTAATTTCTCCAGTAATAAGCTACATTGGCTTGAATTCGACTATGCTTGAGCGTCACTCCATTTTTCTCCACTAATTCCCCATTCACCCATTCTGTATGCTCAGGAGGATTTTGCATCCAGTCTTCTAAAGAAAATGATGACACATTTGCAAGAACTGTAGCAGTTACCATAACTATCTATTCTCCTGGACAGTACATACTAATATTATTACTACTTATTTCTCAAAACATTCCATTGCTGTTTCTACTTTCTCAACTTGCCTAGGTGCTTGCATTTCGTTAAAAAGAGCGATCGCTTGAACAAAATTTTCCCTACTTTTGTGAATTTCACCCATTTTTTGATAAGTCAATGCACGTTGATAATAAGCCTCAGCTAAATCTGATTTAGCACCTATCTTATCCAGAATTTCTATTGCTTCTGAATGGTGAAAAAGCGCTCTAGTAAATTCTCTCTGTTCTCGATATAACTCAGCTAGACAACTTATAGCTTTAGCCTTAATCTGCGTAAAGTTGTTATCGTCAGAGTGAAATATAGCTCTTTGGCACAAATCAAACGATTTTTTAGTATTTCCTAAATTTTTGTAAGTTAAGCAGAGAGTTATTAAACTATGCCCTATTCCCCATAAAGTTACTCTACTTGATAATGACATTGTAGAAAAAGCCTCTTCTGCAATATAAAAGGCATCTTCTCTAGTACCAGAACACGATTTGATTAAAGCCAAACAACATTGAGCATAAGCCATGTAATCATCAAAGTGGCTATTTTGTTCAGCAAGGCTGCAAACCGAAACGAAACAATCTTCAGCTGCTTCTATTTCCCCCAGTTCGAGCTTACAAAGTCCTTTATTGAACAAAATAGAAATTTTTGTTGGTTTGATATCTAGATTATCTAATATTTCACCTGATTTTTCATAACACTCTATAGCTTCTCTAATGCACCCGATAATTCGATATGTATAGCCCAGGATAATGTAAAGTTTAATTAGTCTTTCTTGGGACTTTATATCATCTATTATCCGCTTAATCACAGAAAAATTTTTCTGAAGCAATCCTAGTTGATAAAACGAGGAACCTAAAGGTAATCCCGTACTCCACTGTTGACCTCGACCTTGTAAAATTACATCACCAGCTTGCTCAAAATCACTAATTTCTACATAATGATAATAAGCCTCTAAAGCTGTTAAAGCATCTGTAATATTTTTGACTACTTCAACCTGTTGCGTCCAAAATTCTGCTGCTTTTCGATTAACTATTTCCCATTCTTCTGTTACCAACCTTAACCTACTAATTGCTTCATCACGAATTACAGGATGCAGCCAGTATTGTCCTTTTTTAGCTTCTATTAAAGATAAATCTTGTAATGCTTTAATTACAGGTCTACGCTGTTGTTCGGGTACATCCCAAAGCAAGCATAAAACTCCTTCGATAGGTATAGAACGAATATCTTGATAGCGATAGCATCCTAAACGGTACAGCAGGCGATAGGCTTCTAAATCAATTTTTTGGAGACGGGTAAATTGACTGGCGACTAAATCTTTTAACTCTCTTTCTATTAATAAATCTGTACGATTTTCTTGCCAATAAGCATTTATATCACCATTGAAATCCGTCAAGATTGCACCTCGGAGAATTTGCATTGCTTTGGCATTACCTCCATAAGCTCTGCACATTTCACTAAGAACAGTAGAATCACAATTTATTTGGCGACGGCTGAAAAATTGTCGCCATGCTTTATCATCTAATCCTTCTAGGGGGTAAAGATGAACTTCTATACTAGACTCACGCAAACGCTCACGACTTGTTACTAAGGTAACAGAATGTACATCTGGATCTGCTAATACTCTTAATAACTCAACATAAGGCCGACGATATTCCAGGAACTTGCCATTTTTATCTAGAGCAGTTTCTAGGTTGTCGATAAATACCCCAATTTTGGGAGTATGCTCTCGCAACTTCCGCCGCAATCGCTCTAAGTTGATGCCAAAATCGCGTCCTGGTTCTTCGTTAAAGTCTCGCCGTAGCCACTCCTCCACCACACTCTCCACAGGAGTAAGGTTTTGAATTTCTGTAGCCATCCATAGTTCTAGAACAAAATCAAACTTTTGATTTTTAAAATACTTACGTGCTAAGGTTGTTTTGCCAACACCGCCTTCACCTTGGATGAGAATAACTTTTGCTTCTCGATCAACGAGGGTGTGGATCTCAGCTATTTCGCGATCGCGTCCTACAAAGCTAGAATCTATATCTTGAGATTTAGTATTGTTACTGCTTAAATTAGGGACATGGGATTTTTGTGATTGCTGGGTTGTCCAAAATCCCTGAACTACGCCTTGGAAGGTTGATTTTGAGACTTTCTCTCCTAAAACATCTGATAGTAAATGCCAAAGTCCTGCACCAACTGCTTTTAAATGCGCTTCCGTGTAACCAAGATTGTTGGCAATATCCTGATAAGTCCGCTTCTCATCCTCCCACAAATGACGCAAGATAATGCTTTGAGTTCTATCTAAGTGTTCCCTCGTCTTGAGAAAAACTAAGCTGTCTACAAACTCTAAGGCCTCTTCTGCACCCATTTGCTGACTTGACGTATCATTTTTACTTCATTATAGCGATATCTTTAGTACTTATTCCTACTAGTCATACTACAAACTACTTTTTCCTACCTAATATTAGACTACTTTATCCGACTGCAAGCCATTGTAGATTGTATTACTCTTGTAATTAATACAGGCGAAGTTAGGTTAAGCGCCAAAAATAAGGTGGTTGAGGAGAGATTTTACCAGCGCTGCTACTGCAAGCTTAGTAAATCACAGATGTTACTTGTTACCTTCTGATATTAATGACTCATGAAAGTGGTACTAAACAGGCAGTAGGTATTAACTAACTAGATTCTGTAGAGGCGTGTTTACAACCATTATGTAAGTTTTCACCCTACAGGAGGTTCAATAATGTTAGACAAAAATTGTCATCATGATTGCAATCCGAGTTATTGCCCCTTTGCCCAAGATACAGGTAATCCCAATAGATATGTCTGCCTCAAATGTGGTATGGAGCGAGAAATAAATAAGTATCACTCTGGTTTAGGCTCGTTTTTGCTGTTGTTGTTTGTTTTGTTTATCGCATTCCAGCTATTAGCCAATAATGAAAAGCAAAATACTCAACAAAAACAGCAAGAGTCTATTTACTATTCGCCCAGTAAGGTGATTGGCTACCTGTAAAAAGATATTCACTACTAACAATTTAGCTACTTTTGTGAGTAAAATTATGACTACCAATCAAGATACGCTTCTATTCCGCTTGACCTCTAAGTCTCTGAAATATTTCTTGTTGATGCTATTTGGCTTTGCGATCGCCTATGCTCTATCGAGTGGTTTACGTGTTTTTCACATTCTCCCCATACTGGTGTACCTTTTGCAACAGTTTATGCTGCCACTAGGAATTATCTTGTTATGTTTAATAACAATAACGGTAATTTTTGAGTCTTTGCGTTAGAAGTCAAGGGTCAAACCAATTGGCAATGGGCTACGTCTCCCAGTCACCAGTCCTAGACTCCTTAAAAACCAAGTCCACGCAGGTGGACTTATTTATTTTGGTTAATAAAAATTAAAATAGGTTTACTATCCTTTAAAATCTTTTGCAGAGATTTAGGTAAGATATATGGCTGATATTGTTGATATTGCAGTTAATGCTGATTCTTTCAAGACGCTGGTAACGGCTGTACAAGCCGCTGGTTTAGTGGAAACATTAAAAAGTCCTGGCCCATTTACTGTATTTGCACCAAATGATGATGCTTTTGCCAAATTACCACCGGGAACTATACAAACTCTGTTACAGAATATCCCTCAGCTAACGCGAATTTTAAAATATCATGTCGTTTCAGGAAAGCTATTGCAGGCTGATTTGGCAGAGCTAGGTACGGTTAATTCTGTGGAAGGTTCACCCATTAAAATTGATTCTTCTGATGGTTTTGAAGTGAAAAATGCCACTGTTTTAGCAGCAGATATCGAAGCTGATAATGGTGTGGTTCACGTTATCGATACAGTGATTTTGCCTGGTTAGTTCAGCTATGGTGGGCGCTACCCACCATGCTCAGCAATTCATAATTCATAATTAATAATTTATAATTGTTAAAGATAAAATTTGCTTTAAATTATGTTACATTCACAGTGTGATTACTCATTTATATGCTAAGGTTAATGTCATTATTTGGAAATAAGTTAAATTAAATTACTAAGCAGCTAAACATTATCCCAACAAAATTGATGCTTGATTTCAACGCCTTAATTGAGTTCTCTCGCACCAACTGCATTAGTATTTGTGCCTTTCTTGTGCCAGCAAACTTACTTGTTACCTTATTGACGATTATCCTAACCGTACTACGTCGTCCATCATATCAAGTGTGGCAATCTGCCGGAATAGCCAGCATTTTCGCTTTCGTGATGATATTGCATGTATATACTTGGTTCATGATTGGCGTGGTAATGCCTCCTACTTATATTTTGCTGTGGCTAGCAATCAGCTGTTTGCTGACTAATTTAGCAGCAATTCTTTTTCAGAGACGCTACATTAACAATTTGAGTCTTTCCAATAACACCTGAACTGGATCGCAGAACGATTTGGCAAAACACTCAAAGCCAATCTATGGCTTCTCTACGCTCTAATTTATCTTTGCGAGAACTATGAGATTACTAGGGAGAGAGATTCTATTAACTCTCTCCCATCTTTGGGTATCAAGCCCTAAAACACAAAGTTGGTAGAGTTATTTAGGGTATCTGTACTTGTGACGTTCACCGTGATCAAAGATTTGAAGATGTCCTGACCAGTGGGGCCATCAGCGTCAATCTGCACGCTGAAATTCTTGGCACTACTACCTTGTACGACTTTCACATAGCCATCAGCTATTGCGTTGCTGCCAGTGTAACCTGTGGAAATTAGGCTGTCGAGTAACTGGGTGAAGACTATTTTGTCCTTGCCAACCTCGAAGTCAGTAATTGTATCACCGCGATCGCGTATATTAGTGTAGATAAATTGGTCATTACCGCCACCGCCTGTAAGTGTATCTGCACCTTGTAAGCCAGTGATCCGTTCGTGGTTAGAAGTACCAATTAGAACATCTCGCGCTGAAGTGCCATTGATTTTGTCTATATTCGTCGTCACACCGCCAATATTTTCACCACCAACTTCAAACGCTCCAATATCAGGTCTACTATCACGGCTAAAACCGCGCTGATCGGTTACTGGTGCGCTTGTAATCCCTGCATTCATAGCGGGACTACCCGCCAGCAGCGGATGCACCAAAACACCATTCATGTTTTGCAGAGAACCTAATTTAGGGTCAGCAATAAGGGAGTTAGCCGTTACTCTAGGACTCTTGCTATTCGGTGGAGCTGGAAACTCGATATTTTCACCACCATCACGTAACTGGAATGCGGTCTGTTGACCAGATCCCAACAGATTATTTGCTGTATTGTTGGCAACAATTGAATTGGTGAGGGTCACGGTTTGCTTACCAACAACCCAAAACGCCCCGCCGTTATTTGCGGCGTAGTTATTGACAAGTGTAGAGTTGACAACGTTGAGCGTAGCAGATGCGCTGGGATTAATGGTTATTGCGCCACCATAACCTTTCTCGCTAGTTGCCTTATTCCCAGAAAAGGTACTGTTCTCAATATTGATCACCGCATTTTTTGAGGTTGTATCCCCATCTAACCACAACCCACCGCCTTGTCTTTCGGAAGTGTTATTGGCAAAGGTGACATTACGAACCGTCACATTACCATTGAGTCGTGCTCCCCCTCCCATCGCCAGGCCTTTATAATTGGCTGTCACCTTATTATTGAGAATCGTGCTATTTTCAACAATTGTCTTATCTTTACCGTAGGTATATAGATAAAGTGCTCCGCCTGCGCCAGCACCCTCATTTCCCTCAAACCAGCTCCCACTTACCTTAAGTGTGCCACCTGGTGCGTCAGCGCTCGCTCTAGGGCCGCCATTACTGGCGCCATCTGCGAAAATTCCCGCAGCTCCATCTTTTGAGCGGTTGTTGAGGAAAACGGAATTCTCTACAGTCAGAGGGCCTAATTGGGTGTAAATTGCACCACCTGTTTGACCACGGTTATTGGTGAATCGACTGCCTTTAACAGTTAGTGAGCCATTATTATCGTTAGCGATCGCACCTGCACTAAAGCCATTCTTGGTAATAGTACCATCGTTGTTGTTGAAGATGCTATCAATTACTGTGGCATCACTACGATAACCAACGTGAATTCCTCCACCTTGACCGCCAACATTATTGTTGAACTGAACATTGTCCACAGTTATTTTACTGTAGGAACTGACTCTAACTGCACCACCTTTTCCTGTGTTGTATCCATCTTTAAGGTTCAAATTTTTCAGAGTAACGTCAGTTCCGTATGCTGTGAAGAATATTCGGCTAGCTTTATTGCCACTGATAATTAAGTTCTCTGCTCCCGCACCATCGATTGTGATACTCTTTTTAACAGACAATTCACCACTGGTAAGAGTAATCTTTTGGTTCGCTAGATTTTGTGCAAATGCGATCATGTCACCTGTTTTAGCCTTGGCGAGCGCATCTCTTAACGAACCAGCACCACTATCTTTGGTATTGTTGACGGTGATAGTAGACATTCAAGAATTCCTCTACATTATGCTTGGTTAACTGTTTCTTGCTACTCAGGAATCACGCAGACATAATCTATCTGTTTGCTGAGAGAAAGATTCAAAACTAATTTTTCAACAGCACATCAATTGCCATAACAAAGTTGAGCAAGCATTGCTCCTCTAAAGGAACCACGCTGACTTGTCTTCTAAACCAATCTGGCAAATATTTCGCAAGCAAATCTTGCCTCTGATGCCTTCATCAAGGTTCTAATAGATGATTTGGCACGTTCATTTTCTCACCAAATAATGGTGGATATGTAACGTTGAATTTGGCTGCAAACTTTTCCTGTATTAAATAAGTCAAAAGGTAGAGTTTACGGTTGAGCTTGCTAATTATAGTTGGTTAATTACCAATATTTTTTGATAACTATCTAGCTCACAACCCACTGGATGACTTAGCACTTGATGTACGTTACGCCCTATCATAAAAACTTTAAAAACGAATTGCCGTCAGAGCAAATACATAAAATAATTTAAATCTATGAGCAGAGGCTAGTCCGTAAATATCCTAGCTACCTTTGATGATTTTATCTACTTATTATTAGGGAAAATACATAAAATAATTGAAATTATAGAACAGAAGTTAGCCTGTAAATATCCCATATTTTGCTCATGAATTCAGATCTGAGGCATAAAAACTGTGTCAGCTTCCAAAGCTAATCAGTTGTCAGGGGGTTCTTGTATTCTGGCTTCTAGCTCCTGATTTCACCTTGTCTTCAAGAGTACATTGTTAAATTAACAGCAGCGTAGATGATGCCACAACAAAGTTCTAGGGGCTGTATTTATACTTAGTGAATTTATATCTATTGAGCACAGTGAATAGGCTCAATTGTTAAGTATGATTTTTTGCTCAAGCAATGCATGACTACGGTGATTACTGAGCTGTATCTGATCAATTACTTATAAAAAAATATCTGTGAGTAGAGACGTTGTAATCCAACGTCTCTATATGGTCTGTCACATTCTTTTTTTAAATTGGTATTAGTTATCAGGGTTTGTAGTAAAGACTTAACCTGGATTTCTCACTCGTGAGAAATCCAGGTTAAATTCTGCGAACGCATATTCATCAATTTAAACTTGAGGCACAGAGCTACGCTTTAAGCTGACTTGATATTAGAGTGTGAAAATGATTTTGTTTGATGTCAAAACCTTTGTAGAGACGAGATATATCACGTCTCTACATTTGAGTTGATTATTTTTAATTCTTTTCTAATGCCTACAAAATTTATCTGGGAAATTCTGCACACAACTGACTGACAACCCGATCTAGTCTCACTGAATGAGCAGCTTTGAACAATAAACGATCGCCTGCTTGCACAAATGTCTTTAATCTAGCCACCAAATCAGCATGAGTTGCAAAGCACTCAGATGGTATTCCCTCAGCACTAAGAGCGATCGCTTCAGCGTCTTGTCCATCTACTAAAACTAGCAAACCGTCTAAATTCAACTTTTTGACTGTTTCTCCGACTGAGGAGTGTAACTGCTGCGATCGCTCGCCCAATTCTTTCATCGCACCCAACACAGCAATCTTGCGTTTTCCGGGGGTGTCTGCCAATAATTGCAACGCTGCTAACATAGCTTCTGGTGCAGCATTATAAGTCTCATCTAAGATTAAAACATCATTTGGTAAAGCAAATCGCTGCGATCGCCCTGTGGGCATATTCACCATCACACCTGCTTTTAGCGGCGACCAATCAATTCCTAATACCTTTGCTACAGCTAAAGCCGCCAAGAAATTAGTCGCATTGTGACGACCAGGCAATGGTAAGGGTAGTTGGATTCCTGCTACTTCCACAGTCTTGTTATCAATTAGTAGCCCTTGGATATCGCCGCCAGAAAAGCCATAAGTCACAACTTGTCCAGCCCAAACTTTCGCCGCCGTAGCGATTAATAGAGGATTATCGTGATTGAGAATTGCCACACTATCAGCAGGCATTTCAGCCAATAACTCACATTTTGCCTCGGCGATCGCTTCTTCGGAACCCAGTAACTCAATATGCGCCGTCCCTACATTAGTTATCACGCCAATAGTCGGACGCGCTATTTGTGTCAATTCGGCAATTTGTCCTCTACCCCGCATTGCCATTTCAATCACGGCATAGTTATGTTCTGCGCCAAGTTCTAAGAGCGTTTTTGGGACACCAATTTCGTTGTTATAATTCTCATAAGTTTTGTGAACTCTTCCTTGTGTTGCCAAAACTGTGGTGATTAGTTCCTTTGTTGTGGTTTTGCCCACAGAACCCGTTACCCCAACCACAGGAATCTCAAAGCGATCGCGCCACCATCTGCCAATTTTTTGATATGCCTGGAGGGTATCTTTTACCTGTAATACGGGGAACCCAGGATTTTCGTATTTAAAATCTACAATGGCTGCTAACGCACCCTTAGCGATCGCCGTTGGTACAAACTGATGTCCATCAAACTTTTCACCTCGTAAAGCCAAAAATACTTCACCTGGCTCTATTATCCGGGTATCTGTTTGTATACCACTGCTTACTTGAGCTAAGGCAACTTCAGATAAATTTACAGGTCGAGACAAAAGAATTTCAACCAGTTGGGTTAGGGTGGCAGAAAAAGGCATAAGCAATTCAAAATAGTAAAACCGAATTGTAATAGGTAATTCTTGTGAGCAAAGAAATATAAAGTATTCTAGTTAATCTTTTTACACACAGTCACAATAACACTAAAAGTAGTGCCAAAAGAGCTTAACTCCTTTGGCACGCTTTGTTTATAAACTATTTATATAGTTTGATCCAGCATGAAGAATGCTAACCTATCCCCGGTTTTTAATCAAGATTACTTGTACAATTTGTATTGCTATCTCACTAGAAACACCTAAAGCTTGATATAAATCATTTAAAAAGTTTTTTTCTTCTTCGTTCACTATACCCTCGGCTAAGACCAAGTCGGTGGCTACTGCAAAAGCCGCTTCCCGCAAGTCTTGAGACAGAGATTCTTTAGCTGCATTAAATAAGAAATTAAAATCATCCCGCTGGAGAATGCCCAAAATTTTGTCAAACAGCCTGTTCATCAGGTCACTGGAATAACTTTTAAAAAGTTTCATCCGAAACAGCACAGAAGTGATACAATTTGTTTGCTCGGTAGAAAGATAACCGTCTGAAGCTGTTGCAGCTAAAATAATTACAGCAAAAGCTTCCGCTGAATTGAGTGTTGCTTGGGCTTGACTTTCAGTGCCCAACACAGCGTCGAATAGACCCATTGTAGTAGCTCCTTAGTTTGCGCCTCAATAGCGGTACAGCTACCTGTGTGTTCTGTAATGTCAGGTAATGCTGCAACGCTGTGAGACTTTCATAGTCTAGTGTTCCCAGGATTTCTTGATGGCGAACACTTGTACCCAATGGTTTTCGGCAATAAATACATTGCCATATATGAAGTTAGGGTTCTCCTGTCTTTTCCATTGTTTCAATTACTGCCAAACCTATACCAGAAGCGGCTATTAACAGTACTCCTGATACCAAATAAGCGTTGGCAAACATCCGTAGGGCTTCATCGAAGAAAATGTAGGTGGTCATTGGCTTCACCTTTTGAGGTTTGTGCTGCTAGTGCTTTTTATTTCTCCACACCTCGATAGGTGAATTTCGCTGAGAAAATGCTAGCAATTGCATCTTAACAAAACTTTAGCTCTTTCAGAACACTCCTTAAACTTTTTATTTTTGAAGATTCAATGAATTTCACCAGTCATTTGTAAAAGAAAGTACTGAGGCTGAGATTAATATCAAAGTTAACTACCCGAAACTTACGCAAGTTTAGTTATTAAGCTGGTATCAGTTACACAAAATTCCAATATAGTTAAGTTATTGATAAGCTAGAGCTGATGAGGAAGCGAAAATCTTATTCTTTCGTGATTTAATTTTCAGCTTATTGATAATATTATCAACTATCGGAGTTAAGGAAACCGTATTAACACATAAGCCGTAACAGAGATGATGGAACTATTACTCTTGGAAATCTCCACCGAACGCCTATTGTTGCAACCTATATCGATAAAATACAAAGAAAATATTTTTAGAGAATTTACTGACGAGATTACTACTTACATGCATCCTCGTCCACCTCAGTCGATTGCTGAAACGGAATTATTTATTACTGAATCGTTACTAAAAATCCAAAATGGGGATGACTTGATACTTGTAATTTTAAAGAAAGATTCTCAAGAATTTTTAGGGTGTAGTGGCATACACAAAATTAATAGTAAATATCCAGAAGCAGGTATTTGGTTGAAAAAATCAGCACATGGTAGTGGCTATGGAACAGAGGCGATCGCAGCTCTGAAAGATTGGGCCCAAAGCAACTTAGATTACGAGTATCTTCTCTATCCTGTAGATCGGGCAAATATAGCCAGTCGGGGAATACCAGAAAGACTTGGTGGGCAAATTTTTAGGGAATATGAACAGACAAATTTGAGTGGTAAAGTTTTACATTTAGTAGAGTATAGAATTGCTTCTGCTAGTGCAAAAAAGAGTATCTAGTAGTAAAAGCAAATTCTCAAATTTGTCTGAACATGAAAAATTTGTCTAGCGATCGCACTAACACTAATTAAATTAACAGCAATTATTTGCAATAAGTTGCCATATAACTTTTATTCGTTGATAATTCTTGCTTGCAAAACGGGATTATGCGGATCTAACTAGCAAACTCAGGTAAGTTCTAAAGTAAACAGCGTTCAATTGTGGCGACAACTGATTGAGAAAGTGTATCAAAATCGTAACCGCCTTCTAAACCAAACAAAATTTTACGAGTTAGTCCCAGACAATAATCGGTAAATAAACCATAATCTGCTGGTTGCAAATTTACACTTGCCAAGGGATCTGCGGCATTGGCATCGTAACCTGCACTCACAATTAGTAAATCTGGTTGAAAATTTGCTAAAAATGGCACTACCTTTTTTTCCAGTAATGGCTGATATACAGAGATATTACTACCAGGAGGTACGGGCAAATTTAACACATTATTATGAAAGCCGCGTTCTGTAACTCTCCCAGTACCAGGATAGCAAGGGTATTGATGTAGAGAACAATAGGCAATTTGCGGATGAGTTTCAACGATCGCCTGTGTACCATTACCGTGATGCACATCCCAATCTAAAATGGCGACGCGATTGATTCCAGGTTGTTCTAGAGCAAACAAAGCAGCGATCGCCGCATTAGAAAACAAGCAAAAGCCCATCCCTGCATCACTTTCAGCATGGTGTCCCGGTGGACGCGCCAGCACAAAAGCCGGATTTGCTGTTGCTAGCACAGTTTCAACTCCATCCAGCCAAGCACTCACTGCTAACAATGCCACATCATAGCTGCGTGGGGAAACAGGTGTATCTCCATCCAAATAACTACCGCCAGTAGAGGCAATTTCCCCAACTTTCTTGATGTATGCTGGGGTGTGAGCCTTGACCAATACAGGCATTAATGACGGACTTTCTGCTACTGGTGTAGGCGATCGCCATTCAATGTTCTTTGCAAACACAGATGTTCTCAAGGCGTTAGCGATCGCCGTCAAGCGTTCTGGGTTTTCAGGATGGTATTTTCCAGTCTTGTGATCCAGAAACTCATCAGAATAAATGACTGGTAGCATAGGGCGAAAACGGTTGCTAGCAGGATACTGAATGTCATTGTATCCTCACTAGTATCTCTATTCTTCGCCAAATCAGGTCATTTCATCGTTTGGTTCATCAAGCATTTCGGGTACTAAAGCTGGGTTACTCCTGCGTTCTGCTGGCGATTGCTCCCGAATAACATCATCCATTTTTGGAGGGTGTTTGATTTTGTCGAGTATCTCTGGGCTTAATTGCGATGCATCGCCTTCTGAATTCATCTTTTCAGCTTGACTCGGAACTGTTTCCTTATTCATAACTATTTCTCCAAACTTCTACGCCAAGCTTAAATTGTTCTGTGGTAAGACACACACTACCTTGGGGCTTAAATTACTCCACACTGACTCATCAGTACATCTATTTGTTGGTAGTCACAGGTAGGCGGATAGTGAATGTGCTACCCTGTCCCGGCTCAGATATTACATTAATTGTGCCTTGATGTGCTTCGACAATGCAGCGAGATAAATATAACCCTAAACCACTACCGGAACGCTGGTGTTTACCCTGGCGAAATCGCTCAAACAATATTGCTTGGTCTTGTTTAGAAATTCCTGGCCCTGTATCTTGAACATCAATGGTTATATTAGCTGGAGTGAGATAGCAGCGAATATCTACAGAACCTTTATCTGTAAATTTGATGGCATTACCGATAATATTTGTCAGAACTCGTCGCATCTCTACGCGATCGCTCATGACAATGCTTCCAGTTTCGCTCTCATCGGTTGTTCCTGATGCCAATTCCAGATTTAGGGCTAATCCTTTTTCTTCTGCTAAGTGAGTTAACTCCTGAGCAACTTCACTAACTAACTCCTGAATATTGCAAGGAGAAATTTTTAAAGTTTTACAGCCAGCCTCATGACGATAAACTTCTAGTAAGGTGTTTACCATTTCTAGCAGGTCTTGGTTACTGCCAATCATGGTACTAATGATTTCTTGCAATTGTGGTGAAACTTCGCAAAACCTACCTTCTATTAATAATTTTAAGATCCGGTTGGATGCTACCAGAGGTATACGTAAATCATGAGTAAAACGCGAGACAAAATCGGCTCGCAAGTTAGCCATCTGATCTCGTTCGTCGATACTATGCTTGAGGCGGAGGAGCGATCGCACCCGTGCATGTAGCTCATCTGGATCGAATGGTTTACGGATGAAGTCATCTGCACCAGCATCGAGTCCTTCCACAACGCTAGACTCATAGTGAGCTGTAATTAGTAAAATGGGGATAAAGGGTAACGCCTGATTCTGTCGGATGCGTCGAGTGAATTCATAGCCATCTATTTCAGGCATCATCACATCTAACAGTATTAAGTCAGGCGGCGATTGCTCAACCATAGTCAAAGCTGTCTTGCTATCTTCCACTAAGCTGAGTTCATAGTCCTTATCCTCTAGGACTGCCTCTAAAATCAGCAAATTGTCAAAAACGTCATCTACAACAAGAATTCTATCTTTTTTGGAAGTTTTAGTTAAAGACATGGTTAATAAAAAAAGAAGTGCTTGGCTATCCCTAGCAAATCTAGTAATAACTTACTTCACCAGCGTTAAGATCATCATGATTCACATGTTCGCTTAAAGTTTTCGGAATTAAGGATATTCCTTTTATCAGTAATTACACTATAAAAAATATTATTTGGTATAAAATAAACTTTTATCTCCAACTCTATCAGTTGTATAGCACAGAAGCACAAACTGCTATGTATTCATAACCATTATTGCTGCAAAGTCAACTTTAACTATAACTAATAGTCACCCATTCCTAATTGCTGCCTATCAAGATAATGTATAAAAATATTTTTTGAGGAAATTAAATTCTCATATTCAAACACAGCCTGAAAAAAAATTTGAAAATAAGGTCGTTTGTGACTGATGATAGATGAAGTTTTGTGAACAATACCAAACGCCTTTCTTTTCGGATAAAATCCCGAATAGAAGAACAAAGCTATTTTCATCTGTACTTTTAGATAGATAACAGTAAAGATAACCATCCATGAGTGAAATAAAGATCCTCGTAATTGAAGATCACAACCTTACCAGAATCGGCTTACGGGCTGCTTTACAAACCCAGTCAGAAATGAACATTGTTGGGGAAGCAGCTAATGCAGCAGAGGGAATAGAGCTTCTGAAAACTCTCAAGCCAGATGTCGCCACCATTGACATTGGTTTGCCTGACATGGATGGTATAGAACTGACACGCATATTTAGGCAATACCAGGCGGAAACAGAAGACTATACAACAAAGCTGCTGATTTTAACAATGCAGAGTAGTGAGCAGGCGGTTTTAGCAGCTTTTGCAGCAGGTGCAGACTCTTATTGCATGAAGGATATCGAAAGTGAGAAATTAGTAGAGGCAGTGCAAACGACCTACTCAGGTAGCTCATGGATCGATCCAGCGATCGCAGATCTCGTACTGCGACAAATACGACAGGATTTTCCTGATGGTAATAGTGGAACAGCCGGAAAAAGAGTACTGATTGACGGTATTGACCCAGAAATTGAAAAAACTATAGAGAGCTACCCCTTAACTCATCGAGAAATGGATGTTTTGGAGTTGATTGTCGCTGGGTGTGACAATGCAGAAATCGCTAAAAGGCTCTATTTAACTGTCGGTACTGTAAAAACTCACGTTCGAGGTATTCTAAATAAACTCTGTGTTGCTGACCGTACGCAGGCTGCTGTACTTGCTTTACGTGCTGGGTTAGTGCAGTAGTGAACTAAATGCCTATCCAAGTTTAGATAGCAGTCACCGAAACAGTGCTGAAGCGCGGATAGCTATGGTTTAGTACTTAGCACTCCTGAAGTATTAAGAATTCAATCTTTTCTTAATGGGCTGAGCAGGATTACCAGCATAAATAATCATTGGATCTAAAGAACGCCCAGTTACTCCACCGAGGGTGAGTACTGCACCTCTACCTACTGTCACACCTGGGCCTATTACCGACTTGGCTGCAATCCAACTACCTTCTTGTATGTGAATTGGGGCAGTAATTAGTTGAAAATTGGGATGATTCCAGTCATGATTACCAGTGCAGAGATAGACCCCTTGAGATAAGCAAACATGACTTTCTATGGTGACAGGAGCTAAGTTATCAATCCAGGTATCTTCCCCAACCCAAACGTAATCGCCTACTGTTAACCGCCAGGGAAACTTCACTCTGACTCCTGGTTTAACGCGGACGCCTTGACCAATTTGCGCTCCAAAGCAGCGGAGTATCCAAACTTTTAAGGCTGATATCGGGAGCCAATAACTTTCTACTAAGGGCGACCCGATAAAATACCACACAAGTTGTTTCCAGTATGGCGCGCCTGGGGTGTAAGCACCTAAAGTGTAGCTATCTAAACGCATATTATGGTGAATTAACAGCAGGCTTAAGACTCGCTCCTGTATGGCCTGTGAAAATCCACAGCAGAGAGCGGGCAATGTCACGAATAATGGGAACAAAAGATTCTTTGGTATGGTTAGACGGTACAGAGAGTGGAGTGAAAGCAATACCTTGGCTACTAAGAATCAGGGTTGCGATCGCTTTGGCTCTGGGCATGTGATAGTTAGAAGTAATTAAATATAAGTGCTGTATTTTGTGTTGTTTGAAATCTGGAATCAGGGTAGTAAAGTTAGTAACTGTGTCAACGGCACGATAGTCTAAGTAAACACGGCTATCTGGAATACCTGCATCTCGAAAAATTTTACGCGCTTTGTTGGGAACTACACCAGAAGAAATCCAAATTTTTAGGGATGGATACCAGTGAGCGAATTCGGCGGTGAATACTTCTCGTTCTCCTAATGATTCGCCGCCAAGGATGAGAATGGCTTGAGGTTGGGGAGCTTGGTACAGTGAGATCGCCACACGCACAGGAATCATTAGCAGCAGGGAGAGGATAAAACCTACTAAAAAAAGTATCCAATGTTCTTTGATTTTGTAGAACGTAATAACTTAACCTCCAAACAATAACTTTGTATATTTTTAAGATTTTCTCAAGTTAAGAAGTTTATCTCTGTTAGCCTATGTTTTTTATCCATTGATTTATTCACACCACAATAATTAAACTTTAATTTTTTCAGCTTCTATTAAACGAATAGCTAGAAGAATTTCTGCTAGAACGCGCTGAAATGTATAGTACCAACCATGCCAACCATCAAGAATACCGCCTTTAAGGATGAGGCAGTAGACCAAAATGATGAAAGGAGCTAAAATTTTTTGTCTACGGATGCGATCGCCCCAATTAAGTTCACTCATCGGTGTTTCTAATAGTTTTTTTACCTCAATCACCATATAGCGATCCTGTGCCCACAGCCAGCGATTTAGAGGTTTGCGATCGTCATGATGGATATAACCAGTAAGCGTTGCAGACTTACCAGCAAGTTGTAAAAGTTGAGTGTGACCATCATCTATGTATACAGCTTTATCTTTGCGAAAGAGAACTTGACGAGGGGGAAGTATTGTACCTCTGAGCGGTTTACCAAACACACAGTATTTAAATCTGGCAAAGTAACCATTTATCTGGCCATCTGCTGGCAAATCTATAATTTCAGTTCTCAAATCATCTGTAACAACATAATCTGCATCTAAAGAAAGCACCCATTTAGATTCAACTTGCTCTAAGCCGTAGTTCCATTGCTTACCGTGGGTATCAAATTTTCGTTGAAATACTTTAACTTGAGAATAAGAATGTAAAACTTCTAAAGTTTCGTCGGTGCTATAACTATCAATCACAATAATTTTATTGGCCCAAGTAAGATGCTGAAGGGTGCGCTCAATATTAAAGGCTTCGTTATAGGTAAGAATCAGTGGAGTAATTTCTTCTAGCATTCAATGTAAATTAATTAATAACCATAAAACTGAAGACAACTAGGCGGTTCACCTCCACCAAGAATCCAGTGGTAAACACTTGCCATATTTTCAGCGATCGCGTTCCAAGAGTATTTAGTTTCTACCAGATTTTTCCCTCTCAAACCCATTACTTGCCGCTCACTTGCAGGCATTTTCATTGCCTCAACTAAAGCCATTAAAAGTGCTTGTTGATTGTCCTCAATCCACCAACCACACTCATAGCGTTCTAAATCCTGCCAAGGAGTACCTTTTGTAGTGATAACAGGCACACCGTAAGCAAGAGACTCTGCTATTGCAATCCCAAAATTCTCTGAGTGAGTTGGCAAAACAAATAAATCAGCATTACAAAGTGCAGATATCTTGGCCTTTCCAGACAGCATACCCGTAAAAGTCACCCGTTGGCTCAAATTTAATTGTTCTACTAGTAGTTCTAACTTTGCTTGGTAGCCTGTTAAGTCAGGCCCAGCTAAAATCAGATGCCAGTCAGAAAATTGCGATTCTAATTTTTGCCAAACCTGGAGTAAATTATCTATACCTTTTTTAGAATGCAGTCTAGACAGAAAAAGTAACCATTTTTGATCACTAAGTTGAGGAAATAATTGTGTTAATACTTCTTTTTTTGGTTGTTCATTGAAATCAGCAAGATCTACACCAGTTGGAATGAGTGCGATCGGTTGTTGAAAACCAAGACGACGAACAGACATTGCTTCTTCAGCCGAAGTTACATGAAAAACAGTAGCACTCATCAAATTTTTCTGTTCGTACACTAACCAGGCAAGCCACTTCTTCATTCGACTATGCTTTAAAGACCAAGACTCTAGCATTCCGTGTGGCGAAATTACTAAAGGTAGGCGATTGTTTAATGCGGCTTGTCGAGCGTAAATATTAGGAAACAACCATAAGCCATGATTGTGAATCAAATCTAATTCTGTTGATGCTAAGTACTCCAGAGCATGATTAGCTTTGGGAGCAAATCCTTGCATCCTTTGAGCTAAGAAACTGGCAGGATAGCTATGTATTTTGACATCCTCAGTTGCAATTTGGCTACCGAGTTGTTGATAATCTAGTGTGAATAGATGAGATGTAATTTCTTGATTTGCAACAATTGATGCTAGTCTAGCAACTAAAAAAGCAGTGCCACCTGTGTTTTCATTAATACTGTCAATTACATGACAGACTTGAGGTTTATCTGTGGCGGTTTTTAGCGGTTTTACTGCTAAAGGATTAAGTGTCATTATTTAAAGTTATTCAGGGATAGCAAAAAAATGATGCATGAGTTTTGTCAGAGTTTGTTTGAATTGTTCAAAGCCAAATTTATCGATCGCCTTTTGCCTTAAAGCGTCAGGTTGATAAATTAAAGGATTTGGATAAGTACCTTGCAAAATTTGGATGAGAGTCTGAGCTATGGCATTCACATCCAAAGGATCGACCAAGGCCCCTAGTTCACCCTGACAAAGAGCATCAATTGCACCATCCTGATTACCACCCACTGTGGGTTTGCCACATGCAAGTGCTTCTAGGTAGACTATCCCGAATCCTTCGCCTCGACTAGGCATGGCAAACACATCGCAAAGATTGTAGAAATCGCAGAGTTCGTTATCGGGAATAAAACCTGCTAGGGTAACGCTGTCTTGCAGGTTGAGTTGAGCAATCAGTTGCTCAATCCGGGGTTGGTCATCGCCTTTACCACCTAGTATGTAGTGAACATCTGGAATCTGAGACTTAATTTTCGGTAGCGCTTGAATAATTTTGTCGTATCCCTTATAGCCGTCTTCACTTGATAAACGAGTCACAGTGAAAATAATCGGCTGATTAGACCTCAAGCCATAACGCTCTAGTAAATATTTTGGTTTAGAACTAGGCTGAAAACGATTCTCATCAAATGTAACTGGTAATATTTTTATCTTATCGGTAGGGAGATTCTGCTCATTAATTAGGCGATCGCGTGTATACATGCTAATCGATATCACTATTTTTGCTGCATGTAGTGCTTTAATTTGCCATTTATTTTGAATTTCCCAAGCATCAACCCCATAAACAATAACTCCGTAAGGAATACCTGTGAGCCGACGAATTAGGAGTGCTACTGGTGCAAAATTAATATGGCCACATAAAATAAACTTTGGGCGACTAAGTATAGCTGTTTTGATTAAGTTAAAAGCAAAATGTTGTGTTCGTAAATACTTGGGTAGATGACCGCTAAAAAAAAATGAATAATTATTAGAATTAAATTTATCTTTTGGCTTACTTTTATCGAGCTTATCTAAAATCCAGAGAGAGGAATTAGGTAGTCTTTCTTGGATGGTTTCCAATATGTCTTGTAAGTAAACTTGTATACCACCTTTGAACTCAAATAAATTAGGAAACCATAAATTTAAAGTACCTTTTTTCAGAGATTTTTGCATGTTTAAAATCCTTTATATATTTACTAAAATGATTTATACACTATATTAAATAATATAAATTGCTTGTAATATGAATTCTATTTGAAAACTTTACTGAAATTATGTTGATTAGTTCAAGATAATGCTTTTACAAGCATTCTGTAAAATATTATATTTGTTAAAATTTCTTTTTTCATTTATTAAGTATGATAAATTATAAAATTTATTAATAGAAATTAGTTTGTAATTTTTGTTTTATATTTTTCCTCAATGGCTAGCTGATAAAGCTCAATATATTGATAAACCATGTTCTGTGCTGTAAATCTTTGTGAATTAATAAATCCTTTAGACTTGAACATTTCTAGTTTAGATAGAGATGAAACAATCTTTTCTACTGTATCTTCATGATTGTTTGGATCTATGTATACAGCTGCTTCTCCTCCTACATCATTCATTGGAGGACGATTTGAAGTAAAAACAGGACAACCGCAAGCTTGAGCTTCTATAATCGGCCACCCAAAACCCTCTTGTAAAGAAGGAAATAATAAGGCTGTTGCAGAAGAATAAAGAGCTCGCAAATTTTCATGTTCTATTTCCACTAGCTCTATTACCTTTTGACTTAAGTTATGACTTTGAATAAACTTATGCATTTCATCAGTCATAGGTTTGCCTACCATCACTAGATACCATTCTGATTGTTTAAGTATTAGTTGATAAAAGATAGCTAAAACTCCCAAACGATTTTTATACCAGTGATTTGCCCCCACATGAAGAATAAAGCGACAATCTTGAGAGATTCCTAAAGCTTTTAAGCGTTGTTTAGCTTCTAAGGCTGCCATAGGGCTATAAGGATAGTTCAAGCCCACAGGAATTAAAGTTACAGCCTTCTCATCGAGAGTACTGAAACGGATCAAATCGTTTCTAGTCTGTTCGGAAATGCAAGCGACTTTTTGGGCTTGATTGAGTCCTTTCACAATCATCTGCTGTAATATTTTACCAGTCCATCCTGTTTTATACTCTAGAAATTCTCCCAAACCAGAACGAATTGCCAATAAATCATGACAAGTTACAATATGGGGTATGTTTTGTAGATATCTAGCATAAATGGCATTGCCATGATCGCATATATGAACTACATCTGCCCAAGAAATTACTGAACGTAAATTTAACGGGAAAATGATTAACTTATCAATATAACCAAACCATTTTTTAAAGACATTCGGGAATAGATGAAGACTGCCTAAGTATGGTATGGGGCGAATGACACGTACTTGATGACCAAACTGTATTAAATGATTTTCTAGCATGACTGAAAACAGATCCATGCTTTGAATAGCATCTGGTTGGTAATTACCGATTAACAAAATTTTCATTAAACTGAAAATATCTCAATGATTTTTAGGCGTTTTGCTGTGAGTTTTGAACTGCCACAACATGCGCTTTATATTAAGCACCACTGTACTAGGTATCAGAGTCGTTGC
This sequence comes from Komarekiella atlantica HA4396-MV6, assembly GCA_019359395.1. GTDB lineage: Bacteria > Cyanobacteriota > Cyanobacteriia > Cyanobacteriales > Nostocaceae > Komarekiella > Komarekiella atlantica. The sequence continues at coordinate 141,456 of JAHHHK010000010.1, forward strand.
TACCTTTTTTGTCAAAGCGTTTAACATTTGAGGTAGCAATTGCTTTTGTAAGCTGAATATGTCTTCAGGTGTCATGGTGGCAACTGAGGTGCTAGGAAATGCAGGATAACTTCTTTTGAAACCAAATCCCAAGTATTCCATGATCTCTGGATTTAGATTATCTAGATACTCTGTATTTATGAGATTTTTTTCGCCATGACCTATATATTCATTACCCACTTGATCGATTTGAAAAAGTAATGTTTTTCTAGTATATGTTTTATCTTGAAAAGGTTCAGCCCGATGAACTGCGTGTATATCACATAAAATCAGACTTCCTTTTTTCATAGAGAATGTTAATATATCCTTTTTATATTTACTGTCGATAAAACTTTCAGTTAAGTAAATTTCGTGATCGAATTGAGGCGACCATATATGAGAATCTTTGACTAACTGAAAAGCATTCTTGGTGACATCAGACAAATAAAATAAAAACAATAAACCTGGCATATTGTGCTTGCTTGCTAGTTTTTTACCAATTTGGAGATTGTTATCAGTATGCCATGGCATATTTCCTACTTTGCTAGTTTGATAAATTCTGTGATTTGTAAGTTTATACTTATCATTAAAGTACTGTTTGCAAATGTCTAAAACCTTTTGGGAAGTGATAATATCAAAAGATTTTTTTGAATTAGCTAAACAATGAGTTAAAAATTTCTGATTGTAAGCAATAACTGTACCAACATCATTGATATTAACCAACATATTGTCGAAATCTACCTCTTGAAGTAGTTCTTCTACAAACTGCTCAGTTAAAGCTTGTTCACAAACAAAATATCCTTTAATTTTTAAGTCACTAACTATTTGATTGGTACGACTATTTAAAAATGATAAATTAAACATTATTTTTTTAGAGGTTTAGTAAATACAATATGGCATAAAAAGTTTAATTATTATTTGTTTTTTACTAATATTTAACTATTAGTACATTAAATTTAAAAACTCAGTCTTGGCTCAGTGATAAGCTTTAAAAGCTTAAATTTAACCTATTAAAATTTATATAAAATCTAAAAACACGAGTTAAATTTAGACTTATTTGTTTGACACAATAAAGCCATTAAATAAAACATATTTCACCTTGAAAATGAGTATAGTAGTTTGTTGTCTGTTCGGTTAGATTGGAAAAATTTAACCGAACTTTTTATCATTACTCTAAAATTTCTGCTATTTAATATTTTTAACCGCTGTTGTTACTTGCCAGCATATTTTTAAGGGAAATTCATTAGTTTTTTATTTTACATATAATGAATGAAATATCCTCATTTCATAATCTTTTTATAAACTTTAACTGTGAGTTTTCAAAATATCTTTGACCTTGCTAGTTAGTGTTTGACGATATAAACTCCAATTGTACTGTTCAGCTTTGCGTCTAGCTGCTCGTCCCATTTCTGCTAATTCTTGAGGATGAGAGTAACACCACTCCAGTTTTTCCTTAAGCGTTTCTACATCTCTGATAGGCACTATAAATCCTTCCACACCGTCAGTTAAGACATCTAATCCGCCTGTGTTAGGTGTAGTAATCACAGGAATCCCACAAGCCATTGCTTCCAATATCACTAAACCAAAGCCTTCTACCAAAGAAGGGAAAACTAAAACGCTAGCACTACTGTAGTACTGATTGAGGAGGAGATGAGGTACAGAAGGGACATGACGGTAAATGTCTTTGTACTGTTCTAGCCAGCCTGAAGGGAAGAGGTTAGTCCCGACTAATACCAACTCTGCATCGCTTAGTTTTAATTCTTGCCAAGCTTGCATGAGGTAATGAACTCCTTTGCGGGGAGAAAGACGACCGACAAACATAGCACGGAAGCGATCGCTAGTTTTTGGTTGGGGTTGGAATATATCTACAGGTGCGCCATAGGGAATGACAGTGATTTTTTCTGGCGCTATGTCAATCTCTATCAATGATTGTTTGGTTACTGAAGAAGCGACAAAGATATGATCTGCTAGTTTGATTTCTTGGTCTTTGCGCTCAAGTTTCCATGTAGGATCTTGAATAGTCTGAACTGCCGGGGCTAAAGCTGGAAATAACTCAGCTTCTTGCCGCATGATGCGATGAGTCATTTTATAAAAGGGAATAGGCAGATCGTACAAACAAAGAACGCCTTGCTGTTTAGCCTTGACAAAGGTGTTTGCAGCCAGATCCTCATAGGTGTAGATTGCATCTAAGCCGTCAAGGTGGTGTTTGGCTATTTGGCGATCAAGAGATACATATACCCAATCCACTAACTGCATATCGCTGAAACCTAATCTAGGTGTTAGCTTGGTGAGAGATAAAAATATGCGGATGATTTCTTTCCACGGATATGTTTGAATTGGTACACCATTAGGAGAAATCCAAGTCCGCCTGCTCAACTCATTGGCGATAGTAGTTTTTAGATTCTTAGGCAGCAAATTCAAAAACTTCCATGTAGCTGCTTCTGGATCATAGGCGATCGGGGTAATTACCTCTTTCAATAAATTAGCCTCTGCTAAAGCTAAGGCAGCGTTGCGAGCAAAGGAAGGATTAATTTGATGAGCTAATGAAACGCTTTGATTAGACATCCTATTGCTACCTTTAGTATCTGTAGGGTCAAAACTATTGAAAGACTTTGTATTAATTAGATATCTTGTTGTTGCTGTCTCCAGTTTTTGGAGTATAAAAACTCTCTATATTCCAGTTCTGGAAGTAAGAATATAAAACCAGTTAAGAACCAGTAGTAAATTGCATAGGTATTGTTAAAGGCAAGTTGAGCAGGAAAGTTAATAGCTTGAAACAATAAAGAGGCAGTCCCTAACTGTCGTAAAAAGGGATTTTTTAGCTTCAGTAAAACTTGAAAAGTAGAAAAAAGTATAATTAAGCGTAGTCCATACCATAGTAGTAAGCCAAATGGCCCTAATTCTATTAAAACCCTCTCAGCATCTTTTTCTCCTATAGGAGGAGGCTCACCAATTGGTAATTTGAAAGCGTTACGTAAAGCACCCGATCCTTGATGAGTAGCTCCTATGCCATAACCATCAATTCCCTTTTCTTGCATTGCTTTCTCAGGTGTTGAAAAAGAAGATAAAGCGCGGCTAGAAAACTCTTGCTGAGCGCCTTCATCATTTAGACGCGAGGAGAATGTTTCTATTGCCTTACCAAAGAATCTAGGTACTAAAGCTGATATCAATATAATTGGTATTAATAATGACTTAACAGAACGAATAAATTCCGACAAATGTGTAAAACTCAAGATACATACATATCCCAGTACAAACAAAACTTCAAACGCAAGTAAACCACGAGCGCCTGTCATAAAGGAAGTACCAACAACTAAAAACGCTTCTATCAATGTCAAGAAACGCCAGATTGTTTTTTGTGGCAGAGTTAACAGAGGAATTAGTGTACTGAAACAAAATGACAGATAAGTAGAATAACCAGCAATGTAGGGGAAAGAACCAGTAACCCTAACAGCACCACCAGCAAGGGCATCTGCTCCTTTGCCGCCTGCATAAATGTTAATTGGACTTGATGGTGGACTGAAGTATTGAACTGTAGCTAAAAGGCAAACTGGAATCACTAGTAACAAATAATTCCGTAAAAATTTGTATAGTTCTTCCTCCGACTGAAATAAGCTGGGTAATATCCACATTAAGGGCATATAAAAGAAATAGGCTTTAAGCCCAAAAATTCCAATTATTGGTGAGCCTAGGCTGGGATTAAAAGCTTGAAATACAGACCAGCTAAATGCCATTATTAGAACAATATTTAAAATACTCCATTTAAATGGGTATTTTGGTTCAGAACTAAAATAATAGCTTAAATAAGCTATTAAAAGGAGTAAGTCTTTGAGAAAGTAAATCTGTTCAGTAGCTTGTGGTAGTACCCACTTTCGCAGCACGCCTTCAAAAATGATAATAATTAATGTAACTTTAACAGTACGCCGCCAATTGAGAGCAGATAACCAAACTATGGCGATTAGAACTGTCAAAGCTATTAAAGCAACGAGCGGCTGCTGCATTAAACTATTATCCTCTTTAAAGTGCTAAGGTATATTTAATAATCAATGTCTTGATTGAAATGACTATATAAATGCAAGTTGACTATTTTCTGTAAGATATAATTAAATTAATAATGTATTTGAATAAAAAATAAAGTTTATACTTGATATCTCAATCAAGGAATTATTATATAATTTTCATTTTGCGTACTCTCTATTTATAATATTTTCATAAATTTCAAGATATTTTTTAGTTAATTTTATATCATCAAATTCTTCTATTATCTTGTAAGAATTCTCTAAGAGCTTTTCATTTAAACTTTGGTTACTTATTAAATTCTTCATACACTCAAATAAAGATTGATAATCTCTATTTTTAAATTTTAGTCCGGCATCACCTATGCATTCTGCATGTCCACCAAACTCAGATGTTATAACAATTTTACCTGCTGCTAAAAGCTCCAGAGATACTCCTCCCATTGGTTCTTCCCAGGCAGAGGGAACAACACCAATTGCAGCTTGACTCATCACTTCCATTAATTCAGCACCATGTTTTGAACCTAAAAAATGTACATTATCAGATAGTTGTAAATCTGTAACCATTTTTTCTAATAACTTCCTCATATTGCCATCACCTACTATCGCTAGATTAATATTTTGGAAATCAGATATTGAAACTAAAGCATGAAAGGCTTGTATAAGTTCTGGAAGTCCTTTTTCACTTACTAATCGACCAACATATATAAAGTAATATTTTCTTGGGTAAACTTGTTTTATCTGCTTAAATTGAGAAATAGGGTAAGGTGTGTATGCAACAACTTGGTTTTTTAAGGGTTGTCTTTTAGCAACCCAGTGAGTAGCAGCAATATTCAAATCCACATTTTCTGCAACATATCTCCTGATAGCCAGTTTTAAAGATTCTTTCAAAAAATAAATAAAACCTTTTTTTTGCAGATAATAGCTTAAAGATGCTATGGGAGTCATAGGAGTTGGTTCACCATCGAACCAACCTAAACCATCTACACAAGAAACTTGATATCCGTTATGCGTCCATATAAAAGGTTTATTTGCTAATCGTGCAAAGGGATACATGGTAACGCTTGCTCCATTGGAGTGTACTAAAGAGCATTCACGAGTAAGACTCAACCGCTCTCGAAATGTTGGTTGCCGAACTACCTGATAGCAACGGGGTTCTTCTCTGTTTGAAGGTGTTTCAGTGACAACTATACATTCATATCCTAATTTAGTAATATTCTCGGCAAGTGTAGCTGTGATAGTTTCAACTCCACCTAAAGATGGCCAGAATACTGAGGAATACAGTAGGATTTTCATAGGGATTTTTCTATGGTTTTTTATATCCAAGAATTGCTAGCTCTAAAATACTTTTAAAAAAAAGCAAGATAAAATTAGGATACTGGCTTATTATTTGCAATCCGTTATTCCTAAATAACCATAAACGTAAATTGTGCCTATAAATTTTATATTGAAGAGTGTTATGCCCGTAATAAGATGATTTATGGACTAGGTAAAAATAGCTTGCTTCTTTAAAAAATTTGACATCAAAATTATTAGAAATAATTGTAATAGCTAAATGTACATCTACACAAGGAGTATTATAAAATTTATGATTTTTAATAGCTTTTATCTTAAAAATATAGCCACTTGTTGATCCATAATATGTTTTCATTAATAAATGAAAACATTCCTTGCGATTTCTCCAATCGGGAGGGTCGTGTTCTAGTGAATTTCTAAATCCAATAATTTTTCCTTCTTCATTAATTGAAATACCGTTACTAATAGTAATTCCAAGATTTTCATTACTATCTAAAATTGCAATAGATCTCTCTAAATGATTAGGCTGCCATATATCGTCATCATCTAATAATCCAACATAGGGAGTTGAAACCTCTTTTATTGCTAATTCTAAATGTAATGCTTGAGGAACACGAGAAGATTGTTGGATAAAGAATATTTCTTTTTCAGGAAACAAAGTTTTATATTCATTTATAACTTCTTTAATTTTTATTCGTTCCTGTAGATTATCTGAGCAATCTGAAATAACAATTCTGTAGTATTTGTAGGTCTGAGCGCATACTGAAGCTAATGCTTTTGACAGGTAGTTACTTCGATTACAGGCTAGTATTAATACTGTCGTAGAACATTTGTTTTCCATTTATCAAATCTTTCGTAAAAGGTAAAAAAGGCAAGCGATTAGCTAGTAGCAGGTCGTAAATGAAATATGCAAAGAAAATTTGTAAACTTAAAGTCTGTCTATGATTTGAACGAAATATTTTTACATACTGTTAAATCACCATCTCTGGACAAATCATATTTATACATAGACAAAGCTTTAAAAAATATTTTTTCACATTCTTCATCATGTAGTTCAATAATTATATTTTTGACTTTGTTAAGCCAATTCTCATAATTACGTGAGAAAATTTCAATTTCTGCTCTTTCTACATCAATTTTAAGGATGTCAATATTTTCAAAACCTGATTTTTCTAATAAGCTACTGATATCTATCGCATATATATCTGGCTTTTCGTCGCCTTGATTTTCTCGTACTTGTGTAGACCACTCAAGACCATCCCTATACTGACCTCTACAAATTACAAGTCCTGCCTGATTAGACCAAATAGCTGAATTAACCAATGAAACGCGATCGCTATAAGGTAAAAGGTTTCTTTCACAAGCTTTAAAGTTATTAATATCTGGTTCAACAGCAATTAAATGGGCATTTGGATATTTATTGAGAAAATAAATAGCGGAATAACCTACATTTGTACCACAATCTATTATTAAACTAGGAGACTTTAAATCACTTAAAGAAGAATATTCTTGTCGAATAAAAACTTGATGAAATGCCCTAGAGTCACTTGTTCCATATCTAGACCAAATGGGATATTTAAAACCTTTGAGGCGTAAACGAATATATTTATTTTTTGCAGTAATTTTAAATCTGTTTTCCAATAGATCAAAAAGTTTTTTACGTAGATAATAATTTATAACTGTCCAAACTCCCATCTCAGATGTCATTTCATGCAATTGCTTAAATAAAGCCATTTTATTTACCTCTACAATCATTGTATAAACATTATTTACATAGTTATGCTACATTCTCAAATACCATTTATTATTTATCTGAAACTTTTTAAGACTTGTGTGCAACAGCTTTTTCTAAAGCTTGCACTAGAGATTCTACATTTTCGTGAGGTGACCAAGTTTTCATTCTGTTAGAAGCAGCCGTTCCCATTTGTGTCAATAATTCGCGATCGCTAAGAGTAGTTTTCAAGATTTGTACTAAAGCATCCAAATTACCGCAGGGATAAACAAAGCCAGTTTTGCCCTCGTGAACCAGATCGTAACGAGCGCCTACGCGATCGCTGACTACTACAGGACAGCCACAAAGCATTGCCTCATTTACCACTACACCAAAAGGTTCATACTCTGATGGAAAGACTAATAAGTTAGCAGTGCAATAAATTGAAGGTAATTGGGACTGATTGACAAAACCAAGAAACCTAACTCGCTCTGTTACTTCCAAAGCTTTGGCTTCTAATTCAAGTTCTGAACGCAATGGGCCTTCACCAGCAAACACGAGGTAGCTATCTGGTATATCAGCTTGGGCAAATGCTCGTAAAGCATCCTGTGGGCGCTTCCAGGGTTGGAGTTTAGCGCAAAAAAGGACAACTGGCGAATCTTCTGGAATATGCCACTGTTGTCGTACTGCTGCTCGATTCACCTGCTTTGCCTGAGCTAACCACCATTCATTATTCACAACAAAAGGTGTTAATACTATCTGTTGCTCAGGAATTCCTAAAGAACTGATAAACTTTACACCTCCAGATGAAGGAACAATGACAGTATTTGCTAATTGAAATATCTTGGGTAATATTAAACTCTTTACATACCTTTTCCAGACTGAGCCGCTTCGAGGAGTTAAATCTTGAGCATCTGTACTAAATAACAAATTAGTTCCACTAACTTTTGCTGCTGCTGCCAAAATCCAGAAACTAGCATAAGCGTAGCCTGTATATGCAACTACAGCATCAAACTTTCCCGTTTTTATTTGTTTCCACAACTCCAGATTAATTAGACCAAAAAACTTACCCAATTTAGGTTGAGGAGATTGATTAGAAAGTTGAATCCAAGGATAACCATCTAACAATGGAATATCCCACTTTATTTCTACACCAAACTCAGAGTCAAAACCTAGCTCGGCACCTTGCAAACTACAATACGCTACTAATATATCTAGCTTTGGGTGTTGTGCCATTAATTGGAAAAGCGGAGTAGAATACTGCACAGGATTAGCAGTAACAACTAAGACTCTATACTTACGTGTATTCATATTGGCTAAGGTTATAATAACCTCTAACAATTATCAGCTTAATTTTTCATAATTATTGAATTTGAACCATTAAGGTGAGTAATAAAAATATTGGTTTGTACAGACAGGCTATGGGTTTGATACCAAGCATAGGCATTGTCAGCAATTACTTGTCCTAATTTTAAAGATAACTGGCTGTTTTTATTGCTAGCAGACCAGTAATGCTTACCGCTTTGAAGACCATCTGTTGGCATTGCGTTATGAGTAACCATACAAGGAATTAGCCTATGGGCACAGAAAGCCGCAAAAATAGTTGATTTTGCTAGATATGCAGGTGGAGGAAAATTTAAAAATCCGGCAATAGAATTTAACATTATTTTGCTAATTTCTACTGTCTCAATGGCTCCTGTTTCCACAACAAGAATACCATTAATTTCAGATATTTCTAACCCAGTAGGAATGCCAATATCGTATATTTCTTTAATCTCCAAACTTTTACAAGCTAGTTCCAAAGCTTGACGACCTTGCTGATAAACTTGCAATTTACTGTTTTTATGTCCAAATAAAACTAGTCGTCGAGTACGTTCTCTTAGAGGTGGGTTACACTCTGGTTCTCCAATATTGGAAAAAACAGGCAGATGGGCAATTTGAGTTTTATTTCGACTCATTTTGGATAAAATTTCAGCATAACTCTGCTTGCTAGTGATACATTGATCGCTCATATTCACTAAGCGCTCGGCCAATTGTTTTTGTAAGGGTGATAACCAGAAAGAACTAGTCCATATTGGATATCCAGCGGCATAAACTTCATGAAACATTGTTACCAAGTGCGAGTCGGCACTGTTAGCTTTCCAGCGTTTTAAACCTTGAACTAGCCAAACTGGACAGCCTCTTTCGGCATAACCATAACCTACATAATGTAGTAAAATTGGGATTGACTCATTCTGGTCAAATGATAATAGAGAGAACAATGCTTTAGCAGAATTAGCCGTTACTTGTTGTATCGTAAAATCTTCAATTTCTGTAGCTCCTTGCCAGTTGCGATCGCCAACAACAAACCGCGTTTCGATGTTGTACTCTTTCCGCAACTGACGAGCTATATTTAACGCATAGTCGCCTAACCCATTGATTGATGGCGGTAGTTGAGGAACAATTTGAATAATTTGAATTAACTTATTTGTTAGCGTCACTTAAACGGTTTAATTTTCTGATATTTTTTAAAAAGTAACAATTGGACTTGATAAATCAAAATTACTCACAACGAGAGAATAAAACAACCATACTTGTATGGAGTTTTCTTTGCAAAGCTAAAGGAGTTTTATTAGTAAAGATTTCTAAATTATTAATCCATTTCTTAGGTAGTAAGTTAAGTAGAGTCCCTAACTTTAAATAGCCGTTTGTCAGCGTATTACTAAAAAGTCGAGTTTCTAAAATAGATAAATTGGTTTGCTGAGCTAGGGATTTAACTTCGTCTAGATGCAATAAAAAAATGTGACCATCTGAGTTAGGTTGGAATTGTATTGCTTCAAACTGACTGGGATCAGAGCATTCAGAAAACTTAGGCAAATTATTCTGAAAATATTCACCATTAGGTGTACTCATAACAATGTATCCACCAGGTTTAACCATCTTGGCAATATTCTTTAAAAACTCATCAGGATGGGCAACGTGTTCAATAATTTCAGCAATTAGTATAATATCAAATTCTGAGTTAAAACCAAGTGTAAATACATCTCCCGCTACGTAATTAATATTCCCATATTCCCATTTCAGTTTTACATAGTCTATTAACTCCTCACGCATATCATTCCAAGTAACTTCATAGCCCATTTCTGCCAGAGATAAACTAAAGTTTCCTTGAGCAGCAGCTACGTCTAAGACTTTTGCCCCTGGCTTGGCAACTGTTTTTATTAAGTCCAATATGTGTTTGCGACGATAAGCATAGGCATAGGCATATCCAAGATATTTAGGAAAATTTGTGTCTTCATATATTTCTAACAGATCGTATTGATAGCTATATTGCCAACTTTCAGGCCAAGTTGATTCTGGTGTAATTTTTTTCATGACTGAATATATAAAAAATTATTTTTTTTAATTTATAGAAAATGTTTATTTCAAACTTTATTTTTTAAATGAAATCTAAAATATAACTTAAAAGCCATATATAAAAATGAGATATGCTCTAAAAAAGCTTCTTTAAAACCAGGGTAACTAAATTTTAATAATCCTGGAATTGTAGTTTTAATAAACCCACGTAAAGTATAACTAAGGTAAGTTTTATAGTTGATTTTAGCTAATTCTTCTGGATGAATGGATAAGTAAATTAGTGTTGATTCTTGATGCTGTCTCAGCTTTTTCCAGCCTCCACTATGTCTCCACGGATGACATACAGAAGCAGATTGAATAAAGAAAAACCTGTTTCCCATTTTCATGAGTCTTAACCTCAGCTCTACATCTTCCATAGCAGCGTAGGGAAATCGCTCGTCAAAACCTCCTAAAGACTCGAAAAGTTGGCTTTGAATAGCAAAGTTGCATGACCACAAAAATCCTCCTGACTCATTAATAGGGGATGTTTCATCTAAAGTTTTTCTGGGACGATCAACATAAGTTCTACCCTCAAAGACTAAAGCAGAGGGTTGAGTAATTTTAGCTTGAGCATAACCTTCTAACCATTGAGGGTCAGGTAAGCAATCATCATCTGTGAAAGCCAGCCATTCACCTTGAGCATATTTAGCTCCATTGTTACGATTTGCCGCTGGGCCCTTGCGTGGGCCAGCTACCCACTTTACCCAGGGGTAGCGTTCTTGAATCATCTCCTCGGCAGTCGTTTGAGAGCTATCATCTGTCACAATTACCTCGTATTGCTCATCTGCTAAAGTCTGAATTCCAGGCACTAGGCAATCCAAACATTTTGCTAGCAAATCATTACGATTATAAGTTGGAATAATAACTGTAAATAAAGGACTAGATTTCATTGTTGTACAACAGTTTGAAAGGCGCGTTTAAATCGACGACCTATTGCTCTTACGGATCGATTATTTCTTTGATAGGACAAACTCCACTGTCTAACCTGTTCATCCCATTCAGCTTTTTCTGCTTGGGTCAAAAAGTTATAGAAAATTTGATGAATTGGTCGAGGTACATCCATACGTATACCTGCCCAGTGAATTAAATAGGGTCGGCGTGATGGTTCACTCCAGTAATGTTCAAATTCATCTGGATAGTCTCCCGCCCATGTTGATTCCATGCTCAAAGGAGGTAATGTTAAGTTTGTCACTTGCACTCCAGATGCAAATACAAGCAAGTTAAGACCGGGTTGTTCGTGAAAACGATCTCGAATACAGGTATTTACAAAGTCCGATCGCATCGCTGTGTACTTCAGTTGTTCAATTTCAAAAATTGTGCGATCGCAAGCAAATTGCCCGGTGTTAAATATATTCTTCTGCCAAATAGTACTTTTTTTTGCAATTATTTCTCTTGATTCTTGTGTTATTGTCTGTTCTGGATTATGCCAATGTCCACAAGAAGTAATAAAGCCAGAATAAGGCTCTAATATCTCTTCTGGATTCTTTAAAAAACATACATCCGCATCTACAAACTGATAATTTGCTACTGTTAAACACTGATATTTTCGCATTACCGAATGAGATTTTTCACTCTTTAACCAACTCGTAATTTCAGGTACTTCCCACCAGGTAGATCCATTTGGCAGATCGAAAAGCTTGTCATCATACGGAATTACCAAAAGGGGAAGTTGGCAACCTGTTGCACGTAAGGAACGCTCCATTGCGAGAAAGCGTAGTCTTACCTTATTATTAGCCAGAGTAATAATTTTCTCAATTTTCATAATAGTCTATATATCAACCAAACTAACTGTGTTTAAATTATCAGTTTTTTATATTATGTGAAAAATTGTAAGTTTTTGGGCGTCAATCCAAAATTGATATTACTGCTTAGTATTAAGCTCAAAATAATAAGTTTTTCATCCGAGAGTAAAACCACTCAGGTAGCAGTAAGGTAAACCATTTAAACGAGTCAAAGCGACTAAAACCGTATTTTGTTATCAGCTTTATTAAGTTGTGCAAACGGTAATTGAATGGCATCTTCCTCATACGGCTTTGAATTATCCTGTCAAGATCAATGTCTTCTTGGCAAAAAATACGGGTTAATAGGGTGTCCGGCTCATTGCTAGACATCTGATCCGTTGTAGGTATCATAGATACACGAGGCAGAGTGACAGCACGGAAGTATATATCTTCTAAGGAGTGTTGCCAGTTTATGCCCATGTGTATCTCTGTTATGTCTGTTCTGGTTGCTTCACCAACAGATAGCCTGAATTCCAGATCTTCAATTAAATTAGATAAGATTGCTGTGTACTCTTCAAGATCCCGTGCATAGATAAGATTGGTAGTCAGACCTGGGGAATCTGCACCAATTATGCTGCACACATCGGAAAATGGATAGCGGCTTACCAGAGGCATACCATAGCTTCCAGCCTCTAACAAAGATGTATTCGAGACAAAGGGAAATGTGTCAACATAGATATCAGCAGCCTGATAAAAAATGCTGGTATCTTGAGACTCTTCCAGTAGTCTGATTCTTCCTTGTGTTTGCTCAATGGCTACTGACCAATTTTCATCGTTATTGCCTGCACCAATGGCAATCAGAATGACTTGTTTGTATTTTTGCAACACAGGAAGATGTACATCAGCATAACTGGTTCCATATATTGTTTTGAACTTAAGCGCTCTAGCGATGGAAAGCACTACAATGCTGTCTTCATCAAGACCAAGCTGCTGTTTTGCATTTGTGCGAGAAAGGGTTCTTTGAATAGGATTTAAAATAATAGGAAGTAGTAAGTTACGTTCTACTGCAATACCTCTACGCTCTTGTGAGAGACGCTTACCAGATTCACGAAGATTAGCCACAACATCACTAATACTATATCCTAGCCAAAAGCATTGATCGGCTTGATTTACGTAGATAATCGGTGGAGATTGCTCCCTGTTAGCAAAGGCAATAATAGGAATAACATCTTCTTGGTGTGTATGTAGCACAACCACGTCTGCTAATGTGGCAATTTCTCGGAGTCGTTTTGCCCAAGAAATAATGCTGCCAATGCTTTCACTTAATGAATATATCTTGCCTTGACTATTATTTACAGCTTCTTTAAGAAAACTGGGCACATTTTCTAGTTCCTGTCGAGTGATAGCAATGGAGTGTATCCGCTCACTATCCTGCTGAATCCAACGATAAAGCATTTTGGCATGTCCACCAATGGGTGGAAGATGGGTAGCGACATGCAGTACTCTCTTTGGTGTTCCAGCTAATGAAGCAGTTGAATTGAGAGAATATAGGCTGTTTGGTATCACCTTTCGTCCAATTGTAAGCAGAAGTTGCTCTAGTTCTGGGCTAACAAAAAGACCGCAATGTTGAAAAGTCGCGTATAAAGCGGCAATTTCTGCATATACGGCTGCTGCACTGTAATCATTGCGTTGTACTAAATCTTTTGTTTGTGAAACAAGACTGCGGAACACATCGAAACGTTTTTGAATTAGGTGGTAGCCTTCTTTATGCAAAGTTTGGAGTGTATGGTTAGCTATTTTCTGCATACAATTGTTTGCTAAATTCTGCTTAGCTGTAATGGATATCGGTATTGCTGAGTGAACACATAAATGAGCTTAATACAAAGACGTAAAAGCTGAGAATATAAGAGTTTAAAATATTGCATTTTATAATTGTATGCTTATATTTTGTAACGTTTGGATACGATAACTTAGATCTAAAAAATAGCATTAATCCCAAGAGTTAGTATCAAATTATTCCTTTAATAAAAAGCAATTACTAAAGCGATCGCGCGACGGTTTTGATTCGTGCGATCGCCTCCGGCGGGGCGTAGCCCATCGCATCTAGTTACATCTCTCATTCAAAAGTTGATGCTTGTGAATTTCACCTATTTTCCACATGAACATGGAAGAATGTACAGCAGCAAATTATTCAAAGCTTCGTTGTAACATTAGAGAGAGAACGCAAACTTTTCCGCGACAAAGCTCTTAACTAGACCCATTTTGCCAGTTTTCACGTCCACGGTAAACAAGGCATTGTTTTTGCCATTCTTGTCAGCAGCAAGCGCATACAATTGCCCAGAGGCAGAGAAGCCCAAGTCTTTAACATCGTTGAACAGAGGGCGTCCTTCAACGGTCAGTGGGGCCAGTCTCTTGATTTTGACTTTGCCGGTAACTATGGCTTTGTCCTGCAAGTTCATCGTGATTAAAATGGGGACATTTTCTGAGCCAATCTCAGTTGCGAAAATATTTCCCTTCTGATCTTGGCATAGGTTAGCGAATCGATGAGTGAGTGGTAGTGGAGGTAGGGCCAGTTCATCTTTAGAAATAATTTTACCTGTTCTGTAATCGAGTGTTTTGAAAGCAAAAGGTGGGATGCCTTCATTTCCAACCAAGCACAGAATTTGATTATTGGGAAGGCTGACCAAACTTTCAACAGTCTGATTAGATTTCTCTAAGCCGAGAATTTTTTTTGCTCTGAATTGACGGTTAGTAGCACCACCGATAGCAGATATGAGATGACTGAAATAACCATTTCTTGTACTAGAGACAGTAGAAATTACAACAGTTTTATCTCCAAGCACTATCGCTTTCGTAACTCGATCAGAGTCAGGTAAGAAAAAAGCCCGAGGTTTTTTCGGTACAGGTGACAGATTCTCAACAGATAGAACTGGCAAATTCACCTTAGAAAGAACCTTCAGATCTAGCAGCTCAGCAGAAATAACTTTTCCTACCGTCAGATCAGCAGTGTTTAATTCCACTGGCGGAGTTTGGTCTTCCCGGTTTCGACTATTAGATGTCTTAAGGAGATTTATTCCATAAAGAACCTCTTTGCTCGGCTCACTCTTCTGAGCAAGCGCCTTACTAGAGAGGTCGGCAACAACAGTGGTAGTGAAACTGGCTGCTACTAACTTGGCAAATTGTCGGCGTTGCAGTGGTGTCATTCTTTTACTCCTTGTGGGATGCTTTAGGGAACAATCAGGTTTGCATTTGGTGCCTGGGGTCTAGCTCCCATGTCTGCTAAGATGTTGACAGTTATTTGCTTGACGCGAAGATCTTCCCGCGCTGGGCTAACATCGGCACTGTCTAAACCCCATGCCCACTGAATCGTGCCAGAGGCAAAGACTTTAGCCCCACTACTAGCGGTGTAGCGAGTTGAGTGGGCTTTGGTAAAATCCTGGTTAGCAGGGAGGGCTTGTTCTCCAGGCGGTTCGTCAAAGTTTGGCAATAAGGCAGCAGGCTGGACTGGTGACTGGGACAACATGACGAGGTTGGGAGGAGTTGACCCATTATTAACAATAAAATCCCATTCATAACCCACTAACAGAGCCAGCTGATCCCCATTCTGAAGTCCCGTATTCGCATAGTAAGGATCGCTGCTGTTGGTGACAACAAAATTAAAACCACCGTAGAGATCCAGGTCGCTACCGTACATGACTCCTAACAAAGCGTTTTCCGGCCTTTGGTTCTGAACGCTGCGGAATTTATTAGTAGCTGCTGATGGCCCTTGCTGCTGGGCGACTGGATCTGATGCCCAATCTTGTTTGTAGCATGCCATCACCCGGTTGGGCTTCACTTGCCCAGCAGCGAGAGTGGAATTTTCAAACCTTACTCGCCAATAGCAAGTATTGGCAGAGAAAAATCCCAAATTAATTCCGCCATTACGAGCAGCCTCAACGGCATCGTACATTTCCTTAGACCAATACTCATCGTGACCCACAGACAAGAATACTTTGTGATCGAGTAAACTTTGTCCGTTGGTGTGAACCTGCATGTTGTCGGTGTAGGTAACATCGTAACCTTGAGATTCCAGCCAGCGCACCATATTGTATTCCCATCGCAGGGGTGTGTCGGCCTCGTAGGACTCTTGAGAAGTTGCCTGGGATATGGGCCGGTCATAGGAAACCTTGAAAGCTCTTGGACCGTTGCTGTTAAAGTTGTACAAGCTGTGACCTCCGACCGTGTTATAAGCCAGAACACAAGAAACGGCGCTCTGGAACAAGATATCGGCAGTGCTGCTATCATCACGGACGACAAACCACACGTGCGCTACTTTGCCACTCGCTTGATCAGTGAGCTTTGCTATATAAATACCACTAGTCCAGTTATTGCCTACCTGTAAGACGTAGGATGTTGTCCAGTTACACTCGACCAAGCGGGTATCAGGGTCTAAGGTAGCGGCGGATTGGGTTGTGCCATTGAGTGAGCCGCTGCTCGCCATCAGCCTGCCGCCCGTGCCACTATAGTAGCCCAAGCGATATACGTCAATGGTAAACTGTCCAGCTTGTCCAAGAGAAACCTTGATGTCTAGCGATTCCCCTTTATTGACACTGGTTGCTGAGGCGTAGCCAGCAATCTCACCACTACCACGGTTAACAAGTTTCCAGTTAGTTGTACCGGGATTGAGGTTTTCCAAATAGATTGGATTGGGGTTCGCCGGAGTTGCTGAAGCAGAGAAGGTGACATTGCCGATGCCATCTGCTGTCGCGGTTACTACTACCCCTCCGGGTGCGGTAGGAACTGGCCCTAGGGTCAAGGTAGTACTTGCTTGACCGCTACCATTAGTTACTACACTGACGGGTGAGACTGACCCCCCACCACTGCTAACGACAAAGTTCACCGTTACCCCTGACTGAGGATTATTTTGGGCGTTTACAACTCGCACTACTAAGGGATTGGGCAGCGCTGATCCCGTTGTGCCAATCTGATTGTCTCCACTAACTTTAACCAAGCTACTGCCGACGACAAAGGCGATATCGCGATAATAGTTAGTATTCCGGTAAGAACCAGTTGGGAAAGAATTGGGGTTTAAATTATATACCCCATTGTTGCCGTCTGCGACTGAGCTAAGATCCCCCTGGACGATGGAACTGCCTAGTTCATCTTGGGTTGCCACATAATGGCTATTTGCGTTGACAGAGACTACATAAGTTGTATTAGATAAGATGTTTACTGGCGTTTCTAGAAGCTGTTCTTGCCAACCAGAAGCAGTTTCGTTAGTAAAAGTGACACTTTCTAATAGGGTTCCCGTTGCCGTCCAAAGCTTACCGATATGAGTTCCTGTCTCGCTAGCGGCTTTCCAGAAGCGAATGGCGGTAATTTGTCCCCCTCTAGTACTGCGGAATTTCATGCCTAATTCATAGGAAACATTATCAGTGAAATTTGCAAGGCTCGGTACTTGAGTCGTCAAAACTGTTTGTGCGTTTCCTGATGGATTAGCTGTGGCTGAGAAAGTAACGCTACCTATTCCGCTTGCCGTGGCACTTACATTATTAGTTACAGGACTTGTTGCACCAGGACTAGCTCCTAGCGTTAAGGTAGTACTAGCCTGACCGCTAGCATTAGTTACTGCACTAGCGGGCGAGACTGACCCCCCGCCACTGGTAACGGCAAAGTTTACCGTGACCCCAGATTGGGGATTACCAGTACTGTCTTTGACCTGAACAACCAAGGGGTTAGGTAAGGTAGTTGCGACTGCACCAGTCTGATTGTCGCCGCTAACTTTAGTAATAGTCGGCAGGGCAACAGCAACAAAGTTGATGTCACGAAAATAGTTAGTATTGCGGTAAGAACCGGTTGGGAAAGCTCCAGGTGTTCCATTAAACACCCCATTATTACCGTCTGCCACTGAGCTAAGATCGCTATTAACTATGGGGTTGCCCAGTTGATCGTAAGTGGCGACATAATAAGCATTTACGTTAACGGAGACTACATAGGTCGTATTAGCTTGAATGTTAACTGGTGTTGCTAGAAGCTGCTCCTGCCAGCCGGAAGCTGTTTCATTAGAGAAGGTAACGCTTGCTAATAGGGTTCCCGTTGCCGTCCAAAGCTTGCCAGTATGAGTTCCTGTCTCGCTAGGAGCTTTCCAAAAGCGAATGGCGGTAATCTGTCCCCCAGTAGCGCTGCGGAATTTCATGCCTAATTCGTAGGGAACGCTATCGGTGAAATTTGCAATGCTCGGCGCTTGATTGGTAAAGAGGATAGTCATAAGCTATTGCCTATAAAATTTAATTACTACGGATCATAAAAAGTCACTTCCTTGATTAGGAACACTGAGCAGCCTTGGAGTAAGCTGCTCGACGAATACTTGATGAACTTGACTAAAAGCAATTTCTACGAAAGGAATTATTTTCTTTAAACCTGACAAGCCATTTTTAAAACTTTTACTACATAGTCCTGTTCGTGTTGAGTCATCTGATGAAACAAGGGTAGTAAGATAGTACGATCTTGGGCTTGCTCACTTTCAGAAAGGCGATCGCAAGTTGCTTGTCCACACTGGCATTCTCTGCTCCCGCACAACCAAGCTTCAATTTGATAAGCAGGTTCTCGGTGAGCGCACATAATTCCTCGTCTTGTGGCAACCCCAGCATCTAACATCACTTGCATGACTTGCCGTTGGTCGCATTTTTCTGGTAGGCGTACACAGTAACTTTGCCAGTTACTTTTTACCCAATCTGGCTCTGTCGGCAATTTTAAGCCTGGTATATCCGCCAGCATTTGCTGATATTGCTGTGCCAAGTAACGTCGGCGTTCAGTAATTTCCGGTAGGCGTTTGAGTTGTTCCCGTCCAACTGCTGCTTGGATGTCGGTCATCCGGTAGTTGTAGCCCAACATCGGGTAAGACTCAAAGATGACTTGTTTTGCCCCGTGACGTACGGTGTCGGGAACACTCATTCCATGTTGTCGCCAGAGGCGAAACTGTTTGTCCCATTCGGGGTTGTTGGTAGTAAGCATTCCACCATCACCAGTGGTAATCACTTTGCGGGGATGAAAGGAAAAACAAGCAATATCCCCGTGTGGCTTGCCGATTTTTTCCCACTCATTATTCCAGAGAATTTCACTGCCGATCGCACAAGCTGCATCTTCAATTACTGGTAGATTATATTGATGGGCAACATCTAAAATGGCTTTGAGGTCGCAAGGCATCCCCATTTGATGAACAACGAGAATAGCGCGGGTGCGTTCGCTAATCACATCTGCAATTAACAAAGGGTTGATGTTATATGTTTGAGGTTCAATATCCACAAACACAGGTATCGCCCCACAGTAACGGATACTGTTGGCGGTAGCAATATAAGAATGGCTAACAGTAATTACTTCATCCCCAGGTTGCACACCTACGGTTAACAGCGCTAAGTGTAATGCTGTGGTGCAATTGGAAACAGCGCAAGCATAGTTTGCTCCTACATAAGCCGCAAATTCCTGCTCAAAAGCAGCGACTTCTGGCCCTTGTGTAACCCAGCCTGACATAATCGCCCGGCTAGCTGCTTCAGCTTCGGGTTCACCCATGCACGGTTTGGCGATCGGGACATAATGGATTTTCTCAGACATTGCTTGCTTCCTTTGTCAGCTTTTGTTCGCGCCACCAATTAACCAACCGACGCAATCCTTCTTCTAACGACACCTGTGCTTCAAAACCCAGCAGTTTCTTAGCTTTACTGACATCAGCAAGTCGCCGTGGCACAGCGTTGACTTTGCGCTCTGGCCCGTATTCTGGTTGCAAGTCTGATTCCATCACCTTAGCCAAACTATAGGCTAAGTCATTCAAACTGGTTTCGACGCTACTAGCAATATTAAAAACCTCATCAGTGACATCTGTTTTGGCTGCCAAGATATTGGCTCTAGCAATGTCTTCGATGTATACAAAGTCCATTGTCTGTTTACCATCACCAAAAATCAAGGGTGGTTGTCCAGCGACGATGCGCTCCATCCAACGAATTAACACCTCAGTGTAGACACCGTAAATATCCATACGTGGGCCGTAAACATTGAAGTAGCGCAACCCTACATAGTTCAGCCCATACATATCATAAAAACTACGTAATAAGCCTTCATTAAAAATCTTGGCTGCACCGTAGATTGTACGGTTATTGTAAGGGTGGTGAGCTTCAGTTGTGGGGAACTCCTCCGCCATACCATATATTGATGCTGATGAAGCAGCAACTACCTTTTTTACCTCAGCTTTTACTGCTGCTTCTAAAACATTGAAAGTACCATCAGCCAAAACTTCCAATGCCATACGCGGTTCTTCAGCACATTGAGTAATCCGAATTGCTGCTTGATGAAAGACTATATCCACACCTTGCATGACTTCTCCAAGAAGTTTTTGATCCCGGATATCGCCTTCTACAACTACTAAAGGGCCGTGTTCTTTTGCCCAAGCGAGGTTTTTCAGTTGTCCACGAGTGAAGTTGTCAAGAATGATAATCTCAGAAACTTCTTCCTTGACTAATAAATCGGCAATATGGGAGCCAACTAAGCCTGCACCACCTGTGATTAAAATTCGTTTATTTTGCATATTTATTAAGTGTTATTTGATGGTTCATATCCTTCTCGCCAGCGTAAAAACTTAGCGGGTACACCAGCTGCGATCGCAAATGCTGGTACATCTTTAGTGACAACAGCTCCAGCGCCAACAATGCTTCCTTGACCAATTGTTACCCCAGGAAGGATAACTGCGTTCATGCCGATATCAGCTCCGGTTTCAATTTTTACTGATTTAATCTCTAGGTCTGTTTGGATGATTGGAACGTCAATTGGCAATCCGGTATGTGTTGAACCCAGTACTTTTGCTCCCGGGCCCCATCCTACATAATCTTCAATAATTAAATTACGGGCATCAAAGTAGCTCTGCGGCCCAATCCAAACGTTGTTACCTATAATACAAGTACCGTCGAACCTTCCTTGAATATAGCTTTGGGAACCAATAAATACTTGATTCCCAATCTCAAATGTTTCAAGATGTTTAAAACCTACACTATTGCCAATCCGAACTCCATGACCGAATTTACGTGCTACTGCACGCCAAATAACTCGTCGCATCAGCGCATCAAATTCTCCATCACTGACGGCAAAGCGTGCATACAATTCGATTAATGGTTGCAGTTCATACTGAGTATTGAGATATGCTGCTAGTTGAATTTCAAAGTCGGGGTCTGACTTTAATTCCTTTAAGCCGTGGACAGCTTTGATGATCTTAGTCATAGCTGGATCAGACATTAATTTTCTCAGCTATCATAATGAGGTAATTACTGCCTTTGCGACTTTATTTTGTGCTTCTGTTGTCAGTTCCGCATACATTGGTAAAGATAACACTTCTCTAGATGCTGCTTCTGAGTGCGGAAAGTCTCCGATTTGATAACCTAAATCAGCATAAGCTGGCTGGAGGTGGACAGGAATTGGGTAATGAATACCTGTCTGAATTTCTTGCTCTTGTAGGCTCTGTTGCAGGGCATCTCGTTGTGGCGTTCGCGTAGCGTGCCCTACGAGCACTCGCACTGCATAAACATGGTAAACGTGGCGGCTATAAGGCATTATCCTAGGTAAAGTTAGGCTAGATTCTGCCAGGAGTTGATCGTAATTAGCTGCATGTGTGATTCTTGCTTCTGTCCACGCTTCAATGTAGCGCAATTTCACCCGTAAAATCGCTCCCTGGATGCCATCCATGCGATAGTTATAGCCTTTTAGAACATGATGATATCTGCGTTCTTGACCCCAGTCGCGTAACATCTGCATAGTACGGGCATATTCAGGATTGTTGGTAACTGCCATCCCGCCCTCACCGTAGGCTCCTAAGTTCTTACCTGGATAAAAACTAAAACAACCAATGTCGCCAATACTACCTACTCGCTGTCCTTTGTACTCAGCCCCATGAGCTTGGGCTGCATCTTCAATCACAGTTAAACCATGACGGCGAGCAATTTCTAGAATAGGTTCCATGTCTGCTGGTTGACCATACAAATGTACAGGCAGAATGGCTTTTGTGCGATCAGTTATGGCTTGTTCAATTTGGTTGATATCTATTGTGTAAGAAACAGGGTCAATATCTACAAAAACAGGTGTAGCTCCGGTATAAACAATTGCTGCTACCGTAGCAACGAAGGTAAAAGGGACAGTAATCACTTCGTCACCAGCACCGATACCAGCAGCTAGTAACGCCAAGTGGAGGGCGCTAGTACCTGTATTCACAGCTATGCCATAATCAGCATTGCAGTAATCTGCAAACTCTTCTTCTAAAGATTTAACTTCATTCCCTAAGACAAATTGAGTACTTGCCAATAATTGCAAAACGGCACTATCAATTTCATCTTTGATACTCAAGTACTGAGTTTTGAGGTCTACAAATGGAATCACGCCGCTACCTCTGCTATATTTAGTTCAATTAATCGACCTTGCTTCTTCAAAGACTGGCTTGCAGCTTCTAGAATTCTCACTACATCCAGTCCTACTTTCCCATCGGTAATCGGGCGATCGCTTTGTTGAATACAATTAATAAAATGCAATCCCTCTGTCCGCAGTGCTTCTGTCATATCTAACTTGGGCGACCACATATCCCCTGTACGATAACCAATCATCATCTGGTAAACACTTTCAGAATTGCCATTAATAGTAATTCCCTTGTCGTAAATCTTGACTTTTTCGCTAGGTTCTAAGTCGTCATAAACAATCATGCGTTGACTACCACCAATCAGTGTGCGACGAACTTTTACCGGTGCTAGCCAATTGACATGAAGATGAGCAATCAAGTTATTTTCAAAGAATAAGGTCAAATAAGCAATATTTTCTGGTTCTCCAGGTATATGGCTGATGCCTGTAGCGGATACAGCATAAGGCTGAGATGGCAATACATAGTTCATGATTGCGAGGTCATGAACTGCCAAATCCCAGATGACATTCACATCATGCTGAAAAAGTCCTAAGTTGACCCGTACAGAATCGTAGTAGTAAACATTCCCTAAAGTATTAGTGGCGATCAAGTCGTGCATTTTACGTACAGCACCCGTATAGACAAAGGTATGATCGACCATTAATACTAGGTTACGTTTTTCTGCCTCTTCAATTAAGCGCATTGCCTGTTCTGAGGTGGTGGTCATGGGTTTTTCTACGAGCACGTGCTTGCCAGCCTGCAACGCAGCTAAGGCCAAGTCAAAGTGAGTAGAAACAGGTGTAGCGATCGCTACCGCATCAATCTTCGGATCTTTAAAAACGTCTCGACAATCTGTCGTCACACTAATTTTGGGATATCTTGCTTGCACCTTGGTGAGCAACTCTGGTTTAAAATCGCTGACTGTTGTAACCTGCGCTCCTGGAATTTCCGAGAAATTTCTGACTAAATTCGGGCCCCAGTAACCATAGCCGATTACACCGATATTAATATTACTTTCCATTGGTTTTAATTAATCAGAATTTATTTTTTATGAACTACTAAGCGGTGCTATTAAACAATAGCGATGGTTTTTTAATTTAATAATATTAGGCTTTAACCTGACGAAATTTTAGTTTTTACCAAGCTTTAATTTAGTCAGTTTAGAAGTTGAAATGACCTAAAAATCTTAAATTCTTTGTTATTTACTGAGGTTCCTAACGTTGACAGACAGGAAAGTAGCTTTCGTGGTTTAACTTAGACTGGTAGTTGGTATTTCTAAGATTGAACTGCGAGTTCCTTCATTGTTCCATCGCGGACATCGCCAATCACACGAGCCGGCACTCCCACAGCAATCGCATAATCAGGGATATCACGAGTAACTACTGCTCCAGCCCCAATAATGGCTTTTTCTCCAACAGTCACCCCTGGCAAGACGGTAGCATTGCTACCAATAGAAGCACAGCGTTTAACTTGCGTCTTAAGTACATACCAGTCGGCATCGGTTTTCAAACTACCATCTTCATTAGCGGCATGGGGGTAAAGATCATTGGTAAACATCACTCCATGACCGATAAAAACTTCATCTTCAAGGATGACGCCTTCACAAAGAAAGCTGTGTGATGAAATCTTACACCGACTACCGACAATGACATTTTTTTGGATTTCCACAAAAGTACCAATCTTTGTCTCATCACCAATTTCACAGCCGTAAAGATTCACTAAATTAGGATGGAAAATCTTGACGTTACTGCCTATTTTTACATCATCATTTACTGGCATAATCAACCTATTGATATTTTTTTGCTAACAAATATCTTTTATAAAATCTTGTAGAACTGCATTTGTAATTGGGGTGCTAATCAACTTATTCAATTGTTTTCCAGATCGCATCTTCTAAGTAAGTACACTCATCAGCTTGCCAAGGATAATCTAGTCTCTCAAGTTGGTGCATACTAACTTCAAACTGACAAATTTCTCTAAGATTTTCTAATAGGGTTTCGCTGCTACGCTCGGCAAACCATGTTGTTAAGGTATAAGAACCCATGTAAAGTCGTAATTTAGGGATTTCACAGCGGAGAATATGAGTTCCTGCTTCTCGCTGAAACGGCACATCTTGTTCAAAAAACCAGAAAATAGCAATTGGCTGTTGCAGAGCACTGACTATTTGAAAGGAAAAACGCAGACTTTCATGAGGTTTTTCGATATGAAAAGCGAACTCAAAGGTAATTGGTTTTCCCCAACAGTGAATACCTTGCCCCTCTGAGGTATCTACTTTTGCCCAAGCTACGTAGTTGCCAGTTTTGTTAGTGGGTGCTTGATAATACGCAGATTCTACTGCATTATCTTTATGCCCAGCTAGATATAACTGTACAGCTTTGCTGGTATTGCCATCAAACTGAATTTGACCTTTGGAAAGTAGGATACAACGTTTTGTGAGTTGGGCGATCGCCTGCATACTATGACTAACGAATAAGACTGTGCGTCCTTCTTTGGTTGCTACATCCCCCATTTTTCCCAAGCACTTCTTTTGAAAAGCAGAATCGCCCACAGCTAGAACTTCATCGATAATTAAAATCTCTGGCTCTAAATGAGCTGCTACAGAAAAAGCAAGGCGCACATACATTCCAGAAGAATAGCGTTTTACTGGTGTGTCTAAAAACTTTTCTACCTCAGCAAAAGCAACTATTTCATCAAATTTCTTCCGAATTTCGACTCCACTCATACCTAGAACAGAACCGTTGAGGTAGATGTTCTCTCGCCCAGTTAGTTCTGGGTGAAATCCCGTACCTACTTCTAATAGACTTGCCACTCGCCCTTTAATGGCAATGCGTCCTGTCGTTGGTTCGGTGATGCGGCTCAAAACTTTTAAAAGCGTCGATTTACCAGCACCATTACGTCCAATAACACCAATGGCTTCACCTTGTTTAATTTCAAAAGAAACATCGTTCAATGCCCAAAATTCTTCTCTACTAAAATTGGGCACTTTTTTACCAGCAGGCTTGATAAATTTTTGAGTGAGAGATTTAGCTCCATCAGCAATTACATCACGCAGAGCCTTATAGCGATAGCGACCAGAACTATCCTGCTGATGACTAATAATATATTTTTTACCTAGGTTGTATACATTAATTACAGTATCAGACATCTGCTTTGCTCCTTCCTAAATTACGTCAGCAAACGTCCGTTCCATTTTGCGGAAATACCAAATACCACTTATCAGTAAAAAGATCACCAATCCCATAGATAAGATAAATCCCGGCCAATAAATTTTTGAATCCCCACCTATAATTGCCCAGCGAAAACCATCAATTACCCCCACCATTGGGTTCAAAGAATAAAGCAGACGCCATTTTTCTGGTACAACGCTACTACTAAAGCCTACTGGTGATATATATAGGCCAAATTGCATAATAAATGGCACAATATACCGAAAGTCTCGGTATTCCACATTTAATGCTGCTAGCCACAGCCCTACTCCCATAGAAGCAGCAAAAGCAATAATAATAAATAACGGCAGTGTTAGTATCTGCCAACTAGGCACGAAATTATACCAAATCATCAATCCTAGCAGAATCATGCCAGAAATCATAAAGTCAACAAAGCTGACGGTTACTGCACTGATAGGTACAATTAAACGTGGAAAGTAGACTTTAGATATCAAATTGGCATTACTAATTAGACTGTTACTGCACTCACCCAAGGCATTAGAAAAAAATTGCCAAGGTAGCATAGCAGCAAATACCAAAATTGGATATGGTGCGTCTTTTGAAGGTAATTTCGCTAAATTGCCAAACACTACTGTGAACACCACCATCGTCAAAAATGGCCGGATAAGTGCCCAGGCTATACCAACAAATGTTTGTTTGTAACGCACCAAAATATCACGCCAAGCAAGAAAATATAATAGCTCACGATAGCGCCACAGGTCTTTCCAATACTGCTGCTCTGTACGTCCAGCTTCAATCATTAATTCCGGCTGAGAATCTGTCATTTCACTAGTTATTAAGTATCGATTGAAGACTTTTAATGTTGACTCAGAAGATGGAAATCCTTAATGCTTTTATAGCCAATTACTCTGGCTTGTCTGCGAGTAAACTCTCCTACAGAAGGGTTTCCTTCAGGATTAATTACTCCTGTTACTTGCTGCCAAAGCTCTCGTGGTGCTAATGAAAGTTTATAGGTATGCTCATCGCACCTATGAACGTGATACCATCTTGTTTGCTGGCACTCGTCACACCAAAAAGCCTCTAACCATTCTCCCTCTAGCGGTACGCTACTTTGATTTGCTACTAAGATCAGAGCATTTCGCCGACTTATACCTCGTTGCTGCAACTGTCTTGGTTGATTGGCAAACAGTTGATATTTTTGGCTGACGCTATCAATATAGCAGCCGTGATATGGACAGTAGATATCACGTCGTTTTGAACGTTTCCGATTTCGATCACACCTTCTCTGCAATTTGACCTCCCACATCAAATAGACGATGAAAAAAGGTTATATCGGAGGGACTGAGATCAATAAGACCATCAAAGCCCATCTCCCAAATAAAAAATAAATTATTCAATTACTCTTTTATTAGAGTTGCTTGGCTGATAAATTATGTAAATCAATTTGCTCAAATTAATTTAACAAATTTTAATTGGCTTTTTTCAATAATTTTAGTTATTGATACTAAATAAACTTTGGTTTTACAACATAATGATACTTACTTACAACATACATGAATATAACATATTTTTCCAATATTAATGCATGATTTTTAACATAAATCTTTTACTAGATTTTGCCAATCAACAACAAGCTCTAAAATGCTTATTTTAGAACTAGTTTTCATCTAATTAGCATTTAAAACGTCCTTGGTTAAAGACTTTAACGTAACTATAGCTAATGCTGTTGTACGAAGGTCAAAACTTAAACATTAAAGTCAAAAATTTGAGTAATTATGTTTTTTGGCTATTTTGAATGCTCAGTTATTCTCATTTTGATCGATACTAGTATGTACAAGCTTTTATTTAAAATGTTCTGGCATAGGCAAAACCTTTATATTCCAAATTTTCTGTTATAAATAAAGTGAGTACGACAGCAGAAAATATTTATATTCAGCTAGTAAGAAGTAAAAGCTGATTGAATTATCTAGTTTCGGAAAATACAAATTTTTAGTTTGTATGACTTTCGGACATAGTTGCTACACCTTCGCGCAATATAGCTTTATGCAAAACATCGAGGTATTGTTTAGAAATAATTTTTGGTGTGAAATGCGATCGCAAATATTGACGACCCGCCTTACCCATCCGATCCCCTAGTTGCCGATCATTACGGAGCAAGCGAATAAACTGAGCTAAACTATGACCATCTCCATTGTCAAATGTGCCTCCACAGTTAGCTTCTGCAATCATTTCTCTTAAGTATGAATCTTGTGAACAAATTACTGCTATTGGTCGTCCTGATGCTAAAGCTGAGTACAGCTTGCTAGGAACGACCAGACTCTCTGTAGATGCATCCACACTCACCAGTGATAGATCGCAAGCAGTTAAGGAATAGGGAAGCACTTGCTGATCTTGATACGGTAAAAACAAGAAGTTGCTCAATCCCAATAGCTTCACTTGCTCAATCAACTCGCTGCGTTTTGCTCCACCGCCAATGCAAACAAACTGAATTGGCTCATCTTGCAGATATTGAGCGGCTTCCAGGATAGTATTGATGTCATGACAGCGACCCATATTACCGGAGTATAGTACGGTAAATTTTTTAACGAGGTTATACTTCCAAGCAAACCAGTTTTTATGCTTGGCAATTGGCATAATCCATTCTGGGTCTGCCCAACTATGAATCACAGATACTTTATCAGCTATTTGTGGACAATTTGCTACTACCTGTTGCTTCATACCAGGACTCAGAACTATGATCCCCTTGGCATTAAGCCAAATCTGCTTATTGAGTTTTTGCCAGAATCGCGTCATCCAATTATGTTTTGAGATTACCCCTAGGGCGATCGCAATATCTGGATATAGATCATAGAGTATACAGACATAGGGAAGTCGGAAAAAAATATAAGCTAGATAGCCGATGACTGGTAAAAATGGAGGAGCTGTAGTCAACAACAATAGATTATTGCGACGCCAGCCTCTAATTAGATAGAGTGCTGCACGCAAAGTATATAAGACACCGTTGACGGCTTTACCACGAATTCGTCCAGGCCAAAGTTGAGCTGTGCGCGATCGCTGAATTCGGACTCTACCCAAACGTTCAACAGACGGAGCATTAGCTGACTTAAACGCATACCCAGGTTGACTGGTAAAAACCTCAACATCTATTCCTTGTTGGTCTAAATGCCTCACTAGTTCTTCTACTAACTGTCCCGTAGCTGCATAGTCCGGGGGAAAAAACTGCGTGATTACAGACAACTTCAAGGACTTCTGAGTCTTGAAAGAATGTTGATCCCTCGCTTCTAATTGAGTAGAAATGGATAAAAACAATTTTTGATTAATCCATTCATTAAGTCTCATCGGTTGTACCCTACAGTGTAAATCTTGCTTGAGGCGCTACTGAAGCCATTAATTCACATATCAAACCTACATAGTTTGATAACTATGTTTCAATTTGCTCCAGGTTGCTGTATTAATTAACAGGTGTAAAAAATATCTATGCATATACATACAAGTATGTCTTTGAGCTATGTGAATCAAATTACACGATTAGCACAAAAAATATGCAATGAAAATAATTACACTCTACCCACGTTGCCAAGGAGGTAGGTTGAGCAAATTATTATTTACTAAATTTTCTATAGCAATCCAATTTGATTAATGAAATTACTTGCGTAGTGAGGACACAGGGAACACAAAAGAAGGGATATAGATGTGTACTGAGTTTTTTCAAAAATCAAACATGAGTTCTATAGCAAAAAACCGAATCCTAAATCAAAGAAAAATTTGAGTAGGAGAATTCTGTTTAATCTCAAAAAAATCTTTGCTAGGAATGCAATTTATTTTATATTGTGCTCCTTATTTCTCTAAACTTTATAAAAGCAATCACCTACCGAATTATATATATACAGTAATTGCGGATTAAATTTTAATTTTGTTTTATTTATTTACATCATTAGTCTCTGTTGAGTATTTTTGAATGAAAGTGAACAGAGAACAGCTTTCAAGGATAGGTATTTAGATTTCAGAAAAATAATTGGGAATATTCTCAATTATTGAACGTAGTTTTAAGTTTTTAGATAAGCATTGTAGTTCTAAAACTCAAAAAATAGACCTAATTTAAAAAAGCCTGCTCATGATAGACAGGGAACACTAGATCACCCACGTTAACTTGAAAAGCGAAAGGTAGAAAGTAGGAAACAAGAGGAATACTGCATGCTTTCTGCCGTAATCACTTGCAGAAAAGGGTTGAAGTTTGACTCAAAATCAGAGATTCAGAGTTTTGCAATCAGTGTAGTACTGTTAGCAAAGTGGGCAAATAACACCCAAAAATTTACACTTATTGCAACCTTTTACTTTTTGCCTTCTGCCTTCTTCACCGTAGCAATCCTCTAGTCAGAGCGATTACCGGACAACGCTTCAATCTGTTCTCCAATACAAAGGTTCTTTTGCTCATAAATGAAAATTTATGTAAATAAGTTTCCCACGTCCTGGAAACTTTTCAAGAGGAAAGCAAGACTTGAAACTTTCACCTCCTTTGATAAATGCAATTTTGACTCCAATGTTTGTTTCCAAACGACAATTACAGTTGCAGAAACTAGGTTTTTGATGTCATTAACAATTAATAAGCATTTACAAAGTTTTATAGAGCTTTGTGCTTTTAACTGCTTATTCTATTCGATATATTATTACAATACCATGTTTCCAATTTACTTGCGTACTTCATCATAAATTTATGTTTTAAAAAAATTTTTGTATATAATCTTTATAAAAATATCATGCTCCTATTGATATATCTTACTTTAAAAAAAACCTTGTATTTGTATGAAAGATTACTGGTATTTAGACTACACTGATTTATATTTATGAAAATTGTCTCTTTGAATGCTATGCACTAAAGTAAATTTAAATGTCACACAGAATACTTTAGCAACATTTAATACTGAACTGTTACAGTTAATCGTTATATCCAATTATTTATATTTTTGACATATATAATGAGACTGAGAAAACTAATGTATTAATTTAGATAGTAGTGAACTATGATTTATCTATAAATTCAGTAAATCAAAAAGTCTTTTCTGAATAGCGATGGCTACGCATACCGCAGGAATTACCAACAAATATCCACGTGTACTTAAGTATTAATTATTACTGAGCATATAGAAATAGTTATTTCGTATATATATTAATCACTAGGAAAAACTAAACATCATAGGTTTATCAATACTTTGACATTGTTGTTGCCGTTTTCTGAAAAGCTTAAATCTAAACCGTTTGGAGTATGATGTATTAACTAAGCTTGGAGTTATTACATATTAAGTATTTGTTCAAACGATTATCTAAATCATAGATAACTAAATTACTAAGTTTTAATACTAATTACTAAGTATCAATACAACGATGGAAAATAATTCTTATCAATTTCCAGGTTATGACCGCAATAGTAACTCTGTACCGACATCTCTCCAGCCACAACCTTTTGCGGGAACTGAAGATTCGAGAAATAGTTGGAGTTTTCGTGAATTTCTTGGTCTTGCAAGACGACGAATGCTAGTAATTGCTGGGGTAACTACTGTTGTGATGGTAGCTTTTGTCGTTAATCTGAAATTGAACCAGAAGCAACCAGAATATGAAAGCAATTTTCAGCTATTAGTGGAACCCGTGAATGATGACAGCAAAGCAGTGGATGTTGTCAAAGATACTAACTCAACCACTAGCAGTGGTCTAGATTATGATAGCCAAATTCAGGTTCTCAAAAGTCCTGAACTAATGAATAGCCTTATTAAACAGTTGCAAGTATCCTATCCAGACATCAGTTATGATGAGCTAATTAATACTTTGCAGATTAATCGTTTAGGTGAAACCAAGATTATAGAAGTCAGGTATCGCAGCAACGATCCCAAGAAGATTAAAGTAGTTTTAGACAAAATTTCTGACGAATATATAGAATATAGCCAGGAAAGACGGCAAACTAAATTACGTCAGGGGATTAATTATGTTGAAAAACAACTGCCCTTTCTGCAAAATCGGGTTGATCAGATTCAAAGAGAATTACAAACTTTTCGGCTAAATTATAAATTTAACGACCCAGAAGCCGAGGCCAAACAGATTGATGAGCAAATTGCCATTTTGTCTGAGCAACGAGAAAAGGTTGATATGCAATTGGGGCAAACTCGCTCCAATGTCGATATTTTAAAGGGAAAAGACGGAGCTGCGGCTATACTGAACAATGCTTTGTTATATCAGCAGTTACTTACTCAGATTCGTCAGTTAGATTCTTTGATTGCTCAGGAGTCAACACGTCTGCAAGAAGACAATCCCACTATCCAAACATTGAAAGATAAACGTGCAAGCTTATTGCCCTTACTAGAGAATGAAGCACAGCGCTTTTTAGATGTAAAACTTTCTGAGACTGGTGCTCAAGTTCAGACTTTAGAAGTGCAAAGACAAGAGATAGATAAAACTATACAAAAGCTTGAACAGAAACGTAAAAGATTGCCAGTACTAGCAAGACAATATAAAGCACTACAGCAAAAATTACAGCTCACTACAGATAGCCTAAATCGGTTTCTATCTACCCGCGAAAACCTCCAAATTCAAGTATCTCAGACAGAATTAGGATGGCAGCTGCTTAAGAAGCCGATTCAACCTGAAAAACCCATAGCTTCTTCTGACATCGGACGAAATTTACTAGTAGGATTGGTCACAAGTTTAATATTGGCAGTCGGTGTCGCCTTACTCATTGAAAAACTTGACAATACATACCATAGTGCCAATGATCTCAAGGACAAGCTGAAATTACCATTATTGGGAAATATTCCATTTGAAAGGCAACTCCAGATTAGTAAATCCTCTGCTTCCAAAGAAAATATTCCTCTAGTACGAATCTTAGATTTGCCACATGACAGTAATTTGGGATTGGCGACCATACAGGATCAAGACTACAGCAACCATTCTGTAAAATTTTTGGAAGCTTTACGGTTACTTTATACAAACATTCAACTTCTCAGTTGCGATCGCCAAATGCGTTCTATCATTATTAGTTCAGCTGTGTCTGGTGATGGCAAGTCTACTGTTGCCTTCCATCTAGCTCAAATAGCTACAGCAATGGGGCAAAGAGTGCTACTTATAGATGCAAATTTGCGTCATCCTGTAATTCACACCCTTGCAGAGTTAAATAACTTATGGGGATTGAGTAATTTAATTTCTACAAATTTGTTACCAGGGGAAGTAATTCGGAAGTTTCCTTCTATGAGCCAATTATCTGTGATCACAGCTGGGCCCATACCCCCTGATCCCACAAAGTTGCTGTCGTCCGAAAAAATGAAGCGCCTGATGGCAGATTTTCATAATAACTTCGACTTAGTGATTTATGACACTCCCTCCCTACTGGAACTAGCTGATGCTAGTTTGTTAGCACCAAATACTGATGGGATTTTATTAGTAGTGAGAATTGATAAAACAGATTCTTCAAAAATACAACAAGCTTTAGATCACCTGAAAATTTCCCCGATGAATGTCTTAGGTATTGTTGGTAACGGACAAAATAATTTTAATGATTAAGAGCTTTCTAAAGCGGTTAGAAAACTTGAATTGCCTATTAGATCAAGCTTTTTGTTAAAGCGGGTGATGGGACTCGAACCCACGACGTTCACCTTGGGAAGGTGACATTCTACCACTGAATTACACCCGCAGATAGTTATTGGCTTTATTTAAACCAATAGTTATCATATCACTATTTGCGAACTTACTGATTTAAGACAAAGCTTGATTGTGTTGACGATGGTAGCTGAAAAAACTCAATTAAGTACCGTGCTTTAATAAATGAGCTTATTGATACATTTACACCATTAAACAAAATTTTATATACATTAATATTAAGTATATACCACGCCTTCATACAGGTTCGCAATAAAATACAAGTTATTTTTTATACTCAAACCGATAATTTATTTATATAAATAATCTGGTCGCTTCGTCTACCCTTTATAAGTCACACAGCATGTGTATCTAGATCACCGTCAACCAGTGATTAAATATGAAAAACTGATTAAGCTGATTAAGCTAATGTACATTTATGCAATTGGAGTAATACAGCAGTAATGTCTTTTGCTATACTAGCCTTTTATTTAACTTACTCACACCACAATCCCTATTAAAGCTTTGCGCTACAAGGAAACAAGCCTATCATGCAATCTAAGTATACATAAAACTAGCGTCCACACCTATACCTGAGTTACAAATGAGCAATCTGTATTGTCTGAAACTCCAGCAAGGGCGATCCTAAGTTATGCAATTTTGAAATCAATCAATAAAATCAGTAAACAATTACTATCTACTTGAGTAACCAGATATGTTCAATGCCACTGAAATTTTAATTGACGCCTTTGTAAATCAAATTCGTGAAGGTTATCGTCGCACCTATGGCTGCTTAAAAAACGAATATGAGGATATTATAGCTTGGGCTGGTAATATGGCTTTGGAAAACATTGCTAATAGTGACGCTCTCTATCATAATGTTGAACACACTGTATTAGTCACCCTTGTAGGTCAAGAAATTCTACGTGGCAAACACATCAGAGAAGGTGGTGTATCTAGTGAAGACTGGTTGCACTTTATCATTTCCTTAGTATGCCATGATATTGGCTATGTTAAGGGAGTTTGCCGACAAGACCGGGAGGCATCAGGCTTGTATGCCACAGGCAAAAATGGCAGAATGATTTCTCTGACTCCCGGCGCTTCTGATGCCAGTCTGACACCGTATCATGTAGATAGGGCCAAGCTGTTTATTGATGAACGTTTTGGCGGTCACAAATTGATAGATGGTGAGGTAATTAAGAGCAATATTGAATGGACTCGGTTTCCCGTACCTAGAGCAGAGGATCATCAAGATACAAATAGTTTTGCAGGGTTAGTACGTGCTGCGGATTTGATTGGGCAATTAAGTGATCCGCGTTATTTAAAGAAAATTACTTCTTTATTCTACGAGTTTGAAGAAACAGGGATGAATAAAGTTTTGGGTTATCAAACTCCTGCCGATTTACGCTATAACTATGCCAAGTTTTACTGGCATGGTGTCTATCCTTATGTCAAAGATGGACTACATTACTTATCACTAACACAGCAAGGAAAACAAATTCTTGCTAATTTATATTCAAATGTGTTTGTTGTAGAACACGAAAAACAACAGGAAGAACAGCGGTATTTAGTTGAGCAGCTACATGCTTAAATATTAGTCAAGAGTCAAGAGTACAGACGCGATTAATCGCGTCTGTACAAGAGTCAACAGTCCAAAGTCAAAAGTTTAAAATCTACACTCAGCCCGTTGATTGACCCTTGACCCTTGACCTTTGATCCTTAACTATTGACTCAAAATTATGGACTGGTGGCGACGACTCAAGAAAAATCCTTTGGCACGATTTGGGGCAATTTTACTGTTAGTTTTCTATTTGGCAGTAATTGCGGCTGATTTCGTGGCTCCCTACGACCCTTATGCCTCTCAACCCAATGGTTCGCTGCTGCCACCAACTAGGGTGTACTGGGCTTCTCAGTCAGGGCAGTTTATCGGGCCTCATATTTATCCGACGACTCAAGGAGACACAAACCTAGAAACAGGCGATCGCAAATTGATTGTAGACTTCACAAAGCCCTCACCTTTGCGCTTGTTTGTCTCTGGCCCAGAATACCGTTTGTTGCAAGTGAGTTTGCCATTACCTCCCAGCTGGGATGAAGTCACAATCATTCCCGGTATTCCCTTGAATTGGCATTTGTTTGGCGCAATAGGCACAGCAAAATTTAACCTTTTAGGGACTGATGATCAAGGCCGCGACCAATTTAGTCGCCTACTACATGGTGGTCGCATCAGTATGTTTATCGGGATTTTTGGTATTATTATTACCTATCCCCTCGGTTTATTAATCGGTGGAATTTCCGGCTACTTTGGAGGTGTAACTGATAGCATCATCATGCGTTTAGCTGAAGTGCTAATGACTTTCCCCAGTATTTATCTTTTGGTTACTTTGGGAGCAGTCTTACCAGCTGGTTTAAGTAGTACCCAACGCTTTTTGCTGATTGTCGTGATTACTTCGGTTATTGGCTGGGCTGGTTTAGCAAGAGTAATTCGCGGACAGGTATTATCAATAAAAGAGCGGGAATTTGTCCAAGCGGCGCGTGCAATGGGTGGAAACCCACTTTATATCATCCTCCGCCACGTTTTGCCGCAAACAGCTACTTATATAGTTATCTCTGCTACTCTTGCGATTCCCAGCTTTATTGGCGCAGAAGCAATACTAAGTCTAATCGGCTTGGGCATTCAGCAACCAGACCCCTCCTGGGGTAATATGCTTTCTTTGGCAATCAATGCTTCTATTTTGGTGCTGCAACCTTGGCTAATCTGGCCGCCAGCAGTGCTAATTATCCTCACGGTACTAGCATTTAACTTACTTGGTGATGGGTTGAGAGATGTGCTAGACCCCCGTAGCTTGCGAAGATAAGCTTGACTAGGTAATGCCTAAAACCTATTCGAGTAATTTGTGAGCTACATCTAGGCGGAGCGATCGCTCATCACTTTCGTGCAGAATGTGTATATAGCTGTTTTAGTCTAAACGCCAATTTTGGCATGATGGGGCTAAAACAGTTCTGTAAGTTTAATGTAGTATACTTGAAATAAATTTACGGTAATAAGTATAAAATATACAGGGATGTTTGTTGAAGAAAAATTTTAGAGAATTTTTTTCAAAAATATCTTGACAAATAATCAAATGAAAGTTATTAACTTAAATACCAAGGAGGTAAAAGAGATCTGAGTCCAAAAGTGAGACATAAAGAAAGCAAAACTCCGTCGCAGCTGTTGTGAGCTTGCTGCGGCGGAGAGAATAAAAATTGGAATACCAAAAGAGAGCAGGCAAAATGCTTGCGCCACAAGGATAGAAAGGGATAAAAAACTTAGAAGGAAATTACCTTTTACCTTTTACCTTGTGCCTTGTCTCCCCCTTGGCGTTTCCTACTGTGCTATGTACAAAATATAGTTTTTACTTGGAGGGAAAAGTATTCTAAAGATCAATTTTTATGTATCATACTGAACGCTAAATACAAGCAAGTACTCGAAAAAGGTTGATTTAAGGCTGTTTCCAGGATTGTTGCGAATATTCAAAGAAACAATAAATAAAAAATTAAATTTAGTAGAAACGCTGTAGTGAATGAGAAATTGCACCGAGTGCAGTTACATCAACAGTTTTTGTGGGTGGGAATTGGTTGTCAACGAGGAACCTCTGGACAATTGATTGATAAAGCAATTTGGCAAATATTTCAAGAAAACCAACTTTCCCAAAATGCGATCGCAGGTATTGCTACCATAAATACTAAAGCCTCAGAAGTTGGCTTATGGGAAATTTGCCGCCTACGCAATTGGACTTTAAAAACCTTTTCTGCGGAAATCCTTCGCACCGTCTCTGTTCCCAACCCTGCCACAATCATCGACCAAGCAGTGGGAACGCCTAGCGTAGCAGAAGCGGCTGCTATTCTAGCAGCTTCTCAACTTACCCCGTCCTTAACATTTCCTTTCTTTGCAAGCACAGAGGTATTGAGGGTGGCTTGCTTAGTTCCTAAACAAGTATTCCGGCAAGGGCAACAAGGCGCAGTGACGGTAGCTGTTGCCCAACAATTAGATAAAGGACGCATGTAGAGACGAGTATAGCGTCTACGTCCTTACTCTTGCGTTCCACTACATTTATATTTTTTCCTAATCAACCACTCTCAGAACATAGTTGATGATGCTAGAGACAATCGCTAGCACGATGGAACCCAACAAAGCAGGTAAAAAACCCCTAATTTCAAAACCAGAACCAGGAGTCAAAACACTTGCTAGCCAAAGAGTCAAGGCGTTGAGTACAAATGTAAATAAACCAAAGGTAAGTAAGGTAATTGGAAACGCTAAAATACGTAAAATTGGTCGAACAAATGCATTAACTAGACCTATAACAATAGCGGCAACAAGGGCAGCCACAAAAGTCTTGACAATAAACCCTGAAACGATATTAGCAGTGATCAATAACGCCACCGCAGTACCAAGCCAAGTGAATAAAAAGTGCCGCATAAGATTTTTAGATAAATTAACAGTAGTTTAATTACTTTCATTATTGCCTAGTGTGGGGTGAAACACTCTCAGACTAAGTCTTACACACTAGACCTGCCTTAAAAATAGGGACTAGGGACTGGGGACTGGGGAAGAGATATTTTTATTGTTCGTTGTGAGTTCCACTCATGGAGTCTCTTGCATAAATGCTTAGATTGTCATGTTGAGCAAAGCAAAACATCTCGGAGATTCTTTCCTCCACTACGTTACGGTCAGAATGACACTAATAGTTTTCTGACTTTTGCAAGAGGTCTACTGTACAGATTAAACATCATCTGTATTCAGAACATAGTTAGTCTTGTCTTCAGATATTGCTTGCTAAGAATGCAAAAATGAGACTTTACAGCAGCTTGTAAAATGGGCATTGTAATGCCCACCCTATTGTGGTCTATTCATAAAAACCCGCTGTAAAGTCTGATAAATCCACATCACGTACTTGATTATCTCTTTTAATGCGTAAGTCCTACAGACATCGCCCTTTTCGACTCATAAAGTTGCCGTCCTCTTTTGTCAACCCAAAAGTAATGTAATTTTTCAGCACTGGCACTGATTGATACTTCTTAATCGGGGTATCTTTATCGTATTGTAGGATGTACCATGAAGTGAACTTAAAAAATTAATACAAAGCACCAAACCTCATAGAGGCGTCTTTGTTATGGCTAACGCCGCGAAAGAACCTCCCACGTGGAGCTACCAACTACGCCGTCAGCTTCTAAACCATAGCGTTTTTGTGCGGCTTTTACCGCCGCCTCGGTTGTCTCACCAAAATCTCCATCAAGACCGCCATCCAGGAAACCAAGCTTTTGCAATCTTTCTTGCAACTTAGTAACTTCAGAACCACGCATTCCTAGACGCAAAATTGGCCATCCTTCTGAGGTGTATTGAATACCTGGGGTTCGCTTACTACTTGGGGTTGGTTTAATTGGCGTAGTTTGCCCAGTACGTCTGGCTGACTGAGTTCGGGTAGTAGACGCAGTACGAGACGAGGGTTTCTGTTGCCTTGGAGTTGTACTTTGTCTGGGGTTAGCAGGCCTTGGCTCCGAGCTAGAATTTGCAGTAGTAGACGTAGTACGACGCGGTGTCTGTGGCTTTGGAGTTGTACTTTGTCTGGAGTTAGTAGGTTTTGGCTCCGGGCTGGATACAATTTGACTTGCAGGTTGTCTTGGGGGGTTTGGACTGGAGTTTACAACCCTAGTAACGTTGCTAGGCTGGGTTGGAACGGGAAAATTTGTCGCTGAGTTAAATGTTGGCTGAGGTGAAGAGGTGGTTGATGTCACTTTCGGTTCGTTAGGGAAAAGTCTTTGCCAAGTACTAGCATCAACAACACCATCTGGACTCAAGCCAGCTGCTTGCTTAAACCGGGAAACAGCGCTAGCCGTATTATCGTTATAGATGCCATCTACTGCACCTGAGTAAAAGCCCAAAAGTTTAAGAGCTGCCTGAAGTTCAGACACACGTTCTCCTTGGCTACCAACTTTCAGGGTAGGGCGGTTAATGCTATCTCCAAAACTTACTTGGGCAATTTTTTGTGGCGCTGCAATTGACACTACAGCAAAGGAGCCAATGAGTAAAGGCGTACAAAAGAACAGGACTATTTCAATCCTTGATAGAAATTTAGACCTCTTTGTCCACCTATCTTGTTGCCCGTCTTTTATTCTACGGCAAATTACAGTGGTTTCTAGTGCGCGTAAGTAGTTCAAGATACTTGCTTTCAGGCTGCCTTTCATGGAATTTCCACCGGAAACTTCTGATGCTATATAGTACAGCCGCTTGATTGAGAAAACAGCTGATAATACTGCGATCGCATATAATTTACCCTAGACGATGGCACTATTAATTGCTTCTTCTTGACCAACTAAAGACAAATAAGGTTCCTGTAAGTATTTACCAGCTGCGGCGATGGCATCTTTGACACTTACAACCGCAATGAGTTCTTGAAACTTTTTATCAAAATCAATTCCTAAGCCTAAAATTTCATACCAGCCGTATATCTGAGCAATTTGTCCGTTCGTTTGTTTACCCAAGGCGTACTGTCCCAATATCTTGTTTTTAGCTGATTGCAGTGCGCTTTCTGATACTTCTGTGGTAAATAGTAAATCTACTTCTGTCCGCAGTCCTTCCAGAGCTATGCTGGTATTCTCCGCTGCCGTGCCCATGTAAACCAAAAATGACGCTGGAAACAGTCTTGTTGGGTAAAATGCGGATACCTCGTAAGCTAAGCCTCGCTTTTCCCGCAATTCGACAAACAAGCGGCTAGAAAGCCCATTTCCCAAGTAGGTAGAAAGTAACTTCAGTGGGGCATAGTCAGAAGAACTCACCGATGGGCCTAAGTAACCTAGCATTACAATTGATTGTTGTGTATGTATAGGCTTGAGTTTTGGTTGCGGTTCTACCTTAATTTCAGGCAAATTTAATACAGGTAGCGCTTGGGTTGGAACTTGCCAATCACCAAAAACTTTTTTTACCAAATCAACTGCATCTGTTGGTGTGACTCGCCCAGCAATACTAATTACCACATTATCTGGACGAAAGTAAGTTTGATGATACTGCACTAAATCTGCACGAGTTATACTGCCCATTGTTGTTTCATCTCCTAGTACCGACATAGCATAGGGATGATTTTGGTACATTACCTGGCGCATTTGCTCAAAGGCCACAGTAAACGGTTGTTCTTGTTGTGAGCGAATGTCTTGTAGTGCTAGACGCCGTTCTAGTTCAACTTGGGTTTCGGGAAATGTGGGCGATCGCAAAATCAGCCCTGCCAATGCTAAAATTTCAGCAAAATCAGATGATACCGTCTTCAAAGACAGCAAAAAATAATCATTAGAGCTATCTGTACTCAAACTCGCTCCCACAGACTCTACTTTTTCAGCAATTTCCAAGCTAGAGAGTCCATCACATCCCTTTGTCATCACCGCTGATAGCAAATGCGCTAACCCCGCCTGCTCCCGCTTTTCGCAACAACTACCAGCACGCACAAAGACTCGCGCCGCAATGATATCAGCAGCCGGATTTTCTGCCACCAGCACTACAATGCCATTGTTCAACACGGTGCGATGGATAGGGGAATTTTGCAGCAAAGTTGTCATTTGTCATTTGTCCTTTATCATTTGTCATTCGTCATTTGTCCTTTGTCCTCTCTTACAAAGTTGAGCCAGTCGCTTGGGCGGGTTTCCCGACTTGTGCGAACTGGCGTCTAATCTAAGGAAGCCTTCGCTCAGACTTTGTGCTTTGTCCTTGACTAATGACTAATGACTAACAAGGTTTTAGTATGGTAACTGCGTAATTCTGTGGTGAAAGATATTGTTTAGCCAGTTGTTGCAGTTCTTGGGTATCAAACGACTGAATCTGCTGAGGATATGTCACTGCTAATTCAGCTTGAGCGATGGTATTGTAGTAGCCATAAAGCCCCGTGAGCTGATTTGGCGTTTCGGTAGAAAACGCATACTCATTACAAAGCAGCCTGCTTGTGCGAGCAAGTTCATGTTCGCTAATTCCGATAGTTTGCAAATCATCCAAATGAGTGCAAATCAAAGATTCAACTTGCTCCAGATTTTCTGGTTCCAACCAGGCAGTAATTGTAAATAAACTCGATTCTCGTTGTAGGGAAAAATTACTGCAAATTCCCTGCACCAATTGCATATCCTCCCGCAAATCACGTACCAAGCGCGAAGTCCGTCCTTCTGCTAATAACACTGACAACAAATCTAAACCATAAGCAGTGCGGAGTTCCTCTACTCCTGGTACTAACCACGCCATCAGCAGCCGCGCTTGTTCTATGCGTGGTAAACACAGTTCTTGACGGCGGATTTTTGTTATTGCTGGCTCTGCCACTTTTTTAGACTGTGGACAATCAGGACGTTTGGCAAAATCAGAAAATGAGCGATTTACCATTTCCCAGGCTGGTTGCTGAGCAATACCCCCGACAATCACCACTGTCATATTTTCCGGCTGATAATGAGTGCGGTGAAAACAGCGCATTGCTTCTGGTGATTGCTGCATCAAATCGTGCTCACTACCTAACACTGAACGCCCATAAGGGTGGTGTTGATAGATGCTTGTAATCAGGGATTGGAATCCTATCCAGTCAGAATCATCTTGGCAAGCGCGAATTTCCTCCAGTACTACATCACGTTCGCGGACAAATTCATCTTCGGGAATTGCTGCATTCAACAGCAGTTCTCCCAAGTGGGGCAAAGTATCTTTCAGGTAAGGGGCTGCTGTGGTGAGGGAGTAATGAGCATAATCATAACTCGTAGCCGCATTACTCACGCCACCCCTATTTTCAACATTGTGATCAAACATTCCAGGGGGTAGCGTCGCCGTACCTTTAAAAATCATGTGTTCTAAAAAGTGTGCCATTCCAAACCACGGTTCTGGCTCTAGGGTAGCTCCAGCACGCACCCAAACATCAGCCACAACTACAGGGGTAGTGGGAATTTCTTGATGAATAAATGTTAAACCATTGTCGAGTCGGAAAACCGAGGCTGGAAACACAGTATTAATTGGTTTTTGTGACAATTTTTTGTAGCTTTAACCACAATTTGCAGCAATTTTGTCATCTTAACTCTGAACGATACCTAAATTAGAATCAATTTATACAGATTTTGTTTTCATAAACAGGCGTTACTAACTTTTAAGTTACAGAAGATTAAATTTGTTTGATTAATACAGCTAAAATGCTTACTAAGACTTGTTTGATATTTTATGTTTTTAATTTCTTATTGTTATTATAAGTTGTACTAATTTAAATAGTTAAAGCTCCCAAGTTCTGATTAACTTTGGGAGCTAATAATTTTGAGTTCACCGCGACGCCGTTTTACCTAAGTTTATGACCTGGTTAAACCAGGTGGGAACCTAAATTCCTCGTTTAAAGTTTCCGGGTACATGCCCGGTCTACTGCCACGAGAACAGTTGACTCCCTTGTCTTTAAAGGCATAGATCAAAAAACTTGATGGCAGTCACCAACGTCGTAGTGCAACTAACTCATTATAGCCTTCCAAAAGATGCTGTGTATTCCATATCGGAATTTTCTAGAAAAGTTAACTGGGATACCAGATGGATTCTATGGTGTGGGCGATCGCGATCGCACTCAATCTATCCTGGTGCTGATTATCCAACAGAACAGTAACATGTCCCAACTTTCGCCCAGGACGCGATTCACTTTTCCCGTACCAATGAACGTGTGCTTGGGGAATTTTTGCTAATTGTTGGCGCTTGCTTTGATAGTCGCTTTGAGAATTTTCGTACCCTAGTAGGTTGACCATCACAGCACCAGCGCACTGCAAAGCAGGATTACCCAAAGGTAAACCACAAACTGCTCGAAGGTGCTGCTCAAACTGAGAAGTTTCACAAGCGTCAAGGGAGAAATGTCCCGAATTATGGGTGCGGGGGGCGATTTCATTAACCAGAATTTTGCCATTAGCACTCAGAAATAGCTCAATCCCAAAAACGCCTACTACTTGTAAGCTATTTAATAGAGTGTGTGCGATCGCTTCAATTTCCGCTGCTTGATTAGGCGTAATCTGAGCTGGAGCAATTACCCGCCGACATACCTGTTGTTCTTGTTGAGTTTCCACAACTGGATAGGTTACAACATCCCCATATACAGAACGCGCCGCAATTATTGCCAATTCTCTTTCAAAAGGTACAAATTCTTCTAACAAGAAAAGTGGTTGACTTAAAGTTTTTGTTGCGGTTTCATTTAGCTTTTGTTGTAAAGCAGCAAAGTCCTGAATTATAAAAGTACCTTGACCGTCATATCCGTGGCGTCGGGATTTGAGGACTACTGGAAAGCTCAAATATCTCATTTTAGACTTGAGATGTTCTAGCTCGTCGAGGGCAAAAAACTGGGGGACAGGTAATCCCAAATCGCGCAAATAGCAACGCTGATGATATTTATCTAAAAGAGGAGCCAAGGCTTCTAACCTAGGGCGGAAGCAAACGCCTTTTTGCGCTACCAAGGATAAAGCGTCTAAATTAACAAACTCGTTTTCAAAAGTGATGACATCGCATTTCTTCGCTAATATTTCTGTGGCGCTAGCGTCATCAACTGGGGCGAAAACAATTTCTTGAGCAATTGACACAGCTGGATCATCCTGACTAGGAGTTTGCAATACCAATTCCACACCTAGCTTTTTTGCTGCATCTCCCATCATCCAGGCAAGCTGCCCACCACCAATTATACCAACACGCTTCATTTACATCCCAGAGAATAACTAGTTTCCACGCCAGTTTTAGAATTCACACCACTAGCTTTACCGCACAGTTCTTTGATTTGCACCTTATCTAAAACTGCATCTGTGAAATCTGCCCCGTCTATATTCACATCAGTAAAGATGGCGCGGAGCAAAAGAGCCTCTTTGAAAACTGCATCGCTCAAATCAGCTTTAGTCAAGTTTACCTGATCAACCATTGCGTTAGTTAAATCCGCTCCGTGCAGATTCGCTTGCGTCATTACCGAAGCGCTCAATACTGCTCCCCTCAAGTCCGCGTCTGTAAAGTTGGCCAGTTCCATGTTGGCGTTAGAAAACTCCGCAGCTTGCAAGCTCTCACCAGAAAAATCGTGTCTTGTCAACTCTGCATTGCTAAATGACAGTGGATGAGTCCAGTCTGCCGCCAGTGCGGGATGAGCCGCGCACCATATTATAAGCCCCAGAAGTAACGCTAACCCTCGCCGCAAAAACATATTGCTAGCCAATTTTGTATCTTATAGCTGCATTTTTAGCTTATCGCATTTGAATATTAGCTTGAGTCTCAGAATTCACAATGAGTTAACAATCGAAAGCAATAGCTCATTAATATGTTTACAATTCTTGATTTTATAGTTTGATTTTTAGGATATGCACAGTTATATTAATTCAGCGATTGTTTGCTGAATCATTTACAATACTTTACTTTCTACCTTAGAAGTAAA
Source organism: Komarekiella atlantica HA4396-MV6 (assembly GCA_019359395.1). Taxonomy (GTDB): domain Bacteria; phylum Cyanobacteriota; class Cyanobacteriia; order Cyanobacteriales; family Nostocaceae; genus Komarekiella; species Komarekiella atlantica. Next base: position 186,196 of record JAHHHK010000010.1, read on the forward strand.
GTTTATTGTCATTTCCTTTAAATAGCCTCTAGCGACTGTTAGCCTCTTAATTAAGGAAAGCAACATTTGAGCGTAATTAAATGTGTCTTATGTGCTTGGCAAAGCAGAATAATCTTATATTCACTTTAATAGCGCTCATCTAATTCGTCAGGAATCTCCAAGATATTTATATTTCGCCAACTATACAAATTCAACAAGCCGAACTCACAACCCCGACGATGATGAATCATTACTCTCTTCAATGGATCGAGGCATGGTGCCAAGAAAATGGCTGGACAGATTTGTTTGTCGAGCGGCGTAACAACTTTTGGGCTTTTCCTCCCGGCGGAGTAATGCCTGAACCAATTCCCTCTAAAGTTCTCAGAACAATTAAAGCCGAAAAAGGATTAACTTTTGAGGAACGTTTATGGTCGATGTCCGCAGTAATTGGGACAATTTTAGCTGTTCTTTTTACCTTTTGGCTCCAGTCTCCAATGCCATTAGTTTTGGCTTTTGCTTTTAACGCTGTTACGGTGGCTCAATTTGAACTTGAGGATGCCTAAATTCTTAGTTTGAACTTTGCTATTAAAAACTGCTCTTGCCTGTTAATCTCAGCAAGAGCAGTTTTTAATTGAAGAATAAGAGACGAAATTAACAAAGCTTCAGTTAATAGATAAACTTGCTTTTCACTTATCAGTTGACACAAACCTTTTAGTACACTAAATACATTCTACTACTATTCTGTCTTCATCATAACTCCTGGGTAATTCATTGACATCTTCTAGAAATTTTACGTTGCATATTTTATATTGTTGTCCTCGTATGATTAGAAAGAATTCTTTCTTGGCTCCTACTACTAATTTAGCGTGATGCTGTTTTAAAAATTTTTCTATCTGTTGGAGTATTAATTCTGGATGGCTGTCTAGTTTAAGTATTTCCATTTGAGTTATGTCAGGTATTATTTTCCTTGTTTTTTTAAACCAAAAGATAAGCCAGGTGATTCTGGAATATTATTCAATTCTTTACAATTAATAATATTCCAAGTTCCTCCTTCGTCATCAATAAAACTTACATAACTTTCAGGACTGACTCTATTTTCATGAATTCTTAAATTATTTATGTCGCTGTAATACAATTGAACATGAGCATCATATGAAATAGATGGGTTTGTAAATGGAAGAAATGCTGGAGAGTAAATACGAAACCAAGAACAATTAATTTTTGGGTGTGTATTTCCTGATTTTAGTATTACTTGAAGGGTTATATCTTTATAGTATCCTTTCAGAAAATGGCATACTTTACTGAAGGATATATTAGTTAATTGGCTGAAAGCCTTGCTATATGTAAATGGGCGATACTGGATTTGAACCAGTGACCCCATCCGTGTGAAGGATGTGCGCTACCACTGTGCTAATCGCCCAAGACTCCCGATTATATCATGGCTAACGCACAACAATAACAATCAAAATGACAAGATTGGGAAGAATTCCCAATCCCAAATTGCCTTCAATCCCCTTGAGGATAATCGTTCCATAAGGTTGTCGTCTCCCGCAAACTCTGGTGATTGCCATTGGCCAAAATGAGGTGATCTAGCAGCGGAATGTCTAAAAACTGCGCCCCTGCTAATAATTGGCGCGTCAATTCTATATCTTGCTGGCTGGGTTCAATGTTACCAGAAGGATGGTTGTGAGCAACTATTGCCCGCGTTGCTCCTTGACGAATAACTTCCCGAAAAATTTCACGCGGGGAAGCTAGGGTTTCGGTTGCAGTACCAATGGTAATTACTTGTGTGCCTAGCAAGCGATTTTTGACATCTAACAGCAGCACTGCAAAACGTTCTTGTGTCTGCCACATTAAATCTTGACTGAGAGCAGCAGCAGCAACAACTGGACTATCGATTAATGTACGGTCTAGGGGACGAGATTGAAAAGCGCGTTTGCCCAATTCAATTGCCGCCAGTATAGTTGTCGCTTTTGCTGGGCCAATACCAGGAATTTGCATCAACTCTGCGGGGGTGACTTCTCGGAGAACTGCCAAAGGGTCACGCTGGTGTTTGCCTAATTCGGTCAAGATATATTGTCCCAAACCCACCGCTGACAGTTTTCCCGGCCCTTGACCAGTGCCTAGAAGAATTGCAATTAATTCTGCTGTAGCTAAAATTTTGGGGCCATGGGTCATTAGCCGCTCACGCGGACGTTCATTTGTGGGTATATCGGCAATTCTGAGGCAATAGGTCATAGAAGAACTAAGAGAATAGTCACCTTAGTTGGAACTATCTTTAGTTATCCCTTGTTTGCTTTCATAATCATCTTTATTTACGAAAATCTTTAATTTTGGCCAATTTTCTCTTTTTTGCACATTTTGCTATCAGAGTAGAGACATTGCATTGCAACGTCTCTACATGGTCTATCTGTCACATTCTTTTTTTAAATTGGTATTACATCTACGGTTAAGCAGTTTTATTTCTCGTCAGGACGGCAATCTGAAGGTTAGCCATTGGTGTTTAGCGTCAAGTTAGCATGAGGTTATCTATGAAGCTAGCTATGATGTGGCGTTATAAGTGTGGTAATTGAGCTTAGATTCAGTGTTAGTTTACTCGATGTAGTTTAATAATTTGTCAGATATCTCCGATATGAAATTAGACGTTCGTGACGGTTTTCATTTGACCAGCATTTACCCCACAGATAAAGCTGCTTACTTGGAACATCTCAACGATAGAAGTATTTCCGATGCAATTCCTGTCATTCCTTATCCATATACAGAAGCCATCGCAGATTGGTGGATACAGCATAGGCTGAAGTTTTTGAGAGAAACTGGAAGAGAAATATCTTTTGCACTTCGCAATTCTGAAGGTTATTTAATTGGTTCAGTTGGTGTAGATGACTTAAAAGTTGGGAAAGTGCATAGAGCAGAGATTGGCTACTGGCTAGCTAAAGTATATTGTGGGCAAGGATTAGCTACTGATGCACTCCGTGTTTTTGTTCAATATGCGTTTGATCATCTCGAAGTGACTCGCTTAACTGCTCATGTTCTTGATTTCAATACCGCTTCAGTAAGGGTTTTAGAAAAAAACAGATTTAAGCTAGAAGGGTGCTTGAGGCAACACACGAGAACTCGAAACGGTATTTTCAATACTCTCGCTTATGGTTTGCTTAAAGGTGAGTGATAGCAGTTTTATGGAGAGGTAAAAATTGATACAGAAAATCGATACCACGTCACTCCCCGTACCCGACCTAGTAAGGAATAATTGCGAGTTTGCGGAAGTCTAGATTGATGCAATGCTGTCACACCCTTACGTGTTATTACTCCTTGGTAATTGGGAAGGAAGTTGTCGTGTGTATAACCCCGCCAAAGATTATAAAGTCATATTTACTGGTTCAACTTACGAAGAGGCTCAATTTTGGTTGCTAGAGGATAAATATGAACCAATTGAAGGGCGTGTTTCTGCATCTGAAATTTGAGCAGTGCGATCGCATGAGCAATAGCCCAGCCCAAAACCGTGCTGCACTAAACGGGTTCGCAAGCCAGTTCCCTTTATCTTCGCTTGTTATTGGTAGGTTTGCGTTGCTTTCAGCATGTGGTAGGTAATGATTAATTGAGTAAGGGCAAGAGGATAACTTTGGAGTGTCTCACCAGTTGTACCAGCAATTTTGCCTAGTTCTGGGTTACTTTCGCGATCGCATATATTTCGTAAATGCGGCATATCGGAACATATAATATGCTCTAGCTTGTTTACCTGTTCCAAGGTGGCATGACCGTCAACTTCTAAGACATCTACGGGTTTACTCATATCCCGGTCTAGTCCCAGGCGGATCGCTGAGAGGGAATTAATATCGTAGGCTTGCACAATCTGGGTAAAATCTGGGTGGGGAATTGTTGGACGCAGTACCAGGCGGACATTCAGGTGTCCATTGGTTTCATCCTCTTCTTCTGTAGGCGGGTAGAAACTAATTACTATATCAGACCACTGTCGCTGCGGACGGATAAATTGCTCTGAGTCTGGTTCGCGCTTTTCTAGTTCCGCCAGAACTTGTTCAGCGGTATAACCCCGCTTTTGGGTATCTCGTTTGACCTTCCACTTGGCGCGTAATTCTTCAGGAGGCGCAAGATAAACTTTAACGTCATAAGCATCGCGGGCGGCACGGGTAGAATAACCGAGTAATCCCTCAATAATTACGAATTTATTGGGCTTGATGTACTGCGGCGGCTCAAAAGTACCGGTTTTGTGGCTGTAAACTGGCTTGAGGATTGCCTGTCCTGTGCGTAGCAGCGATAGGTGCTGCTGCATAATATCTAGATGGTTGCAGTCAGGGTGGAGGGCAGTGATCCCGATTTCTGCACGTTGTTGACGATCGTAACGATGGTAATCATCTGTGCAGATGAGGGTAACATTTTCAGGGCCGAGTACCTGAGCGATGCCTTTAGTTAGTGTTGTTTTTCCAGCGGCGCTATCACCGACAATACCAAGAATTATTGGACGGCTCATTGATACTCCCCCCTGATATAAGCAATAGTAATAAATTTTTCAGACAATATTTTTTAATATTAAAAGGGATTAGGCAAGTAACTCAAGCTAAGTGTTTGTCTGCAACATCTCTACACATATATTGTCTAAGCGATCGCGTGTTGTAAAATTAGCTCTTTGCTTAGTTATGACAACTCAAACACTAGGACTCGAACAAAACCTATATGAGTATTTACTGTCAGTCTCTCTGCGGGAACCGGAAATTTTGAGCCAATTGAGGCAAGAAACAGCCCAGCATCCAATGGGGAAAATGCAGATTGCTCCTGAACAAGGACAGTTTTTAGCATTATTAGTACAGTTGTTAGGAGCTAAGAAAACTTTGGAATTGGGGGTATTTACAGGTTATAGTTCCTTGGTGGTGGCATTAGCGTTACCGCCAGAGGGAAAAGTTATAGCCTGTGATGTGAGTGAGGAATTTACAGCGATCGCTCGACGCTATTGGCAACAAGCAGGGGTGGCTGATAAAATTCATCTGTGCATTGCTCCTGCAATGGAAACTTTAGATAAATTGCTAGTAGCCAAAGAAACAGAAACTTTTGATTTTGCTTTCATCGATGCCGATAAGAGCAAGTATGATGATTATTATGAGCGATCGCTGCAACTTGTGCGTCCGGGTGGACTGATTGCGATCGATAATGTTCTTTGGTCAGGAAGGGTTGCGGATCCTCAAGTGCAGGACAATCGAACCAAAAAGATCCGCGCTTTTAATCAAAAGTTGCATCAAGACACGCGAATTAGTCTCAGCTTGATACCTATTGCAGATGGTTTAACCCTAGCGTTAAAGAATTAAAAATTTTGCCATAAAGCATAGGATTTGAGAAAAGCAAAAATTATCCCCTTACCCTCTCTTACAAAGTTCTGTTCGCCTTGGCGTTGGCGGAGCCATCGCTATGCGGGTCTTACTGCCCAACCGTTCTAAAAGAACGGTTGCCTTGTGTCCTCTGGACACAAGGGAGAGGCGCAAGGCTTTGCGCCTCTCGGCAGTGAACAGACCATCGGAGGAAGCCTCCGCTCAGACTTTGCGCTTTAACCTTTTCCCTTTCCCCCTCTTGAGAGTCCCCAATTCCCCATGTCCTATGCCCCAGTCCCCTTTAACTGTATCTGTCGCCATTTCTCTTGCTGACGCGCTCTTTTCTCCTCAGTTAAGCCATCAAAACAATAGGCACAGGAAATGCCTTGTTTATACTTGGGAGACATCTTATCTTCTTCAGAAATTGGATACCCACAACTGAGACACAATTCATAAGTCCCTTCTTCTAACCCATGACTGACGGCTACCCGCTCATCAAAAACAAAACATTCCCCTTGCCACAAACTTTCTGCTTCTGGAACTTCCTCCAAATACTTGAGGATGCCGCCTTTGAGGTGATAAACTTCTGCAAATCCTTGAGCAAGCATAAAGGATGAAGCTTTTTCACAGCGAATACCACCAGTACAAAATAGGGCAACCTTTTTGTGTTTAGTTGGATCAAGATGCTGGCGAACATATTCCGGAAATTCTCGAAATGAGTCAGTCTGAGGATTTTGCGCTCCTTGGAAAGTGCCGATATTCACTTCATAATCATTACGAGTGTCAATGACAGTTACTTCTGGATCACAAATCAAATCATTCCATTCTTGGGGGTTGACATAAGTACCAACTTGCTCATTCGGGTCAACTTCAGGCAACCCCAGAGTGACAATTTCTGGTTTCAACCGCACCTTCATCCGCTCAAATGGCGGAGTATCAGTATAAGATTCTTTGTATTCTAGGTCTGCCAAACGGAGGTCAGAACGCACAAAGGAGATAACAGAGTCAACCGCTTGACGCGAACCAGCAATTGTACCGTTAATACCTTCTGCTGCTAGTAAAATTGTCCCCTTGACACCTTGCTCTTGACAGTAAGACAACAAGGAATCTCGTTTGTCGGCAAAATCTGGCAATTTGACAAATTTATACAGTGTTGCAACAACTTGAGTGTTTTCTGACTTCATCTCTTTGACAACGGTACAATATAAGTTAAAATAACGAAGGCAAACAAATTCTGCCTTTTTAATTTTATGGGGGTTTAGCTCAGTTGGTAGAGCGCCTGCTTTGCAAGCAGGATGTCAGCGGTTCGAGTCCGCTAACCTCCACTAGTATCCTCGACCGCCTGGAAATGAATTTCTAGGCTAATAGCAGAAGTCCACCTAAGTGGACTCAAACCCATTAATAGTCGTCTTGAGACGACTTGAGCTATTAGCCTGAGATTTTAATCTCTGGCGGACGCGGGGGACAGATGCTAGTATCAGCAGTCAAACATGGGAATTAAATGAATCGGTTAAAGAGCAGGAGATTGTTTTAAACTGGTCATAGGTTAATTGAAACTGCCAGCGGTTCGAGTCCGCTAACCTCCACTAGTATCCTCGACCGCCTGGAAATGAATTTCTAGGCTAATAGCAGAAGTCCACCTAAGTGGACTCAAACCCATTAATAGTCGTCTTGAGACGACTTGAGCTATTAGCCTGAGATTTTAATCTCTGGCAGACGCGGTGGACAGATGATAGTGTAAGCATTAAACGAACCTGCTAAACAACAGGAGATTGTTTTAAACTGGTCATAGGTTAACTGAAACTGCTAAATCCTAAAACCTCTAGTGATTGATGAGCGGACAAATACCGACCCTCAAGTTATTTCTTTGTAAAAGTAGTAATTACGAATTACGTTAACAACCTTCTGTTTAAGCACATGCTAGCCGCTACAAACATTTTTCGCGTTGATGATTTACTAGTGCAGATTTACAACTCTGAGGTCGAAATGGCGCAGAACGTTGCTGAAATTGCTCAAAAGTATTTACAGGACGTTCTCACGCAACAGGATACAGCCGCAGTATTGTTAGCAACAGGTAACTCCCAAATTAAATTTATTGATGCTTTGATTACATTAGGTGGTGTAGATTGGTCACGGATTACTCTGTTTCATCTAGATGAATATTTAGGAATTGCTGCTGACCATACTGCAAGTTTCCGGCGATATATGCGAGAACGTGTGGAAAAGCGGGTTGATCCGAAGAAATTTCACTATCTAGAAGGTGATACATTGCAACCTGTGGGAGAATGCGATCGCTACACTAAGCTACTACAAGCACAACCAATTGACTTATGCTGTCTCGGTATTGGTGAAAATGGGCATTTGGCTTTTAACGATCCATCTGTAGCGAATTTTCAAGATCCTTACTGTGTAAAACTGGTAAAACTGGATACTGCGAATCGTCAGCAACAAGTGAGCACAGGTTATTTTCCGAATTTAGAAGCTGTGCCACAATACGCTTTTACTCTGACAATCCCGATGATTTGTGCAGCCAAAAAAATTCTCTGCCTAGCGCCAGAAAAACGTAAAGCACATGTGGTAAAGGAGATATTGCAGAAGTCTATAAGTACAGACTATCCAGCTTCTATTTTGCGTCAGCAAGCCCAAGCAACGTTATTTTTGGATGTTAACTCTGCCAGCCTGCTGTCTTAAAATATTAAGAATAACTGTTGTTTCCTACCAATCATTTGAAGAAGAAACTCACACAGATGCTTGAAAATTACTTTTTATAAGCTGCTTCAAGCCTGCAATTAGAGAGGCAAGCCTCAAGATATGGACAATCTTCACACTTGAGGTTTTTCCCTGGATTGTTACATCCACAAGGAGGATTCACGTAACATTCTGAAGGTTCTTTTGGTGTCCAAGACTTTTTAAATATCAACGATAAAGCTGCTTCTTGGAGACAGAAAACAAAATCTTTCACCATGTTATTCGAGAATTACGAATTTTGAATTAGGTTAGCAGATGACTTTTATAAATATGAAAAATACGAGCGATCGCTTGATTAAATTAGTTCATATAATATTTTAAAATTATTTTATCAGGATAGGTTTTCTACTTACTATAAATTATTATTTCTATAAGTTTATTAAAAACTACTTTTATATTTTCTATTACTTGTGAAGACATAGCCTCATACTCCAGATGTGTTCTACCTTGGACTTAAGGAATATTTTTATTGAAAAAAAACAAATCAGAAGTTAGGAGGAGCCAGTACATTGCAAAGAGTTAGCCACATCTATAGTGGAAGCTGTCCCTCACAGTTTTCTCTGGCTCCTTGTTATGGCTAGGTTGTTGCCTTGGATACAAACACAATACACAAACTTTTAGTAAGTAAGTCGGTGTAATAAAACCAAACTGTGTAAAGAAAAGTAAATAAGGCTCAAACTCTTTCTCTCCCTGCCCCCTGCCTTATCCCAATAATAATTATTTACGCCGACCTACTTATCATCGTAATTTAGGGTTACAAAACTTCTTTAATCAGATGACCATCTTCCATGTGAATTATGCGATCGGCAATATCTAAAATTCGGTTGTCATGAGTAACCATTAAAATGGCGCAATTCTGTTCTTTAGCTAATTGCTGCATTAAGTTAACAACATCTCGTCCTGACTTGCTATCTAAAGCAGCAGTAGGTTCATCAGCTAATACTAATTTAGGATGACTTACTAAAGCGCGAGCGATAGCTACTCGTTGCTTTTGTCCTCCTGAGAGATCATGTGGGTAGTAATTAATTCGATTACCCAAATTAACTGCATTAAGCATCGCTTCTGACTTACTGCAAGCTTCTGATTCGGGAATAGCTTTGTGTAATTCTAGAGACATTTGAACATTCTGTCGAGCTGTTAAGAAATCTAGCAAGTTGTGAGCTTGGAAAATATAGCCGATATGGCGACGTACTCTTACTAATTGCTCATTACTAGCTCCATAAAGCTCCTGACCTAGAAATTCTAGACTTCCTTCTTGGACAGAACGTAACCCACCAATTAAAGTTAGTAAGGTTGTTTTTCCTGAGCCTGATGGCCCAGTCATAATTACAATTTCTCCATATTTGATTCTAAAATTGATATCAAATAGGATCTGACTTCGCAAGGTTTTTTTGCCAAAGTATTGATTAAGATTTTTGATGTCAACAATAAATTTTGGTTTCATTATTTTATGAAGATAAACATCAAGTTAAAAAATATCTGCTGGATCTACATTTCGTAGTTTTTTTGTAGATAAAAATCCAGAAGTTAAGCACATTATGATTGCAGAAATCAATACTATAGCTGCTTTATCTGAACTCATACTAACTGGTAATTTAGTAGCATTTTTTGCCACATCATACAGAGCTATGGATATAGCAAAACCTGGAATATAACCTAGAGATGCTAAAATTAAGGCTTGTTGAAAAACTACACTCAGCAGATATTTGTTTTTAAAGCCCATTGCTTTTAAAGTTGCATATTCAGCTAAGTGAGTGGAAATATTGCTATAAAGGATTTGATAGACAACTATTACACCAACAACAAACCCCATTGTTACCATCAGATTAAATACAAATCCAATAGGTGTCCTGAGAGTCCAATAATTTTTTTCAAATGTAATAAAATCGTTACGAGTAACAACTACAACATCTTCAGGTAAGCTAGCTGATAAAGTTGCTAAAACTTTTTTTGGGTCGGCATCGGGTTTGAGTGTAATTAATCCTATATCTATATTTTGTACTGAGCGATCTTGGAATATTCGCAGGAAAGCTGAAGAACTAACAATCAAGTTGCCATCAACTCCAAAGGAAGGCCCTAGGGTAAACAAGCCCCCAATTGTAACTTTATAGCCAACTAATGCGGTATAGCTGAATATTTCAATATTTACGTTTTTGCCCTGCTCAAAATCTTGAGCGATCGCTCCAAACTCCGGTCTAGAAGCACGGTCGAATAAAACCATCCTAGGGTTTTGTAATAACTTATAATTCTGCTGAAGTTCGGGAGAGCGAAAAACTGATTTAACTGGATCAAATCCAATCACATAGAGTGGAAACTTTAGACCACTAACTGGATTTTTGAGCTTAGCAAATTGCATGTATAAAGGGCTAACTGATTCTACGCCATCAACGCCTAATGCCTGATATAAACGCCAACGAGGAAAGCTTTGACTAGATGTTAAAGATTTATATTGGGCGCTGATGATAAATAAATCTCCTTGAAGATTTCTATGCAGCTTTGTAGCACTAGCATAAAGGGCATCTTGGAAGCCAATTTGCATAAACATCAAAACTGCGACAAAGGCGATACCAGCTAAAGCTACAAGAAAGCGAGCTTTTTGCTGTGACAGTTGTAGCCAAGCTAGAGGTATATTGAGAATCATCTTGTAAACCTCAAATGATGCAGATTAGACTGTTGGTGAAAATACTTGAATTGTGATGTTGAGTACAGTTTGGTTAATAGGGAAAAGAAAAAGGGGAAAGGCTAAAATTTATCCCTTACCTTTTACCCTTTAACTTTTTTCCACACCATCAAGTTATTCCAGGAGTTTAGATATCAATGAGTACCTGCACTTGTAATTCAGTAAGAGCAGCAACTTGTTCATTATCTGCTAAGTTATTGATGCGAATTTTTACGTCAACAACTTTATTATCTGTATCTGACTGTAGATTATTACTGAAGATATTTTGTTTGCCAACTTGCAAACCGATATCTGTGACTGTTCCTCGTAGTTTTCCTGAAAAAGCATCACTAGTAATGGTAGCAGACTGACCTATACGCACTTTTTGGATATCAGTTTCATAGACTTCTGCGACTACATACATCTGCTGTGTGCGACCTAAGTTAGCTATTCCCGTACTGCCAATAATTTCTCCGGGCCAAGTATTAATTTTTAAGATTTGTCCTGCTATAGGCGATCGCACAACACTTAAATCCCAGTCTGCTTGAGCCTGTTTCACTGAGGCGATCGCACTGTCTACATCAGCTTGTGCTGCTTGGATATCGGTGGGACGAATTTCAGCAATACTCTTGAGCTTGGCCTTGGCTTCGCTTAACTGCTTTTGAATAGTTTCAATAGTGCGATTCAGGGAAGCTTTAGCTTCATTGAGTTGTTGTTGAACAGTCTCGACTCGCAAACGCCTAGCGTCTGAATCGGAAGATGAAATTGCCCCTTCTTTATATAACTGCTGATATCGCTGATTTTCGCTCTCAGCATTACGCAATTCTGCCGCTATGCGAGCGATGGTTGCTTGTTGTGCAGAAGTTTCACCATTTAACTCAGCTTCCAGACGAGCAATTGTTGCTTGTTGTGCAGAGATATCTCCGGCTTTTGCTCCCGCTTTTACTTGGTTGAGACTAGCTTGGGCAACTAAGACTTGTTTTCGGGCTTTTTCTAAGGCTGCAAGCCGAGTATCATAACTATCAAGAATTGCAACTATTTGCCCTCGACGCACTCTGTCTCCTTTGTTTACCAGGAGTTTTGCAACTCGAACACCCGCTTGGGAATCGGGAGCTGAAAGACGAATAACTTCCCCTTGCGGTTCTAAACGCCCTAAAGCAGCAACAGCAGCCATAGTAGGAAGGCTGCTTGGGGTAGGTGCTGGAGGGTTCAATATAGAGTTTTGAAATCGTGAAAAGCTGTAGATAAAAACTGCACCAGTTACTACAGCCAGCGCAGCTGCCAAAATTATCGACGGCCAACCTGCTGGTTTTATGAATGATTGCTTTTGTTTGTGTACCATAATCATGTCTTCCAAGTTAGCGATGTCTAACAACAAGCTGCTTTTGAAGTTCTAATTACCATTTCCAGCAATTAGACTTCTTTTTGCATCTACGCCATTCATGCATTTAATACCAATTAAAAAAAAGAATGTGACAGATAGACCATGTAGAGACATTGCATTGCAACGTCTATATCAAAGGATTTGTTGCAATCATTAATTGAATCGGTATAATTTACACGTAGCAAGCAGCCAAAATACTGCTTACCATTAGGTTTTTGTATTTTGAAGTGGGAGTTCTGAATTACTGACTGCGTTGTTGAATGATTTAGAGCAACTTGAACGACACTGATAATAGGGGACCTCTCACTTTATAGCGGAACTGTATAGAGTTTTGGGAAAGGGGTAAGGGATAAATGTTTTTCCCTTAGACCTCGTGGTGAAATTTTTGTATCTAACCCAAGTAAGAATTGCTATATGCAAGAGATACCCATAAACTGCCTTGACAACGCAGGATGAAAGTAAATTTTCAAGCAAGACAGAAGATAAAGTACATTTTATAGATTGCCTGATAACGTCCGGTCTAAATTGTTGGCAAAGAAAAAGCTAGGAAGATGGAACTATCGAAAAAGTATCCATCAATCCGTTAGCAAAATCGGCTTTTATTAGAGCCATTTGGTACTTTATGCATCTAACCAGATGTATTTTTACTTGTTTAATACTACTTCTTTGCTCTTTTTCATGATCGCTAAGTATTCGTTGCGAGTTCCATCTATGCGGTAGTGATCGCAAATTTGGCAGAGTTTCAAGATATCCAATCTGCTGAATACTTTTTGATGCTCAATTCCATTGTCATTTCTCCACCGCCAGAAAGTAGTCCTGTCAATGCGACGATTGCTCTCAGGCCATCTTCGTCGGGATAAAAAGTCTACCAGTTCTTCTTCATAAAACGAGTAGCCTTTTGGCAACTTCAGGAGTTCGTTTCTTAACTCAGTTAGCGGGATGAGTGGATCTAGCTCAGATAGTCTCATGCCAGCAAGCCCTTATAGTTTCGTGTAAGTAAAATTATGCAGAACGCTTTATACAAGACGGTTTATCGTATTAACTCGTATCGCATACTGTGCGGTTAAGAATGTAGGAAGTGATGAAGTAATCAGGTGAATTTAATATTTTTATTCTCCTAACTTTTACATCTATCCAGTGTGTTAATCGAACAGTATGCAATTCCTTGATTTAATCACATACGATAAACTGACTGATACTCAATTGCAACCCATATGCAACAGATTAGATGCTAGATAACTAACATTATGCTCGACACAAATTCGCTAAATAGTAGTGATGTATTGTCACTTTATACTGTTGTGATTAACCGTATTTTGTCCGCGCTGCTAAACAATATCTTAAAAGGATTGATGTGGCTTACAAGGGATATGACACATATTTTATTGCTCAGATTATTTGTCATTCTTTAGATATAGTTACCAGTGGCTAACTTTACATTACTGCAAAATATTGTTCTTGATAAATAAAAATTTTACCAAAAAAAAGAAATAATTGATTGCTATATATGTAAATTTAAAATAAATCAACTTTCGGATAGATGTAAACACAAGACATTTTATTGCTTAATACTTTCTTATACACAGTTCATCATCAGAAAAACTTGTCTAATATGTTACTCAAGCTGCTCTTAAAAGCAGATGGTTGTTTCTTATACGTTGCGCTTTTAATAGTCAAGAAGTTCAAGTTTAGATAGAGGTTAACTAAGGAATGTTTGAAAATGCCAATTTTAACAAAACTAAACTGATGAACCTTGTAAATTAATTTATGGATTAGGAAAGTCTTTTGTTAATAAATTTTGTTTTTGTGTAACCAATACATATAACTTATGTAACTCACCGATGATTGACTGAAATTATGTGCAGCAGAAGCTTACTTTGATATAAATTATTTTCTTAGCAGTCTCAACAGTTGATAATCAGGATATAAATTAAGATGGATGCAATTTGTATGCAACTTTTGTGATTAATTCCTACTGTATGACATACTAATAAATAAGAGATTTATAGCTATGTGAGTAACAGCGATCGCCCCAAAGACCTCAGAGAAAATGAAACTACAGCGATTCATGCTCTCATTGCCAAGCTTTGATAACCAGCGGCTCATTTTTCATGCAGCCCGCCAGACTCTTCGCAAAGCTGAGATGGCCCGCCTTGTGGTGCATGAATGGCTCAATTATCATGATTTTGAGCTAGAAGAATGGAAAACTAAAACTGCTTCTGAGCTTGGAATTAGTATCAGTGAACTTGAGCGAAAGCTATTAGCTGCTGTTCAGCGCCAGGCGATAATAGGGAAAAGAGATGAAGAACCCAATTTTGGAAGTAATTCTATAGAAGTTTGTCATACAGATGATGATTCATCCACCCAATCATCATCGGTAGATGAGCAAACCCAAACTTAGCACTGTTAATTTGAAATCACCGACAAAACTATGAACCAAAATTTTATTTAGAAGGACAGATTCAGTTGCATGTAAGTTGCATATCAATTGCGATGCACAACTAACCAATCTAGTATAAGCGCAAGTGACAAATTAATAGTTATCAACTTATTTGTTAACAGAAGTATTTCCTCTAAATATAATTTCAATTTACCTCATTGATTGAGGAAGTGATCTCAAAATATCTACAATTTCACAAGCACGATAGTGAAGATGAAATCATGGCTGCTTCTAAAGTTGAAGCTGTTTTAGCACAGTTGCAAGATGAAGTGAGCAACTGTGAGAAGTCCCTGCTCAAGCTCATACAAGTGAAAAAAATTATGGTTGAAAATGCACCTATAAGCACCAAAGCCACTACACAAAGGCAACAAAGCCATATTGCGATTATCGGCATGGCTTCGATATTCCCGCAATCCAAAAATTTACAAGAATATTGGGAAAAGATTGTTCAAAAAGTTGATTGTATTACTGATGTGCCCCTTTCGCGTTGGAGTATAGAAGATTATTACGATCCCAACCCCAGAACACCTGATAAAACCTACTGTAAACGAGGCGGATTTATCCCCGAAATTGACTTTAATCCGCTGGAATTTGGGCTTCCACCCAACATATTGGAAGTCACAGATATTTCGCAGTTGTTAGGTTTAGTTGTTGCTAAAGCAGCAATTGAAGATGCGGGTTACGGCGAATCCCGACAGTTTAATCGCCAACGCACTGGAGTGATTTTGGGTGCAGCAACAGGAAGGCAGTTAGCGGTTCCATTGGGTGCAAGATTGCAGTATCCGGTTTGGGAAAAAGTCCTCAAAAGCAGCGGCTTATCCGATGAAGATACGCAAAAAATTGTCGAGAAAATCAAAAGTGCATATGTGCAATGGGAAGAAAACGCCTTCCCCGGAATGCTAGCTAACGTAGTTGCTGGACGAATTGCCAATCGCTTGGATTTAGGGGGAACTAACTGTGTAGTAGATGCCGCCTGCGCTAGTTCATTGAGTGCTCTTAAAATGGCTGTGAGTGAGCTAACCGAGCATCGAGCCGATATGATGCTGACTGGCGGTGTTGACACTGACAACTCGATTTTTGCCTATATGTGTTTTAGCAAAACTCCTGCTGTTTCTCCAGGCCAGAATGTTAAACCTTTCGATGCCGAATCTGATGGGATGATGATGGGTGAAGGTGTCGGCATGTTGGTGCTGAAGCGCCTTGAGGATGCCGAGCGAGATAATGACCGAATTTATGCAGTCATCAAAGGTATTGGTACTTCTAGCGACGGTCGTTATAAAAGCATCTATGCGCCAAGTTCAGAAGGTCAAGTCAAAGCCTTGCATCGTGCTTATGAAGATGCAGGATTTTCGCCTGCAAGTGTGAGTTTAGTTGAAGCACACGGTACAGGCACGATGGTAGGAGATCCAACTGAATTCTTATCTATAAAAGAGGTTTTTGGCGAAAACAATCCCAGGAAACAATATATTGCCCTAGGAACTGTCAAATCACAGATTGGACATACAAAAGCGGCCGCGGGTGCAGCGAGTTTGATCAAAACAGCTTTGGCTTTACACCACAAAGTATTGCCACCAACAATTAACATCACCAAACCGCACCCAAAACTGAAAATTGATAGCTCTCCATTTTATTTAAATACAGAAACCAGACCTTGGATTCACGCCGATGACCAACCAAGACGTGCAGGGGTAAGTTCTTTTGGTTTTGGTGGCACAAATTATCATGTTGTCCTAGAAGAATATAAAAGCTCCCGCCTCGCGTCTCCCAAAGAAAAAGCGTCACTTTCCAAAACAGCGGTAGCAGCTTATCGTTTACACAACAGTTCCCAGCAAGTACTTTTATTTGCACCAACACCTGAGCAGTTATTATCGCGTGCTCAAGAAGTTCAACTTCAATTGCAATCCGATACAGGACAACGCAATTATGCAGAACTGATTTCAGCGTGTAAATCTTTAGAAATTCCTGTCGCCAATGCCAGAGTTGGGTTTGTTGCTGATTCTCTCGCACAGGCTTGTAACTTGTTGCAAACAAGTATTGAGTGGCTGACAAACAAACCGCAAGCAGAATCCTGGGAACATCCTCAAGGAATTTACTACCGCAAAACTGGGATGACGACAAAAGGTAAGGTAGTAGCGCTGTTTTCTGGACAAGGTTCGCAATACTTGGAAATGGGTCGGGAAATCTTGGTAAACTTCCCTGACTTGCAGCAGATTTATGCTGAAATAGATAGTTTGTTGCGCCAAGACGGTTTGCACCCCCTTTCAGAGGTCGTTTTCCCTGCTCCTGTGTTCGATTCAAATCAAAAGGCTGCTCAGTTAGAAAGATTACAACTAACAGAATATGCACAGCCGGCGATCGCAGCTTTCAGCGTTGGTCTGTACAAGCTATTGCAACAAGCTGGATTTAAACCAGATTTTGTCGCCGGACATAGCTTTGGAGAACTAACAGCTTTGTGGGCTGCGGGTGTTTTGAGTGAAGAAGATTACTTCTTCCTGGTCAAAGCTAGGGGTCAAGCTATGGCTGCACCCAATCCCCAATTTGATGCGGGAGCTATGCTGGCGGTAAAAGGGGATGTTAGTCAAGTTACAGAACTAATCAAGAATTTTCCTCAAGTTACCATTGCTAACTTAAATTCCCATCATCAAGTAGTTTTGGCAGGAACAAAAGTTGAAATTGCCAAAGTGCAGGAAATTCTGAAAACTCAAGGGTTCTCCACCGTTTTGCTGGGAGTTTCGGCGGCTTTTCATACACCATTAGTGGCTCATGCACAGAAACCTTTTGCCAAAGCAATTGAGAAAGTTACTTTCAAACAGCCACAAATTCCGGTTTATACCAATGTCACAGGAAAGCCTTATCCAAGCGAGCCGCAAGTCATTCAAAAAGTCCTCAAAGAACATCTGAGAAATCAGGTATTGTTTAAGCAGGAGATTGAAAATATTTATGCTGAGGGCGGTTCTTGCTTTATCGAATTTGGGCCGCGAAGTATTCTCACAAGTTTGGTAAAAGATATCCTGAGCGATCGCCCTCACATAGCTGTGGCTTTAAATGCTAATTCTTCCAAAGATAGCGATCGCACTCTTCGAGAAGCTGTTGTGCAATTGCGCGTCGCGGGCTTAGCTTTACTCAACTTTGATCCCTATCAATTGGAGAGCCAAATCTCAGAAGTCTCCCCACAACTCTTAAATGTCCGCTTAGATAGCACTAACTATGTGTCTGAGAAAACGAAGCAGTCCTTTGAAAAAGCGCTGCAAAATGGGCATCAAGTGAAATTACCCGTCAGCAACGGTAAGAAACCAACAATATTTATCGAAGATATAGCAACAAACCTCTTGACGACGCCAAATCCTACGGTGGAAATGTCGCCTAGGTTGCTGGCTGACAACGGTGCTGGCTCCTCAATGCGCTGGCTAACTAATCAGTTTGAACCAATAGAGAACAAAGCAGTTAACGGTGGAGCGAATGTGAACAACGAGCAATCAGAGGAACTGGATATCAATCCTCCGCAACCAAGTTCAGAAAATTCCCAAAGAGCTATAGACAGTTTAGAGTACACCCTGATCGAGTTCAATCGTCATCAACGTAGCGTCTTGCAGGTTCACGAGCAATCTTTGAAGCATCAGACAGAATATACCAAAACCTTTTTCCAACTAATGCAGCAACAGCAATCGTTGTGGGGAAATGGTAAATTCACTGAGCAACAAGCGCAAACGCAGCAACTTGCACTTTCTAGTTCAGAGCGCAGTATCATGCGGTTTCACGATCATCAAGCTGAGACTCTACGTGTTCATGAAGAATATCTGAACTATCAGCAGGAATATACTAAAAACTTCTTTCAATTGCTTCAACAACAGTACAAGCAGCAGCTTCTTGGTAATGTCACTAACTACCATGCTGTCTCTGCGCCTCCACTGCTGCAAGAAGATCAATCTGTTTTGGTTGTAGAGAACAACGGCTTTAACACCAACTCAGAGCTAATTTCAACTAATGATGATGGTGTAAATCATCAACCAAAACCAGTCCATGACCAGACTGCGATCGCTACAGTCGCCCCTGTAATCCCAGCAACCATTGATGATGGTGCAAATCATCAACCAAAACCAGTCCATAACCAGACTGCGATCGCCACAGTCGCCCCTGTAACACCAACAAACATTGATCAAGCTACCCTGAGTCAAACTCTGCTCAATGTCATTAGTGACAAGACCGGCTACCCAATAGAAATGCTGGAAATGGACATGGACATGGAGGCAGATTTGGGGATTGATTCCATCAAACGTGTGGAAATCTTAGGGGCACTACAAGAAATGTACCCCGATTTGCCCAAGGGGAATGTAGAAGAACTAGGAGAATTACGTACAATCGGTCAAGTTGTAGAGTATCTCCAATCCCGCACACCAAGCATTTCTTCGGAAGTCCAAAATTTAGCCGCCAATCAACTAGAAGAATCTTCCCAATCCCCAGTCAACGAAATCGTCGTAGCATTCAGCACAGAAACAGAAATAGCAATAGCAACAACTAATGATGCAGACTTGAGTCAAACCTTGTTAACCATCACTAGTGATAAAACAGGTTATCCAGTAGAGATGCTAGAGCTAGATATGGATATGGAGGCGGACTTGGGGATTGACTCCATCAAACGAGTGGAAATCTTGGGGGCGATGCAAGAAATGTACCCCAATTTGCCCAAGGGGAATGTCGAAGATTTGGGAGAACTACGCACCATTGGTCAAATTGTCGATTATCTCCAACAGTTAGTTGGTGGTGAAAAAAAAAAGTCTGAGCCAGAGTTTGAGCAGCAGCCACCTCAAATAATCCAGAATATACCCCGTTGTCCAGTCAAACTCAAAACCCTACCGCCGTCAGATTATTTGGATTTTAGTTTATCAGAGGGATACATCGGCTTAATCACAGATGATGGTTCCCTCACTACTTCTAAATTGGCTCATTCTCTGATTGAACAAGGCTGGAAAGTGGTGGTTTTAAGTTTTCCCCAATCGCTGATTCCCCAGCGATCGCCTTTAACCGAGGGTATGACTCGCGTCACCTTGGAGAACTTGAGTGAAGAACATCTTCAACAACAATTGCAGGCGATCGCTACTCACTACGGTGCAATTGGGGCTTTTATCCACCTACATCCTATATTTACAACACATACTGGGACAGTTCCCTATTTGGAACCAGAAAAGGCGATCGTCAAGCATGTGTTTTTGATCGCAAAACATCTCAAACAATCGTTAAATGAAGCGGCGCGTTATGGACGTAGTTGTTTTTGCACTGTAGCTCATCTCGATGGAGCGTTTGGGTTGGAATACAAGGTCAACTTTGGTGCGATCGGCGCTGGTTTATTTGGATTAACCAAAACCCTGAGATGGGAATGGCCAAAAGTATTTACGCGTGCGCTCGACTTGAGTCCTAATTTAGATCCCAAGCAATCAGCACAACACATTCTTGCTGAACTTCACGACCCAAATCTTTATATTAGTGAAGTTGCTTACGGTTCACAGGGACGAGTCACCCTCGTTGCTAATAACAAGATTGTCATTAGTCATTAGTCCTTTGCAATACACATGACTAATAACAACCTTCAATGCATAACACCAATTCTCAAAAATAGAGCAACAGATTTAAAGAAACTAACCATTCACTTACAACTAAACCCAAAGTCGAGGTACGAAAGTGTCAGTATTCACAGGAAAAGTCGTTTTAGTAACTGGAGGAAGTTCAGGAATTGGTAGAGCTTCTGCACTAGCATTTGCTAGAGAAGGAGCAAAGGTTGTCGTTGCTGATGTGGATGTTATAAATGGTGAAGATACAGTTAGCAAGATTGAGATAGCTAACGGAGAAGCTATTTTTGTTAAAACTGACGTTAGTAAAGCAGTCGAGGTTAAGCAACTCATCAAAAAAACTGTTGATACCTATGGAGGACTCAATTGTGCATTCAACAATGCTGGTATTTTAGGAAATAGTAGCTCAACGGCCGCCTGTACTGAAGAAAACTGGGATCGAGTGCTCAACATCAATCTTAAGAGCGTGTGGTTGTGCATGAAATACGAGATTCCTTATATGCGAGAACAAGGCGGCGGAGTCATTCTTAACATGTCTTCAATAGCAGGTTTTGGCGGTGGTTTACAACGTTTTCCCGCCTACACGGTTAGTAAGTATGGCGTTATTGGACTCACTAAAACAGCGGCTCTAGAATATGCAAAAGTGGGTATCCGTATCAATGCATTGTGTCCTGGATTTATCCACAATACACCATTGTTTGAAAGCCAAATTTCTCAAAATTCTGATTTTCGGGAAGTGGCAATTAATCAAATACCTATAGGGCGTTGGGGAACCCCAGAAGAAATTGCTGATATTGCAGTTTTTTTATGTTCAGATAAAGCTTCCTTTATTACTGGACACGCGATGGTCGTAGATGGTGCTGGCAGTATGTCTAGACATGTAATTTTGAATAAATAATCACTGCAAGCATCTATTTATTAGTAAACTATCTACTCAAATATGAGTATTTATGACAAAAATAGCGCAACTTAGCCCATCATCTGTATTTGTCGTAAGCGGCGGTGCAAAAGGCATTACGGCTCAATGTACTATTAAATTGGCACAGCACCAACCATGTAAGTTTATTCTCCTTGGTCGTTCTGAAATTTTAGAAACTGAGCCAGATTTTGCTCAGAATTGTTTTGAAGAATCTGTATTAAAAAAACGCATTATGGAGAATCTTCTTACCCAAGGAGAAAAGCCCACACCTATGAGTGTGCAAAAAGTCTATAACCAGATTACCTCTAGCCGCGAAATTAAAAAAACCCTATCTTCAATTCAACAAACAGGAGCAGAAGCAGAATATATTAGCGTTGATGTTACAGATGTAGTGGCTTTACAGGATAAACTAGCTACTACTGAAAAACGCCTAGGTATGATTACAGGAATCATCCACGGCGCAGGAAATTTAGCTGATAAGTTAATTGAAAAGAAAACAGAACAAGATTTTGAAAAAGTTTATAATGCGAAAGTTAAAGGTTTAGAAAATCTCTTATCTTGCATCCCACCTAATCAAATTCAGCATTTAGTTTTGTTTTCTTCAGTAACAGGTTTTTATGGAAATATCGGTCAAACCGATTATGCGATCGCCAATGAAATTCTTAATAAATCAGCCCATTTGTTGAAGCAATATTATCCACAATCTCATGTAGTGGCAATTAATTGGGGAGGATGGGATAGTGGGATGGTGACTCCAGAACTTAAAAAAGCTTTTGCTGAACGGGGAATAGATATTATTCCTGTAGAAGTTGGCACACAAATGTTAGTTAATGAACTGCATTCTGCTCATCACGCAACTACACAAGTTGTGATAGGTAATCCAATTGTTCCACCTCCCACACCGATAGATTCAGAACTGAAAAGCTATCAGATTCGACGACGGATCACACTTGAGAATAATCCCTTTTTGCTCGATCATGTGATTGCTGGTTATCCAGTATTGCCAGCTACCTGTGCAATGTCATGGATGATAAATGCCTGTGAAGAAATCTATCCGGGTTATCGATGTTTCAGTTGTAGAGAATTCAAAGTTTTAAAAGGGATTACTTTCAATCACACTCTGGCTAATGAACACATTTTAGAAGTGCAAGAAATTTCTAAAATAGATGCTCAAGAAATTGAATTTCGGACTACAATTTTGAGTAAAACACCAGAAGGAAAAACCCACTATCACTTTAGTGCTTTTATTAAACTTCTGAGAAAAATACCTGCTGCACCAATTTATGATGCAGTAGATCTAACAGAAGATAAAATTATTACTAATACTGGTAAATCTTTTTATCAAAATGGAGAGTCAACCTTATTTCACGGGCCAGCTTTTCAGCAAATCACCAAAGTTTTAAACATTAGTTCTGAAAAAATTACTGCGGAATGCCTTTGGACAGCGATAGAAGATCGGCAGCAAGGACAGTTTCCTGTTCACTGGGTTAACCCTTACACAACTGATTTAAGTACGCAACCGTTATGGATTTGGTTGAACCATTTTCATCAGGAAGTTTGTTTACCTGGACAGTTAAATAAATATGAACAATTTGCACTTATACCATGCAATGAACCTTTTTACGTTTCTTGTGAAATCAAAGCAAAAACAGATACAAGCTTAACTGCCGATTTCATTATCCATAATCTTCAAGGACAAGTATACTCACGTATTCTAAGAGCCAAAGCCGTTATTTGGCCGATGCAATCACTTAAGCGCAATCATTCTTAAGCACTTTTAACAGTTATCAGTAAACGGTAAACAGTAAACATAACTGGGTTTAAGGAGAACCACTAAGGGGGCGACTACTTTCAACTGAAAACTAATAACTCAAAGCCGATTAGTGGCAAGCTCTATCTAGCAGGTTTAAACCCCCCACCATACCCCTTAATAACTGTTTACTGTTTACTATTTACTGTTTACTGCCTAGTAGATGAGGAGAATATAACTAATGGAAAAAATTGCAATTATTGGATTATCGTGCCTCTTTCCTGATGCGACAAACCCTGAGCAATTTTGGCAGAATATTACTGAACAAAAAGATTCAATATCATCATTGACTGTTGAAGAAATGGGATTAGATCCCAGCATATTTTATGATTCAGTTAAAGGACAGCCAGAAAAAATATATTCTCTAAAGGGTGGATTCATTCGCAATTTTAAGTTTGATGCTGATGAATATAATTTGCCATCAAGTTTTTTAGAAAGTTTGGATGATACCTTTAAATGGTCACTTTATGCTGCTAAACAAGCGATTGAGCAGAGTGGTTATGCAGGAAAATCTGTTCTCTCAAAATGTGGCGTTATTTTGGGGACTCTATCCTTACCAACCAAATCGTCTAATCAATTGTTAGCACCAATTTATCAGCAAACGATTGAATCTGCGATCGCAGAACTTTTACAACAAGATTTTCGTTTAGCTGCTCTACCAACCGCAGCGAAAGCGTCTCCATATAATGCTATGGTATCAGGCTTTCCGGCAGCCTTAATTGCCAAAGCTTTTGCTCTATCTAGTACCCATTTTTGTATAGATGCTGCTTGTTCTTCAGCATTTTATGCGATTAAATTAGCATCACATTATCTGTGGTCACGCAAAGCTGATTTGATGTTAGCTGGAGCTATTAGCTGTTCAGATCCGCTGTTTTTGAGGATGTTATTTTCTGGTATTCAAGGTTATCCAGAAAATGATATCAGCCGCCCCTTAGACAAATCATCTAGAGGATTAATTACATCCGAAGGGATTGGCATGGTCATGTTGAAACGATATAATGATGCCATCAGAGATGGTGATAAAATTTTAGCAACTATCTGCGGAAATGGGCTTTCTAATGATGGGAAAGGTAAGCATCTGCTTAGCCCTAATTCTAAAGGACAAATACTAGCTTTTGAGAGAGCTTACACTGAGGCAAAACTCAATCCAAAAGCAATTGATTATATGGAGTGTCATGCTACTGGCACTTTATTAGGAGATACTACCGAATTCAACTCTATAGAAACCTTTTTTCCCCCACACCAAGCAGCACCTTTAGTTGGTTCTACTAAAGCTAATGTTGGTCACTTACTAGTTGCTGCTGGTATGGTTAGCTTGACTAAGACGATTTTAAGCATGTCTTATGGCGTGATTCCACCAACTATTAATGTTACTGATCCTTTAGGTTCTGAGGATAGTATAATTTCCGCCAAAAATATTGTAAGAACTACCACAACATGGCCAAATAATATAGCCACTAAACGTGCCGCGTTAAGTGCTTTTGGCTTTGGTGGAACTAATTCCCATTTAATTCTTGAACAAGGAAACATAGTAAAATGAGTCTTGAACAAGAAAGCACCAGCAAAATAGCTGAACATTTGCCACTAGCCAAAATTGCGATCGTTGGCATGGATGCCTTTTTTGGTGAATGTAATAGATTAGATGCTTTTGAACGTAGTATTTATGATGGCAAACAGCACTTTATTCCCCTGCCACCTCAAAGATGGTCTGGCATAGAACAGCAAGAAAACTTACTCAAAGAATACGGTTTTGCAGATGGAAAAGCACCCGTAGGGGCGTACATTACAGATTTTGAAATTGATACTTTAGCTTATAAAATTCCCCCAAATGAACTAGAAAAACTCAACCCCCAACAATTATTACTACTGAAGGTTGCCGATCGCGCCTTGAAAGATGCGAACATTCAAGAAGGGGGAAATGTCGCAGTTATTATTGCTGCTGAGACAGAACTTTCTGTTCACCAGCTACAGCAAAGATGGAATTCGCCCTGGCAAATCAAAGATGGACTGAATGCTGCAAACATTGCTTTGCCTGCGGACAAAGTTGCTCAATTAGAAACCATTGTCAAAGATAGTATCCATCATCAGGTAGATATTGGTGAATATCTGAGTTACATCGCTAATATCATGGCAAGTCGGATTTCTGCTTTGTGGAATTTCACCGGGCCAGCATTCACCGTAACTGCGGTGGAAACTTCTGCCTTCAAAGCGTTGGAAGTGGCACAAATGCTACTAACTACTGGGGAAGTCGATGCTGTGGTTGTTGGTGCTGTCGATTTAGCAGGAGGCGTGGAAAATGTCTTGCTGCGAAACCAGTTTGTAAAAGTTAATACTGGTGTCAATACCTTAAGTTATGACCAAAAAGCGAATGGGTGGATGATTGGCGAAGGCGCAGGCGCCGTTGTCCTGAAGCGTTACGAAACTGCACAACAAAACGGCGATGGCTGCGTCAACGTCTTTGCCAGCACCAAAGGCGATCGCATTTATGCAGTCATCGATGCCATTAGTTTTGGGCAAGCCCATTCTATTTCAACAGATGCGGAAACTGTTAACGAAGTCTGCAATCAAGCTTTCCAGATAGCGGGTATTCAATCCACAGAAGTGAACTATGTAGAAGTTTGCGGTAGCGGCATTCCTCAAGAAGATGCAGCCGAAATTACAGGTTTGATCCAAGCTTATTCCTCAAAGGGAAATGATTTGTACTGTGCGCTGGGTAGTGTCAAAGCCAATATTGGTCATACTTATGTAGCTTCAGGAATTGCTAGCCTGATCAAAACCGCTCTCTGTCTCTATTACAGATATATTCCGGCCACCCCCAACTGGTCTGGCGTCAAAACACCGGAAGTTTGGCAAGGCAGTCCTTTTTATGTCGCTACGGACTCAAGATCTTGGTTGTTTGGTAAGGACGGCATCAAGAGAATAGCAGCAATTAACGGTATGGGGTGTGATGGGACTTATGCCCATTTAATTTTGTCAGAAGAACCCAACCAACAAGAGCGCAGCAGCAGATATTTGCAGCAAACACCTTATTATCTTTTTCCTGTAGCAGGTGATGATCGCTCAAATTTATTAGAGGCTTTGGATGATCTCCAACGAAACATCGAAAATAGTTCTGCTTTATCAACTACTGCTAGCCAGACATTTGTTACCTTTCAAAAGTGTTCACAGACAAAATATACTCTAGCGATCGCAGGACGTAATCAGCAAGAATTAGTTAAAGAAATTGCATCTGCGCGTAAGGGTGTCAATAGCGCTTTTGAGCGAAACGCAGACTGGCAAACACCCCTAGGTAGTTATTTCACAGCTAAACCACTAGGTAAAACTGGAGGATTAGCTTACGTTTATCCAGCAGCAGTCAATTCTTATATCGGCATTGGTCAAAATCTCTTCCGTTTATTTCCGAAAGTCTTCGATGACCCGCTATTTAATAGTCTAGCTAGCCGTGCTACCAAAATTCATCAGCAACTTTATCCCCGAAGTTTGCAGAAGTTATCAACCAGACAACTGGAAACTCTTGAACAGCAATTGCTAGATGATTCCCTATTAATGTTTGAAACGGAAATAGCTTATTCTCGACTGATTACTACAATTATTCGAGATGATTTTCAAGTCAAACCACAATATGTGTTTGGCTACAGTCTGGGTGAAACTAGCATGATGGTTGCTCAAGGAGTTTGGAGTAATTTTCATGGTGGGAGTAATAGCTTAAACTCATCCTCGCTGTTTGGAAATCAGTTATCTGGCCCGAAACATGCTGTGCGTGAGTATTGGGGATTGCCAGATACACCAGATTCACAAGACAACGATTTTTGGAGTATCTATGTTCTCATGGCCACTCCATCCCAGGTCAGGGAATGTATTAAATCTGAGAATCGTGTCTATTTAACTCAGATAAATACACCAGAAGAAGTCTTAATTGCTGGTGAAACAGCAGCTTGTCAGAGAGTAATTGGAATTTTAGGTTGCAATGCTTTTCCAGCTCCTTTCGACCATGTGATCCATTGTGAGGCGATGCGATCGCAATATGATGAGTTGGTAAAATTAAACACTTTACCATCTAAGAATATCCCAGATATCGTCTTTTATTCCGCAGGTGATTATCAACCTATCACACTCGATAGTGAAGCGTTCGCCGGAGGCGTTGGCGTTGGCGAAGCCTCTCGTAGAGAAGCCATCGCTCGCAGTATTGCAAAAACCCAGTGTGAACAACTTGATTTTCCCCGATTAGTTAACCGTGTCTATGCTGATGGTGCGCGAATATTTCTAGAAGCCGGTGCTGGTAGTGTTTGTTCTAGATGGATTGATCAAATTCTCACAAATAAAGAACACATCACAGTATCCCTAAATCGCAAAGGTGTAGATGACCATACTTCTATTGTCAAAGCATTAGCAAAACTCATCAGCCATCAAGTTGATTTAGACTTATCGCCACTTTACAGTTTCACTGAAGAAACTGCTAATCAAAGTACAACAACTCTTAGAACTGTTACCTTGGGTGGCAATTCAATTACTGCCACAATCCTGAGCGAAGCAAACCGCAAACTTTTTCAAAATCAAGCTGAGATCATGCATAAACCTGCTGGAACCACGCCTATTTTTAGAGAATTGGAAGTCATTAATTCCCTTCAAACTCCAAATTTTGTCAACAACTATTTTGAACAAAAAGAACAGTTACAACCTTTAAAATCAAATGTCGATCAACAAAAACTTACTCAAAGCCTTCAGGATTCTGTTAATGTATCTAACTATTTTAGTTATACAGGCTCCTTATCCAATTTTAATAAGTCTCAGTTTCAAAAACTGATTGTCAATAATTGCAGTACAACTAAAGCTCACGCTGCTTTTTTAGAAGCTAGACAAGAATCTAGCAAGCAATTGAGTGCAATCATCCAATTACAATTATCTACTGTTCAAAATTTGCTTAATCCATAAGTGACAACTTATAGAATTTGTAAATGTAGATGAAAGGTAATAAAAACTTTATCATTTTCTTACTTACAAAAAAACAGGAGTAAGGCTAAAACTCTATTATCAAAATCAATTTTCTAGAGAAAAGAAAAAATGCTTAACTGAGCTGAGTTGGTTCATAGTAATTACTTATAATTTGAGGTGTGACTATTATGCAAACTGTAGATACAGTATTCAACAAACATGTTAATAGTCTTGGATTTTCTGCTTATTCTTATAGGCAAAACCAAGTGTGGAAAGGTTCTTTAGAATCTATATCTTTTGAGCAATCAGCCATCAAAAAGAAATTGATGGTATTAGATAAACATTGCTACATCGTTAAAGTTGCCGGAAAAATTGGTGTCACTAACGAAGGATATTTATCTCCTACCAGAAATGGCACAACATCACAAGCAGAACTGCTGACATTTGTGCCACCAATTCGTATTCAACAGCTAGGAGATCCCAATTTTCTCTCCTTTCATGGCGTCAAATATGCCTACGTCACTGGTGCAATGGCTGGCGGTATTGCTTCTGAAGAAATGGTGATTGCACTCGGAAAAGAGAAAATTTTAAGTTCCTTTGGTGCAGGTGGTTTAAGTCCAAATCGTTTAGAAGCAGCGATTAATCGTATTCAACAAGCTTTACCTCAAGGCCCTTATGCTTTTAATTTAATTCACAGTCCCAATGAACCCGCAATTGAACGATGTGCAGTAGATTTATACCTCAAATATCAAGTAAGAACGGTAGAAGCTTCAGCATTTCTCGACTTGACTCCTAACATTGTCCACTACCGTGCTGCTGGACTTGGTTTAAATGACGCCAATCAAATTGAAATCAAAAATAAAGTCATTGCTAAAATTTCTCGCCGAGAAGTAGCGACTAAATTTCTGCAACCAGCACCAGCTAGAATTCTCAAAGAACTTGTTGAGCAAGGATTAATAACTGAGCTACAAGCAAATATTGCAGCCCAAGTTCCGATGGCTGATGATATTACCGTCGAGGCTGATTCTGGTGGTCATACAGACAATCGTCCCTTGGTCTGTTTGTTGCCTTCTATGATTGCTTTGCGGGATAAAATCCAAGAACAATATCATTACGAAATACCCGTTAGAATTGGCGTAGCAGGAGGAATTGCTACACCGCAATCAGCCTTAGCAGCCTTGATGATGGGTGCTGCTTATGTGGTAACTGGCTCTATTAATCAGTCATGCATTGAATCTGGGGCTTCTCAATATACCAAACAATTGCTGGCTCAAGCCGAAATGACTGATGTAATGATGGCTCCAGCCGCAGATATGTTTGAAATGGGGGTGAAACTTCAAGTATTAAAAAAAGGGACTCTCTTTCCCCTACGCGCACAAAAACTGTTTGATTTATACAAAACCTATGACTCAATAGAAGACATTCCTATCCAGGAAAGAGAGAAGTTAGAAAAACAAATTTTTAGAAATAGTCTAGAAGCAGTTTGGCAAGAAACAGTTAATTATTTGTCCCAGCGTAGCCCCGATAAATTAATCAAAGCAGCCAGCAACTCAAAACTAAAAATGGCTTTAATTTTCCGTTGGTATCTCGGATTATCTTCTCGCTGGTCTAATTCTGGTGAAAAAGGTCGGGAAATTGATTATCAAATCTGGTGTGGCCCTGCAATAGGCAGCTTTAATGACTGGGTAAGAGGTTCTTATTTATCTGAGCCAAATAATCGTCGGGTAGTTGATGTTGCTTACCACATTATGACTGGAGCCGGATATTTGTACCGCATACAAAGTTTAAAAATTCAAGGATTACAAACTCCAGATTACTACAATCAGTATTTACCACCGATTTCCATTAATTTATTAGATAAAGATTGAGGCTTTTAAATTCAGCAATGCCAAAAATATTTGTGTGATAAGTCTAATAAAATTAAATCAAAGGAAACATGATGACTGATAATAGAAAGTTAGGTCGCCTTGAACAAGCTATGGAAATCTTAAATAGGCGTGCTAAAACTTGGAATATACTGACTATTAGTCGCATCAAGGGAGCACTCAGCGAAGAAATTCTTAAACAGGCTTTAGATATAGTTCAGTATCGTCAGCCTCGTCTTAATTCTCAGATTGTCCGTTCTAAAAATAATCTCTACTTTCAAAGTGATGAAACAAAAATTGCTTTGCGCGTTGTCAACAAGTTAGAGGCTCAGCAGTGGCAAGAAGTCGTTTATGAAGAGATGAACGAGGAAATTGATAGTAGTAAAGGTCTGATGCGAGTGGTGCTTGTTCATGCCTTAAGTGATCAGCATATAAGTTACTTAATTACAACAGTACACCATGCGATCGCAGATGGTTTATCATGCATACAACTTCACTCAGAAATCTTGACTTATTGTCAAAAAATTGTGTCTGGCGAGGCCATTAATCCAGATACTAAGTTAGCTCCGCTCCCACCTACCGAAGACTTATTACCTGAATGGACAAAGGGTTTCAAAGGTAGAATAAGTAGTCTACGCTTTTTGTTGCGGCTGGCGGTTCAAAAGATTTGGCATCGACCAAAAACATTAGGTTTTGAAAAGTACGCACCCATTGCACAACGTCGTTGCAATCTTATTCATAGACAACTTGACCCAGAGTTAACCCAACAGTTTGTAAATCGCTGTCGGCAAGAAAATACAACAATAAATAGTGCTTTATGTGCTGCATTAATGTTTACAATAGCGAAAAAAATAACTAAAGTTAATAGAAAAGATGTACGAGTGAGTTGCTTATCATATTTTGATTTGAGGAGACATATTGAACCTGCAATCAGTGATAAGCAGATGGGTGTATTGGCTTCGTCTATGATGGGCTTTTACACCATACAGAAAAATACTTCTTTCTGGGAATTAGCTAGGGAGGTAAAACAAAAGCTAGAAGCTGGTACAAAGCAAGGTGATATCTTCAACATGGCGCTAATTGCCAAGCATCTGATCAATTTTTGTTTCATACAACCCAAAGAAGTCGCAGCCACGGTATCTGTCTCCAATGCTGGTAAAGTAAATATTCCCAAAATTTACGGTGAATTTGAACTAGAAGAAATTAGTTTTGCTGGCTCCCATTCTTTATATGCAGGTATGTTTATTACCCATGCTTCAACTTTTCAGGGAAAAATGCTGTTGAATTTCGTGTTTTCAGAGCCTTCAATCAGTCAGGATACGATGGAGGGTCTGGTAAACAATGTAATGTCCTGCATTTTTGATGTTTGCAATTTAAAGTTTAACCTCCGTTTTACATACGATATGTGCATTTCTTGCTCAGCAAAATAATTATACTTTGGTTAATGTTGTCAATCTTAAGCATAAGGGTATATACATTTTTATACTGAAAAAAAATCTAGATAAATACAGTATACAAATACCATTTTACTACTATCAATATTGTCTAATACCTATTATTTTGAGGTGTGTAAATGAGCAAGTTTATTCCTAACTCAACTGCAAAGCCATCTTACACGGCTGAAGAAATTCAAGTCTGGCTAGTCTCTCACATTGCTGAATTGTTGAAAGTTAATCCCGATGAGATAGATATCACAGAGCGTTTAGATAGCTATGGCTTAGATTCAGTTCAGGGGATGCTTTTGGCTGCTCAAACAGGAAAGTTATTAGGATTTCAATTGTCTCCCTTGGTGCTGTGGCATTATCCTACTATTGAATTACTTTCCCAGCGTTTAGCTGAAGAATTTCAAGCTTCGGAGTCAGAAACATTTGAAATTTAGTCTTTAATTAAAACTATGAATACAACCGAAATTGTAAATAGTCTTAGACAACAAGGTGTAGATATTTGGGTTGAAAATGAAACATTAAATATTCGTTCTCCTAAAGGAGTAATAACACGAGATATCCAGGCACAACTAGTTGCACATAAGTCAGAAATTTTAGCATTTTTGCAACGCGATCGCAACCTTAATCATTCTTCTCTTGTGCCACTTGCTCAGGGTTTAAGCTTGCAAACAATTGGTCGTTTAATTGGAGAAGTAGGCGATGAATTAAATCCAGAGTTCAAGCAACCAATTATTGATCCAAGGCTAATGGCTCAAAAGTTAACTGTTACCTTTAGACCTCTACAAAATGGATATAAAAATCTCGAAATTATCAAATTTAGAGATGAGCTAGAACAAAAATTCCGGGAACATGGGGTAAAAATTACACCTTGGCAACAAGCTACAAAAGAATTTTCTTATGAAATTAAGATACCATTTATTAACTGGAAGCAAAGCATCAAAACTAGAGTAGTTAAAACTGGGATTAATGCTGTAATTGATGTTGATAGACCATCTTCTGTGAGAAGTCGAGCAGAAACATTTGCAGCCGAAAAGCTGTATCAATTTTATTCTCGCTTTATTTTGAAAGACCGCAAAATATCAGTTTCAGGAATTGCTCGCTTAATTGGTTGGGCTGAAGAGTGTGCAGCTAAATATGTTGAAGACCCTACGAATACTCAAATAATTATCTTGACAGATTTAGATCAAGAGTTTGTTAATTCGCAAACTCCCTATCAGCAGAAAATCAAAATTGGATTAAATACTTTAATCAGAACATTTTCAGAAATTGTAATTGGAGTTTCTAATACTCAGTTCTCAATCTTAAACATGAATTTGTCTGATTCTGTTTTCTCTCGCGATGAGATAGACAATTTTGTCTTAAAATCACTCATTCCTAAAGTCTATGTTCCTATATTGCCTCTACCACTAAGCAAATTCAAATTAGGAAAATTCAATCCTCAAGAATCTATCTATGCCAAAAAGTTAGTGACATTGAGTCATTATCTAGCAGACACAAATCTATTTCCTCCTGGTTCAAAGCTAAGTGAGGTAATTAAAAGACAGTCTCATAGAGATATTGTTAATGTTATCGTTAATGGCAGAACTGGTGTTTCTTACGGCTTTGTGGCTTACGCAGAACCACCACATTATGTAGGTGAAATTGAGATAACTGAGAAGGATTGGAATAGCCTATATCCTGTTGCAGAATTGTCTATTAACGAAGTTCGCAAAAATACCATAGGTAGACGATATTTAAAAACTAAGATAGGAGCAGAATATAAATTTAAGCAGATTCCTGATATTTGGATTTTAAGTGCTCGCTCCGGCTCAAATAAAACAAACTTGAATCTTGATAATGATATCCTCAGAATTGGTTTAACAGACAGATTATTACTAGAGCTACCGCAGAAAATTGACTCTCAAGTAGTAGATGTCAAGCCTTCATATGATGTTTATGTAATGCTTGCTATTAGTCTTGGCGCTGCTTTGTACACACCGGAATTAATTAAAAATGGCGCACCAATTGTTCATTTCCACGGTTATCCTGTATTTGACTGGTTTAAACCTAATGAATTTTGCGTTGGAGTACATAACCCTTCAGTACCTTGTGGAACCTATGAATCAGGAGTATTCAACTTTCTGGGTATTGCCAGCTTAGCAAATCAACAGGTGAAAAATCATGCTTTAGTTAGTTTAGTGGAACCAGATCATGGCACAAATTTCATCGCTCATGATTTGGATTATCTAGTCGAAAGATTGAAAACTGGATGTGCAGATGGGCAAATTGAACTAGGTGGAAAACATTTTGCTTCTTTGAAAACAAAGATAGGCGAAGACGAAATTTAAGCAACGCTTTTCGTCCTAATTATGCTGAATTTTTCAACCAAGTTTAGTTATTAAGTTTTATGGAACTCTCGCAAAAAAAGCTTTTGATATCAGGAACTAGTGGATTTATTGGCTTGCGAGCTGCTGAGTTAGCCCTAGCTCAGGGGATGAAAGTCTGTGGGCTGCAACATTGCACAGATGAAGCTAAAAAAGCGCAGGAACTAGGTTTTGAGGTGATTTTGGGCAGTATTACTGATCCTGCTATTGCTCAAAAGGCCTGCCAGGGAGTGGACATTGTTTTGCATACGGCTGACATGGCTAATGAAAGCGCGTCACTTGAGCGTTTTCGTGAGGTAAATGTAGGCGGTACTGTGAATATGGCTAAAGCCGCCAAAAATGCTGGTGTCAAAACATTCGTGCATCTTTCCAGTGTAATGGTCTATGGCTTCAACTATGGCGATCGCATCACAGAATTAGGGCCGTTATCTGGTGAAAATAATTCTTACTGTCAAACGAAAATAGAAGCTGAAGAAGCCATTTTACAACTGAATGCCCCACCCGATTTTGGGATTATCATCATCAGACCAGGTGATGTTTATGGCCCAGGAAGCATTCCTTGGGTAGTCCAACCGATTCTCTTGATGCGCCAAAAATTGTTTTTCTATGCTAACGATGGGCGGGGAGTCATCAATCATCTATATGTAGACAACCTAATTGATGCCATCTTTTTGGCTATAGAAAAAGAAACCTATGGTGAAATCTTTAATATCACCGACGGACAAAAAACTTCTTGGAAAGAGTATTTCACACGCTTAGCAGAAATGGCAGGTGTATCCATACCTCATTCTCTGCCAAAAGAAGAACTTAAAGTTTTGGCGCAACTGCGCTACCAGGGACGGAAACTTTTTGGAAAAAAGGTTGATATTTTGCCTGAATCGATAGATTTTATCTCTCGCCCCTATGCATATTCCATTGCTAAAGCAGAAACAACCTTGGGCTATAAACCAAAAATTGATCTGAAAGAGGGAATGCAACGCACAAAAGAATGGCTACAAAAAACCGACATCCGAAAATTAATTGACTAAGATAAAAATTTGGCTTTTTTAATACACAGATCAGTGAATAATGAACGCAAAACTATGAATTATTTACAAATATTTCATGTTTTAGTTAAAAGGGTGGAATCAGGGTAATAAATTTACTAATCGCCCACTCAAGCCATTAAAACACATTGGAATTAAGGTTAAAAACAGATGATCAAGAGTATCTTAAAGACCCAAATACACAACGAACAAATTAGCGAAAAACGCGTTAAATGTATAGTTTGTGATCACTTAATAAATGAGAATGACAAATCTGCATTTGCAACTTTTGCCTGTAATCTTAGAGCTTTTAAACATGAAACCTTCAATGTCTGGCGATGCCCCAAATGTCAGACAATTAATTGTTTAGAAGTTGTCGATCTGCCACACTATTACGCAAAATATCCCATTGCTCAGGCAAAACTCACATGGCAGTACCGCTTAATTTATCAAAATCTTACTCGAAGACTGACAAAACATGGTTTTTCCAAAAATCATTCATTACTCGATTATGGCTGTGCCAACGGTCTATTTCTAGAATATCTGCGACAACACGGCTTCACCAATTGTCACGGTTATGACCTTTATGCTCCTCAAGACGGCTTTGGCGATCGCACAACACTCCAGCGCGGCCCATTCGATTACATCTTGCTCCAAGAAGTGATTGAACATGTTGAAGATCCCAATACACTATTATCTGAGTTGGATAGCTTGCTTGCACCTGGTGGTCATATTCTAATCGGTACACCAAATGCCGCTCATCTTGATCTGAACAAACCCAATGTATCCGACTTTTATAATCAAGTGCATGTCCCCTATCATCTTCATATCTACACTCGTGAAGCTCTTGAATCATTAGGGCATCTCCAAGGATGGAAGCCTGTAGATTTCTTTGATCGATCTTATTACGATACACCTTGGTTTAGCATGAATACTCGTGCTTTTAATCAGTACCAAAATCTTTTTGATGGGTCGATTGACGTTGTTTATGAATCTATTCAACCTTGGAAGGCACTGACTTCTTACAAATTCTGGTTCTACTCTCTTTTCGGTTATTGGTTGAGTTTCCGAACTGGAATGGCAGTTATGTTCCGTAAAAGCTGATTAGGCACATGCTTAAGACTTAGCTTAGCAGTATGCGTAATTTAAATTAGTGCCGAATTGATCAATATCAACACTTCTCGTCCCCAGCGTACTGCTTTTCTTAATCAAGTTTAGTCTTTAAGTTCAATGAGCTTATTTCAACAAAGGCTTCTGATTTCAGAAATTCAATTGATAGGATTATCGGTAATATGAACGAGCTAGCAATCATTATTTTTAGCATCTTAGCAGGTTTAGTGATTTACCAAACACTGCAAGCGCTGAATTTAGTATCGTTATTCTATTCACCAAGTCCAAGAGCGGTAGATAATGAGCCATTGCCTAAAGCTGCAATTGTTCTTTCTCTGCGAGGTGCCGATCCGTTTTTAACTGATTGTGTGCATGCTTTGCTAAACCAGAATTACCCACAGTATAAATTACACATTGTCATTGATAGTCAGGAAGACCCCGCCTGGAAAATTGTCAATGATACCATCCACCGGGAGCAAGCAACACATGTCCAAGTCAACCCTTTAATCTTTCGACACGATACTTGCAGTCTCAAATGTAGTGCATTAGTTCAGGCCATCTCACAACTAGATGATTCTTATGATGTGGTGGCACTATTAGATGCTGATGTTATAGCTCATCCTAATTGGTTACGTGAACTGGTTGCACCTTTAGCAGATAAGCAAGTCGGAGCTACTACAGGAAATCGTTGGTATATACCGCAAATTGGAAAGTGGGGTACGCTAGTTCGATATGTGTGGAATGCGGCAGCTGTCACCTTCATGTATGTCTACCAATGCCCTTGGGGAGGCTCAATGGCATTGAAACTTTCTGTATTACGCAAAGCGCGGTTACTGGAAACATGGAAACAAGGAGTTTCTGTTGATACCCCTATCCACAAAGCATTGCGAGAAATCGGCTTAAAAATCAAATTTGTACCCTCAGTCATGATGAGCAATCGTGAGGAGTGTAACTTTGCCCAATGTTTGCGCTTTATTACACGTCAATTACTCGTCGCGCGACTCTACAATCCCAACTGGATTGTGATTGCTGGCGCAGTATTCATCAGTACATTAGCTTTGCTAATGATCCCGCCAATGCTACTGATTGCCTTAGTCACTAGCAACTTTGATACCGCAATTTTTATTGTAGGCGGAACCGTCATTTATATTCTGGGAATGGCTCTACTACTGGTATTAGGGGAGCAAGGCGTAAGACGAGTGCTTCAAGCACGGGGCGAACCGACGGAGAGTTTTTCAGTCCTGATGATGGCAAAAATATTAATAGCAATTCCGTTAACACAGTTAGTTTATGCAGTCACTACCATAGCCGCAATATTGGCGCAAAGTGTCGAATGGCGTGGCATAACCTATCAAATCAAAGACGCCTGGAATATTCGTTTAACCGAATACTATCCTTATCAACACTCGAACAAATCACTAGATACTAACATTTCACTTTAAAGTGCAAGTTTCTATAACTTTAATGTTGCATCATTGTTAATAAGTCAGGTAAAAAGATGAAATCAGCAAACTGTGCCGATGAAAAATCTCACAAGCTTATTACAACTGATGCAATATTTGAGTAGATAACAAAAACCCTCAATTTACTCTCAGCTAGTAATGATTAATACAAACACTGTCAGTTTGGGTACTATCCAAGAAACACTGCTAATCACACTCTGGGCACGAGCGTTTGAGATGAACCAACTCGATCCCATTCTGATTGATTCAAAGGCTACTGATATCCTGGCTAAAATTGACTATGATTTTAATAAATTTTCCCATGAAAAAAGTTCTCAAACTATAATATGTCTTCGGAATAAAGCATTTGATGAGATAGCCAAACAGTTTCTACAAACACATTCACAGACCTCAATCTTAGAAATTGGTACGGGTCTAAATAACAGATTTGAGCGATTAGATAATGGAAAATTACACTGGTTTGACCTAGATTTACCTGATACAATGGCTGTCAGAAGACGGTTTTTTCATGAGAGCGATCGCCATCGATTTATCTCAGCTTCAGTATTAGATACAGAATGGATAGACGAAGTAAAAAGCTTAAGCAATGAGCCGATGTTATTTATTGCAGAAGGTGTTTTACTTTATTTTTCTGAGCAGCAAGTTAAAAATCTGTTTAAAACATTAGCAGAACGCTTTCCGGGATCGTGGATTTTATTTGATGCTACCTCCCCATTCTTGATCAGAATTCGACGCAGATTTGATGCAGTTAAATATACAAATGCTCAGTTCCAGTGGGGAATTCGCAATATTCAGGAAATGAAAAATTGGGATTCAAAATATCAGGTATATCGTTCGCTCTATATACCAGCAGATTTTCCCCAATACTTGAATAGATTTCCTTTTTTTGAACGATTGATGATGTCCTTAGTTACAGGATTTCAACGTATGTATGGGGTACATTTGATGAAATTACAGGATTATAATGCTCAATAAACTTTTGAATATAGATTCGCTCCCAATACTACTTTTTGGTTAAACCTAAAAATCTCCCTCATAGTCTAGGAAAAATTAAGGGGTAAAGGATAAATTCAAACTTTCTCCCTTGCCTCTTTCCGCTTGAAGCTAGAAATATTGGATTTGTTTTCTTAGCCTATTTATTCACATTTTTTATTTTTGCATAGTAATGCATATATAAAATTCTTACCTCTTTGAGAATAAGATTCAGCGAATTGGTTTAACGTTTCGCATTGGACAAGCTCATGTAGTTCTGTTTGCCACGATGATGCAGGTTCTTATAGTTACGAGTAAATACACAGTCAGGTAATTCATCTCTAAACTACAAGTGAGTGAAGACTTAAATACAGTGCTTGTTTTACTCCTGAACGCCAGCTGCTCCAACTTCTGTTTGCAACACAGTGGCTTCCCTTCTCTACGTTCGCCTTGGTGTCGCAGACAGACGCTACCTACGCGAAGAAAAAAGACTGCACTACCTCCTCCTAACGACTAACACCGTTATTGTGCTGTATTATGCAACGCCGTCAATCATTGACTTTATGAACCTAATCCGTCTTCTATTTCGTACTTCTTCTCTTCATCTTAGTCTTGCAATATTCGCTGGTATTTGCAGTGGCGCTACTGCCGCAGGTTTGATTGCCTTAATTAATACGACATTAACTCAAAAACAGCCATCAACAAATATACTAATTTGGGGTTTTGTCGGTCTTTGTTTACTACGGCTAATTGCTAATTTCACTTCCCAATTTTTGTTAATTCATCTTTCAGAAAAAGCCATTCTCAACTTGCGGATACTCTTAAGCCGCGGTATCCTTGCTTCACCGTTACGTCACTTAGAACAAATTGGCCCTCATGCTCTTTTAGCCGTCCTCACTGAAGATATCCAAACAGTTTCTAGCACGGTTATTACTATTCCTTTTTTGTGCATTAACATTGCCATTGTGATTGCTTGCCTGATTTATCTCTGCTGGCTTTCCAAAATTGTCTTTCTTGTAGGTATTAGCTTTATGTTCATAGGAATATCTAGCTATTTACTACCAATGAGGAAAGCTACATCTTTTTTAAAATTGGCCCGTGAGCAGGAAGATAACTTGTTTAAGCATTTTCGTACCGTAACTCAAGGTACAAAAGAACTCAAGCTGCATAGCCAGCGACGCCAAGCATTTTTCTGTGAAGACCTTCATCCCACTGCTCTAACATATCGCCGTCATAATATTGTGGGTATGAGTATCTTTGCTGCTGCTGCTAGTTGGGGACAAATTTTGTTCTTTGTTGCTATTGGTATATTGTTATTTACCATACCAACTCTCAATAATATTCCTCCAGTAATTATATCTGCGTACGCTCTAACTACAATCTATTTAATAGCTCCTTTAGAGTATATTATGAGTCTTATACCAACTGTAACTAGAGCTTTTGTTGCTTTAAAAAAAGTTGAGTCTCTAGGTTTATCCTTAGATAAATACTCAACCGAAACTGAGTTTGATACCTCACTTGAGTTAAACCAAAATTGGAAGTTTCTGGAATTGGTAAATGTAACCCACACTTATTATCAAGAGCGAGAGGAAAGCAATTTTATCCTTGGGCCTATGAGTTTAAAATTTCACCCAGGAGAGCTAATTTTTATTGTAGGAGGTAATGGTAGCGGTAAGTCCACCCTTGCTAAATTAATTACTGGGCTTTATATCCCCGAAAGTGGAGAAATTTATCTAGATGGCAAACTCATTAACAATCAAAATCGGGAGTGGTATCGCCAGCAGTTTTCTGTAGTATTTTCTGATTTTTATCTTTTTGAACGTTTGCTAGGCTTGGATAATAGTGAGTTGGATATTCAAACTCAAAAATACCTTGTTCAATTACAACTTGATCATAAAGTTAAAATCAATAATGGCATACTCTCTACAACTGACCTTTCTCAAGGACAGCGCAAGCGTCTTGCTCTGGTTACTGCTTACCTAGAAGACCGTCCCATCTATATGTTTGATGAATGGGCAGCAGATCAAGACCCTGTATTCAAAGAAATTTTTTATACTCAACTCTTGGCAGAGCTAAAAAATAGAGGAAAAACTGTATTGGTCATCAGTCACGATGACCGATATTTTTATCTAGCAGATCGGATTGTCAAACTGGAACACGGCAAAGTGAAAGTCTAACATTTAATGATTGGCAAGGAGCAAAGCAATGTTGTTGACTAAGCTATCAGCAAAATATGACTTATCCAACAAGTTTTTAGGAGATGAAATACTTACATCACGTAAACAGCAAGATAAAACTTTAGAAGCAGATGTAAAAAATGTTTTATCTTACAGAACATGGATTCAAGCTAAAACTAATAATACTTTTGATAGTACAAGAATATTAGGGATAGTAGCAGTTACTAAAGGATCTGAAAATTATTTACCTTATACCATCCCAAAAATTATTCAGCAAATCTCTGAAGTAGGGATGATGGCTGATATAGTAATAGGTCTAAATAATGGCTTTGAATGTCCGTATGTTATCGACCGTTTTATGCGTCCAGATGTCCAAGTCATTCATCTCTATACTGGAGAAAAGACGGCAAATAATACTCCAGCTAAAATATTTGACAATTTGATGTGCGAAGGTAAACCTTATTGCGTAACTAATATCAACTTTCAGCAAGCTAAACATAGGATATTTGTTGTCCATCAACAAGAGGGGCAATACTCAGCAGGTAAAATTCGAGTTTTAGGGGACATTTATGGCTCATTACTGATGAATAGTATAGATAATGGATGGATACCACCTGCAATTTTAGTAACTTTTGATGCTGAGTCTCAATTTTTAATTGAGCAGAAACATGCATTTATTGAGTCAGATTCTAACGGGTTAAAACTAATAGTAGCTCAGCTTACAGATCAGCCAGAAATAGATATTTTGGGTGTAAGACATAAATTTTTAGTTTACCAAAAAGGTATGGTAGATAAAATTGAAGTTTTAGTACCCGACTTTAGTGAAGATTTGCCTCCTATTCAATGGTTTTTAGATATTATTCATGGGAAATTTAGCAGCTTTATGACTAAACCTGGAGGTGGAACATTTGGTAAAAGTGAGACCATAATTAGCTTATTAACAGTAA
This sequence comes from Komarekiella atlantica HA4396-MV6, assembly GCA_019359395.1. GTDB lineage: Bacteria > Cyanobacteriota > Cyanobacteriia > Cyanobacteriales > Nostocaceae > Komarekiella > Komarekiella atlantica. The sequence goes on from JAHHHK010000010.1 coordinate 227,313, forward strand.
TTGCTGAAAGCTATCCAGGAAGTAGATGTGAAGACTCTCATCTCACTATATTGGCAAAATATGCAGGCTTTATCGGCGACATATTTATAGATGTTGTTGCTACAAATAGAACTCCTCATATTACAGATATGACAACCGATAAACCGCCAAAAAAAGCTTGGATAGAACAAGTATATAGATGGTCTACTTCTGTTCAAGGACTGAAATTACTATATGGTGAACATAATATTAAAATGATTGTAGATGATGGCTTACCTTGGTGGTTATTATTGACAAAAACAATTGAAGTTTTTAAGCTCGTAATGGGAAGAAAAAATAATTTTTTTACGGTAGTTAAAAAGTTAAAATTCTTGTTTATTGCCTTTTTAATATCTCAAAAAATAAACAAGATGAGTATACAAAATCCTGATGTGTTAAAAGGTAGCAGAGCAAAAGCCTGTTGGTGAAGGTAAAAGAATTAACACATATTATGCTAGTATTTAAATTATAAAATATTAGCTCTTTACTTTTTTGTAACTTCTAAACTATTTTAATGTGTAGCCGTTTTTATAATATGTAAATCATAACTAGCACTATCTTGATTACAAGAGCGATCGCTTTGCTTTTTGATTCACATAATTTATTGCATCAACAGTCACCTGTAAGGAGAAGTTTAAAAAAAATTAGAGTATTTAACACGGCGATCGCTTATTAAATTTAAACGAATACAATAACGATTATTTGTTGAATATTATATAATATTCAACATTTTTTTAACAGTAATTATTAAGTATTAAGCTGTTAAAAATTTTATTTTTACATAAAATTGTAATTTAGTCATTTTTATTTATACAAGAAAAATGAATAAAGCACCAATGGCAACTTCTTGATTATTTAAAGTGTTGCATATGAGTTGCAATTGGGTATCTCAAGAACATACTATATGGATAATTCCAACTTGAAAAAACGAGAGTTAAAAGTTTAAAAAGCTTTAGCTACTTTAATACTGTACTAGTTTCAGTTGGATGGCAGGTTAGTTTTTGCAATATGGTGTAAACACAGTTGTGAATAATTACCAATTAGCTCTGAAGTTTTAGACTATTTTGATGTGCTGTTGCGATGGCGTAAGCGCCAGCCAGAGGCGATCGCTCTTTCAATTTTTGACTCCAGATTATTAAGTTATAAAAATGAAGTCAAAAGTGGCTGTACTCGCTAATAGTAACTCTAAAAAAAGCAGTTCTATAGTTTCAACTCTCTAAATGATTTTAGCAATAACAGGATAAGGTGTTACTTATGACAACTTTAGCAGGTAAAACAGTACTTTTAACCGGTGCTTCACGCGGCTTGGGAGTATATATTGCTCGTGCTCTGGCAATAGAAAAAGCAACTGTAGTTTGTGTTTCCCGATCCAAGGAAGGACTAGATATAACATGTGATCAAATCACAGCTTTAGGTGGTAAAAGTATCAGTATTCCCTTTGACATTAAGAACGTAAGAAAATTGTCAACTCTCAAAAAGTTAATCAATCAATTTGTCGGGCATATTGATATATTAATTAATAATGCTGGCATAGAAGTTTGTCATTTTTTTACTGATTATTCTCTAGATGAAATTCACTCAGTATTGGAAACAAATCTACTTTCTCCTATAGAATTAACCCGCTTGTTTTTGCCAAGTATGTTAGAGCGACGTAGTGGACACATTGTTAACATTGCTTCTCTAGCTGGTAAAAAAGGAGTTGCTTACAGCAGTATTTATTCTGCAAGTAAAGCTGGTTTAATTATGTGGAGTGATGCTATACGACAGGAGTTAGTTGCTACTGGAGTAGAAATTTCTGTAATTTGTCCAGGCTATATATCTCAAGAAGGATTAGTCGCTAAAAATGGCTCAACTGCACCACATTTAGCTGGTATATCTACACCAACTTATACAGCGAATGCTGTAATCCGGGCTATTAAGCAGAATAAGGCAGAAATAATTGTTAATAAAGAACCAATAACAGAGTGTTTGACGAGGTTACTGTTTGCAATTGGACAACTGTATTCACCATTTGTAGATGCAATTTATCGGTGGATTGATATACCAAAATTTAATCGAATGCGCTTAGAAAAGCGACAATGTATAGATGAGAGTATGAGCAAGTTTATGGTTGGTAAACGTGGGTAACTAATACCACTACCTTGATGTGCAGTGGCGATGGCATAAACACCTGTCGGAGGCGATCGCAGCAGCAATGAGTTATCCTCAGAACCGCTTGTATTGCAACGATCGCCTTATAAAAACTAAATCTACACAGGCTCAGAATTGTACCCATCACGCCAGTAGCTCACAGAACTAATCACCATTTTGTTCGCTTAAATCGTTGATTCTGATTCACTAGTCAAACTGAGGTAATAGCAAATTATTGACAGAGATAGCGTATTCTAGTCGTTTATTATTTTTACTTGCTTATTATATATGTTTAATAATAAATTTTTTGGTAAATAGATCTTGTTGCATTTCTATTGCTTATTGTGCTGTGCGCCAGATAATATTTGCTCATATCGGTTGGGGATAACCACTAGGTGGGGTCGGCTCGATCATTTCAACTTATAATTCGGTCTTCACTAAGTATTTTAAAATTCATGATGAAATCAATATCCCTGTGGATTTAGTTCTCAAAGAAGCAAGATAACACCTACTGAAAAACTATCTCTGCGATCCCTATCAGATTTTTAAGGAATTAAAGCTCTCCAATTTCTTGTTTAACCTGATTGTTAAAAAAGCTCGTCAGGTTGATAGCTCATATCCCAACTTTATTAACATCCTACTTCCTCCTTTGCAAGGAATTCATCACACTCAACCGTTAGGAGGTTTATCAGTAGTGGTGCGATATAGAAAGTTAAATCTTAGATAGACGTTGCATATCTGCTTGCAAGATGATTCCGCCTGGAATAAGCACAATACTATCTTGGAGTTTAATGAGGATTTTGCGATCGCCCTAGGCTATAAAGCTGAAGTGAAAGCTATCCACAACATTATTTTTAGAGGAGTTAGCACTTCATTGCGCTTCTCTTGACCCTTGACTCACGTATTTCCTATGAATAAAAATCAGCCACGACTAAGCATCGGATTACCTGTATACAATGGTGAAAAGTTTATCAAAGAAACCATAGATTCACTGTTGTCTCAAACCTTTGAAGATTTCGAGCTAATTATTTCAGATAACGCATCTACAGACAAGACTGAAGAAATTTGTAGAGCATACGTTGATCAAGACAAACGTATAAGCTACTACCGCAATGAAAAGAACATGGGTTGTGCTATTAACTTCAATCGTGTCTTTGAATTATCTTCAGGTGAGTACTTTAAGTGGGCAGCCTATGATGATTTATATGCTCCAGATTTTATCATGAAGTGTATTGAGGTACTTGACCAAGATTCTAGCTTCATCTTGTGCCACTCCTATGCATATTTCATTGACGAATATGGGAAATTTATCCGAAACTACGATGTTCATCTGAAGACGGATTCACTAAAAAGACACGAGCGTTTTCACGAATTGCTGCATAAGCATTTATGTTATCAAATTTTCGGAGTAATCCGTGCTAGCGCTCTCAGGAAGATACCGCCTATGGGTGGTTACGGTCATACAGATGGAATTTTTTTGTTAAGACTTGGTCTTTTAGGTCGGTTTTATGAAATTCCCGAATATCTATTCTTTGCTAGAAAGCACCCACAACAATCAATGAGTATGTTCGTTGATGATTACTTGTTATTTGCTAACAAAAATCAAAAATACTCATTGAATATGATGCCTGATTACTATGCATATTCTGTATGGTTCGATTCATCAAATGAAGGCAAAATTATGTTGCCTCATTGGAGAATATTCTGGGAGCATTTACTCTCTATGTGGCAAAGTTCCCTAAGCTTATATGAGTACGTTTACTGTTCTCGAAGTATGTATCAGCAGTTAAAAGGTACAGAGTATTTTTTACTGCAAGATTTGATTAGAGTCCTTCAAACACTTTGGCAACGTTGGCGAAAAGCATTAGTTGAAAGTTAGTAACTCTCTTTTTTTTACAGTTTATGTATTTTTTTAGTATACCAGTTACAGGTTTAAGTTTTTCATTTATGACCGCCTGATGGATGCGGACGAGCGATCATCAAGACTGAATGTACAACATAATTAATCGCCACCTTATCCGCTTGATAGAAGTACTTAAATCTGGCTGATTTTCGACCAGCAGAACTCTTATAACTACTCTAATTTGGATCTGGGCTATAGCCAGAGGATATCCGCTGCTATACCCAGACTTTACGATCAAAAGAATCACATTTAAAGAAAATAAATATTACATCGTATTAGCGATCGCCTTCTGAACACTCCTTTGCTCCTTATATCTTTCTTAAAACTTTATACTTCCGTGAAAACTGGTATAGTCCATATTTTTGCATGAATTTACACGTTGGTAAAAAAGTCAACCCTCTTAGGAGGTATTTAAAATTACAGATGTTGAAATTTTCAACTCTTTAAATAAAAAGCCCCCAGTTAGTACTGGGGGTATGTATGGTCTATTACCATCAACATCTATTCCCATAAACAAGAATGGCATCTCCAAGGCTTTGATGCATTCATTAAATGCAATAATTGCATAATTTTAATTCGTTTTTTGCAATCACTCCAAGTTGTCATTCTGAGCAAAGAGTTCGCACAGCGTTCCACACGAAAGTATCTCACCAAATACTTTCGTGTGGAACGCTACAGGCAGTTTGCTTGCCTAGTAAGCCTACACTTTGTTTCGTACTCTGCGGGAACCAAAGCGAACAGTATGACACAATAGCATCTTTGGCAACTTGGTGTTATGCAGAATCCTGGCAGCGAATTAATTCGCCTGCTCATTTCTTGTGTCAATGCAGAAGCTTCCAAAGCGAGGAGGTTTAGTAAGTAAATTGTTAGACAGTTATAGTTATTGGATAAGCTTTCCATCTGTTGAGTAAGAGATACATGCTGAGAATAGCAATGCTCATGCTAGAACTGATGAAAAACAGCTAGTAAGTAAACAAACGGCAATAGATAAAAAAGCTGAAGCTGAGCGCTTAACCTCTAGAGATTCTAGTTATTTATGCAGACATCACAGCCTAATTTAAGCCTAATCTAACAATTCATCTGTATATAGGCTGTTTCTAAAAATCCCGAAGGCTGATACAAAATTATTTGGTAAGTGATAAAAAAGGCTTGACTGAGCCAAGCCTCTATATATACCAAGCATTTACTACACCATGATTAATTTAGACCTAGTCTTACTTTAGTTCATCTTCCTATAGGCTGTGTCCAAATAATTTAAAAGCTGATATATGATCACTTTGTTAGATATAAAAAAAGGTTTGGCTGTGAACCAAACCTCGATAATTGCTGTGCTTAACAACGTACTAAATTAATTTAATTTCACTTTACTTACATATCATCTTCCTATAGGATGTGTTCAAATATTCTAAAAACTGATAAAAAATTTAGCAACTTTATCTAATTTTCAAAATCCAAAAGTTCAGATTTCCGATTTATTAGAGAAGTCGGAAATCTCGTTGTTCACGCGATGTACCTAATAAAAAAGACCCTGGGTATTATTCCAGGGTGCACACACGTTTTTCAGGCATTAACAGGCTGAATTTTAACTTGATCAAATAGTTATTTCCACTACCCATAGAATGATACAAATATCTAAATGTATATGGTATGAAAGCGCCTGAGTTAGGTGGTCTATCCATGAAAAAAGCTAATGTAAATCATAAATTCTTGCTTGTAGTATTTTTTGATACTAACTAATTCATTTTTTCTAAAATATCTACTTCTGGTAGGTGTTTCAATAATTTACAAATTAATAAATAACTAGCTGATTATTGAGAGTTATAATCTTTGATTATAAAACTAGAATTTTAATTATCTATTTTGCTTATTATTGCTTACAAAAAAGGCGTGGCTTTTAGCCACGCCCCTATATATACCAAGTGTTTACCATATATATATAATTTAGATTTTCTCCTACTTTAGTTCATCTACCTATAGAGTGGTTCCAAATACCTTATCAGCTGTTAAGCGAATATTGAGGAATCAAACTAATTATAACTTGACCAATAATATTCTAAAGTAGCTATGATGCTAAAGTCGAGCTACGCTATCTCAAGCTCGGCTAAGCTTTTGAGCCGCAGCAGGCTTAGTTTGTGTAAGTTAGTTGCGTTAACTACTCATCTATCTACCATTAGAGAGCATGCAAACATTTTTAAAGCTAGTAAACCATAAGTCTGTCATATCAGTCATAAAAAAGGCTTAGCTGAAAGCTAAACCTCCATAGAAAGCAGTTATTCGACACACCAGGATTAATTTATATCTACTCTTACTTTTGGTCATCTTCCTCTAGGATGTGTCTAATAGTTATGAAATTTGGTAGAAGCTTAACCATTTAAAGTAACGAGTAATTAAACTACCTTTGGAGAGATTAAAAGCTAAAAATATTAAATAAAATATAAAAATTCTTACTAAGCAAAATTTCAGCTAAGTGTTGACCTTTAGAATACTTGTGCGTGCAGGAGTACTCATATTGCTGCACTCGATTCAGTAGTCTTATATAGCATTTCCTAGTCGTCTGAAGTACAAATTTATGGGTGTTTATCTGTCTTGAAAAGTTTCCTGCCCAGGGTTGCCCTAAGCGAAGTTTGCTTGGAGGGAAACCCTCCGACGCTCGATGACTCGCTCTAAGCGTAGTCATGCCGTAGGCTTTACGCTGCGCTATGGCAACTTCTCTCCGCAGAACTTTTCGCTGTCTTGAAAAGTTTTGCGCTCCTGTTACCCGGAGCTTCGCTTACTTTTCGCTGTGGTTAATTACAACTTCTGTATACCTCACTTAAGCGAGAACCGCTATATTACTTGCCTTAGAGGCTGTTTGAAAAGTCAGATAGGTGGTAAAAAAGCTCTCTCGGTATACGCTGTGAATAGATAGTAAACAGCACCGAAAGAGCAACATGAGTAAAGCATACCCCAGCAATTTGACCCGCGA
>JAHHHK010000012.1 GCA_019359395.1 Komarekiella atlantica HA4396-MV6
AATCTCTCTGTTCACACTACGCGCAAATCTACTCCCCTCATGCCTTTGCTTCAAAAATCGTCTTAAGCATTACCCCTCAAGGCATTAATTCCTTTCAGTCTTTCAAAATCAGCGAACGGACAGTCATAAGTTGGCACGAATTTTCTATCGACTTTGGACGAATGGAGGTAACTATCAAGATCCTGGCATGGATTATTATGAGCAACGTTACCAAGAACGAGTCATCAATAACCTCCAGAAAAAGGCTCTAGCTTTAGGTTTTGAGCTTGTTCTTCAGCCCGAAGCAAATACGGTTTCTTAGGAGAGGGATAAGTTCTATAGAAAATAGACCTTTGTAAATATGTTACAAAGAGTCTATTGAGTATTAAGAGAAGAACAGAAAAATATTTATTTTTAAATTTTCTTATTAAACAGAAGATTCGCCTAAGTAGCTTCAGCAAAGTTTGCCATGGGTAACCCCTACTTTTCTTGAGTTATCTGAGATGTTTTCTAGGCTTTTGTCAGCAAAATACTCATCCATGAGAGCAGAGACTTGTACAGCCTGAATCCGGCTATGGCGGCTTTTATCTGGCATAACTAGATTGGGCCCAGCTTTACAGTTTTTCATGCAGCCAGTGCCTTTGATAGTTACTTGGTCTTCCAAGCCGCGATCGCTCAAAGCTGCCTCTAGCGCCTGACAAACTGCTTTGCCACCACGTTTCATGCAATCAGACTTCTGACACACTAAAATTGCGGCTTTTGTCTTAGTTGGTTTTGCTTTAGTTTTGTTGATTGGTGTTAGTTCTTGTGTGTGGTAACTGGTGGTGTTTGTGTGGTAGAGCGAACTTCTCCCACTTTCCCAGTCTCTATGTGCTGCCATTACACGCTCAGCTTTTAGTGTAACCTTGCCACTTTTCAAGTCGTGCTTTTTTGTACCTGTAACTTGCAACCAAGTACCTGGTGGCAACCGCAAATCAAAAGCAGCCCGTAAATGTTTAGCTAATTTAACATAACATTCACCATCAACAGTCCCCAATAGCAAGCCTTTAAGCTTATAGCCATCCTTTATATCAAAATCGAGAAACCTTCCCTCAAAGCAAAATTCTGATACTTCCGTAGTGTAGGATTCACTCATGTTATTGACCTATTTTTAACTAAAAGAAGTTATCTAGCCAGACAGTTTCAGCAACGGTAGCTGCGAATTAAAACTGTTGGTAGCGGCTGTGCCAGCAGTTTTCGAGAGTCCAAATCATGTCTTGACGGGAAACTGTAAATCGCTGCATCACACTCCAAAGTTGAATAGCTGCCACAGGACTGCCAATTTCAACTTTTAATGGCTGGTTGGTTTCACACCAACAGGGAATGTTTAGCTCCTGTAAGCGTTGATAAACTTGCCACCGATCTGCCCAATGCACCTCTACAATGTGCTTTCTTTCTTTTTCTGAACTAGACGATTTCAAGAGAATTGCCCTCAAAGTGCAACAAACTTGCAGTAACTACTGCGCCTCAACTCCTTATGTTTAAAATTTTAGGAGTATAGCCTCTTAAATAAGGATACCTTAAGTGCAAACAATTCTCAGTAATTTTAAAAAAATTTGCTCTTTGTAGGGTGTGTGCTAAACGACATCGCTTACTTTAAAATTTTCAACCTAAGCACCGCAGTAGCTTGTATTTTTGAAGTTTAGATTCGGATTCGACCTAACGCTCATTGCTACTCTGTTGGAAGTTGTCCACTCTCTAAGAAACCGTTTTGCGTCTACTAGATGACGTTACAAGTTGAGAAACCCGCCCATGCAAGTGTCCTCCTATAGAAACTCTGCCGCTACGGCAACTCCAGGCAGTGTTGGTTGCTTCATAAAAACTGAGTTTGTCATTAGCCCTGACCCAAAGTGGACACTTAGTCTTTTATTTTCCCCTTGATATATGTATATATCAAAGAGTGTATGTCAAGGGTAGTGTTGTACCATTTTGAAAAAAGAATGCGACAGATAGACCACTGTAGAGACGTTGGTAAAGACGTTGTATTACAACGTCTCTACCAAAGGATTTGTTGCAATCATTAATTGTATCGATATGTAGGTATACATCGCTTGACGGGTGTATTATCTACGGCGATGGAGTAAACTTAAGATTTTTAATAGCCCAAAATTCAAAATACTATAATAATTATTGGGCTTGCTTTCATTTTTAAAATGTTAAGATGTAGAGACTAAGCAGTTAAAAACTATAACTGCTAAAAAGCGAGGAGAACAATGTCTGAAACGCAAACTGTATTACGGAATTTTGGTCATGTTTATGACAATCCGGTGTTGCTGGATCATAGTGTAACTGCTCCAGTTACTGAAGGATTTAATGTTGTATTAGCTAGTTTCCAGGCACTATACTTGCAGTATCAAAAACATCATTTTGTTGTTGAAGGCTCAGAATTTTATCAGCTGCATCAGTTTTTTAACGAGAGTTACGAAGAAGTGCAAGGACACACCCATGAAATCGGAGAGCGATTGGATGGACTGGGTGGTGTACCAGTAGCTACTTTCAGTAAATTAGCAGAACTAACCTGTTTTGAGCAAGAAGCCGATGGCGTATATTCTTGTCGTCAGATGGTAGAAAATGACCTAGCCGCAGAACAAGCTATTATTGGTGTGATTCGCCGTCAAGCCGCTCAGGCAGAGAGTTTAGGAGACAGAGCTACACGCTATATGTACGAAAAAATTCTATTAAAGACCGAAGAAAGGGCTTTCCATTTAGCTCACTTTCTCGCTAAAGATAGCTTGACCTTGGCGTTTGTCCAACCAGCCCAAAATTAAAACTCTCAAATCTAGATTGGTCTACCCTAAACTGTAAGAAAAGTTAGAAGAACTAAGCTTCTAAAAAAATCCAAAAAATGGCAGAGAGTATCATCGCTACTTCTCTGCCATTTTTAATCTAATGAAACATAACGATATAATTAATATTTAATATTGCAAGTGTTTGGCAATTAGCCTAGTTAAGACCTATTACTATCTGTATTAATTTACTTGTGATCAATAGCCAAAGTTATATGCAACAAAATAAATTACTAATTGTTGCAAAGCTCATCAATATAAATAGTAAACATTCGCAAAAACTTGAAAGATTTTATCCTCATTTTTAAGTAAAAGCAGACATCAAACATGGATACAAAGACAGAAATTAATTATTAACTTCTTGTATTCCCTAATTTCCAACACCAGCCGCCTGGTCAGTAAAGCACACTTGACCCACTCTTGCCTTGTAGTTGATGCTAAGCGAACGAGAAACCGACCTTTTAGGAAATACAAAGTGGAGAGTTGGGGTTGCACATTTTTTACTTCTGTTTTCCTCTGTGTGTTTAAAACCTGTAAAACTTAATAATAAAAAGCATCATTAGGGGTAAAGACCCTTAAAATAATCAGGATTTGTATTCTCGTACTCTAAGGCAACGACTATGCCCCGCCGTGACGACCTCCGGAAGATTCTGCTATTAGGTTCTGGTCCAATTGTGATTGGACAAGCTTGTGAGTTTGACTACTCTGGCACCCAAGCCTGTAAAGCGCTGCGAGAAGAAGGCTATGAAGTTGTGCTGGTTAACTCAAACCCTGCGACGATTATGACCGACCCGGAAACGGCCGATCGCACCTACATTGAGCCGTTAACACCGGAATTGGTCGAAAAAGTCATCGCTAAAGAACGCCCCGACGCCTTACTACCCACGATGGGGGGACAAACAGCTCTCAACCTTGCCGTTACTTTAGCCAAAAATGGGGTGTTAGAAAAGTACGGCGTTGAGTTAATTGGCGCTAAGCTACCAGCGATTGAGAAAGCCGAAGATCGGAAGCTGTTTAACGAGGCTATGGCAAAGATTGGGGTGGCTGTGTGTCCTAGCGGCACAGCTTCATCCTTAGAAGAATCAAAGGCGATCGCTCGCCAAATTGGCACTTATCCCTTGATTATTCGCCCTGCCTTCACAATGGGTGGTACTGGTGGCGGTATTGCCTACAACCAAGAAGAATTTGAAGAAATGGCACAGGTAGGTATAGATGCTAGTCCTGTTTCGCAAATTCTTATTGATCAGTCTCTACTGGGCTGGAAAGAATACGAACTCGAAGTGATGCGTGATTTAGCAGATAACGTCGTGATTATCTGCTCCATCGAAAACCTTGATCCTATGGGTATCCACACTGGGGACTCAATTACCGTCGCTCCCGCGCAAACCCTCACTGATAAAGAATATCAAAGACTGCGGGATATGGCAATTAAAATCATCCGTGAAATCGGGGTGGAAACTGGCGGTTCTAATATTCAGTTTGCTGTCAATCCCGTCACAGGGGATGTAGTCGTGATTGAAATGAACCCCCGTGTTTCTCGCAGTTCCGCTTTGTCTTCCAAAGCTACAGGTTTTCCCATTGCTAAGATGGCAGCAAAGCTAGCTGTCGGCTACACCCTGGATGAAATTAAAAATGACATTACAAAGAAAACTCCCGCATCCTTCGAGCCGACAATTGACTACGTAGTGACAAAAATCCCCCGCTTCGCCTTTGAAAAATTCCCTGGTTCAGAACCAGTGCTGACAACGCAAATGAAGTCGGTAGGGGAAGCAATGGCAATTGGGCGGACGTTCAGCGAATCTTTCCAAAAAGCGCTGCGTTCCTTGGAAACCGGACGCGCTGGTTGGGGTTGCGACAAAGCCGAAAAATTACCTAGTGGTGAACAGATTCGCGCTCAACTGCGGACACCTAACCCCGATCGCATCTTCGCTGTGCGTCATGCCTTACAGCTAGGGATAAGTATTGAAGAAATCTACGAACTCACCGGCATTGACCCTTGGTTCTTAGATAAAATGCAGCAATTGCTGGATATGGAGAAGTTCCTTAAGCGGACACCTTTACAGCAATTGACAAAAGAGCAACTTTATGAAGTGAAGCGGGACGGATTTAGCGATCGCCAGATTGCCTTTGCTACCAAAACTACTGAAGATGAAGTTCGCGCTTACCGCAAACAATTAGGAATTATCCCAGTTTACAAAACTGTGGACACCTGTGCTGCTGAGTTTGAAGCTTTTACTCCGTACCACTACTCTACCTACGAAGAAGAAACGGAGGTTTTACCAACAACCAAGCCAAAGGTGATGATTTTGGGTGGTGGCCCTAACCGTATTGGACAAGGAATTGAGTTTGACTATTGCTGTTGTCATGCCGCCTATGCTTTAAAAGGGGCAGGGTTTGAGACGATTATGGTCAACTCTAACCCAGAGACAGTCTCAACAGATTATGACACAAGCGATCGCCTCTACTTTGAGCCGTTAACTAAGGAAGATGTCCTTAACATCATCGAAACGGAAAATCCTGTAGGAGTAATTATCCAGTTTGGAGGTCAAACACCACTGAAGTTGGCTGTTCCCCTCCAGCAATTTTTGAACAATGACAACTCAGGATTGAACACTAAAATCTGGGGTACATCGCCGGACTCTATCGACATGGCAGAAAATCGAGAGCGGTTTGAAAAGATTCTTAAAGAGTTGAATATTGCCCAGCCGCCCAATGGTATTGCTCGGAGTTACGAAGATGCGCTGATTGTCGCTCGACGGATTGGCTATCCGGTAGTAGTGCGTCCCAGTTATGTTTTGGGAGGACGAGCGATGGAAATCGTCTATTCCGATACAGAGTTGGAACGCTATATGACTTTTGCTGTACAGGTGGAGCCTGAGCATCCAATTTTGATTGATAAATTTTTGGAAAATGCTATTGAAGTCGATGTCGATGCCATCGCTGACCATACTGGGCGCGTAGTAATTGGCGGTATTATGGAACATATTGAACAAGCGGGAATTCACTCAGGAGACTCCGCTTGCTCGTTACCTTCTATTTCCCTACCACCAGCTGTTCTCAATCAAATTCGCACTTGGACGGTACAGTTAGCCCAGGCATTGTCAGTTGTAGGGTTGATGAATATCCAGTTTGCCGTGGTCGGTGCTCAAGGTTATTCTCCCCAAGTTTATATCTTGGAAGCTAACCCCCGCGCCTCACGCACAGTACCATTCGTGTCTAAAGCAACTGGCGTACAGCTAGCGAAACTAGCATCTCTAATTATGTCAGGTAAAACCTTAGAAGAACTCTGCTTTACCCAGGAAATTATTCCATCTCACATTGCCGTCAAAGAAGCAGTATTACCGTTTAATAAATTCCCTGGAACTGATACAATATTAGGCCCAGAAATGCGCTCTACTGGCGAAGTCATGGGAATCGACAGCGACTTTGGACGAGCATTTGCCAAGGCAGAAATGGGTGCTGGAGAGCGTTTACCCCTGACGGGAACCGTATTTGTATCGATGAGCGATCGCGACAAAACTCCTGCGGTTTCTGTAGTCAAGGAGTTTATTGATTTAGGCTTTAGGGTAATGGCTACAGTTAGCACACGCCGAGTTCTTCAAGAACATGGGTTAGATGTTGAGTTAGTACTGAAACTCCATGAAGGTCGTCCCCACGTTCTAGATGCGATCAAAAACCAGAAAATCCAACTCATCATCAACACACCTTCAGGGGAAGAAGCTCAGACCGATGCCAGGTTAATCCGCCGCACAGCTTTAGCTTACAAAATACCAATTATTACCACGATCGCTGGGGCGAAAGCCACCGTCGCCGCCATCCGTTCCCTACAAAATACGACTTTGGACGTAAAAGTTATCCAAGATTACTGCGCGAGCCTTTAGCGGTGCTCTGAGAGAGAACTCAGAGGTAGAGGACTGGAGGAGTGAGGAAATGATTTTTAATATTTTTCCTCCCTCTCTTTTTTTCCTTCCCAGTCCAGCCTCATTGCCCGAAAAATTAAGCAATTGTTATAAGAGAATAATTATAGTTATCATTGAGATATTTTAACAAATATGAGGAATTTTTCTTTATCTAAATATTCATTCAATCGGCTTCTAGAAAGTCTTGAGAGTAATGGTGGTATTGCATGAAGTGGAACAATCAGGAAATTCGAGACTACCAAATGTCCAAACTTCTCTCATAAATGTTACAATTATTAATACTTCATCCAATAGAAAAATGTTTAACAAGCTACCTTTTATCTAACTGTAGATACTTGTGAAAACAGAAAAATAACTGTAACTTCTAGCAGTTAGTAGCTCTAATTTGATTACTATGAGCAGCCGAATTTATCGGGCGCGTAAATTGCAAACCATAGCATGGGTTCCCAGTCAGACTGGGTAGCACCCTCTCAAAGCATCTATCTATCCGTTAATGACCCTACCGCCAAACCCATCATTATCAAAGAGTAGCGCCATGAAGACCGCTCAGACAGCCACAGACCTCGTGCGGACTTACCTGCGTGAGATTGGCCGTGTGCCACTCTTAACCCACGAGGAGGAGATTTGCTATGGCAAACAGGTGCAACGTTCAACCACCTTGCACGAATCGAGAGAAGATCTTGCCACTAAGTTAGGTCGTGAGCCGACTCTAGATGAGTGGGCAATAGCAACAAAGCTAGAACCAGCAGAGTTGAATGAGGCGATCGCAGACGGGGAAATTGCCAAGCGCAAAATGGTAGAAGCCAATTTGCGGCTAGTGGTGTCCGTTGCCAAAAAGTACATTAAGCGCAACGTCGATTTACTGGATTTAATCCAGGAAGGCAGCATTGGTATGCAACGAGGTGTGGAAAAGTTTGACCCCACCAAAGGTTACAGATTTTCCACCTATGCCTATTGGTGGATACGGCAAGCTATCACACGTGCTATTGCCGAAAAAGCTCGCACCATTAGGTTGCCTATCCATATTACTGAGAAATTGAATAAGATTAAAAAAGCACAGCGGCAATTATCTCAAAAACTGGGACGCGCTCCCACTGCTGCTGAGTTAGCCCAAGAATTAGAATTGACACCTAAGCAAGTCCGAGAGTACCTAGAAAAGGCACGTTTGCCATTATCTCTAGATTTACGGCTAGGAGATAACTACGATACCGAACTCGGAGAAATGTTAGAAGATCCAGGCGCTTCTCCAGAAGAATTTGTCATGCAATCTTCCTTATCTTATGACTTAGAGCGCCTAATGGGCGATCTAACCCCACAGCAGAAAGAAGTGATCACACTACGCTTTGGGTTAATTGATGGACAAGCGCTAACTCTTGCCAAAATCGGTGAAATTTTGAACATCAGCCGAGAAAGAGTACGGCAAATCGAGCGGGAAGCCTTAACAAAACTTCGTAAGTCTAAAGCCAATATGGATGAATATTTGGCAAGTTAGTCATTAGTCATTTGTTCTTTGTTGTTAATTTGTTACATAGGACAAGTGACTAATGACCAATGGGTGAGAAAATACGCTGACTTTGGTACGGTTACACCGACTTCCAACATCTAACTAGCCTGTTACATTAGTTGACAGGAAGACTAAAAACACCACAGTTAATGGTGGTATTGAAGGAGGAAAAAAGTGAGTAACTCGTCTAATAAAGTATCAGAGTTTTTTAATAGCGAATCAGAAACTAGCAATTTCTTATGGCAATACGTTAAATCCTTAAGTCCAGAGACAGTTACTCAACTATCTAAACCTACTTCCTCTGAAGTTTTTCAGGTGATGGAACGTAACATTGTGGGACTTTTGGGAAACCTGCCTCCAGATAACTTTGGTGTTACTATTACTACCAATAGAGAAAGTCTTGGTCGGCTTCTTGCCTCCGCGATGATTAGTGGTTATTTCTTGCGTAACGCTGAACAAAGAATGGACTTTGAAATTGCTTTACAAGGTACTGAAGCCAACAACAGCGAAATTGAATAAGCATGTCAGCATGTCAAGTTTAAAAATTATCTTTCCCTAATTCAAGCTACGGTGTCATCGTTAGTGAATGAGGTAATTGATTTAATGAGAGGCTTATAGCGGTTCTCACTTGAGTGAGG
Source organism: Komarekiella atlantica HA4396-MV6 (assembly GCA_019359395.1). Taxonomy (GTDB): domain Bacteria; phylum Cyanobacteriota; class Cyanobacteriia; order Cyanobacteriales; family Nostocaceae; genus Komarekiella; species Komarekiella atlantica. The sequence continues at coordinate 8,867 of JAHHHK010000012.1, forward strand.
TACACAGAAAAAGTAATTAACCACAGTGAAAAGTAAGCCAAGCTCCAGGTTTCCCGGCGCAAAACTTTTCAAGACAGCGAAAAGTTCTGCGGGAGGGTTTCCCTCCGCAGGAAACTTTTCAAGACAGATAAACACTGATAAACACTGATAAATTTGTACCTCAGCCGACTAGGAAACGCTATATCTCCAAATGCTTAATACAGACGCGTGGATAAATTAACAGCGGTAGACAATCTTTGCAATAAATACAAACTCGGCAGCGTGCAAATTAACCTGCCGAGTTTTGTTATTATTCAAAAGTTAAGAATCAGAATTAAAAACTTCTTTGCTTTCTTATCTTCCCATCTTTGCGATTAACTATGAATGAAACCAGTTCTTTCGCACCCCATAAAATTATTGGTGTTGCCGTAATTTGGAACGACCAAGAGCAAATTTTAATTGATCGCCGTCGTCCAGAAGGAGCAATGGGCGGTTTGTGGGAATTTCCTGGTGGTAAAATCGAGCTTGGTGAAACAATTAAAGAGTGTATTCAACGAGAAATTGCCGAGGAACTGGGAATAGTGATTGAAGTAGGAGAGCACCTGATCACTATTGACCACACCTACACAGACTTGCGCGTCACCCTGACAGTACATCACTGCCGTCATCTTACGGGTGTTCCTCAACCTCTAGAATGCGATGAAATTCGCTGGGTAAACTTGGAAGAATTGGATAAATTTACTTTTCCTAAAGCAAATATTCAAATTATCGCTGCTTTGAAGCAGAGTAAACAGGTACACAAAAACTACATTTACAGAAAATCATCTGGCTAATAGAGTATTTTTCAAGTAGCGTAAGCGTAATTTACAAGTAACAATCTATTAATTGCATCAGGTAGAGTCCCGCAATTTTCTACAATGATCGCAGGGACTTTGATAAAAGGTGTCAGCAAACAAATGCCTAAAACCGTTGCCGACGTGATGAGCCGCAATCCGATTGTCGTCCGGGCGGAAACTCCACTGAATGAAGCTATCCAAATTCTTGCAGAACGCCACATCAGCGGGCTACCTGTTGTCGATGATGTCGGTAAATTAGTGGGCATTATCTCGGAAACCGACTTGATGTGGCAACAAACCGGTGTTACTCCACCTGCATACATCATGTTTCTTGATAGCGTTATCTATTTAAAGAATCCTGCTGAATATGAGCGTGACTTGCACAAAGCACTAGGGCAAACGGTTGGGGAGGTGATGAGTCAAAACCCGATCACCACTTCTCCTGACAAAACTTTAAAGGAAGCAGCTCAACTTATGCACGATCGCAGCGTTCACCGCTTACCAGTGCTTGACAGCGCGGGTCAAGTAATTGGTGTTCTTACCCGTGGTGATATTATTCGAGCAATGGCCGCAAGTCAAGATTAGTCAAGAGTGGAGACGCGATTAATCGCGTCTCCACTCTTGACTTTTGACTGTTAATTTTAACACCTTTGAAAATCAAGGATAACTAAATGAGTATTACAGCCGAGTCTGTTAAGCAATTGCTCAGTTCTGCGGATTTGGGCGATCGCTTGCGTGCAGTTAATCAAATCCGCCAACTGGAACCAGCGATTGGTTTTGAATTGGTTCAAGGTGCGATTGGCGATAGCAATGCTCGTGTCCGCTACTCGGCGGTGAGTCAGATGGATACACTTGGGTCACAGGATTTACAGTTATCTTTGGATATATTGCGCGATCGCTTGCTCAATGACCCGGAACCCGATGTACAAGCAGCAGCAGCAGACTGTTTGGGCGCTCTTAAACTACATGAAGCTTTTGAAGACATGCAGCAGCTCTACCACACAACTGGTGAGTGGCTAATACAATTCAGCATCATTGCGACGTTAGGAGAGTTGGGCGATCCACGAGCCTTTGAACTACTCAAACAGGCACTCTCGTCAGACAATGAATTGGTACAAACTGCTGCTATTAGTTCTTTAGGTGAGTTGGGAGATGTACAAGCAGTTCCCCTGTTGGCTCCCTATGCTACGAATCCAGATTGGCAAATTCGTTACAGAGTTGTACAAGCTTTGACTCATTTGAATAATGCAGAAGCCAAATCTATATTAAAAACTCTGACTGATGATGAAGTAGAAGCGATCGCAACTGAAGCGAGAAATTCTTTGCAATCAGCTTGAGTCTGTTTTTTCGAGACTAAGCTGATATGTATTCAGTTCTATCCCTTTTTTGACGAATTGGTATTAGATTCAGAGCAAAGATCATATTTTCTGTCCTCCTAGTGATTAAACACAGATTATGGGCGGAACACAAGTTCTCGCACCCGCCAAATCCTCTCCCATCGTGGAGGGGTTTTTTATGAGACTTTTTCAATCGTCGGTTACTTTCACAATAAATTTATTGTTTTGTTCAATTCTTTCATAAAAAATTTTAATTACTGAGTAAAGATGGAGTGAAATTTATAAACTACGTATATTTTTTTACAATATACAAAAACTTTTGTGTAACATAAAATTACCCTTATTCAGTAATTATTCGCCCAGTATTCATATAGAACAATTCGGTAATAAAGATTGCGTGAATATCATACTCAAGTATATGCACTTAGGTAAATGCCCGATTAGTATACAAATATAGATAGGAAATAAGCACAAAACTTTTTTACCTAGAACATTACTAATCACAGAAAAGAGACTCTAATGAAAAAGTTCACTATTTTAGTAAAAACACTCGCAGCATCAACTCTTAGCTTAAGTTTGTTTGGTGGTATATCTGAAGCTCAAGCTACTTCTTTAGTTCCAACAACAGAAGGAGAAATTCACTTAACAAACGTTGATTGTCTTGTTGGCGTAAACTGTATTGAAACAAATCCTTTAGGTTATACAGTTACAAGTTTGCCATATGACACTGATGGTATAAATCCACAGTATGGTCTAAGTCGTTTGTTTGTTGACCAAAGAACCACTGCAAACAACTATGGATTTGGAATTACTTTCCTTGCACAGGATGAAGGAACAAACCCTTCTTTGGAGGAATATTTCTTTCGTCCGATAGCTTATTTAGCTGACACATCGGATGCTCAACCAGAAGGTACTCCTGCTGAAAATGGTCGATTGGAAGTTGGTCAGTATAAGTTCGATTTCGCTAACATCATAGGAGAGTTGGAACTAACATTCTTTGATACCGAACAAAACGGTACTACGATTCTGAAAAAGAATGGCGTCAATTTTTTACTACCAATTGCACCGGGATCTGACGGCAATATTAGAAAAATCACCTTGACAGATGTGCAATCGTTTGAAGTGCAACTAGGTAGCATTGGTGGTGCATTCAATCATGGCGATGGTGTTAACTTGCAAGCTCGTGTACCTGAACCAGGAGTAACTGTCAGCCTAGGTGCTTTAGCACTAACAGCTTTATTCGGCTTGCAAAAACGTAAAAAATCCTCACAAGCAGTTTAATCTTGAGAAAATAATTAATTATGGATTCAACTGCTCGTATAAAAATTTATCCAGGTTAGTGTATCTATTTTCAGGAAAATCCTTGTCTTTCACCTTTTAATTGAGTAGATAATAAGAACTAACTACCGCAATTAGTTATTCTATCTACTCAATTTTTTTGTATAAAAAATCCAGGTTACGTGGAAAATTTCTGAGCAACTTTTAAGCACCAAATACCTGTGGCCAAGTTGTTACTAGAAAAACTACAACTGCTGCGATCGCCAACAATCCCTGAATCAAATTCCCAATTAATGACCCTACCACAATTCCTATACCAGCCTTAACTGCCAACCCAAATTCACGCCGATAAAGATACTCACCAATAATTGCTCCCAAAAGCGGCCCTAGTAGAATACCTAACAACGGGCCACCAAAAGGCAAAGCTGGTAATAATCCCAAAAATCCCAGTACTAGACCAATAATTGCGCCAATTTGCCCCCATTTACTAGCCCCTGCTTGTCTTGCTCCTATGTAGCTAGCTAAAAAGTCTACTCCGACACTCAAGAGTAAAACGATAATTGTCACTATTAGTGGTATCTTAATGGCCGTGAAGGAACTACTAGCAATTCCCCAAATAATAATTGCTATTAAAATTAAACTACTGCCGGGAATAGCAGGAACCACAGCACCGATGATACCTACTACCATTACAGCAACTAATGACCAATAAATAATTTGCATAAAATCTTAAATTTCTGAGTCAACTAGTAAATCGGCACTAAGAGTTAGTTATAAAGTAAATTTCACAAAGGTAAAATGACTCAACATTTGTGATTATACATCGTGGGTGCGTTAAGATTGCTAGCAGACTCAATTTTTTTGCGCTCGCTCTCGACTTATCTTGGTAACTGTCGGTTGTAGTAATTAATCAGTTATTTAGTAAATAGAATTTACACTTTATAAATTAGAGCTAAGAGTAACAGCTAATTTATCAGCAATTCCCTTAATCCAGTTTTCATCTTGTTTAGTGTAACTACGAGGAGCATTAGCTGCCAAAATTAGAACACCTTGATCGCCAATTGGTTGACAAATTACACCTTGAGTATTCTCTGGCAAATAATCAAATTCAATTTTACCTGGATAAACTTTCAGAGCAACTAAATAAATTGGTTTTTGTGTTTCTAATACCCGTTTTAAGATTGCTCCTGGCGTGATTTCAGATTTAGTACCCAGAATGCCGCGACGCAACAAAACTTTACCTTGATAAAAGACTACCAGCGATCGCGTAACTGTATTAGTCAATAATAAATGAGACGCCCAAGCTAGTTCTGTTTTCACGGCTTCTGGTAAATCTGTGGCTAGTACAAAACCTTCTTCCCCAATTAGTTCTACAGTATCAGGCGATCGCGGCTGTACTTGTTGCCAAATTAAACCCGTCAAAATTAACACCGCACTCAAAATTACGCCAACCACATCTCCCCGTGCTTGGGATTCGGTGAGTTCGGGTGTCAACAAACGGTTAATCAGTAAAAGTACAGCACCTAACCCACCAACAACAATGGGCAGACGCCGTAAAACTCTATTAGGATCAGATTTAGTCATTAGCTTGAGGGTTAAGAGTCAAAAGTCAAGAGTAGAGACGCGATTAATCGCGTCTGTACAGAGACGCGATTAATTGCGTCTCTACAAGGGTCAAAATTTATTTTCTTTATCTCCCTCATCTTCCCCTGCTCCGGTTGCTGAGTTTCGACTACGCTCAACTGCCGCGCAGTCGTAAAGCCTGCGGCACAGCTACGCTTAGGGCGCAGCCTCAAAGTAGAGAAGCACTGCTCCTCTGCTCCCACTCTCTTCACTCCTCCCCTGGTTCAATAATTCGCTGGAAAAGATAACCAGTACCTCGTGCTGTGAGAATTAATTCTGGGTTGCTAGGGTCATCTTCTAACTTTGCTCGTAAACGGGAAATATGCACATCTACTACACGGGTATCTACATGGCGTTCTGGCGTGTAACCCCACACTTCCTGCAAAATTTCAGAACGAGAAAAAGCTTCTCCAGAGCGGCTTACTAACAACTCTAGTAAGCTAAACTCCATACCTGTCAACCGAATGCGCTCATCGCCTTTATAGACTTGTCGCTTATTCGTATCGATTTTGATATTACCAACATGGATTACCCCTGAACTAGGAATACCAGAAGCACTATTTTTATCTACACGCCTTAGTACAGAGCGAATTCGAGCTTCTAGCTCCTTGGGAGAAAATGGTTTAACTACGTAGTCGTCAGCACCCAATTCTAGCCCGGTGATGCGATCAGCTACATCCCCCAAGGCTGTTAGCATAATAATAGGGACATCAGATTCCTTTCGTAATTCTTGACACACACCGTAGCCATCTAGCTTTGGCATCATCACATCCAAAACTACTAGGTCAGGATCGGCTTTACGAAAAGTTTCTAAAGCCTCTTCTCCGTCGCCAGCCGTTACTACATCGTAGCCAATCATGGAAAGGCGCGTTTCCAAAATCCGGCGAATGCTGGCTTCGTCGTCTACCACCAGGATTTTTTCTTTATGACTTTCCAAGTTTATCAACGCTCCTTCACTAAAATTTTACATGATTAATTTTTAATACCATAATATTAAGATATCATTCCATCAATTGATTTGGAAAAAGCTCTAACTGCTACTATTATTGGATTTTAGTTTTCTCTAAGAATTAAATAATAATTAAGATTATTGAATAAGATTTAAGAATGCCAAAGCCAAAAACCTTTTACGTTTGTAACGATTGTGGGGCAGAATCGCCTCAGTGGTTTGGCAAGTGTCCAGCTTGCGGGACTTACAATTCTTTAGAAGAACAAATTGCTATCCAGTCCTCAGTAGATATACCAAGTAGAGGAGGAGTAAGTAGTTGGCACGCTACGCAGAACAATGGAAAATCGGCTGCTAAAACGCCTAAAGCGCGAGCTTCTCTGACATTCGAGCAAATTAGCGATCGCCAAGTAACACGTTGGGAATCTGGTTATGGAGAACTGGATCGGGTGCTTGGTGGTGGGGTTGTTCCTGGATCTATGGTGCTAATTGGTGGTGATCCGGGAATTGGTAAATCTACTCTACTACTGCAAGTATCGAATCAACTGGCACAAAAATACCGCATTCTCTACATTTCTGGAGAAGAATCGGGACAACAGATTAAATTAAGAGCTTCTCGCTTGGGAGTATCAAAACCGCTAGAGGTGGTTAGTAATGGAAATAGCAAAGTATTAGAAGATACTGTTCAATTAGAAACACCTGAAAGTATAGGCGCAGATTTATATGTATTGCCAGAAACAGATTTAGAAGAGATTTTACGGGAAATAGATTCTCTGCGACCAAATGTGGCGGTAATTGATAGTATTCAAACGATTTTCTTTCCGGCTTTGACTTCTGCGCCTGGATCGGTAGCGCAAGTGAGGGAATGCACTGCAGCTTTGATGAAAGTGGCGAAGCACGAAGACATCACAATGTTAATTGTAGGACACGTCACCAAAGAAGGAGCGATCGCCGGGCCAAAAGTCTTAGAACATTTAGTTGATACTGTGTTGTATTTTGAAGGCGATCGCTTTGCTTCTCATCGGTTATTACGGACGGTGAAAAACCGCTTTGGAGCAACTCACGAAATCGGCATTTTTGAAATGGTAGCTCAAGGACTGCGGGAAGTTGCTAACCCTTCAGAGTTATTTTTAGGCAACCGCGATGATCCTGCGCCTGGTACTGCGATTGTCGTTGCTTGCGAAGGAACTCGCCCTATTGTCGTCGAGTTGCAGGCCCTTGTAAGTCCTACCAGCTACCCTTCCCCTCGTCGTGCGGGTACTGGCGTAGACTATAACCGCCTAGTGCAAATTCTCGCAGTATTAGAAAAACGGGTGGGGATTCCCATGTCGAAATTAGATTCCTACGTTGCTTCTGCTGGTGGATTGAGTGTAGTAGAACCAGCGGTAGATTTAGGAGTAGCAATTGCCATCGTTGCTAGTTTTCGCGATCGCATCGTTGACCCAGGTACAGTATTAATTGGGGAAGTCGGATTAGGTGGACAAGTCCGTTCAGTGTCACAAATGGAACTGCGATTGAAAGAAGCAGCTAAATTAGGGTTTAAAAGAGCGATCGTGCCAAAAGGGACAAAATTTCCCGACCTTAATATCGAGATATTACCAGTATCCAAGGTAATAGATGCAATTATCGCCGCCATCCCCCATCAAGAATTGACAGACGAGGATTTAGAACTCGATGAAGAGTAACTATAGCTTCCTTTTTCAGGGATTAAGGGAACCAGTACAGTAAAATATCACACCAAAGGAAAATCCACTATGACAGTTACCCAAGGCTACCAAATCACTTGGGAAAAACTACCCGATGATTACAAACTGCCAGATGATCCAGTGGACAATATCAACCAACCAGCCTTAGCTGCTGCACTCACAGAAAGCCTACAATTAGCCGGAAAAATTTCAGCTAACGCCCTAACAACAACTAATTACGGCATTTGTGCCACTCTAAACAACAAAATGGTCATTAAAGCCCCTGATTGGGCTTTCATTGCCAAAATTAATGTTAGTAGAGAAGAAGTAACACGCAGTTACACACCTCAATTACAGGGTGACATTCCCGTAATTGTGATGGAATTTATTTCCGATACACAAGAGACAGAATATTCTATTAAAGCGACATATCCCCCAGGAAAATGGTTTTTCTACGAGCGCATCTTAAAAGTACCAAACTACATTATCTTTGAGCCAGACAGTGGTAGTTTCGAGATGTATCGCTTAGAAAACACAGAACAGTACATCTTGCAAGATCCTGATGAAAATCAACGCTACTGGATAGCCCAAATCAAACTTTACCTTGGAGTATGGCAAGGTACTCGCGAAAACCGCACAGGAAAATGGTTGCGGTGGTGGGATGAACAAGGAAACCTTTTACCTTGGGCAATAGAATTAGCCGCACAAGAACGCCAACGCGCCGAACAAGAACGCCAACGCGCTGAACGACTAGCAGCACAATTGCGGGCGGCGGGAATTGAGCCAGAAGATTAGACTTCCTGTAAATAATTTAGGTTTGCTAGATTAGCGAAAAATTTGCTAAATCTAGCATTTTTTTAGAAAGATTAAATTTTCAATAATACCAATTATAGCCAAAAGTTGAGAGTATTTTTGTTAATTATTATTGCTAATAATACCAAAACTAAGGCTAATTTATTCCCGTTAAAACTTGAAAATTATTATTAATAATTTTCAAGCCTATAATTAGCAAGTATAATTTTATACTTTAATATAAAAATATGGCGATCGCCTTTATGTAACCCTAACTTAGATCCCCGACTTGAAAAGTCGGGGATCTGAACAGCGCAGCAATGTCAAAATAAAATATCAGTAAAATTACAGTCTTGACCAATGGCGTGGAATTCAGGACAGCAGTTATTTGGCGGACGTTACATAATCGAGAGAAAATTGGGTGAAGGTGGAGTTGGGATTACCTATCTCGCTAAAAATCTATGTGGTGAATTGCGAGTCATCAAAACTCTCAGAGAACAAATCCTCAATCATCCCGCCTGGATACCACATCAAGATAAATTACGGCATGACTTTCGTGATGAAGCTTTGCGACTGGCTTTGTGTCGCCATCCTCATGTTGTGCAGGTAGAAAATGTCTTTGATGAGGATAATTTGCCATGTATGGCGATGGAGTACATCGAAGGCGAAGATTTAGGAAAGCGAATAACCAATAAAGGGGCGTTACCGGAAGCAGAAGCACTGCAATATATTAGGCAAATTGGCGAAAACAGGCAGGCAAATTGACACCTTAATTGGTCATTCTGACATTATTTCCTCCGTCGCTATAAGCAATGATGGGCAAATGCTGGCTAGTGGTAGTAAGGACAACACTATCAAACTATGGAATGTGAAAACAGGCAGAGAAATTCGCACCCTGACTGGTCATTCCGAGTGGGTTAGTTCCGTCGTGTTCAGTAATGGTGGGCAAATATTCGCTAGTAGTAGTGGGGACGACACTATCAAACTCTGGGAAGTAGCTACAGGTGAAGAGATTCTCACCCTCACTCATTTCGGCTCAGTTTGTTCCGTTGCCTTTAGCCTCGATGGGCGTTGGCTTGCTGCTGGAGACTATTGCGGGAATATCAAAATTTGGCGACGCACCTAGTTGTAGAATAACAGCGTCAAACTTAACATTTCTCATCTCAGAACCGTCATCTTAGTTTTAACTCGTGTATTGTCAAAATTTAGTTTTCTCGCGTCATGCAATCCAACAGATGTTTTTCCGCCGCATCAGTCAACAAGAAGTACAACAGGTTATTAATTATGAAGAGGTAACAGAAGAAAACCCAAATGATACTCCTTTGCCTAGCTATCTAATCCTTGATTTTGTTAACAGTCAGCCAATTCATGTTGTTTTTTCCTACGATCGAGTTAGTGATACTGGCTATGTAGTCACAGTTCACATTCCTGACTCAAATTTGTGGACGGATAATTTTAGAAAACGGAAATAAAGGTATTTAATTTATGCAATGCGTTCTATGTAAACACGGCGACACGCAATCAGGACTAGTGACAGTAACTTTAAAGCGAGATGACACAATCGTTATTCTTAAAGGTGTGCCAGCAGAAGTTTGTAATAATTGCGGCGAATATTATTTAAGTGCTGCTGTCAGCGAACAAGTTTTACAAAGTGGAGAAGAAGCAGTTAATAAAGGTGCTGAAGTCGAAATTTTGCGATATGCAGCATAATCCTGTGAGGATTTTAATCTATCAAATTCTGATGCAATATTTAGATCCCCGACAAAGTATTGAATAATTAAAGATATGACTATATCTTCTAACTACATCCCTCAATCTGACCCACCGCTTCCTCCTTGGGAAACTCTACCAACAATGTATGATTTACCAAGTGATAACCCAGAGGAACCAGGTTTGCCAGATGATTTTCACTTTTTACAGCCGTTGCTTTTATATTTAACTTTTCAGCCAATTAACTGGAATCCAGAACTGGTTTACAGTGCTGCTGACCTTAATCTCTACTATGATTTAGAGCATCCTTTGTGGTATAAACGCCCAGATTGGTTTGGTGTAATAGGGGTAGGAAAACTATACAAAGGGCAAGATTTACGGTTAAGTTATGTAACTTGGCAAGAACCAGCAAATCCCTTTGTAATTGTTGAGTTATTATCTCCAGGTACAGAAGACGAAGATTTAGGCACAACAAGAACAAGGGCAGCAGATAAACCTCCTAGCAAATGGGAAGTTTATGAACGAATTTTGCGGATTCCATATTATATTGTTTTTAGTCGCTACACTAATGAACTTCGAGCGTTTCAGTTAGTAGGTGGACATTATGAAGCCTTAAATTTGACTGATGAACGCTTACAAATACCAGAATTAGGCTTAAGTTTGGGATTATGGGATGGGTCATTTCGAGATATCGAAAGGTTATGGTTAAGATGGTTTACTTTGACGGGAGAATTAATTCCTGTACCTACAGAGGAAGCCGCTGCTGCAACTAAACGAGCTATTATTGCTGAACAAGAAGCTACGGAAGCCAAACAAGAAGCTGCTCAAGCAAGACAAAAAGTAGAACAATTAGCAGAACGTTTGCGTCAGTTAGGCGTGAATCCTGATGATCTGGATTAATTATTGTAACTTCAGGTAACTTTTCTTTATTGTCTTATAAACCTTTGTTACCAATTAAGTTTTGCAACGCTTATAAGAAGCAGTTAATAAAGGCGAATTGGTCGAAATTATTCGATATGCGGCATAATTTTCTGCTCTAGAGGAATCATCTGTACTACAAACTTTTATAGCCGATACTGAGGTAGCTATCTAATAACAACATTGGCTTGCAGAAAGATTAATTTTTGAGAGCGATCGCATATTTAACACTTGAAATACATATAATATTTATCTTTGGAAGTCTATAGCGACTTCATATTTTTTAGAAAAACCATACTGTCACTCCGTTTTCTTTTGTTACAAAGCTTAGTGCTAATCAGGTTACAAAAGAAGAATATCGGTAGATTGCGAAAAGCGCTGACTGAAGCACCCGCAGACATTACCGTAGACACTGGTTGGATTTCGGCTGCTAAAATATTTAAATACGAGTAGTATAAGAAAAACTACTTAGAGCAAAATTGTCTATCTGATCACATAACACCATCAACATATTGTAGAAAAGTGCATTCTTTTATCTTAATAGTGGTGCTAACCTCGATTTTAGGGATGAGATCAGCTTTTATCGGCTAGAGTTTCTATCTTCAGCAGACTAAATAATGTATAACAAAATCGCAAGGAGTGCGATGAAATGTCCCAATCTCCTTTAACAAGACCAGAAATAGCTCCCGGAACTCTAATTGATAACCGCTATATTATCCAAAAACTTTTGGGACAAGGAGGACTGGGACGAACATACTTAGCGTTTGATACTCGTCGCTTTAATGAAGCTTGTGTTCTCAAAGAATTTGCTCCCATTGGCACAGGAGAAAATGGGCTAGAAAAATCTCGCAACTTATTCAAAAGAGAGGCAAAAATCCTTCATCAGCTGCAACATTCTCAAATTCCTAGATTTTTAGCTTGCTTTGAAGGAGATGGTCGGTTATTCCTAGTTCAAGAGTATGTTGACGGCAAAACATATTCTAGACTACTGGGAGAACTTCAAAGCCAGGGAAGAACTTTTTCGCAAGAGGAAGTCATACAGTGGTTAAAGAATTTGTTGCCTGTTTTGGAATATGTACACCAGCACAACATTATCCACCGAGATATTTCTCCTGACAACATCATGTTACCTGATGGCAAAGATATGCCAGTGCTGATTGATTTCGGTGTAGGTAAACAAATTGCCGACCTGAACGAGGGAAAAAACTCTAATCAAGTGACTTTTGTTGGCAAAATGTCCCTTGTAGGTAAAGTTGGATATGCTCCCCGCGAGCAGATTAGCTTAGGTTTATGTTCTCCCTGTAGTGATCTTTATGCTTTGGGGGTAACAACTATTGTGTTACTCACGGGTCGAGACCCATCTCTGCTAATGGATCAGTACTCCTTAGAGTGGAAATGGCGTGTATATACTTATGTCAGCGATGCTTTCGCTCAAGTACTTGATCGCATGTTAGCAGATACGCCTAACAAGCGATACCAAACAGCTAGGGAAGTTCTCACCGATTTAAAGCATCTTGGAGAACTAGAGGTAGAAAGACCTACAGCGTTTGTTCATTTGTCTCCTACCGTACTTATTCCTGAATCTCACACTAAGGCGACAATCCCGCAGTCTTACAGCCAATCTGGAGAAACAATATTTAGTGTGCCTGCTAGTCCGCGAATTGATCGAATTGAACAACAACCTTCACTCAACCCAGCCTTTATCAAACGTTGTCAGCAAGCGTTAGCTTACCACATTGGGCCAATAGCAAATCTGGTTGTAGAAGAGACATTAGCTCAAAATCCTCAAATTTCATCTTCCCAATTTGTTGAACTCATAGCTCAGGAGATTTCCAACTTTCAGGCAGCTTTTGAGTTAAAAAAAAGCTTACTCTCATAGTAGATTTAGACCAATAATTAATTGAGAGATAGGTCTTAATTTTTTAATTTCCCGTATTTCCCTGAGAGCGTTTAATTCTTTTCATTGCCATTTCTAAACTTAATTGCATTCGTTTAAAAGCCTTAGCCAAATTACCGATTTCATCATTAGAGAATTGCTCAAATTCAACGTCCATATGTCCTGTGCTGACTTCTTCAGCCACACGAGTTATACGTTTGAGAGGCTTAACAACTTGTTTATTTAAGAAAAAGTTGACTAACAGAATAGCCGCTATAAAAACAGTTGAAACAATAAAGATAATTACCAAAGAAGAGTAATTGGCTTTGTTGATAACTTTATTTGCTGGCACTGATATGATCTGAGCGCCGATAATCTCATTCAACTTCCACCCAAATCCATTAGCCGTGCCATAAAGAGCAATCATACTTTGAGGTGCAGCTTCAGGTGTACTGTGACATACTAAGCAGCTTTCTTCAAGAATTGGTAACGGACGAGCAATATAAAAAATATCTCCACCAGGAATTGAGCGAAATCCACTCGTTTCTTTGAGGTTTGGTTGTTTTATGAAACTTTCTACAATTTCTGTTTCAAAACTATCAGCTTTATCCCGGAGATTAGTGGGATTTAGTGTTGCTTCTTTATAAAAGAAATCTCGGTAGTCCGCCGTTTTTCGCAAAATCTCAAAGACTTCTCGTGCTGAGTATGCAGGCACACTTTGTGGCAAAAACTTAGTTGTCAGTTTATCAGCTAGCTCAGGATTAACTTGAGTATTGGTATATTTGCGAACAGAACTCATCGTTTCCATGAGCATGAGAGCTGTTGAAGCAATATCTTGTTTGGCATTCTGCCTGAGCAGAGAAGAAAGAGCCAAACCACTCAAGCTCAAACCAAATATCAGAATTACAAGTAGTAGAATTGTAAATTTTTGTCTCAGATTCAGATTTTTTAACATAATCCAAAATTACTTACAATTAAAATTACCATCCTCAAACGAGGTTAAAGTCATTGTTTACTCTTAATATAAGCAAACAAGTAAGGTTTTTCGCAAACAAGTAAGGTTTCTAGCAAAAAGGTATAGTTGAGTTAAAACTATTAGAGTGTATCTAAAATATATTCTTGATAATAACAAGATATTTTTCCCAACGAAGTTGTTTTTTGGATGTTTGTACAAATAGGACGAGTCGCAAAAAAGGGATATCAGGTTGAGCGATCGCCTTGATTTTGACTAAACTTTTTTACGATGTCTACCCTTCGGTAACTTTTGTAATTTTAATCCTTCTTAATACAGTATTGTTTATTTATGTCCAGTCACTTATTTGCAAACTATTGTTAAATATTAGAGTTAATGAAAATATACTTTAAGCAACTAGTTTCCTAAAGGCTACAGCAATCCTATTTAAGTTATCAATAACTTGTGTTGTATGTTCTAATCTAGTGCCAATATAAATATCAGCATTTGGCAAGTATTACTAATGGTGTGGAATCCAGGAAAGCCTTTATTTGGAGGGCGTTACATTATTGACAGCCAACTAGGCGAAGGGGGAATTGGCATTACTTATCTAGCCAGAAATCAACGGGATCAACTGCGAGTGATTAAAACCCTCAAAGAAGAAATCCTTAATCACCCCGCCTGGATACTCCACCGCAATAAATTACGGCAAGACTTCCGTGATGAAGCAGTTAGGCTTGCTGTGTGTCACCATCCCCATGTAGTGCAAATAGAAACCATCTTCGATGAGGGGAATTTGCCTTGTATGGTAATGGAATACATTAAAGGCGAAGACTTAGGCCAGCGTTTGAGGCGTATGGGGGTGCTATCAGAAGCAGAAGCGCTGCTGTATGTCCGACAGATTGGTGATGCTTTGACATTAATTCACTCCAAAGGTTTGCTGCATAGAGATCTCAAGCCGCGCAACATCATGATCCGCATAGATAAATCAGAAGCAGTGCTAATAGACTTTGGCATTGCCAGAGAATTTATTCCCAATGTAATCCAAAGGCATACTGCATATCGCACTCCTGGTTTTGCTCCACCTGAACAATATGAATTGGAAGCGCCACGAGGAGAATACATTGATATCTATGCCTTAGCTGCTACCTTATATAATTTGCTAACCGCAGTTGTGCCAACGAATGCAGATGACAGACGTCAAAACATTCGCCTAGAACCCCCACAATATTTTAATCCCAAGATCAGCAATAGGGTAAATCAGGCTATTCTGCGCGGCATGGATTTGGAGTCAACGTATCGCCCTCAATCTGTACAGGAGTGGTTGGATTTATTAGATTCTGATATTGGGTATGATGTAGCATCAATAACACCTACAGTCGCGATCGCACCTGGATTACAATCTGCCACACCTATTGTAGTGGAGCCGCCGAATTGGCAATGCATACACACCCTCAAAGGCCATTCCAGCATGGTCAGTGCGATCGCCATCAGCCCAGATGGGCAACTTCTTGCTAGTGGCAGTAATGACAACACTATCAAACTTTGGCAACTAGGAACTGGTAAGCTATTGCGTCACATAGGTCGTTGGTGTTCTGGTCATTCCAGTATGGTTCATTCCGTTGCCTTCAGCCCTTGTGAACCGCTCCTTGCTAGCGGTAGCTGGGATAATACTATCAAGCTGTGGAACTTAAATACAGGTAGAGAAAACGGTACTTTTACTGGTCATGCTAATTGGGTGAATTCCGTCGTCTTTAGTCCAGATGGCCAGCTTCTAGCTAGTGCCAGTGCAGACTGCACTATCAAACTTTGGCACATATATACAAGCAGAGAAATTCAAACTTTCACAGGTCATTCCGACCCAGTTTGGTCAGTTGCCTTTAGCGTAGATGGACAAATTCTGGCTAGTAGCAGTGCAGACTACACTATTAAACTGTGGAATATATACACAGGCAGAGAAATCCAAACTCTTACAGGTCATTCTTTTTTCGTCAACTGCATCGCTTTCAGCCCCGACGGACAACTTCTAGCTAGCGGTAGTGCAGACTGCACTCTCAAACTTTGGCACGTACACACAAATAGAGAAATTCACACGCTCACAGGTCATTCTAATTCAGTTTGGTCAGCCGCCTTCAGCCCCGATGGACAACTTCTAGCTAGTGGTAGTTGGGATAATACAATTAAACTGTGGCACGTAGACACAGGCAGGCAAATCAGCACACTTATAGGTCATTCTAACTATGTTAGATCTGTTGCATTTAGCCCCGATGGACAAACCCTAGTCAGTGGAAGTGATGACGACACCATCAAGATTTGGCAACGTGGGTAATAGTTGTAAATTTTAAACTCTTGTCTTCATCTTCTCCCCCTCCTCTTATAGCCCTCCAGATAGACTTGCAATTGTCCAAAAATTGTCACAATAATGACTGCAAACGTTATTGTTGAACAATTAATTTTATGGGCTTTGGTATTGGTGATTTATTCTGGATTTTCCTTCTTCTCTCTTCTCTACAACCTATCTGGCAAAGACGTCAAATAGAATATCGGCGCTTGCGTGCTTTACAGGAATTCCAGCAAGAGCGCAAAAGTCGGGTGATTTTGCTAATTCACCGCCAAGAGTCCATTAGCTTACTGGGCATTCCTTTATCCCGCTACATTACTATCGAAGATTCAGAACAAATACTGCGAGCAATTCGTCTCACCCCGTCAGATGTTCCGATTGACCTAATTTTGCATACTCCTGGTGGTTTGGTATTGGCTACCGAACAAATTGCTAGAGCACTAATTCGCCATACCGCAAAAGTCAGTGTGTTTGTGCCTCACTATGCCATGAGCGGTGGTACAATGCTTGCCCTCGCCTCTGATGAAATTATCATGGATGCTAACGCTGTCTTGGGGCCAGTTGATCCCCAACTAGGTAACTACCCAGCAGCAAGTATTCTGAAAGTGGTTGAAGATAAACCCATTGGTGAAATTGACGACCAGACTTTGATCATGGCAGACCTCTCACGCAAAGCTATTGGGCAGGTACAGCGGTTTGTACGGACTTTGCTCAAAGATAGTATACCTAAACAAAAGGTTCTGCCAGAAAACATCGAACCGATTATTGAAGCTTTGACAACCGGACGTGTTACTCACGATTATCCCATCACCGTTGAAGAGGCCACAGAAATGGGGCTGCCCGTAACTGTCGGACTGCCCCGTTCTATTTATGAACTTATGGATTTATATCCACAGCCCCAAGGAGGGCGACCCACTGTTCAGTATATTCCTATGCCTTACAATGATCGCCGCCCAATTTTACCCACGCCTAAAGGCAGACCCTTAGAAGAACCAAATCAGAACACTTGAAACCTCAGAGTTAGTAATTGCTCAGGTAATGCTTAGGGTGTAACTGTTGGTGTTGGTGTAACCGTTGGTGTTGCTGCCGGTGTAACCGTTGGTGTAGCTGTTGGCGTAGCTGTTGGTGTAGCTGTTGGTGTAGCTGTTGGCGTAGCCGTTGGCGTAGCTCTCGGTGTAACCGTTGGTGTAGCTGTTGGCGTAGCTGTTGGCGTAGCCGTTGGCGTAGCTGTTGGTGTAACCGTTGGCGTAGCTGTTGGCGTAGCTCTCGGTGTAGCCGTTGGTGTTGCTCTTGGTGTAGCTGTGGGCTTAGCTGTGGGCTTAGCTGTGGGCTGGGTAAATGCTTGCTTAGCTTCTTCATTCAGCTTTTGGCGGAGTGCTAAATTAGCAATTCCGGTTTCTTGCAGTTGATATTTTTTCTGAAGTTCCCTCACCACCTCTTCTGTCCGTGGGCTGTAAAACTGATCGCGGGGGAGAGGCGGATTTGGCTTAACTACTGCATTCAAATTTGCTTTCAGAATTTGCATGATGTTAGCGGCATAACCTTGGGTTTGTGGCCCTGCTATCCCATCAACTGGTTTTAGCTTATAACCCGTCTGAAATTCACGGATTGCTTTTTTAGTTTCCTCATCCGTCAATGGCGTATTTGTAACCTTGACGTTGTAACCTAATCCCCTCAATACAGCCCGAAATTCCTGTGGCGTATAATTACGCTGAATAGCGGCAAAACTAGTGTCAAAGACTACTAAACTAGCAGTTATCAAGCAAGCTGTAGCAACTGACACGCTTGATTTTCCAAACTCACACCACATACTTAAAACTCCTTTGGATTAAATCAGCAGGATATAGAGATTAACAGATGCGCCTTAAGTTTCTCTAACATCATTTTTCTCTATTTTTAATGAATTTTGATTAATTTATAAGCTATTTTTTTAATTAAACAATAGATGTACAAAGATAGATTTTTGTCATCTATCAAGAGAAGTATTTTAAATTAGAATTACTCTGGTTATGGAAAGATCTGAAAATAAATAACAAACAGATGTGAAATTCTAATATTAAAATTTTGTATAATCTAAAACCAAGAATGAAAACAGCAAAATTACCTAAGCAGCGTAACCTTTGGTTTGAAAGATTGATGGCAATTACTGCCACAGTAAACTTAAGTTTAGTTGTGTTTGATTTAAGTTACGTGCCTGGGCGAGATTTCTACTTGCGAAGACTTCCGCAAATTACCCAGATTTATGATCCAATTAAAGGTATTGAACCCCATCGAGATACGAACAGATATCTGGAAACAGTAGCCATCTTACAAGAAGAAGTAAGCCAAAAAGGTTTACAGTCGCTTGAAGTAAAAGCCAGGCTAGAGGAAATAAGTCGTCTGAGCAGCGAGATGATTGATAGCAATCCGTTTGCGGGAGTCGATAAGAGTGGTACTCTAGAAAAAATCAAAAATCGGATACGCGATCGCACCAAACAAGAATCTGCAAAACGCGCCTTTGCCACTTTTTGGAGTCAGCCATACTTATCCCAAAATGGCTGGAAACAAGAAATTAATTTTTTCAACCAGAAAATTCGTCCCCTAATTGCCGTTAATTACTACCGCAGAATCGGGGAAAATGGTGAATTTATTGATGATTTCTGGATTATTGACTTACCGTTTGTGATTTTATTTGGCATCGAATTGCTGGGGCGAACCTGCTCTATCAAACGCCGACATCCAGGCTTAAGCTGGTTAGAAGCAGTATTGTGGCGTTGGTACGACCTGTTCTTGCTGATCCCCTTTTGGCGGTGGTTGCGAATCATACCCGTATTAATTCGTCTCGATCAAGCGCGGATATTAGATCTTTATTTGGTGCGGCGGCAAATTCATCAGGGAATTGTTGCTAATTTTGCCGAGGAAATCACAGAAATTGTCGTGGTCAGGGTGATTAATCAAATCCAGGGTTCAATCCAGCGAGGTGAATTAATGCGTTGGTTATTGCAAAAAGATAACCTGCGTCCCTACATAGATATTAATAACGTGAATGAAGTAGAAGCGATCGCAGGTCTTTTAGTGCAAACAATTGTTTATCAAGTGCTGCCCAAAATCCAACCAGAGATCGTTGCTATTTTGCGCCACAACATTGAAACTGCCTTCCATCAAGTGCCTATCTACCGTAATCTCCAAAACTTTCCTGGCGTGGGACAAGCACAAACCCAGCTTAGCGAACAACTGGCAACTCAAATCACAACTAACCTGTATAGCGCTCTCGTTAGCGCTGTCAAAGATCCTGTTAGTGCAAAACTCTCTGGTCAATTGGTACAAAGCTTTAGCGAAGCCTTGGGAGCAGAAGTTCAGAAAAAACAAGTAAGCTCTGAATTTCAGAGCTTACTTTTTGACTTCTTAGAGGAAATCAAGCTCAACTACGTCCAGCGTTTATCCCAAGAAGATATAGACCAAATTATCGAACAAACTAGGCATTTACGAACACAAGTATCAGTTCCAACACTGGTAGATAAAGCTACTGCTCTCCCAAAAACTAAAGAAAGATAAATGCAGAACAGACGAATCAACTGACCCTCAACCCTTGACCCTTGAGAGAAGTCTGAGCGTCGGCTTCCGGCAAACAGAACTTCGGTGCTCTTGACCCTTGACCCTTGTACAGACGCGATTAATCGCGTCTGTACTCTTGACTATCAAAGAAATGCGCTAAACTCAAATTAGGGGCGAACCATCATGGTTCGTCACAAGACTTCTTGGAAGATATTCCTATCGCAGGAAGTGGGTAGATGCCCACTTTTTTTATTGAATTTTCGCATGACTCATCCCTTAGTCCCACAAATTATTGATTTGGCGATACCAGTAGCAGAAGAACTGGGATTGGAAGTTGTTAGTGTAGTTTTTCACACTAACCAACGTCCGCCAGTATTGCGGGTAGATATCCGCAATCCTCAGCAAGATACTGGGTTAGATGATTGTGAGAGGATGAGCCGTGCTTTAGAAGCCTTCTTAGATGCAGCGGAAATCGTTCCAGATGCTTATGTCTTGGAAGTGTCCAGTCCTGGTATTTCACGGCAACTAGTCACCGACAGGGAGTTTATTTCCTTTAAAGGATTTCCTGTAATCATCTCCACTTCTCCACCCTACGACGGACAGCAAGAGTGGATTGGTCAGTTAATTCGCCGAGATGAGACAAAAGTTTACTTAAACCAAAAAGGTCGTGTAGTCGAAATTCCGCGTTCCCTAATTACTAGGGTGCAGTTGGATGAACGCCGATAGGTGATTTTGGATTTTAGACTTTGCAGAAAGTCTGTAGCTTGCTTCCAGCAGGATGCGGCGCCTTCCGACGCTCTTACGTCGCTCTTACGTCGCTCTAAGAGAAGCTATGCCGTTGGCGTTGGCGTTGGTGTTGGCGTAGCCTCTCGTACAGAAGGCTTTACGATGCTTTATCCGTTGACGCAGTGGCTAAACTTTCCAAGAAAGATTTTGGATTGAGGACTGGTGATGTAATTAGGTAATGGTAAATGGGAAACCGAGCCACAATTACCTATTACTAATTACCAATCTTTATCTAAATCTAAAATTTAAAATCCAAATTGCGCTGGGTGCTTACATAAAACGTAAGGAGATTGCTTATGTCAATGGTTACTTTACCTGGATTAAAAGAATTAATTGAAAGTATAAGTCGCGAGCGTAATTTACCCCGTCTTGCAGTTCAATCAGCTATTAGAGAAGCATTACTCAAGGGTTACGAACGTTATCGTCGTGCCCAAAATTTAGAACGCAAACAGTTTGACGAAGATTATTTTGATAATTTTGAAGTAGAACTTGATATCGAAGGAGAAGGGTTTCGCGTTCTTTCCACTAAAACCATCGTCGAAGAAGTCAGCAACTCAGACCATCAGATTTCCCTAGACGAAGTTCAATTAGTAGCTCCTGAAGCGCAGTTAGGGGACTCTGTAGTGCTGGATGTTACCCCAGATCAAGGAGAATTTGGTCGCATGGCAGCGATGCAGACCAAGCAGGTACTAGCGCAAAAACTACGGGATCAACAACGCCAGATGGTGCAAGAAGAGTTCCAAGATTTAGAAGGAACTGTCTTGCAAGCAAGAGTTTTGCGGTTTGAGAGACAATCTGTGATTTTGGCAGTTACCAGCGGCTTTGGCCAGCCAGAGGTAGAAGCCGAATTACCCAAGCGGGAACAGCTACCTAACGATAATTATCGGGCAAATGCCACATTTAAAGTCTATCTCAAAAAAGTTTCCCAAGGTCAGCAACGGGGGCCGCAGTTGCTCGTATCTCGCGCCGATGCTGGTTTGGTAGTTTATCTTTTCGCCAATGAAGTACCAGAAATTGAAGATGAAGTGGTGCGGATTGTCGCCGTAGCTAGAGAGGCAAATCCCCCCTCACGTTATGTAGGGCCACGGACTAAAATAGCAGTAGATACTCTTGATCGCGATGTAGACCCAGTAGGTGCTTGTATTGGAGCGCGGGGATCGCGGATTCAAGTAGTAGTCAACGAATTGCGCGGTGAAAAAATAGATGTGATTCGCTGGTCTCCAGACCCAGCAACATACATTGCCAACGCCTTGAGTCCAGCACGGGTGGATGAAGTACGCCTAATGGATCCAGAAACTCGGCAAACTCACGTACTAGTAGCTGAAGATCAACTGAGTTTAGCTATTGGGAAAGAAGGACAAAATGTTCGTTTGGCTGCTCGCTTAACTGGTTGGAAAATTGACATTAAAGACAAAGCTAAGTATGATTACGCCGCAGAAGATGCCAAGTTTGCAGCCTCACGAGCCAAATATCAACAAGAGCAAGAAGATGATGACATTGATTATGAGGAACTAGAGGACGAAAATCAAGAAGAATTAGAATTAGAGGATGATAATTTTGACACTAATAATGAGGAATAATTTACTAGCCTCTGGGGTTCTGGTAATGTTGAATGCATTGCCAGTATTAACAATTACTTTTTGCAAGGTACCTTGATATAAGTAAAAATTGGCAATAAAAAACTTTTTTTACAACCAAACTGCTGACATAAGGTTGCAGAGAACCGATGAAACCAAATTATCGGCGCTGTACTAGTTGCCGCAAAGTAGGCTTAAAAGAAGAGTTTTGGCGGATTGTCCGCGTCTTTGGGTCGGGGAAGGTACAATTAGATATGGGCATGGGGCGTTCTGCCTATATTTGTCCGCAAGTGAGCTGCCTACAAGCTGCTCAAAAAAAAAATCGACTAGGGCGATCGCTACATGCATCAGTGCCAGAAGCACTGTATCAAACATTGTGGCAGCGTCTAGCCCAAAGCAATAGCCAAAATAAAACTTAGTTGGAACAACTTTGTGGCAGTAATCCAAAAGAGGAATTGTGCCGAAAGCCGAAATAATCGTGCTTTGATCACACCCTCTGCGATTGTTAGGGTTAGTGCCAAAATAGTAAATGGGTGTAGTAGGCAAGCAGCTCTCCAATAAAAAGAGGGGCGAAGCAATACTCCCAACAAGATTTACTCAATTGTGTTGTGGAAGACTCAGAATCAGCAAAACAAGAAACTACAAAATGGCAACCTGGTAGCGCTCAGGCGCAATTCGGCGTCAACCGTCTTTCCTGGTGGGGACGCCAGAGTTAAATCGAAACATCTCTCTTTCCTGATTGGAGGCACTGACAAAATCACCAAGGGCAACCAAAAAACAGTAATCAAAGGATGGAGATGTCGCAAACCAGGCAACCATCCGCTAAAACTGTAAATTAAAGGGGAAGAGTGGATGAACAACGGCAAAGTTAGAATCTACGAATTATCAAAGGAATTGAATTTGGATAACAAAGAGCTATTAGCAATTTGCGACCAGCTCAACATTGCGGTCAAAAGCCATAGCAGCACGATTTCAGAATCGGAGGCAGAACGTATCCGTTCGGCTGCAGAAAAACTCGCAGCTACAAATGGAACACCCAAAAAGGAATTAGGTATAACCACTAATAAACCAAATTCGCCACAACATGGCGGACCCGCGCGACCTGCTCCACCTCACAAACAGCAAATTTTGGAAATTCGTAAACCCAAAATATTGAGAAATCCTACCTCCAACGCCCCAGAGGCGTCAGTCGCTATCAATACCCAAGCTGCCTTGTCTGAAGCTAATCCTCCTTCACCTCCACGGTCCTTCGCTACACCTGTCTCACCCATGCAGCCGACGGCACCAATTCGACCTGTAACCCGGAATCAGCCGGAAACCGCACAGCAACATACTGTCACAGACGCGGATCAAAAGCCTAATACAGATCAGACACCGGAAAAAATAACAGCGGAAAAACCGGAAAAAACGGTTACACCCAGACCCAAACCGGAAAAACCCCAAAAACCGCAACTGGTTGCCCCACCGTCAAGACCATTGACGGAAGAAGCGCAAGCAGATGAACCGCAATCTCAGGCAGACAAACCCGTACTAAAACGCGATCGCCCACGGCGAGTCGAAGATGATCGGGATCAAGTCAAGCCAAAAGTCGCTAAGCTCACAACTGACCAGACCCCACAAACTGCACCGCAAAGACAGGCCCGTCCCACTCCGCCGCCTGTAAAACCAGAACATAGAGGTAATAGACCATCTGCACCAGCACCACTAGGAGAAGGGCAAAGACCCAGACCAGCACGTCCTGGTGAAGCTGTAGCAGCAATGCCCATAGCTACCCCGCCCAGACAGATGTCAGGAGTAGCAGCGAAATCTGAAGGATTGGGTGATGAGCCAGTTGCACCCGATCTCCTCGATTTGAAACGCCCAACTCCACCCCGTCCTACTAAAGGTGGGAAAAAGTGGGTAGAAGAAGAAATCATTGACGAAGTTAAAGAAAAGGCAAAGGCTGGCGTCAAAGGCAAGCGGATCAAGCCAATACTTGATGATGAGTTTGAAGAAGAAGATTTACTGGACGAAGATGGTCTAGAAATACCAGCTACAGTCCAAGTCAGCCTTTCCATCGCCCGTCCTCCCAAACCCAAGGCTGCCCGACCGGCACAGCCAATTGCTGCTGCGGTTGTGAGCACTCCAACTGCCAGAGGTAGTAGAAAGTCTAGTTACAACCGCGACCAAAACCGTCGCCAAGAAACTGAAATTAAGCGTGAGCGTCCAGAAAAAGTTGTAGTGACAGGCCCGCTGACAGTGCAAGAACTGGCTGACGTTATGGCCGTTGCCGATACAGAGATTGTGAAAATTCTGTTCCTCAAAGGCATGGCGGTGAGTATCACCCAAAATCTGGATATTCCCACAATTACTCTGGTAGGAAAAGAACTAGAAATAGAAGTCGAAACTGCTGAACCAGAAGCAGAAGCCCGGAAAATCACGGAAATGCTCAGTGCGGAAGACTTGGATTATCTCCACCGCCGTCCGCCAGTAGTGACGATCATGGGTCACGTAGACCACGGTAAAACGACTTTGCTCGACTCGATTCGCAAAACCAAAGTGGCTGCTGGCGAAGCAGGTGGTATTACCCAACACATTGGTGCATATCATGTAGATGTAGAACATGAAGGCAAAATGCAACAGATTGTCTTCTTGGATACCCCTGGTCACGAAGCCTTTACAGCCATGCGGGCACGAGGAGCGCGGGTAACAGACATTGCTATTTTGGTAGTGGCTGCTGATGATGGCGTCCGTCCTCAAACCGTTGAAGCAGTTAGCCACGCTCAAGCTGCCGGAGTGCCAATTATTGTCGCAATCAACAAAATCGATAAAGAAGGGGCGCAGCCAGAGCGGGTGAAACAAGAACTCACCCAGTATGGACTGACCGCAGAAGACTGGGGCGGTGAGACGATTATGGTTCCTGTAAGTGCTATCCGAGGCGAAAACCTAGATACGCTTTTAGAGATGATTCTGCTCGTAGCAGAGGTAGAAGAACTCAATGCGAACCCAGACCGCTCCGCTAAAGGAACCGTGATTGAAGCTCATTTGGATAAAGCTAAGGGAGCAGTTGCTACCCTGCTGATTCAGAATGGTACCCTACACGTAGGCGATATGCTAGTAGCTGGCTCTGCCTTTGGTAAGGTTCGAGCAATGGTGAATGACAGAGGCGCAAGAGTCGATGTTGCTTCTCCATCCTTTGCAGTTGAGGTATTAGGCTTAAGTGAAGTACCAGCGGCAGGTGACGAGTTTGAAGTCTTCGAGAACGAAAAAGAAGCCAGAGCACTCGCAGCCGACAGAGCCGACAAACAACGCCAATCCCGCCTCTTGCAGGGACGTGTCACCCTCACAACTCTCTCAGCGCAAGCACAAGAAGGCGAGTTGAAAGAACTCAACTTAATCTTGAAGGGAGACGTACAAGGTTCCGTAG
The DNA here is from genome assembly GCA_019359395.1 of Komarekiella atlantica HA4396-MV6. GTDB lineage: Bacteria > Cyanobacteriota > Cyanobacteriia > Cyanobacteriales > Nostocaceae > Komarekiella > Komarekiella atlantica. The sequence goes on from JAHHHK010000012.1 coordinate 34,443, forward strand.
AAGCGATTGTGGGAGCGCTTAAGCAAATCCCGCAAAACGAAGTCCAAATCCGCATGTTATTGGCTACTGCTGGAGAAATCACCGAGACAGATATCGACTTAGCAGCTGCCAGTAACGCCGTGATTATTGGCTTTAACACCACCTTCGCCAGTGGAGCAAGACAAGCCGCAGATGAGGCTGGTGTAGATGTCCGGGAATACAACATTATCTACAAACTCTTGGAAGACATCCAAGATGCCTTGGAAGGTCTTCTGGAACCAGAGTTGGTGGAAGAACCCTTGGGTCAAACCGAAGTACGTGCCGTCTTCCCAGTCGGTCGTGGTGCGGTTGCCGGTTGCTATGTTCAATCTGGCAAATTGATTCGCAACTGCAAAGTGCGGGTGCGTCGTGGCAATAAGGTGATTTATGAAGGGGTCTTGGATTCCTTAAAACGGATGAAAGAGGATTCCCGTGAGGTCAACGCCGGTTATGAATGCGGTGTCGGCATTGATAAATTCAATGATTGGGTTGAAGGTGACATCATCGAAGCCTACCAGATGGTGACTAAGCGCCGCACTCTGACATTGACGAAATGATCACAAAGGGAGAGTGGAAGAGTGGGAGAGTGAGAGAGTGGAGGAGTGAAAGAGTAATTTTAAATTATAAACTCTTGTCCCCCATCTCCTTTTCCCTGCTCTGCTTTTCTCCCTATCTTCCCCTCTTCTTGTCCTATGCCCTCATTTCGCTCTGAACCTATCTTGTGGATTCACGTTGCTGGATTAGCAACGTTGCCTATTTTTTTGGTACTGTGCTTATTGTTCCTATCTATGGGTAAGCCAATATTACCAATGTGGATGGAGGTGTTCCTAGTCGCCGCCATTGGTATTTTTCCTCTGCTGTGGATGCAGCTGCGTCGCCCTTTTTATATATTTGCGATTTTGGGAATAGCCTTAAAACCAGAAAATCTGACAGAGCGGCAGCGAAAAATTCTCTGTTTAATTAATACAAAGTTAAATCGGATGCTATCGCTGCTAGTAGCAGTATTATTAGTATGGGTGCTATGGCATCTTTACCAAATTGCCCCAATGGTAGCCAATGTAGCTAAATTTCTACCACAATGGCGTAGTCTGGGGCTACTACTTGCTGCCTTAGCCTTTTTAGCAAGTAATTTATTTTTACAAATTCCTGTGAGTGTCGCACGAATTTTAGTGACTAATGACACAGATTTTGCAGCCGCAGAACCATTATCTTTAGAAAAGATTAAGCAGGATTTCACAATTTTAGGGGTACGAGTTAATCGAATCTTGCCCCATTTGAATCTGGAAGTTAAAACTGAGGAATGAGGAACTATGGCTCAAATTCCGGCTTCTAGCGATAGCCAAATTTCTCCTGATACTGAAATTTGGTATAGCCTCAAATACGCAATCTCTGCAAGCTCCGGCTTTCAACGCTGGCAGCTAGAACGCGATGTTCAATTACAAGGGCTTCGCCTAGAACAGCAAGTACAGCGGTATTTAAGAGAAACTTTAGAGACTTTAGCTTACTAAATACCAAATAAATTTTCTAAGCTTGTTTGCAAGCGACGAAGTTGACGATAGGCACTCTCCAAGCGATCGCCATCAACTTCTACTTCTGTTGTGGGATAATTTTCAATAATTTCTATTAACGACACTTGCCCATCTTGATTTGCAGACAAAACTAAAGCAGCACGTATAGCCTGTCGGTCTGCTCTGCGAGACGGTGTATGAATAACTTCACTAATTTGATCTAAAATAACGTTACCAACCGGGCTATTGAGTACTCTATCTAAAAACACAGGATTTACCTTCACTGGTTGAGTTAGATACTGACGAATTGTTCTAGGATTTTGTCGCGCCAAAGCTAAATTAATTCTTAATGAACGTGAAAGTTCGCCTGTTTGGGCAAAGGTGGATAGCTCCTCTACTGCAAGTGATTCACGGAAAATACCGTACTTGAGTACCACTCGCTCAGCAGCAAAGGCAGGAGCGCTGAAGGTTAGAAGACAGGCGGTAAGGACTAAAACTAAAACTTGACGTAGCGCCAAAAATTGACAACGCATTTCCTTTGATTTCTAAAAGGGTTACTTTTCCTGGATAATATTCCATAACAATTAGTTGTGACATCTGGCTCTAGGTATCCACTCGCGGGTAGTTTTCAGAAATCAACAGTATAAGTTCTGTGATCTATCTAAGGAATTTAGCTGAATTAGTGCTAATCATCCGGTATAGTTTTGCATGGGTTTTACAGCTACATGGCTGCTACCTTCAACCTTGTTCAACGTACCTTAATTCAGCACATTACAGACCTTAAAAATGAAATATCGGAGTTTTCACATTTCTCCAGCGAAAAATTTTCGCGTTCCTTCTAGCAATCACCTCAAATCTACTTTACGTGTAGGAGCTGGGCTAACAGCTTTGTTAGTTGTTTCTGGTGGCTCAATGCTACTACCTGGTGAGGTAAATGCTGGTGCTACTCATCAAGCAGCTATTGCCCCTACTCTCACAGCTCAAGTTCCTGCAAGTGCAACAGTTATTTACGTTAACTCTGCGACTGGTGCAGATACTACTGGTGCAGGTGCAACGGCAGCAGCACCCTACAAAACCATCACTTTCGCCCTCAGTCAAGCCCAACCAGGTACAACCATTCAACTAGCTGCTGGGAACTATAACCAGGAAAGTGGAGAAACTTTTCCAGTCTTGCTTAAACCAGGGGTAACGCTGCGGGGTGATGAATCGACCAAAGGTCAGGCAATATTGATTACAGGTGGAGGTTTCTACACTAGTCGCACCTTTGCCAGACAGGATATTACAATCCTTGCCAACCAAGATACTACGATCACAGGTGTGAGTGTCACCAACCCAAATCAGCGCGGCACAGGTGTGTGGGTAGAATCAACTAATCCCATTATCAAAAACAGTACTTTTACTAACAGTGTCAGAGAGGGCGTTTTTGTCACGGGCACAGGTAATCCCAAAATTGAAAATAATCTCTTTGTGCAAAACAAAGGTAACGGGCTTTCCATCGCTAGATCTGCCCAAGGAGAGATTCGGAATAACGTATTTCAGGATACGGGTTTTGGTCTGGCGATTGGTGGTACTTCCACACCCTTGGTTGTGGAAAACCAAATTGTCCAAAACCAAGACGGTCTTTTTATCTCAGAGTCAGCAAAGCCCATACTACGTAAGAATGTTATTCAGAACAATAAGCGGGATGGCGTCGTAGCAACTGTCAATGCTCTACCTGACCTCGGCACTAACGAAAATCCTGGTGGCAATCTCATCCGAAATAACACTCGTTATGACCTGAACAATGCCACCAAAACTAATCAGATTCTCGCTATTGGCAACGATATTGATCAGAAACGGATTTTAGGTTCAGTGGAATTTGTTGCCGCTGCTGTTGACCAACCACCAGGAGGGCCTGTTGCCTTTAAGGATGTGACAGCAACTTATTGGGCCAAACCCTACATCGAAGCCTTAGCCTCCCAAAATATTATTGCTGGCTTTCCTGATGGTAGCTTTAAACCCAACGAGCCTGTGACTCGCGCCCAATTCGCCACTATTATCACTAAAGCCCTGAAACCACCTGCAAAACGCGCAGGCATTGAGTTTAAGGATGTAAAAAACAATTTTTGGGCTTACGCTGCCATCAAATCTGCTTACCAGAGTCAATTTGTCTCTGGCTATCCCGATGGGAATTTTAAACCCCAACAGCAAATTCCTAGAGTGCAAGCGTTAGTTTCTTTAGCTAATGGTTTGGGCTTAACTGCCAATAATCAGAATGTCCTTTCCTTTTACACCGATGCTTCCCAGATTCCTAATTATGCGATCGCTCCAGTTGCCGCCGCAACTGCACGGCAATTAGTAATCAACTATCCCACAGCTAAACAACTCAATCCTAATCGTGAGGCAACCAGAGCAGAAGTTGCAGCCTTTGTTTACCAGGCACTCGTTAGTGCCGGACGTGCTCAACCAATTCCTTCATCCTATTTGGTAACAGTTCAATAGACTCTTAGTTAGCAAATTTAAAGCGCCAAGACTGACAAGTTGTTGGTCTGGCGCTTTAAACATTGTGAGTTTTATTAAACTTGAGGTCTTTGATTATAATTGACCTCACTTGAATTTTATTGAGTTAATATTCAGGGTCTTTATATTAGCTGACCCCGTTTGAACAATTTCCAGTTTCCCAGAAATTTTTGCCTTCTGAGATTTCCTAATATTTTTTTTATTTTTTCTCTCTTGAATATTTTCAACTTTATGAAAACATCAATAAACTTGAATAATGTAAAGATAACATGAGGAAAAGTAAAGTTACTCTTTTAAGAATTTGGGACTACCGGCCTCTAGGAGCGTCGTTGCCGCTGCTGCTCCCAGTGCCAAAGAAATACCATTAGGGCAACTATTCCTACCTGGAGCGCGAAGTTAGGTAAAGCACTCTCAACATCCCGTCCAGCAAGCAGTTGAAAAAAAAATATGAATGCGCCAAGCAAACCAGAAGCACCGAAAGCAATGTAAAGAAATTGCCGCAATCCTCGATATGGGGCCGTCATTTCTGCTTTGAGGCGAGCATATTGTTCAGAGTTCAGGCGATTTTTAGGATTTGGTTCTGTCATGAGTAAATCATGCTATACTATTAGATTGTGTACGCCGATGTGGCTCAGTGGTAGAGCAGCTGATTCGTAATCAGCAGGCCGTGGGTTCAAATCCCATCATCGGCTTTGATGAAAGTATTGCTCAATAGTCAAGTTTGACATAAATCAAGCTTCTAGCCAATTGGGCGGGAAATAAATAGCTCTCAAAATGGAAGTGTAGAGCCTAAACAAACCAAGGCCAGCTTTACGGGCTGATTCAGGGGAGTGATCGCATTGACTTAGTATCCATCAATAGGGTAGCAAGCGATCGCAAAATTTAGACTGATGAACAAACAAGTAATAAGAGCATGTCTGAGAAGTCAAAATTGTCATGCTGAATGAAGCGATAGCGTAATGTTCGCGAAGCGTCTCGTAGAGAAGCATCTCAGAAATTAACGGATAATAGAGATTCTTCCTTCCGCTCTGCAAAGCGTCAGAATGACAAAATATACCATTACCTAGCTTTTCAGACATCCTCTAAAAGTAAAGACAATGCCTTCGCGGATTATTTTCGCTTCCCAAGACCAGCCACCTGTAATGGCTGAGGATCTTATTTAGGATGCTCACATAATTTATATCCTCATTCATCTATTCTATCCTGATACAGGTTAAAAAAGATAAACTGACAAAAACATACTAGTAGCGTACCAATAAATAACATAGTTCCTTGAATAATAGGTATAGTAAATAGTTTGTTAGGAGATAAACCAAGTAAAACGGCATTACCAATCAAAGAAGTGCCAAAATCGTAAATAAATGCAAGTAAAAACAACAAGTAAGTAAATAATTTCAGTGTTAACGTTGTATTATTCCAATTAATAGATTTTCTATAAAATTCTCTAGACTCACCATTTACAAATTTAGGAATAATTAAAGTTATATAAAAACAAATGAAAGTGGATATTATGGCTATAAAACCTGCAAAAATATGTATTTTTGGATCATTTTGTTCCCAAGAAAAAACTCTATAAAATCCATAAAGAGATGTAACAATATCCCAAATAGTTCCAAGAATTACAATGTAGAAGAATAGCAAAGAAAAAATTCTATCTAAAGAAATATTATAATTAGATACATCACCAAAAATCTTGTATATAAACGCAAAAGTAAAAACCAATACTATTATCAAAGCTATAATAATAAAAATAGAATCTTTATATTGGGCAATAAAAGGAATATTTAATAAAACACCACTTCCGAATAACAAATCAATTAATGGTATCATTAAAATAAATGCTGTTATTATAGAAAATTTCTCAGGATTATTTATTTGACTCATTTTATTTTCGCACTTAAATTAATGAATAACGTTAATCTACTAAATTGCATAATATAGAAGCAAAAGATTAAAGATTTTATATGTAAGTAGATAGGTATAATTAAATATAAAATAAAATCCTAGTTCGTAGTGAGCGATTCATCGCTCAAAATAAGGATTATCAGGACTAAAGTCATTACTACAAACTTTAATTTATTTACGCCTAGCTACTTATATTTAATAAAATCTCATCTCATTACCAGGTAAATAAAAATAATAACCGCAAATATAAACATTAGTAAAATAAGTATTAATTTATCATTGTTTAATCTTTCTTTTATTTTTTTTTCTGCATGTCCAAATAACTCGACATCGCTCTTGAAAACATACCAAGTTTTCTGTTCATCCCCGTGTTCAGTTGGAATCGTTTTCTGAAATGTTATTTTCCAATAGTCACTTTTCCTCTGACCAAGAGAAGACAATTCATTTTGAGAACGCTCATCTTCATAAATCCTGATAAATAAGACAGAAAAATTTTTACCAACTTCTAAATGCTTTGAATTTAATTTGTCTACTTTTTCTTTCCAATCTAGTTTAAAAACAGTACCTTTAGCTGCCTTAACTTTTAAAATAGTAGATGTATTATTTGGCATAAATTAAATTCCTTAATTTCAATATTTGAAAGTTTAAATAATAAATTAATTTTCTTATAAAAAATTTATTATTTGAAACTATAATTGAAAAACGTCATAAGTTTTACGTCAAGTGTTTCTTGAAAGTTTAGTAATTGTATTATGAATTTTTTTATTGACTGTGCTAATACTTCTCTAGACATAAGTCACATAAACTTTATGCCTGAATAAAAAATATTGTTGCATAATTTTGTATTTAATATTTTGAAAATCTCATACAAAACCTCATGTAAAAACTCATGTATTGTATAGTTTATAAAAAATTTATTTTATGAAATGTTCTATGTTTTTTGTCCGAACAAGAATGACCGATCACTCAAACTCAGTTTCGCAAAAGGCTTTTAACAAATCGATACAATTAGCGATCGCCCCTAAATGAGCAATTTCATAGCCATGTGTGTTTTGTGTAGGAAATGCTAAACAAGCAGCACGAGCGACATGACCAAACTTCATAGCGATCGATGCGTCGCTACCAAATCCACTCAAGGTTGCTAACTGTACTGGCATATCTAGATTTTTAGCACAATGGCGTAATTGTCCATTCAAATTCTCATCGTAAATACCATAGGCGTCCTGATAAAGAAGCACAGGATTTTTGCCGTCTTCAATTGGGTATTCGGTGGATAGTGGACAAATTTCTAAAGCAATTAAGGCATCTAAACGCTGGTTTTGAGTAAAAAACATCGCCCCAATTGCTCCAACTTCTTCTTTTGCTGATGCTACCAGATAAACATCAACAACTGGCTTCAAGCTTTGAGTTAAGCCAAGCAGAATCGCAATAGAGGCTTTGTTATCCAGAGTGTAACTAGCGATATGGTCTTTGAGCCTAATTGGCAGCTTGCGATGCTTGCCAATTACCATTCTCGTTCCGGGTCGAATTCCAGCGGCTTCTAATTCAGCAGTAGAGCGTTTTGTTTCAATCCAGGCATTTTCCCATTTAACAGGGGTATCTTCCTGCTGAACTTTTTGAGGGGATTCATGGGAAACGTGGCGTGAACCAAAGCTGAGAATGCCACTAATAGTTTCGTGATCTCCCAGTAAATCGACAACACCTTCGCCGTAAACCCAAGGGTAAGAACCACCGAGCTTACGGACTTCAACACGACCTTCATCGCCCAGAGTTTTGACAATTGCACCAATTTCGTCTTTATGGGCTGTAATCGCGATCGCTCTGTCTGGATTTTTCCCAGGAATTTTTGCAATGATATTATCAGCGCGATCGCACCAAACTTCTACACCCAGATCTGTAAATCGCTGTAATAACAACTGGTTAATTTCGGCTTCTGCACCACTAGGAGAATGGTGCATTACCAATTCTTCAATAGTTTGAAATAAGCGATCGTAATCCCGCATTAATGTATTAACTTGAAAAATCAATAATTACGTATTGAACGTAACAGACTTAGGTTTGCGATCGCTTTAACTTCAAAGCTTCAGCAGCCGATACACCTTCACCCTGAGTGCCAAAGTACCACAAAGCCGCAGCCGCTTCAGCACGAGTTACTGGCTTTTTGGGTTGAAACAGCGTTGTATAACCAAACACCCGCCGAATATTTGATTGTTCGGCATTTTGGAAATCAGCCAAAACTGCTCTCAAGGCCTTGGGGTCTATTTTTCCCGCATCTTGGAAACCCCAGGTTTGCTTAACCGCATCTAAGTTGGCAGAAGGTAAAGCTTGGCGGGTATCCAGAGGTAATTTCCACAGTAGCAATTGCTCCCGTGTTAAGGGTGCATCAGGACGAAACAAAACTGTTGTAGAATCTCCAGATAAAGGACTAGGAATTAAACCAGCTTCCGCTAATCCCTGAATTACTGGAAAATCAGGATCAGTCTTCGACACATCACTAAAAGCTGGTTGATTACTTTCTGATGCCAAGCGAATTTGTTTAGCTGGATTGCTAGCATACATGGCGTTATTAGCAGCAACTAGCCAACGAGCGTATTCTCGACGGGTAACAATCTTACCGGGTTCAAACTGGTTAATTGTGGCGGTATTACTTTTAGTAGACTGTGATTCTAGAGACAAAACACCTAATGCAGCTAAGTCTTGCACGTATTGCCGCCATTCTTGTGGTGCTTTATTCAGATCGTTAAATTCTTGAGCAGATGTAGTCGTAGGGGTTGTTTGGCTACCAGATGTGTTTCCTGGCTGTGCTGCCAAGTTTGTGGGTGATACCGGGCCAATAAACTGCGAATCTCCTGGTTTGGGAATTTCGCTAGTAGTTTCGTTAGGATTTGTCGGTTGTATCGTTACTGTACTATTTGGTGCGTACTCAATCCGTAATTCAGTAGCCGTTTGAGGTTGATTGGGTGTAGCGTTGGTGACTGATTGTGGCTGAATAGAAACTTTCAACAGTAAATCGTTGCGACGTGCTTCAAAAGTACCTCTAGCTTCATCTGTTGGCTGTTGTAAGATCTGCCAGTTATTTGTCTGAAACTGGCTACGATAAAAGTCGGCAATAAAATTGCTGGGATCAGAACTGAGCCAGCGAGTTGATATTCTGTTTTCTGAGCCGTTAGTAGGCGTAACTTCCTGTAGCTTGGCATTGGAATATAAGGGGATATCTTTAGGAAAATCAGCCGGCAACTGAACTGTTGATTCGTTTTGCTGTGCTTGTGGTTCGTTACCTTTAGCTTCTCCAAAAACTGGATTGTTTTGGAGCTGCGGGTCTGCCGCCAAAGACTGCTCAAGGTTTTTGGCGATTGGACTGTTAGCACAGGCTGTTAACGAAGTGAGTAAAACAGCTAAACTCAGAAAGGCAGCTGGACGTTTACAGAAAAGCACAGGAAATCACAAATTGAGTTTCAATTCCTACCCTAGCGCAGACTGTCGAAATTTAATTTGCTTATGTATGAGTTTTTGCTAATAGCTTAGGGCTGAGTTTGCCACAAATATCCAGCAGTTGAGTAGCAGCACGGGCTGGAGAAAAGTTCTCGGCGACATATTGACTAGACTGTAAGCCCCGCTTAATTGCTTCATCTGGATTATTTAGGCAGTATCTCATACAACTGGCTAATCCTTCTGCATCTTCATTTTCAAAAAATAGGCTGTGTGGCCCAGCAATTTCTGGCAATCCTCCCATCTTTGAGACAATGGAGCAGGTTTGAACGCTAGAGGCTTCTAACACTACGTAACCTGCTGGTTCTTGCCAACGAGAAGGAGCGGCCAAAGCCAGCGCATCCTGAACTTTTACAAGTGCTTCGTGATTAGAAAGTTGACCCAAAAAACTAACGTATCTTAAAATCTCTAAATCAGCTGCTAGCTGTTTCAATTCACTAGCTTGTACTCCGTTACCAATTATTAAAACCTCAAATTTTTGATTTTCGTCTTTCAAAATTCGCACTGCTTTTAATAAAATATCAACTCCCTTACTTCCATCTAATCTGCCGACAAAAACAAATTTATATGGATTGGATAATAGTTTCGGTTCGTTTTGCTGGTTTTTTTTATTAATTTCTATAGGATTATATAAAGTCTCTACTAACCAAGGAAAGGCGCTAGATTCGGCTAAAAAATTACTACAAGCTGTATGATAATCAGCTATTAGTGCAGTAAAAAGCCGGATAGCTAGTCGCATCCATTTTACAGCAGTATACAATTTCCACTTTAAAGGATAGTTAGCTTTAGGTAACGTGTGTTTTAATTCTGCTTGCAACCGTTCGCCAAACGTCATAGTCTCATAATTAATATGCGTTGTATGATAAAAAGAATAATGATATTTAATAACTATCTTTTTACCTAACGCTTTGCAGAGCATCGCAAAAACTAAGTTATTTGAGTTCATGTGAACTATATCAGCCCAGGCAATACAACTCAACCATTTCATGAAATTGTCTTGTTTGGTGGAAATAGTTTGAATTTCAGTTCCTCTGGTTTCAAGTTCTGGGATAATAGAATATATATAAGTTAAAACACCAGCAATTTCGTTGTCAGAATGACGATGCTGAATTAAAAGCTTCATACGTAAATCGACTATTTAAATATTTTTATTAAGAATGTAGATTTAATGGTTTAGTTAAACTTATTGGGTATAAAACTTAGGTTTATTAATACTTGTTTACTTAATGAAGTAAATAACCTCAGTTATACTCAAAAAATTTACCTGTGTATAAAAGGATCTATAAAAATGAGTAAACGGTAGCAAAAGCTACCGTATTGTCTTTGGTCTACAGCTATTAGGTCTTGATAATTCCCATGCTTATTTATAGAGTTCCCTAAAATTTCGCTAAAGTAACATTTGCAGAAAAAAAACTATAAATAAACCTAAAAAGGTTACTATACATGAGTTGTAGGGTTTTGCTGATTAAGTAGAGTTTTCTAAATCTTAAACTTGGGATACGAGAACTATTGAAAACTCGCCAAAGAACGGTATGGCTGTCATTTACTGCTTAATGCACTAACTAGAAGCGATCGCCAACTACCTAAAGTGATAGACTAAGAATAAATCCCGCCTTAGCCTCATCCAAGGAGGGAAATTATAGATAACCTTTTCTAACGCTAGCTTGCGATCAATTCTAGAGACTATTCATCTGAGAATGGTAATCTGAATAAGGCAATACGCAAAAAATGCCAGTTTTAGGCAATTACAGGCATTTAGCGTGAGCTTACAGCTCTTAGGAATCGAGGTCATAGGCAAAGCGGTCAAGTATCGCAGCAATTTCTCTCGAATCTATAAATTGAGTTTTTGAGGGAAATCCTACTTGTGCTTTAGTCAAGAACTCAACCCACTAAAATGATAGCCAATCTCTTACTGGAGCCAGTTCTAGCAATTATTGGCTAGAAGCAGAAAAACAGTAAATTTGTGCTAGTGGTTTAGTCAACCGCTTAGTTAAGGGGGAATGTCTATGGAAGAATCAACTCTCACAGTGCATAAAGATACTTTGATATCAAAAACGCAGATTGTATAGGAGTATGAAAAATCTAAAATAGATATTAAATTGAGAACAAAGAACGACCATCGACAACCGTTAGTCCATTTTACTTTCCGTAAGCGTCGCCGGGTTGTTACCAGTGCTGAAACACGAATACATGCCAGTTTCCCAGGATCAGCCTATCTATTCTGAGGCTCCACTCCATCTGTTGCTGTTTGTTGATGGACGCCCAAAGTCCCGACAACAGGTACAACGAATACGTGCTTACTTAAAAGAATTGCAGGCTGAGTATAGTTTTGAACTTGAAATCATTGATGTCGGGCAACAACCCTACTTAGCTGAACACTTTAGATTGGTAGCAACGCCAGCTTTAATCAAAATCCACCCGGAACCCCGGCAAATTCTAGCCGGGAGTAATATAATCGCCCAATTGAAAAATTGGTGGCCTCGCTGGCAGACTGCTATAGATGCTTACTTAAAATTACAGGAAGATTTACAAGAACGTATAGACGAAAATAGTCGGGTAACATCACCAAAATCTACAATCAGTTCTGTTGCTGTTTCCGCCGAATTAATCAGACTTTCAGACGAAATTTTTCGCTTGAAACAAGAAAAAGATAAACTCCAAGAGCAGCTACAGTTTAAAGACCGGGTGATAGCGATGCTGGCACATGACCTCCGCAATCCTCTAACTGCTGCCGCGATCGCTATTGAAACTCTCCAATCGAACTACAATTTAGATACAGGTGAGTTTGTACGCCTCAAACCAGCCATGACGGCGCATCTATTAAAGCAAGCCCGCAGTCAAACTAAAACTATTGACCGAATGATTACTGACCTGTTGCACGTGGGTCGTGGTAATGATACTGAGCTACCGATAATACCACAAAAAGTAGAGTTAGGTAAAGTTTGCCTGGATGTAGTGGAGGAATTGCGCGATCGCTACACCGCCAAATCCCAAAATATAGATACAGATATCCCCAAAGACTTACCCTGTGTCTATGCCGATCCAGAACGCATACGGCAAGTACTGATGAATCTGTTGGACAATGCCATCAAATACACGCCAGAAGGCGGAAAAATTAGCGTTGCTGGACTGCACCGTACCACTCAAAAAGTTCAGTTCAGTATTGGCGATTCCGGCCCTGGCATTCCTGTAGAAAATTGCGATCGCATCTTTGAAAATCACTTCCGTCTGCAACGCGATGAAGGTACAGAAGGTTATGGTATTGGTCTTTGTTTATGCCAACGGATTATCCGGGCACACTACGGTCAAATTTGGGTAGACACTGCTCCCTATGGCGGAGCATGGTTCCACTTCACATTGCCAGTTTACCCGTCTTAGTCAAGAGCCAAAGACAAACGGCATCTTAGCTTGAGACAATGCGATCGCGTCCCTCTGCTTTTGCTCGGTACAGTGCCTTATCCGCCCCCACAATTAAATCGGAAGGCGATGATTCCCAAGTAGGAATAACGGTTGCCACTCCCATACTCAAAGTCACATACTGACTAACAGCAGATCCGTCATGAACAATTTGCAAATCTCTGACTCCTGCTTGCATTGCTGCGGCAACGTGAAGCGCACCCGTTGCATGGGTATTTGGCATAATCACAGCAAATTCTTCGCCGCCATAACGCGCCAGTAAATCTTGATGTTTCTGCGCCTTACGGTTTAAGACAGCACCCACCTGTTGTAAGCAAATATCCCCAGCAGGATGTCCGTATCTATCATTATAAAATTTGAAAAAGTCGATATCACACAAAATCAGCGATAAAGGAGATTCCTCTTGTGCTAGATTAATCCACTGAGTATTGAGATAATCGTCAAAGCGACGACGATTAGCCAACCCAGTTAAACCATCTACGTTTGCGAGGTGTTGCAAGGCTTGGTTTGCTGCCTCTAACTGTTTGTATACTTGCGCTTGTTGCAGCAGTCGGCGTAACCGTTGGCGCAATACTGCCCAATGAATTGGCTTGGTGATGTAATCTGTTGCCCCTGCTTCAAAGGCGCGGTCTACAGACTCTTCATCATTTAAACTAGTGATCATTAATATGGGAGTACGCTCCCATAACTTGGAGATTACAGTACTACCAATGGCGGAGTCAGTATCAAACGTTGCCAGTGCTGAGATTAAATTATTTCTGGCAATCTGGAGTAACTGCTTACAGCAGCTAAAGCCATCCATTTCCGGCATGACAGCATCTAGCAAAACTATATCTGGTTTAACAGTCTCGTAAGCATCTAAACACTGCTTACCATCAGAAACCTCAACTACCCAATAGCCTTCTTTTTCCATAGCTTTACGCAACAGTAGTCGGATGGTCTTGTCATCATCAGCCACTAAAATCACAGGAGGTTGCTTGGAAATAGAAAATGGGCTTATGCCTGACATGAGTTGCGTTCCACAGAAAATGAAAGTATTAGGTAGAGAGAAGCCAGGAAAAACCTTGCCTTTATAGCCAAATTGGCTGTGAGCAATAGTTTTATTGCAGCTATCAAACTCCCACTTGACGGGCAATTTAGCAGGAGAGATGTGAACAACAAATGTGTGATGTGTGAAACTAATGACGACTTTCGGAATTATCCTGAAAGAAAGCTGTGCTGCGATGGCGTATAACGCCCGCAGGGGGCGATCGTATGGAGGCTATTTATTACTGAGCAATATCAGAACTTGCACAACAAGTATGTTTTACTTCACAACCAACTTTTTCTGACAATAGGCTGCTCGATTTTGAGCCAAACAAGCGCCAGATAAATAGGCTTCATAGACGAGTGTATTTAGAATACAAAGGTAAATTTTACTTTTTTTAGCTATGGTATTTGGTATGAAATGTTAGTTTTATCATTCCCCAGTAACATAGTGAAATTGCAATTATCTTACAATGTTATTGAAAACTTCAAATGGTCTGCTTAATTATTTAGTTCTGTAATAGTTTTAAAATTAAATAATATGGGGTAAAGCTATTGTTGCATTGCTATAACGAGATACTCAATACTACTAGTATTACTAAACTTAACCCATTCAGATGGTATAACTTAATTTGACCAAATCAACCGATTTGGTAAGACGTATCTGGTTTGAGAATAATTATATAAGGTGAAGATATACCTGAAGACAAAACTTGATTCTCGATTTATTTTAGGTTTAATATGCTAAGTAAAAATCCTTAACTGTATTCAACAATATATACATATCTGTGGTAACAAGGATAGACAACTTTTTTTATCCGAATTTGATAGTTAAAATAATCTAAATCTAATCCATAAATGCTAAATTAAGATTATTACGATTGGCTGGTAAGACTTATAAGTTATTGTTGAAAAACACACAAAATTGTCGTATTGATATGCAAAAACAGTAAAAAATTGGCATGTAACAAGCTTTTTGTAAAATCAAAATTTATTGACATTTACCAGATTTCCTAAATGCCAGATCCATTAATGTATCAACAGGATGTGTTTGTCGTCTTAGAAACAAACCAACCAGAACAATTTCTGACAGCACCAGAGTTATTAGAAAAGCTAAAAAAAATTCTTCAACAACTCAAACTTCAAGATTTGCCACCAGATTTGCAAAAGTTTGATGCTGTAGAAGCTCAAGCACAATATTTAATTGACACCAGTTGTGAATTAGATGTTGGCCCTGGGCAATATTTGCAGTGGTATGCAGTTCGCTTAGAAAAGTAATTTTTGAATCAAAAGTCAAGAAACCTACCTTGAAAGTCTATTTTTATTGTTCCCTGTGAGCGCATCTCATGGAGTCTATCGCCAAATTTTTAAAGTATCCTCAGGCTAAAATCTAGAGTTACCCGAACAAAGCTTGATTTATTAGTATTTTAAGAATGAAGTCCGCAAAGGCAGACTTCATTTTTATAGCTGCGACTTCGGTCATCGCGTACTTATATTGATTATTTATTAATCAACTCTTTTTGAGTAGTAATCAGCGCTAGTTCAATTTTATTTTCACTTGGCTGTGTTATTTCAACCTCCACTCCAGGCCCAAAAAAACTAATCATTTTTTCCTGCTTTTTTTGCCATACATCAATTGGTATCAAAGGCGAATCAAATTCTAAAATCAAGGTATAAGACCCATTAACTTCTGTTTCTCGTAGTCCTGTAACTACAGGTCGTTCCTCATCTGTGGGACTTAGCCCCAAAAAGGAAAGTGCGGAATCTAGATGAGCATCTTGACCATAGCAATATCGGGTAATGTCTTTGCGAATTTTATTTTGAGTAACAGTTGCTTGCTGCTCCCGCAGCATTAACATTGACGGTGTGGTAATTTGGCTAAAGGGTATGGGCTTGAGTTCATTAGCTTTGAGCGCTAGTCCACCCAACAATAGAGGAATACCGTAAAAAAATCCTACAAGGTTGAGCGTGGCATTATTAGCAGCGTAGGCAACAAAGCCAATGATGGTTAATATGCTGCCGATAGTTAAACCGAGTGTTCCCAAAGAAATTTGGCGTAGCATGAGCTTAGATTACTATAAATTCTTAATACCTCAGTTTTATTATCATCGGCTATGAGTAACAGATTAGGGAAGAGTGTTGGCTCAAACTGCTAGGTAAGTTCATCTGTTCAGAGCGTTGGATTTTGAGTTAAGTTTAAACTTGAGGATAGTTAAAGTTTGGAAGGAAATAATGGATATACAGACGTTAAAAGAACGAATTGCTGTAGTGCAAAGTAAACGCGAGTATCTGCTGAGTCTGCTGGAGCAACCAAACCTAGGAACATTGAAAATTGACGTAGACCAAGCTTTAGATGAACTGGACGAGTTAATTGATGAATTTAGACGCACTATTCCGCAAACAGAAAATAATTAAATCGAATTAGGCGGTAGCAAGGATATGAAATTGCGTCGGTGTAACCGTCAACTCACGGCTCTACCGACGCCTTTTAGTAATAGATACGTTAATTCCCAAATCCCCAGAATTGAGCTACGCCCAGGTTTGTCAAGCAATTATAGTTAAATTATTTATCCTGCAACTGAACCATCTCCCGCACGCTGACCTAATTGTCTGACTAAAGCAATGAGTTCAGTTGTGGACACATCTTTTCTGCAAAAATTATCAAAGCTAGGCATTGCTGTTGTCTCCAGAATGCTTGTATCTTCCACCGAGGAGTAAGCAAGAATCTGAGTATTCGGAGATATGGCTTTTATATGACTAGACGCACTCCAACCATCCATGACGGGCATCTGTAAATCTAAAATAATCACGTCAGGATGGCAACGTTTAACCATTTCTATAGCTTCTTCACCATTACTGGCTAAACCTACTACTTGAATATTTTCTTGACCAGAAAAAACTAATTGTAAGGTTAAACGAGTTAATTCGTGATCATCAACTACTAAAACGCGCAAGGTAGAAAGCTCGCAGGACAACATTAACATTCCAGGGAAATAAAAAACTACGTAGGGTAATCTTTAATAGTTTATGGGAACAAGTGCCAGCACTCACTCTATCCTATGGTTGAATAACTTGTGTATTGCCACGAAAAATAATTTAGATAACTCCAAAAAATTAAAGTTTTCTAAAAAAAACTGAGTTGAGCTAGTTGTCACGCTAGAAATAACCTATTTTTTAATCAATCAGGTTTGAGGTTATACCAGTTGAACGTAATGCCATATTCATGAGAGTTTTTTGTGAATTAGTTTCTGGACAATCGTCACCGGGACGCCGCTGGATGTAACTGCCATCAGATTGTAACTCCCAAGCTTGGCGATTATCTGCCAGCATAATTCCCATAATTTCTTGCAAGTCTTTAGCAATATCTGCATCTTTCACTGGAGTAATTACTTCAACCCGGCGATCTAGATTGCGGCGCATCCAGTCAGCACTGCCGATATAAATTTCTTCCTGTCCGTTGTTGTAGAAATAATAAATGCGAGAGTGTTCTAAAAAGCGACCGACAATGCTGATGATGTGAATATTCTCACTAATGTCTTTGAGTCCTGGGCGTAAACAGCAAACGCCTCTAATAATTAGATCAATGTGTACTCCCGCACGGGAAGCTTCATATAAAGTGGCAATAATTTGTGGATCGACTAGGGCATTCATTTTGGCAACAATGCGTCCAGTAAATCCATTTTGAACATTTTCGATTTCGCGGTGAATTAGGGCTAGAAAGCGATCGCGCATATTCACAGGTGCAACCAGCAACTCTCGATAAGACTTTTGCAAAGAGTAGCCTGTCAAGAAATTAAATAGATCTGTGATGTCAGCACCCAATTCTTCGCGGCAACTAAATAATCCTAAATCTGTATACAGTCGTGCTGTTTTTGGGTTATAATTACCAGTGCCGATATGCACGTAGCGACGCATACGGTCTTTTTCTCGGCGAACCACCATGAGGGTTTTACTATGGGTTTTCAGCCCCACTAAACCATAGACAACATGAACTCCGACTCTTTCTAGACGCCTTGCCCAGTAAATATTATTCTCTTCATCAAACCGCGCCTTTAATTCCACCAATACAGACACCTGCTTACCATTTTCAGCGGCGGCAATTAAAGCGTTGACTATAGGCGAGTCACCAGAAGTCCGGTAAAGGGTCATCTTGATAGCTAATACATTCGGGTCATGAGCAGCGTGGGTAATAAAGCGCACCACTGTTGCCGAAAAGGATTGATAGGGATGGTGTACTAGCAAATCCTTTTCTCGAATTACAGCAAAAAAGTCTTTTCCTTCCTCTACTTCCAGGACATCGGGGTCTAAACTTGGTTCTCTAAGCCGTTGCAGGCGTATAGGTACAACAGATTGTCGCGGTGGGTCTTTGAGTTCCGGTAGTGGCAATGCCATAAAGTACATTAAGTCCCGTAGTCCCAAAAGACCGTCTACTTCGTAAACATCCTTGTCTGTTAATTCCAAATCTTGTAATAATCGCGATCGCACTGGTTCAGGAGTCTGGGATTGAATTTCTAGTCGGACTGGACTTCCACCCATGCGCCGTTTTCGCAATTCCTGTTCGATCGCTAATAACAGGTCATCTGCTTCATCTTCTTCTAATACTAAATCGGCGTCGCGGGTAATACGGAACGGATGATATTCTTGAATAATCATCCCTGGAAATAGGGATTCCAAATTATGAGCGATCGCCTGTTCTAAAGGGACACCAGTCCAGTGGATCGGTTTTCCGTCTTGTTGATCTCCTAACTCTGGCGGTATCGGTAAAAATCGCGGTAAAACGTTAGGGACTTTGACTCTGGCAAAAAATTCCTCTTCAGTATCCGGGTTTTTGACTACAACAGCCAGATTCAAACTGAGATTGGAAATAAACGGAAAGGGATGACTAGGGTCAACAGCAAGAGGAGTTAGAACCGGGAAGATTTGTTCCTCAAAGTAGCCCTCTAAATGAGTCCGCTGTTTCTGATTTAAATCTATGTAATCCAGAATATGGATACCGTGACTTGCTAACAGGGGTCGAAGTACTTGCTCAAAATGTTGATGCTGTTTTGTGATTTGGGGACTGAGGGTAGACCCAATATCGTCTAATTGTTGTTGCGGTGTGCGGCCATCAGGGGTTAACTGACTAACTTTTGCTTCTACCTGTTGCTTTAACCCTGCAACGCGCACCATGAAAAACTCATCTAAATTGGAACTGAAGATTGCTAGAAACTTGAGGCGTTCGAGAAGAGGCGTGCGATCGTCACAAGCTTCATGTAACACCCTGCCATTGAACTCTAACCAGCTTAACTCTCGATTTATATAGTATTGCGGGTCACTCAGATTGATGGGGGTCGCGCTCTTTTTGGATTTTGCCATGATGACCTAATATGAGGCAGGTGTCGCCCATTTAACTGGAGAATACAAACATAGTAAATTAAATAGGGCTTGAGCGGAACTCTGAGATTTTGGTTATGTATGGCTACTCTGTTTTTTTGCTTGCTATAGAGCAATGATGGATACAATATTTACGCAATCTCTAATTTTTCCTTCCATAGAGACACTTGAAACAGCGCGTCTCTATAGAAGGAAGTGTTGAAATTATTAACTTGACATAGAACGCATCTTAGACTTGTACAAATTGGGAAAAGATGGATTGTTTCAAAAACAGCGTAACTTGTATCAAGCCTGGTTCTATGTGTCTTAATTAGCGTTAACGTCGCGAGGCGTAGCCCCAGAGCGAATTACGAATTAGTACTAGATGCGTTTGTTTGGGGTAAGCTCAACATCACGATTCAACAACATCATCTCAAGTTGAGAAATACGGCGGTTCAAAGCGCCAATGACTTCTTGAGAATCGGAAGGCTTTTGTAACCACCACTTATTTCCTGCTGTTTTCAATGACAGATTGCGTTCTTGGGCAAATTTATTAACAGCGACTCGAACACCAACATAATTTGGATCAGCATAGTCATCCCCAAGCATTACGCCATTGGGTTTGATTAATTCCCAATATTGAATTATGTCTGCATATACGTCGTCCACTTCATGGCTAGCATCAATATAAATTAAATCAGCTTTTAAGTCTTTTTGTTGTAGCCATCGGGCAGCAATATTACTTGGCAGTGGTAGTGGCACAATGGAGTCATGCAGGTTGTTATACATGACATTTGCTAAGAATTGGTAGTAGAGTGTTGGCCAGCCGTGCTTTCGTGACAAATTAATTAAACTAATGGAGTATTCTCCCGATAAATACTCTATTCCTCCAAGCCAAGTATCAATACAGATAATAGTGCTGTCAATATGCTTCTCTTGCAACAGCTTTGCCATATGAACAGCAGAAGCACCCTTCCAAGTGCCAACTTCGATAATAATCTTGGGTTTGATTTGATCGATTAATTGACTAAATGAGGGATGGTTACTTCCCCAACCTTGCAAGTCTAGGGGATAATCGCGGTAGTTGAAATGCGCGTAGGGATTCTCTAAACCCAGCTTATCCGCAATTATTTGAGTTGAATCTTTGAATGCAGTTGCCTTACCGTTCTGTTCAAAGTCAACTAAAGAGATTTCCAAGACTGATGGTGCAGGAACAAAAGAATTGTCTTGGGTTGTGGTAGATACAGCCAGAGTATAGGCTTGAGTTAGGGATTCTTTTTCCCAAGGAAAACCTTGCGGATATTTAGTCTGCATGACAGCATTGCCTTGATGGAAAAATTCCAGTTTTACAGAAAACTTACCCATTCCTACCCGATAATTAAATGTGTAGAAACCAGTGGTATCACAGCGAGGATAGGCTTTGATCAATTCGTTGCACAGGGTAATATCTGGACTTGGAATTCCAGTTTCAGCAAATCTCACATAAAACAGGTGAGCATATTCGATAACTATTCTTTTTTTCAGAAAGTAGCAACTGGTGTCCACGTGATGATAGTCACCTTGGAAAACTTTCCATCGACCTAAACTTTCACAATTATCATAGGTTGCGAAAGTGCCATCTGCGTTTACTATTTTTCTCAATGCATAAGCCCAATCAAGTTGCTTCTCTTTGACAAGCTGAACTAGGGAACTAATATGATTTGGCTCAAACCAGTTATCCTCATCTTGAAACACCAAATAATCTCCGTTCGCTAAGAAAGGCGACATACCATAAATGCGGTGTCCATTAAACCCATCTTTACCTGTGGCGTAGGGTAAACAAAGAACATGGGTTTGGGGTTTCTTAAACTCAATTTCCTGCAAAATGGATCGAGTAGCGGCTTCCCGCTCTTGACCATCAATGACAATTAAATGTTCAATATGTGGGTAATCCTGATCTTGGACGCTTTGAATTGCCTGTTTCAGCAAAGGATTACCTGTTACGGGGGTGATGATAGAAACTAGCATTATGTAATTACCTCCAGGTGCGAATAGTTTGACCGCAGTCGTAAGCAGTAATGGCAAGTTGGAAAAACCGAGCTATTTCGGTAATAGCGGCTTGGTTCTCGTACAACACCGAAGCTCGTTTTTGGATCTCTTGCTGAATGTGGCTACGCCATTCCAAGTCATGGGCGAGGCGATAGGCCATCTCAATATAGGATTTAGCGTCCCAAGCAACGCAATCCAGCAAGCCCATTTGTTGATAAAATCCGTAGGTAAGTCGGCTACGCAGGTAATCTCCCGGCAAGGTGACAATGGGTAATCCAGCGGCAAATGCCTCTAAGGAAGTGTTACCACCCCCAAAGTGAATGGGGTCAAGCATGACATCCCCTAACATCAATAGCTGTAGATATTCTTCATAACTGAGCCGTCGCATAATAAAGATCCGGTTTGCCACATCGGGAATGGTTTCTGCCCAACGTTGGCGCAGTAGCTCATCCCAATGAGAGGAGATTCCTTCAAGCAGCACAAACCATCCCTGTGGATCACGTCGCAACAAATCCCCAATAATTTGGTCAAACTCTGGATGGAACTTAAATGAGCTTTGGGGACAGAGGTAAAGGGAACCTTCTGGAGGTAAACCAAAAGTTTCACGGCTCGCAGGAAGAGGTAGAGTTGGCTGAGTATAATAAATTCCTGGTTGCTTCAGTCGGATCAGACGCTCGTTGTAGTGCTCCTGAGCATTGTCAGATTCAAAAACCTCTGCTGAGAGAAAGTAATCCATGTTGGGGATACCAGTAGTAGAAGGGTGTCCCCAAGTCATGCATTGAACTGGAGCCAGTCGCGCAAAAGCCAGGAAGTAAGACAAAGGAGCCATCCCAATGTCGGTATAAAATAGCAGATCTAGTTCCTGCTCAGCAATTTGCTGACGCGCCTTGACTAAATTGTTTTCCAAGGAAATGACACTATCCGCATAGCTACCAATTTTTGCGGTCATAGCATCCTTAAAATCAGGTAGACGTAGCAAAATCACCTCAAACTGGTCACGAGGTAATTTCTCAAGAATGCCTCCGTAGAGTTTACCCATTGTGTGTCCCCGGAGAAATTGGGAACAAAAGCCGATCCGCGATCGCTTCTTGATCGGACGATCGCCTTTACAATGAGGAGCAACCCAGTCCAGATTGGGGCAATTATTCAGGTAAAAGCGAGCTATTGTTGCTTGCAATTGGCGATCATTGCGACCATGATAGGCTGGGTAAAAATTTACTCCTGAAGCAACACCAACCGGATCTTTGAGTGTGATTCCTTCACTGTCTAACGCTTGAATTTCATGAAGCAAGCGATCGCGCTCTTGATCAATTTCCTGGCAAGAACTTATGATTACAGGCAAAGACAGGGCCCGTCGAACTCTAAAATTTGGATCGCGGTGGACAGAATAGCCTCGTCGCAACACGTCTCTGCCTTCAGCAAGCTGTCCTTGAGAAATTAAAGCTTCTCCCAGGTGATAGTAAGTTTCAAACTTATCTGGCTCTAACTCCAGAGCTTGTCGCAAGCTCTCAACCGCCTTATCTACTTTATTGGTATGGATATAAATCAGACCTTGTGCATAATGTAGATTGGCACATTTAGGATATTGCTCTAAACCTCGTTGACTACAAAATAAGGCTTCCTCTATACGAAACTGTTGACGCAGAAGACGACACAGACAAACCCAGGCATCCTGGTCAGTTAATCCCAAATTGAGAGCTTCTTGATAGCTTGTAATAGCCTTATCTATGTAACCCGTTAGCACAAAGATATCAGCTAAATTTTTATGGGCAAGCGCATAATGAGGATGCAACTTGATTGCTTGTTCAAAGCAATCACCAGCCTCTTGCCATTTCATCCGCCGTTTGCAAATAATGCCCAGATTGTTAAGAGCTTCGGGAAAATCTGGTTTTAATTTTAGGGCTGTTTCTAAACACTCTGTTGCCTCTTCTATTTTATTTTGCCGAGTTAAGATTAATCCCAAATTCCGGTAAGCCTCTGCATAGCTGGGATCAATATCAATTGCTCGACGATAACAAGCAATAGCTTCTTCAACTTGTCCTTGATCTTTGTAAATAGTTCCCAGATAATTATGTGCGATCGCTTCTTCTGGTGCTAGCTGGATTGCCTGTTTCAAATAAACAATAGCTTCTGCTAACATTCCCTTTGTTTTCAGGGTTGAGCCTAGATGGTTAAGAGTATCAACATCATCGGGATTCAATATTAGGGCTTGTCTGAATAAGGCAATAGCTTCATCTAATTTCCCTTGCTGTGTCAATACTAAGCCCAAATTATTAATGGCTTCGAGATAGTTAGAGTTTAGAGTTAAAGCTTCTCGAAAACTGCTTATTGCTTCATCTAACTTGCCTTGGTCTTTGAGCAAAAGCCCTAAATTATTCAGAACTTCTGGAAAGTTTGGTTGCAAACGCACAGCTTGACGATAACAGGCAATAGCGTCATCAACTTGTCCTTGTAGGGAAAATAATACTCCTAAGTTACTGTAAGCTTCCGCGTACTCTGGGTTGATCTGTAGAGCCTGCTGAAATGCACCTACCGCCTCTTGAAGTTGACTACTCAAAGCTAAAGCGGTTCCTAGTTGGAAATAAAATTCTGGTGCATTTGGGCTTTTAGTAATTTCTTCTTGAAAGTAGGCAATAGCCTCTGAGTAATGCCCTTTGGTAAGCAAAGCAGTACCGTCACTCATGCATTTAGCCCTAAGTTTATAAAGAAGATTAAAAACATTACGCAATATGCAACTGTTTCTAGAGCAAGCTTTATCAAAAGCGCAAGAGTTCCCTCTAGAGTCGGCTAAATGAGGAGATCCCAAACTAAATTGCAACAACCGCCTGAGAATTCTATATCTCAAGCTAATAGACCTCTTGCATAAATGCTTAAATTGTCATGTTGAGCGGAGCGAAACATCTCGGAGATTTTTTCCTCCACTACGTTCTGGTCAAAATGACCTCATAATTTTCGGACTTTTGCAAGAAGTCTAATAGTTAAAGTCATCTCAAGACGACTGGTAAGGGAATTCAGTCCACGCTTTATGAACTTTCGCTATTCGCCAATCCTTTCAAGAGGACTAAACTCCATTGATGCATGGATAGCAGTCCACTTCAGTAGACTTAAGCTGTTAGCCAATAAATTTATTTCTTGGCGGGAGATTGGGTAAGTGCAAGATTTGAATCATCCCTGACCCTCCTTAAAAAGCAGAGAACTCTAGAGAAAGTTGCGTATCGCGTAAATATTGCAAGCGTTACCTAGTACATCATTAAAACTTAGATGTAACAACAGTACTTTTACTGAATTAACCTTATATTGTAGTTTTTAGTACATGCAGAAGCTATGTAAGAGTAAATTACTCAAGTAAAACAGTAGGATTTATTTAATTGATATTAGTCTTATTCGCTAGTATAAACTCTGTTTTTCTTAAAATTTTGATACTAGCTTTCAAGCTCATACTAGAAAATATGCCTGTTAATGTTTAAAAAATGTCACCACTATTTTTTCGATAAAATTCAGTATTATTGCTGAAACTACTACCTAAAGTGAAAGCTATATTAAGAGCGCAAAGATACATACAACGACGAGGAGTTCGTAAACATGAAAGTATCTGCAATTATCAAAGGAAGCGTTTGTTTGTTAGGTTTGGTTAGTGCTGGTAGTGTGTTGGCAGAGCAAGCAAATGCAAATCAAGCTGCTGCTCGTGCTTCTGCTTCTGTTACCAGACCCGGTAGTGTTACTGAAAGCTTGAGTGGTGAAGTGCTACTACCTACTGGTTATTATTTCGAGGGTACAGGTGGTAACACTTTAACAGTTACACCTACTTATACCAACCCAGGAACAACTAATGAATCCTTAAGTGGTTTAGCTTTCAATGCTGGTACACCTGTAGTTACAAACACCTCAGGCACAATTGCTGGTGTTGTTATCGATATACTCCAAGGTGACAACACTGGTAACGTTAACGCTGCAACTATCGATGATGGAGCAGCTATCATCAAGGCCGCTGCTGGCGCTGATGGCTTAGAGTAAACTGGGTTTTGCACCACACAAGTTTACACACTACAAAAATCCTGGCAAAATTTTTACAAGAGGCGTAGATTAACTAAAAAAGGCAAGATCACAGATTTCAAGCTGGAATAATAGTTAATGCTTCTAGAATTCAAAAAATTGTCCGGGTTATCTACAAACTAGCAACTGTTAAATCAGCAGTTGAGTAGGACACATGTAGGAAAGGGCAGTAGCAATACTGCATATCTTTTCTACATGTTTTCCACATGGCTTTAATTCTAATCTCACCTACCAAGCCTACTATTTTTTCATGTAATAAATAAATTCCAGCCATAGGACTGAGACAATTCTCAAAGTCAAGGTCACATAACGCAAAGATACACGAAACACGAAGATTGTAAATCATGAAAGTCTCTGCAATTATCAAAGATATTTGTCTGTTAGGTTTGGTTGGTGCTAGTAATTTGTTGACAGTACCCGCAAATGCAGGCCAAGGTGCTGCTCGCTCTGCTGCTTCAGTTACCAGACCCAGCGGTGTAACCGAGAGCCTCGCTGGTGAAGTGCTTACGCCTAGTGGTTATTTCTTCCAAGGAATACCAGCGGTTCCCACAATTCCTGCAATGCCTGCAATTCCTGGTACTAAGTCTTACAATGTCCCCGGTACTGGTACTTTAACCGTACCACCAGGGGCCCCGACCTCAACATGTGGCACTAGTGAATGTTATCAACCTAGCCCAGGCGATCCATTTTATACAGTATTTTTAGTAGGAGGATCGCCTGCAACCCCTGAAATACCTGGAACACCTGGTGCAACTTTAACAATTACCCCCACTTACGCCAACGCAAGACAAACCAACGAATCCATAAACGGTTTATCCTTCAACGCCGGTACACCCACAGCGGTGAGTAGCGCAGGCACAATTAGCGGTGTTGTTGTAGACATACTTCAAAGTGATAATACTGGCGTTATAGCTCCAACTATCGATGGTGCAGCAGCTATCATCAAATCCGCTGCTGGTGCTGATGGCTTAGAGTAGACTGAGTTTGCACTGCACACTTTTACTACACTAGAAAAATCCAGACAAAATTTTTATTCAGAGGCGTAGATTAAATCAAGAAGGCAAGATACAGGTGTTAAGCCCAAAAAATTAAATTATGTAGTTTGGGTTGAGGAACGAAACCCAACGCTTCCAGTCCTTTGTTGGGTTTCACTCCATTCAACCCAACCTACAATTATTCTTGTTAAGCTGGAATCAGGATTAATGCCTCTAGAGTTCAAAAAATTGTTCGAGTTATCTATATATTAGTAACTGCTAAATCTTGCAGTTTAATAAAACACATGTAGAAAAGAGCGTCAGAAATACTACGCGTTTTTTACATGTTTTTTACATATTAATGGCTTTATTTAATACTATTTACTAACATAGTATTACTTAAAAATAAGGTGCTTTTTATACTACTTATGTACTAATAAACTTCAGTTTTACCACTGAAACCACTCCCCGATACGAAGGTTATATTAAGAACACAAAGATAAACAATACGGAGAAATTGTTAATCATGAAAGTATCTGCAATTCTTAAAGGTAGTATTGGTCTGTTAGGTTTGGTTGGTGCTAGTAACTTCTTAGTAGCCCCTGCAAACGCAGACCAAGCAGCAGCTCGTGCTGCTGTCTCAGTTACTAGACCTAGTTCACTTACAGAAAGTATCAGTGGTGAAGTACTTTTGCCCGATGGTTATTATTTTACAGGGCCATCTGGTGCAACTTTAACAGTTACACCTGTTTATACTAATCCAGGAACAACCAGTCAATCTGTAAGCAGTCTATCCTTCAATGCAGGTGGAAATGCAAGTACAGGTACACCGGGATCACTATCTGCTGCTGTTATAGCTATTCTTAGAGGTGCTAATACTACCCCTGGTATTAACGCTGTAACTATTGACGATGCATCGGCAATTATCAAAGCTGCTGCTGGCGTTGACGGTTTAGAATAAACTGAATTTCTATATACTTGAACAACAAGACTCCTAACTTCTTCAAAAAGTTGGGAGTTTGTTTTTTGTTCACATTAATAAACTACTAGTTTGTCAACTGCTGGGTTGCTAGATCCCCGACTTCTTGAAGAAGTCGGGGATCTGCTCGTATAATATTTTTATTTATCTTAAGCAATTATCATTAGCTAGATAAAAATAAATATCTAAAAACCCAGTTTCCTGTTCAAGAACCCGGTTTTTTTGTTATTGAATTACTTTAGTTAATTAAGTCATATTTAATACAAGGAAAATTTTCGGTAGCGTATTACTCAAATCCTTCTTAAAAGTCATGATTATATTACAAATACAAAACTACGCAATGTCTAACTTTAATGCTGTCATTGTCATGTTAATGACAGTTTAGGAAAAGTCGTACATGGCGTAAAACCAAAAAACATCAAGAGCTAATAAATCATGAATAAACTATTTAACAAATTATCTATAACAATTAAAGGAAGTGCCTGCCTGTTAAGCTTAGTAGGTGTGGGTAGTTTCTTGGTAGCGCCAGCAAATGCAGAACAAGCTGTTGCTCGTGGTGCTGTTACAATAGTTAGACCTTCTGGTGCTTATCAGAGCTTGAGTGGCGAACTGTTCTTACCTGAAGGTATGTATTTTAACTCAGGAAGTAATCCGACTTTAATAGTTACACCTACCTTTACCAATTTAGACACAAGTAACGAAAGTATAGAGTCTCTTTCTATTTCTGCGGGAACACCTGCAAGTACTGCAACCATTGATACTAACCCATTTGTTTCTGTAACAGGACAAACAGTGGAGGCAGTACAAAATGTAAACGAACTTGAAGATGCAGCGGCTCTCATTCAGGCGGGTAATGGAGTTCAAGGATTATCAGGAGGTATGGAGTAAGTTACTTTACAATTGCTCGCATCTACGACACCAGGGGCATCTATGTTAATAAAATTAAAATCGATAACCACCTTGAAGCTGAAGTTCAAATCCGCTATCACCTGTACCAATTCTGGTTTCTATAAAAACATTATTGTCAGGAAAATTATACTTTAAAATACCACCGTAGTTGAAACCAGAAACTCTATTATTTAAACCTCTATTACCCACACTATAATTTTTTATGTAAGTCCCAAGAGAAAAGTTTGTAACTATCTTATGTAAACCTTGTATTTCAAAGAAAGTTTCTTTACCTATCTCGAAACTTGTTTTCAAATTTAAACCACTACTAGTACTAAATTGTCCATTAAAAAGAACTAGTAATTCTCCATTGCTATTATCTTGAACAAATGCTATGCCAGGAGCTAAAGAATAGCCAAATTTCTTCTCCTGATGTTCAAAGAAGTAGCTAAGGAAAGTAGTAAAAGGATTATTTCTACTAGAGGCGCTATTCCAAGTAATTTTCAAAAATGGTACATGATTATCAATAGCTACAGGTTTTTTTGCTGAGTCGAACTGGACATAGGTTTTAATATAGTTAAGCAAAACATTAGTATAAATACCAAAAGTTGGTTCTTCTAGTCCTAGATTGTTGTTAGAAACGCCTGGAGCTGAGTCTGCATCTATATTGAACCAAGTTCCTAAGTTAGCACTATAGTTAAAATCACCAGAAGAACCTGCTGTTAATAATTCAATTGTAGGTAACAATAGCTCACCAGAAAAGCCTTTAAAGCTAGTGCCTATTTTGTCAACTCTGGTGAGTTCCATATAATCGAATGCTAAATCAAATGTCCTAACGTTAAGCGGTACTACAGTATTATCATTTGAACTAAAATTCTGTACAAATTGTCTACCTTGAGAATCAGTTAAAATAATTTGTGCAGCAGAAGCTTCATTAATTGGGCTAATAGAAGTATTATCTAAAGGAACTGCAATTCCAGCGAAAGTCAGTGGCCCAAACTTTTCATTAGAAAGGCTAAGATCCGAAAAGTAAGTATCACCTGGATCTAAAAGTTCAATATCTCTTTCTAGAAACTGAACTGCTCGTCTATGATTTCCAGTTCTCACTTGTAAAATATTTGAGTCGTTGGGATTAATTTTACTTGGCAGTGTAAAAGTCCCGGATACTTGTGCTAAACCACTAGCTGAATTAGCATAGGCTAAAGTACGATTAAGTCTTTGATTGATTTGTCTTCTTTGAAAAGGTGTTGCAGTCGTGTTTAAAGGGGCAAAACCTTCTCCTTTCTCAAATTCTTGGCGAGCTTGTAGTAAGCTTTGGTCGATTTGCTCGATTCTAATTGCTTCAAAAATTCCACCTAGTGCCATGCCTAATGTGGAATTTATGGTTTGTTTATAATCAATACTAACATCGTTAAAATTAGCTGTGATTGATAATCCTGGAGCAGCAAAAATATTAGAATAAGTAGCACTAATTTTTACAGGATCGTATTGAATAATACTACGATTACGGGGATAGCTGACGTATAATCTGTACCAATTATAGCTATCTTGTTCTTCAGATAAAGTCTCAGATGTGGGTGTTCTTTTTCCAAAAGATACCCAAAATAAAGAATTAAGATAATGTAAGTCTCTCTCAGTTGGAGTCAGGAAAGGATTAACTGCTATATTTAATAAATCGTAGTTATCGAATTTGCTACGCTGGGCAACTTTAATACCTGGTGCTGAAGTAACTGGAGCCGAAAAACCAAAACCTTCTCCAGTTATAATATCTCCCCAGAAAATACCAGCTGCTTCTAGAACGTTATTAGGGATGATTTCTCCTTCTTGAAGTCTGATATTGCCTTCGTCTAGGAGGGGTTTCAAGTCAATTGTAGGAAAGCCTTGGATAATTTGGGGGGTATTGCTAGCATCTAATGCTTGAAATAAAGCTCCACCACCATCAGGACTATAAGTTGAGCCGCTACCAATAATCGGTGTACGATTTTCTAAAACTGTGACGTTAGCACTTTGCAAATCTACACCACTATTAATCACAACTCTACCAGCAGGTACGCCTTCAGGATTAATCACCTGTCCTGCTACTGAGATTAGAGACAACTCATTATTATTAGCTTCCCCATTTAAAGCTTCAAAATCAGGAGGCAAACTGACGAGAGTTTGCAATCCCCAAAATGCTTGCGATGATGTAACATTTTGAGTGATGTAAGTGTCAGTTTGTCTTCCTTGATAAAGGATACCTGCTTGCGAACCTTTAGTTTCAAATACTAGCCTATTATTACTGATAACCCAGTAAAATTGGTCATCTTTAGGAAAATTAGCATAAGTAAATTTATCAATAATCTGACTGTCTTGTGAATCTCTGACACTGATATTTGTATCTATATAGTTCTCATTTTCATTTGGTTTAAACAATTGAGCATTAAAGGTAAGATTATCTGTTGGATTAACAATCCAAGAATATTTATTAGCACTATATGTCAGGGCGTTAAGAACGATTTCTTTTTGTTTTTCTTGTTGTTGTTTTTTCGCTTGGCGTAGTTTTTGTATTAGTATTTCTTGCGTTGGTGTATATGGTCTATTTTCATTTAATTTTGATGGTTTAGTTGTATCTGGTTCAGGCTCATCCTCACCTTGCTCAGGTGGCTTAGGAGGTTGTATCTTAAAATCTTCGATTGGGATAACCTCAGCAATTATGAGTTTTGGTAACTGTTTTGTTTGCTGTGAGTTAGGCTTGGCATTTTTTAAAGTCTGTTTTAACAGTGCTTGGCTTCGAGATTTTTTTATATCATACAATTTACTTTTCTTGTTAGAAGCTGGTTGGAAATTTTTACCTGAATTTACAATTAGGCTAATATTGTTTTGATTGTCTATTTCCAAGGCGATCGCACATGATTCATTTAATATAGTTTTTGTTAAAATAGTAGGCAAAATTAGCCAAACTAAAATAATTCGGATATTTATTGTAATTTTCATCAGTAGTACATGTCAGTAATCAATTGACCCAAAATCTTGCTGTTTTTCCGAAATTAAATAAGATTTTGATTGACAAAGCTAACAAGATAATTTCTAGTTCAAGTCCCGACATATTCAAAAGAAGTAAATTCAAATTAAACAGCTAAATTTGTCCACCAGTTTTATTTGAACAAAATTGGTAGCTATTAAATATAAGCTATTACTTTTGATGTTAAAAAATCAGTGTTTGCCGTTTGTTTTGATGCACTAGGCAGTCATCTCGCTAATCTTGATATAGGTAACTAAAGAAGACAGACTTTTGTAACCTAGCTGTAAAGAGTCAAAGAGACTTAAGCAAATTCACTGCAACAAGAGTGTAATTCTTGAGTCTAAATATAGCCTCAGCAATATTACTTAAGTTGGATGACAGGGCTAAAATTTAACCATGTAAATACTTAGTACAGCTATGTTGAGTGAAACAAGTGGAGTAAAAAAATATGTTTCAAGCGACTCGTCGCCGTCTTGCTGTTTGGTACACTGCCGTAACTGCCGTATTACTGCTACTGTTTGCCTGTGGCGTTTATTTATACGTCCGTAGTACACTGATTGAGCGGATTGACGATACCCTGAACCATGTAGTGGAAATAGTAGAGCGATCGCTCGTTATCGAGTCAATTAATTCCGATGTTGATAAATTCCGCATCAATGTAGAAGCCAGTTTTCGTAATAACGCTGACACAGTAGAAGATGATCACATCGACCTAGAATGGTTCAGTCCAACTGGTGAATTAATCTGGTCAACGCTGTCCGAACCTCTAAATATTCCCATTCATGCCAACCGTACTGGTGAAACTGTGCGCGTAGTTAAGCAAGAAACGGAGACAGGGGGAAATGAGCAACTTCTCCTCACTCCTAACTCAGGACGGGCTACCGCTAACAGGACTCAAGGAGAAGTCAAATCGGCAGAACCTACCAATCTGAAATTCTCCCAACGCGAAGGAGCGTCTCGTAGAGAACGGGAGACGCCAGGGGCGAACAGTGGTGACTCAGTTCTGTTATTGCGACAAGTAACACAGCGTGTAGAAGTCGGACGGCAAGTATTAGGATATCTGCGTGTTAGTCATCCCTGGTTTGAAGTCACCAAACCTAGTCGTCAGTTAATATTTGATTTGGCACTGGGTACTGGATTAATGGTGCTTTCCGTGGCTGCAAGTGGTTGGTTTCTTTCGGGTAAAGCAATGGAACCCGTGGGCGAGTCCTACCAACGTCTCAAACAATTTACTGCTGATGCTTCTCACGAACTCAGAAGTCCCATTACTTTGATTCAAACTAATGTGCAAGTTGCTCTTGCTGACTTGGAAGCACAGACAGAAGCCACTACTGCTTTACACTATCGGCAACAATTAAAGGTAGTGGAACGCTTAACACAGCGTTTAGGTAAGTTAGTCAATGACTTACTCTTCTTAGCACGGCAGGATAGCGGTATTACCAAAGATGTCTTTTCACCTTGTCCACTGGATGCTTTGCTGATAGAAGTGGTAGAAGAACAACAACTGTTAGCTGCTGAACAAGAAATCACTCTTTCTCTAAACTTAATTGATCCTCCCGCATCAGAAAGCAGTCTTGAGTTGCTAGAGAATTGGTTCACATTTATAGGTAACTGGGATCAACTAGTGCGGCTATTTACAAATTTGATTGGTAATGCCTTGCACTACACCCCTGCTGGTGGAAGAGTAAATGTAGAATTGGCGCGTATTGAGGGAATAAATCGGTTGTCTGGACTACGTTACACCAGTGCTCAGTTGCAAATCAAAGTCAGTGATACTGGAATTGGAATTCCAGCGGAGGCCCTACCACACTTGTTTGACCGCTTTTATCGGGTAGATCCGGCGCGTACCCATAAAACTGAGAATACAGCTACACAAAGTGCTACTGGTTCAGGATTGGGATTAGCGATCGCTCAAGCTATTGTCGAACATCATCAAGGCCAGATTCAAGTTGAAAGCACACTTGCTAAGGGCACAACATTCATCGTCACTTTACCAATAACTCTTGAGTCTTAAATTTTTAATTTAATAATTGTTTCCTGTGATAGATGCAGACGTTTAGTTTTAAATATTAATTTATATTGCAAAGGTTGAGAAATTAAACCATAATTCTAGCTTTTAAGAGTTTTATATTATTACCGCTAGTTTATTTTTGGTGAAATTTTCTTGACCCATGACGCATTTATAAAAGTATTTCGGAGGGTTTAGATGCCACCAGTTCCCATAGAAGAAAAAGATACTGCTTTTTTGGAAAAGGTTAAGGCTAAGAGTGGTTTGGCAGATCTTTATGATGCTAGAGACTTAACCGAATTGGTATTCCGGGTGATGCGCGACTTGATGACTACCGAAGCTGCTGACCGGGTTGAAGAGGAACTGCACAAACCAGCTGAAATAACCGATGATAAATCGCTGCAAATGGAAATTGCAGATTTGTGGCACGATTCCAACCCAATTGTCGGATTCCTGAGTCGAGTGCGTCCACCCTGGCAAGGCCCTGGTATCTTTAAAATTGATAGCGATCGCTTTTTATTTCGAGTAGCAAATGAAGGTGGAATGCCACCAAATGTAGACCGTGAACAGGTGGTTAAGGCTGTGTTTTCTGCCACTAAAGACGAATTATCGCCAGAACGAATTCAAGAAATTGCTAGCTGGTTGCCTGATAAAGTTCGTCAACTCTGGGAAGAAGCTTAAGAAAGTTTAAAGTTAGGAGTTAGGAAATATTTCTTAACTCTTAACTATAACTATTGATTTATTTACCTGCTGCTTACGGCTTAAAAATATACTTAAAATTCATATTTTTTCATCTCTATAGTAAGAGGTGAAAACTTTTACTTTTTTGTTAGTTTAAAATAACTATTTATTTTAGATTTATTAAGTAACAACAAAATCTCAATACATCAGGCAAAGCTAAAAGGGCTTTCATGCTCAGTTCTAACTGCTGTTAAGTTTAGAAATGTAAATCAAGTTAAAATATTTTTCCCAGGAGTTAAAAATGAATGATTATCTAAAGTTACGCAAATCGGCTGAGTTACTCGGCGTTATTTGTGGCGGATTGCTAATGAGCTTGCCAGCAATTCCTCAATCAGCAGTAGCACAGCAATCGACCCCCAAGGTCAACCCCTGCCCAAGAATTTTCTACGAAGAACCACATAACAGTCGGGTTGTAGTACCACAAGGATGCCCTCCGAATGCTTTCACCCAACAACGCGAAGCACAAGGAGTGACTTCTAGTCAAGAAGTGCCAAGCCAACAGGTTCCGACTACAACTCAACCAGTAGCGCCCGAACAAGGTGTTTCAAGTCAACAGGTTCCGACTACAACTCAACCAGTAGCGCCCGAACAAGGTGTTTCAACTCCACAAGTTCCCACTAGAACCCAATCACCAGCATCCGAACAAGGTGTTTCAGTTAGTCCACCTACGTCCCAATCATCAATACCCGGACAAGGCGTTTCAGTTAGTCCGCAAGTTCCGACTACAACTCAACCACCAGCACCCGAACAACAACAAGCCCCCAGCACTACGATCGCACTGGCGAATGGTAGAGTTAATGTCAGGTTAATAAATGACACTGCGGCTAATGTAACTTACGAAGTAATTGGTGATACAGCACCGCGATCGCTAGAAGGTAAGTCGGATGTGATGCTGCAAGGTCTAAATGCGCCAGTAACAGTAACATTCCAACGCGAAGATGGCGGTTTACTTAGAGCGACTCCTCAGCCTTCTTCAGAGCCAGGAATGTTAGAACTCAGGCTAAATGAGGCAACTGACGTAGGTAAAGATAGAGGTACGATGCGGATTCAGCAAAATGGTGCAGTATTGCTGAATTAGTTAAACAACAAGATTCCCAACTTTTCTAAAAAGTCGGGAATCTCAGCTTCTCAGCTTTTTTAATCATCTTAAAGCTTCTGAATTTTAGCTAGCTTATCTAGCAAAAATACTTCCCGCTTGTTGTCTTCCAAATTCCGGGCCAGTGTAATCGCTCTTTCGTAAAAATTGCGGGCAGTTGGATAATTACCTAGTTGCTCATACAACTGAGCATAAGACTCAAATGATTTTAATTCTTCCTGGAGACTTTGTAATTCGTTAGCAAGTATTAAGCGCTGTTCTAGCAAGTCAAAGGCACGCTCATAGCGTCCTACAGCACTGTGAGCTGTAACTAAACCATCAATTGATCGTAATTGATTAGTGCGATCGCTCTGAGTTTTTGCTATCTGCATTGCTGCCCCATAAGTGCCAATCGTATCCTGATAATTTCCAGATGCTAAGTAGGCATCACCCAAATTATTCAGAGTATTAGCTTCACCGATAGCATCGCCAGTTTGACGGCGGAAGATTAAAGCATTTTCATACAGTTTAATTGCCTTGTTATAATCTCCCAATCTGGCAGTTACTAAACCCAAATTGCTCAAAGATAGCCCTTCTCCTTCAATATTTTTGACATCATGAGCAATTGAAAGTGCTTCCTCAACTGTTTTGCCAGCAGCAGCAAACTCCCCTTGTTGTAGTAAATATGTAGCGATGTTATTCAGCATAAAAATCTGAGATTGAAAATCTTTAGTATCACGAGCGATCGCTAATCCTCGCCGTAAAGCATCATCCGCTTCTTTGAAACTACCTAGCTGGACATAAGCTTTAGCAAGCAAATTATAAGTTAAACCTTGTGCTTTTAGGTCGCCAATTGAGTGATAAATTTCCTGTGCTCGCAAGCAAGAGGCAATTGTTTTATCAGCATATCCTGAAGCGTATTGTTGTTCACCGATATGTAGTAAGCTGTCTGCTTCATCTCTTGATTGTCGGCCAACCGAACTACTTAAAGGGCGGTGGAGTTGTTGCGTAATATCAACTGCACCCGCTGCTATAGGAGTAAGTAAAAAAGTAAACAGTAAAAAAGTGCAAAACTTAAATTTGTCAATCTGCCGTAAGACATGGATGACAGTCAAAATCCACAAACCATGGCGTCTTGAGTGAAGGATTGGCTCTAAATCCAAAATGGTCTGCCCTGAAAATACATGCCGTTGTTTCATAAAACTTACCCCTGAAATTTCGGGTTTAAGTAGAAGGTCTAAGAAGAAGTTTTAATGTTTTAAATTGAAGACAAGCAATGTACGCGTTTATACGTAAATTACAATGTAGCTAAATCCTCACCAAAGTAAATGGCACGAATATCTACAGGTAATTTGTCTTCTAGCATACGATAGCCTTCCTGTAGAAAATTGGCTACTTCGATAGGGGCGATCGCTTCTCCTTCGGCTTGCAAATAAGCAGCGATTCTAGTTTCGCTCCAGTGGAAAGTCTGAGCCATCAACACGATTAATCGCAAAACTGGTTTTAATTGGTCTAATGCTTGTTCTACATAACACCATAGTGGTGGAGAAGTCGCCTGGAGAGAATAATGAATTGCTTCTGTGGGTGGTATTTTAATCTCGTTAATACAAAAAGCTGTCATATTGATCAACCAATTTTGCATGGTTAAGGCTTCTTGGCCTGATTCAGCGCTGGTTAAATTTAGTCCACCGAGTTCGTAGTAGATATGACGCCAAGTCAGAGCAAATAAATAATCTGCCTGCACAGGCGATCGCGCCGAATGCCGAATCAAGGTGTAGACTATCGGACTATAGCGGCAAAAAATGACTGTAAAGTACTTTCCCGCCTCTGGATAGCGCTGAAACAGGGTCAGCAATTCATGGTCACTGTGATGAAACAGCGACTTAACTAGTGGGTGATTAGCTTCAGGAAAATGAGGAATTTGCACAAGCCTTTCGGTTGATAGTTGTTAAAATATCTTTGAGACTCATAGCCTCGTAGTTAAACGCATAATATCTTGGTGTTACTCAGTTTGTAGCTGAGACTCACATCAGTTGAGTATTGATAAACTAAAAACAAAGACTTAATTTTAGTCTGAATCGACAATCATAAAAAGCGAATCCCTTATACAATCTTTGATTTGTTCATGGTTATAGCAGTTAGTGTGATATCGTTCCTGTTCAATCCTGTTATAGGCTCTTTTTTGCCTTCCCTGCCCTTGGATAGCCTGTTTTCCACCCAAGGCATTATGGTAATACTGCTGGCGGCCTATGCTGGCGCTATGTGGATGTTCCTGACTAGTGCCCCAAAAGTACACACCGTTATGGTGTCGGATTTGGAAATTGCACGACAGCTGTATGAAGGTCTGCTAGATTTACCAGCAGCGGATGTGCCTTTGCACTACTACTACAACTACGAACAAACTATAGGCGCAACTGGGATTGATCCACTTTATATGTCCGCAAGTCCCACCATGTCAGGCAGAATGATGAATAATGCTAACGATGGGCTGTGGTATCAATTAAAGAAAAACATCCAGCTACACGTGATTACTGGCGCTAGTTTAGGCAGCAAAAATCAGCAACGCCACGTTTGTTTTGACCGTGACTGCTTGGAAATGATTTTAATGCGAGTTGAAACACGCGGCTTAAAATTCAAGATTCGTAACCAGAAGCCGCTGAATTTTTTGGTTAAGGATTATGAAGGGCGCGTTATTGAACTGGCTGAAGTAGCGAATTAGTTATTACAAGTAAGGTGCATTACAACTTTGGTGTAATGCACCCTATATTTTTGTTTGTTCTATTTACTGCCTTAACTCAATTGTTCAGACTTAAATTTTCCTTTAATAAACTTGTTAAAGTATTGGCCGTCTGACGGTGCGTTCTCGAAATCAGCTTTGATCTCAGGTGGAACTTTATAGTATTCATAAACACCTCCAGCGCTGAATTCAATAGTCATTGTTTGAGTGGTAGCATTATAGCTAAATTCCTTAATCAAGCTGCCTTCGGGCTTGAGTAACGGGAAGGCGATCGCATCCCGAATACTGGCACAATTAGTTAATAACATCACTAAGCGATCAATCCCAACACCTAAACCACCAGTAGGTGGCATTCCATACTCAAGGGCAGTCAGAAAATCCTCATCTACACCTTGCGCTTCTAAATCACCAGCGGCTTTTCTCTGGGCTTGTGCTTCTAGGCGTTCTCTTTGGTCGATAGGGTCGGTAAGTTCTGAGAAGCTGTTAGCAGTCTCGCGCCCCACTATAAATAGCTCAAATCGTTCCACCAAACCGGGCTTAGAGCGGTGAGGCTTTGCTAAAGGCGAAATTTCTACGGGATAGTCAATTACAAAGGTAGGTTGAATTAAGTTGCTTTCTACCTTTTGCTCAAAAGCTTCATTTAAGAGTTTGCCAATCGATTGCACATCTTCTATCGCTTCAAGTCCAGCATTTTTACTTGCTGTTTTAGCTTCTGCCAAAGTTTGGAAAGAATTGAAATCTAATCCTGTAATTTCTTTAACTAAATCGTGCATTGTTACTCGTCGCCAAGGCGGTGTCAAATCCACACTTTCCCCTTGGTAGATAATTTGCAGTGTGCCGAGTACTTCTTGAGCGACAGTGGTAATAATCCCTTCTGTCAACGCCATCATATCGTTGTAGTCGGCGTAGGCTTGGTAAACTTCAATCGTTGTAAATTCAGGATTGTGTCGAGTCGAAATTCCCTCATTACGAAAAATCCTACCTAACTCAAACACCTTTTCAAAACCACCCACAATCAACCGCTTGAGATGGAGTTCTGTGGCAATTCGCAAATACAACTCCATTTCTAAAGTGTTGTGGTAGGTGGTGAATGGACGTGCATCTGCACCTCCAGCTTCACTTTGCAAAACTGGCGTTTCAATTTCTAGAAAATCCCGCTGTTCTAAATAACGGCGAATACCCGCAGTAATTTGGGCGCGACGACGGAAAGTTTGCCGAACTTCCGGGTTAACAATCAAGTCAACGTAACGCTGACGGTAGCGCTTAGCAACATCCGTTAATCCATGCCACTTGTCGGGTAGAGGCAAAAGGGATTTAGTGAGGATGGTGTATTGTCTGACGTAGACAGATAACTCGCCCTTTTCAGTCCGTTTAACAGTACCTTTTGCTCCCAGGATGTCGCCGGCATCTGTGAGTTGTTTCAAGTGATTGAAGGCATCGGCATCAATATCTGCCATGCTTTCTTGGATGCGATTTTTCTCCAGATAAAGCTGAATTGTGCCAGTTTCATCTTGCAAGGTGAAGAAAGCCAGTTTACCAAAAACGCGACGCGCCATAATGCGTCCAGCAATGGCAACTTCTAAATCAACTTCTTCACCACTAGGTAAATCGGCAAATTGTTCTTGCAGTTGTGCTGCATGATGGGTAGATTCCCAACGATAAGCGTAGGGATTTGTTCCTAGCTGCTTGAGCTGGTCTACTTTTTCCAGCCTGGCGGCACGGATATCTTCTTCCGACATAGTAACGAACTAAATAGGGCAAGATTAATTATAGATGCTGCAAAAGTTGACAGTGTAGTATATTTGCGCTTTGCAAGCTAGTTACAGAATGCCATGTGAGCGCCGTTAAAGGAAATGCACAATAACTCCAGGTTCATCGGATGGCTAAGGTCTATACTCCTTAACAGGACATTGGTATCTACGAGGTAAGGCACTTAACCTCTTTCTCCATAAATACTTGAGCGGCTAATGGCTTCATCAGAAAGCGATGAAAAGTTAAGCTCTCGGTGGCTCTCTACTCACTCAGTAAATATTGACAACCTTTATTTTTGCCCGACTTGTAGCGAATACCGAGATAAGATTGCTTTCATTTTCAAGTTAGTAAATTGCACGATCGCATTTACAATATCTTGCTGGTCTGGTTGTAGCTTCAGTGTTTCCAAAGCTTGATAAATGTTATTCCCAGAACGCAGTTTTTGAGCAAGTTGGGTACGTTGAGAAGAGTTTAAGACTGTATTAATTTCCTTGTTTCTGCGTTGACGCACAGCCTGGATTTGTTGGCGTTGTTGCGGAGTCAAGTTTATATCAGCAGTTGCGGCTGAGTATATTACAGGGTTAGCAGCTTGGGCAAAAATATTACCATAATTAGTATGGAGTTGAACTGGTGCAGCCAAACTAATTCTAGGCAAGAAAAGGACAAGAAACAGAATATTAGCTAACACAAACAGTCCTTTTGTCAAGTTAATTTTCATAATGCACTAACTCATGAATAATAAACTTCACAGATTAAAATATAGTACTGAGTAAAAGAAAACTAAATCAAGATTTAGAATTCAGGACTCAGTACTCAGAATTACTCAGACCTTTTCATTCTCTCAATTTCTTGTTGTAATTCTTCAATTTGACGGCGTAAAGCTTCAGCTTCATTTTCACTAGTTTGGGCTGCGACATTTACTGATCCCGAAGCAGGCGATCGCTGATAATTTCCCCGGCGAATTTGCTGATATTCTTCTGATACTGCCCATTGCCGTAAATAGTGCAAGCGTTCCACGGCAAAAGGATGGCTCAGCATTGTTCCTTGAACACCGCTATACATTAAGAATTTATACACTTGATTCAGTCCATCTTCATCCAGTGCTTGATAACTTTCCGACTGACGAATAAACTCCTGTAAACTGCATTCATGGGCATATTTGATACTACCACCAGAAATTTTCATCATCGAAGACATCACTGGGTTCAAGTCATCCATCACTAACAGTGCAGCGCGATCTGAAGACAACTCGGCTTTGCGCCGCCATTCAAAAAAGGCATAAATCAACCCTTGACTAAGAAAGTTTCCTATGCCAAAGGTTAATTCACCCAAGGCAGATGCAGCACTCATCGCCCACATCGCCATTTGAATTAAAATAGTATGACCACATTTAATGTGCCCCAGTTCATGGGCTAGCACCACCCGAATCTCGGCTTCGTCTAGTAAGTCTAGTATCCCTGTATTTATAACTATGTAAGGATTCTCTTGCCCCAATGCATAGCTATTTGCTTGGGGATCTTGTGAGACAAATAGTGTAGGCTCTGGATAAATGTCCAAATCCCGCACACATTCCCGAAACATCTGGTAAATAGTGGAATATTGGCGCGGCCCGACTTGGATAGTGTTGCCCATTAGATAGACTAATTGAGGACGTTCGTAGACAAATTCCACGAATTTACGAGCGATTAAATCAAATCCTGGTAGGTTTCGTAAAGCTTGCTCGGCTTGGCGATCCAGTGGATGCCTGAAGGCTTCGCTGGAAATTCCTGTGTAGGTTGGCATAATTCAGGGGGATTGGTGATTGGTCATTAGTCATTCGTTTTACAAAGGACAAATGACTAATGACTAATGACAAGATAATAGAAATGGGGCTTTGTAAGTAAAAATCACTTTGTATGGGATTAAAAGCGTGTGATTGAGGCAGAAGTTCATTTGTCACTACATAACTTTTTGCGATCGCAGGCGGGTTTCCCTTCCTGGCCCCATCATTTGACGATGGCAAGGTTGGTAGCACGCGCCTTGCGTTTAGGACGTAGCGCCTTAATTCAAGTAGGGGCAGTTTGTGGCTATCAAGGGCGCTATCGTACTAGTTTTGTCGCATCAGCGTTGATGTGGCATGGCCCTGTAATTATTGTTGCCCCAGAAATAGTACAGCAACGCCTGCTACAAGTAGAAATTCCTCGGCTACAGCAGTGGCTACCAGCCAACAAATCAATTAGGACAGGTGACGCCTGGCCAGGTAGCGAGTTCCAAGGACTATTGTTGACCACTCCAGAAGCCTGGTTAAGAGGTCAATTGACTGAGGGCGATCGTTTTCCTCATGGTATTCCCACAATAATTGATGGAGTGGATGATCTGGAAGATTGGGTGCGTCATCAGCTGACTCAAGCCATTCAACCGCATGACTGGGATCAACTTATGCTCGCTTGTCCAAACCAAGCCGAAGCAATTCGTTCCGCACGAGTGCAACTGACACATGAACTGTTCCAGCATCCTGCTAATCCTTATGAATGCTATCTGATTTCTCAACCAGAAGCCGAGATTTTAAGCCATCTTTATTCAGTATTGGAATCAGCCAATATCCCTGATATCTGGAAACAGTTCTGGCAGCAATTTCAAAGCTTTAATGAAAATCTTTCTCCCCTACCTCCTCTTTTTTGGGCGACTATTGCCCGTCGTCAAGGTTTATTTTCATTGCACTACACTCCAATTGAATTAGGGGAAATACTCTCGCCCATTTGGCAGCGACAACCTGTAGTTTTAATTGGCAGCGCCTTAGAATCGGAAACAGAGGCTCCACTTTTTCGCCAGCGCTTGGGTTTGGACGATTTAACTTGCTTAAAGTTTTCTTCGGATAGCCAAGCGGAAGCAATTCAACTGTATGTACCCTATAAGTTGCCTCTACCTAACACGCCAGAATTTCAAGCGGCATTTATTCACAAAGTTCGTACACTGGTTTGCCTAAGTGCTACATCACCAGGATTGACGGTTGTGTTAGTGGGAGATGTGCCGCTCAAAGCTCAGGTAGGGGCGATTCTGGCTTCAGAGTTTGGTTCGCGGGTGCAGGTGGAAAAAACTTGTTTGGATGAAAATGGTATTTTAGTCAGTGGTTGGGAATTTTGGCGAGAACATCAAACAGTCTTGCCAGCACCCCGTCTGTTAATCATTGCTACTTTGCCCTTGCCATCTTTGGAAAATCCTCTTGTTGCTGGTAGGGTAGCTCACTATAAGCGATCGCATCAAGATTGGTTTCGTTTATTTTTGTTACCATCTGCCTTAAATGAATTACAACGGGCGATCGCGCCAGTACGAGAAAATCAAGGTATCGTTGCTTTACTTGATAGTCGAGTGGTTAACCGTAGTTACGGCGCTCAAATTCTTGCTGCTCTAAGTCCTTTAGCACGGATTAACTATCTTGACCCAAGTCTGTTTTCTAATACTAGTGAGGAAAATTCGACGTAAGGTCAGTTGACAGTTATTTATTCTCTTCTATTGACTATTTACGTTTTGTCAACCGAAGCGCGATCGTTTCATAGCAAGCGCTATTATCAGTTTGAGCGAACATTCCCAGTTTCATCAACTATGACATTTGAAATTTGCACTAGTAATAAAATTTACAACTGCTGTTGTGCAAGTAATAAATTTGTCAGTATGAACTTAGAACCTACGTTGAATTTTAAATTTTTAATTGCTGATTATGGGTGAAGCAAAGCGTCGTAAAACCACACTTGGAGAAAACTACGGTCAAGAGACTCGGATCTTGCCTTGGGTTCCCATCACCAAAACTCAGGCTGAACTCTTTGTCGCTTGGACTACTCGCGGTGCCTGGATAGGTATTGGCATTATGGTTGTTGCATGGGTGACTATCCGTTTTATCGGCCCAGCTTTTGGTTGGTGGCAAGTAGTCTTATAAGTATTTATATCCATTTATGAACGGTTACACTAACGAAGTATAACTGTTCGTAAATCAACTTTTATCAGAAAACCTGGTGTATAGTGTGGAATAGAAAAAATGAAAACTAGTTGTTAATTGTTAGCAAATAACAATTGATTAATAACTTATAGTTCAATACGCTTGGTGTTAGAGCTAAAAACCATAAAGTTGGTAGGTTGAGTAAAGCAGAGCGAAACCCAACAATTATCCTTAACCCAAGCGTATTGACTTATAAATAGGTAGGTATAATTAAACATAAAATAAAATCCTAGTTCGTAGTGAGTAATGAATCGCTTAAAACAAGTATTATCAGGACTAAAATCCTTACTACCAACTTTAATTTATCTACACCTAGCTACTTAGCTAATAACTATAACTATTTCTGTTTGTGAGCAGTCAACTTTTGGTCTGTATCTTGTATTTCTAAAAGTTCTGGAATAGTTACAAAACGATAGCCTTGCTTTCTAAAATTACTAACAATTTCTGGTAAAGCTTGCACAGTTCTGGAACGATTACCACCGCCATCATGCATTAACACAATACCACCAGGTTTTGAATCTTTGATTACGTTATTGATTAAGTTTGGTACAGTTGGCAGCTTGTAATCTATGGAGTCAACTGACCACATCACTACAGTATATTTTTTGTTTTTGGCATAAGCAGCTAATCCATTATGTAGCATGCCACCGGGTGGTCGAAACAGAGTTGTTTTAGCAC
This sequence comes from Komarekiella atlantica HA4396-MV6, assembly GCA_019359395.1. Lineage (GTDB taxonomy): Bacteria > Cyanobacteriota > Cyanobacteriia > Cyanobacteriales > Nostocaceae > Komarekiella > Komarekiella atlantica. Next base: position 78,544 of record JAHHHK010000012.1, read on the forward strand.
CTGTAACTTGATAAATTAGGTCTGTCGTACGTTCAATTTCAAAAGCAGCTGCCTGTGGATTGAAAAAATGATACCAGTGGTGCCAAGTATGGTTAGCAATCACATGACCCTCAGCTACAATCCGCTTCCCTAATTCGGGATAATTTTTCAAGTTCTGCCCAACAACAAAAAATGTCCCTTTGATATTATTTGCTTTGAGAATATCTAATACTTGGTCTGTGGTCTGAGGCCAAGGGCCGTCATCAAAAGTAAGAGCAATCACTTTTTGACCATGAGTAAGTTTTGCAGCCTTAATTATTGCTCCTTGAAAGCTTGATGGTACAGAATAGGAAAGTCCCTTTGCTTGTGCTTCTTGTTGCCAAGTTGTGAGCATCGCCGCCTTTAATCCCTCAATGCGCTGCTGAGTTCCTACTTTTGCTGCTATATCTGTTACATATATATTCTGTCTATTCTGAGCCTCAGAGAAATTTGATTTTACAAGCATCATAAAACCAAGGCTGAAAGTACCGCATAATGCAAGCAGTGTAATTAATATTCCTTCTGGCCAAAGAAACGATTTGTTGTTTTCCACTTCATAGCTCCTTCAAGGGTCGAACCATCGGTAACAATTTTGACGGTACGTTTTAACACATTTTTTCTAGATACTCAAATACGCAGTTACTCTCTAAATAATCCTGAAAAATAGAATAGAGATTAACAGAAATTAAAAAATTGTGAAGAAAATTATACAGATTTAATGAAGTCCAAATTGATTGGTTTTGGATATACGCTGGTCACATGATAATTGGTACTATTTAATTTCAACTACGCGTCTATAAGAGGTAAAGTCTGCATTTCCACACTTTCACCATTAGCTTTAAGAATGAGCGTAATTGAATAATTAACCGCACCTCAACAAACCATGCTACTAGAAGCCAATTTATAACTCCTGTTTTTCCTCTAACCGCTAATTACTTGTAGACAGTTCATCCGGGAGTCAGTGGCCTTCCCAGTTTTGTGCCTCCGCGAATGAGGTGGGCTAGTAAATTATTGGATTAGTATACAGAATTAACACAAGGGGTATAAAAACCGCCTAGAAAAAATCTAATGAACTAATAGTTCATTCTTGATAATGTATATTCTACTGTCTATGACTATTCCTTCCTTTTTAAGAAAAAGTTAAATTTTTAACATGCTATGTTGCCTTTGACCTTCTGAGAAATAAATAGACGCAAATCAAGTTAATATAGTTTCTCATTGCCAAAGGGCAGTTATTCGTTAACTTAGATACTGTTCACTCATTCACTGAAAACAATTTCATTGGTAGCTGATTTCAGTTTTTGATGCTGGTACATCAGCCTAAGTTGCTTGAAACTTTTTGTTTGCTACTGTTTATCTCAAGTCAAGGAAGGCAATACATTATTAATAGTACAATTCAATATGTAATGTTACCGTATTTATACGGTAATTATTAGAAAATTTATGAGAAAATTGTTAAAATTATAGTAGCTATCTGATATAATTATTTCAGCATTAAATATTTATAATAATGTAACTTTTACTACTAATTATACTAGATAAATATGTATTTTTGTGTTTAACAAGGCGTCTAAATTTAGTTGGCTTTTGTTAACTAAATTATTGCAGAGTCAAAGAAATGTATTATATGTTCAACAGCCAGACGTTGGCAAATAGGCTAATTAAAAGTTATAAACCCTCACTAAGTAATGCTCAAAAACAAATGTCAGGCTTATTTAGCTGGCTCTGATGTCTTACTAAAGCCTCCAGTTTCCTTCAAAGTATAGATAGGACGACCTTTAACTTCTTCATAAATACGTCCAATATACTCGCCTAAAATCCCAATACAAAGTAATTGTACAGACCCTATAAACAACATAGCAATTGTAATTAAAGTGAAGCCAATTAATGGAGACACAGGGTCAAATAAACGCCAATATAGTACCAGCAATATCATTAATAGGGCTACACCAGCTGATAGCAATCCTATATAAGTTGCCAGTCTTAAGGGAACAGTTGAAAAGGAAATAATTCCGTCAACTGCTAATGCCCAAGATTTTCCAAAAGTATACTTCACTTTGCCGGCAAAACGAGGGTTTCGTTCAAAATGTATGGCTGTTTGACGGAATCCTATCCAAGCTCGTAAGCCGCGAATGTAGCGGTTGCGCTCAGGCATTGCATTGAGAATATCTACTATTTGCCGATCCATCAAGCAAAAGTCTCCTGTATCAGCAGGTATGTCTACATTAGCTAGCCGCTGAAGAATACGATAAAAAGCATAGGCAGTGAGACGTTTTAGCCAGCTTTCCTTTTGGCGAGATATACGCTGAGCATAAACTACTTGGTAGCCTTGTTGCCATTTTTCAATCATCTTTAAAATTAGTTCTGGAGGATCTTGGAGATCAGCATCCATGACGATGATACTTTTGCCTTGAACAAAGTTCAAACCAGCTGTGACTGCGATTTGATGACCAAAATTCCGAGCAAAACTGAGATAGCGCACACGACGATCGCAATGGTGGAGTTCACGAATCATACTTAAGGAGCGATCGCGACTACCATCATCAATCAAAATTAATTCTACTTCGCCATCTAACTGTGCTGTTACATTAATCAGACGCCGATACATTTCATTGATATTTTCTTCTTCGTTATAAATAGGGATTACTAGAGAGTAGATTGGCTTAGTCACAGTTGTTATCTAGTTTATGTCACCTTTAATGAGAAAGATTTACTGTAAAATCATTGCTGTCATTTCTCATATCAATATAAATTTTTGTGTAAATGAATAGAAAAAATTATATACAGTTATAGAAATACATCAACCTATTATCAAAGGATTATCCCGATTTTAGATATGCGTCCATTCCGAGAAAAAGCATGGCTATTAGGCTTGCTCGTGGGATCTTTGTTTCTATGGCTGATATTTTTGGGAAACTCCTCTTTACGAGACTGGGATGAAGGAACAGTAGCACAGGTTGCCCGTGAAATTTGGCGTGCTCCAGTTGGTTCAATGCGTTGGCTTTACCCTACTTTGGGAGGTGAACCTTATCATAATAAGCCACCCCTAATACACTTACTAATTGCTTGGGCTTACTCGATTGGAGGCGTAAATGAGTGGACAACACGTTTACCTAGTGCAGTGTTAACTGCTTTAGGAGTACCTTTGCTTTACTTGGTGGGGCGTTTACTTTTTAACCAAATACCAGCTCTGTTTGCTGCTTTGGTTTACTTAACAATGTTGCCTGTGGTACGGCACGGACGATTGGCGATGTTAGATGGTACGATTATTACTTTTTTCCTAATGTTGTTGTTTTGCCTTTTAAAAGCACGTCATAACCGACGATATGCTCTCGGTGTAGGATTTTGTTTTGGGCTAATTACTCTGACAAAGGGAATGATAGTTTTGCTATTAGGAGGCATTGTTTGTTTATTTATCTTGGCAAATCGACAATTCACTTTATTAACAAATCCCTATTTATGGGTGGGAATGTTTTTAGGAAATGCTCCAGCGATCGCTTGGTATACTGCTCAATGGCAACATTATGGAGGTAGTTTCTTACAAGTTAATTTTCAAGCACAAACTTTTGCTCGCCTTGTACAACCTGTTGAAGGTCATAGCGCACCTCTTTGGTACTATTTCATTGAGCTACTTAAATATGGTTTTCCCTGGCTATTATTTTTGCCTGGAGGATTTTATCTAGCTTGGAAAAAGCGTCATACTACTTGGGGTTGTTTAATTCTGATCGGCACAATTGTTTACTTAGGAACTATCTCTTTGATGAGAACAAAACTGCCTTGGTATATTATGCCTGTTTATCCTTTTTTAGCTTTGGCAATTGGTGCTGAACTTAGTGAATGGCAACACCATCGTTTGAAAACGCAAATTTTGACAGTGTTCTTTGCCGTTATAGCTATTGCAGGTTTGGGAGGTTGTATTTATTTTACCGTTGCAAATCCTCAGCCTGTTTTAATTGTGATGAGCATAGTTTTGACAATCAGTATGGGTATCGTAGCATGGCTAATTAAACAGCGCGATCGCCAGTTTATTCCAGTTTTGTTTACTGGGACGTATTTAGTTTTAGTACTGCTAATGAGTTCACAATCATGGATTTGGGAGTTAAATGAAAGCTTTGCAGTCAAACCAGTTGCTACATTAATTCGTAAACACGTCTCACCAGGAACAACAATTTACACCTCTTTTGCTTATGGCCGTCCTAGTTTGAACTTTTATTGTGATTGCAAAGTAATTCCTCAAAGTTTGGCGACTTTACAACAAACGTGGTTAAATAAATCTTATTTACTGCTAGATAATACAAGTTTACAAAAAGTCAATTTACTAGGTAGTAAAGTTCTTGGCACTGCTGAAGATTTTACTTTAATTTCACCATCAATTAATTAAAATTTAACTATCATTACTTTTATTTAGATAATTATCATATTTTATATGTTCTAACCAAGCCATTTATCCTGACCATAATTAATCCACTGTTGAACTAATCCAATAGCAGAAATCGAAATTATCCACCACAAAGTGTGATATTTTGTTTTCCCAGGAATACAAAAATATAAATATCCTAAAGCTACGAAAAAGAAGGGAACTGCAAATATATACCTTCCTAAGCTATGCAATCTATCCTGGGTAAAAAATATGATAATTGAGTGAGCAGTAGTAAAGTAAATACAAAACCAGAAAAGATAGTTATTAGTCAAGGTTTTAGTATAATTAGATATTAATAGTTTGTGTAAATTACCTTGAAAATTTCTCTTTTTTAACCTAATAAAATTAAAAACATATACGCAGATTAGCAAAGGTGGATATAATATTAATATATTTTGCCAAAACTTATATTTAGGGACAAATATATTTTGAGGTTTAATGATTTTTAAATAAACAAAAACAATTGATAAAAATAAAATAATCAAAGGTAAATACAAACCTAAAAGATCAATTAGCAAAGATTTGGGAAAAAATAACAGTTCTAAATGCAAACCTAAAGCTTTTCCCCAGTTTTTTTGGTCATGAAAAGGAGCAAGAAAATTACCTCTAGTTTGTAGACAAAAATTTCCGTAAATAGAGTAACCTAATAATGCTGATATCCACATAGTGATGGACATTTTAAATTCATATTGAAATTTCTTAATACTAACTAATAAATTCCTCCAAGAATAAACTTTTAACTGCAAAATTTCTAATGTGAGCATTGTAATGATTGCTGCTGTGGTCGAAAAAAATATTTGAAGTAATACTGGTCTAGTTAAAGCCATCAAAAGTGTAACGGTGAATATAAAACAAAGTTTTATTTTTTCATTGAGTTTTAATTGTGGTAGGCAAACCCAAATAAGAAAGGTACTAAGTGTCGCAAATAAGCTTTCTGTGTAACCTATAACCCGGAATATTGCCATAGGATTCAGAGTATAAGCTAAAACTAACCAGAAAGTTAAATATAAGCGTTGTAAGCCAATTTTTAAAATCCCAAAAAGCAAAAAAGTAGAAATAAAGAATAAAGTAGTAGCAACGAGTAAAAAATAGTGTGCAGCTTGCTCTACGTTTTGCGGATGAAATACATTACGGATGATTAAAGGCCAAAGGGGGTAAAATGCCTGACAACTTGGCTTTATTGCCATCTCAGCGTAAGCTTGTATATCCCAGTAGTAACTTTTATGAGGTAACTGTGGAGGAATTTCTCGAATTAATTGAGATGACGAAAAAAACTTATTGAAAGTATCAGGATAAATCAGCATTCCTACAGCAGCGCAAAGTATAAATGCAATACATATTATTAAAGGTAAAATTAATATAATTAATTTTTTTTGGGTTTTCATTTATAACTTATTTTGGTCATTTACGACAGAATTAGGCTCAACTTTTACAAACAAAAATACATCATCGCGCTGGTATTCTAACTGAAATATTGACTGATTTTTCAGTTGATTTACCAAGTTTATAGCAGACTCCGAAGTATCTGACCAACCAGGATGACGAACATTTAGAAATATAAAATCAAACGTATTTAACTCATTAACTGGTGGAAAATTAGCAAATTTACACTTAATTAATTTTCGCTGGCTTAAATGCGGTGCAATGTGTTCTGTGGTAAGTACATTTCCCGATGAAGAAACTAGGGCGATCGCTTCTCGTGTAGCTTGCCAATTATCCAGATATTTCAGATGTTGTGAGGCAAAAAATCCAAATTTGGCTAAAGCAAAAAACCCTACTAACGACCACAAAATAATTGCTCTTTGAGTTTGCAGCCATGCCCTACCTGCTGCTAAGTTGGCAATTACAGCTAATACAAGAAATGGTATGACTGGTAGCGAGTAATGAAAAATCAAGTTTTTTTGTGATGGATGATTAGCGAGAATGTTGAGTACTAAACAAGGAATAGCACCAATCAAAGCTGTCACTTGAGGCGCAAGTCCCCAAATTACAGGTGCTAACAACAGAATTAAATATTCTAAGTTAGTTAATGAGAAGACTTTTGTTAAAATTAGTTCTGGCTGGGACAGTAAAATTTTAGTCATTTCGGGAAAGGAGTTTCCCAGATAACTATACCGATAAAGATGACGTTCAAGTAACGCTGCTTCACTTCCAAAAAATGGGATGATCCCCTTGTTAGCAATTAAAAACCAGGGGATACCACTAATAAGAGCGATCGCACCATATAGGCGTCGCTTTTCAAAAAAAAGTAACCAAATTCCCATAGCGGCAACTGTCAGGGATAATACCGCTTTACATCCCAACACTGTGAGAATACTTAAGCAAAACCATCCTACCTTACCTAACCGTGCTGCTAAAACAGCCGCCAAAAGTGCTGGTATGGCGATCGCATCTGGGTGAAAATCAAACAGATTGGCGTTGTACACTACTGGATACAGCAGATAAACCGCCACCATTGCTACTGCTTGGCTTTCTTTCAACCCAGCTTGACGAGCTAGATACCATGTAGGCAAAGCACCTAACGCCAAAGCGGCTGACTGGACTGCAAACAACCAATAAACACTGGGATAGATTTTGTACAGCAAAGCCAAGGGATACAATATCCAAGCAGCATGGTCGCCAAGAATATGAAAACCCAAAAAAGAAGAAATCGGCGGTTGTCCCTGACTAATTAAGTAAACTGCTTGGTCAAAAATTCCTAAGTCCCAAGCACCTGAATTAAACAGCTCGTGTCGTAAGCCGCTGGATGCGAACAAAATTAAGGTACTTATGCCAATCATCCAACCAACACAACTAAGCTGATTCAGTTTTTTTCCCATTCCCCATTCCCCCTTATCCCCAGAGGGGGCCCCAAGTTCCCCAGTACCCAATCCTCTTCACCCTACCCAGCGTTCTTGGGCAAATCCTACAGCAATCTTGGCAAATAATGTCATAAACAAGCCCAACATTAAATATCCCTGACGCGGATGGCGAGATAGCAGCACACCCATAGCTATACTCAGAGGCACAATACCGTAAGCGAGACGGCTTAAGGAGATAGTACCCCCAGAGGCTAGCAGCAGACCAATACCGCAAAAGCCATAGAGAACAGTAACAGGGGTCAGTTGCGTGCGTAATCGCCATAATATATAGCCTCCACCCAAGACCATAAACGCGTTCAGCAAGTTATTGATCAATTGTTCGTTTGCCAGTATCAACAAAAATAAGATGATCGCGTAAAAGCCATAGACTAACTTCACGGAACTCAAATGTTTACGATAACGCCATAAAAGATAACCACTGGCAACAATTACACCAAAGCACAAAGGATACCAAGGGTCTTTGATGCCGCCAGATGGGTCTTTAACCCAGCCAAATTGCCAATTATTTGTGCCCAATGGAATTTGCATGAGCATATTTAGCCAACCCTGCCAATCAAACCCTAGGGAAGGTCGCCATCCCCGCTGTGCTTCGATAAACGCTAAGGGATTACCAAAATAAATTGCACAGTACAGACTGAATAAAAGTAGCCCAATAGCGGTAGCTAAACTAGCAACGTAGGCAATAGGTGGTCTACGTTCTTTCCAAGATGCGATCGCAAATGCCGGAATTAGCGCTATCCCTGTAGGTCGTGTTGCTGTGGCCATTGCACCCCAAAGGGTAGTCCAGCCATACTGTTTTTGATCAAAGGCCCGTAAAGCAGCTGTACTCAAAAACAAATACAGCCCTTCTGTGTAAATCACTCCCGTAAACATGGACGACGGACACCAAGACAACACCGCAGTTGCCCACTGCGCGGCGCTGATCCCATAATGCTCCTTGACCCAAAAGTACAAACAGTAAAGCGCTGCGAAAAATGCCAAATTATTCACCAGCGTACCTGCCATTTCAAACGGTAAGCCTAACTTCATCAACACCCAGATGCTTAAGGGAAATAAGGGAAAAAAAGCTACATTATACTGTTTGCCGTCATTGACAAATTCATACCCGGAAGTGACGATCGCCCGGTAATGCATACTATCCCAAGCATCAAAAACCTCCCAGCCAAAGTGGGGAACAACTCCTTCTACTGGTGACGGCAGCTTTGGCGCAACCAGCAACATGGCAGTCAAAATAAATATTCGGCTGACAAGCCACATTATTGCGGGAAAGAAAAAATCATTTTTCCATAAAAGTTTTTTTATAACTATCTGAATTGCCATAGGCTTGAGTGTTTTAACAGACTCCTTTATGCATACTCTGACCTATGGCTGTAACACAGCAATTTATAAGTAACATTTTGTACATTCAATCCTCTACCACTAAAAAGATCGGCACTCAGTTAAAAGTATTTCCTATTTAGTCATTTTTGCGAAAATCCTCAGCATTTATATTTATATATAGTATTTATGAACACATATTTTATCTATTTCCAGGAAAATTGAGCAATTTTTGTCAGAAGTTTATTGATTATGGCGATCGCTGTTATTAAGGAGTCCCAAGCAATTTATAGTGGGAGTTGTCTGTAAATCCTGAAGCAATTGTGAAAGCGATTACTCTTGTTGGTTCCACTGGTTCTATCGGTACCCAGACTTTAGATATCGTCGCTCAGTACCCAGATCAGTTTCGGATTGTGGGATTAGCAGCTGGGAACAATGTGGAAATGTTGGCTGCTCAGATTCGGCAGTTTCAACCAAAAATTGCAGCGATTTGTTCAGAAGAGAAATTGCCAGCACTCCAAGCAGCTATTAGAGACCTTGATCCCCAACCGATTCTACTGGCTGGCGAAGCCGGAGTCATAGAAGTTGCCCGCTACGGCGATGCCCAAACGGTTGTTACGGGTATTGTTGGTTGTGCTGGATTGCTACCCACCATCGCTGCTATTGAAGCTGGTAAAGATATCGCCTTAGCGAACAAAGAAACCCTGATCGCTGGCGGCCCTGTTGTTCTCCCTCTAGTAGAAAAACACGGTGTAAAACTGTTACCAGCCGACTCCGAACATTCTGCTATATTTCAGTGCCTTCAAGGTGTTCCCAAAGACGGCTTGAGGCGGATTTTGCTCACTGCATCTGGTGGGGCTTTCCGAGATTGGGATGTAGAAAAGTTGGCAGAAGTGACGGTTGCTGACGCCCTCAAGCATCCTAATTGGTCGATGGGGCGTAAAATCACTGTTGACTCTGCCACTTTAATGAATAAGGGCTTAGAAGTGATTGAAGCTCACTTCTTGTTTGGGTTGGATTATGACGATATCGATATTGTCATTCATCCCCAGAGCATTATTCACTCGCTAATTGAACTGCAAGATACTTCAGTTTTAGCCCAACTCGGCTGGCCAGATATGCGTTTACCTCTGCTGTATGCTTTATCTTGGCCTGAGCGCATCTATACCAATTGGGAACGACTGGATTTAGTAAAAGCGGGAAATTTCACCTTCCGCGAACCAGATCACCAAAAGTATCCTTGTATGCAGTTGGCTTATGCTGTGGGTAGAGCTGGTGGCTCAATGCCGGCTGTATTAAATGCTGCAAATGAACAAGCTGTAGCGTTATTTTTAGAAGAAAAAATTCGATTTTTAGATATTCCCCGGTGTATCGAATTGGTGTGCGATCGCCATCAAAATGATAACTGTGCAAATCCTTCTTTAGATGACATTGTGGCAGCAGATAAATGGGCAAGACAAGAAGTTTTAATAGCAACTGAAAAGCTACAAACTCAATCGCGGATAATTTCTCTGCGATAAAATCGTTCAGCCTTCAGCTTAATGCTGAAGGCTAATAATCGTTTTGAAATTTCACTTGACTCTTATGTCAATCAACTAAAAATACATTGGTCTATTTATTTACGGCTAATGAATAAAAATTTAAATCTGTTTAAAATATACCTAATTAGCTCCTAATTACGCAGAAGTTTTATATATCCACGACTCAATAAAAATTCTTCAAAAATTTACAAAAGGAGTTGCTTTACATCTAAATTATTTTCCTTTTTTCGGGTATAGTCGTTGTGAGATTATCCAACAAAAAAACAAACTTAGTAGTTACTATAAATTTAAGGTCATCAATTTGATATCGGGAATTATCAAGATAAAATTAATTCTTTCTAAATAAATCCCTTTTTAAAACAGAGCGATTCTCAAGGAAGTTATATATGATTGTTACCTTGATTGTAGCTTGGATCGTTTTTACAGTATTGTGGAAATTGTTAAAAACAACCGTAAGCAATGCGTTGACTATTGCTGCGATCCTTGTCTTATTAAATATTGGTTTTGGCATTACTCCGCAAGATATTTGGCATCAAATAACTCAGTTTGCTGAAAACTTGTCACAAATTCAAGGTAGCAAATAAGAAAAATGAAATTAGAAACAACTATTTAGGTAACGCGGAAACCTTTGCCAATGCATCTTTAAAATTTGCAGGTAACTGACGCATAATCTTACCTCTTTCGCGATCTAATGCGACTAAGGTAACTTTGGCAGTGACGTATAATTCTTGCCCATCAATTGAAGCGATCGCATAATCCCAATTGATGCGGACACCAGTCACCTCAGCCATGCGGGTTTTTACGACCACTGCCATACCTAATTGAACTGAACGGTGATACTGTATTGACAGTTCCACAACTGGTAAATCGCAGCCTAAAGCTACTAAATCAGCAAATTCAATCCCTATAGAACGCAAGCATTCGATTCGTGCTTCTTCCATCCAAGCGATATATGAACCATGCCAGACAATACCTGCATAGTTCAGTATGGTGCGGTTGTACTCTGATAGGATATTCAAACCAACTCTCATATGCCCTCAGTGATGGAGTATCAATAGCACTGATTGGCGGTAGTTGCGGTTGACTAGGTTTTTTTTCTGACATTTTTAAGTTTCTAAGTAGCTAGAAATTTTCCAGATATTAAATAGCATAAAAGTCCATTGCATTGCAGAACTTATTGATTTAATATTTACAATTCTGAACGCAAGGAGTGCTTTGTTATGCTGCTTAATCTCCGCTACGTTAATCTGATAACTTTAACTGTATTTAGTTTACTAGGTTTTGGGGTGGTATACCCAGAAGGTAAAGTAACTTCAAATGCAAAGTTCCAGTACCACTACGGTGAAAAAGCTCAGGCTTCACCCAATAATAATAGCCAATTAGAAATTGAAAAGTTCAACAAAGAGGCTATCGAGCAATCTCAGCAAAGGCACTTTACAGAAGCATTACAAAGATTACAGAAAGCATTAGCCATAACTAGAGAATTTGGAGAACGCTCTTGGGAAGCCGTAACATTCAATAACATCGGTAGAGTATACCAAAGTCAAGGTCAGTATTCACAAGCACTACAATCTTATCAACAAGCTTTAGTTATTGATAAAGAAATCGGAGATCCTGTCCGCCTTGGCAAAACCTACAGTAATATTGGCTACTTATTTGATATCCAAAATAAACCAGAGTTAGCAATTTTTTTCTACAAGCATTGCTTGATAAATCGCGAGAAAGCTCGTTTAAATCCATCAGCACTTTCTGTACCACAACCAGATGCTTATAGCATAACTGTAGCCCAAACATATCGCATTTTAGCTGAACGATTGCTCAAACAGGAACGTGTTGCTGAAGCGCAAAGGACAATGGATTTACTCAAAGTTGAAGAACTAGAGGAATATCTCCAGAATGTGCCAGGTAATCAACGTACTGCTAAAGGCATTGAGATTCTAGCAAGAGAAAAACCAATTAAACAGAAGTTGGAGCAAACCTTATCTCAGTCTATTTTACTGGGCAAAGAACTGACAACATTACGTAAAATTTCACCTCAAAAGCGATCGCCCCAACAAAAACAACGCATTGAGCAATTAGTATTAACTCAGCAGCAACAGTTAGAGGCATTTAATAAATTTATTACTAGTCCCGCTGTGACAGCACAGGTAGAGCAAATTAGCCGCACAGCAAGACAGCAAAATTTAGATTTGGAAAGTCTCAATCAAGTCCGGGATAATTTGGCGCGATTGCCTCAAAAATCTGCACTTCTTTACCCACTAATTTTAAAAGATAGTTTGGAATTGGTATTGGTGACTCCTGAATCCCCACCAATTCATCGCACCGTTGCTGTGACAAGCAAAGACCTTAGTCAGACAATTGTTGCTTTCCGCCAAGCTTTAAAAAATCCCAGTCGCAATCTTAAAACACCTGCACGTCAATTATATGACTGGCTAATCAAGCCCATAGAAAATGACCTGAAGCTCTCAGGTACACAAACTCTAATTTATGCTCCAGATGATCAGTTACGCTACATTCCTATAACTGCTTTATTTGATGGCAAATGGTTAGTTCAGCGTTTCAGCGTTAATCACATTACATCTGCTAGCCTAAGTAACTTGAACACCCCAAATCAATCGACTTTGCGAGTTCTAGCTGGTGCTTTTACTAAAGGTAATTATCAGATTAAAGTTGGTAATCGGCAGTTTGCTTTTGCTGGATTGCCGTTTGCAGGGCGAGAAGTGGAAAGCTTAGCAGAGGTAGTTCCTCAAACAAAGAAACTTTTAGACGATGCTTTTAGCCCCAAAGTCACTGTACCGCAGATGGATGATTATTCAATTGTCCATTTAGCGACTCATGCAGCTTTTGTAATGGGTAAACCAGAAGATTCGTTTATTTTATTTGGGAATGGCGATCGCGTTAACCTTAGAGATGTCGCCACTTGGTCACTTCCTAATGTGGATTTGGTAGTTTTAAGTGCCTGCGAAACCGGCTTAGGAGGCCCTTTAGGTAATGGTGAGGAAATTTTGGGTTTTGGCTATCAGATGCAAAAAACTGGTGCTAAGGCAGCAATTGCTTCTTTGTGGGCTGTGGATGATGGTGGTACGCAGGCATTGATGAGTGCTTTTTATGCTACGCTGCCATCAGGCAAGTTGACAAAAGCCGAAGCTTTACGACAAGCTCAAATCTCTTTAATTACTGGATGGAAGGGAAGTCACAATAAATCTACAGTAGTTAGTGACTTCGCTCACCCGTATTACTGGGCACCCTTTATTTTAATTGGTAATGGACTGTAGCTATTGAGCGATCGCAACCTTTGCCAATAGCGATCGCATTATCCTGTGTCAGATTAATCTAAAATTGTGGAGTAAAAGTAGTTATCACTACTTTATAAAATTTGATCCCCTTGATAAAGTTCTCTTTGCCGCAAAGCAAACTGGCAAGTTTACGGCAGAAACTCTGACAAAAATTTACTGGGATGCGTTTTAATACTTCGAGCTTCTAGCTCACAACCTTTTGGGTGAGATTTTGGCATCGAAAAAAGATATGACAGGCTAGCGATGAGCCAATCACTTAACGGTAATAGAGAATTGGTAATAGGCAATGTCAACCAAACCACTATTCCCCATTACCGATGATTAATTCCCAATTTGCCATCGACTCTTGGAACCTTAATACTTCTTGGCAAGAGTTTTAGAGACTGTCCCAGTTTGCATGGATTGCTTGACAAGATTAGCTAATTCTTGTAGCTGGTTAATTGCCTCTGCACCCTCTAACTTCATTAATTCGCGGTCATCCCGCATCTCCGTCCAAGTAATTCCGTAATCGGACACTAAAAACCGAATCAGGTGGTTATCACCCAAGCTAACCATAAATGATGCACTATTCATCTGATCACCACAGGTATAGCAGGACGCAGGATATCCACGCCGTTCTAGGACAATTGCCAAGGCTTGTAGGTTCATTACCAAGTCTTGAACGAATTGTCGGTGTTGATGTGCTAGTCTCAGAAACACTTTTGTCCTCCAGACACCACAGTCATTTGAGTCTCTTTTATATTTTCTTTAGATTTTCTCACCCACTGGTATTGTAAACTATTCATTACAATTCCCAGATGTAGATGAAGTCATTAATAGACTACCTTGCTTAGGGTAGTTGATAACGGATTTGGCTGCCGTATCAAATTATTCAATTTGTAAACTCAAAATTTCGGACAGAATTGCTGAATTTAGTTTTGTCTTCATAACAGTACTGTCAGGATAGATTATTACTGGCAGCTATCCGTTTTAAGAGTAACTTAAATTCGGCACTAGTCAACCATAAAAAAGCTACATATTCCATTTTTATGGACAATGTGCAGTCAAATTTACTAATTTAAGAAGCTCTAACACAACTTCACGCCGTTTTATCGCCTCTTGTTCATATCTTTACACTTTGTCTTCTTTTACATAGATTCTGTATTACTAGATGCTTGGAGATACCAAGTAAAATTCTCCTATCCTATGTGAATTTTAGCAAACGACTGTGCAGATTGAAGATTTAGATCAGCAATTACGAGCAACTTATTATACAAATACTTACTTATTCAATAGATAAGGGTAAATGTAAAATCCACAATTGATAAACTTAATACCGAGAATAACTAAACTCGCAAGAGTAATGTTGCCATTTAGGCAATATTTTCAGCTCTCTGGGTATTTACCTAAAAAAGTTGCATCAGTCACAGAAAATTTTATTCTGCTATGAAAGCTCTATTGATAGAGGTTTTTTGATTTTATGAACTACACACACCTGGATTTGCTTGAGCAGGGCGTATTCATATTCAGGAGTAACGCATGTAGTTCATAATACGTTAGTCCTGAATTAGTCATTTCGCATTCATATATGATTGCAAAATGCCGGGTAAGGGTTAAAGAGAAATAGCACAAGGAAAACTCAATACTCTTTACCTTTTCCCCGACTTCTGCAAAAAGTCTATTAGTCACTACAATTAACTTAAATTAAATGACTAATGACTAACAGCTAAACTCCACTCAGTTGTTTTTTCAGCTTCAACATCGGGATTGGCTTCTGAACTATTAGCTTCAGAAGGTGGAACTAACTGCCAGAACTTCGGCAAGTATTCTTGCCAGTTTTGCAGAATCTTGTTTGCTTTTGGTGAACCAGTACGTTCTACATGAGTTTTAATTAACTCTTGCAGTTGTTTTGCACCTGCTTCTGTAATCACTTGCTGTATTTTAACAATTTCTCGGTTGACTAACTCAGGAAATAAGCCGTCTTCATCCAAGAAGTATCCTAATCCACCAGTCATCCCAGCAGCTACGTTACGTCCAACCTTGCCGAGGACAACAATCACACCACCAGTCATGTACTCGCAGCAGTGATCTCCAGCGCCTTCAATAACCGCTGTGCCTTTAGAGTTACGTACAGCAAAACGCTCTCCTGCTAAGCCGTTAGCAAACAAAACGCCACCAGTAGCACCGTAGAGGCAGGTATTGCCAACAATCACGTTTTGTGACGGGTCATAGGTAGCATCAGATGGGGGTTTGATAATGATTTCACCACCATGCATCCCCTTACCTACGTAATCGTTTGCCTCTCCTTCCAGCGTTAGAACTATACCGGGGAGGTTGAAGGCTCCAAAGCTTTGCCCAACACTGCCTTGAAAGTTGAGGTTAATTTGTCCTTCAAAGCCGCTATCGCCGTACTGAGAAGCGATCGCTCCTGCTAGCCGTGTGCCTACTGTTCTGTCGGTGTTGACTATTGGGAAGGTTTTGGTGACAGTTGACTGCTCGCTAATAGCAGTTCTAATTTCGGGATCAGCAAGCAATTGATCATCTAAGACCACGCCGTTGCTGTGAACTTGTTCATGCACCAACCAACTGCGATTATCTCTGGTATCTGGTAGTTGGAGTAAGCAGTCGAGATTTAGTGCTTGTGTCTTGGTAAGTGTTGCCTCTTGGCGGACTTTCAACAAATCTGCACGTCCAATGATTTCCAACAAGGAACGGTAGCCGAGTTTTGCTAAAAGACTACGCACTTCTTCGGCAATGAAGTAGAAGAAGTTAACGACATTTTCTGGTATTCCTGTAAACCGCTTACGGAGTTCTTCTTTCTGGGAGGCCACACCCACGGGGCAGTTATTCGTGTGGCAGATGCGTGCCATGATACAACCTTCGGCAATCATGGCGATGGAACCAAAACCGAATTCTTCGCCACCCATCAATGCACCTATTACCACATCCCAGCCACTTTTGAATCCGCCATCTACGCGCAAAATCACGCGATCGCGTAGACTATTTTGCATCAAAACGCGATGCACTTCGCTTAAGCCGAGTTCCCAAGGTGAACCAGCATGTTTAATCGAACTAAGTGGGGATGCTCCTGTACCGCCATCGTGACCGGAAATCTGAATAATATCAGCGTTAGCCTTTGCCACACCTGCGGCAATTGTACCGATGCCGATTTCTGCAACTAGCTTCACCGACACCTGCGCTTTGGGATTAATTTGGTGTAGGTCAAAAATCAGCTGTGCTAGGTCTTCAATGGAATAGATATCGTGGTGCGGTGGCGGCGAAATCAGTGTCACACCTGGCTTGGAGCGTCTTAACATCGCAATGTAGGGACTAACTTTGGGCCCTGGTAGTTGCCCACCTTCCCCAGGCTTTGCACCTTGGGCAATTTTGATTTCTATTTGTTTGGCGCTGCTGAGGTACGCTGGGGTGACACCAAAGCGTCCTGATGCAACTTGCTTAATCGCACTAGAAGCAGTATCACCATTCCGCAATCCTTTTAAATGCGGTAGGGTTGGCGAGTGACCATCGTCTACATCATCTAGGACTGTGTAGCGTACTGGATCTTCACCGCCTTCCCCAGAGTTAGATTTACCGCCAATCCGGTTCATAGCGATCGCCAAAGTTTCATGTGCTTCTCGTGACAAAGCGCCTAAAGACATCCCACCAGTACAGAAGCGCTTGACAATCTCACTAACTGACTCCACTTCTTCTATGGGAATTGGCGATCGATTGCTTTGGAAATCTAGCAAGTCACGCAAGGCTGTTACTGGTCTGCCTTGAAGATGCTTTTTATAAACTTCGTAGTGGTCGTACTCCTTGCTATCTAAAGCTTTATGCAGAGCCTTTACCATTTCGGGGCTATTCATGTGGTACTCGCCACCAGGACGATACTGCACAAAACCCAGGTTTTCTAGCTTCTTAGTCGTTACCGGGAAAGCCTTGACGTGGAAAGAAAGCACTTCATCAGCGAGTTCCTTGATACTCAAGCCACCAATACGGGAAGTCGTACCACGGAATCCTAGTTCTATTAAATCCCTACCAATGCCAATGGCTTCAAAGATTTGCGCTGCTTGATAACTGGAAAGTAAGGAAATTCCCATTTTGGAGAGAATTTTTAACAAACCTGACTCTACCGCTTTGCGATAATTTCCTAGAGCTTGCTCTAGCGTGAGGGCAGGAATTTTTTCTAAACCCATTAACTTTTGAGTTTTGGGGTCAAACCACCAATCGCGCACTGTATCCAAAGCCATATACGGACAAATTGCGCCTGCACCATAACCAATCAGACAAGCAAAATGATGTGTACTCCAGCACTGGGCTGTATTAACAATCAGGGATGTTTTCATTCGTAACCCTTCGTTAATCAAGTGATGATGTACAGCACCCACTGCCAACAGGGGAGGAATGTAGGTGTATTCAGTATCGAGTACAGGGCGATCGCTAAGAATTAAAATCTTCGCACCTGCGCGGACTGATTCAGCTGCTTGTGCTTGTAATGACTCTACTGCTGCTTTCAATCCCTCTGGGCCGTTGGCAATTGCAAATAGGGTTGACAACTCAGCCGTGGCAAATCCTGACAGCTTAATTGCCTCTAACTCTACTTCTGTCAATAGTGGCGATTCTAGCTTCAATCTCCGAGCATATTCTGGCTTTGCTTCTAATAAGTTACCCCGCTCACCCAGTTCGACTTTCAAGGACATTACAAGCTTTTCCCGTAGGGGATCAATTGCTGGGTTCGTCACCTGAGCAAAACGCTGTTTGAAATAGTCATAAAGCAGGTGAGGTTTTGATGACAGCACCGCTAAAGGAATATCATCACCCATACAGAAAGTAGGTTCTTTACCTTCCTTCGCCATTGGTAGAATCACCATTTCTACATCTTCTGAGGTGTACCCAAAGGCTGTTTGACGCTGAAGCAAAGTTTGTCTATCAGTTGTCTCTATGTCATTTGTTATTTGTCTACCATTTCCATTTCCATTTCCATTTTTTAATGAGGAATGACTAATGACCCCTTCGGAGTTCGCCAATCGCTCATGGGGAGCCAGTGCGTTGGGCGGCTCTGCCGACTTGAAGCAACTGGCGTGGAGATCCCCATCGCCCTTGGCGTCTCCCCTTGGGAGAAGATCGCGTTGGCTCACTAATGACTTTAATTCTTGGCGATGCTGGCGCAACCATTCCCCGTACGGTTGCTGCTTGGCAATGCGCTGCTTAATCTCCCAATTTTTCAGCACTTCATGGTTTACTAAATCCACAGCAATCATTTGCCCTGGCCCTAGTCTCCCTTTCTCAAGAATGCTGGCTTCTGGGAAATCCACGACACCTGCTTCGGAAGCGACGACGATGTAGTCATCCTTGGTGATCACGTAGCGAGCTGGTCTTAAGCCATTACGGTCTAATGTTGCCCCAACTTTTTGCCCATCGCTGAATACCAAAAGTGCTGGCCCATCCCACGCTTCTTGCAAACCACTGTAATACTCGTAAAAATCGACAATTTCTGGATAGTTCTGTAAAGAAGGCTGATTTTGGTAAGCCTCTGGAACCATAATCATCAAGCTTTCTGAGGGGCTGCGACCGGAACGTACCAATAACTCCAGCACGTTATCTAAGGTGGCTGAGTCGCTGTTGTCAATATGAACTAATGGCTTGAGTTCATTGATGCGAGTCTCCTGCAAAGAGGCTTCACCGTTTTCATGCACGGAGTGCTGTACGCCCCATACTGAATGATTCAGGCTAGCTTCTCGTGCCATCATCCAGTTGATATTACCCAATAGAGTATTAATTTCGCCGTTGTGACCCAAAAGCCGCATCGGTTGAGCCAATGGCCACTTAGGCATTGTGTTGGTACTAAAGCGGCGGTGATAAACAGCAAAGGCGCTCTTGTAAGCTGGATTTTTTAAATCTTTATAAAATTCTCCCAACACAGCGGAACGCACCATGCCTTTGTAGACAATTGTGCGGCTTGATAAAGAGCAGACATAAAAATCTTCTGAAATATTGGTTGCAGCCTTACTAATTCGGCGGCGGGTAATATACAGTTGCCGCTCTAGCTCATCACCACTTTTGTCAACGGAAGCTAGTAAAACTTGTTCAATCTGAGGTTGATTTTCTCTAGCTTGTATCCCTAGGAAATCAGACTGTACTGGCACTATTCGCCATCCCAGTACAATCAGTTTTTCCTCAGCCGCTACTTGCTCAACTGTTGCTCTTGCTCTTTGTGCTGCTTCTTGGTCTGGCGGTAAAAATATCATCCCCACAGCCATATTGCTGAGGGATGAAAATTCCTTAATTTTTTGTCCATAATCTTGCTGGAACAGCTCCCAAGGGATCGCTGTCAATATTCCTGCACCATCACCAGAGTCTTGGTCTGCGCTACAACCTCCTCGGTGTTCTAAGCAGGTCAAAGCATTCAAGGCTTTTGCCACAACTTCGTGGCTGGCATGATTCTGGCGATGAGCAATAAAACCTACACCACAAGCATCTCGTTCCTCTACCAACCACCTCGGTTCATGGTAGGTATCTCCTGAGTTAATATTTGCTGTGATTTTTTGGTTTTGATTCATCGGTTTGTTATTCATACCCTGTTCCTGAAGTGTTGAGTTACTAAATTTTGCGACGACTTATTGGGAAAAATTTCTTAATTTAACGATGGACAAATACAGATTTAGTACCGAAATTTAAGGAAAAAAAATTTTAACTTCGGTTTTACTTTTTAGTTAGCCCGTGTTAAAATAGTTGCGTTATTTTTGTATGTGTTTATGCGGTGTTAAACAAGATACTTCTGCCCGGACATTATTCTCGCCCTGACAGACTGTTTTCTATAGTGTGAAGCTAAGTATTTTCTCAATTCTTTTTTCCAGATGCACCCTAATTGCCAGGTAGAGCATATCTCGGTCTACCCGAAATAAAACTAACATTGAACGCTGCACTACATTTTCAAGCTAACACTATCCTGTCCCAGCACTAAACTCAGCGTATTACAATATATACCCATTTGACAATTCCCAAATATTTTTGTTGCTGTCTAGAGTTTTGCTATTTAACAACTGCCACTTGCTTTACTACTAACTAGACCTCACTGAAGTAGCAACAGTAGCAGCGATCGGTAAGGATCGAATATCTTAATCCAGTTTTGCTAACTAAAACTACCGTGTATAGTCTGGTTAAAACTAGTGCCCGATCAAACACTTAGTTGTGGTGGTTTTAGCGACCAAATACTTTTTTATGTTTAAAAGTGATAACAAGCCAATATATATAGTATCATGCTTTTCCCAAAATAAACTCATGATTTTTTAATATTTATCAACAACCTAGTCTTTAGTTTGTTCCCTGAGTAATAACTTTCACAAGTACCTAGTAAATTATGGTAAAAATGCCAAATTGTTACAGACAACACCTTAATACTATTACCAATCACGGCAATAGTAGGTTTTTCTGGTCAACTATGTCACCAATAGTGTTGACAACACTGTGCTTAACTACTAATTATGCTACTAGTGCCCAAGAGTCCTTGACAAATACCCAACCAATACCAAGGTTGACCTCACAGTCCTCTGCATCTCCTTTTCCAGGGGTGTTATCTTCTGGCAATCAAATTTCTCTCAATGGTCGCACATTGCCAGGAACTTGGTGGCAGCAACCTGGAGCTAGTCAAGCGACAACTCATCTCAGTGACGGGGTATTTAGGCAATTAATTGGGGTAAATTTCTTAAATAGTAGTAGTCCAGCTAAACAACCAGTACAGTGGTTTTCATCCCTTACAAAGCCACAAGTTTTAACCACTGGGCTGTTGGGAGCATATCGCTATCTAGATATTACTAATTTTGCCAAAACAGCAGGATGGCAGATACAAGCCAATGGCAACACCTTGGTGATTGTCACTCCAAAAGCACAAGTGATCAATATTATTGAGAGTAAGCAATCTTCAGTGCCAACTGTTGCACCATTGGGGCAGGCTCGTATTTTGGTTGATTTAGATCGTCCAACTCCTTGGCAAATTACACAGGGCTTGGCAGTCAAAAAACCCCAAACTCCACTCTCAGACCCAGACATACCTATACCCAAACCGACTGCACCGCCAAATCGAGAGTGGATAATTACCCTGGATGGAATAGCCAATCCCGGCTTGATAGAACGCTATACCCCTGTGCCACCTGCGCCACCACCTACATTACTGCCAAACCTGCTCAAACAAATATTACCAGTTAAACCAACGCCACCAATACTACCAGCGCCAGTTCCAGACCCACTAATTCAACAAGTGGAGATGGTCAAGAATCAAACAATTATTCGTTTGAGCGTTCCCTTTGGTCTATCTCCTCAGATTAGTACTGTAGCTAACCCCAATCGCCTTGTTATCGATATTCGACCCGACGCTCTAGAACAGAGAGATATCACTTGGGCACCGGGATTACGCTGGCAACAGCGTTTTGTCAAGTTAGGCACAGACCGCTTTCCTGTGGTTTCGTTAGAAGTTAATCCCTACAAATTTGGGCTAATATTGAAACCCGTGTGGACGAACCCAGATACTCTTGCGGGTACTGCACCTCTAATTCAAACGGCACAGCGCTACTTAGCAGTAGCAGCAATCAATGGTGGTTATTTTAACCGGAATAACAGATTGCCCTTGGGTGCGATTCGTCGTGATGGTCAATGGTTATCAGGGCCTATTCTTAACCGGGGAGCGATCGCTTGGAACGATGCTGGGCAATTTTACTTTGGTCGTCTCACTTTGGTGGAAACTTTAACTACTGCAAATAACCTGCGCTTACCAATTCTTTTTCTTAACAGTGGCTATGTTCAGAGTGGCATTGCCCGTTACACACCAGTTTGGGGAACAACTTACACCCCCTTGACAGATAACGAAATCATCCTTGTTGTCCAGAAAGATCAAGTTACCAATCAGTTACCAGGTGGTAAGGCAGGAAATACCACGTTTCCCATTCCTCAAGATGGATACTTACTTACTTTACGCGGTAACGTTGCTAATACCTCATTACAGCTACCTATAGGCACTACAGTCCGCATTACTAGCGCTACTGCTCCGGCTGATTTTAATCGTTATCCTCATATTGTGGGAGCAGGGCCGCTATTGGTGCAAGATCGTCAAATTGTCCTTGATGCCAAAGGTGAAAAATTTAGCGATGCCTTTATTGCAGAAAAAGCAATTCGCAGTGGTATTTGTACAACGGCAACAGGCGCACTGATGATAACTGCCGTGCATAATCGTGCTGGCGGATATGGCCCTAGCTTGGCAGAACACGCACAACTAATGAAACTTTTGGGGTGTGTAAATGCCCTGAATTTAGACGGTGGTAGTTCTACCAGTCTTTACTTAGGAGGTCAATTACTCGACCGTTCTCCTAGTACTGCGGCCCGTGTTCACAATGGAATTGGTATTTTCCTGCAACCACGGTAATGAGAGATGGAATATTGGGTATTGTTTAAAGTTTGGAATAAGCTGCAATTTTACTTGATGAAGACTTGGTGTAGACACAAAAATTTTAGTAGTGATGGTTTACACCATAACGTTTGATTTTGCTATCTTTAGCAAAGTTAGATTAAGATTGCTGATTTTCACGGTTGCAAGATCGCCCTAGATTTTTCATCAATGGTTAAGAGTACTAACGGTTTGTTATGTCTTCAAATGAGGTAACTATGGCTCAATATCAAGAAATGGTACAAACTAACACTCTGCCCCTACCCCCAGCCATCACTTCCAGAGGCGTTGCTGCAACTGAGTTGCGTCCTTGGGGTGCTTTTACAGTTTTGGAAGAAGGGCGCGGATACAAAATTAAGCGTATAGAAGTTAAGCCCGGACACCGCCTTAGTCTGCAAATGCACCACCACCGCAGCGAACACTGGATTGTTGTTTCGGGTACAGCTAGGGTGGTTTGTGGAGAGCAAGAAGTTCTACTAAGCAATAATCAGTCAACCTATGTACCCCAATGTACGGCTCATCGTCTAGAGAATCCTGGCGTGATCCCCTTAGTATTAATTGAAGTGCAAAATGGCGAATACTTAGGAGAGGATGATATTATTCGCTACCAAGATGACTATGCACGTACCAAAGATTAAAACTAGATGACTGGCTCTGATACTATTCAGGAGCCACTGTGCTGCTTTTGTTTGCACACACGCCAGAAGTTACCACCTCCAGAAGGCAGGAACTCCTGGCGTTTCGGTGTTAAAGTAATAATAGCGATCGCTCTCATAATGCCAATATGTAGCCAAAAATCAAGAACAGCCATACAGATAAAGAGCAAACACACCAGACGCTCTTAATACTGGAAAACAGAATTTGTTGGGCATTAATAACTGAAGACAAATATCTGAAACGAATGAGAATATTCTTTACTTTATAGTTTTGGTTGTAGCAGTAGACCAACAATAAGGAGTGCAAGCGTCAACCCATCTGTAAGATTAAGATAGGGTTTTCAATGGCAAAAAACGAATTCCATGATTCATTTGAGTCAAGCAGCCGCCAGTGAGATCGGACGAATAAAGTCCAAACAACAGCCAAAAGGTTTGTTTCGATTAACAGTTAAACCCGGTGGCTGTTCCGGGTGGTTTTACGATATGTTCTTTGATGAAACAGTAAAAGTTAGTGATCAGGTTTTTGACTTGAATGGTATTCAAGTAGTGATAGATGCTGAAAGCATAAACTACATCAACGGATTAACACTTGATTATTCAGAGGATCTGATGGGCGGTGGTTTTCGCTTCCACAACCCCCAGGCGATCGCTACCTGTGGTTGTGGCAATTCTTTCTCTATTAGTCCTTAGTCATAGGTTATCAATCATTAGTCTTTGAGCAAACGGCAAACAGAGAAGTCTGAATGAAGCGCAAAGCCACTACGTCGCTCTAAGCTTACCCCTAAGCTCAAGTGAGCTACATCTTGCTCTGTCTACGACACCCTATGCGAACGTAGACAAGTCATGCCGTAAAGCCTGCGGCATAACTGCACTTAGGGCGGAACCTCAAAGTAGAGAAGACATCTGAATTTTATAACAGAGGCTTCCTTTGCTCAGAACTTCTCCAAAGGGAGACGCTGCGCGAACGGGGACAAATAACAATTGACATAAAACCATCGAAAACGATATAATTAGGATTTGTTAAAACTTAGACACTAATGCAGCTTTACGCGCTGTAACTCATGCCAACCATACAGCAGCTAATACGTAATGAGCGCGAAAAAGCGCGTCAGAAAACCAAGTCCCCAGCTCTGAAGCAATGCCCTCAACGTCGGGGTGTTTGTACCAGAGTATACACAACTACGCCTAAAAAGCCTAACTCAGCTCTACGCAAAGTAGCAAGGGTACGACTTACTTCTGGATTTGAAGTCACAGCTTACATTCCAGGAATTGGTCATAACTTGCAAGAACACTCAGTTGTAATGATTCGCGGCGGTCGGGTTAAAGACTTACCAGGTGTGAGATACCACATTATCCGTGGCACCCTAGATACAGCCGGAGTTAAAGATCGCAAACAAGGTCGTTCCAAGTATGGAACCAAGCGCCCGAAAGAAGCGAAAAAGTAGGATTAGGCGATTAATCGCATCAAATACGATTAATCGTCTCTGTTAAAAGCATCAAGAACAGAAAAACAAGCAGCGCTTGCTTTGAAACAATAGTGATTATCGCTGTTGTATCTGTTTCAAGAGAAGCTACACCTACACTAAGCGAGCAAGTGTAGAAAGTTTTAAGCAGAATCCTGTAAGCGACAGCAGCATTAATATTTATTTAGATATTAAGGTTTATAATGTTGTCGCCTTGTGTGTCTAGTTGCAGGCAGCAAGTTAAGTCGGTCAGCCTCGCTGCAACTTTAGAGGAAAAATATGAGGAATTTTAAGCGGCGGGTTCCACCGCTTTTAGTTTCCTGTGTCTGATAGCCTGATAGCATATAATTTCGTTGCCAAATCCGAATTAAAGGTGAAGTATGTCTCGTCGTGGTGTTGTTCAAAAGCGCCCAGTTCCGTCTGACTCCGTATATAACAGTCGCCTTGTGAGCATGATTATCAGACGGATTATGCGTCATGGCAAGAAATCACTTGCCGCACGGATTGTTTATGATGCCTTGAAAACTATTGAGGAACGCACTGGTAGCGGTGCCTTGGAAACTTTTGAAAGAGCAGTGCGAAATGCAACGCCTTTAGTAGAAGTAAAAGCTCGGCGAGTCGGCGGAGCAACCTATCAAGTACCAATGGAAGTACGCTCAGACCGAGGTACTACTCTAGCACTGCGTTGGCTAGTGCAATTTTCCAGATCCAGACCAGGGCGCACAATGGCCAGCAAACTGGCAAATGAGTTAATGGATGCTGCTAACGAAACTGGAAATGCCATTCGCAAGCGTGAAGAAACGCACCGCATGGCGGAAGCAAACAAAGCATTTGCACACTATCGTTACTAAATAGAAAAGCGATATATCGCAGTTTTATCAGCGGTATATCGTTGATTTTTTCAAAAAGACGGTTTTCCGTAAAAGTATAGAATCTTAACAAAGAGTAATATACAAGATATCATGAGGCAAAAATTATAGGAGGTAGCTGTGGCACGTACGATCCCGCTAGAGAGAGTACGCAATATCGGTATTGCGGCGCATATAGATGCGGGCAAGACAACGACAACAGAGAGAATATTGTTTTACTCTGGAATAATTCATAAAATTGGCGAAGTTCATGAAGGAACTGCTGTAACAGACTGGATGGATCAGGAGCGGGAGCGGGGAATTACCATTACTGCTGCTGCTATTACTACCAGCTGGAAAGATCATCAAATTAACATTATCGATACGCCAGGTCACGTAGACTTCACAATTGAAGTTGAGCGTTCCATGCGTGTGTTGGATGGTGTAATCGCAGTATTTTGTTCTGTAGGTGGTGTGCAACCACAGTCTGAGACGGTGTGGCGACAAGCAGACCGTTACAAAGTGCCTCGAATAGCCTTCATCAACAAAATGGATCGTACAGGCGCGAACTTTTATAAAGTTCATGATCAGATGCGCGATCGCCTGCGAGCTAACGCCATTGCCATTCAACTACCAATTGGTAGCGAGAACGAATTCCAAGGGATCGTTGACCTAGTGCGGCAGCGTGCATATATTTACGCTAACGACCAAGGAACCGATATCCAAGAAACGGATATCCCAGCAGAATTGCAAGAGCAGGTAGAAGAATACCGCACCAAGCTAATAGAAGCGGCGGCAGAAACCGATGATACTCTGATGGCTAAGTACTTCGAGGGCGAAGAACTTACAGAAGACGAAGTTCGTACTGCCTTGCGTAAAGGCACAATTGCCGGGACAATCGTACCAGTACTTTGTGGCTCTGCATTCAAAAACAAAGGTGTGCAGTTGATGCTGGATGCTGTTGTAGATTACCTACCAGCGCCAAGTGAAGTACCACCCATTCAAGGCATACTGCCAAATGGCGATACTGTCGAGCGGCGAGCTGATGACAACGAACCTTTAGCAGCTCTGGCATTTAAGATTATGGCTGACCCCTACGGTCGCCTCACATTTGTTCGCGTTTATTCTGGTGTCCTAAAAAAGGGCAGCTACGTCCTTAACGCTAGCAAGAATAAAAAAGAACGAATTTCTCGCTTAGTTCTTATGAAAGCAGATGACCGACAGGATGTCGATGAACTGCGAGCGGGTGATTTGGGAGCAGCCCTGGGATTGAAAGACACCTTGACAGGTGACACAATCTGTGACGATGGAGCGCCAGTAATTCTGGAATCCCTATTCATTCCTGAGCCTGTAATCTCGGTGGCGGTTGAACCCAAAACCAAAAATGATATGGACAAACTGTCCAAAGCTTTGCAATCTCTCTCAGAAGAAGACCCCACCTTCCGTGTCCACGTCGATCCGGAAACAAACCAAACCGTGATCGCAGGGATGGGAGAACTCCACCTAGAAATTCTAGTAGACCGGATGTTACGAGAATTCAAAGTGGAAGCGAATGTCGGTGCGCCGCAAGTAGCTTACCGCGAAACGATTCGCAAACGTGTCTCTAAAGTGGAAGGCAAGTTTATCCGTCAAAGTGGTGGTAAAGGTCAATACGGTCATGTTGTGATCGATTTGGAACCAGGAGAACCCGGTACTGGCTTTGAATTCGTCTCCAAAATTGTTGGTGGTACAGTACCCAAAGAATATATTGGCCCAGCAGAGCAAGGAATGAAAGAAAGCTGCGAATCTGGTGTTCTGGCTGGATATCCACTAATTGATGTCAAAGCGACACTAATTGATGGGTCATACCACGATGTAGACTCTTCGGAAATGGCTTTCAAAATCGCCGGCTCGATGGCGATGAAAGAGGCTGTGCTGAAAGCTTCACCCGTCCTCTTAGAGCCTATGATGAAAGTTGAGGTTGAAGTTCCCGAAAACTTCCTTGGGGATGTCATGGGCGACCTTAATTCCCGTCGTGGGCAAATTGAGGGAATGGGATCTGAGCAGAGCATTGCCAAAGTGACTGCTAAAGTTCCGTTGGCAGAAATGTTTGGCTACGCTACTGATATCCGGTCGAAAACCCAAGGTCGGGGCATCTTCTCAATGGAGTTTAGCCACTACGAAGAAGTCCCTCGCAACGTGGCTGAGGCAATCATTGCTAAAAGCAAAGGGAACGCTTAATTAGAATAAGGAAATGAGTATTCATGGCACGCGCAAAGTTTGAAAGGAATAAACCCCACATCAATATCGGTACGATTGGCCACGTTGACCACGGCAAAACCACGTTAACAGCAGCCATTACTATGACCTTAGCAGCTATGGGTCAAGCTATAGCTAAGGGCTATGATCAAATTGATAACGCGCCAGAAGAAAAGGCACGGGGTATTACTATCAATACAGCCCACGTTGAGTATGAAACCGAAAATCGGCACTATGCTCACGTAGACTGTCCTGGACACGCTGACTATGTGAAGAACATGATCACCGGTGCTGCCCAGATGGATGGAGCTATCCTCGTAGTTGCTGCTACAGATGGCCCTATGCCCCAAACCCGTGAACACATTCTACTGGCAAAACAGGTCGGCGTTCCTAGTCTGGTTGTCTTCTTGAACAAGGAAGACTTGATGGATGATCCAGAACTTCTGGAACTAGTGGAACTAGAACTTCGGGAATTGCTTTCCAGCTATGATTTCCCTGGTGATGACATTCCCATTATCAAAGGCTCTGGTCTACAGGCGTTAGAAAAAATGACCTCTAACCCCAAAACTCAACGGGGTGAAGATCCTTGGGTAGATAAAATCTATGAGCTGATGGACGCTGTAGATTCCTTCATCCCAACTCCTGAGCGGGATATTGATAAGCCCTTCTTGATGGCTGTAGAAGACGTGTTTTCGATCACAGGTCGTGGTACCGTAGCTACTGGTCGGATTGAACGTGGTAAAGTCAAAGTTGGCGATACGGTTGAACTAGTGGGTATTAGAGATACTCGCAACACAACCGTAACTGGAATCGAGATGTTTAAGAAGAGTCTTGATGAAGGTATGGCTGGAGATAACGCAGGTGTATTACTGCGGGGTATCCAAAAGGCTGATATTGAGCGGGGTATGGTGTTAGCCAAACCTGGTTCAATTACGCCTCATACTCAATTTGAAGGTGAAGTATACGTTCTAACGGATAAAGAAGGCGGTCGTAAAACTCCATTTTTCGCAGGCTACCGTCCCCAGTTTTACGTGCGGACAACCGACGTAACTGGTACTATTAAAGCCTTTACTTCTGATGATGGCAGTGAGGCAGAAATGGTGATGCCAGGCGATCGCATTAAGATGACTGTAGAATTGATCAACCCGATCGCTATTGAGCAAGGAATGCGCTTCGCTATCCGCGAAGGTGGTCGTACCATTGGTGCTGGTGTCGTCTCCAAAATCTTGAAGTAAGACCTTTTTGCTCTCATAACAAAGGAGCAGAGATGGTATTAGTACCTCTCTGCTCCTTTCTCTTCCTTTTATTTTAGATACTGGTGATTGGGTATTGGGTTCTCAATTCCCAGTTCCCAGCCTCCAGTCCCCAGTCCCACAATTACTCAGAACCTGGACAATTAAAGATGGCAACTCTACAGCAGCAGAAAATTAGAATTCGTTTACAGGCTTTTGACCGACGCTTATTGGATACATCTTGCGAGAAGATTGTAGATACAGCAAACCGTACTAATGCTACAGCCATAGGCCCAATTCCTTTACCAACGAAACGGCGGATCTATTGTGTGCTGCGATCGCCTCACGTAGATAAGGATTCACGAGAACACTTTGAAACCCGTACCCATCGTCGGATTATTGACATTTATCAGCCTTCTTCTAAGACTATTGATGCCTTGATGAAACTGGATCTACCATCAGGTGTGGATATAGAAGTAAAACTTTAAATTAGTCATTAGTTATCTCTTGAAAAGTTTTGATCCGATAGCGCAGCGTAAAGCATTCCCTACGAGAGGCTGAGCCCTAAGCGAAGCCATGCCGCAGGCTTTACGGCATAGCTTCGCTTAGAGCGAGTCTGCGTTCGCCTTGGTCTCGTAGAGAGCGTCGGAAACCCCTCTACGAGACGCACTCGCGTTCGGCTCAAACTTTTCGCTTAGTCATTAGTACTCCAACAAATGACCAATGACATAGACGCCTTAGCGGCTACTCTTTGAAAATGCCAAAGGCGAACCCGCAGGGTAGTAAAAATGACATTAGCTATGAATATTTATCTGGCCCTGAAGAAATATATCTCAGGGCTTTTATTTAGCTACTAAACAAATGATAGAATGTAAACAAAATACGGGAAAAGCAGAGAAGAATAAATTTTAAAGATTAAGTTTATACTGAGATAACAATGACATCCTCTTCTAAAATTGCAGTTCGCGAACTACCTCTGTTCCCGTTACCTGAAGTAGTTTTATTTCCCACTAGACCATTACCCCTGCACATATTTGAATTTCGCTACCGAATCATGATGAACACGATTTTGGAGAGCGATCGCAGGTTTGGGGTCTTAATGGTTGATCCAGTTAAAGGTGGGATTGCAAATGTTGGCTGCTGTGCGGAAATAATTCATCATCAGCGGCTACCAGATGATCGTATGAAGATGTTGACTTTGGGACAGCAAAGATTTCGTGTATTAGAATATGTTCGTGAAAAGCCTTACCGCGTTGGCTTAGTAGAGTGGATTGAAGACCATCCACCAGTTAAGGATTTGCGACCTTTGTCTTCTGAAGTAGAACAACTATTAAGAGATGTCGTCCGTCTATCAGCCAAGTTAACTGAACAAAACATTGAGCTACCAGAAGACTTGCCCGATTTACCAACAGAGTTATCTTATTGGGTAGCGAGCAATCTCTATGGTGTTGCCGCAGAGCAGCAGTCATTGCTAGAAATGCAGGATACTGTGGCTCGTTTAGAACGGGAAGCAGAAATTTTAACTTCTACTCGTAATCATTTGGCGGCTCGCGCTGTACTTAAAGATACCTTTAATCAGAAATAGAAGCAAGTTATATTAAGTCTCCACTGATTGGTAAAACATTGTAAGCGCCAAAGATTTTCAAAATTTCTGTGTAGATGGATAAGTCTGCTAAAGCAGATTGCATTTGTGCTGAGCTACGATCTGTTTCTAGATCAACGAAAAATAAGTATTCACCGAGCGATCGCTTCGTTGGACGAGATTCAATCCGACTGAGGTTAATCCCTAATTGAGCAAATACTTGTAGGGGTTTAAGTAGCGCTCCGGGTACATTTGCAGGCGTACTGAAAGCCAGCGACGTGTGACTAGGACTTATTGAAGACATGCGGTAATTAGCGTCTACTTCACCCTCACTTACCACCCAAAAGCGAGTAAAGTTTTCTGGATAGTCGTTAATACCATTGGCAAGTATTGGCAAATTGTAGAGTTGAGCGGCTCTACTAGATGCGATCGCCCCTACTGTTGTATCATTTTCTAGGTGCTGTAACGGCTCAGTTGTGGAATTAGTAGGAACCAACTGCACAGTTGGGAGAAACATCTCTAACCACTGTTGACATTGTGCCAAAGCTTGTGGATGAGAATAAACAGTTTTAATTTTATCCAAACTAGCCGCGCAGGAAATTAATGCATGAGCAATGGGCATAACTAAAGCCAATTGAATACGCAAACTGTCCAACTGCCACAGCGTATCCATTGTCATTGTTACACTACCTTCAATAGAATTTTCCACTGGCACAACAGCTAACTGGGTTTGTCCAGCAGCAACGGCTTGGAGCGACTGAGCAATGCTGGGATAGGGGCATAAGATACCTTCTATTCCCGTCTTTTTGACCAGCCAGTTGGCATAAAAAACAGCTGCTTGTTCTGCGTAAGTGCCAGGAGGCCCTAAATGGGCAATAGATATAGTCATGGTGTTTGTTAGTTATCTGTTAAATTTATAGACTATATGTGGGCAAACCCGGCCTTTATCAACTTGTAATATTGGTTTAACCTTGAATTCAATTCGTTGAAAAAGCAACAAAAGGCTGAGACTGAGTTATAACAGAAATACTTAGCGTGTCTAAAGAGAATAAATTACTTTTACCATTTC
The DNA here is from genome assembly GCA_019359395.1 of Komarekiella atlantica HA4396-MV6. Classification (GTDB taxonomy): domain Bacteria; phylum Cyanobacteriota; class Cyanobacteriia; order Cyanobacteriales; family Nostocaceae; genus Komarekiella; species Komarekiella atlantica. The sequence continues at coordinate 110,500 of JAHHHK010000012.1, forward strand.
TTATCTTTCCTTTACTGATTAATTAATAGTTACTAATATTAGTTAGCTATGGCATTAAACACTCTAGTTGCGCTGCTAGTACTCTGTAACTAAGTGCTGCTCTTTTGGGTAGCACAATGATAAAGTTTATAACTATATTCACCAGCAGATTTTCCATATTGGTTGTCAGGGACACAGTGCTGGGATTCCAAATCGAATTGAGCACGGAATTCGACTAACCACAGGTCTAGTGGTCGCGGGATTTCAATTAGTTTTTCCTGAAATATTTGCAGGGCGTGGGTATAAGTTTTAGTCTGTGGCTCTTTGCCAGCCAGGTAAAACTGCAAATTTTGATTAGGTTGATGTTGGAATTCCCAAGCTAACCCCATCATTCTGCCAGTCTGCCCGTGGTGTAAGTGAGTCGTAGCAATCAACACATTACCTTGAGAGGCTTTTTGGATAATTGAGGCAAGGATATCAGGGCGTTGATTTTGCAAGTAGCCCAGATTCCAGGTTGCTGTCGCTCCCCCAAGTACTGCCATCAGCCAAATTATGATCACCGCAACTTTCCCATTCACCAGAAGCCAGAATCTCTGACTGTGGTGATTTAAATTCTTTATTCGGTTCCAGCAGCCTGCTAATGCAGTACTCAAAAGCAAAATTACTGCTGGAGCATAGAAAAATTGGAACCGAGCAGCCAAAGTTAAGTCCATCCCTAAACCGTATGTGAAACACAAGCACAAAGCGATCGCCCCAAGGACATACCCACTCAATATTTGAATGGCTAGATGAGTATCAGGATATTGCTGCTGGATTTTTAACCCATGAGTGAGATTAGGCAGGCTCCAAAGCAAAAACAGTAAAGTTACCATACCAGAAACAACTACAATTGCTATCGGCAAGTTTGTGAGTGCGGAAGGTAACAGCGACAGCATACTGAGAATCCAAAGTAATAGTCTCCCTATCGGTTCCAACCATCTAACCTGAGCATTACTACCTGCAACCCAGTTTGTCAGCTCACTACCAGGAATATTTTGCAGGGTAGGAACCCAGACCAAGCATCCGATGAAAGTACCTATAGCAACTATCCAAATACGCCACCAATTAGGTTGTATCGGGTTACTTTGCTGCATTTTTAACCAAATTTGCCCCAGCAATACAAAGCCTTGAGCACAAAGAGTCAGGGTGAAAAAAAAGTGAGTTGCTACTCCTAAACTATTGACAACTACCCAGGCTAAAACTATCCAGATAGGCAGAGATTGTCGCTGATGAATAGTCTGAATTGCTTTAATAAAGCAACACAGAGAAGCAATTACTAGTAAAATCGCTAAAGTATAATGTCGTGCTTCTCTAGCCAGGAAAACAGTGTAGGGTGAAACTGCCATCATTGCTGCTGCCATCTGACCTACCAACTTGGAGCGAAAAGCTAAATAGCCAAAACCAAACATGGCAGGAATCGATGCAACTCCGAACAAAGCACTGAGCGATCGCGCCACCCAAATTGAGGCTAGTTCCCCTGTGAGCGAAAACATTTTCATCCAGAAATGTGCCAGAGCAAAATAGACTGGCGGATGATTACTCTCATCAAATAAATGCTTGATAACTGCGCTAATTCCAGCCGTGAGAGTAGGTTGCAGTGGATGTAACAAAACATCCGAACTAATTACCTGATTAAGTGGTACTGTGTGAAAACTATTGCCTAAACTAAAAACTATCGTTGCACACTCATCAGTCCAAGGTGGTAGAGATGCCAAACGCAAAAAGCGTAGACCAGTGCCAATGGCTAACCACAGCAGCAGTAGTAGTAAGTGAGAGCGGTTTTTCATTAATGCTATGTGCACTTAAGTTTATCTCTCTGAAGAGACTAATCATAATTTCTCAAAATGTCTAAATTAATGAAGGATAACTATAAGCAAATATAGGTTTAAAAAAAATCAGTCCTGATAAATATTTCTTTGATTGAATTAAAAAAATAAACATAATAAATTAATTAATAATAGAAGTATCAAACAATTATTTCCTTCAACTCATGGCTACCAAGTTTACTGCTTCCCAATCGGTGGAAATTGCTGTTCCACAGCAGCCTATTCCTATTCAGCACTACTTGCGTCAGCCTCCACGTCTGGTTAGAGCTTTGGTTGATAACAGTCGTATTCAGCAGCTTTCCGAGGAAGTATTTCGCTTGAAAATGCGTCCTATGACTTTTATGTCATTGAGTATTCAACCCACAGTAGACATGAGGGTCTGGGCAGAATCAAATGGAATAATTTATTTGCGATCGGTAGGTTGTGAAATTGTTGGTTTCGAGTATGTTAATCAGCGCTTTGCTCTAAATTTAAACGGATATTTATGTCCCAAAGAGCTAAACACTGGCACTCGCCTACAAGGGAGAGCCGATTTAGAAGTACAGGTGGATCTGCCACCGCCATTTTCCTTCACTCCCAAGCCGATTTTAGAAGCAACCGGCAATGGTTTGCTCAAGAGTGTGCTGTTGACAGTTAAGCAACGTTTGTCACATCACCTTCTAGCTGATTATCGCCACTGGGTGATATCACAAACTAAAGACAAAGGGCTTGACGATGACAGTACTGAATTGCCAATGCTGAATCCTGAATAATTATTTAACTACTCAGTACTTTCATTTGGCAAGGGCGAAAAGACTTGCGATGCAGGGGTGAGGAACCGTATTGTTGCAGAGCCAGCAAATGCCGCTGGCTGCCATAACCTTTGTTACGCGCTAAGTCGTACATAGGGTATTTTGCTGCCAGACGCAGCACCAAATTATCGCGCCAAACTTTAGCAACAATGCTAGCAGAGGCAATAGTGAGCGATCGCTCGTCCCCTTTGACTATTGTTTGTTGCGGTATTAGCAAGTTTTTCACTGACTGATTGCCATCAATTAAGCAGAGTACAGGCTGTACCTTCAGCTTCAGCACAGCTCGCTTCATCGCTAGCAGTGTTGCCTGCAAAATATTCATCTTGTCAATTTCAGCAGTTGAAGCAAAGCCGATTTTCCAATCTATGGCCAGCCCACAAATTTGCTGTGCCAACTGAGTTCTACGAGAACTAGACAACTTTTTACTGTCTTTAATTCCAGCTGCTATCAGTTTCGGCAAAGCGTGATCTGGTAATATCACTGCTGCCGCAACCACAGGCCCAAATAAAGATCCTCGGCCTACTTCATCCACGCCTGCAAGTAACCCTTGAATACCTGACAAGGTGGAAAACTCCAGCCAACTTGATTCGCCCAAGGGTACTGAAGTACAAAGAGCAGTGGCAGTTTGCTCTGTTTTTACCATAGAATCAGTTAACTTTCGTCAAGGGTGGATGTGCCTTCATCTACCGCAGAAGAACGACGACGACGGCGACGATTGGCAGTGGAGGCGCTATTAGCTTCACTTTCATCTGCGTTTGCGTTGGCAGCTGAGCTTCTGGCAGAACGTCCCGAAGGATTCGCGGTAAATCCTGATTCCTCTATTGTGATTATCTCTTGTGGCAAAGATTTCTGTTCTAGCTCAACTCGTTGTGTAGGCAAGATAGGTGCGCTTACTTCAGAAGTTGCTCTTTGAGCAACAGTTGAGTCTGAGGTTGATTCTATTGGTGTAGTTGGCAGTTGTCCAGGAAGGGTAACGTTAATAATTACAGATTTAGGATTTTTAACCTCCCGATTCAAACGCACCAATGGAGAGACTCCCATCAAGGCGAAGACATCTTGTTCGTCTCGTGTCATTTCCACAGAAACAATCTCTGGCGGTTCTACAACGGGTTTAACTGGTTCTGCCTTGGTAACTGTAACTTTAGTCCGTTCTGTTCTTTCACTCCAGCCGGGTTTACCGAGGCTAGGCGCAGGTATCTCAGATGTTGCTCCTAGTTCTTCATCAGCATCAAGGTCTAAGTCTGACTCGTTAACAAAAGACAGTGGATTGGCAACAACCCGCGTTTCATCTTTCCCATTTACCCCATTGATACCAATCCGATGACGGCGGGTACGGGTACGACGTTTGTTGTTATCGCCTAATTCTTGATAGCTAGGATGATTAATTAGATTTAGAGCACCCAATTCTGAGTCAGTATCGAATGCTTCTCCAAACCCATCGTAGGTTTCTCGTGGTTCCGTGATGCGAGCAACTGGCTGACGCGGTTCTCTGTGAGGTGGCGATACAAAACGTTCTGGTATTTCTACTGGTGTTGGCATGCGATTTTCGCTTTCTCCAGGCAAACGCACAGTATGCCCTAAACCGCCACAAGTGGGGCAAGTTTCACCAAACAATTCGTAAATATTTTGACCCTGACGCTTGCGGGTCAGTTCTACCAAACCTAACTCAGTTAGTTGAGCAATTTGGGGACGAGCTTTGTCTGCTTTGAGTGATTTGTTAAAGTGTTCTAGAACTTGCAGTTGGTCGCGCCGCGATTCCATATCAATGAAATCAACGACGATTACTCCAGCGATATTCCGCAGACGCAGCTGGCGAGCAATTTCTGTTGCAGCTTCGCAGTTTGTCCACAGAACTGTTTCTCTGGCTGTCGCTGATCGCGTGAAGGAACCGGAGTTGACATCAATTACTGTTAATGCTTCTGTTGGCTCAATGATGATGTAGCCTCCAGAAGGTAGGTCTACCCTAGGTTTCAAGGCTTCTCGAATCGCAGCACTGATGCGGAAGTATTCTAAAATTGGAGAGCGATCGCGATGATGGTCAATCAACAATCCTTGCGGTGTCTGACCTCCACTCCAGTTCTGCAAATACTGCTTCACCCGTTTCAAGCCAGTACTGGAATCCACTACAATCCGATTCACATCGGCGCCGTACATATCTCGCAATACACGCTGGATAAAGTCATCGTCTCGGTTGAGTAGCGCTGGGGCACGGGTTGAGTGGGCTTCTTGCTGGATAGACTCCCATTGCTTTTGCAGCACTTCCAAGTCTTCCATAATCGCTTCTTCGGGTTTGCCTTCTGCTTCGGTACGCACTAGCAAACCCATCCCCGCAGGCTTGATCAAAATCGCCAGTGCCCTTAAGCGGTTGCGCTCGCTTTCACTCTTAATCCGCCGCGATAAATTTACACCTCTGCCGTAGGGCATCAGTACTACGTAGCGTCCGGGTAAGGTGATGTTACCAGTAAGCCGCGGCCCTTTTGTCCCTGTTGGCTCTTTCATCACTTGCACCAAAACTTTTTGCTGTGGTGCTAATAATTCTGTAATTGCCGCAGCGGTACGCTTTAGCTTCAATGGGCCTAAGTCAGTTACATGAATAAAACCGTTGCGCTCTGGATCTCCAATATTGACAAAAGCTGCATCTATCCCAGGTAATACATTTTCTACAACACCTAAGTAGATATCACCTATTTGGTGATGACCTGTAGCAACAACAAGTTCTTGTATTTGGTCTTCAGAAAAGACAGCAGCAATTTGATGCTGCTCCGCGATAATAATTTGTTTTGGCATTCAATTTCCTCAAAAATTGGCAGCACCAATGTAGCCCTGGAGGTTTGTTACGCCTTTCGCCCCTGCCAGCCCCAAAAGCGCTACTGATAATAAAAATTGCGAATCTCGGCTCAAAGTCAAAGAGCTGTTGACGCTGTAATTGCGTTTACACGCCTGATTAATCCAGAACGGCTGCATATTGTTTAAGTAATGAAATCAACTGTCTGTGGTTGATTTTTGATGCAATACCTTCACCAAAGGAAGTCCTGAGTTGAAAGTTCTGAGTACTTGAACTTCTGAGGAGCGAAAGCCGCCGCTCAGAGTTTTTGCTGAGTGAGCTTTTGAGTCAGGAGGCTTGATTTGAAAGCAACCGACTGAGTTCTTAAGAAAAAGAAACTATTTCTGTTTTCTATTCCCCGTAGTCATCTTTAGGGTTACACTCAGCAACGCCAGTCCGCTCAACGGAGGGAACCTTCGCACACGGCTGGCTCCTCAGTACTCAGTACTACTGTAGATTAGGCATTCAGCAGTTGTTTTAAAAGCATAGAGAAAGAGTTGCCGACGGAGCCTGCTGTTAGTTACTGATTCACAAGTTAGCTATACAGAGAGTGTTCTTTAATCTGCCTTAGTTTGTCTGGGATAAAATCCTAGAAGTTACACTCTAAATATCTTTGCTTTCGCCCTCTAATTACGAGGGTAGTGAACCAGTTGATTCAATGCAGCGCCAGAAAATTTCTCTTCATCACATTCTAACGCAACCTTGCTAAAAATCAATTCTCATGATATGCCCTATCAAGACAACTACTAGCAAGTTGCCCTTCAGGGATTATACCCCTAAAACTAGCCGATTGCGATGGATGTGTAAGAGTTGAAATTCTACAAAGTTCGAGGCTCCCAAGCCAAAGCTCTGAATTTCACCAGCCACTATTTCAAGCATAAACAGAATTTGTTCGGGACGCAACAGCACACCATCTTGGCGATAACTACCCACATAACGCATAACACATATGGACTCTGCAATACTTTGATAGGTTTCGACTAATTCTAGTTCAAATAAGCGATCGCGCAGATTTATTAACTGGCTATTACCTGATTTAGTCGTTTGCTCGTACCAAAGCTCCTCTTTGGCTTTAATTGTATCAATCCAGTCTTGCCATTGTGCAGGTGTTATTTCTTTATCTGCTGCTACGGTAATCAAATACTCTGCTGCTTCCAGCAGTTGGGTAGCTGCACTAGCTTTTAAATCTAGCTGTGCCACATGATATATGGGTATGTCTGTGGGTAGTTCCTTAGCTAGTTTTTTCCAAAAAGTATCAACTTCCACTGGCATAGTTAACTCAAAATCGACAATTTCACCACTACTAGTAGCTCCCAGCGCCAAAGCAGTTGCTAGAGAAATTCGTGGATTTGGATGAAACCCACCCGTGAAAGCAACTGGTAAACTTGCTCGTCGCATTACTCGGTCAAACAGACGCATCAAATCTAGGTGACTCACCAAAGCTATATCACCTTGTTTGCCAAACCAAACGCGTAGTCGTTGTGCTTTGGTGGTATTGGGGACAAAATTACCAGCGAATTCTGGGATAGCAGGCGGGTTGATGACGACATTGTGTCCGAAGTCAGTGCCGCAAACGCCACAGTGGGAACAACCTTCAAACGAGCAATCAGGAACAGTTGCAGCTTCTAGAGCACGTTGTAGATCTTCTTTAAGCCATTTTTTGTCAATACCCGTATCAATGTGTTCCCAAGGCAGAGGAGTATTGAGTGCTAAGTTATGAACAGAATCTTGGGTAATTTCCTCTGCTTCTGTACTTCTGTACTCCTCTTGATGAAATAAATTCCATTCACCGTTTTCCACTTGACGGTATTTCCAGTCTAAACCGGCTTGTGCGATCGCCGACCCCCAAGCTGTGAATGCTTGATCTACGTTGTCATACCAGGAATCCATACCCGCACCTAATTCCCAGGCACGGCGTAATACTTTAGCAAGAGTGCGATCGCCTCGTCCAATGAAGTCCTCCATTGCCGAAATGCGGACATCGGTGAAATTCACCTTTACTCCCTTCATCCGGCGAAATTCTTGCCGCAGTAGGTTTTGCTTACGTTTAAACTCAACTGTAGAAACAGAGTGCCACTGAAACGGCGTATGCGGCTTGGGCGTAAAGTTAGAAATCGTCAAGTTAAAGTTAAGCCGTTTTCTGTTTTTAACCCAACATTCTCTTTGTAACCAGCTGACTGTTTCTGAAATCCCTAAAACATCTGCATCCGTCTCACCCGGCAAGCCAATCATGAAATACAACTTGATTTTATCCCAACCTTTCTCGCAAGCGGTTTTCACACCCTGTAACAGTTCTTCATTCGTCAAACCTTTATTAACTATGTCCCGCATCCGCTGGGTTCCAGCTTCAGGAGCAAAAGTCAGTCCACCTTGCCGCGTACCACCCAGGATATTAGCAATGTTTTCATCAAATCTATCTACCCGTTGGCTAGGTAAAGACAGAGAAATATTTTCATTTTTTAACCTATTTTTAATTTCCATCCCCACCGCCGGCAGGGATAAATAATCAGAACAGCTCAGAGATAGTAGGGAAAACTCATTGTAACCAGTCGCTCGCATTCCCTGTTCAATCGCTTCTACTACTTGCTCTGGTTCTACATCCCGTGCTGGTCGTGTAAGCATTCCTGGTTGGCAAAAGCGACAGCCACGAGTACAACCGCGCCGAATTTCAATTGTTAAACGGTCATGTACCGTCTCTACATAGGGAACTAACCCAATAGAATAAGCTGGTATTGGAGTCGCAACCCGTCGCAGAATTCGTTTTGGAACATTTGGGCGATTGGGATGAACTGAGCCATCCTTTGCCATGTTGTAAAATTGGGGAACATATACACCTGGTATTTGTGCCAGATCCAGTAGTAGTTGTTCTCGGTTCAATCCTACTTGTTTGCCTTCTTCCAAGACCAAGCCAATTTCTGGTAACAATTCCTCTCCATCGCCGAGAGCAAAAAAGTCGAAGAAGTCGGCGTATGGTTCAGGATTTGATGTTGCCGTCTGTCCTCCTGCAAAAATTAACGGAAATGGAGACTGGGAATTAAAAGATTCTCTCCTTGCTTCCCCTGCCACTCTATTTTCTTGTCTCTCACGCCACGTCAGGGGAATTCCAGCCAAATCCAACATTTCTAGAATATTGGTTGCTCCCAGTTCGTAACTGAGGCTAAAACCTAGAATGTCGAATTCTGTGAGCGATCGCTTTGACTCTACCGCAAATAAGGGTGTGTTGGTTTGGCGTAGCTTTGTTGCCAGATCTGGGCCTGGCAGATAAGCGCGATCGCATAATTGGCGCGGCTGGGCATTCAAAACGTTATAGAGGATGATGTGCCCTAAATTGGAAGCACCAACTTCATACACTTCTGGGTAGGTTAAAACCCAACGTATTGCTGACGTACCCCAAGGTTTGTGTACTGCTAGGCGCTCATTACCTAGGTAACGCGCTGGTTTTAAAATATCCGATGTTATTAATTGTTCAACTGCAACAGCCACTATGCTATCTTCTAGCTACCTTAATTACAGCTACTCATTTCTAACTTTAGCATTGATCGGGTTTTCCACAAACTTGAATATTGCAACTTACAATTCCTTTACATAAACTATGCTCTCAACCCAAGCTTTGCTCCAGCATTACTCTAGTGACATAAAGTTATGTAACTGAATCTAGTCAATCGGCAAAACTGCTGCATCTAGGGACTGGCAACTGTAGCGCCAGTGGAGGAAAGAGAACCCTCTTTGAAGTTCAGATGTCTGATGACACGTGTGTCCATAGCGAAACTCTCTACTCCAATCTCTCCTCACAAAAGCGTTTACAGAGTTATCTGTGCCAACTCGGCTTCGCCTCTCCATATCTCAAAAACTCTATCGAGTTGTGTCATTTCAAAAATAATTCTAATGGATGGAGAAACAGAACCAAGCCGGAAACTCTTTCCTAAAGTTCCAGCCAGCTTGAGTGCAGATACCAATGCCATCAAGCCTGCACTGTCTAAAGATTCTACTGCTGCTAGATCCACTACCAAGATGGACATACCATCTTGTGCTAACGCTGTGGTCAGATCTCGTTCAAATTCTAAAGCGTTTGCAGCATTCAGGCAGCCTTGGGGACGAATAACTGTAATCTTGGGATATTTAAGTACTGCTTGCATAATTACATCCTATTAAGAGTTATTGAAGCGTCAAGCTGAGGTTTATTTGAACATAAACTCTTTTCTGTTGCATCGACCATACGTCTTAAGTCTCTTTGCTGAATCTTTATTGCTTTAGTATCTCTGTTTAAAGATTGTCCTAAATGCATAGTAAAATGTATTTATATATACTTTTTTTTTATCTCAGTTCAAAAACAATCAACATAGACAAGCGTAGACCAAACAAGTCATCCGTAACGATGCTGATAAACCTTGCCTGGTATATGACTAAAGCCGATTTAGCTAAGGCCCAGTAGTAGGTTAAAGACTTTTACTTTCATGATTATTAATGGCATATTATAGGGTTGCTCACAATTATCTATTTAATTAAATTGTGATATAAATCACAAAAAACAAGGTTTAAGATCACAATTTATACTTAACTTTATCTTAGATAATTTTGTATTATATACAGTTGGTTTATGATTTATGAGAACTAAGTACGCTATTCGTCGATTAGTAGAAAAAGCTCTTGACATTAAAAAATTAACTCCAGAAATAGAAAATGAAATCAACTCAGAGCTGACAGAATTGGGTTATATATCTGACGTTGACTACGAAGCTTTGGAATTATTAATGGCAGAGATGGATGCGGGTCGAATTCAGTTGGTTCCTAACTTAGGATAGTAATTCTAATTGATTTGCTGTTAATGCTTCTTTCTTAATATCAAATTAATTTGAGAAAGACTAAAGCAATCAAATTTTAAAATAGGTAAAACAATTTTTAGTACAAACAGTGTACATAACAAGCGCGATATCATCACTTGTACTTTATCTACAAGGTGAACTATTTAAATCTAACTCTTGCAAGGTGGATAGAAACACCCAAAAAATTTACCGATCTTTGGGCTTTTCACTTTGGTGTCTTAGTGGTTCAAAAGTCAATTTTTGAACTACTAAGACACTAAGAAAAATACAAAATCACACCTTGAAAAGGCTAATTTGTATCCTTGCTACTTGACAAATATAGCTTCTCATAATTGAAAGCATCGGTTATGGAGCAGCTGAGCACTCACTCATTACTCAGCACGGGCTAAACGCCCCGTTAGCGCAGCCTATCGTAGAGAAGAAAGCTAACAGCACTCATTTCTCAGCGAGAACTCTGAGGTCGGCATCCGGCGTTCTGAAGTTCGGTTACTCAGCACTATTTTGGTATGCTTGCCAAAGTTGATGAATAAACTCATTTAGTTGCTGCTTAGCAACTAAATCAGGTTCAGTTTTTGGTTCCTTTGCTAAAACCTGACTTAACAAGGTAATTACTTCTGTGTCTAGAGCTGGTCGAAATAAATTAATATGCCAAAGTAAGTCCGATGCATCTCGTAAGTCAGTAATTACAGATGATTGTTCGATGAAAGTGACAAGCAGCAAAGGACGCACCCAACACAACTGGCGAGAAACTACGACTTGAATGACTTCTGCATACAGATTTCTGTCGCCATGCTCTAAAGCCACAATTTGTCCCGGTTGAAAGTCTAGGCTCATGTCCATCATTAAGCAATTTGGGCAGTGGCAACGATTGTTTTATAGCTTCCTTCATTTTAAGAGCCAGAATGCGCTATGCTTGGGTGAAAGTCCTGAAACATTAGGATAACACCCTCACGGTAGCCTTAAACATAGGTTTTACAGGTACTCACGAAATACTGTCGTGATTGCCCCTAGCCTGAAAAGATTTTACTGGCATAGTATCTAGACAGAAATACTATAGAATAAGTAAATAACTGTTAAGCGATCGCTCGACAGAGACTTTGTTGTAGTGAATCAACGAGAAAAGAGCAAAGAGCCGTGTCAGTTGAAACCATTGAAAAGCGTTCCACATCCCGTAAGCTCGCGCCTCGATATCGCGTTTTGCTTCATAACGACGACCACAACTCTATGGAGTACGTGGTGCAGGCACTAATAACCACTGTGCCCAGCCTCACCCAGCCCCAAGCTGTTAGCATCATGATGGAAGCGCATACAAACGGGCTAGCTTTGGTTATTACTTGCGCTCAAGAACATGCTGAGTTCTATTGCGAAACATTGAAAAGTCATGGTTTAAGTAGCACAATTGAACCTGATGAATAGTCATTAGTCATTTGTCATTTGTCATTTGTCGAAATCTAGAGTTTTGACTGGTGATTATTGACTTATTTTGTATGAAAATAAACCTTGCCCCTTTAGCCCAAAGCCCTGCCCCTATTAGGCTGGGTTGTTTTATTGTTATTTTATTGCTGCTGTGGTTGCCCTTGGCTGCACCAATTTACTTACTAGTGCGTGATTCTAACTTAGTAAGTATCTTGACAATGGTGTTGCTATATGTTGAGTTTATTGTTCTCCTCAAGTTATGGGGCAAATATATCTATAAGCAGCCACAAATACTACGAGATTACGGCTTAGAATTCACGCGGATCAATGGTGTGGATTTGCTGCGTGGTTTGGCTATGGGGTTAATTAACATTCTGATACTCTTTGGGATACAAGGTTTTTTAGGTTGGCTGGTGTGGCAACAACCAAAAGTTTTTTTGCTAAAAGTGATTTTAGAAGGTTTAATTGTCGGCTTAGGTATCGGGTTTGCTGAGGAATTATTATTCCGAGGCTGGTTGCTAAATGAGTTAGAGCAAGACTACAGTCCGAGTGTGGCGCTATGGACAGATGCCATTGCATTTGCTGCATTGCACTTTATTAAGCCGCTAGAGGCAATTATTAATACACTGCCACAATTTCCAGCTTTAGTAGTGCTGGGGTTAACGCAGGTATGGGGAAAGCGCTGGCGTAGGGGACGCTTGGGTTTACCAATCGGTTTGCATGGTGGTTTCGTTTGGGGCTACTACATCATTAATGTTGGGGAATTAACGAAACATTCTGGTAAAGTTCCTGATTGGGTGACTGGTGTGAATAATAATCCCTTACAAGGATTGATGGGGGTGCTGTTGATGAGTGTACTGGCTTTGTGGATACGGAGGCGGAGTCTTAAAAATTAAAAATAAGTAATAAACTTATGGAAAAATAAAATATTGGCTAAAAAGAAGCTAAATTTTTGTCTAGTCTAAAGTTGATGTCTCAGCAAAGCAGTATTCATGCATTAAAAGCGCACTTAGGAAAAGTCTTTAGTTAAATGATCGCCATGATTCATCTTGCGCGGTCGGATCTACGCCACATTTTTGACTGAGCTAATTCCTTCACCACACCACTGGGTCAGTAGCCATCTGTCAGAATCTTTATCCAGTGCTGGCTTGAGACGAAAATTAAAAACCTCTTGCCAGACCTCTACTCCATACTGAGATACAAAATCTGCCTCCAGTTCTTTGAACTGTTCCCATTGCCGATTTCCGATAGCGGTCAATATGGGAATGATTGCGGTGATTGAAACTTGTGTGGCGACGGGTATCATTCTGGGTAGTCCTCAAAAATACAAATAATCGGCATAAATGGTTTTTTGGTGTTGATGATTTTAACCAACCGTTTACCCTTGCTTCTAGCAAGCGCAAAACAGGCTAACTTTGTTTCTGCTGCTGACCAATCCGTTGGATTTGTTACCGGGTCAAACTCCTCTTCATCTGAGTTGTTTGATTGGCTTTCGTCGGTCATGCTTTAATTCCTTAATAAGGACTGCTACTGGGTACAGTTAGGCTCACGAATTTTCACCTGCTTCACCTGCGAAAATTTTCACAATAGCCAAAGATACTGGGCTTTTTGGTGCAATCTTTACGCTGGCGTCTCAACCACTGTACCTACCAAACACGCCTTATCCAAATTAACGCCATTCAAATTCGCACTTTCTAATTCCGCACAAAGCAAATTCGCCCCTGTTAAATTCGCCCCTGCCAAATTCGCCCCCCGCAAGTCAGCTTCTTCAAGATTTGCCTCACTCAATAACGCCCCTTGCAAATCGGCACGACTCAAGTCTGCACCTTTGAGATTCGCCCCACTTAGGTTTGTACCTCGTAAGTCAGCACCCCGCAAGTCAACACCTTGTAAGTTCACATTCATCAAGTTAGCACCACTCACGAAAGCACCGGCTAACGACACATCACTAAGTATTGCTCCCATTAGGTTAGCACCGCGCAAATTGCTACCCCGCAAGTCAGCCCCCGTTAAATCTGCTTGCATTAAATTTGCTCCCATTAGGTTCGCCCGCAAGTCAGTTTCTTGGAGGTTCGCCCCCATCAAATTCGCCCCTTCCAAATGCCCACCTTCAAGTTTAGAAGCAGCGAAATTAGTGCCGACAAGGGTAGCGCCAGCAAGATTAATGCGGCTTAAATCGAGTTGAGAGAGTTCCTCGTCTTCTAAATTTGCCCCTGGTAGCTGTTTGAGTTTTCCTAATCTAATGGCTTCAATATTCATTTGGGGTAACTACCAATTTCCTCATTAGTCTTGCTGTGGCTATCCCATCGGGAATCAAGAATCCAGATGCCCGCGCTGACTTTGGGTGTCATCTGGGGTAAGTCAAGTCCCTGTTGTAAACCCATGACTAGCAAAGTTAGGGTATCTACAAGTTTAGGGTCAAAACGGGTAGATTGTTGCTGTCTGCACTCATCCAAAGCTTGAGAAAACATTTCTTGACGGCTCTGATTTGACAATTTTTGCTGATTGACTCGCCACTGAAAGTCTGCCAATAATGCTAATATTCTCGACTCTAGGGGAATTTCATCCCCAGCTAAACCCGCTGGTTCTCCTGTGCCATTCCACCACTCGGTTTGGTGAGTAATGATTTGAGCAACTGCCCGCAGTCGTGACATTGTTCTCAGTACTTGCGCTCCCGGTACTAAGGGACAAGTTAAGGGAGAACTAGGGGCATCTTCTTGGTAGCGTGTGGATATACCGCCAGTGAGAACGCTTTCGGCTTTTTGTAGTGGATCTATGCGGTGCAACAAACCCGCCAGTCGCAATCTTTTAATCTGCCATGCAGGAAGATCTAAAAGCTGCCCCATTGCCTCAGCAAGTACAACTACTTCCGCCGCTGCCATTGGATTGTTGACATCTGCCATGTCCATCAGTTGCGCCATTCGCAAAAATGCTTGGATTTCGTTAGAAACCAAGTTGCGATCAAGTGCTTGTTGCCGAAGTGCTGTGGGGATGGATAAATTATCCTGCCCAGTCTGGAGGTAATCGACTACACGGGAGACAACTGCACCCAAATTTTGCGATCTAGTAATTGATGGTATGATTGCCTGTTTATGATCTGTAAGTTTTTGCGCCAGTGCTGAGTTGTATTTTTGGATGTGAGCGATCGCTATTTCTGCTGTCTCTTGGACTAACTCTGGCTCAAATGTCCACAAGCCGTAGAATTTGCGCTCTAAGTCTGATGTGGGTACTCCAGCATTCCCATAATCTGCTTCTGATAATTCTTGACAAATTACCATTGCTGTGTATGCTGGCGACAGAATAATTAAGTGCCATTCTTGCGCTACTGGATCGACTGGATCTAATTCTACTAAGTCTACATTGGATAATTGACTTGTGGGATGTTCAGCAAAACCAGTATCAGGAGCAGCTATAATAGCAATTTCGCGGCTGCGCTGGGCGATGTCTGCATATCGTTGGGCTTCTTGCAGATACCATTTCCCCTGTTGAAAGGCTGTGATAACTAGGGGTGTGCCTTCGTCGGCTAAGATTTGGTCTTCTAGGGCATGGCAAAGGGAGACTAGGGTATTTTTGTAGTACACCCCGAATCGAATTGGCCTGGTACTTTGACGATGGGCTGTTTCCAGCTGTTGTAGGATTGAACCTTCTAACATGGGATTTGGTGAAAATAATCGCAGAATAGTCGGGGAGTGGAGGATAAGGAGACGGAATTTTGCCTGATTTGATTATGCGTCTTCTATCAAATAGTTACCAACTGTTTTTCTTTCGTCTCCATTGGCGCCGAAAGTGCTGTTTCTAAGTCAGCGCAACCAAGCTTTTCTTCTAAGATGTTCATGACTTCGCGTCCGAAGTCGTTAGGGTTTTGTTGCCAAGCTTGCAAGCAGACTTCGCCAAAGAATGAACCAAGAGGTTCAGGGTTCCAAAGGAGTTTTTTGGCTGTCCAAGGCATTAAGCTCATTGGATCATATCCTGGTTTAAGGATGCCCTCTTTGAAAGCATATTCTTCTAAATGGGTATGGGGTTGCAGTCCAATAAAAAAGATAGCAGGTTCGACCTTATCCGCGCCAAAAATCCGTTCTAGTTCACGGTGGTAGGCAATGGTTTGGCGAATGGTTTCGGGGCGTTCGTCAATGACGTTAAAGGAGTAGTTAACGGAAACCAAATCATTAAAACCAGCTGCTTTTAAATCACGGCAGTTTTGCAAGACGGTTCGCAGATTGTACCCCATCCGCATTTTCCGCACGAGTTCTTGAGAACCACTGGTAATACCAATTTCAAAGTAGTTCATTCCGGTTTTTGCCATCAACTCACACAACTCTGGTGTTAGGTTGTCGGCTCTGATGTATGCTGCCCAGTGGATGTCTGTCATGCCAGAATCGACGATTTTTTGTAATAGTTCTACAGCATCGTCGATAAATTTCCGCGCTGGGATGAATTGGGCGTCGGTAAACCAGAAATTGCGAATGCCGCGATCGTATAATTGCCGCATCTCAGCAACAACTTCATCGGCTGGGTTGATGCGTACTTGTTTACCTTCAACTACGGTATAGACGCAATAGCAGCAATTATGGGGACAACCACGCTTAGTTTGAACACCGATGTAAAAGTCTTGTTCTTGCAGGTAATAGTTAAATTCAGGCCAAATGCTTTCAATATAATCGTAGTTACAGGCAGTCTTCTCTAGTGGGGTGGGTTGTTCGTGAATTAGCCGTTTTCGTGGTTGAATTTCTCCTACTACGTAACAACGTTCATCTTGAAACTCTCTATCACTTAAAAGTTTTTCCAATAGGGTTTCCCCTTCACCCACAGAAATAATTGTTCCTTTGGGTAAGCTTTTACCCAACTGTTCGTAAAATACACTGACTGCACCACCGCCCACAACTACACGGGCATTAGAATTATATTTCTGGGCACGTTTTAAACCGCGTTTAATTAATCCCAGGTTGCGCCACAATTCTACATAGTAAGCGATAAAGATTCGCAAACCGCCCAATCCCCCGCGTAGTTTCAATAGAGGATTCTTGGCGTAGTAAAATTCAAAGGCGTTTTGCAGGGGATTACCACCGCGTCCCCCTACTGGGGCATATATTTGGATATCTCGCCAAGAAAAGACTAGTAGTGTCGGTTTAAATTCATCGATACAGCGATCCAAGGCGGCAGCGTAATCTAAAGGTGGTACTGTTCCCAAATCAAAGATACGCTGTTCGATATTGGGAAACTGCTTGTGAACGTGATCGCTAAGGTAGATAACCCCAATAGGAAAGATGGGGTTACAGGGAAGGCGAACGTAGAGAATTCGATTTTCCGTCATGGGTGTTTTAGCTTCCATCTTGCCAATCTTTCGGGGAAAATGAGAAAAAATTTGGTTTTAAAGCGTGTGTTTGTTTTGGCTACTCTGTATCTATCAAAATCTTGCTTGACATATAAGCCGATTTTTGATACGTGCAAATTTTGCGTTGCCAATTGTCAGAATCAATAAAATTGTTGTGCCAAATGCATGACATTTAGCGACAGGCTTTATGAAGATACTTTTCATATAGCTTTACGATAACATTGAGCTTATTCATTAAGCGATGATCGCAGCTGATTAGTCTTGGGACAGATGAAACAGAAAAACTCACTTGTTACTTAGGCAAGAAGCAAGAGAATAGTCGTTATGCCCATACCCTAATTATCTCTTTAGGCGAGTTCAAGTTTTTTGCTAGAGAAAAATATTAAAAACTTTTACGTATAGTGTATAATTTTCAAAAAGCAATAGATTTTTACAAAAATTTCATAACTTTATAAGTACTTCTTTAGATAGAAATAATCTCTAAAGATTCAGTTGGTATTCGGAGTTACAGCAGTGGGGATCAGCGGATGCTAGGCTGGGCTAGTGTAATGTAAAATTGTGGCGTAAAGCTCCTCAGCAGTTATGGCTCAAATATTAGATCCTCTACCACCTGAGCAATCAGCGAAAATTCTCTGCTGCTACGTTAATGCCACGAGCAAGATACAAGTGGCTCGCATCTCCAATATTCCCAACTGGTACTTTGAACGGGTTGTTTTTCCTGGACAACGCCTCGTGTTTGAAGCTCCACGGAAAGCTCAAATGGAGATTCATACGGGTATGATGGCAAGTGCAATTTTATCCGATAAGATTCCGTGCGATCGCTTGATGCTCAAGGAACCAAGCAGTTATGAATTTGATACAAACTCGTCAGAAGAAAAAGACTCTCTTAATACCAGACAAATAGTGCAACTTAATACAAAAACCGGAGATACCATAAAACCTTTACAAGTCGCTGGTTTAGCATCTGTTGATTAAGAAAAAAATTTTGCTCAATTTTGCTCAATTTGGGGGTTACTGAATTCAGTAGCCCTTTTTATTTATTGGTCAAGAGTCAAGAGTAGAGACGCGATTAATCGCGTCTGTACAAGGGTCAAGGGTCAAGAGTAATTAGGTAAGCTAACTTGCCTAAATGTTGCATCTTTTCGTTAAAACCGTTATTAGTCATTAGTCCTTTATGAACACAAATGACTAATGACGACCTAAAGAGTTAATGTGCAACTTCAAAATGTAACAGCTGACTCTGACTTTGGACTGTTGACTGTTGAATGCACTCACGAGAAAATGTGCTTTTTTGTAGCTCATTACCTGATGAATCTGCCTTCTTTTATTTGGCTGTGGAAAATAGCCGCTTGGTCAATGGGGTTGTCTGTGCTGGCATATTTGATGTTAGCCGTTACGGGCGTTTTAATGTTTCGGGCGAGAACTTTGCGGGAGTTCCCTTTTATTAACCCATTTATGAGCGGAAATCGGGGAGTGCGATCGCTCCACTACATAATGGGTATCAGCATGGTAAGTTTAGTGCTGCTACTGCTGGTAATTGGTATTGTTGGCACTTTGGGACACTTCGGTTCTTTAGGACACTCATCACACTTGGTGGCTGGGCTGATAGTAGTAGTGTTAGTTTTACTGTCTGCTTTCAGTGCTACGCAAATTCATCCTAGACGACCTTGGGCTAGACCTTTACACATCGGTGTGAATATTATCTTATTTGTGGGATTTGCTTGGGTGTCTTTGACTGGTTGGAGTGTAGTGCAAAAGTATTTACCTTAATTGAACCGTTAAGACAACTTCCAGAAAGTGTTTCTCTGGAACCTCTACTGGCATAGAGAAAATAAAAGTATCAACAGGTTTCGTATTTGTTTGCCTGAATGCTTACCAGGTTCCCAGTTAGTATGAACTTAAAGACAATAATCGTGATTGAGCCGTGACAGCAAATTCAGCCAATACCTCAGCTTCTATTTTTCACCTGTCTCCGTTGATTCGGATTACGTTGTTGAGTCTATATCTAGCACTTACAGTACCATTACCTTTCTTATCGCAAGTAACGGCTGCACCCATATCACCAGAATTATTATGGGTAGGGATTAGCATCGGCTTCGTTGCTTTATATGCGGTATTGACTGAACGAATAATAGTAGATGACCAGGAAATTCAGGTTACTTACCCCGCTTGGGTTCCTCGCTTCTTCCGTAAAGGTTGGGTTTTACCTTGGTCACAGGTGAAAGAGTTAAAGCCCCGCACCACTGGACAAGGAGGACTAGTTTATTATTTCCTTAGTCAAGAGGGGAAAGCTTATTTACTACCGATGCGTGTAGCTGGATTTACCCGTTTGGTGCAAATTGTGCAAGCAAAGACGGGTATTGATACTACAGATGTTCGTCCTTTAGCAAAGCCGTGGATGTACTTGATTTTATTCGGATTCACTCTGCTGCTACTATTAGTCGATGGCTGGACGATCGCCACAGCCTTAGCCACTCAACAATTAACTTAGAGTTAGGCATGGGGTATTGGTAACTATCCCCAGTCCCCAATCACTAGTCCCCATTCCCCCATTTAACTTGGATAATGTGACAGCAACCACACTCAGGCTAGAGCAAGTTAATCTGTTTGCAAAACTAAAAACCCAACTTTCAGGGAATCAGCAAGGATATCCCATATTGCAGGATATTTCTTTGGAGGTGTTTGCAGGCGATCGCCTGGCTATTGTAGGTTCATCTGGTGCTGGTAAAACTTCGTTATTACGCCTCCTCAACCGCCTGATTGAACCTACTAGCGGTAAAATCTATCTAGAAAATCAAGAATATCGCCAAATTCCTGCTATCCAGTTACGCCAGGAGGTGACACTTGTATTACAAGAGTCGAAACTATTGGGTATGACGGTTCAGCAAGCCTTAGCTTATCCTTTGCTTTTGCGTGGTTTTTCCAAACAGACAATTCAGCAACGAGTTAGTGACTGGATAGAACAACTACACATTCCCAGTGAATGGTTAGGGCGGACTGAGCTACAACTTTCCGCTGGAGAGCGACAGCTAGTAGCTCTTGCTCGTGCCTTAGTCACACAACCGAAAATTTTACTATTAGACGAGCCAACCTCTGCCCTAGACGCTGGTAAAGTTTCTCATGTGATGCAAGTCTTAATCCAGCTGAGTCAAACTCATCAAACTACAATCTTGATGGTAAATCACCAACTAGAGTTAACCCAGATGTTTTGTACACGGTTATTACACCTAAAACAAGGTCATTTATTGGCAAATCAAAGTGCTTCTGAAATAAATTGGGTTAACTTACGAGACTTGATGCAAGCAGAAGCCCAAGCAGATGAGGAATGGAGTTAAATAGTGGTGAGGAATTCTCTCAAAATTAATAACTTACTAACCTAAAAATCATCACTCAGAACTCAGGACTGTGTTAATTGACCACTGAGTGTTGAGCGTTGATTGCTAAATCTTTCTTTAGCTAACTTTGTTTGTGATTGTGAAACATTGGCATTCAAAATTTCCATGTTAAAACGGTATCCTACATTGCGGATAGTTTGAATCAAACTGGGTTGGCGGGGATCAAGTTCAACCTTTTTCCGCAGCGATAAAACATGAGTATCAATAGTACGCGGGTTGTCGATGGCGTCAGGCCACGCACGACGCAGCAATTCCGACCTACTCAAAGGCACACCCCCAGCTTGCGCCAAAACATATAGCAAACTGAATTCTTGGGGCGTTAAGTCGATAAATTCCCCTTGGAAGCGGACGCGGCGCTGTACTAAATCGATTTGCAAAGTGCCATAATCCAAATAAGCTGGTGCAGTGGGTGTGCGCTTACGGCGAATTAATGCTTCTACCCTTGCCAGAAACTCTTGCATTCCAAAAGGTTTGCTCAAGTAGTCATCTGCACCTGCCTTTAAACCTGCGACGATATCAGCTTCATTACTACGAGCAGATAGCATGAGAATGAGAGGCTGCTGCTGGCGATGCAACCAACGACAAAACTCAATTCCATCGCCATCAGGTAGGTCAGCATCTAAAATAACCAATGTTGGTTGATGGCTTAAAAATACTTCCCTTGCTTGATAAATACTGGCGGCTTGATGCACGCGGTATTCCAGTTGTTGCAAGTGCCAACCCAGCAACGACCTCAGATGGGGATTTCCCTCAACGATTTCAATACAAACCGAACCCACGGCGGCAAGACCCCTTAGCGTCGATGACTTTCAAAGTAACAAGCCCATGCCCAAGGTTTTGTAGCCTTTGTTACTTCATCTGCTATTATCTTTACATTTCCTCATTGCAAGAGTGGCAATATCTTTAATTTGTGCCTTGCCGAGAGCCGATTAGTAATATTCTTAAATTTTTGTTAGACTTATCAAAAGTTCTTTTGGCTAAATAACGTGCTAAATAGCAGGTTGTAATGTCCAGAAAAACTGTAATCAAACTAGCTAACGATTACCAAAATCATCTTTCAGCCTTATGGTAAAATCGGATTCTATCTTAACCAAGATTGATCCCCGCCCTTACCAATCTAATCTGGCTGTTAATAGAGAAAATCATAAAAATAGCTTACTAAATAATCATATTCCGATTTTTTCTGGAATAGGATCTAGTTAGATTGTAGCTGCTGGGGATATTGCCCAAAGTAGATTTATTAACTTTGAGTTAATGCCAAACTAAAAGTGAGACTTCACATTTTGGCGTGAATCATTTACAATTCTCATTCCAGAGAGATTAATACAGCAGTTATGCTCCAAGACACACAAACCATCCGCTATTACCAAAGACTCACCGACGCCTTCGCCGAGTTATGGAATCGCGGTTATCGTACGGATGACATGCGGATGTATTTGGATGGATATTTAGCCGCACTGCGACATGGTAACGCTATTGAACCTTTTCTGATTCATCGTCTAGAAGAGGAAGCCAGCCGCTACTTGTACGATGGATCAAATTTTGCAGTGCCGCAACCACAGCCACAACCTGATTACTACTAATGCCCTTAACTTGGTCATTTATAGTAACCGTGTATTGACGCAGGTAATTATAGCATATTATCTGTATTGATAAACGGATTAAGTGGTGTGAAATTTTGGAGATATTGTATTAGATAATACGCTTCCCCTCAGCCATGTATTAGTTTGGCTAATATAACTGAGGGGATTTTTGAATAACTGATTAAATCATTTCAATGTCAGTTTCAAGTGAGATATTAGTTAATGCTGCGATCGCTCATCTTGAATTGTAGAGTCGAAGCATAACAAGGCAAACTTTTGTAAACATTTTCCGTAAAGCACACAAGTAGCAAGCTTTAGCTAAGAGTGTACTTGCTTAGCATTCATTTTTTTGTTTCTTACATAGACAATGCCATTATTTGTTGCGATCGCAGACTTTTATATACATTTGCAATTTGATGAGGCGTAGTTTATTTGTTTGGATGCAATCCCGATTAGGAGTAAAACGGCAGTTCACTACTGTGTAATAAGCTACAATCTCTTTTCTAGAAAGAAACCTGGAAATTCCAGATGTACATTATAACTGGGACTGGCGCTAGAGGCTCCCGCATCTAAATAAGTATTCCCAGCCGGAGACTGGGAAGGAGATAATATGCGGTGGGGAACATTGTTGTGCCCCTACGAAAGAACTATATTTTACGCAACTGGAACTAGAACAAAGTCGGTAGTATAAGCTCTAGTTTGCTACAAAAAAGAGGATTACGAAGCTAGTGCTACTTCTACTAATTGCTGCAATTCGCCTTTTTGATATAGTTCAATCAGGATATCTGAACCGCCAATGAATTGACCATCAATATACACTTGGGGAATTGTCGGCCAGTTGGAATACTCTTTAATTCCCTGACGAATTTCAGAGTCGGATAGAACGTCAACCGTCTCGAAGGGGACTCCCAATGTATTGAGAATTTGCACAACATTGTTGGAAAATCCACATTGAGGCATCAACTTGTTTCCCTTCATGAAGACCATGATCTTATTTTGTTCTAACAAGTTGTCAATTTTTTCTTTGAGTTCTGGTGTCATGATTTTTCTGTTTCCTATTCTGCATTAATAGAGTTGAGGTGGAGCCACTGCGTTGCGGAGTGAGGAGTTAACAATTCATAACTCTTAACTCTTAATTTTACGAAGCGGCTGTTGCCTGCCAAGCTTCAGGTGTATACGTTTTTACTGCTAAAGCATGTATCGCTTCGGTTGACATAGCTTGCCCTAGCGCACCATAAACTAGCTGGTGCTGTTGCACTAGCCCTTTACCTGCAAAGTGCGATGAAACTACTGTCACCTGATAGTGATCACCACCACCAGTCAAGTCTTGCACCTGAACTTGCGCGTCTGGCAGTTCCGCCTTGATCATTGCCTCAACCTGCTGCGGACTAATCATCGCATTTCCTGAAAAAACTTACTTTTCTATTATTAACAGATATAGAGTAGATGCCTTTGCCAACTTCAGGTTTTGGCAAGGCTGAGGAGAGACGCGCTTTTAACGCGTATATTTTGAGAACGCTGGGTTGATTTTACGGCGATAATCCCATCCTAGCATTGGGTTAGCCAGAAGCTACGCTTATGAAGATGGGGGAGAGGAGAAAGAACCAACAGGGATTTAATTTGCTTTTTTTGGGGTTGAGGAAGATGAACTACCGCCTTGTCTGGGGTAGGGAGCATCAACAAAACCTAACTCCAATAGTTGTTGGTAAGCTTTCTTACCTAAATCCCGCGTTGGGTTTTGACTCTTAACAATTTGAATCAGCAATGGTACGGCTAATTCCGGTTGATTTTGCGCCCGATGTACCAATGCTAGCTGATAGGTTGCTTCATCTCGCTTTTGGGCAGTTGACAGCGCTTTTTGACGTTGGGAATCGGAAACTCCATTGTCAATTCCAGAAAAGCTAGAGTTTAACTCTTGATAAAAATTAGATAGCTGATTATAAACCTGACGTGCTTCTTGAAGTTTCTTGGCTGCTAAAGGGTAGTTTTGGGTAGAAACAGCTTGTTCTGCATCTTTCATGAGGCGATCGCCCCCTTCAATGCTCAAAAGGCTGTTATTTTGGGTTACAGGACGCAGATTATTGGGAGCGTTGGGGTCAATGGGTTGTGGTTGTCCGGTAGTGCCTGGTAGCTGTGGTACCTGAGCATTGACAGATGATAGTAGGCTGAGGATTGCGATGACTGATAAGGCAGTGGAGCGCATCAAAGGAATGGCAGCAAAGTTCATGGGGTCAATTAGTGCGACAACTATATAGAAAGCTATGGAAACTTCGGGTATCTTACCTCTGTTTTTGTCTTGAACAAAGCAAAGCCACATCCTAAGTTTCTTTGATTTAGACTGAAAATCGGTTTCATAGAGTTCCCATCGCCTGTGTATACTAATTAACTAAAATCCCCTCTATGAGCGATCGCGTCAATTCCTCCGATTTTTCAACCATCGGTGTACCAGCAAGCAGCTTGGGAGTGGTTTTACAACGTGGTGGTGAAGAGTTGATTTTAGAAAAGGTCTTAGACCGCTTCACCGTCCGTCTGGCTACCGATTTTCCGCCCCAACAATTATCTCAGGTTAGTTGGGGTATTTGGCAGCGCAGTATTCCCCAAGCACGGCTAGAACTATTCACGGTTGCACCAAACCAGTTAGAGGTGGCGATGTCCCAAGCACGCGCTGCCGAAAATGTTGCCTTTGCTAGTCATGTTTACAAAATCAAGGATAATCCTGGGACTTTCGTTTATCTGAATGACCAAATTACAATTCAATTTGGCTCATCAGTGAATGCTGACAGCATTAATGCCATAGCTAGCACATTTAGCTTAGTCCAAGAAAAACCAATTCTTGGTCTTCCGAATGCTTTCGTGTTTCTCGTCAGCAAACAAGCGACAGAAAACCCGATCAAAATCACCAACCAGTTGCAAGGACTTCCAGAGGTTTTAGCCGCTGAGCCTAACATTTTGGTGCAAAGTGAAACCCATTACCAACCCCGCGATTCCCTCTATCCTCAGCAATGGTATCTCAACCACAATGGCGGTAAACAGTTAGCAGCAGGTTCCCATATTTCTATAGAAAAAGCTTGGGATATCACTCGCGGTATCCGTTCTGTAATTGTGGCTGTGGTAGATGATTCTTTTGATTTGAACCATCCAGATTTTCAAGGTAATGGGAAAATAGTCGCCCCCAGAGACTTAAAAGAAAATGACTTTTTACCTTTACCTGACGAAGAAGAAGCTAGTCACGGTACAGCCTGTGCGGGAATAGCGCTTGCTGAAGAAAATGGCACGGGAATTGTGGGAGTTGCTCCTGGTTGTGCGTTAATGCCGATTCGCAGCACAGGGTTTTTAGATGATCAGTCAGTTGAGGATATATTCAACTGGGCGATCGAAAAGGGAGCTAGTGTGATTTCTTGCAGTTGGGGAGCATCTGCTGTTTATTTTCCCCTGTCTTTGCGTCAACGCGCTGCTATCACCCGCGCCGCCACCAAAGGGCGCAATGGCAAAGGTTGTGTAATTTTGTTTGCTGCGGGAAATGCCAACCGCCCAGTTAATGGTACTGTGAATGAACGGAATTGGCCGAAAAATATTTTACAAGGTAATACTAACTGGTTAAGTGGTTTTACGGTACATCCAGATGTAATTGCTATTGCTGCCTCGACTAGTTTGAATAAGAAAGCAGCTTACAGCAATTGGGGAACTAATATTTCTGTGTGTGCTCCTAGTAACAATGCTCCACCAGGTATATCGTTTCAGGAAACAGGTTTTGTTTATACACAACCTGCGATCGCAACTTCCCTTTCTGGACTAGGAGTGTTCACCACCGACCAACTGGGAGCCGCTGGCTACGATCCAAGTAACTTTACCGACAACTTCGGCGGTACTTCCAGCGCTACTCCTGTAGTTGCAGGCGTAGCAGCCCTGATTTTGTCAGCAAACCCTGACTTAACTGCTCAACAAGTTAAACTTATCCTCCAAGACACCGCTGATAAAATTGTTGACCCCGATCCTGACCCGCAACTGGGTTTGCGTGAAGGTACTTACGATGGTAATGGTCATTGCCAGTGGTTTGGTTATGGCAAAGTAAATGCAGCTAGAGCAGTGCAAGCAGCGCAACAGCAGCGTGCAGCCGCATCAAATGCTAGCAGACAAGTACAGGGAGCTAATCATAACCAAGTAGCGATTCCAGATAATGACCGACAAGGAGTAAAAAGTGCGATCGCAATTTCTGATACTGGTTCAGTTAGGGATATTCAGGTAAAAATTAACCTGACTCACGATTTTTTAGGTGATTTAGAAATTTATTTAATTGCCCCCAATAATGGACGAGTCTTGTTGCAAAGTCGTATTTTAGGACGCCGTACTAGTTTACAAACAACTTACACAGTGCGATCGCACCCAGCTCTCAAGCAGATGTTATCCTTATCATCTCAAGGAAGCTGGCAATTGTGGGTAATCGACTACGTACCGCAAGATGTCGGGAAACTAAATACTTGGGAATTAACTTTGGGTATTTAGTCAATAGTCATTTGTCATTAGTCATTTGTCCTCTGTTACAAAGTTCTGATCAAAGGAAGCTTCTGCTCAGACTTTGCGCTTTGTCATTTGTTATTAGCAAAGGACAAGTCAAGAATTAAGCGTTTCTGCAAATACTTTTTTTATTCACAAATCAATTTGATAGCTTCATGCTAAAAAACCGTTTTCCTTTAGGTACTGATTGCTCAGCACTCAGCACGGGCTAAACCATAGCTATCCGCGCTTCAGCACTCATTACTCAGCACTCTTTGATGACTGGTAATTTCTGATTCTTGATGGCTTAATTGTTGCAGCGCCTTTGCTAAATCAGCCGTGAGGTGTTTGGCATTTTGTTTTATGGAGCCATTGGCGTAATCTGCTACTTCTATAGCCGAGCCAATGTGAATGTTCACACTTGTACCCCAATTAGGATATGGCTGGCTGTAGTTAATGCTGATGGGTATAATTTTAACTCCTAGTCCTAAGTGACTAGACTCAGCACTTAAAGCAAGACGAGCAATTCCCGGTTTCAAAGGGTGAATTTTACCATCACGATAAATTCCGCCTTCTGGAAAAATCACCAAAGCTTTTTTTTGCTGAAGTAACTCAACCCCGTGTCGCAGGGTACGGATTGACGGATGTTGAATATCTACAGGAAATCCGCCCAAGCGTCGGACAAACCAGCCTTGCAATCCTTGGCATTCAGTAATAGTCACCATGAACCGCAAGTCTTTTCCTCTCACACAGTCAATAGCAGCATAAGGTACGAGCAATGCATCCCAACGCGCCCGATGGGTAGGAGCGAGAATAACAGGGCCACTTGTGGGAATATTTTTTTGTCCGGTTATGCTAATCCGACTAAAGAATAATGGTAGTAGGCAGTGACGCCCCAATAAATACGCCAGAGGACTTAACCAAGGAGAAACCCTTGAGGTAGTAAGAGCCACCTGAGAATTTTCTGGAGTCTTCGCTGGTGTGTACTGACAAATATCGGATGAAGAGTGAAATTCCATCATGACGGTGGCAGCTGATTGACGGGTAAGATTTAACGAAAAGCCTGATTAGTTACACCGTAGATTCTCTTGCATGAATTGTGTCGTACCAACTGGACAGTTTTACCGCTGTCCTTAACTTTTTTTATGCCTTCTAGTAGCAAACCAGGCTTGCAATTGCTGACGACAAGCTGACTCTAGAATGCCTCCAATTACCTGTAGGCGGTGATTAGAAGCGGCGCTGTCAGGAATATTAGTAACTGTACGAATTGAACCAGTTTTTGGATCGTCCACTCCATATACAAGCAATCCTAGACGCGCCTGTACAATAGCCCCTGCACACATTGGGCAAGGTTCTAGAGTTACGTAAAGGGTGCATTCATTAAGACGCCAATTTTGTAAAGTTGTAGCAGCTGTCTTAATAGCAAGAATTTCAGCATGAGCAGTGGGGTCTTTGTCACGTTCTTTTCTGTTTTCTCCTTCAGCTAGCAAATATCCAGTTGAATCAATAATAACAGCACCAACAGGAACTTCACCCGCATTACCTGCTGCTTGTGCCAATTCTAAGGCGCGGCTCATCCATTTTCTATGTATAAGATATTCTGTGTATTCAGTTAACATATTTTTATAAGTATCAAATGAGTAAAATAATTAACAAAAGATATAGAAGTTAGAGTTAGACGTATTCTAAATATCCGAGTTGTATCTGAATTTTGACCTTGCGAGAGTGTATTGCAATAAATTAAGAACCGCGATAAATTTTGGGTAAAACTGAATTTTTGCAACCAAATAGCCCGCAGACTGAGAGTCTGGGGCTAATGTTACCAAGCCTGTAAAACTAAATAGTAGCTTGGGCTAATATCGGGTCGAGTTGTCCTTGTGTATCTAACTGATAGAGATCATCACAGCCACCAATGTGCTGCTGATTGATGAAAATTTGTGGTACAGTGCGGCGTCCGTTAGCACGTTCTGCCATTCTAGCTCTGGCTGCTTCGTCGCCGTCAATTTTGTATTCGGTGAAGTTTACACCTTTCCACCACAGCAGTAGTTTAGCGCGAATACAGTAAGGACAAGTTTGCCAAGTATAAATTTCGACATTGGCTTTAACACGCTCTGGATGGCGATTTAAGAGGGGATTAAGAAAGTCCAGCATATTTATCTTAAAAGAGATTTTAACTATCTCTAGCCTAGATCATTGCTGGCATTGGTTAACGCATTGGAGCTGGAACCCACTTGCCAAAACTCTCTAGATGATTCCAATAAGCCAAATATCCAGTGAATGCCCAAATGAGAGCGGCTACTATTAGCACAGCTGCACCAATTAACCGCCAAGTTCGGTTCGTTTTCCAATAGAGAGTTGGTGCAGCACATACACCACCTAACCCAGTGAGAATAAAACCAATTCCTGACAAAAGTGGTTGTCTTGTTAAGTTCAAGTTGATGATGCGTATACCTAGTACGATCGCAACCAAACCAGCAAAAAAAGCGTAAATTGCAATTGTCAGCAAATCCCAACTTTGAGAGAGAGCGATGGCTGCTGCGACAAATAAAATCCCAAAGAGAACACTCGTTTCCCCAAAAGTAATATTAAAGCTACCTGTAACTGGCCAGGTAAAGATCATGTGTAAACCAGTTGTTAATGCGATCGCGCCTGTGATCCCAAATCCAGGAATCCATTGTTTTTGATGAGGGCTATCTATTCCACGATTCACATAGTCAGCCAGTAAAACTAACCCGGCTACCATATTGATCAACATTAGTGTGATGTAGTCAATAAACATGATTAACTTGTTGATGTTCTAGGTTGGTCTAATGTTTTGATTGAACTTACCAGCTTTTTTTGCTCTATTATTTAGAACCACAGATAAGCTTAATGCTAAAGCAAAGTGATGTTTTTAACCTAAACAGTACTAAGCGCTAAATATATTCAGCATTCAGCACTCAGCACTCAGCACTGCCCATGCTATATGCTGGAATAAGATGAGCGGAAATAATGAAGTCGCAACTGGCACTTTTTTAACCAGTTAGCAGTAAAACTTAACTTTCCTCCACGCGTATCCGCCCTTTGGTAGACTTGAAAACTGAAATAGCCAGATAAAAAGACGCGAAGACAAGCAGTTAAGGGGGCAGACCTGTGGAAAATACACTTGGGTTAGAGATTATTGAAGTAGTAGAGCAAGCAGCGATCGCATCTGCAAAGTGGATGGGCAAAGGCGAAAAAAATACTGCTGACCAAGTAGCAGTGGAAGCCATGCGGGAGCGGATGAATAAAATCTATATGCGCGGTCGCATTGTCATTGGAGAAGGCGAACGCGATGACGCTCCTATGCTTTACATCGGGGAAGAAGTCGGTATTTGTACTCAACCAGATGCTAAAAATTACTGTAATCCCGATGAATTAATCGAGATTGACATCGCTGTTGACCCCTGTGAAGGTACGAACTTAGTAGCTTATGGACAACCTGGTTCAATGGCTGTCTTGGCAATTTCTGAAAAGGGTGGATTATTTGCTGCTCCTGACTTTTACATGAAGAAGTTAGCAGCACCTCCCGCAGCTAAAGGCAAGGTAGATATTAACAAGTCAGCCACAGAAAACCTCAAGATTCTCGCTGAGTGTCTAGAGCGCTCTATTGAAGAACTTGTGATCGTGGTAATGAAGCGCGATCGCCACAATGATTTAATTAAAGAAATCCGTGAGGCTGGAGCCAGAGTACAACTGATTTCGGATGGTGATGTGGGTGCAGCTATATCCTGCGGTTTTGCCGGAACTAATATCCACGCGTTAATGGGTATCGGTGCTGCTCCTGAAGGTGTAATCTCCGCAGCCGCAATGCGTGCTTTGGGTGGACACTTCCAAGGTCAACTGATTTACGATCCAGAAATTGTGAAAACAGGTCTGATTGGAGAAAGCAAACAAGCCAACATTGAACGTTTAAAGTCTATGAATATCAATGACCCCGATAAGGTCTATGATGCTCATGAACTGGCATCTGGTCAAACTGTTCTATTCGCTGCTAGCGGGATTACCAGTGGTAATCTAATGCAAGGTGTGCGTTTCTTCAAGGGTGGAGCAAGAACTCAAAGCTTGGTAATTTCCAACCAATCTAAAACTGCTCGCTTTGTCGATACAATCCACATGTTTGGCGAACCGAAGACTCTCCAACTGAACTAATTTTTGGGGATGGGGAATGGTAAAAGTAGGGACGAAGCATTTGGAAAAAAATCTTTCGGCCAAACCGAAAAATAGTCACCCAAATACTTCACTCCTACAGTAGTTAGTAGTTATTAGTTAGTGATTAATTGTTGTTTGTTGGTTGTTACAAGCAACAAACAATAATTTACCCTTCGGGTTCACCAGTCGCTCATGGGGAGCCAGTGTGTTGGGGAGCCAGCACGTTGCGGAGGTTCCCTCCGTTGTAGTGACTGGCGTCGGCTCTGCCAACTTGTACCCCTGCGGGGAAGCAAGCTACAAAGCAGCGTCTCCCCTTGGGAGAAGCAACTGGCGTGGAAACCCCCAGACGCTCGATGACTCGCTACCGCTTCGCTATCGCCCTACAGCCCTTTGGGCATCCTACGGCGGGCGTCTCCCCTTCTCTACGAGACGCTACTCCGCGTTGGGAGAAGACCGCGCTGGTTCACCATTACCCTTTATCCCTAGAGGGGCCCTAAGTTCCCCATTCTTTATTCCCAACTACCAATTAGTAACTACGATTTAGCAAATGAATATAGCAGTGGTGGGGTTAAGCCATAAAACAGCCCCAGTTGAAGTCCGGGAAAAGCTGAGCATTCCAGAACCACAAACTGAAAGCGCGATCGCTCATCTAACCAGCTATCCTCATATTGAAGAAGTCGCAATTCTTAGTACTTGTAATCGGCTAGAAATTTACATTGTTACTAGTGAAACAGACCAAGGTATCAGAGAAGTTACTCAGTTTCTTTCGGAACACAGCAAATTAGCCGTGCTTTCTCTACGACAACATTTGTTTATGTTGCTACATGATGATGCAGTGATGCATATCATGCGGGTAGCAGCCGGCTTAGATAGTCTGGTACTCGGAGAAGGTCAAATTCTGGCTCAGGTAAAAAATACTCACAAACTGGGACAGCAATATAACGGTATAAAAACCATTCTGAATCGATTATTTAAACAAGCGCTGACAGCTGGTAAACGGGTTCGCACCGAAACCAGTATTGGCACCGGCGCAGTCTCTATCAGTTCGGCAGCTGTAGAGTTAGCACAGATAAAAGTAGCAAATTTAGCAGCTTGTCGAGTAGCAATTCTGGGTGCTGGTAAAATGTCACGGTTGTTAGTACAACACTTGCTTTCTAAAGGTGCTGTGCAAATCAGTATTGTAAATCGCTCTCGTGAACGTGCCCAGGAGTTAACAAAGCATTTCCCTGAACAACCTATTCAAACTCATTTACTATCGGAAATGATGTCAGTGATTGCCGATAGTGACTTGGTATTTACAAGTACTTCTGCAACAGAACCGATACTTGACCGTGCCAAGTTAGAAATGGTTTTAGAACCTCAGCGTTCTCTAATGTTATTTGATATTTCTGTACCCCGTAATGTTCATGGAGATGTAAATGAACTGGTAAATGTACAGGCGTTCAATGTAGATGACTTGAAAGCGGTAGTGGCGCAAAACTACGAAAGCCGCCGCAAGATGGCTCAAGAAGCAGAAAGACTCTTAGATGAAGAAGTGGAAGCCTTTGATATTTGGTGGCGCAGTTTAGAAACTGTCACTACTATCAGCTGTCTGCGGAATAAAATCGAAACTATCCGCGAACAAGAATTAGAAAAAGCTTTGTCAAGATTGGGTTCAGAGTTTGCTGACAAACATCAAGAGGTGATCGAAGCATTAACCAGAGGAATTGTTAATAAAATTTTACATGATCCGATGGTACAGTTGCGATCGCAGCAAGATGTAGAGGCAAGACGGCGCTGTATGCAGACCTTGCAAATGTTGTTTAACTTAGATGCAGGGGAACAATTTAGTTAAATCAATTTGAGATTCGGATAAATTCAAAATTTAAAATTGAGTTTTGCTGCTGTTATAGGTGTGTGCTTTTAATTTAGCTTTACATCTAACAGCAGAAATTATATGGTTTTTGAAACTTGGATACTTACTAAAATATAGTGCTGAACAATAAATTGCTCAGCACTACTAAACCTCCTCAACGGTTGAATACTAAGTAACAGAGGAGAACAAATTTTGCTGACATCTTCAAGTTAAAGATATCAGTAATGAGTGTGTAGGCGTAGCTCGTCGTAGCGAAAAGTAAGACATCACACACCCTATGTACTCAGCAGTAATGAAATTTTGAATTTTTAATCTGTGGAATTTAAATTGCTTATAACAATGGTCTTGTTCTAGCTTGATAGTCCATTAAAGCGCCTTGACTAATTACAGTCCGTCCATTGCTTCTAGTAGTGGGAATTTGTCCTTTTTGTACAGCCATGTACAAGGTGCTGTGGTCTACACCCAAGAATCTGGCTGCTTCTACAAGTGAAGTCCCCTGTCTGAGGGTACTCCCTCTTCTTCTGCTGCTAACTGATGAGGGATATATCATGGCGAAATGTAAAGAACAACTTAAGAAATCTCAATCTTTTACAAAAAAAATCTAAAAATTATCATTAACTCAAATTTGTCTAAGATAACCTGATGCTGTGTCAAAGGAGGACAGCAGCACTAATTTGATTTCTTTCTAATTAGATTGAGGTCAAATTTAATTATAACAAATTATGAAGAAAGAACAATTTCAGACCCTGCTACGATTTTTCAAAGCCTTGGCAGACGAGAGCCGATTGAAGATTGTAGGTATCCTGGCAAATCAGGAGTGCAGCGTCGAAGAATTGGCGGTGCTACTGCAACTCAAGGAACCGACGGTATCTCATCATCTGGCAAGACTCAAAGAGCTGAATTTGGTGACTATGCGCCCTGAAGGTAATAGCCGTCTATACCAATTAGATAGTGATGTTTTGCAAAGCATCAGCAAGGAAATTTTCACACCAGAGCAAATTGCATCTTTGATTGAAGATGTAGATACTGAAGCGTGGGAAAACAAAGTCTTGAAAAACTATTTCGAGGGCGAACGTCTCAAAGAAATCCCCGCTAGTCGCAAAAAACGCTTGGTAATTCTCAAGTGGTTAGCAAATAAATTTGAGATTGAGGTTCAGTATCCAGAACGCGCAGTCAATGAAATTCTCAAGTGCTACCATCATGACTACGCTACTCTACGACGAGAGTTAATCGGCTACCAATTAATGCAGCGAGAGAATGGGGTTTATTGGCGGAGAATACAGATGTGAAAAAGTCTCTCATTAAGTTGTTGTGTATCGAATTGAAGTTTCGAGAGGTGGTGAGTCGCTACCGAAAGTTCTGTAAGTGTTGCTTTGACTGTGCGTAATCCTACATAGTGCATCTACGCTCTCGCTCTAGCAAGTGTAAAGATTATTAGATATACTTCCAATTAGATATTCGTCTAATTAGATATTCGTTATGCAAAAAGAGCAATTTCACATCTTGCTGCAATTTTTTAAAGCCTTAGCAGACGAGAGTCGATTGAAGATTGTCGGTATTTTAGCTAACCAGGAGTGCAGTGTCGAAAAATTGGCGGTGCAACTGCAACTCAAGGAACCGACTGTATCTCATCATTTAGCGAAACTAAAAGAATTAAGTTTGGTGAGTATGCGTTCTGACGGTAATACTCACCTCTATGGGTTGGATAGCGAAGTTTTGCAAAGCATCAGCAAGGAAATTTTCACACCTGAGAAAATGAGGTCTTGGATTGAGGGTTTAGAAAGTGAGATGTGGTCTAGCAAAGTCCTAAAAAACTATATAGAGGGCGATACTTCTAACAAGGATTCCGTCCAACGCCTCAAAGAGATTCCCGCTAGCCGCAAAAAGCGTCTAGTGATTCTCCAGTGGTTAGTAAACCAGTTTGAGGTGGGAGTCAACTACCCCGAACGTGTGGTAAATGAAATTCTCAAGCGCTACCATCCAGACTGCGCCACCCTGCGGCGGGAGTTGATTGGCTACCAGTTAATGCAGCGAGAGAATGGGGTTTATTGGCGTCCAGCAGAAGTATGCTGATTGCGTCATTTATTACCTAGCAAATTATTTTCCCAGATAGGCTTCTAGAACCTTCGGATTGGTCTGAATTTCTGCTGGTGTACCGTCAGCCAAATTTTGCCCTTCCGCAAGCACCCAAACACGATCGCACAAGGACATAATTACATCCATATTGTGTTCAATAATTAGAAAAGTCATACCGTCAATCCGATTCCAAGCGATAATGCGATCGCATATATCATCAATCAATCTCGGATTTACGCCGGCTGCTGGTTCATCTAACAAAATTAACTTAGGATTTGTCATTAGCGCCCGTCCTATTTCCAGTAGCTTGCGTTGTCCGCCAGATAAACTACCAGCATAATCCTGTGCCTTTTTTGCCAAACCCACTGATTCTAATAGAAACATCGCACGCTCTTGCAGTTGCTTTTCTTCCTTAGCGACAATGTGCGGTTGCAACTGCATTTGCCAAAAGTTTTCACCTGTTTGTTTTTGCGCCGCCAGCAGCATATTTTCTAACACCGACAACCGCGAGAGCGTCCGGGCTACCTGAAAGGTACGTACTACACCCTGCTGAGCGATTTGGTATGTTTGCAAGTTGTGAATAGGTTCGCCGTCAAAAATTACTCGTCCCTTATCTGGGCGAATAAAATTCGAGAGTAAGTTAAATAAAGTAGTTTTACCAGCACCATTGGGGCCAATCAAACCTGTGATGCTGCCTTTAGTAACTTCAATTTTCGCGTCATTAACTGCTTTGATACCACCAAAGCTTTTACAAAGTCCAGTGGCTACCAACAGAGGAAGTTGAGATGACTGGTTATTTACCAAGAGTGAGTTCCTCCTTTTTCCCTAAGATACCTTGAGGACGCCAAATCATCAGTACCATCAAAATTAAACCGATAACCATAATGCGAAATGCACCCAGACGTGCTTCATCAAGGGGAATAAATCTTGGTAAGACTTCCCGTGTGATGGCATCGTAAGCAAAGTAAATCACCGCGCCTAAAATAGTGCCGACATTATTACCAGAACCGCCTAAAATCACCATAATCCAAGTGTCAAAGGTCAGCTGCGGTTGAAAATTATCAGGGTAGATAGCGCTGAGTTGCCAAGCAAAGAAAGCACCAGCAATACCTGCGATCGCACCCCCAAGCATGAGAGACTGTAATTTATACCAAAAGACATTTTTGCCCAATGCTTTGGGAATTTCTTCATCTTCGCGGATAGCTTTGAGAACTCGACCCCAAGGCGATCGTACTAAAATTTCTAACCGCCAAAATACAAATGCTAAAACTAACAGTAACACTAGCATTAAACCCGCTTTGGGGGTGTAATTATATAGTGAGATTACTCCAGAAATATAAATTGCTCCTACCAATAGCGCAAACAAGATTCCTACTACCAAGCGTGATAATAATTCTTGCTTGCTTGTTATCTTTTTAGCTGAATCAGCAACCCTGGATATTTGGGCAGTCCGAATCCACCGCCACAAGGTAAAGAAAGTTACAGCAGTTAGTAGCGTCAAAAACGCAATCATCACAAATCTGAAAAACAAATTTGGTTCTGTGGATAAGGGTATGGGATAACTTTGCACGCCAAATGCCCCAGATGTCCAGGTGTCACCTACAGGTAAATCCTGGTTATTCACTACCAAACGAATTAATTCCCCAACACCGATAGTGACAATTGCTAGGTAATCTTCTCGCAAACGCAAAGTAGCAAAACCAATTATCAAACCCAACAAAGCTGCGATAATTGCCCCCGCCACAGCCGATATTAGTAGGGGTACGCCCTTTAAGCTTAACAACACGGTTGTATATGCACCGAGGGTCATAAAAGCAATGTGACCAAAGTTAATTAGCCCCGTAAAACCCCACTGCAAGTTGAGTCCCAGACCGAATAAAGCAAAAATTGCTGTAGAAATTGCTAAGAAAATAAGATATTCA
The DNA here is from genome assembly GCA_019359395.1 of Komarekiella atlantica HA4396-MV6. Lineage (GTDB taxonomy): Bacteria > Cyanobacteriota > Cyanobacteriia > Cyanobacteriales > Nostocaceae > Komarekiella > Komarekiella atlantica. Next base: position 147,025 of record JAHHHK010000012.1, read on the forward strand.
ACCATAGGTATTTAGTTAGGAGATAGGAGTCAAAAGGCAAAAGGCAGGAAAAAAGAAGTAGAATTTCTAACTCCTTAATCTCTGCGCCTTTGCGTGAGACAAAAAAGATCTAGTACATTTACCTGAAAATAACTGTAAGCCTTTCAAAAGCTCAATCGTCAGCCTCAAAAGCTCAACCGTCAGCCTCAAAAGCTCAATTGTCAGCCTCAAAAGCTCAATTGTCAGCCTCAAAAGCTCAATTGTCAGCCTCAAAAGCTCAATCGTCAGCCTCAAAAGCTCAACCGTCAGCCTCAAAAGCTCAACCGTCAGCCTCAAAAGCTCAATCGTCAGCCTCAAAGGCTCAACCTTGATGTTCTCAAAGATTCTTGATTTTCTTCCTCTAACGCTGGGCGAATAAATTTTAGCTTAGCTTGAGGATCGTACTGTATCGCCGTTAACCTTTACTGATTTTGTGGGAATACTATTTATTGTTGGTGTTTGGTTATGGGTAAAAATTGACATATGAACTTGCTGCGACTTAGAATGCATCACTTAATCGAGCAGTTAGCCGATGAGGATCTGCAAAGCATTTGGAGCGTTCTTGAAGCTTTACATTGTGACTTTTATATGCTTAAAGCCATACAACAAGTCAAGCGATCGCAGCAACCGTGGGACATCTTAACCCATGATGAAGCGATCCGACTGTTAATGTTTTTCTGAATAAGAAGCGCTTTTAGTCAGCACTATTTTTTAAGGTAACGCCTAGTGAGTCTGGAAGTGCGCTATGCCAGGTCTTTTTTGCTAGACCTAAAAAATTTAGAACCTGCTGCCTACGAGCGGGTGTATGATTTTGTATTTGTCGAGTTTGCTCAAAACTGTCAACTGCATTATCTCAAAGAACTGCGAAAGCTTGATAGTGAGGGTATTTTTCACCGCTTTACTCTAGATAATTATTTGATTGGTATAGAAATTAGAGGCGAAATTGTGAAATTTCTGCGTGTCATCCCTATGCCAGATGTTTAGGTTAGAGAGTTAAGCGAACACTTAAAACTGTAAACTGTATAAGGCTAGGCAGGGATCGCTATAACCTTACATTAAACTGGTTTTTGGAAAACACTTTACTTGAGATTTCCCTATGGATGCTAGGGCACTTTGGCAACGATACCAAAATTGGTTATATTTCCACGAGGGATTGGGACTGTATTTAGATGTAAGTCGGATGCGGTTTGATGATACCTTCGTAGAGTCGTTGCGGCCGAAGTTTGACAAGGCGTTTGCGGATATGGCGGAACTTGAGAAGGGTGCGATCGCAAATCCCGACGAGAACCGCATGGTTGGACACTATTGGCTGCGAAACCCTGATTTAGCGCCAACTCCAGAGCTTACACAAGAAATTGTCCAAACCCTAGAACAAATCGAAGCCTTTGCGGAAAAAGTCCAAACAGGTGCTATTCATCCTCCCAGGGCAAGCCGCTTCACCGATATTATTTCTATTGGCATTGGTGGTTCCGCTCTTGGCCCCCAATTCGTCGCTGAAGCCCTCGCCCCTGATTTCCCGCCCCTGAAAATTCACTTTATCGACAATGCTGATCCCGCAGGTATTGATCGCGTTCTGACTCATTTGCGAAATAACCTCTCCAGCACTTTGGTATTGGTAATTTCCAAATCTGGAGGAACGCCGGAACCCCGCATCGGCATGATTGAAGTTAAAAAAGCTTACGCGGGACAAAATTTGGACTTTTCTCACTATGCGGTAGCTATTACCAGCGTTGATAGCAACCTAGATAAGATAGCCAAAGCTGAAGGTTGGCTAGGCAGGTTTCCCATGTATGACTGGGTAGGAGGACGCACCTCAGAAATGTCTGCTGTGGGACTAGTACCAGCCGCATTACAGGGAATTGATGTTCGTGCCATGCTAGATGGCGCAAAAGAAATGGATGATGCTACCCGCATCCCAGATGTGAAAAAGAACCCAGCGGCCTTATTAGCTTTATCTTGGTACTTTGCCGGCAATGGACGGGGTGAAAAAGATATGGTTGTCCTACCTTACAAGGACAGCTTATTTTTATTCAGTCGCTATTTGCAACAGCTGGTAATGGAATCGTTGGGTAAGGAAAAAGACTTAGACGGTAACGTAGTCCATCAAGGCATTGCCGTTTATGGTAACAAAGGCTCAACAGATCAACACGCTTACGTGCAGCAGTTACGTGAGGGTGTGGCGAATTTCTTTGCTACCTTTGTTGAAGTTTTAGAAGATCATAAAGGCCCATCCCCTGAAATAGATCCGGGAGTCACGTCAGGCGATTATCTTTCCGGTTTTCTTCAAGGAACCCGACAAGCACTTTTTGAAAATCATCGTGATTCAATTACAGTCACCATTCCCCAAGTTAATCCTCGAACTGTAGGGGCATTAATTGCTTTGTATGAACGTGCTGTTGGTTTGTACGCTAGCTTGGTCAACGTCAACGCTTACCATCAACCAGGTGTAGAAGCTGGCAAAAAAGCTGCCGCTGTTATTCTCGACTTGCAAACACGAGTGGTGACAGTATTACAAAAAGAAAAAACTGCTCTTTCTATCGCTGACCTGGCCGACAAAGCTGGCGCATCTGACCAAATTGAGGCAATTTACAAGATTTTGCGTCATCTGCACGCCAATCAGCGGGGTGTGGTTTTACAAGGCGATTTGGGACAACCCAGTAGTTTGACAGTTTCGGCTAGCTGATAGGCATAGATTTTACATTCCAGTTGATTTCAGTACTGTTGTTAATGCAACAATTGTGTACAGTTAAGCATCCTTGTATTGAAGTGCAAACTTTGTATCGGGATGCTTAACTATTTCTGTCTTTCGCCAGAGTTAGTTTCTCAACCAATTCAGCTTTGAGTTTCTGAAAATAGTTAGCAGCATCTTTCAGACCTGAAGCTTTGGCATAGCGAATCAAAGGTTCTATTAGCCAAGCTTCTGTGGGAGTCATTTGGGGTTTTAGTGTGCCGAGGCGCAAATTCAAGTCCAGCCATTGCAAACTAGAAGGAATATGCTCAGCGTGTTCTCGACAGGTTTCTATAACTTGGGTGAAAATTACCTCAAAATCTTCTTGCAAATCATAGACTTTTACCATTTGCCCAACCCGAAATACTTGATAGACTAATTCACGCATTCGGATTTCATGAGAAGATTCCAGAATATCTTTGACTGTTAAGGCTCTAAAATTCCCTCCCGAATCAATCGCCCAAATTTGTCCTAGCAAATTACAGACGAGGTTTACTAATGCCTTATCAAATTCCAGGCGAGTAGCGGAACTAGAGGGAGCCTCTTCAAACCAGCCGCCTCTTTCAGCCAAAATCTGACAGCAGCGTTCCCTAGTGTTAGCATCTCCCCCAGCAATCTGAGTTCGTCCTCTCGATGTTCCTGGTCGATAGATGGTTTCAGAGCCGCTTCCTTCACGTAGTCCAGTTTGAATTGTTACCCCACGCAGAAATCGACAGACTATCTGGGGCATTGTAGAGGGCCAAAGGTCTGGAAGACGACCAAAAAGTGTGGCTTCTTCGATTTTTTCAATAAAAATTTGTCGGAACCGCTGAAAATAAATGCCATTAGAACAGAAGACGAACAAGGGAAATGATGTGGCTGGCTGCAATAGCTTTTCTTGTTCTTCAATCAGCACTAATAATTCTACAAGGGTGGTAATTACGTTTAAGAGTTGGTCAGGGTTGGGACAGACAAGAACCACTTCTGGTAAAAAACCCAACCGATAGCAGGTGAGCAAGTCTGGTTTGAGGATTGTATCTGTGGGGATAAATTGGATTTCTTGAGGTGTGGCGATCGCAATTTTACCACCCTGCTTTAATGAGGAAGCACTAGCAGACCCTCGCCGTTCTATAAAATAGACGTGATCATCTATCTGCGTTAGCTGTTTTGTTAAATTATAGAAAAAACTAACTCCTAACGCTCCAGTTGGTAAGATTCCTATACTGTTTGAAATTAAGGAACTCATACCTCAATTCTCTGTGAGTTCGGTAAGCACTTGACAAGCCTTACCTAAATCGGAAACTTTGACCATTAGGCGCATATTTTCACCAGGTTGGACATTACTTCCGTAGATGTATTCAATATTAATTTTGGCAGCCGCCAGAGCATGACTTAACAAAGCTAATTGACCGGGATTATCTGTTAATTCAATGGCTAAAACATCTGCCTCAATTACGTAGAATCCCTCTTTTACCAAAAGGGTTTTACAGTTATTCGGATCGCTAGCCACCAAGCGAATAACACCCTGGTCTATGCTGTCGAGTAGAGAAATTGCCTCAATATTAATTCGCTCTTTGGCAATCGTAGTGCTGACGGCAGCTAGGCGACCGGGGTAGTTTTCCAGTGCTACTGTCAGTTGACGTTGGATTTTAAAGTGCATAGATAAAAGAAGGCTTTGACCTGTGGTCTTGTTTAATTATCTCACTTTGCTGTCATCTTTGTTATAGGCAGTGATAAATAAGAAATGAACCACAGAGGCACAAAGACACAGAGGTAAGAAAAGAGATATATTGCACTATCTTTGGTGAATTTGTGAGTGGATAAGATAAAGGCGATCGCCTTGACCACAGCGTAAAATAAAGCTAAGGCAGTATTAACAGATAGGTCAATTACTATGGCTGAATCAACCGCAAAACAACCCGCACGTCGAGGCAGAATTTTCCCAGAACGCACTTTACCACCAGAAGAACTTGCTAGGCGCAAAGCTGAAGATGAAGTATTTTATCGGCGTTGTCGGGCAATTTTTGAGCGTGTGCGTCCCGATTTGATCAAAGAACACTATGGCTGGTATATTGCTGTGGAGCCGGATAGTGGTGACTATTTGATTGATGTTGATAAAATGCAAGCTCATAAAAAAGCTCGTGAAAAATACCCAAATACTGACCACTGTGTTTTTTGTTTGAATAAAACTGGAACCACTGGCACAATATGATTCAGGGTCAATTTGGGGATAATGTGCAACTATTTTGTGAAATCGATTTGATTACATCTGATGGATTAAATCTGCCTGTGGATGTCATGTTAGATACTGGTTTCACTGGCTTCATGGCTATTAATAAACAAGATTTAGAGAGTTTGGACTTGGCTTATATTGGTAAGGAAACTTTGCGAACTGCACAGGTGAAACCTTGTTGAAAATATATTTAGGCAAGTTGATATTAAACGAACAAGAGTATGAAATTCCTATCTATGTGGGGAATGAAATTACAGAAGTTTTGTTAGGTTCGGAGTGGCTAAAAATTATGCCGTTGGTAGTTAATTACCAGGCTGGTATATTGACTTTGGGATAACTGCGATGTCTGACGACAAGACGTTTAGCGTCTACGCACTCCATTTTTAAAACGAACCGCAGAGGCGCAGAGAACGCAGAGGTAAGATAAAAAAGAGTATTGCACTATATTGTAATAATTGGTAAGTCACGTAGAAAGTAAAAGCGATCGCTCTTTTTATCTCGTCCTAAGTAGCCTGTCAAAGGTGAGGAAAGCTCTATCATAATTTCGTACAGTTCTTTAGGTGTCAAAGTCTCTGGTGGATGGTCGTAAATATATGCTACATGAAGGGAATCAACTCCGACATCTCGATCATTTGTTTTTTCTAGATGCTTTTTGACAAGCTGGATAATATGCGATCGCAAATTCATCTCTCTCTCTGCTTTATCAATATATTCATCAATTTTATAGTCAATTTGTCCAGGTTCTAAATATTGCTGTAATTCGACTAAGTTAATAGCACCTGGGTATTTCGCTTTGAGTTCAACTAGCTTTTGTAAAGTCATAGCATTAATAATACTTACTTCCCATTCTTTAGCGGCTTTTAGTGTATCTGTAGATGGATTACCAGGGCCAATTACTAACTTAACTGAAGTTAATAGTTGAGTTTTACCTAAGTGCATCCCACCAAGTTTGAGTAATTCCTCAATAGTACGACTCGGAATCAGCTTACCCGCCTTACACTCACAAACAATAGGGTAAGGTTTTGAACAAAATAAATCTAAGCCTCCAGCGCCACCTTTATAAGCATTCTCAACCTTGAACCCTAAAAACTCCAGGCTGCGACGTGCGATGTTTTCAAAATCTGTACCAGCTTGGTAGTTGCTTTTTTTCTCCTCTAACTCAATGCTGCGATCGCTCAATTTTGCAATATCATTTATCCAAGCTATATCTGGATCGGGTTGCTTAATCAGCTTGTCACTACTCCAACCCAAAAAGACTTTGATATCATGGTCTAATTGTTTAGCTGCTGGTTCGCTAAGGGATGCGATCGCACTCTGTAATTCTTCTAATTCAGGATGCAGTGGTGGCTGTAGTTTTTCTAATTGATGTTTGCGTTGGGCGAAGATGCGATCATTTAAAACTGGTAAGTTATCAGATACCCTGAGCGAATAAGGTAAACTTACAAACTGAGTTTGAGAATTCATTAATATTTCTACTGGCTGAGACAACAAATAAACGTGCAAATGAGCAACAAATATGTGCTTTCGTTGCAGCAGAATTTGTTCTAATGCTTTTGTTGTCCAAACAGTTAATTCTGACAAAGCCTTTAAAGATTGAGAACTACTCAGGATTTGGCACAATTCACACTTACCCCAAGCTTTAATCCAGACTGTTTTGGAACCTATTTGAGTAGAAACTTTTTGGGCACTTGTTAAAAGATTTGACTTGTAGTATTGTTCATCGGGTAACAAGTTGATTGAGCTTATAGATGGATAGAGAGCAAAGGAACGCCCCGGATGGATAAATGTCCGGGGTATGACTACCATCATTCGACCTTGTAGCAAAGCTTCAACCTCTGGAGAAGGTAGACATAAGGCAGTATCGAGCAAAATTAAATTACTCATAAACCGAGTTTAATAAGTAAATTATCGAGCATAGAATCTACTTCTTTAGATACATTTTTATTGTTTTGTATAGACTGGGTTTCAGTAATACATTCTTCATCAATTAAGCCACTAGGAATCTGACCAGATGGATCGCTTAAAATTTCACGTATTAAATAATTATCAATTGCAATTTTTTTATGATCAATAAACTGATAAATTTCTCCTTCAGTTACTTCATAGTCTTTGTATGCTTGTTTAACAAACAGAATAGCTAAAAGAGGCTTAACATCCTCAACATTAAGCTTTACAAATTCTCCTCCTAACTCTTTAGATAAGAGCTTATCCAAATACTCTCTTCCTTTGGTATTAGGTTTTACGTCTTTGGCACGAACTAAACACCCACGAGTCATATCAAACGTTTTATAATCGATTAATCTTTTCAAAGCAGCACTCACAAATTTAGTGGTAGATTCCTGCACAACTGCTACTACTATTTTGACAACTGTTCCCTTTTCCTGACCAATAATTCTAAAGTGGAGGTAGTCTTTGTCTACACTTTTGACTATAACTTCCTCAACCTCATCCAGTTTTACTCTTTCTACAGTTTTACCTTTAAGTGTAAGTAAACAAAGACGTATAGCATTAGCTATAATATTACTCTCTTCAAAGTAATTTTCTATTGTATTATCAAGTGCTGCAAGTTCTTTATTGAAGGCTGTTTCAACTTTATGTAGTGGATCTAGTGGCTGTGGTAGGCAATCAGGTAAATTCCAGTTATCTGCACACCACTGTAGAACTCTTCTAACGATTGGTTTTTCTTTACCAAGTTCTCTCAATCCGCCTTCATCAAAAGGATATATAGGATGAGGTGGAGTTAAATTCTTTGTGTCATAAAACTCTTTCAACCAGTGAGAGACAAGAGTTACTACATCATCACTGTTAAGATGTCTTAAATCAATTTTTCTTTCACCAATTCTGTCAATAACCGAATCTGCTTGTGGCACAACTTTAACTTGTTGTGTCCAAGTTTCATCGAACATAGCTAGAATTAAAACTCCGCGTTTCATTTTGCTATATATGTCTTTAGCAAAGAGAGCAACAACCTGTGCTCTTGTAAAACCTTGCTCATTACAATTGAGACTTTCTAATTCATCAAAGCAAATAACTACTGTTCTAAAATCACCAATTAAATCTAGAATTTGGCATATAGTCTGAAATGCTTCAGCTTCTTTATCATCTTGACTAGGATTTGGTAATCCCATAGCGTCAGCTTGTGACTGTGCTAAGTCTCTGCCGGCAAGCCAGTTAATTGCAAATGAAACTTTATCTGAAGATAGTGTCCATAAAATAGCCTGAATCAAATAAGGATTTTCAATGTTTGGCTTTAGTTTAAGCACTTTGGCAGTTAAGGCATCAACTATCTTGGGATGTTGAGCTAAAACTCCAGGAAATCGTTTGATTAAATCTTGAGGAGTATAGCTTGACTTGTATACTTCATTAACTAAAGTAGTTGCCATCTCTTGCCATTGCATTACACCTTGATTACCAGTCTGTTTTAGGCTAGATGTTAAAGTGTTTAGAAATTTAGAATGTATTTTGTTTAAGTCACCATAGTCAACCTCACTCATGTAGACGAAAAAACTATCACCTTCATACTGAAGACGAGAACGAATCCGACTCATCAAGTGACTTTTTCCTAGTCCTTTCTCAGCTTTGATAGTTATACCAATAACTGAACGCTTCCCTACACTAATTTGCTCTATTGCCTGAAAAATAGTATTTGATGCATGAGCATTTATAGAAGGAACATCGGGAAAACTTTGATTCCAGATATCATGACTTCTAACTACTAACGACCTGTCAAATGGGTTATGACTTGTAATAGCTTTGTTGAGGTCTGAAGATGAAGATAAAGAACTAATCATGATTAAGCATCTACTGAAAATAAAAAAGAACAAAGTAAAGTGGAAAAAACTGAGTAACTTAGTTTATGAATTGAGGCGTTTGGCATAACAGCGTAATCCACTAACTTTAGTAGTAATGGAATCTTCAATCTTGTCTGGAGCACTATCTTCTATGCTTCCACCTTGAAGTTGCAAAATGTCCTTCTCCTGAATTTCTAACAGCCATGTGTTAAACTGTTCACGACTCACCTGATCGCCTATTTCTCTCCTGATACGATAAATTGGCACCAGATCATCTAGGTTGTAGTTTTGATTCAGCTTGTCGTAGACTTCCAGCGCTACTGATTTAAACTCGTCGTAAGATGCGATCATACTCCTCCGATTAACTGGGACATCTGCGCTAGTTACCGCAACATCTATCTGACTAATCCACTTCACCAACGCATTCGCCGCCCAAGTTCCGACAATTGTCCCTTCAAACTTAAAATCAGAGCTTTTCAAACCTTCACGTAATACCTCTAAACCCTTGGGAGATGTCAGAGAGTATCCTTTTTTGGAAATTGCGATCGCTCCCTGTGTCTGTAATTCCTCGAATATGCCTTGATAATCTGCTACCTTCTTGGTCTTAGATACAATACGTTTGGTGAGTTGACCTTTCATTACTTCCTGCTGCGTTCCTCCCAAATCCCATAAAGCTAAAAGCAGACGAGTTCTAGTTTGAGCTGCGTTTTTTGATGACATATTGAGTGTATTTTTTTACAGAAAAAGTCATAGTAACTGTATCTTTTTAAAATATTTAGCTCGAAAAAATAACCGCAAAATTGCTGAATGTTGGTACGTTTCTCCTAACATTTCTTCATAAAAAACAGAGGACACTGTAAATTTAGTGTCTTTTATGTAAACAAAATTAAACAAATTAGTGAGAGTCTATTTCAATTCCATAGCATCCCAAGTGTCAGACAAGAAACGCGCATAAAATTTATGCAACCTGTCAATTACTCAAGAGTATTGTTACTTAATTAGCAAATATGTTTCTTTAGGAGGAAAACAGTTTATCTCAAAGGCAGGATGGAAAACTTGAAAAATTCAATCATCATACACTGAAACCAAAAAGCTGTGTTGTTGTCAAATAAACGGCGTATGTTTTTTTTATTCCAGCCAAAATAGCAGTGATTCCAACTCTGTATTTGCAACAGCAAGGCTTTTAGAAAACACAGGTGATGACGAAATACGATGAACACAATCTATAGAGAACGTAAAATAGTTTCGCGTCTACTTGCAGTGCTGCTTTCGGCATTGCTAACAGTGCCTTTGCTAAGTAGCTGCGGAGGAGGTTCCCGAACTGCTACGCCGCCACCTGTTGACGATACCATTGGCAGAAATGTGAGTAATCGTGTTCCTGTAAACCAACCCGAAGCGAAAAAGGGCTTGTCTACAGGCCAAAAAGTGGCGATTTTGGCGGGAGCCGCAGGACTTTATTACCTCTACAACAAGCATAAGAATTCTCAAGGAGAAGGAGCAGAGGGCAAATACTACCTTTCCAAGAACGGACGTGTATACTACCGCGATGCTGAACATCGCGCTCACTGGGTAACTCCACCACGAGAAGGCATTCGAGTTCCAGAATCCGAGGCGCAACAGTATCGGGACTTCCAAGGTTATAACGGGCGTTCCACAGGTCGCGATCTAGTTGGCATAACTTCAAGCGCAGCGCCGGCACTTTAAATAAGTAAAGCGTGTGTAAATGCAAAGCGACTTCCCAGAGGATAACGCCGATCGCGCACGTGGTACACATGAAATTAAATCAGGTGATCAATCATGGTAGATGACTTTTTGCGAAAGGCGAAAGATTTTCTCTTGGGGCCGAACGGCGATCAAGCTGAGCGGGATGCCGAATATCGCGATCGCCAGGTACGTCCAGCTAGCGAAGATCCCTACGGCGATCCAGCAGACCAAGACTATTACGGCAATGTTCGCCCAGCTAGCGAAGACCCCTACGGCGATCCAGCAGACCAGGGAGCTTATGGCGACCTCACACCAGCTAGCGAAGACCCCTACGGTGATCCAGCAGACCAGGAATATTTCGGCAATGTTCGCCCAGCTAGCGAAGATCCCTACGGTGATCCAGCAGACCAGGAGTATTTCGGCAATGTTCGCCCAGCTAGCGAAGATCCCTACGGCGACCCGGCTGATCAGGATTACCGCCGTTGACGCAGAACTAATGTGTTTTTGAAGCGGGGATAAATTGTCGAACAGCAAACAAGGCAGTAGATTTTGAAACTACTGCCTTTTGTTTTTCCTGAATAAATTGAGGTTGCCTAAAATTCAAATGTTGCTACCCAAAATTTCCTGTGCTCGGTCTATATTTTTACGCACAGATTGAGCTGAAGCCTGCAAAGCTGCTTTTTCACCATCAGTGAGATTCAGTTGCAATACACTCTCAATCCCACCACATCCTAAGCGACAGGGAACGCCAATCACAATATCTGCTAATTCATATTCACCTTGCAGATACGCCGCCACAGGCAACAATCGTGACTGATTCAACAAAATCGATTCCACCATCACACTTGTGGCAGATGCGGGCGCAAAAAAAGCACCACCAGTCTGCATCAATTCCACAATCTCTGCACCACCATTACGGGTTCTCTCTACTAACCGTTCAATTGTGGCTGCATCTAACAATTCTGTGATGGGAATGCCGTTAACAGTGGCATAACGAGACAAGGGAACCATCAAATCGCCGTGGCTACCCAATACCATCGCTTTGACATCGGCAGGCAAAACCCCCAATTCTAGGGCAATGAAAGTTTCAAAGCGAGCCGAGTCTAACACGCCAGCCATGCCCATAATGCGATCGCGTGGTAAGCCAGTTGCTTGCCAAGCTAAATAAGTCATCACATCCAAAGGATTGGTAACGACAATAAAAATAGCATTAGGAGAATGGGCGATCGCTTTCTTGGCTGCTTCCACTACAATCTTGGCATTGGTCTTCAGCAAGTCATCCCGACTCATACCTGGCTTGCGAGGAAGTCCGGCAGTAATCACCACAATTTGAGAACCAGATGTATCAGCATAGTTATTTGTGCCAATAATCTGGCGATTATGTAATTCAATTCCCTTAGCCTCAGTCAAATCTAAGGCTAGTCCTTGGGGCATTCCCTCGACGATATCCAGTAAAACCACATCTGCCAGATTTTTCTCCGCAATGCGTTGGGCTAGGGTGCTACCAACTCTACCTGCACCAACGATGGTGACACGAGGTAAATTACACACAATTGGGGAGGTATAGGAAGAAGACATAATTGGGGTGCAGAGTGCGATCTGTATGAAACCTGCGAAAGCAGGTTTTGTTTGTATAGCCTCAGATTGAAGTCAGAAGGCGTCTTATTGAGCTAATGCGCTTTTAAATTGCAGATTTCTCCAGGGAAGCAAGCTACAAAGCAGCGTCAACCAAAGGAGAAAGTCACCAAAGAGTCAAAGGTCAAGAATTCAGTAGACTTTTGACTCTTGAGAGCCATCACGCATAATTACGCAAACTAAATCAATAACAGCTTATTTAAATTCTTCGAGTTGATCCAAACGCAACCAAACGTTTGGTGTTGGCACTTTCCCGAACTTAACAAGAGCGTAATCACCTTTGACATCGACAATTTCGCCTTTACTGTTAAACAAATAGGCAGGAAAGCGCGTATCACTAGCTTGTGCTTCCAGACTATTTTCCAATTTCTCGCGGATAGCGCGAACCATATCTCCTCTTTTGACTGCCATGAGTTCCCCTCTCAAGTTTGTAACTTGTTTTATTCAGGATTTTAGCTTGCGCTTGGGGACAAAGACACAAGTAATTTAGATGGGGAGCAGGGGGAGATAGGGAGACAAGACTAACGTTGACACTGGGGGCAAAAGTGACTTGATCGTCCAGCTAACCTAATCCGCATAATTGCTGTGTCACAAACTCGACAGGGTTCTCCGGCGCGGTTATAAACCCAGGCAATACCGCCATAGTTGCCATTTGTACCCTTAACACTGAGGAAATTACTAAAAGTTGTGCCACCAGCCTCAATGCTGGTTTCTAATACCTGAATAATGGCTGTTCGCAAACGCTCAATTTGCTTTAGCTGCAAATCTGTACATAGAGTTTCGGGTAACACTCCACTTTTGAAGAGTGCTTCATCGGCATAGATGTTACCTAATCCCGCCACTACTGACTGATCGAGTAGCGCAGTCTTAATTGGACGGCGGCGATTTTGGAGTTTGAGAGCTAGATACTCGACGGTGAATTCGGGTGAAAATGGATCTGCTGCTAGTTTTGCTAAACCAGTAATGATACTTTCTACGGCAACACCAGGGGGAACCCACCACATTTGACCGAAGGTGCGCTGGTCAACAAAGCGCAATTCCTGCTGATCTCCAAAGAATATTCTGACTCGTGTGTGCTTGTGCAATGGTTCATCTCGATGCAGCCATAGTAGTTGACCAGTCATTCGCAGGTGAACCCCTAGCCAGCTAGGTGAGGGAGAGGGGGTGAGTTCGGCTAGGAGATATTTGCCACGACGATGCCAAGTTTTGATGGCACTCCCTTTGATTCCAGTAACAAATTCACCGACAGAAAACGGGTAGGCGATGGTGCGATCAAGCAACACATCTCCACCCGTAATTTCTTGGTTAAGGGTCAATTGATTTAGACCCCGCCGGACTGTTTCAACTTCAGGCAATTCAGGCATTCAAGCTGATTAAGCAAGCAATTTGATGTATTTGTGGGACAAGACATGGAGAAGTATGTAAACACCCGTAAGTAACTTACTGTACTTTCAAAAAGAAACCGTAAATCCCCACAGGGCGGCTTTTCTCAGAGTAGAGTAGGCTGGGACGAAGGATGAAAGATATAAAATTTTCATCCTTTATATTCCATACTTGACACTTTCCTTCATCATCCCATTAAACAATCACCTTATGACTTTGCTGCTTCTTTTTTCGGCTTAGCCTTTGGTGCTTCAACTTCTACTAATTCATCTTGGGCGAAGTTATTGGTATTGATACCAGCGTAATTTAGCTTCTCAAACCGGACAATTACTGGGTATTTGATACCGCTTTGGTCAATAGAAGCCACGGTTCCGACATCCTGAAACCAGTAGGATTCTGGGCGGAGAATACGTACTTTAGAACCACGTTGAACCATGAGTATTTTCCCTTTTAATTATCAATCGCCAATATATAGGGCTAATTGATTTCACTCTACAACCTGGAGGTATCAGCAAGAGGTTTTATTAAGTTATTTGTCTGACTGGTCATTTGTCATTTGTCATTGGTCAAGAGTTACAAATTTTTCTATACTTCTCCTTCTGTCAAATGTCAAATATAAAAAACTGTTAGATAATCATTGACAAAGTACATGCAATCGTGTACCTTCGACGCAAATAGTAATTTTACTCAATATTATGCTTTGCTCAATACAAACACACTCCCCTCATTACCTCTGCCAATCCGCAGATTGTTATCTATATAAGTAATGTCTAACCAGCCCTGTTGTTTATCGCTGTTCAAGGCGGCATCAATGGCCGGAAATTTTTTACCATTTTCAATTTCTTGGATAAAGGTTGCCGGAGAATTGTATCCTATTAAACGTTGTAATCCGACAATAGACCGCTCAAATTTCACTTGGACGCGACGACCTGAAACTGGCTCAAACTTGGCAGCAACACTGACTAATCCTTCAAGATAGGGTAAGCCATAAATCTCAGCTATGTTGTAGACGCTAGTAGTCTCTACCCGGATACACTGATAAATTTGACCAAGTTTACACAAAGGTATGCGATCTAGGTTTAACAGACCCTTGCTAGTGGTGTATAGTAATCGCCAATCGCCATTTAGCAAATTGCTAGCTTCCACTGGACATGGTGTAGGGTTGAGGTCTTCTAAATTGGCGATCGCTGCTAAAATAGCTTGTTTCTGTTGCTCAGTTGCAAGTATTCCGCGATTTGTCCCAGCGATCGCATCTATAAGAGCCGTTTTTCCAATCATTGTTTTTCACCTTAAAAATCATTCACTTTCAATTAGCATGAACAAGATATTAATGTCTCCTGTATACAGCCGTACAAATCACTAAAAACCGCCATCCGTTTGGCATACGGCTATTAAATAAAAAATTTCTATCCTAGTGCGGATTTCTAAACTAACCAGTTGAATGAATAACTAAATTAGTCCGTATCAAGTGATAGACTCTAAATGTCAAGTTACGTAAACCTTTTGATCAACTTTTCCTGTCTTCGTCGATATGCTGAATTCTCCATTACGTGAAGAACCCCGTAACCAGCGAGCGGCTGTAATTCCATTAAAACAAGAGTCCTCCATGTTGGATTGGTTGCAATCCGGCGGTCGTCTTATATCGCGTGACGTTCACGAACCGGATTTTCTGGATGACGAAGAAGAAATAGAGTCGCTAATGAGTGTAGAAGATGGTATTGGCGACTATGATCTTGATGATGATGACGATATAAGCATCGCTGAAGATTAGCTTTTTGAGTCGGGGACTTGGTGTATCCCTAGTTCCTGGTATTCAGTTTTGTAAGTGTGGAGTGAAGGGAAATTTCTGTGGACGCTAAATTATCTCCTGAGCAAGGATTAAACATTTCTGGGATCGCTCTAGCCTCTTTATTAGCCGTAGGGCTGGGTATTGCAGCATTTTTTTTAGATACGATAGCAAATAGGGTACCCTGGCAACTCACCTCATTAACCCTACCACTATTATTATGTGCTCTGGGATCAGGTGTTGTCGGCTATTGGGTAATACCTGTACTGCAAGCACTTAAAACGGGGCAAATAATCCGTGAAGATGGCCCCCAAGCCCATCTAAAAAAAGCAGGTACACCAACGATGGGTGGTATATTCTTCATACCCGTGGCTGTGATAGCTGCCTGTATAATGTCTAACTTTGCTATAGAAGTACTTGCCGTCTCCGCATTAACACTTAGCTACGGATTTATTGGCTGGATAGATGATTGGCAAATTCTGCGCCGTAAGTCAAATAAAGGTATATCTCCTGGGATGAAACTAGCTTTGCAAATCGGTTTTGCAGCGATGTTTTGTCTATGGCTGATGTTTAATCAGCCTTCTAATATTACAAATATTGCCTTGCCTTGGGTAAGTTTTTCGCTACCATTAGGGTTACTATTCTGGCCTTTGGCTGGGTTTGTCTTGGTTGCAGAAAGTAATGCGACTAATTTAACTGATGGTATTGATGGCTTAGCAGCAGGAACAGTAGCGATCGCTCTACTAGCACTAGGGGCTTTAATTGCACCTACATCACCTGGATTGATGGTATTTTGTGCTGCTTTGAGTGGCGGTTGCTTAGGTTTCTTAGCTCATAACCGTAACCCAGCCCGTGTTTTTATGGGTGATACTGGTTCTCTGGCGCTGGGAGGCGCTTTAGCTGCTGTAGCACTGTTAACCAATAGCTTAGTAGCGCTGTTCATTCTCAGTGGTATCTTCTTCGTAGAAACCCTTTCTGTGATGGCGCAGGTAAGTTATTACAAAGCCACAAAGGGCCCCGATGGCAAAGGCAAGCGTCTCTTCAAAATGGCTCCTTTACACCATCATTTAGAACTTACTGGCTGGTCAGAATTACAAGTAGTTTCCGTATTTTATATAATCGCTGCTATTTTAGCTGTCATCTGTTTAGCGTAGGTGCAGCCCGCCGCAGGCATCGCTCCATTCTAGAAATTGTTGAAAAACTAATTTAAGAAAAAGAACCCTCGAAGCTTCGAGGGTTCTTTTATTGGAATTGAACAATCCCAATAAAGTTCAGTTGAGCAACAAAACACTCATGTAGAGACGCGATTCATCGCGTCTGAAAGACCAATTTCTACGCCAATAATCCTTAAATGAACCAGATTGGTGAGGATGAATTAGGCTCAACGCTGGAAGACTGTATTTTGCCTGGGTTAAAGTTGGGACATTTTCTATCAGTAATTAACGTTATATTCAAGTAAGAAAGTTATGTCAGGAACGGGTAAAATGGATAATACGACTATCACTAACAAAGGACAGGTAACTATTCCTAAAGAAATTAGGGATTATCTTAAACTTGATACAGGTAGTAAAGTTGATTTTGTCATTGATGAAAATGGAACAGTCAAACTAATACCCTTGAATGTTCCTATCCAAAGCTTAGCCGGAATTTTACGCCGTCCGGGGATGAAAAGCGCAACTTTAGAAGAAATGGAAGCCGCAATTCAAAAAGGCTCAAATGATTGGACTTGATACAAATATTTTAGTCGTTAGCTGACAAAAGATGATGAAAAGCAGTGGATGCAAGCTGCTGAAATTATCGAAGGGGGAGAGCAATGTTTTGTTGCTAATATAGTTTTTTGTGAATTGGTTTGGGTTTTACGTTCGCATAGCGTGTCCGAAGGACAGGTAAACCTTATCAATTTAGTAGGGAAGAAATTAGTAACACTATAGAATTAATGCTGCAATGTTCGATATTTGAGCTAGAAAATCGCTCTTTTATTTATCAAGCATTACAAAGGTTTAAGCAGGTAAGCGCAAATTTTTCTGATTATTTAATTGGAACGGTCGCTCAACATTATGGTTGTAGTTAAACAGTGACTTTTGACAGGAAGTTGAGAAGCGAAAAGGGATTTGATTTGTTTGAGTAATGCTTATCTCGAAATGCAACGATCGCTGATAAATCTACATTTTCAATGGAGCGATCGCCCTCACAACACCATCATTCAACTGAGGTAATCCGTCAGAGTCATCAATTTTTTAACGTCAGATTAAATCCCAATCTTCTGGCGGTTTGAGTCCTAATTTAGCTATGGCAAACTGCAATATCTGAAGCCCAATATCTTCATCTCTAGCACGTAACCAACAGATACCACCTGGATAAGTGTTGAGTAATAGGTGAATTAGCGCATACTGAGGAGAGTTGCGATTGCTGCTGCTGTCAGTGATACAGGCTCCATAGGTTTAGCTCTAATTACGCGATTATACTTAAATATTCACCAGTCTCAACTCTATTTCCGCATTTGACTTACTAAATGAGCTAGTTCGGGTAAGATTAGTTTTTCCATTCCCAGCCGCACCGCATTAGTTGAACCGGGAAGCGAGAAGATTAATTTATTTTGATAAACACCAGCGACAGCGCGAGAAGCGATCGCGCGTGAACCAATTTCTTGATAACTTAAAAAGCGAAACAACTCTCCAAATCCGGGCAAGGTTTTTTCTAGTAAGTTCTCAATAGCATCGTAAGTGGTATCTCTGGGCGCAATACCTGTACCACCATTGAAAATTACAGCATCCAAATTCGAGCTTTTACCCAGTTGTTCTATCTGCCCTTGGATTTGTGTTGGTTCATCTTTGATAATGCTGTAGGCTCCTACAGTATGGTTAGTGTCAAGGAGTAATTGCTGGATTAGCTGACCACTCTTGTCTGTTTCTGGGGAGCGTGTGTCGCTGACGGTAACAACAGCACAAATTACCGTAATTCCAGGCGAGTCTGGGTGGGGTTGTCGCGTCATGGTTTCTGTTATTTATTTAGTGGTCAGTTATTCTTTATATGCCACTGACCACTAACTAGTTACCGCTTTTAAGTTTTGCTGAGTCCAAGGCCATTTTCATTGGCGTACCGTTCCATGAAGCGCATAAAGCGATCCCATTCTGCGGCGGATTTCATCAGGTAAAGTGCTTCTAATGCTTCCGGTCTACCGTTGACAAACTTACCCTTAACTTCACGGGTAATTAATTCCCCTTCTTCATCAATCATGTACATCCCTGTGATGTCTTCGGTGCTGCCTTGTCCTAAAATATTAGGATTTGTAAAAATAAACGTCGCTGTGCCACTGTCGCCAGTGCGCGATCGCGTCAAGCGCACCTCTGGAATCACTTCTTCGTCAATACCTCTAGAAAACTGGATTTTCGCCATGATGAATGTATTTAAACTTTTGTGATGGTTAATTTAATATTCTCTCATCATTTAGAACTCCAATATCTAAAGGCTAACGATATTCATTTTTTACGTATTTATATTTAAATTGCTTCACGCTCAAGTAACAAAGTTACAGGGCCGTCATTTTCAATTGTAACTTGCATCATTGCACCAAATTGACCAGTTTCTACGTGCAAACCACTAGCTTGCAACTTGGTAACAAAACAATTGTACAAATATAAAGCTAATTGCGGGTTGGCTGAGCGGTCAAAAGAAGGACGGCGGCCTTTGCGACAGTCACCGTAAAGTGTAAACTGACTTACTACAAGTAACTCGCCGCCAATTTCTTGCACAGATTTTTGCCAGCGATCATCTCCTTTTTCATTGGTAAATAGTCGCAATTCTAAACATTTACGCGCCATCCAATCAAGTTCAGCATCAGTATCGGTATCGGCAATACCGACGAGCAAGTTTAGCCCTCGGCCAATTTTGCCAACAATTTCGCCGTTAATACTAACTTGAGATGATTTAACTCGCTGGATGATCACGCGCATAACGATCAGTTTTAATTCTAGGGCGATCGCATTTTAAAACTAATTAAAAACTCCGCCTTCATCAGAGTAGATGGCGGAGCTAAAATGCACTCCCGTGTAACTTATAAATAAGTATAAAGGAGTACTATGCGCTAATAACTATTTCCCAAAACCTTTACCGCGATCGCTGGAAGGGAGACAAATGCAGTTTTCTAACTGATTAATTAAAGTCTCACGATCCAGATTTTGACCAATCAGCACGATTTGGTTTTTCGGTTTACCTTGCCACTCTTCATCATCTAAAGTAAAGCGTTTGCCACAAAGGTGGAAAATATGACGTTTAGGACTTTCATCAAACCACATAATCCCTTTGGCACGGAAGATATTAGAAGATAGCTGGTTATCTAAGAAATATTGGAACTTCCTAATAGATAAAGGCTTATCACTTTGAAAAGATATGGAAGTGAAGCCATCATTTTCTAAATGGTCGGAATGATGGTGATGATGGTCATGATCATGATCATGATGGTCATGGCCACATGTTGAGTGATCATGATCGTGGTCATGATGCTCGTGGTCATCTTTTTCAGTATCAAAATACTTATCAGACTCGAACAGACCAACACTGAGAATTAAGGGGAGTGGTATTTGCGATCGCGTGGTGCGGAGAATTCTCGCTCCTTCCTTGACTTCATTAATTTTTCTTTCTAAATCATTCAAAGTGGCTTCATCAACCAAATCAGCCTTGTTCAGCAAAATTACATCACCATAGGCAATTTGACTGTATGCTGCCTCTGAGTTGAATAGATCCAGACTATAATTTGCCGCATCTACTACCGTAATAATCGAATCCAAACGGGTTAAATCCCGTAATTCTGTACCTAGAAAGGTCAGAGCAACTGGCAGCGGATCTGCAAGTCCAGTTGTTTCTACTACTAGATAATCTAGATTTTCTTGACGTTCTAAAACTTTGTAAACTGCATCTACTAAATCATTATTAATGGTGCAGCAAATACAACCATTATTTAGCTCCACCATGTTCTCACCAGTGGAGACAATTAGCTCGTTGTCAATGCCAATTTCACCAAATTCATTGACTAAAACAGCGGTTTTTAAACCCTGCTGATTGTTGAGAATATGATTGAGTAACGTTGTTTTGCCACTACCAAGAAACCCAGTAATAATTGTGACTGGCATTCCTTGTTTTGGGGTATCCATTGCTTGAGATTCGGGAGTCACTGCTGATTGCATAGCGCTGTTATCAAAAAAGTCAAAATATTTAGGTGTAGCGCAGATAGTCCAGAAAACACTAGCATAGGGATGCTGGACTGTCATCCCAGATGCTTTACTTTATTATTGCGTATCTCCCTATTTCAGCATTACTCTGTTATGACCCTAACTCTTTACAATACCCTCAGCCGTCGTCAGGAACCCTTTGAAACAGTAGAACCGGGCAAGGTTAAGATGTATTACTGCGGCGTGACGGTTTACGACTACTGCCATTTGGGTCATGCTAGAGCTTGCATTGTTTGGGATGTAGTACGTCGATACCTCCAGTTTATCGGCTATGAAGTCCGCTATATCCAAAATTTTACTGATATTGATGATAAAATCCTCAATCGAGCGCGGCAAGAACATTCATCGATGGAGGCCGTAGCCGATCGCTTTATCAAAGCATATTTTGAGGATATGGCACGGCTTGGGATTAAAGAAGCTGATGAGTATCCCCGTGCTACTCACACGATGAATGGCATTCAGCGGCTAATTCATGATTTGGAAAATAAAGGCTTTGCTTACCCCTCCGACGGTGACGTTTATTATGCCGTGCGGCAGTTTTCTGAGTATGGCAAGCTTTCTGGGCGCAAATTAGAAGATATGCAAGCCGGTGCAAGTGGGCGGGTAGACGTAGAAGACCCAGAGTATCAAAGGAAGAGAGACAAAGTTGATTTTGCTTTGTGGAAAGCAGCAAGACCAGGTGAACCCGCTTGGGAATCACCTTGGGGTGCAGGTCGTCCAGGGTGGCACATTGAATGCTCAGCAATGGTGCGCGATCGCTTGGGTGATACCATAGACATTCATGCAGGGGGAGAAGATTTAATTTTTCCCCACCATGAAAATGAAATTGCCCAATCTGAGGCTGTTACAGGAAAACCCCTAGCTCGTTACTGGTTGCATAACGGCATGGTAAAGGTAGATGGTAATAAAATGTCTAAATCTTTGGGCAACTTTACCACCATTCGCAACTTATTGGATCGAGGAGTTGAGCCAATGGCGGTGCGGTTATTTGTGCTGATGGCGCAATATCGTACACCAATTGATTTTACCGATGAAGCGATCGCCGCAGCAACCAACGGTTGGCACACCCTTAAAGAAGGGTTACTTTTCGGCTACCAACATGGCAAAAAATTAGGATGGGATCTGGGGACAAGCAATAACCTAACTACTAATATCTACATTGAGCGCTTTCAAGAAGCTGTAAATGACGACTTTAATTTTCCCGGTGGGTTAACAGTACTATTTGAATTAGCCAAACAACTGCACCGTGAAGGAAATATTCTTGTACATCAGGGGAAAACCGAAATACCAGCAGATGAGTTAAAAATACAATGGCAAGCACTCGTCACTTTAGCTAAAGTTTTAGGTTTAGAAGCAAAACCAGAAATCCAAACTTCTGCGAATGATGGCTTAAGCGATACAGAAATTGAAGATTTAATTGAACAACGGCAAGCAGCGAGGAAAGCTAGAAATTTTGCCGAAGCCGATCGCATTCGTAACCAATTGCAAGCAGAAGGTATTAACTTAATTGATAGTGCTGATGGTACTCGCTTTGTTAAAACTAATAATTCGTAATTTTTAAATTAATTATGTGGTCTGAACTTACAAAAGCGATCGCTAGTTTCGATATTCCTGCTGACTGGATCGGTATCAGAGCTGTAAAGGAAACTTCTACTAACCGTAATGTTCGTGACAGTTTACCCCAGTCCAACGGCAAATCTTTCACCGTCGGAGCCATGCTAGAAGTTCTAGTCAATGGCTGTTTAGGTTATGCAGCTACTAACTCTCTAGAACTGCCATCCTTGCAAGCTGCGGCCCAGACAGCGTATAAACAGGCACTATCCGCCAGTGAATGGTGGATACATCCCTTCCGTCAAAGTGAGCGGCCTAAAGTCGTTGGTGAATATCATTCTCCATTCCTAGAGCCATTGGATGCTTTAAGTCCTGGGGAAATTAACGATTTACTGGTTCGCGTTTGTCAAAAATTGAAAGTTGACGACAAGATTGTGCAAACCACCGCCAGCGCCAGTACTACTGAAAGGGAATCTTGGTTTGTCAGCAGTAACGGCTCCGAGGTGTATCAAAAAGTTTTATCTCTAGGCACTCATTACGGCGCTACTGCCCAAAATGGAGGAAGCGTACAGCAGCGTACTAACAACGGTTGGCAGGCAAACTGTTACCAAGGCGGACTAGAACTTTTAAAACAAGAAGACTTATGGCATCGAGTGCAGCAAGTTGGTGAACAAGCACTAGAACTGTTGACAGCAGAAGAATGCCCAACCATGCCTACCAATTTAGTTTTAGCCCCTGACCAAATGATGCTGCAAATCCATGAAAGTGTCGGGCATCCTTTAGAAATTGACCGAATTTTGGGAGATGAACGTAACTATGCTGGGGGTAGCTTTGTCAACAAAGGTGATTTTGGCAACCTAGTATATGGTTCGCCGCTGATGAATATTACCTTTGACCCCACCGTAGATGGGGAATTTGCTAGTTACGGCTTTGATGATACAGGTGTTGTAGCAACACGAGAGTATTTGATCAAAGAAGGTGTACTTCAGCGGGGTTTAGGCTCTTTAGAAAGTCAAGCAAGAGCAGGTGTACCTGGGGTTGCTTGTGCGCGTGCCTCCTCATGGAATCGACCAGCGATTGATCGCATGGCTAACTTAAACTTAGAGCCAGGGAATGCCAGCTTTCATGAAATCATCGCCGGGATAGAACACGGTGTTTACATGGAATCCAATCGGTCTTGGTCAATTGACGATCGCCGTTATAAATTCCAATTTGGTTGTGAATACGCCAAATTGATTGAAAACGGTAAACTCACCAAAACCCTGCGTAATCCCAATTATCGCGCAACAACACCAGAGTTTTGGCGCAGTTTAATCCAAGTAGGAGACGCCTCTAACTGGCAAATGTATGGTACTGCTTACTGTGGTAAAGGAGAACCAAATCAGGCAATTTGGGTAGGACATGGTTCACCCGTTTGTGTATTTGCTAACGTTGAAGTTTTTGGCGGAGGAAGTTGAGATAGTCATTTGTCATTTGTCATTTATCAAGAGTAGAGACGCGATTAATCGCGTCTGTACAAGGGTCAAGAGTAGAGACGCGATTAATCGCGTCTGTACAAGGGTCAAGAGTTAATAATTTTCTCATTGTCCCCTCCGCCCCGGTTGCTGAGTTTTGACTACGCTCAACTGCCGCGCAGTCGTAAAGCCTGCGGCATAGCTACGCTTAGGGCGCAGCCTCAAAGTAGAGAAGCACTGCCCCTCCGCCCCTCTGCCCCCTGCCCGTCTATTCCCCCATCTTCCCCTATTCCCACTGTCTTTATAAATGTTCATGAAAATTGAGGAATTATCTGCTTTAGAAGTCAGCTTTAATCAACTGATTGAAACTCTACTGCTCAAAACAGTCGAAGATGAACACTTTACTGTGAAACTAAGCAGTGAACGGAGTCAATTTACTCGTTTCAATCATGCAAAAGTCAGACAAACTGGTTGTGTGGCTGATGGTTGGATAGAACTGACTTTGATGAAAAATCAGCGCAGCAGTTTTCGGCAGTTTCCTTTTACTGGAAATTGGGAAGTAGATTGGCAATTGGGATATGAAGCTTTACAAGAACTACGTGAAGAACTTCCTTTATTACCAGTTGATCCTTATCTAGTTTTGCCATCAGGAAGCAACACCAGTCGGGAAGTATATCCTGGAAAATTATTGGTAGCAGAAGCAGTAGTGCCTACTGTGCTAGAACTAGTTGCTGAATTGGATTTTACTGGTATATATGCTGGGGGAGTAGTAGTTAAAGGTTATGGTGATTCTAGCGGTCAGAAACACTGGTTTGTGACTGATTCTTTTACCTTAGATTATTCTTTATTTACCACGTCTGGACAAGCTGTTAAAGGTACTTTTGCTGGGAGTGATTGGAATGCAGCTGCTTATATAGCCAAAATCGGCGAAGCAAAGCAACAACTAGAAATGCTTTCTCGCTCGGCTAAAGAATTACCACGAGGACATTACAAAACTTATTTTGCACCTGCTGCTGTTGCAGATTTATTAATGATGCTTTCTTGGGGAGCCGTGAGCGAAGCTGATATCCAACAAGGAAACAGTGCTTTAGCTGCTCTATGGCGTCAAGAAAAACAACTTTCACCAATATTTAACTTGAAAGAAAACTTTCAGCGGGGATTAGTGCCGCGATTTAATGAATTGGGAGAAATGGCTGCACCGGAGTTAAGTGTTATAGAACAAGGACTTTTGGTAAATACTTTAGTTAATTCTCGAACTGCTAAGGAATATCAGAAAATTGCCAATGGCGCTAATGGTTCAGAAACATTACGTGCGCCAGAAATAAGTCTAGGAAATTTAGCCTTTGAGCAAATTATTCCAAGTTTGAATACAGGCTTATATGTATCAAATTTGCATTACTTGAATTGGAGCGATCGCCCCACTGGTAGAATTACAGGAATGACTCGTTATGCTTGTTTTTGGGTAGAAAATGGAGAAATTATCGCCCCTATTGAAAACTTGCGTTTTGATGAAAGTCTCTATCGCTTCTGGGGAGAAAACCTAATCAATTTGACCAATTTTCAGGAATTTATTCCCGAAGTAGGTACATACGATGGTCGGCAACTTGGAGGTAGTTTGGTTCCTGGTATCTTGGTGGAAGATTTTACATATACTTTGTAGTCAGTTTGTGTAACAAAACTTACTTTTAGTAGAGATGCGAAATCTAGCGTCTCTACACCGAATTATCAAATTACCTATTTCTATAAACTGCATTAATTACAATATCTTTGATAGTCAGGTAAATAATTAATAGCAACAATAAAAATTGCCCAAACTGAAGAATTGGATCTAGACGCCAGCCTTGAAACATTAAAATCAACCCATACAATAACAATATAATGAGCGTAAATATCACTTGGATAATGTAAAGTGCTAAAGCCCAACCTTCAAGTCTGGCTCCCCTTCGTACTAGCCAAACTAACATGAAAATAAAGTAAGGGATTGTTAAAAGTAAATAAATAATTCTGATTAATCCGGCTACATTTATTCCAAAGTTAACTTGAGCTATCAGCATTTCTTAAAAATCCTGCTTAGTAATTACAAGCCATAATTTTGAACCTATTTACTAAGTAGGTTAGGTTTCGTCTATGGAAATCTAAAAGTTTTAATGAAAATTGTTGGGTTAAGCACTAGCAAAACCCAACCTAAAATTCTTCTTCATCTGTTTTTAGATCCTCTATCTTCTCTTACCAGGAGGTGAATGACGCTGCACAGAGCTATCTCCTCGCAGTTTTTGCCGTCCATTGGTAATAATTCGCAACATCTCTTGGAGATCCTGCTCGATATTTCCCAGGACGCCATCGGCATATCCATCAGCACCATCTTCAATTTCTTGAGCTTGGGCGATCGCTGTTTGGCGCATTTCCTCCAACTCTTGCTGACAAGCATGGCGCTTGCGGTCAATTTCAGTAAGTGTTTCTTGCATGATTGCTTCACATTCTTGTTGCACTTGTCGTCGCAGTTGTTCGGCTTCCTGTTCTGCCTGTCTGACAACATCGCTTTCAGTCAAAATCTGCGCTCTTTTTGCTTGCGCTGCTTCAACAACTTGCTGTCCATACTCTTCTGCTTGCAGCAGAATTTCATCCTTTTGTTCCAGGATTGCTGCTGCTTCCTGAAAAACCGATGGTAAGGAAAGCCGAATGAAATCTAGCTGATCTAGCAGCTTTTCTTCATCTATGAGCGTGCGTCCGGTCAGCGGAATTCGGAGACTAGAGAGAACCATTTCCTCTAGGCGGTCAAGTTCCTGCTGAATGTCTACACTTGCTGATCGCGGAGCTTGTCCGTAAGAGTTTCCATTGGCATACTCTTGAGGGGGATTGCTTCCGTTGTGATTGGATTCAACATTGGAGAGTTGTGGTTGTAGCATTGGTATATATCTAGGGCAATGTGTGGGGGAACGAGATGATCGACAGAGCCACCAAACCTTGCAATCTCTTTTACCACACTACTACTTAAAAAACTATACTCATTTGAGGTTGCTAAAAAAACTGTCTCTACTTGAGTAGAAAGAGTTTTATTGGTGTGAGCCATTTGCAATTCTATTTCAAAGTCTGACACTGCCCGTAAACCCCGTAGCAGAACTTGCGCTTGTCGCATTTGAGCATAGTTGACAGTAAGACCGTCGAAGCTGTCTGCTTCTACATTAGGTAGATGTTGTGTAGAGAGGCGAATCTGTTCTAGCCGTTGTTGAACGCTAAATAGTGGCATTTTGTTGGGATTCCGCAAAACTGCGACAATTACCTGCTCAAACAGCCGACTGGCACGCCCAATGAGGTCAAGATGTCCCAAGGTGATGGGGTCGAAACTACCAGGATAAACAGCAATCACAATCTTAGATTTATCAAAGTTGTTTAGGTGATTATATCGAAACCTTTGTGTGTAACTTACTCAAATCTACCATCTCGCGCTCTGAGCGAGGGTGTTAAAGTCCATTGTTGTGGTGGCACGAGTTATGCTCAACTAGGCATTAGGAATTAGACTCCTAAACGTGGATGCTGAACTTCCACTTGCGTCCCCACTTTCTTTGTGAAGGATTCAAGCGTAGTTCAGCAATTGAGACGTAAAAAACCCCGTACTTAGCAAAGTGCGTGGACAGTTTATGAAATCTTCTAGGTAATTTTGCATGGTACTGGATTCCACCTTGCCCTTGGCGTTTCAATTTACTTCTCCGGGCCCGATTCTGGTGAAAATAGGGCCAATAATTATCCGCTGGTATGGCTTGTTGATTGCCACAGCAGTGTTAATTGGTGTTCTTCTTTCTCAATACTTGGCAAAGCGCCGTAATGTTAATCCAGATTTGCTGAGCGATTTATTCTTTTGGTTGCTAATTGGGGCAATTCCCGGCGCACGGCTATATTACGTTTTGTTTGAGTGGTCAAAATATGCCTCAACTCCAGGAAAAATCATTGCGATCTGGGAAGGAGGTATTGCCATTCATGGAGCAATTCTAGGTGGCGTTTTGGCAGCGTTAATTTTTGCCAGACTTAAACAAGTTTCTTTCTGGCAACTAGCAGATTTGGTGGCTCCTTCGCTGATTTTAGGACAGGCGATCGGACGTTGGGGCAATTTCTTCAACTCAGAAGCTTTTGGCGGCCCTACTAATTTACCCTGGAAGCTATATATTCCACCGGATAATCGTCCTTTAGAGTATGCCAATTTCGATTACTTTCATCCCACCTTCCTCTATGAATCTCTGTGGGATTTAATGGTGTTTGCGCTGTTGATTACGTTGTTTTTTCGGTCTTTATCTGGCAAGCCACGCTTAAAAGTAGGCACACTGTTTCTAGTTTACTGGCCAGCCTATAGCTTAGGACGTTTGTGGATTGAAGGTTTTCGCACTGATAGCTTAATGCTAGGGCCCTTGCGGATGGCACAAGTAGTGAGCGGTCTAGGAATTGTTTTAGGATTAGTTGGGTTAGCTTGGCTTTACTTAATCAAACGCCCTTTACCCGATGTAGTTCCTCCCTCTAAGGCAGATGGGGAGAGTGGGAGATGAGGGAGCAGGGGGAGTAGTGTTTCGACTTCGCGGCAGTTGAGCGTAGTCGAAACTCAACAACCGGGGCATGGGGAGTGGGGGCAGAGGGGACAATGAGAAAATTATTAACTCTTGACCCTTGTACAGACGCGATTAATCGCGTCTCTACTCTTGACCCTCGTACAGACGCGATTAATCGCGTCTCTTGACCCTTGACCAAGAAATAAAAAATGCCCCAGAGTTTTCTCTAGGGCTTAACCAGGGTGCATCTACCATTACTCTCTACTAGGAAAAGAGGGTAAATCCGGAAAGATACTGAAGAAAATGTCAAACAAACTTTTTGAGGGACTGTTGTGTGTTCTGATCAGCGTGAATATACTGAAAGTGTTATCTATGAAAAAACACGATATACTGTAGAACCGTCTGTGTATATTGTGGGAGCAGGCCCCGGAGATCCAGATTTATTGACGGTCAAGGCGCAAAAATTATTGGCTGCTGCCGATGTGATTTTATTCGCTGATTCTTTAGTACCTGAACAGATTTTGGATGTTTGCCGAAAAGACGCGGAGATAATTAGGACTGCGAATCAGACTTTAGAAGAGATTTTGCCAATCATGATCGCAAGAGTACGATCGCACCAATCAGTTATCCGCCTCCATTCCGGCGACCCTAGTCTCTACAGCGCCATCCATGAGCAAATGCACCTGCTAGCACAGGCAAAAATTCCTTTTGAAGTCATACCCGGTATCAGTGCTTTTCAAGCCGCAGCTGCTAAACTCAAAGTCGAACTAACTGTTCCCGGTTTAGTTCAAACCATCATCCTAACGCGCATCAGCGGACGAACACAAGTCCCCGCTACCGAAGAATTAGCTACTCTTGCAGCACATCAAGCTAGCCTTTGCCTATATCTAAGTGCGCGTCATGTCGAAAATGCCCAAGCTAAACTACTGGAACATTATCCAGCCGAAACCCCGGTAGCAATTTGCTTTCGTATAGGGTGGCCAGATGAAAAAATCAGAGTTGTTCCTCTTGACCAAATGGCAGATTGCACTCATCAAGAACAGCTAATTCGTACTACACTTTATTTGATCAGTCCAGCGCTCCTACCAGCAACAGGGCGATCGCGTTTATATCATCCCGAACATAGTCATTTATTTCGTTCATCTCATAATGAGCTGTAATCGAACTTCTCTGTACGGTGAAATCAAATTAACACAGCGATCGCCACTGTTAAGTTTGACAATTACGAATTACGAATTATTTATATGCCATTAATTAAAGTACAAACTTCTGTATCTGCTCCTCAAAAAGCTGAAGTTGAGTCAATGCTTTTGAGTCTATCTGCCAAGTTAGCTAAATATTTGGGAAAACCTGAATCCTATGTAATGACTGCGTTTGAGCCAGGAATCCCCATGACATTTGCAGGGAATACTGAACCTGTTTGCTACATCGAAATTAAGAGCGTTGGCACAATGAAGCCAGACCAAACTGAGGCGATGAGTCAGGATTTTTGCCAGCAGATTAATCAAACGCTAGGTGTACCTAAAAATCGGATTTACATAGAGTTTGCAGATGCCAAAGGTGCAATGTGGGGATGGAACGGTTCAACTTTTGGTTGATTGAGGAAATCACTTGATATATCAAGAAAAAGAAAATAGAAAGCAGTAGGTAATTAACTAGGCATAAATAAATTAAAGTTTGTAGTCAGGACTAAAGTCCTAATAATCCTTGTTTTGGGCGATGAATCTCACTTACGAACTAAAATCGTATTTTATGTTTAATTATACCTACCTATTTAAGAAGACTATTCTTGTAAAGAAATAAATTTTCCGTCGGAATCAATTATATCAATTGACTTCTTGTTCGTGAAGCGAGTTAGGAGTTGACACAGCAGCTTTTTTAATTGATTTGTCATCTTTTTAGAAGATAAAAATTAATTTGACAGCTTGACTGTGTACTATGAAATAAAAGATATATCAATCATAGGATATTGGAATGTACGGCTTAATAAACAAAGCGATTCGTGATATGGTGTGCGATCGCTTTGGTGAAGAAATTTGGCAGACAATTAAACAAAAAGCTGAAGTCAAAATAGATACTTTCTTAAGGATGGAACCCTATCCTGATGACCTAACTCACAAACTAGTGAAGGCGACAAGTGAGGTTGTCGGCTTATCTGGTGCAGAAATTATGCAAGCCTTTGGAGAATATTGGATACAGTATACTGGCAAGGCAGGCTACGGTGCAATGATGGACATGGGTGGTGATACATTACCTGAATTCTTGGAAAATTTGGATGAACTTCATACTCGTCTTAGTATCAATTTTCCAAAATATGATCCGCCTTCGTTTGAGTGTACTGAAATAGAAGAAAATTCTTTAGAATTACACTACCGTTCTAGTCGTCACGGACTAACTGCAATGGTTGTCGGTTTGCTCAAAGGTTTGGGGACAAGGTTCAACACAGAAGTTAATATTGTCCAAACTCAAAATCGGGAAGAGGGAGCCGAGCATGATGCTTTCTTGATTGAGTATAAACCTAACTGACTATGATTTCTCCTCAGTTCAGTCTTCCACCACAGTTGTTCGCAAAAGCCTTTCCATTTCATATTGTGTTCAATCGTGAAAGGAAGGTTGTCCAAGTAGGAGAGGTTTTGCAACGGATTCATCCAGACCCTTTAGTAGGCAGTTTAATTGAGCAAAAATTTCAGATTATACGTCCAAAGATTCAGCTTAATTTTATAGCGATCGCCAAACGGCTTAGCTCTTTATTTCTGTTTGAATCTTTGCATAATAACATGATTCTTAAAGGGCAAATGATGTATGTTCCTGAGCAAGACATTATGGTTTTTCTCTGCTCTGTTTGGGGAAGTAATACAGATACTCTAACTAACTATAATTTGAAGCTGAAAGACTTTGCAATTCATGACCAGACTGTTGACTTATTTTTTTTGCTACAAGCTAAAAATACAGCTTTGGAGGATATTCAGAAATTAACAGATGAACTGACGCAGCGACAAGCACAGCTAGAAAATACGCTACAAATTCAGGAATATCTGGCTAAAACTGCCGAAACACAAGCACAAAAGTTAGAAAATACTCTCAAGGAGTTACAACAGACACAATCACAACTAATTCAAACTGAAAAAATGTCTAGTCTGGGTCAATTAGTTGCTGGTGTTGCTCACGAAATTAATAACCCAGTAAACTTTATTTATGGCAACCTCAAATATATTAATGAATACACTCAGTATTTACTAAGTTTAATCCAGATATACCAGCAATTTTATCCTCAACCTCACCCGGAAATTGAAGCATTACTTAAAAAAAATGACCTAGATTTTATCATTGAAGATCTACCAAAAATTTTATCTTCTTTAGAAGTGGGAGCTAAACGAATTCGTGATATTGTCCTAAATTTACGGAATTTCTCGCGACTTGATCAAGCTGAGATGAAATCTATTGATATTCATGAGGGTATCAATAATACACTGTTGATTTTGCAACATCGTCTAGAGGATAAATCTGGTTTTCAACCCATTGAAATTATCAAAAAATATGGCGATTTACCTTTTGTAGAATGCTATGCAGGACAAATAAATCAGGTGTTTATGAATATCTTAAGTAATGCAATTGATGCTATGCGTTACCAAGAAGAAGTGTGTTCAAAACAAGGAATTGCCAAGCAATCCAGTCGCATTACCATCCAAACTCACGTAGAAAATCAACAGCATATAATTATCATTATTAAAGATAATGGCTCAGGGATGACAGAAAACGTTAGGCAAAGAATATTTGACCCTTTTTTCACAACTAAACCTGTGGGACAAGGCACTGGTTTAGGATTATCAATCAGTTATCAAATCGTTGTAGATAAGCATCACGGGAAAATAAAGTGTATTTCGGAACTTGGAGAAGGAACAGAATTCTGGATTGAAATTCCAGTTAAGCAAAAACCTGTCCAGTCAACTCCAGCTTTGAACAAGAAGTTATAGGATAGAGATCCAGTATCAATTCTGAATTTCTTATGTCTGCTACGCCTCTTGTATCTCCGGTTGACTCACACAACCCAGAAAAATCAGAACTAATTCCTCTACTAGGTGCTTCGGTTGTAGAGTTAACCGCTTGGGTGCAACAGCATGGACAACCTGCTTATAGAGGAAAGCAACTGCATGAATGGATATATCAGAAGGGGGCGCGATCGCTATCTGATATTTCTGTTTTCCCTAAACAATGGCGTGCAGAAGTTGCAGAAATCCCGATTGGGCGCTCAACGATACACCACCGTGCTGTCGCACCTGATGGCACAATAAAATATCTACTGCAACTCGCAGATGGTCAAATTATTGAAACTGTTGGCATTCCCACTTTTGGCGAAGGGGGAAAAGGCCCAAAATCCCGGCTGACAGTTTGCGTCTCTACGCAGGTAGGTTGTCCGATGGCGTGTGATTTCTGCGCTACTGGTAAAGGAGGCTACAAGCGTAACCTAGCAGTACATGAAATTGTGGATCAGGTGTTGACTGTACAAGAAGATTTTCAGCAACGGGTTAGCAATGTGGTATTCATGGGACTGGGTGAACCATTGTTGAATACTGAGAATGTCCTAGCAGCCTTGAAATCTCTGAATCAAGATGTTGGTATAGGAGCGCGATCGCTTACTATTTCAACAGTTGGTATTTGCGATCGCATTCGTCAATTCGCTCAACACCATTTGCAAGTCACTCTTGCTGTTAGTCTCCACGCACCTAACCAAGCACTGCGAGAAAAACTTATCCCCAGCGCCCGCGCCTATCCTTTGGAAGATTTACTGGCTGAGTGTCGGGAATATGTGGAAGTTACTGGACGCCGGGTTACTTTTGAATATATTCTTCTCGCTGGTGTCAACGATTTGCCAGAACATGCATTACAACTGGCGAAATGTTTGAGAGGGTTCCAAAGTCATGTGAATTTGATTCCCTACAATCCTATCGAAGAAGTAGACTACAAACGTCCTAACCGCGATCGCATTCAAGCTTTTGTCAACATCCTTAAGCAACAACAAATTGCTGTTAGCGTCCGCTATTCCCGTGGGTTAGAAGCCGATGCTGCTTGTGGACAACTAAGAGCTAGTAAAAATTAACTGTGTAATGACTAAGATTTGAGCGATCGCTCAAACTAATCTATAACAATTAAGGAGAAAATTGCATTGTGAATGGCTCATTTATCTCTAAGTCAGGGCTACTATTGATCATTCTTACAACAGTTTTGCCAATTAATTATCCTGCTCATGGACAAATAATTGAGACGAATCCTCAAAGGCAAAACTCATTTTCAGAAAGAATCAGACAACAACAAGAAGAACGAGATCAGCAAATACAAGAGCAAGTCAAGAAAACATGGCTACAGTTATATATTCAAGAACCACAACAACAGCAACAGCAACTAAGATTACAGCAACGAGAGTTTAGCCAACAACGCCAACAAATGAGACAACAGCAACAATTTAGACAGCAACAGCAACAAATGAGACAACAGCAGCAAGAATTTAGCCGACAGCAACAATTGAGATTACAACAGCAAGAAGTGAGACGGCAACAAGAATTTAGACGACAACAAGAATTTAGCCGACAGCAACAATTTAGACTACAGCAACAATTTAGACGACAGCAAGAAAATCTGTGAAGTATCCAGAGTTCCTGATCAGGAGCAATCTCTGTAAAACTTTATCTAGCTTGTTGACGGACTCATACGAGTCTACAACTATCTTTTCAATATTCCACTGCTTTAATAATGTTGTTTATGATACAGTAAGCCTTAATAATATCATTGATTACTTTCCCCTCTGCCCAATTAGGTATGAGGGGATTTTATATGGCGATCGCTGTATCGCTTATAACTATTGACATGACACAAATACTTGCAAATATATCGTCTATCTGTAGATAGATATTAGTATTTCAAAAAGCACAGTGAACTATCTATACAATTCAAATTTATATATATTCAGGAATATTTTAGAGATGTATCGACATAATGATTCATAGCCCTCAAACATGATTTAGTGTTGCTACTACGCCATTTTGAGATTTTTAATTTGAATTCATCAACAATTTCTACAAATAGATCCACCGCTAATTCTCAGAAAAAGTCTTGCCCTATGTGACAAATAATTGTATTGTTAAAGGTGGTTTTCTCAAAAGCGCGAACCAAACAAAATTTTCTGGTTTAACTTCGCACCTTATTATGTTGCTAAGAATGCTGAACTGAGAATAATCCAAACAATAATCAAGTGGGGTTAATGCTTATTTTTTTAGTTCAAATAAACCAAAAGTATTGGTTAAGCTTATACTTTTAGTTTATCAATAACCCCAATAAAATTTTATCTATAGTCAATGATTACCTAATATAGTCTTGAGACAGCAAGACGATTTCTTGCTGAAAATTTAAAATGAATTTACTGTTAGTAATCAAAGTTTTCATATGTAAGGTAGGTAGCTTAAATTACCATTTTACGTACTAAAATATTACATATTTATTTAAGTGAGGAAGGTGATGAACATTCATATTTACTTACCCCAATTTCCAGCATTTGGAGACAAAATTACCGATGGAATGACAAAGTCTATACATGGCTTGTCTTCAGGGCTTGCATCTCATGGAGTTCAAGTTACAATATTGTGCGAAGGTAAAGAAGACAGTTTTTTTCAATCAAATACTGGTTATGCAATTAAGTGTTTTGCCCACAAAAATAAATCACACAAATTTGAAATTCCATCTGGTTTAAAGCAGTATATTGCTCAGGAAATAAAGAACTCTATTATAATTATTAATGGAATATTTTATTTAAAAAGTTATCTTTTATCACGTTTATGTAAAAAAAATGCTATTCCATACATAATTGCACCTCATGATCCTTATCATCCATCTATTTTTAATAAAAATGCCCATCTTAAATGGTCTTATTGGTATCTCATAGAAAAACGTCTATTGCAGCAAGCAAATGCTATTCAAGTTTTAGATATTCGCCATGCTAAATGGTTGGAACGTTTAAATGTTCATACCCTAGCTATAGAAACGCCTAATGGCTTCTCACCTGATGATGTACATTCTGAATCTTCACTTAGTTGGACAGAGGTAGGAATTCCTAAACTTTTATTTTTAGGGCGTATCGATGCCCATAATAAAGGTTTGGATATTTTAATTGATGCATTTAAGGAAGTACTAGAAACGATAGATGCTAAACTTTTTATTCAAGGGCCTGATTGGGGAGATAAAAATAAATTACAAAAGAGAGCTACTCAGCTTTCTATATTAGAAAAAGTTTCTTTTGTTGAGCCAAACTATAATCAATCTTCTTCATCAATAATCGCTGAATACGACATTTTCTGTCTAGCCTCCCGTTTTGAAGGATTTAGCTTAGCCGCTCTAGAAGCAATGCTAGCAGGTCGAGTATTGTTAGTTTCAGAAGTTGCTGGCATTGCAAATTATGTTCAGGCAAGTGGTTGTGGGGTTGTGGTCAAGCCAGATGTATTATCAATCAAAGAAGGATTAGTAAAATTATTGAAGTCTCGTCCAAATTGGCAAGAGATGGGATTGCGTGGACGGCGTTATGCACTTGAACATCTGCAATGGAATCAAATAGCAGGTAATGCTTTAGAAGATTATAAAACGCTTATTAAATAGAATTTAAATTTGTTTGAGTTAAAAATAATAAAAGTCACCTAATGAACAACTTTTTAATTGCCCTTTTAGTAGCTTTACTCCCATCTAAACTAAAAATATTAGTTTTAAAAATAATGGGTCATGAAATTGGTAAAAACGTTTATATTGGTCTATCAATCTTAAACATTAAAAAAATTACTCTAAAAGATAATGTAAAAATCCAAAGCTTTAACTATTTTAAAAACCTCTCCCATCTAACTATGATGGAAAAATCTGCTATTTCTGGATGGGGCAATTGGTTTACTGCATCCAAACTAAACTATCAAGATAACGAAGGCTTTGGATGTCTGAAAATCGGTGAGAGTAGTAGCATAACAGGTAGACACTATTTTGATGTTCCAGGACAAATAATTATAGGTAAAGCTACTTTAATAGGTGGTTATAATTCAACTTTTTATACACATACCATCACCGCAGATATTGATGTTACTAACATTAATAAGCCAATTATTATTGGTGATAGGTGTTATATTGGCAGTCATTGTATGTTCTTACCAGGTACAGCCATAGGCTCATTTACATTTGTAGGTGCTGGTTCTGTTGTTACAAAGAATTTTATTGATAAGAATTATATTTTATTAGCAGGAAATCCAGCTATGGTTAAAAAAGTTTATCCTAAAGAATCTAAATTTTTCTTAGATTACTTTAAAAAATATGGATTTAAGTTAGCTGATTCTGATGATTATAACGATGCAAAAAAAGCTGAAATTGAAACCATAACATAAAAAAAATTAGAGTTTGATCGACAGTTTGTCTTGATTCTACAATCCCAGCAGTAGATGATATTTCAAAATGTGAATAATCAAAAAATAGCTAATACAGGTATGCTTGCAATCCATAAGGGACTGTAGAGGGCTATCTTTTTCAAGTTGTGCAATGTACTAGGATGAGAATGCAAAATGAATGAACCAATAATACATTCTACGCCTACTGTATCAGTAATGATGCTTGCTTATAATGTCAAGAAATATATTAATGATGCCATTGATAGCGTACTCAATCAGACTTTTTCGGATTGGGAACTCATCATTATAGATGATGGTAGTACTGATGGAACTACCGAATTAATCGCTAAATATGCGGCAAAAGATTCACGAATTAGAGTCTATTATCAAGAACATGGTGGTCGGGGTAAAGCACGTAATAAGTGCTTAGAATATTCACGCGGTAAATATATTGCTGTATGTGACAGTGATGATATTTCTTATCCTGAACGTTTTGAGAGGCAAGTTAATTTTTTAGATAACAATTTGGATATTGGCGCTGTCGGCTCTCAATCATGCTCTTTTTGTGAAGAAGCCATTTTTGATCCAGCTAAAATTATCCATTGGCCTACCAATCCAAATAAAGTGTATCAAGGCTTTAAACAAGGCAAAATGAAAATAGCAAATTGTGCTGCTATGATCAGGAGGTCTCTATTTAAAGAATACGGTGGTTACTGTGAAGAATTACATCGAGCGCAAGACTATGAGTTTTTCAGCAGAATAACTCAAAAAGGTATTGGTCTGACAAATTTACCAGAGGTGCTAGTTTTTTACAGACAATCAAACTTTATTCAGAATTTTCAGTACTTTAAAGAAAACGCAATATATACCGATTATGCTAATTATCGGTTATCTGGAGGTACTAAAAGTTTTAACGAGTTTAACCGTCGAGTAATTAGTAAATTACGTCAAAACTATCTAATATTGAATTATTGGCGATTTTTGATAATTATGAAGGTTAAAAAACTTAAGCTTTACCGTGACCTTTATGCAAATATGAGTTAAAACCAGTTCAATATTCAATATTAAGCTTGGTGAATTTCTCCTAGTAGTACTTCTTGAGATGCACCAGTGGCAGTAGGTAAGTTACCAGGAATGCCTAAACTTCGCCAGTAGGCTAAAACAGCGAAAGCGATCGCTTCTTTAAAATCTGCATTCAAACCGACTTCATCTGTAGTCAAAACTGGTACTGATGGCAACAATAACTGTAATCTTTGTTTTAAATAAAGATTGCGACTACCACCACCACATAATAGTACTCGCTGTGGCATCTGTAGTAAAAAACTTTGGTAACTGTGAGCAATTGAAGCAGCTGTGAGTTCCGTAAGAGTTGCCAGCATGTCGGCGGAACTAAGTTGATATGCTTCGGCTTCTTGTAAACATTGATGCAGGTATGCCACGCCAAATAACTCACGACCAGTAGATTTGGGCGGCGGGAGATGAAAGTAATCTTGGCTGAGCCATTGTTCTACCAATTGATAGCAGGGAGTGCCACTAGCCGCCCAATCACCGTTTTCATCGTAGGTTTTAGCACCAGCGCTTAAATGCTCTACAGCCAAATCTAAAAGGCTATTTCCTGGGCCAGTATCCCAGGCGCGAATTTTTTCCAGCCAGTCACCCTGTTGTCGAGGGGGAATATACGCAACATTACCAATACCACCAATATTTTGAATACAACGCCCCTCCTCAAAATGGCTGAGTAAAAAAGCATCTACTCTTGGTACAAGAGGCGCACCGTGACCACCAATGGCGATATCAGCAGCACGAAAATTACTGACAGTAGTAACACCCGTCAAATTAGCAATCAATTCACCACGCCCTAATTGCAAGCTGTAACCCAAGGATTTAGAACTAGGAAAAACCTTGCCCAGTCCCCAGTCTCCAGGTGGGCGATGATAAACAGTTTGACCATGAGAGCCAATTAGAGTAGCTGGCTGGTGATCAATTTGGATATTTTGGGCAGCTTGAGCAAAGGTAAAAGCGATCGCATCATCTATTTGAGCCAATTCTGCCATTGAAATGGCTTCCCCAGCACAAACTGCTAAGATTTTGGTTCTCAGTTCGGCGGGATAAGGATATGTAGCCCCAGCTACCAACTCAATTTTTAAATCAAAATCCGTACCGGAAATATCTACTAAAGCAGCGTCTATACCATCTACAGATGTGCCACTAATTAAACCGATAACGCGAGTTGGAACAGCAGCTTGTAGAGTCGGTTGCATAGATATACATTCTGGTGTTGATTGTCAGGGATAGTTTAACAGTAAACAGTAAACAGTAAACAGTTAACTGTCAAGCGTCAGGTTAGTCTTGCAATGGTGAGCGTTCATTACTTTGATGAGGATATTTTTTCGGTGGCGATGATATGCAAATCGATGTTTTTGAGTAAGCGCACCAATTTTTGAGTTAAAGACCCTTTGAGGAACATTTGCCAGTGAGATCGCTGACTTTCTCCAATCACAATCTGGGTGATCCGATATTTCTCGGCGACTTTGGCGATCGCGTTGGCTATATTATTGCTGGTAACACGAATAAAAGTACCTTCAAATTCTTGACATAGCTTCTCACAAGTGTGGATGTGTAGGCTTTCCTCCTTAGTGAGGAAGCGCTCTGGATCGGCGACAAACAAAGTATAAAGTGGGGCATTCATATAGTTAGCCAGCCTTGCACCCCGGCGTAATAGTTGCACTGAGTTGGGATAGGTAGATACGCACACCAAAACCCGCTCGTGAATATTACAGAATTGTCCGTTGGGGGTAGTGGCGATCGCGTTTTCTTCTACATTGTCTGCAACTTCCCGCAAAGCCAACTCCCGCAAAGCAATCAGGTTACGGCGTTGGAAAAAGTTATCGAGGGATTGTTGAATTTTTTGCGGTGCGTAAATTTTGCCTTCTAGTAATCGTTCTTGCAGTGTTTCGGGTGTCACATCAACTACCACCACTTCATCTGCTTCATCCAGGATGCGGTCTGGAACTCGCTCACGTACTACTACGCTAGTAATTCTTGCTACTAAATCATTGAGACTTTCTAGATGCTGAATATTCATTGTGGAGTAGACATCAATGCCTGCTGCCAAAACTACTTCTACATCTTGGTAGCGTTTTTCTCGCTGGGAACCAGGGACATTGGTATGAGCGAGTTCATCAATTAAGACTAATTGGGGCGATCGCTCTATAATTGCATCTGTATCCATATCCGTCAGCATCAACTCACCGCGAGGAAATTGCTTGCGGGGTACAATCTCTAATCCTTCTGCCTTTTGTGCTGTCTCTTTGCGTCCGTGGGTTTCCAAAAGCCCAATCACGACATCAATTCCTTCCTGTTTGAGTGCGTGTCCTTCTTCTAGCATCCGGTAGGTTTTGCCTACCCCAGGAGCCATACCGATAAATATTTTGTGTTTGCCTCGTCGCGATCGCGCCGGATAAAGAGAATAACTTGCAGATGTTGAAGATGCAGTGCTAGCCGAACCAGTATTAGTATGATTTAACATCTTACTTTTGCTCAGTATATGCAATGAAAGCATTGCTAACTATATTAAATTGTCCTGAATAAGGTTATAAATTGGCTATAATTTTGAATACCACAATTTCCTGTAATCATGCTGAGAATAAGCTAAATTTTTTTAATTAAGTCTATGTTTTTGTAGAGGTTTTATGAGTTTGATTCTTCCCAAACGCACCCTATCCCGTCGTCATTTACTGCAAATATCTGGAATTTCGGGGTTAGGCTTGTTTCTAGGTGGATGTGGGACAAATTTGTTTTCAGATAATGTCAGGCAAATATCTGAGCCACTAAACCAAAGTCTGGAAGCGCTCCTACAAACTCAAAAGCCCATACCTGAATTTTCTCTAGATGCCATTGAGCCAGATAAATTACTGGTTAATACGTTTGACTTCACTCCGCAAATTGACCCAGCGCAGTTTTACCTGACAATTGATGGTGAGGTAAATAATTCAATGCAATTGAGTATGGCAGACATTCAAAAACTTCCCTTGACTTCAATGGTAATTCGTCATGTCTGTGTTGAAGGCTGGGCTGCGATCGTTCAATGGGGAGGTGTGCGATTACGAGACTTAGTGGCACTAGTACAGCCTAAGTCAAGTGTCCGCTATGTATACTTCAAATCTGCCGATGGCTACTATGAAAGCTGGGATATTGCCTCTGCTGTACATCCTCAAACTCTCATGGCTTATCAAAAAAATGGGCAGCCGTTATCAGCTGATAATGGTGCGCCTATACGCTTAGCATCGCCAATCAAATTGGGCTACAAGCTAAGTAAGTGGGTAACTCAGATTACATTCACTAGCATTTTATTGCCTACTAAAGGCTACTGGGAGGATCAGGGGTATGAATGGTTTGCAGGGCTGTAGAAACGTTGCATTCCTGTAGAGACGTTGCATTGCAACGTCTCTACAATTTATTTCTATTCACATTTTATTGATTCTGTTTACTATTAATTTCTTGTAGATCAAGCGCATAATTCAAGCGAAGAACATTGACTCCTGGCTCGCCAAAAATCCATAAAAATCTCCCATCAGTATACTTATTAATTAAACGTAAGATTTCATTTTCTTCTACTCCCCGCGCACGAGCTACCTGCGGTAATTGCTCCTGTGCTGCTCTTAATGAAATATGAGGATCTAAGCCAGATCCAGAAGTATAAATTAAATCAGCGATCGGTCGAATATTTTCTTCTCGTAATTGATTAGCCTGCTCTACAACTCGATCCAGTAGCTCTGGATTACTAGCAGCGAGGTTACTAGCGCCAGAGATGCCAGTTGGTTTAGCTCTTTTCCCTTGGCTATATCTAACAGTACTGGGACGAGGACGGAAATATCTTTCGGATGTGAACACCTGACCAATCAAAACGGAACCAATTGGTTCATTGTTTAAATTGGACATGATACTGCCGTTAGCTTGAAATGGAAAGAAAACTTGACCCACTACAAGAATTGCAAGAGGATAGATGATTGCAGTCAGCAACCAAAGCACCAGAGTTATGCAAATTGCTCTAATAGTTTCTCTAATAATAGGCATAAAAAAGTTTCCACTTGTTCTTAGAATTTTATATTTAATTTTTAATTATTTTAGAAGCGTTCTGGTTGAAAAACGACGACAAACAAGTAAATTATAAGTGCCAGCGCCACAAACCCCAAGATGCCAATTGCCCAGGCAGAACGCCGTTCTAGGGTGTTATTAGCAGCATAAACAACTGGGGCAACTACCACATTCAAACACAGCAAGATAAAAACAGCGAGTGGTAAGTGTCGTTTACGTCTTTGCGACCCAACCAAGGAAATCGTCTGCATGACATTTGTTGGTAAAAACTTGCTTGATAAATCAACTTGTCTGATAATTTTCTTTGTTCTTTGCATTTTTGTTATCTTGGCAGTTAATTTATGAGAAAAATCTGAGCAGCGGAACCCACCACTCAGAAGTTTGGATAATTTTGAATTGCTTAAGCCAATCCCACAACTGTGATTAACATATCTATTAACTTTATGGCAACAAACGGTGCAATAACTCCACCTAAGCCATAAATCAAGATATTGCGTTGTAAGAGTTGATTAGCCGTCAGGGGTCTAAACTGCACACCTTTCAAAGCCAAGGGAATCAAAGCTGGAATAATCAAAGCATTATAAATCAGTGCCGATAATACGGCAGACTTAACACTGGTCAAATTCATAATATTTAGGCTTTGCAGGTTAGCGGCAGCAAAAACCACTGGAATAATTGCAAAGTACTTAGCAATATCATTGGCGATGGAAAATGTAGTCAATGCTCCGCGAGTAATCAGCAATTGTTTGCCAATGCTAACAATATCGATCAGTTTTGTGGGGTCAGAGTCCAAATCCACCATGTTGGCGGCTTCTTTTGCTGCTTGAGTCCCCGTATTCATAGCTACGCCGACATTAGCTTGGGCTAACGCTGGAGCATCGTTAGTCCCGTCGCCTGTCATGGCGACTAGTTTACCTGCTGTTTGTTCTCTTTGAATGACGCTGATTTTGTCTTCTGGTGTCGCTTCGGCAATGAAGTCATCTACCCCAGCTTCTTTGGCAATGACTGAAGCAGTAATCCGGTTGTCCCCAGTCAGCATGATGGTACGCACTCCCATCCGTCGGAGTTGCTCGAAGCGATCGCGGATACCAGGTTTAACAATATCTTTAAGATAAATTACCCCATAAATTTCGTTATCTAAACACACTGCTAGAGGTGTACCTCCCAGTTGTGAAACTCGTTCATAAGTAACATCAAGTTCTGGGGTATCGCGTCCATTGTGGGAACGTACAAATCCTTTAATAGCTCCGACTGCTCCTTTGCGTGCCTCATGTCCACCTGGTAAGTTAGTGCCACTCATGCGGGTTTTGGCAGAAAAATTAACTCCTTCTGCTTGATTGGGGTCGAAATCAAACTTAGCACCTAACTTTTCTGCCAATCGAACAATAGATTTTCCTTCTGGTGTATCGTCAAACACACTAGCTGCCCAAGCTACGTTAGCAATTTCTTCCATTGAGTGACCGTTGATTGGGATAAATTCCTCAGCCAAACGGTTGCCAAGAGTAATCGTACCTGTTTTATCGAGAACTAGAGTGTTGACATCGCCACAGGCTTCAACTGCTCGTCCAGAAGTGGCAATGACGTTAAATTGGGCAACCCTATCCATACCAGCAATCCCAATAGAACTTAGTAATCCGCCAATAGTTGTCGGAATCAGCGCCACCAACAAAGCAATTAAAATTGGTACGCTAACTGGACTGTTGACGTAATAGGCAAGTGCGGGCAAGGTTACTATAACAAACAGAAACACTAAACTGAGAACTGCCAATAACACCGTTAGAGCGATTTCATTAGGTGTTTTGCTGCGTTCTGCTCCCTCCACCAAGGCAATCATCCGGTCGATAAATCCTTTACCTGGGTCAGCTGTAATACGGATAATCAATTCATCAGAAATAATCCGCGTACCACCAGTCACGGAACTTGCCACATCTGAGCCTGATTCCTTGAGAACTGGTGCAGATTCCCCGGTAACTGCCGATTCATCCACTGAAGCGACGCCCATAATTACCTCTCCATCGGCGGGAATGATATCACCAGCAACGATGTAAATGGTATCGCCTTGTTTGAGGCTAGTAGATGCGACTTCACTAATTAAGCCATCGGGGGCGAGTTTTTTGGCGATGGTTTCTAACTGAGTTGAGCGCAAAGTATCGGCTTGGGCTTTACCTCGCCCTTCAGCCACGGCTTCTGCAAAATTGGCAAACCAAACGGTGAAGAATAAAATCCCCGTTAACAAGCCGTTGAAAAGTTGCGGGTTATTCTGCGAATCTGGGCCAAAGAGGTTGGGGTCAATGGTTACTGCTAGGGTGATGATTGTCCCAACCCAAACCAAAAACATCACTGGATTTTTGATTGCATACTTGGGATTAAGCTTGATAAAAGCATCCCTAATTGCTCTGAGATAAAGTCCTTTAGTATTTATCTTCGCCTTTTTGCGTGCTTGGCGGCGATCGCCAGGCCGGGAACTTGGGCGTCTAGCTTTGGAGGAGGTAGTTGCCACCGTATTTATATAGTGAGTGAAGAGGGGGTGAGGGGGCAGGGGGCAGGGGGCAGGGGGGAAATTATACTTTGTCTTTCCAAGGTTTTGAGTGCAGGAAGCCGGCAATCAGACTTCTGTGTTTGTGTACCTTGTCCCCCTTGTTTGTTTCATCGCCTCCGCTTCTAATTGCCGGATGCTAATTTAAAACCCTCGGCTATGGGGCCTAAAGCCAGAACTGGAAAGAAAGTCAGCACTCCCAAAATCAGAGTTACTCCAGCTGTGACACCAGTAAATACCAGAGAATCGGTTTTCAGAGTACCTGGGGTTTCGGGTACTGCTTGTTTACGAGACATACTGTCAGCTAACAGCAGGATGGCAATAATCGGAATATAGCGCCCTCCTAACAAGCCAACTAGAGTACTCAAGTTCCACCATAAAGTGTTATCATTCAAGCCTTCTAAGCCA
Source organism: Komarekiella atlantica HA4396-MV6 (assembly GCA_019359395.1). GTDB lineage: Bacteria > Cyanobacteriota > Cyanobacteriia > Cyanobacteriales > Nostocaceae > Komarekiella > Komarekiella atlantica. The sequence goes on from JAHHHK010000012.1 coordinate 191,496, forward strand.
GAGCCATTATTTGCTGCCGCTGAGGCATACTCATAAACTACTTGGGAAATACCATGATAACCAGCGTTGCTAATTCCAGATAGAGAAATCGGATAAGCTAAGGCGATCGCACTGGGAATTAAAACTACAATTGGGTGAATCAGCAATACTAAACTAGCAAGAACAATTTCCCGTTTTTCTATTTTCCGCCCTAAAAACTCTGGGGTACGTCCCACCATTAGCCCAGTTAGAAACACGGTAAGAATTAGATAAATAAATAGGTAAGCTGTCCCAGTTCCCTGACCACCCCAAATAACCTGGATAAACAGGTTGAATAAAGTTGAAAATAGTCCTTGTGGCATCAAGGAATCATGCATTCCATTGACAGCACCACACATGGTGGCGGTTGTCATAACCGCCCACAATGCTGTTTGTGCCCAGCCAAATCGGACTTCTTTGCCTTCTAAATTAGGCAAATCTGATCCGAAGGTGGCATTAACGAGAGGATTTCCTTGTAGTTCTCCGACGGCTGTCACTCCAATCAAAATTACAAAAATCACAAATACCATCCAGAAAAGCAACCAAGCTTGTTTGATGTTGTTGGCAAACAAACCGTAGGTGTAAATCAAAGCGGCTGGAATTGAAATCATGGCGATGGTTTCTATTAAGTTAGAAGCGCCATTCGGATTTTCAAAGGGGTGTGCAGAGTTAACACCAAAAAAACCACCGCCATTCTCGCCAAACATTTTGATCATCTCAAATGATGCCACTGGGCCTCTAGCAAGATACTGTGTCCCCCCATCTAAGGTTTTCACAACCAGAGTTCCAGCTAATGTTTGCGGTACACCTACTACAAGCAAGGCGATCGCCCCGATAATTGAAATTGGCAGCAATATCCGCGTGATTGCACGGGTGATATCTACGTAGAAGTTTCCTAGCCCTCTACCTGTCAACCCACGAATAAAGGCAATTCCTACCGCCAACCCGGTAGCTGCTGAAGTAAACATCAAAAAGCCTAAAGCCGCTACTTGGCTAAAATAGCTTAGGGTTGTCTCCCCAGAGTAATGTTGCTGGTCGGTGTTCGTCAGAAATGAAATAGTAGTGTGTAACAAAATATCCCAGGTGGGTGCACCGAAACCATTGGGATTCCAGGGTAAGATTCTCTGAAAATATATCAGTAAATAGACTGATATACCCATAACTAGGTTAGTGTATAATACTGCCCGGATATACTGCCAGCCCGTCATATCATCTTTCCTGCGTACACCCGCTACTACGTAGAGGCTACGCTCTATCGGGTTCATTAGCAGATCAAGCAGTGTTCTTTCTCCCAAGAAGACACGCGCCATGTATCTTCCCAATATTGGAGTGATTGCTATAACGATACACAACGTTAAGCCAATTTGTAAAAAACCTTGTCCCATGTATTTCGTTCTCAATTAAACTTAAGTGTTAGCAAGCCAATTCTTAGAAATAATAGAATATCAAGATATTTTTTAAAATTTCTGTGAAGAATATTTAAATTTTACTCTTATTCATTTATTTGCCTAGTGATCATTATTTGTTTATACAATACATTCTTAATGTTTGCTACTTTCAAAGATAGAAATATTAGAAAAAATTTTAATCCGCCTGATAATTATTTTTGTATAAAGTGACACTATTTTTTATATTTGTCTATAACCGAAACTCCGGTTGGGAAAGAATTCTATTTATTTAATATTTTGTTTAAAAAGAATTTGAAGAGTTGAGGTTTTTTAGAAAACATCTAAATACTTTTGTCCTAAATTATCAGAAAAATTTATTACAAGATCTAGTTTAACGAAGAAAAGATATGTTCTAATAACGATATTTTAAGTTTTAAGAAATATACATAAAGACATAAATACGATGTGTACAGATAAATCAAAATTATGTCTAAATTAAATATAAATAGTTTTGTGGATTGCCTGATTTTGATTTTTTATAAAACATAATGAGATTAAATCGATTTTTGACTATTAAAGAGGCTCTAGATAAGCGTGGAAAAATATATTGGCTGATAGCGATCGCCTTTACTATAGTGATAGTGCTGGAATACTTAACACCGCCTGAGTATGTATTCGGCTACCTTTATACGGGGACAATTTTGTTAGCAGATTCCCGATTGAATCGCAGAGCAGTTTTGGGAGTCACTTTCGCAGCTACGGGATTAACATTGTTGAATTTGTTTGTTCCTGGAGCAGAAATGATTGATCCACCAACAGTGGCAAATAGATTAATTGCAGTGCTGGCGCTGTTGGTAACTGGTTGGTTAAGCGAGCGCAACCGCCGCAATGAAGAAGCGATCGCTTACACGCAAGCACAATTACGCTCCCAAGAACAATTAGCGATGATGCGTGAAGATTTTGTTTCCACCCTAACTCATGACTTGAAAACCCCCCTACTGGGAGCAATTGAAACGCTGAAATATTTTCAAAACGAGCAATTTGGTGAAGTTACCCCAATGCAAGCAAAAGTCTTGCAAACAATGGCTCGTAGTCACCGCAACACATTGCAATTAGTTCAAACTCTTTTAGATGTGTACCGCAATGATGCCGAAGGACTGAAATTACAGATATCATCTGTTAACTTGGTGACTCTAGCAGAGGAAGTAATTGCTACCTTGACTGAACTAGCAAGAACACGTCAAATTTATATTTCTCTGCACTATGGCGAATCAGATTTTCGCAGCTTTCTTTGGGTAAGTGGCGATTCTTTGCAACTTGGACGAGTCTTCACCAATCTTCTGAGCAATGGCATTAAACACACTCCTCGTGGCGGTAAAGTAGAAGTAGTACTGGAAAGTCATTCTAACGCTCAAGTCGTCAAAATACTCGATACCGGTTTTGGGTTTACCAAAGAAGAGTTACCCCACTTATTTGAGAGATTTTATCAAGGAGACAGTGATACTTACGGCGGGCTTTGCCAACGCCATGTCTTTGGATCTGGACTAGGGCTGTATTTAACTAGGCAAATTATTACTGCTCATGGAGGTACAATTTGGGCAGAGAATCGCTCACCACGAGGCGCACTGTTCGGTTTCCGACTACCCGCCTGTCCACCACCGGGGAGTTGAGGAGCAGGGAAAGTAAGGGAGGTAGGGGGAGAGAATAATTAATGACTAATGACTAATCATAAATGACAAAAATCTTACTCGTTGAAGATGATGAATTGTTTCGCCTTGGTCTACGGATGCGGTTACAACAAGAAACAAGTTTGGAGATTGTAGCCGAGGCAGAAGATGGGGAACAAGCTGTAGAATTGGCAAATTGCTATCCATTGGATTTGGTCTTGCTAGATATAGGTTTACCAGGAATTGGTGGGATTGAGGCTTGTCGTCAAATCAAACAGCAGCACCCAAGTTTACCGATTTTGGTTTTAACGTCTCGTTCTGAAAAACCTCTAATTTCACGGTTAATTGCCGCTGGGGCACAAGGTTACTGCCTCAAAGGCATTCCAGCGGAATCTTTGATATTGGCAGTGCGATCAGTTGCAGCAGGGGCTTCTTGGTGGGATCAAACGGCAACAACAGAAATTAGGGCAGCTTTTGAAGGTAATTCCCCAGTAATATTGTCCACAAAAACTGATCAACCCCTAGAAAATCCTTTAACGAAGCGAGAGCAAGAAATTTTAGCACTGGTGGCCGCTGGCAAGAGCAATCAAGAAATTGCAGAGATTCTCTACATTGCTCCTGGTACAGTGCGGGTTCATGTCCATGCTATTTTGCAAAAGTTAGAAGTACGCGATCGCACCCAAGCCGCAGTTTTAGCGATCCAAAAAGGATTAGTAGCACCAGAATTGTTAATCAATTAGTAGAAACGCTAAATTTAGTTTTCTCAGTATAAATACAGTTATATTTGCAAGACCACTTGTATAAAATTTTGTAATAACTAAACTATTTCTAGCTATAGCTTAGTTTTTATAAGGTGTAATTGGTCGTATAACGATTAGAAATATTACCGATTTCTCCAATCAGGAAGGAGTTAGGAGCAACCCTTTCAAGGTGGGTGAAAAATCTGCTTTCATTACCTGGTTTTTCATGATTCAACTTGGTGTTTTGGTGGTTAAATAAAATTTATCTTTTCACCACAAAGACACCAAGACACGAAGAAAACTTATTGTTTAGGATTGCACCTTGAAAGGGCTAGTCCTAAGAGTTTTGTTACTAATTCGATTTCAGGATGGAAGCGAATGTTGAGTCATTCGCTTCCTATTTATTGCTGTGTAACAAAAGCTACTAAGTTTAATACTTATAATCAACAAGTATTTTATTCAATCGATAGTTTTATTAAAGGACAAGAATTATGACGCAACAATCAGAAAATAATCACCCTAAAAACAATAATAGTTCTGCCGTCAACGTACTAGAAGCAAGTACAAATATTGTTTTTATAGATACAGCAGTTAGCAATTACCAAAGCCTGGTAGCTGGTATCATGCTAGGCAGTGAAGTTGTTATCCTTGACAATACTCAAGATGCTTTAGCACAAATCACCGAGTTTCTAGCGGCATGTAAATCGAAATCGGTTCAATCAGTTCACATTATTTCCCACGGCAGTAAGGGAAGTTTGCAACTAGGCTCAACCAACGTCAACCTCACCAACCTGAATACTTACGCAAATCAGTTACAAAAGTGGAGAGGTGCTTTAACTGATGATGCTGACATCCTACTTTATGGCTGTGATGTCGCAAGTGGGGAAGGCACGAAATTTGTACAGCAGATTAGCAAAATCACTGGGGCTGATATTGCCGCTTCTACTAACAAAACAGGAAATGCGGCTTTAGGTGGCGACTGGGATTTAGAGGTAAAAACGGGCAAAATTGAGGCTTCCCTAGCATTTAAATCTCAGGCAATAGAGGCTTACAACTATATTCTGCCTCCACCAGGAGGAGTTAGTTTTACTGGCACGTACTCTCAAAACTTTGACTCATTAGCTAATTCAGGAACACCTACTTGGGCTGATGATTCAACTATTCCCGGTTGGTATGCAACAAGAACAACTTACAACGTTAGTAATGGAAGTTCAAACACAGGTGCATTGTACAGTTTTGGTTCAAATTCTTCGACTGAGCGAGCACTTGGTTCAGTAGCTTCTGGTGGTACAGGAACTATTTATTATGGGTTACGCTTCACAAACAATACAGGTTCAGCTATTACTACATTAAGGGTAAGTTACATAGGTGAACAGTGGCGTAATGGTGGTAACGCAACGCAGCAAAAGCTGAGCTTTAGCTATCAAACTGGGACAAGTTTGACAAGCTTGACCACAGGAGCATGGACATCTGCTACATCACTAGATTTCACCGGGCCAATTGCAACTGCAACCGCAGATGGCCTGAATGGAAATCAAGCTGCAAATCAAGTTGTAATATCATCTATAATTAATCTTGCTACGCCGATAAATGATGGTGAAGAAATTATATTACGCTGGGAAGACATTAATAACACAGGCAACGATCATGGTTTAGGAATTGATAATGTTACAGTCACATTAAACAATATCTTCTTAGTAACTAATACAGATGATAGTGGTGCTGGCTCGTTAAGAGAAGCTATTATCGATGCCAATAACGACCCAGGGGTTGAGACAATCCTCTTTGATACGACTGGGGTCTTCGGTGATGCTATCCCTGACATTATTACCCTCACTTCTGGGCAATTGAATGTTACTGAAGGAGTCATTATTCAAGGAACTGGGGCTAATCTACTAACCATTAGTGGCAACAATACTTCCCGAATCTTTAGAGCCACAGCACCCCTAACAATTAATGATTTGAAGATCACTAAGGGAAATGCAAACAGAGGCGGTGCTATCGACAGCAGTAGCAGTGTCACTGTGAATAATAGTACTATTGCCAACAACACGGCAAACAGTGGTAGAGGCGGCGGTATCAACGGCGATGCTACTGTCACCATAAGCAATAGCACCTTTTCCGGCAATACGTCGAGTTCTGGGGGCGGTGGCATCTACAGCGATAACAGTGTAATCCTTATCAATAGCAGCATTTCCAGCAACACGGCGAACGATAATAGAGGCGGTGGCATCAACAGCGGTGGTACTGTTACAGTGAGCAATAGTACCATTTATGGTAATAATGCGGCTAATGGTAGAGGCGGCGGCATCTACAGTAACAACGGTGGCACTATCAGTAATAGCATCATCGCTGGCAACACTAGTAGTATTCAAGGCCCTGATGTCTTTGGTGATAACTTTATTGGTAATGCTTACAACCTGATTGGCAATACCAATGGTATATCGTCTAGCACTCTAGGCACTGGCACAGATATTGTCAACCTCAACCCTGGACTCAAACCACTGGGAAATTACGGTGGTTCCACCCAAACTCACGCCCTAAACTTTAACAGTCCTGCCTTTAATGCTGGCGACCCCAATTACAATGGCGGCTTAACTACAGACCAACGTAGAACAGGTTACAGTCGTATTCAAGATAGCAGAATTGATATTGGGGCATTTGAAAACAATTCGATTTATTATGTAATTTCTACTAAAACTCCAACTTTATCTGAAGGTAATAGCGGCAGTCAAAGTGTTACATTTACCGTCAGCCGTAGTGGCAAGACTGGTGTGGCAAGTACCGTAGATTATGCTTTTACCAGCACAGCAACTTTTGGCAGTGACTATAACAACATTCTAATTAAGAGTGGAGAAGTTAGTCTAATTGGTGAATTTATAGATGGTAACTCATCTGGAACTTTAAAGTTTGCAGTTGGAGAAAAAACAAAGACAATTACAGTTGATGTTTTAGGTGACAAAGCATTTGAACTTGATGAAAATCTTACTGTCACTTTGAGTAACCCCAACCTCACAGCTGCGCCGGAAAATTCCACAATTATTACCAGTTCAGCTACGGTAGACATCATTAATGATGACAATCAACCCAGCATCAGCATTTCGGATGTCTCTGTCATAGAAAACAACACAGGTACAACAACTAACGCTAACTTTGCTGTCACTCTGTCTAATCCTAGTTCTCAGCAAGTCATTGTTAATTACAATACGAGTGACGACAGTGCTAAAGTTTCTGACCTTGATTACAATTCTGGATCGGGGTCAGTTATTTTCGAGCCTGGTGAAACTAGCAAAACTATTAGTCTGGGTGTTAGAGGCGATAACATAGTTGAACCTAACGAAACATTTTTTGTCAAACTTTATGGTGCAACAAATGCCGCAATTAATGATAGTTTTGGAGTTGCCTATATCATTAATGATGATACCAGTCAAATTCCTACTATTAGGATTTCAGATATCTTGCTTACTGAAGGCAATGCATGTCTACTAACCAATTTATCTTTTGACGTGGCTCTCTCCAATGCCAGTTATCAGCCGATTACTGTGAATTATAGTAAGAATAATGGCACTACCGATTCTAATGACTTTTATTCTTATTCTCCTGGGATAGGAATAGTCGTTTTTGAGCCTGGAGAAACGACTAAATCTATTAGCTTTGGAGTTAAAGGCGATAACACAGTTGAATCTAATGAGCAATTTTTTGTTGATCTCTTTGGTGCTACAAACGCTACGATCGCTAAAAACAAAGGTATCGCCACCATAATAAATGATGACAATCAAGGCTTCGGCTTTTTCTTTGGCTTTTAATCAACATTGAATGAATGCCAAGATGTCAGTAAATACTCTGCACCTTGGTATTTTTTTTGCTAAGTTTCTTACATTATATTTAATGGGTCTACATCTATTGTCAAACTAACAGAGGAAGGACAAAGCGATCGCACTTCTTCCCAATCTGGCAATTGTGGCAATGCATCGGGGGCAAATTTAATCAATATCTGCCAGCGATAACGATTTGCTACCCGCAAAATACTAGCTGGTGCTGGGCCCAATATCTCGAATCCGTCTTCTGCACTCAAGGCTGTAGCGATTATTTGGGCTACATTCTGCACTTGAATGGGATCGAGACTGCTCAAGCGCAATAAAATTAACCTTCCGTAAGGGGGATAATTTAACGCTTGGCGTTGTTCTAATTCAGCTTGAGAGAAAGACTGATAATTGTGCGATCGCACCGCCTCAATTACTTGATGCTCTGGGGTGTATGTTTGTACAATCACCCTCCCCGGCTCATCACCTCTACCAGCACGTCCAGCTACCTGAGTCAGGGTTTGAAATGCTCGTTCGCTAGCACGATAGTCGGATAAATGCAACAATCCATCAGCGACGACAACACCCACAAGTGTCACCTGGGGCAGATCTAAACCCTTGGTGAGCATTTGCGTACCTACTAATAAATCTGCTTCACCGTTGGCAAACTGGGTGAGTAGGGTACGGTGTGCGCCTTTGTTGCGGGTGGTATCGCTATCAAAACGAATCAAACGCAACTGGGGAAACTGTCGCGCTAATTCCTGGGCTACTCGTTGAGTACCGCTACCAAAGAACTTCAGGTAAGGAGAACTACAGTCGGGGCAGAATTTGGGGTGCGATCGCGTATAGTTACAGTAATGACAACGTAATACTTGTGGCGCTCCCTCTTCAGTGTGGTGATACGACAGCGACACATCACAGTGCGGACATTCCAGGACATACCCGCAACTGCGGCAAGATACAAAGGTACTATGTCCCCGGCGATGGATAAATAAAATTCCTTGTTGCTGTCTCTGTTGTAGCTGCTCTAAAGCTTCTTGCAACGCTCTACTAAATATAGAACGATTTCCCTGCTGTAACTCTAGCCGCATATCTACTATTTCTACCGGCGGTAGAGGACGGGAGTATATTCTCTCAGGTAATGACAGGTAATAGGATGTATAAGTAGAATTTTGCTCCCCCTGCTCCTCCTGCCTCTTCACACTTACCCAACTTTCCAACGAAGGGGTGGCGGAACCTAATACCAAGGGGCAATTTTCTAACTCGGCTCGCCACTGGGCGACGGTGTGGGCGTGGTAGGTGGGGATGGGGGAGTCTTGCTTAAAGCTGCTGTCGTGTTCTTCATCTAAAATAATTAAACCTAAGTTGGGCAAAGGGGCAAAAACGGCGCTGCGAGTCCCAATCACAACTTGGGGTTCTCCTGTGAGCATTTGTCGCCAAGTGTCGTAACGTTCACCGTCTGAGAGGGCGCTGTGATAAACGCTAACTTTGTAGAGGCTGCGCCGTGCGGGGGTTCCCCCCGTTGAGGCGACTGCCGTACCAAATCGGGCGCGAAAACGGTCAGTTAATTGGGGCGTGAGTCCAATTTCTGGGACTAAGACGAGGGCGGATTTGCCTTGGTTAAGTAAAGGTGCGATCGCTTGTAAATAAACTTCTGTTTTTCCTGAACCTGTTACTCCATGCAACAAAACTTGAGCAAATCCATCTATTGATTGTATTATCTCTAAAGCATTAGCTTGGGCAGCTGTTAAGGATTTAGCGCGATCGCCTGCTAATGCTGGCCCTTGTTCTGTTCGCAATACTTCCCGTTCTTCAATAACGATGTAACCCTTTTGTACCAACGTCTTGAGGATAGAGGAACTAGCATTGCAAATTTGCAATAATTCACTTTGCCACAACTCACCACCACGTCGCCGCAACACTTCTACAATTTCTCTTTGGCGAGTAGTTAAGTCACTATCTGTTGCGCCTATCAATATAATTGCTTTTTGCAGCTTTGGTCGAGTTAGTCGCGGAGGTTCTAAGTAGCTTTGTACTAAACCAAATCGCGTCAACTCCCGAATTCCTCGGTAGGCAGATTTAATTTTCTGTTGTATGTAAGCAAAACTGTAGTCTCCTGCTGGTTGTGCTTGCAGAAGTTCCAAAATTTGTCGCGCAGTTGGAGTTAGAAACGAACAGAGGAGTGGAATGGAGGAGTGGGGGCTAGGGGGCTGTGGGTGAGTAAGAGTATTTTGGATTCCTTCTTCTTTAACAAGGCGGATGCGCCGCTGCGATCGCCCTAGTAACCCTGGTGGCAAAGCAACCCGGATCACTTGAATCAGGGGTGTATAGTAATATGCGGCGACTTTATTGAGTAATTCCCAATAAGCACTTGGGAAAAACCCAACGCTGACTATATCTTCTACTTCCCGGATTTTTTCTAGTGGTAGATCGATATTTGGTTGTGCTAGGAAACGAATAGCGATCGCTCCTACTTGTTGTGCCCCAAATGGCACACTCAATATATCACCTGGTTTTATTTCTAACTGGGCTGGCGATCGGTAAGTAAATAGTCCTGTGCTTCCTGGACAGTCTACTAGTACTTCAATCCATCTGTTTAAATTTGTCTCTAGTTGATAGGATTCCCCAGGCTCAGCCACCACCAAAGGAGATAAATTTAGGTCATTAATATACATAGTTTCTGACTTTATAGACAGATATTTTCCTTATCTAGCTGGTCAATATTAACCTGGCTCACTCAACTTTAAGTTTTTGCTTTCACAGACATAAACTGTATTTCGCAATACTTTTATCACTCATGATACTTGATAAGTTTCTTCTTATGTAATCTACTAGACAAATTCATCTCAACTATACGTGCAATAAATATTTTGTACCTACTAACAAATAAAATCATCTCGGCTATTTCCAGAACAGTTCTCTATCTACTAAATAGGGAATAGCCCTTTTACGCCTATCGATAGATATTCAACCCTTGTTGTATATGAGATGCTCTTATACAAACAAGATGATCCGGAAATTAAGCTGCTACATTTGTAATTTGTTTCATTTGGGTAACTCTCATCTATAGATATACAACTCCAGTACCAAGTGGTTAATTTCTTAAACGACCTCAAATCGCCTAAATAGTAAAAAATTTTAGAAAAATATAGGAAAATTTAACATATTGGAATTATTACCTAAAATTTTGAGATTTATTAAGGTTGAGAAAGTTTGAGGGAGTTTGACATATTTGGTAATTAAGAAAAGAATGAGGAATATGTATGTTTATGTATGTCATTCGTAGCTTGATAAAAAAGTTTTGTTAGATGCAAAATTCAGTATTCGTTAAAGGTTCGCCTTATCCGTAACCTCTAACAGGTAAGTCAATACTGATTTTTAGTCCTAAAGAAAAATTAGCAAAAGCTTGTATTTTGCTATATGAAAGGGTGCATTTGTCAATTAATAAACTTACCAAGTCTCAAGCGAGCATCTGTCACTAAATTATGCACCAAAAAAAGCAAAAATCCTCAAGAAAACTATGAACATTGCTGAATTGGGAAAAATGGAAATTCTGGAGAATGCTGCTGATAATGAAGAACAATCACTCGATAGTTTAGATCTAGTGGCAGATGAAGATCCTCCAATTGTAGAAAATGTCGAATCAGAAGAACGCGATGGGGACGAGATGGCAGCGGCTCGCCCTTCGGGATACAACAAAACCGAGCATGATGATGCTGTAGGCGCGTTTTTTAAAGAAATGGCGCGTTATCCGCTTCTAAAACCTGATGAAGAGGTTGAATTAGCACGGCGAGTTAGGTTTTTAGAAGAAGTTAGGGAAATACAAGCTTCGTTGCATTTAGAACTAGGACAACAACCTAGCAAGGAACAAGTAGCTTCCCAGCTAGATATGACGGAAAAACAACTAGAAAGCCGCTTGTATCAAGGTCGGGTTGCGAAACGCAAAATGATTCGCTCTAACCTGAGATTGGTAGTTTCTATTGCCAAGCGATATCTCAATCGAGGAGTGCCTTTTCTGGATTTAATTCAGGAAGGAGCAATGGGTTTAAATCGCGCTACAGAGAAGTTTGACCCAGATAAAGGCTACAAGTTTTCTACATACGCCTATTGGTGGATTAGACAGGCAATTACACGTGCTATAGCTAACGATGCGCGGACTATTCGTTTACCTATCCATATTGTTGAAAAGCTGAACAAGCTCAAAAAAGCGCAACGGGAACTCAAGCAAAAACTCTGTCGCAATCCTTCTGAGGCTGAGATGGCCGAAGCTTTGGAAATGAGTGTACAACAACTACGCCAACTACAACAACTACGGCGTCAAGCGCTTTCCCTTAACCACCGCGTCGGTAAAGAAGAAGACACGGAATTAATGGATTTGCTAGAAGACGAAGACAACCTGTCTCCAGAAGCAAAAATGAATGAAAACATGATGCGTCAGGAGATTTGGGAAGTATTGGGTGACGTGCTAACTCCACGGGAGAAAGATGTGATTTCTCTACGCTACGGCCTGACAACTAGCGAACCCTGTACTCTAGAAGAAGTTGGAAATATGTTCAATCTTTCCCGTGAGCGAGTGCGACAAATTCAAAGCAAAGCCATGCGGAAGTTACGGCGTCCACACATAGCAAAACGCTTAAAAGGTTGGTTAATTTAAATTGTCACTTTATATGTTAAATCCTTTGGCTTGAGATAGAGAGAGATTTAACGCCTGACCTAATTAGCTCTACAAATAAATTTAGGGGCTTATATCTGTATATTTCTTCATCCTGACTGTAGCAAGCCGTAAAAACTGGGTGTTTTATACCTTTTTCTTGATCCTTTTTTTAGTCATTAGATATTAGTCACAAAACTTTGCACAGTTGACTATAAACTATGGACTATAGACTATGGATTATGGATTAATGACATCAAGTAGCGATTTAATTTTGCGTTTTGCTGAACCCGCTGATTGCAATGTACTGTTTGAATTAATTCAAGGGCTTGCAGAGTACGAAAAATTATCTCATGCTGTTACTGGCAATGCTCTAGCACTCAAGGAGCATCTTTTTAGTATGCCAAAGTATGTAGAGGCAATTCTAGCAGAATATGCAGGTCAAGCTGCTGGTTTTGCCTTATTTTTTCACAATTATTCAACATTTCTGACAAAGCCGGGAATTTATTTGGAAGATTTATTTGTATTACCAGAATATCGAAGACAAGGTATTGGGAAAGCTCTGCTTATAAAAGTAGCCCAGATAGCTGTGGAGCGGGATTGTGGGCGGTTAGAGTGGAGTGTGTTGGATTGGAACGAATCGGCCCAAGCATTCTATCGAAGCATGGGAGCATCTATTTTAGATGATTGGCGAATTTGTCGTGTTACAGAACAGGCGCTTACTGAGTTAGCAATTAAAGGATAAAAGCTGAAATGAAAAACAGTAAAATTTTATTCTTTATTTTTGATGATTTATTAATCATTAAAACTAAGTTTGACAGCTTGTCTTTTGACGAAGAGAACTGCTCAAATAAGAATTATGGAGGGTATTACACCGAATAAGCCGTTATTGCAGAGAGAACACAGAATGAAAAAAATTCTTTCAATAATACTGTTAGGCATAACTATCTTCACCTTTGCCTTCAGTAGTCCAGCTTTGGCAGCAGACAGTGCTAATGGAGCCAAACTTTTTAGTGCTAATTGTGCTTCTTGTCATGCGGGTGGCAAGAATCTAGTTCAAGCTCAGAAAACTCTGAAGAAGGACGCTTTGGAAAAGTATGGTATGTACTCAGCTGAAGCGATTATCGCCCAAGTTACAAAAGGTAAAAATGCTATGCCTGCCTTCAATGGTCGCTTAAAACCCAATCAAATTGAAGATGTAGCCGCCTACGTGCTTGAAAAAGCAGACAAGGATTGGAAGTAAACCAACTAATGTTTAACTTCAACAACTAAAAATTTGCGGGGCTTTGTGTCCCGCTAATTTTGTTGCTGCCGAAATTGTCAAATATGATGCAATACGGTTCAGATAAGATAATTTGCACGCCGATAACCTCTGTAGAGACGTTGCAGTGCAACGTCTCTACAATGCGACGTCTCTACACTGAATTGTATTGAAATATGATGCTTATGACTGATTTACGGCGATTGTTTTTCAGTGTGATTATTGCTTTGTTTCTAATTTCAACTCCAACCGCGTATTCATTACCTCTTGTCATCACCCAAATTACAGCAGGCGATTTATTTGAGTTGGGTGTAGATAAGATGCGGCGCGGTGATTACCCGGAAGCAATCAAGAATTTCAACCAGGCGATTGAACTTCAAAAAGATTATGCTGTAGCTTACAGCGATCGCTGTCTTGCTTACCTGCAATTACAAGATTACCATCAGGCGATCGCAGATTGTACTCAAGCAATAAATTTTGTACCCAATAACTTTGAAGCCTATCTAAATCGGGGACTGGCATACTACAGACAAAGGGATTATCCAGCAGCTATTGCCAATTATAATCGAGCGATCGCACTTAAACCTGATGATTTTCGAGCCTACTACAATCGAGGGGTAGCTTTAGCTGGAGAGGAAAATTACTCAGAGGCGATTGTTGATTACAATAGAGCGTTAACTCAAATTCCCCAAATAACCAGTTTACTGCTTGCGGATATCTACAATGACCGAGGTTTAGCGCACTTGGTGTTGCAAAACCAACAAGCAGCTATGTTCGACTTTAATCTGGCAATTCGTCTCAATGCCAATGATGATAGAGCTTACTTTAACCGGGGTTGTGCTTGCGGTAGAAATGGAGATGACTTTGGTGCAGTAGACAATTTTTCTGAAGTCATTAGACTTAACCCCAGCAACGCTCTAGCTTACGTCAATCGGGGAATTGCTCGCTATCGCTTAGGATATCATCAAGGTGCGATCGCTGACTTAAAAAAGGCATCTGAGTATTTCGAGCATCAAGGAAAGAGGGTCGCTTACGAAAAAACTTTAGATTTGCTGAAGAGTCTGCGACAAGAAATACAATTGGCAACTGAAATTGCTCTTTTATGACATTTTGTATTATCTGTACCGCCGATAAAGTAATAGGTTCTAATAATTTTTAGAACCTATTTTTATCAAAGATTGAATCTTCTATAAATTGGCAATTGCCAAATAATTAGATAACTATGAAATTGACAGCTAAATTTGAAAAGTCAACTTCAAAAAGTTTGTTACCCGATGTATTAGGCAAACCATCATAAGATGCTAGCTTAATTACACCATCAAATATTGTAGATAACATTAGAATGGTAGAATTATCAAGACTACTACCTAATACAGTATCCATTTTAACTGACGTTAGCTCATGCAAAAAGTTATTTGCATCAATAGGATGCAAGTCGGAAATTACTATTTTAGCCATTGTCTTAATTTCTAGGTCAGGTTATGAACAGTTATACAACTTTAGTGGAATACAATTGCCGACACATGAAATCACAAAGTCTTGTGGTTCGCTTGATCAAAAGTGAATTTAACTCTTAAATTCTACATTATCAGTCAGAATCAAGCAGATTATTATGTGAAGTTATCATATACAAATCAGTTTTTTTTGGACATAACAAGATTCTCGATTTCTCAAAGAGGTCGGGAATCCGCAAGGTATAGTAGATGGTTTGTAGAAATATGACAGCATGTCTTTTGACACGGTTTTACTATTACAGCAATACTACTTAGTGGCTGTTTTGACCGGGTGTGAGATAACAACGTGAACAAGTATTTTTTTTTGCTGCAAGTTGCTTTAGCGATACTGGTAACATTGCCTACTTTCGCTGCTGAGACTTTAGATATTCCTAGTTTGAGTGAAACTGAACTACCCGCCACGAATGCAGAGTTACTAACTCAACAACAAGTCATTCCAGAAAATCAGCCAGTCGAACAACCAGAAGCAGAGCCAATTCCCAGCGATGATGCAGACATTTCTATAGAAGCGATTGGCGAAAAAGATAATCTACCTGAGTCTACTCCAACTTACATAATTGAGAAAGAAGAAATTCAAAAACAGGGTGCTACAAGCTTAGCTGATATTTTAAAAAGAATGCCTGGTTTCGCCATCAATGATGTAGGACATGGTGCAGATATTCATACAGGTACATACTACCGGGGAGCCTCAATTAATCAGTCTGTATTTCTGATTAATGGTAGACCAATTAACAATAATGTCAACACTTATCATGGTGGAACTGACTTAAATAGCATTCCCGTAGAGGCTATTGAACGAGTGGAATTATATAGCGGTACAGCCTCGGCTTTATATGGTTCATCAGCCTTTGGCGGAGTTGTTAATATCATCACCAAAGAAGGCTATGAACAACCTAAATTGACTGGTAGTGTAGAATTTGGCTCATTGAGTTTAAATAATCAACAAGTTAGTTATGGTGGGTCATCTGGCGCTGTCAAGTACAACTTTAGTTTTGAAAGATTCTTTTCAGATAACCGTTACCGCGTTCCTGTGGGTGCAGCAAATCGTGATGCTCAAGGGTTTTTATCGAATGCAGATACAGCCACAAGTACTTACTTTGGTAGCATTGCTCTAGATTTAGATCAGAAAAACTCTTTGAATTTAGATATTACTAAACTCAGCAGTCGTCGCGGCTTAATTTATTTTGGATTTCCTTTACAAAGGGATAGATTAGACCACGATGGCTTGAATGTTGGCTTATCTTGGAAAACGCGACTAGGTAATGGAAACAACTCTAATCTTACAACCTCAATTGGTTATAACCAAGATTATTTTAGTACCTATGGCCCTACAGGAGCATTTTATCGCATAGGTATTTTAGATACACAACAACTCACAGCTAGGGTAGATCATGAGTGGGAACTTACTCCGAATAATAAATTGCGCTGGGGATTAGATTTAAAAAATACTGACTTAAATGGCGATGTTTTGAGTACAAATCCTAGTCGAATTGTTAATAACGAAACTGAAAATAGGAGTTTGTTGAATACAGCATTATTTGCTGTCAATACTTGGAATATTAGCGATAATTTTTTGGTGGATTTAGGGCTAAGACAAAGTTTTGATGGTCAGTTTGGGAATTATTTTAATCCTAGTGTTGGGTTGCGTTATGCAGTGACTCCAAAAGTTGCTGTGCGTGGAAGTTGGGCTGGGGGACAGCGAAATCCTGGGTTAGATCAGTTATATGTTTATGATACAGTTCATGGTTGGGAACCAAACCCTGACTTAGAACCGGAAAATGGTTCTTCTTGGACTGCGGGAATAGATGTCAATTTTTCTGATAATTTGATCGGACAGTTTACTTACTTTGGTAGTAGTATAGGCGATCGCTTGGGAGTTATAGCAGGAAGATGGGAGAATATTGGACTAGTAGATACTAATGGTTTAGAGGCAGCATTGCAATTTAAAATTGCTTCTAACTGGTCAACTTTCCTCAACTACACCTATACAGATGCTCAAATAAAATCAGGAACAGAAAAAGGTTTACAGTTAGGTTTGATTCCTTACTCTGTACTCCAAACTGGTGTTGGTTATCAAAATGCTGGATGGCAAGCTAACTTATATGTTACTTACAACAGTGGCGCTCGCAGAGCCTTCTTTACAAATCCTGGTGACAGAAGTACAGATTTTGCGCCATCCTTCCTAAATTTAGATTTCAGCGGTCGTATCCCCATAACTAGCACTTTAGGACTGACAGTTTACTTAGAAAATTTACTAGGTGAGCAATACGAGCGAGTAAATCGTATCTATAGTCCTGGATTTACTTTCCGTGTAGGTCTAAGTTCAAATTTGTAAGTAAGAGATAGAAATCCAAACAAATGACCAATGACAAATGACCAATCAATTACAATGGCTAATATGAGAGCCAGAATTGAAAATCAAGTGCTTTTTCTCCACCACGAAGACTTGCCAGAGTTTAAAAAGGGCGGTTCTGTGGTCAGGAATTCATATTTCTGGGCCCTACGTTCAATTGCTGGTCGCGCTTCGCGTTATCGAGATTGGGAATATGAATCGGAGGTTTGGCTAGCGCTTGCACGAATGCTTTTGTCGTTTACTGAGTCTGGATATTTGGGTTACAAGGAAACCGTGTTGGAGTTTCCTTTATCTCAAGGAGAAATTCCTGGCGTGCTACGAGATATTTCAACTTGGGAATAGACTATGGCGGTTCTAAATTGTGTGAAGTACGCCAAAAAAACTCAGGACTTACGCAAAAATTGCCAAAAAGCTTAATCTATCGTTCGCCTTGGTGCCGGAGGCATACCGCTTTCTCTACGTTCGCGTAGCGTGTCGAAGACAGAAGCTTCCGCCAACGCCTTGGTTTCGCAGATAAAAATTCGTAGAGTGTGGGTAAGTCCTATATTTGTACTGCAATATCATCTAAACGCAACCTCCTGCAATGTTAATGCACCGACCTGCAATGTTAATGCATCGACCTGCAATGTTAATGCACCGACCTGCAATGTTAATGCATCGACCTGCAATGTTAATGCATCGACCTGCAATGTTAATGCATCGACCTGCAATGTTAATGCATCGACCTGCAATGTTAATGCATCGACCTGCAATGTTAATGCATCGACCTGCAATGTTAATGCATC
>JAHHHK010000060.1 GCA_019359395.1 Komarekiella atlantica HA4396-MV6
GACCTGCAAAAATTAACTTACCCTTTCTTTAACCTTGCCTGATCTAAAAACCTTACTCTAGTTCTAAGCTCGACTTGATCCAAAATTAAGAACTTGGTTCTCTTGATACGGCAAAAACCCTAGCTTTTTGGCAAAAACTTTTTCCATGTCACTAATATCGGTGAAATTGAAAAAGTAAAACTACTGTCCCACAAAGGTTTAAGCATCAGCTTGAGCGTTGCCAAAAAATGCATAAAGTCGAGCTTAGAGGATGTTTGGATAGGACAGGGTCAAATAAGATATTTTGTTTGTATTTCATGCAAATGAGAATTGCTATAGTAGCTCCAGTGATTTGTTATTTAACCTCTTCATACCAGATACCTACTGTCTCAAAGGCAACATAAGCAAGTTTGAGAAAATTCACAACTCGCTGTTTACCAAGAACCCCAAATTCTTTATACTCCCTTGCTTGGGCAAAGGTCAGGCGATTTTGGTCAATTATATTTCTTTCTCTGTATGCCAGTTTCGGAAAATCTACAACCTGAACCTTATGTTTGTTCACTAAATTTTGAATGGTAATGTCAGACTCAACATGTTCCCAATCGTCACACAACCCTAAATTCCTAACCATAACATGAGGGATGTTATCGCCATAGGTATTCACTGACTGGACAAACAGGTTCAGGCTGTCATATCCTCCTGTAGACACAAACCACTTGCAAAACCTTACGCCTTCAGAATTCCCCAGTTCAATTAAGTGATTTCTCTCAATCCAGCCTTTTACTGCTCTATGCGATTGAGCCGCTAAATTTACAATTACTGGCTTAGACATTGCTATTTCAAAGATTCTATCTGCTTTATCAGCCAGCCGTTCATCTTCAGTAAATACAGCATACTGACATATATCTTTATAGACACCAGCTACATCAGGATTAGACCTATCAGTCTCCACAGGCACAAATGGTATTCTTTTATCCACACAATATTGAATCATTGTCCTGGTTAGCAGAGACTTCCCTACACCACCCTTCTCACCATCCACCAAATGAATTGTCGGCATAAAAACTACCCTTAATACTGATTGAAGTTATCTAAAATATCTGCATTGAGCTTGGAAGTTTTTGGAGTTTGACACTTAGTAGCTTTGATAACTTTCTGAGATGTTTTTTATCTGTTTTGACTGCTTTGAACGCGATTGTCTATATTTTGTGTGCAGCTTGTGGTTGAGCTATTGGAATCTCAATCACAAACTCTGTGCCTTGTCCAAGTGTAGAGTTACAATATAGCCTCCCAGCATGTTTGTTTACTACAATCTGGTAACTAATCGATAGTCCAAGTCCTTTACCTTTACCTACAGGTTTAGTGGTAAAGAAAGGGTCAAATAGCTTGGAAAGAATCTTATCAGGAATACCAGAGCCATTGTCGATCATGTGAATTTCTACCCATGACTCAGCAATAACCACAGTATAAATGCGGATAAAGCTGGGGTTGCTGTTGATTGTATCAGGTGTCGGCTGCAAGTAGCGATCGCCTAAAGCATCAATCGCATTGGTAAGGATATTCATAAAAACTTGATTGAGTTGGCCAGGGTAACACTCCACTGGTGGCAGCAAACCATATTCTTTAATTACAGAAATTTCTGGACACTCGTGTGTTGCTCTCAAGCGGTGCTGCAAAATCATCAACGTACTATCAATGCCTTCATGGATATCAACTTTCTTGACTTCTGCCTCATCTAGGCGAGAAAAGGTGCGAAGAGACTGCACGATTTCCTGAATCCTCTGCATTCCTATCATCATAGATTTGAGCAGTTGAGTGAAATCTTGACTCAAGAAATCAAAATCCGTAGCTTCGATTTCAGCTTGGATTGATTGAGGAGGATTGGGATAATTCTGCTGATAAAGTTCTACTAGTTTTAGTAAGTCATAGATATATTTTTGAGTATGAACAAGGTTCCCATACACAAAGCTAACTGGGTTGTTCATTTCATGGGCAATACCAGCTATCATTTGACCTAATGAAGACATTTTTTCTGTTTGAATCAGCTGTACTTGAGTTTTTTGCAGTTCTTGCAGAGTTTGTTGCAACTGCATATTTCTTTTGCTTAATTCCTGTGTTCGCTTCTCAACTATGGTTTCCAATTCCTGATTGTTTTTTTCTAAGGCAGCTTGAGCAATTTTTCTTGCTCTCAAGTAGCCTTGTAGCAAGTGCAGCACCGAAAGCCACGCGGGGATTAGCATGACTAAACTCACAACAGAAGCGAAAGTTGACCACAAGAGTTGTTTATGATAATTAGCAACCTTCTGTTGAAGTTGTAGCGAGATAGAGCGATTTCTGCTAGTAACACCCGCAGCATATTTTTGTTTCTCTATTTCATACTTACGGCTAGACAACAGTGCTTGTGCTGCTTCCTTTGCACCACTTCTGACTAAATTAAAGGATTGATACTCCATTGTCACCAAACCCTGATTGGCAGCATCAGTATTTTTCGCATCTTCACTTGTATAAGCCTGGGGAGCTAGTTTAATAGATTCCTTGATGGCTGCATCTAACTGGGGTTCAAAAAGACGATACCGTTGCTCCCAAACGGAATTACCTGTAGCAGCATTCATCCGTGCTGACATAGTTAATACTTCATCAAAATAGGTAATTTTATCACTCAGGTTTTGAAGTCGCAATTCATTCTGGATGATGCTGTTGAAGTTTCGAGAAGCTTGCCAAACAATCCAAGCTTGAGGAATAAATAATAATAGAGTCAAAACTACTGTTGCAGCGACAACTTGAGATGGTATTAATGCCAGCTTAGGAGGAAAGCACTTTAACCAGTAATTTATACTAGTTTTATTGAGGTTTAATTTTGTCTTCATCTTACGTACAACACTGCCTTGCTCTGCAAAAATACATAGTCTTGAGTCAAGAGTAGTCAGGCTATTCTTGCAAATAAAAGGTTGAAAACACTGGATTTTCTGGATTTCTAATTACTTTTGATTAATTCTCCAAAGCTCTGACTACGAAATTGGTTCAAACACCATTTGGGGAATCAAGGTTTCGCCTTGTAATTGCCCAATACCCAAAAAGCGAGTTTCTTCTTCGTAAACTCGCACTATCCCGGAAAGCTCATGAGTTATGTGGATTTGCTGCCCCTGACACCATTTTTGAGCAGATGTTGCTGATAAACTCACAAATGGCAAATGTTGCAACGCTGCATCAGGAGCAATAGGTTGAAACGTTCCGGCTTGTAGTTGTGTTTCTAAGTCAGCCAAGGTAAGACTATCTGCTAAATTGAAACCACTGCTTTGGGTACGTGTCAACGCGGCGAGGGTTCCACCTGTGGTTAAAACTGCACCTAAATCACGAGCGATCGCTCTAATATATGTACCAGCACCACAAGCTATCGCTACATCCAATTCGGGAAAATCTCCTTCTCGCCAGTCCAAAATGTCTATCTGAAAAACTTCAACTGTCCGCGCTGGAACTTTTACTGTTTCACCTCTGCGTGCCAAATCATAGAGACGTTTCCCATCTACCTGAATTGCACTGTAGCTTGGTGGAATTTGCTCAATCTTACCTTCAAATTGTGAAAGTGCAGTTTTTATGTCTGCGATACTCAATCCACTGCAAGGTTGAGAAGTGATGATTTCGCCTTGTAAATCATCGGTTGTGGTACGCACTCCCAATCTAATAGTGGCTTTGTAAGCTTTATTTTCTGATAAATACTGTAATAATCTTGTGGCTTTACCAAGTGCGATCGGTAACACGCCGATAGCTGCTGGATCTAATGTTCCTGCATGTCCCACACGTTTGAGGCGTAGCAGTTTCCGCACCCGCGCTACACAGTCGTGGGAAGTCCAGTCAAATGGTTTGTTTAAATTGAGAAAACCTTGCACTGTAAATTTCTATAGTTTGCAGACTCAGCTATATTCTCATATTGCCTGACAAAAAGTATTTGTCTCCATCGCCCTGGTTTAAAGCTGAGCTAAGGCGATTGATACACTACATAGACTTGATTATATAAATAAGACACTAGACGTTTACCACCTCAGACCGCTCTGATGAAGGGTTTAACCTTCCCTTGGTGGTAACAAAGTGGAGGAAGCGACAAAAACTCCACACCGCCACTGCCTTTTACATGCACTGTTCAGACACCTGCCGTCGCTCTACTTCGATGTCTAATGCTGGGCCACAGCGGCATAACACCCATTCAGTGCTGTTTGTGTAGTCACTATAACTAATTGTTAGCTGTAAACCTGTCACTCTTAGGTTAGAATCCCTGTTCTCCCTAGGAGCGAACGCAACAAGTTGCCTGCACCTATCTTAAGCAAGATTTAGCATTGCTGATTTAGCTCATTTGACGTTTTTGGTGTTGTGCTTGGTTAAACTGCTTCTGTTGAAATGTTAATTGGTCGGAATCAATTGCAGGTCGCATATCCCATTGCCATTCTGCTAGTAAGAGTAAACTAATGCTCATTATTAAACCGGTTGCGAGAAACTGCATAACACCACAATAGGGTAAAACCAATATACCTAGCAGATGAACCAACCCCATCAGAAAAAATGTGCGCGATCGCATTCCCAATCCTGTATAGACATAGCCAATGGCACTTAATCCCAGCCACAGCGGACACAGGTTCATCAAAACCTCCCCCCAGCCAAGAAAAATGCTCAAATCAGTCAGAATCAAACCCGTTAACATCAAAATCACCCAGCCATATACAATCCAGCGCAGCTGCTCCACACTTACCCAAAACCACGTCAAGCAAACCATGCTGACTGTACCAATTAGAGTTAGTACTGACCACAAAATCGCTTGCGAACTCCAGCTGATGGGGAGAAATTGAGCTGTCATGAAAATGCCAGATGAAATCAAACCCCAAAGAATAAATGCTTGATCAATGCGGGTATAAAATCCTGAAAAAAAGCTAATATTTCCTACTTGGTAGTTAAGACGTACTAGCCCCTGAAGATCCTGAAAATCAAGCTCATGCTGTTTTTCCCGCAAGAGTGGCTCAGAGTTATTGAAAAAAGTCATTTAAAATCTATTGCTATAGGTAATAGGGATGGAATTATTTTTCTATCTAAAGATAGATTACTTTACTAATCTTAACAAATAATGGAAAATTTTAATCAATTAAATGCGTTTTCGGGTTTTAGCGTTGCAATAGATGTTTAGGAACTGCGGATAAAATGCTCAACCCCAAAATCATCATCCTGAGATTTTGCAATACCTATGAACCAGTAGTAAATCGCTTTGGCAAACAGACTGTAACTTTAGTTCCTAGTCCCACTTCGCTAAACAAGATAATTTCACCACCATGTAACTCTACGCAAGCTTTAGCGATCGCTAACCCTAAGCCTGTCCCAGGAATTGTATCAACGTTACTTGCACGGCTGAAGGATTGAAACAAGTTTTCTTGATCTGCACTCGGTATCCCAATTCCCTGATCTTTGATGTAAAATGTCACCTCTGATTCTTTGCCAATGAGGTGAAACTCCACAGTACCCCCAACTGGGGAATACTTAATTGCATTGGACATTAAGTTAACAAAGATTTGCTGTAAAAGTCCGCGATCGCCCCAGAAGCCTTTGTTATTCCCAGTAATTTGAAAAATCACATTGTGACGCTCACCCACTGTCTCTCGCTCTTGTTCTATAAGCTCAGAGAAAAATTGTAGTAAATCGAGTGGCATGGGCTTAAACTTTGTCTTGTCCATCTCAAATTGGTTAACTAAAAGCATGTTATCCACGAGTTTGGACATATACCTTGCTTTTTGCTCAATAATTTGCTGAAACCGCTGTTGTTTAGACTCATCGAGCCGCTCGCCATGTTTTACTAAAGTGGATGCAGCAGCCAGGATTGAAGTTAACGGCGTTCGACACTCGTGAGAAACCGTCGCCACGATTTGGGTTCTAAATGCATTGAGTTGCTTTTCTTTGGCAAGAGCCGCTTGAGTTTGAGCGAGTAATTCAGCCTGTTGGATAGCGATCGCTAATTGCACCGACACTTCATAAAGCATCTCCGCATCATCAGTTTGCCACTGCGGCTCTCCTGAGTTGTGGTGGGCAATTAACAAGCCCCAAAGCTTGGGGGTTGGGTTGCCGTTATTGCTCAGATTAATGGGAACCACCACATTAGCCTTAGTATTAAATTGCTCTCTTAATGTACGGCAATTACTTAAGCCTAGCTCGTAGACATAAGGAATCGGTAATTGGGGATTAGAGATTGGGAAAACTCTTCCCCAGTCACCCGTTCGCGTAGCGTCCCGTAGGGAAGTTCCCTTCGTCGGACGCCGACGCTCGGACTTCTCTTTTTGTCCCCAATCCTCAACTCTATCGCCATCGCTCAGTGCTAAAGTCCGCCATGATTTAACAGAGGAGGCAACTATCTTACCGCCTGCATCTGGGTTGAATTTATACACCATCACGCGATCGCACTTCAGAAGTTGCTGTACCTCGACTACAGCCGTATTCAAAATTTGCTCCAAGTTAAGAGACTGGCGAATTCGTAGAGCAGTTGTGGCAATTAGGCGCTGTCGTTCCTGAGTTTTGCTTAGTTGGGCTTGCAAGCACGATTGCTTGATCGCGTTACGGACTGCTAATTGCAGTACATCCTGTTTGAGCTGTTGCTTGACCAAATAATCCAAAGCACCCCGCTTCATTGCTTGCACAGCGAGTTCTTCATCACCACGCCCTGTCAACATAATCACAGCTATAGAATTCTCAAATATCTCCTGCTTGAGCTTATCGAAGAGTTCTAACCCACTCATATCAGGTAGGCAAAAATCAAGCAGAATGATATCACAGTGAGTTCCCTGGCATAAGGCAAGTCCGTCTTCTGCACAGTCTGCCTCCAAAATCTGGTAGGAATGGTGCGGATCTTTTGAAAGATATCGACGATAGATTTTTCGATCCGCTGCACAATCATCGATGATTAGTAGCGTCCGTGTGTCCAACATAAAAGTATGAGGATCAGGGGGCAAATATAAATCCTTTAATCCAGATTGTGTTTATTGCATAATTCTAAAAATAATATAAAATAAGTGTAAATAAAATCTAAATTCTTTAGTTATCCTAAAGAAATAAACTGGCGTCCCTCAACCCTCAACAAGCACGTCAAGTTTAGGCAGTAGGAACAAAAAGAGCTAAATCTACCAAAGACAAATAGACGCAGCAGTTTGGAGAGAAAAATATCTCTCTGTCCTCCCGGTTGTCTCTTTTATTTTCCTTGTGTCCCTACTGCCTCAACAGAGAATAAGCAAATTAATCCAAGACTGGCGGAGTATTAGCTTCAAGCCAATAATCTACAAATGCTTGAATCGTTTTTTTTAGTTCCTGAGCATCCATCGGCTTTACTAGATAACCGTTTGCGCCCTTTCGGTAGCACAATTCAATATCCTTGGGGTTAGACGATGTAGTAAAAACAACGATGGGAATTTCTCTGAAACTCCTATCTTGCTTTAAGCGCTCTAGGATGTCACGACCATCAATCCCTGGTAAATTTAGGTCGAGCAAGATCACAGAAGGTCGGAGCACTGGTTTAGGTTGACGTAGGGCTTCACCCTTGCCGTAAGCATCGCTCTCCTGTTGATAGTCTCGATAGAGGAATTCTAAAACCTCATCCCCATTAGTACAGCGATGTATGGGGTTCTGGACAGCCATCCGCCGCATCAGCCGTTGCAGCATCCGAAAATCTTCATTGCTGTCCTCAACAACGAGCAGCGGTTCATGAAGTTTTTTTGTCATTCGCAGTC
Source organism: Komarekiella atlantica HA4396-MV6 (assembly GCA_019359395.1). GTDB lineage: Bacteria > Cyanobacteriota > Cyanobacteriia > Cyanobacteriales > Nostocaceae > Komarekiella > Komarekiella atlantica. Next base: position 7,728 of record JAHHHK010000060.1, read on the forward strand.
TTAAAAGAACTTAACAAAAATACATATTTGGTGACTATCTTAAACTATTCCAGCGTAAAATAGAAGGCCGAACCAAAGCCCACGGTAGACTCAACCCAAATCTGACCGTCATGAAGTTCGACAATTTTCTTAACAATAGCTAGCCCCGCACCTGCGCCTCCTCCATATTTTTCCTGAGAATGAAGCCGTTTGAAGAGTCGGAAAATGGTTTCTAAGTGATGTGCTGGAATGCCAATACCGTTGTCACGTATATAAAAGATGGGGACTGGGGAATGGGGATTGGGGAATGGGGAATGGGGATTGGGGAATGGGGATTGGGGACTTGTACTGAGCGGCTTGCCTTGAGCGCAGCCGAAAGGAGCCGTTGGCGCAGCTTCTTGTAGAGAAGTAATGGGGAATGGGGATGGGTCAATAATCAATAGTTCTTCTTTCCCTGCTTCCCCTGCTCCCCTGCTCCCCTGCTCCCCTGCCTCTTCCAGGTAGCCAATCTCGACCCATTGGTCTGGCTTATCGTTGTATTTAAACGCATTGCCAATTAGGTTACTAAAGACCTCATTAACAAGAACTTTGTCACACTGAATTGTTGGTAAAGGTCGAGGAATACGAATATCAATAAGCTCTGAGTCTTGACGACTAGCACCAAAGACATCAATTACCTGGTCGAGTAATTCGTTAAGGTCAGTGGGCTGCTTTCGTAGGTGTGCTTGTCCTAACTGGGATAGCCGCAGCAGCGCATTAATGAGAGTTTCCATCCGTACAGATAGATTTACCACTGTCTGCAAACATTCAATCCCGTCATCATCCAGTACTTGGGCGTAGTCTTCTAGTAGTACCGTCGAGAAATTATAGATACCCCGCAGAGGTTCTTTGAGGTCGTGAGAAGCAGCGTATGCAAAAGAAGCGAGTTCTCGATTGCTGCGCTCCAACTCCTGGTTAATTTTGGCTAACTCATCTGCTTTAGAGAGTACAATACCAACGATCGCATTTTTGAGAGCGATCGCACTATCAAGTTCGCACGTTATCCAAGGTAGAGAAGTTAATCGTACCGTTTCTTGCCATTGTTCAAAGGATGTTCGTGGAGAAAGGGTAATATTACCATCTACCTCAATCATGGCTGCGTTTGGATTACCTGCCCAATGTACCGTTTGGATAACTTCAGGGCGAAACCAAAGGATGCAATAGCGGCGAACTTTAGAAATCCGCAGTAGTAGCAGCCCACTGGCAGTATTTTTAAATATAGTTGCTTCTGGGTAAAGCTTTGGCAGAGAATCGGTAGCAAACAGGTTATCGCTAACTTGGTTGTCTGCCCACTCAATTAAGGCACGAACTTGATTAATATCCGGTGTTGTCCCCACAAGTGTGATTTCATTATCCAGACAAACCGCAGCCCCAGAAGCACTGACTAGATCCAGCAACCGGATTTCAGGTTTAATTAAAGCATCTATAAAATTGTCTGCTTGGGAAATGGATTCTAGAAACTCAGACTGTAGCGACTTGAGCTTTACTTTATAGTCCCATTCCGAATGACTAATTTTGTGCGCTAACTCTGAAGAAATAATCTGTCCCAACAACTCGCACATTTTCTGCACTTCGTAAGGAATATACTTTGGAGTTTGATGATGGCAAGAAATTAATCCCCAAAGTTGCTGCTCTTGAATGAGTGAAAGCACCATGAGAGCTGACACTCCCATATTTTGGTGATACTCAGCACAACATAAATCAAAACTTCGTAGCACAGAGTAGCTTAAATCAAGATGCTGATGTGTTGTGGGGTTATCAGCGGGAACTAGCTTGACAGGTTGAGTAGTCACATCGGGAATGAATCGCAGAAAGCAACGCGTGTATAATTCCCTAGCCGGTGAAGGAATATCTGTTGCAGGATAGTGGAGTCCTAAATAAGGTGATAAATCTTCTCGTTTAACTTCGGCAATCACAGAACCCGCTCCCTGCGAGTCGAATTGATAAATCATCACTCGATCAAAACCTGTGATTTTTTGAACTTCTTGCGCTGCCAGATGCAAAAATTCTATCAGGTTGGATGTGCTTTGCATTTTGGCGATCGCCTCACTCGCTAAAGCATGAAAGCTCAAAAAACTAAACTCAGATTTCGAGTCAGTTGGTTCTAACTCCAAAATCACAGCTTCTTCTGTATGATGAGCAATGGCATCAAAGTATCGTTGATTATCCAAAGTTGTAATTGATACTTTAAAAGCAACAGCACTGCCAATTTTTTTCTCCAAGCACTGGTTGACTGCTTCAACTTGCTGAGTATCAAGCAAGCACCTCAAAGGTTGACCGAGCAAATCTTTTACCTCTTTACCCAAGTGTTCTTGGGTGTTGTTACTAACTTGCAGTATCTCTAATTCGGTACTGAGTACTAGTAGTACGCCATGAGGTTGAATAGAGCCAGGTAGATGAATAGGTTTGCGATCGTGGTTAGTCAGAAAAGTAGCTTGGGCAGTAATATCTTCAAACTGGCTCATGCTTATAAATCAATTGCTAGCAACTGAGGGGAAGCTGATTTTTACAATAACGCAATTAAATGTCACATTTCTTTAAAGTATATACCGAGCAGTATGAAACTGATGTTATGTCAATTGTACTTATTGAGGTTTTGATAGTTACAACTGCCTCGGAATTCATTCTGAGGCTAATAGCTAAAGTCTTCTAAAGAAGACTGAGTAAAGGTTTTAGTCCACTAAGCGTGGATTTTAGCTATTAGTTATACTATTTCACTTTAAAAATAATACAAATACGTTGGTAGGGGCACGGCATTGCCCATACATGTCAATTTAACGTGAAATCCATATCCCGCAAAAAACTGAAGTTCCTTGCTCATAGCAAAAGTAATCTAACAGATTACTATAAAATTGCCTAAAATCCTGAGTCTACTTGAGTAGACTTTCGCTCATCCGCCAGAGAATTCATTCTCTGGCGGGTGAGGAAGCCAACAGGAAAGCTATTTTTAGCTGAAGTTGACACCAATGGGCATTGCCGTGCCCCTGTGAGAAATCTATATGTATCAAGATTTTCGTGAATTGGTATTAGCCAAGAAATTTATTGGCGGGAGATGGAGTAGGTACAAGATTTAAGTATGAAATTAGGAGATGTAGACAAATTGCACAAACTTGATTATGAAGTTTAAGCAAGAAATTGGGTGATGTGTGCTATTACTTAAATCCCATAATCACGTTTGTGTCTGGTCAAATAAAAATCGTTACACGTAGCAATGCAACACCAACATCCAACATCCAAAAGCCAAAATTGAGTATGGAGTTAGAGGCTTTTCTTTGAATTTGAAAAAGTAGAATGTTGTGGCGATCGCTACCAAGTATTTGTGCTAATTCGGTTGTGCTGAGAGACTGGACAAGACTTAAACCAAGAGACTTACTAGAAATACTTTGAGTGTAGGCGGCGTTGAGGTAGGGGATGTATTTTGATTTTCCGGCGACATAAGTTTGGAAGAAAGGTACACTCAAAACATTCATGTAATGACGCGCTTGGGAAGCATCACCAATCATATCCGTAGGTAATGCTACTTGCTGATTTGCAGGATTTCCATTGCCAATGGTGGAAAAGTGAGTACCACCCACAAGCATCACGAGATACTTTTGTGAATTAGCAAACCAGGAGAAAGGTAGAATTTGTTCGTATAAAGCTGGTGCTACAGTATCATCACTACTACCGACGATCATCACTGGAGTTTTAATTTGGCTTAAGCCAGCTTTGCCGAAAATAGAGCTAGTAATTGGATTAACTGCGATCGCAGCCTTAACTCTCTCATCGCGCAGATTATACTCCTTGCCGGTCTTAGTGATGCTCAATTCCAAAGCGCGACACTGGAGCAGTAAAGACATGTTCCAGCTGTTTTGAAGTGCTTTTGGTTGACAATCTTGTTCTAACTGCTCAAAGTTGATCTTAGCGCCTGCTAAGGCTAAAGCTGTGTATCCACCAAGGGATTGACCAAATACGCCAACTTGTTGCAGATTTAACCGACCTTTAAACCGTAAATCAGAGCGGTTACTCTTTTCTAGTTTATCTAGTATGTATTTCACATCTAAAGGTCGGTCTTGAAATTCACCTGGTTCTGCTACTTCACTAGCGCTTCCATTGAGTAGGGAACGCAATTGTTTCGCATCACTACCCGGATGATTGGGAACGACGACAGCAAATCCGTGGGAAGCTAGGTGAGTAGCTAAATATTGAAAGTTGCTGCTATCTAAACCCAAACCGTGAGAAATCACAATTACGGGTGTAGTTTTGATATTTGGAACGTAAACATCAGTTAATAAAAGCCGATTGCGTGTCAAGTCGAAAAACTTTAATGTATACTTTTGCGACTTAAACTGTCCCTGATTTTGTAAATCTGGCAACTGCGATAAATTTGGTTGGGGGATGGTAGCAGCTTCTATTTTTGACTTTTGAGAAACTGTTGCGATCGCTCGGTTGGTTTCATTAACAAGTTTCTCAAGTTCCGCAGCTATTTCTAGGCTTTGTACTAAATCCAGGTGAATAGTTCTGGTGGGATATTTACGCAACACATTCAAAAGCGTTAAGCCTCCTGATTCGGCAGAAGCTAAAATTAGTGCTGCTCGTAAGGCATAAAAACTGGGTTTTGATTGACGAGATTTGGTTTTAATTACTTGCGTCAACCGACGCAGTAAAAATTCTCCCTGAGGTGTGTAGAGAAATTGCGAAACTACTACCGGACTAACTTTTACAGGACTGAGTAAAATTCGCCGCAATTCCTGAATTTTTTGAAGTGGCAAATACTGCTGATAAGCTGCCAAATCGTCGTCAATTACACCTGTTTTAGCGTAGTTTTCTAAAGCATTGACTGAAATGGAAAGCTCTAGAGCTGAATAAGATCCATAAATCCGCTCTGCTGCCATCACAGAATTACTGTTTCCAAACGTTGGCAGCAACATTGAAAGAACCAGTAACAGAGAATTTTTTCTCAGAGTACTGGCCCAATTACCAAACAAACTATTCATCGCTCAACTATTTCGGTGATATTGTTTCGCGAGGCGTTGGCGGTAGTTATTCTGACACCCTGCTTAGTTTACTTAATATTATTTGCCTCAGACTTAAGGAGTTATTTTGAGGTTTTTTTCTGTTAGCTACAAGGTCAAAACTTTAATGCAACATGGAAACACAGATAGGCAAAGTATGCATTTGATCAGAAATTGACTTTAATAGCTTACTTTCACTATGAAATCATAACAAACAAAAAAACACCCTGCCTCAGTATTTATAATGTAGCTTTGAATATGGAAAAAATTCACTGAGTTAAAACTATTGATTTTTCTAGGATAATTACAAGTGTTCAGCTTTTCCCAAGGCGATCGCCACTGAACCTGCTACTACTAAAACTGCTCCAAATATTCCGATTAATGTTAAGTGTTCTGGCGGAATTAAATGAGGTGTAATTACTGATACAATTTCAATTGATATTAAAGTAACAATGGGAGCTAAGGCTAATACTGCACTCACCCGCGACGCTTCCCAATGTTCTAATGATTCTGCGAAAGCACCGTAAGCTATTAGGGTATTCAAAGCACAGAAAAGCAGCATTCCTAAATGCAAAGTATCAAGTATAAAAATTGATTTTACGCTGGCAAGGGGAGTGAATAATAAAGCACATCCACCATAAATAATTAGCATGATGTTCGCAGAAGATAAAGATTCTAATAACTGCTTTTGTGCTAAAGCATAAATGGCCCATGCTGCTGCTCCTAGGGCAATCAAAACACTACCTAAGATATATGTGCTATGTGCTGTAATTAAATTCGTCAGTTGTTCTCGAAAAAATAAAAGATAACCCAAAGTCAGTACACTCACGCCAATCCATTGATACAGTCGATAACGTTCTTTAAAAATTACTAAACCTCCCAAACCTAATAAAAGGGTGGATAGTTGAATGAGAACTTCAGCATTAGCAGGAGATGTTAGTGCTAAACCTTGCATAAAAAGCAAGTAATTACTTGCTAAGAAGATTGTGGCGATCGCCAACAACTTCCAAGAGTTAGAACGCAATTGTTCGAGCTTGGGTAATTGGCCCCGTATCCATAAGTACACAGCAAGTAGCGCAAACGATACCAAAAAGCGAAACCAGATGATCGTGTAGACATCAAGCACTTGCAGCGTTACCGTCAAGGCGATCGGTAGAATTCCCCACAAGAAGACTGTCAACAGCGATAACGCTAGCCCTAAACGCCAGCGACCAGAACTTTGATGTAGTGACATTCAAATATCGTAGCCAATGTAGGGCTGGTCATGCCCACGCTAGCACCTTCATTGAAAGGGGCGGGAAACGTCTTCTTTCTATTAGAAAATTCTTCTTGAGCTAGCACATCACGGCGGAATATCAAACGTCCAACGCTTGAAGTTCCTTTGCTACACCAATCTCAGGTAGTACAGAAACTTTTAGTGGGTCGTAGCCTAGCTGTTGAGTAATCCGTTCCCTAGCCAAAGCGCGGTACTCCCAAAAATGTTCTCCAGCAGCGCATAGACCTAAATACATGTTAAGAACTTGAGGCTTTTGACGCAGAATTATCCATAGTTGTCGCCAGAATTGCCCCCGGATTTCCGGTCTTCCCAAGCCCTGATGCCAGATTAACTGAGTAACCAGCCGCAACCCCTTGCCTGGAGAAAATTGCATGGTTTGCTTTCGCTCGGAGGGCGAGTTAATACTGAGACAGTGCTGAAAACACCGTCTGAGATAGTTCTTGGGTTCATACAACGTCCAGAAGCCTTCTACATACTCTTTAGCGATTTCATCGATGGAGCGGGTAGGAACAAAATTCATCAAGGTATTCTGGTCTCCTACCTCAGTACCACCGATGCCCTCTACTAAGCGTAAACGTTGCTCTCTTTCAAGACGGTTCCATAGGGCAGTATTGGGCAGAGCTTGGAGGATGCCCAGCATCGGCTGAGGAATACTGGTTTGTTCAACAAAAGCTTGAATCCGTTCTCCTGCACCTGGGCGTTCTCCATCAAAACCGAGGATAAACCCTGCATAAATTAGCATACCTGCCTGATTAATCTTGCCGCAGGCTTCAACTAGCGGATTGCGAGTATTTTGGAGTTTTTGTGTTACTTGCAGACTGTCTTGATCAGGGGTTTCAATGCCGAGAAACACAGCATAAAATCCTGCTTCATTCATCAAATGTAGCAGTTCGTCGTCTTCTGCCAAATTTACAGAAGCTTCAGTGATGAAAGTAAATGGGTAGTCGTGTTGCTTCATCCAAGGAATCAATTCTCGGAGGAAGCGTTTGACGTTGCGTTGATTGCCAATAAAGTTGTCATCAACAATAAAGAGTGACCCTCGCCAGCCTAAGTCATAGAGAGCTTGTAACTCAGCTATGATTTGGTGAGGCTCTTTAGTGCGTGGTTTACGACCGTAAAGAACAATGATGTCGCAAAATTCGCAGTTGAAAGGGCAACCGCGAGAAAACTGGACAGCCATCATCAAGTAGGCATCTCGTTGCAGCAGGTCAAAACGCGGCATTGGGCTTTGAGTGACATCAGGTTTTTCAATGGAGCGAAAGATGCCTTGTTCTTTGCCTTGGTTTAGCGCTTCTAGAAACTGTGGAACCGTTAACTCTCCCTCATCCAAAACTAGATAATGAGCTCCAGAGTCAAGAGCATCTTGGGGGATTGAGGTGGGGTAAGGGCCCCCGACTGCCACTTTTTTGCCTAGCCGCACCGCTTTTTTGATCAAGGCGTGAAAGTCTGGTTTCTGCACCAACATTGCAGAAAGGATTACCAGGTCACACCATTCCCAATCAGCTTTTGTTTCTGGGTTGACATTGCGATCGCAAAATCTAATTTCCCAATCTTTAGGGAGGAGAGCTGCAACTGTAATAATCCCCAATGGAGGCAAAACGGCTTTGAGTCCTGCGATTTTCATAAAGCGATCGTAAGACCAAAAAGACTGGGGAAACTGAGGATAGAGCAATAGTGCTTTCATAATATCCTTTGTGCAAATTTGGTTTACGTTGTAGTACTTATGCATCATACATAAGTACTATCTTCAAATTGAATATTTAAACTCTGTATAGCGCTCAACACTGCAAATATGTGAGCAAAGTAGGGTTGTGTGAAGCGCCTGAAATAATTAAATTTCACTATCTATATCATAGTAAATTTATACAATGTGCAAATCCTACTTTAGTATGAGTAAATACATAAAATAAGTAAATTTTAATTTGCTTACTGGTTTGTGTATTTTAGTCTCTGCAAGAATCTACTAAATCAGTTGTGATTTCTTTGAGCAGCCTTATTAAATGTTTGAAATGTATAAGATCCGTTCAAACTTTAGAATTTATTACAAAATTTTAAATACTAATCATTATTCAAAACCATTTACTTAATATGTATGGTCTAAAAATCAACACTTATCAGGTTTTTACGGTATGAGTTTTACAATTTAAGTTTGAATTTTCAACGTGAAAAACTTTTGGGCTAATTGAGAGAATGTTTTAAAAATTGGGAATGCCGTAAAAAAGCTTACAAGGCTGATGCTGGGATTTTTTATTAGTGTTTTTGTAGTTCAATTGACTTTTTACCACAAAGGCACTAAGACACCAAGGTGAAAAGTCCAAAATTCTGCAATAGGTGATAGATACCTGATGGATTGTTGAAATTGTCCACAGAGCCTTGCTTAAAAGAAATTAATCATCCAAGGGGAGACACCTGCAAATATTTGCGTAGCTGCGAAGAGTGCTGTTTCTGTAGCATCAAGCTTTCCTGCTAGCTGCAAATGGTAGGGGGTGAACAAGCTCGTGTACAGGGGTGCTAATCCTCTAATGTCTAGCTGCAACTCACCTTTACCACCTTTTGTGACTTCACCATGTCCATTAGCGACAGAAAGGATAAATTTACCATTATTGTCAGTTAATAAGTCGTCTTTAACTTCCAAGTGCAGCTCAGCTTGGATTCCCGGTGGATAACCCCGCATCTCTAACGCCTTGACTAAATCTATCACCCGCAGCATCCAGCGCTCGTGATGTAATATCTTGGCAGTTTGTTCTGGTAGGCGCAATGTCAAAGAATCAATCACAGAACTCTTCCATCGCACCTGTTTAATTTGCGAGCGATGATTAGCGACAAAAGACCAGAAAGTTTGTGCAGCAGCATTACTAAAAATTACCCAATCTCTCACCTGCAAAATTGCGCTATCTTGTGCTGAATGTTGACTGAAGATGATGTAACCTTGGGGTTGGTCTTTGTCACCAATAAGATAGCCGTATATAGTTTCCTGATTGTTTGGTTGAATTAATCCCTGCCAGATTCCTAGATTCCGGTCTAAATATCCATGAGTGAGTCTCGCCTGCTGCTGATACAAGTCATGAAAGACTTGATGATTGATTGGAATTATCGGTTGCAAAGGTAGCGGTTGCTCTTGTATTTGAATACTCTGGGTTGAAATTTCCCAACTGCACAAGCTACCCCCCTGCTCATACCCCGCTTTCCGATACAAGCGTTGAGTAGCCGGATATAAAACAGAGATGGGAACTTCTTGAGTGTGGAGTTCCTTGAGGGTGTGCTGCATGAGTGCGATCGCTGCTCCCGATCCGCGATACTCTGGAGCAATGCCCACTGCGGCAATTCCTGTCATTGGTACACGCTGACCACCCCACCATTGACCCATCGCCAGAGTTGCTAGTCCACCAATAACTTGCTCAGATGCACGGATAAAGCGGAAGTTTTCTGTACCAATGCGGTTGATGTAGATTTCGCTGTCATCGACGGACATCAGATAACACTGTTCGAGGATACTCGCAAGCTGCTCAATATCCTGGGGATGGGCGAGAGTGCTGTATTCAAATTGAGGTGTCATCGCTTCTACCATTAGTAGCACTAAATTACAATTATACTACAAAAAGTGCTTTTTGTGTTCAAATATACTATTACGTATCTTTTGCACTAAAGAAGAATCAAGATTAAACAGAACTGTAATTATTTATTTGCAACTCATGGCGAATTGATGAAACGTATATCAAGCATCACTCAATCCCAAAGAAGGAACCAAAATTTGTCCGTTGTAACCTGCTTAGTTGTATTGTTCAAGGACATGAGTTGCAATACCTCTGCTCTGACCTGATGTAACTAAAGCAACACAAGCCCCCCCAAAGCCTGCACCCCTCAATCTTGCACCAAACACTCCTTCTGTTTTTTGCAAAATCTCTACTAACGTATCCAGGGCTGGGACTGAAACTTCGTAATCATCTCGCAAGCTGGCGTGAGAAGCGTTCATCAATTTGCCAAAGCGCTCAGACTTCTCTGTGCCTACAGAACTTTTCGCTGTGTCTATCTGTAGTGTTAAAAAAAGCAACCTATCTTGAAAATTGGGCATGGGCAGGTTTCTCGACTTGTGCGTTAGCGTAGCGGTAGCGACGCAGGAGCGTCACTGGCGTCATAGCAATAGAGATTTTCATCTTTTGTTGTGAGTGTAACTTATCGAATCTCTGGTAGATATTGATATTTAGTTGCTTATCTAAATATTTACATTTATTGAGATAGAAGTAATTAGTAGAAACTTACAAAAGCAGATTTTATCAAGTCTTTTAGAGGAGCGTATTCGCAATTACAGAGTAACTTTACGTTAAATAACTCCTTTAGCAGAACAGTACATCGAGTCAAGGTAGTTCTTAAGAGTGATGTAGTCAGTAGCCAGCATTTGGAACTATGAAAGTAGAAGTGCTATGAAAATCTGACAAATTAACCCGATGAAATCTCAAGAGAATCAAACAGCAGAGAATAAACCTGACTATAGAAATCCCCAAAAATTGGAGGAAGCTGAGCCTATAACTCAGGTACAAAAGAATAGTGTAATCACTAAAAAAGATTTACCTGACGCCCGATTGCGCTATGGCTTTCCTCTGCTCATATTGACAATTTTCTTATTTGTTGCCGCCATTTACTACGGAATTATAAAACCCTAAATGATTAACCTAGGTTAGGAAAGCAACTTCCTGGCTTAGGTTAACCATTTAAGATTTTTCTGTAGATTACCACAACGGGCATTGTAATTGCATATTTAGTGCTAGGAGTCTAGCAAAATTAATCTACTAATATGGTATTTATGCTGAGTATTTATTAATAACTTGCGGTATTTTGGTTGTATTAAGGGCTACAGATCTCTTTAACAGCAATCTCATTCCTTAGTTAGATGGAAGTAGTAGTAATTAATATGTTTATTACTTCTATAGAGACGAGTTGCATCATACTGCCTAAAGAGATGAGTCAGGGAATAAAACCTGTTTTATTCCCTGACTTATTAGTTTTTTCTATTAGATTGACCTCCAATTAAAGGCTGTAAGGATGTTGATTCAAATGCAAAGTATTGCTGGCTCACTAGAACTAGCAACTTGGATTAGGGATTAAGGAGGATGTAATTAAGTTACATGGCAAATAAATATCCTAAATTTAGCCAGGATCTCGCTCAAGACCCGACTACACGTCGAATTTGGTATGCGATCGCCACAGGTAACGACTTTGAAAGCCATGATGGGATGACCGAGGAAAATCTTTACCAAAAGATTTTCGCTACACACTTCGGTCACGTGGCAATTATTTTCTTGTGGGCATCCAGTCTCTTATTCCACGTAGCCTGGCAAGGTAACTTTGAACAGTGGATTAAAGATCCGCTGCATATTCGTCCAATCGCTCATGCGATTTGGGATCCCCACTTCGGTAAACCAGCAATAGAAGCTTTTAGCCAAGGTGGTGCTAACTATCCAGTTAATATTGCTTACTCTGGAGTCTACCACTGGTGGTACACCATTGGAATGCGGACGAACAACGACCTCTACCAGGGTTCAGTATTTCTGTTGTTGTTAGCAGCCTTGTTTTTGTTTGCTGGATGGCTGCACTTGCAACCCAAGTACCGTCCTAGCTTGACTTGGTTTAAGAGTGCTGAACCTCGCCTGAATCACCACTTGGCAGGTTTGTTTGGTGTTAGCTCTTTGGCTTGGACTGGTCACTTAGTTCACGTTGCTATTCCTGAATCTCGCAGTGTTCATGTTGGTTGGAATAATTTTCTCACCACCTTACCCCACCCAGATGGTTTGACACCTTTCTGGACGGGTAACTGGGGTGTCTACGCCCAGAATCCAGATACGCCTGGGCATTTGTTTGGCACATCCCAAGGCGCAGGGACGGCAATTCTGACTTTTTTAGGTGGCTTCCATCCACAAACAGAGTCGCTGTGGTTGACCGATATGGCTCACCACCATTTGGCGATCGCAGTCATCTTTATCATCGCCGGTCACATGTACCGAACGAACTTTGGTATTGGTCACAGCATCAAAGAGATGCTCAACGCCAGAAACTTTTTTGGTATCAAAACTGAAGGTCAGTTTAACTTACCGCACCACGGGCTGTACGACACTTATAACAACTCGCTGCATTTCCAGCTGTCTATACACCTGGCAGCGTTAGGCACTGCCTTGTCGTTGGTGGCGCAGCACATGTACTCGCTACCTCCCTACGCCTTTATAGGGAAAGACTACACAACACAGGCAGCGCTGTACACCCATCACCAGTACATTGCTGGATTCTTCATGATTGGTGCGTTCGCCCATGCCGGTATTTTCTGGATTCGGGACTACGACCCAGAGCAAAACAAAGGCAACGTACTTGACCGCGTGCTCAAGCATAAAGAAGCGATTATCTCTCACTTGAGTTGGGTATCGCTATTCTTGGGCTTCCACACCCTCGGCTTATACGTACACAACGATGTTGTAGTTGCCTTTGGTACTCCTGAAAAGCAAATCCTGATTGAGCCTGTGTTTGCTCAATTCATCCAATCTGCTCACGGGAAATTACTGTATGGGATGGACACTTTGTTATCTAACCCAGATAGCATTGCCTACACAGCTTGGCCAAATTACAGTAACGTTTGGCTACCAGGCTGGCTGGATGCGATTAACTCCGGCACTAACTCCGTATTCTTAACCATTGGGCCTGGTGATTTCTTGGTTCACCATGCGATCGCTCTAGGTCTGCATACTACCACCTTAATTTGCGTCAAGGGTGCGTTGGATGCCCGTGGTACCAAGCTGATGCCGGATAAGAAAGACTTCGGTTTTACCTTCCCCTGCGATGGCCCTGGGCGTGGCGGCACTTGCCAAACTTCATCTTGGGAGCAGTCTTTCTTCCTCGCTACATTCTGGATGCTGAACCTCCTTGGTTGGGTGACTTTTTACTGGCACTGGAAGCATCTCGGCGTTTGGCAAGGTAACGTAGCTCAGTTCAACGAAAACTCTACATACCTTATGGGCTGGTTCCGTGACTACCTCTGGGCTAACTCTGCTCAGTTAATCAACGGGTACAATCCCTACGGCATGAATAACTTGTCTGTATGGGCTTGGATGTTCCTCTTCGGACACCTGGTTTGGGCAACCGGTTTCATGTTCCTTATTAGCTGGCGTGGCTACTGGCAAGAGTTGATTGAAACTCTAGTTTGGGCACACGAGCGGACTCCGTTAGCGAACTTGGTTCGTTGGAAGGATAAGCCTGTTGCTATGTCTATCGTTCAAGGTTGGTTGGTTGGTCTAGCTCACTTCACTGTAGGCTACATCCTGACTTATGGAGCATTCCTGATAGCCGCAACCGCTAGTAAATTTGGTTGAAATTTTTGATATCCCCTGACTTAGCCATCTTCCCTCTCTATACCGTTAGGTTAGAGGGGGATTTTTGTATATAGAGTAGAGACGTTGCATTGCAACATCTCTCTACAAAATAATCGGTTTTTTTCGCCCCTATCTAGAATACTGAACTGGTATTTTAGTTTCTTCAGGTACTAGTATTTGATTTTTCACCTGGGCGTTGAGTGGCAGGAGGATACTTAACACTTTCTTCGACTCTATGGACTTCTGTGTTGGTTTGTTCTTCAGATAGGAGATCTTCAGGGCTTACTGATTTATCAGCAGCATCATTAATTACTCCATTGGCATTAACATTTGGTTTATCAGAAGTCCCTTTATGACTAGCATGTCCACTAGGCATAACTATTACCTCTCATTTTTGTAACTAAGCAGCTCAAGCCTAAACTTTTTTGTTTGCAGAAATACACTATCAGAAGACTTATAGCAGAACTATTACAATCCAGTCTGAAGTTATAAGCACATCAGAAAGTAGAGACGTTGCAATACAACGTCTCTACAACGGGCGGTATAAAAGGATAGACGTAAATTTGTCCGTGGGGATGGTGCAAAGTTACGCCCATTTCTATGCCTTTAATTTCAAACGGCAGCATGTATTGAATTTGGGGATTTGCTCTCAGTACATGGGTGCGATCGCCCCAGACTTGCAACAGCAAATCCAAGTGTTCCAACTCCAACGAACTGAGGGAAGCTTTGACATTTTGAGTGAAAACCACTACTTCACACGCTCTATTGGCAGGTAACGTTTTCACCACCGTTTCAGTAAGTGATGCGCTATTAGTGATTATGGGCGTTCTGGAGCGAGTATTTTTCCAAGAATATGTAATGGTTCAGTTAGAGGTTGATTTACCGATACAAGGTTCTGATTATCAGGAAATCCATCGGGACTATCGCCCTTTGTTCACCGACCAAATAGTAACGCCACTCTACGCCTTAGCGGTCAACTTCTCACTTGTGGAAGTAATATCATTTAACTTTAAAAATGATACAAATACGTTGGTAGGGGCACGGCAATGCCCATTGGTGTCAACTTAAGAAGGTAAAGCCCAAATTTGTTGAGTGTAAGCGTCAATCTCTCGATGGCGCTTACGCCT
>JAHHHK010000077.1 GCA_019359395.1 Komarekiella atlantica HA4396-MV6
GCGACAATCTCCCTTGTCGAATTGCTTTTCGCTGTGTTGATGCCACTTCGGGACGCATGATTTTGATGCGTCGGGGTGAGGCAGTTACCTCATTACAAGGCCGCGGCGATGGAATTGTGCAGTCTGGGTTGTTGGATAGAAGATTTCAAGCTTATCGATTTGAAGAAATTCCTGCTTAGTTTTTGAAAGGAAATCAAATTATGTCGAATCTATCAGTTTTTGAGTTTGAAGGTAGAGAAGTCCGCTTCGTTGGCACAGCAGACAAGCCTGAGTGGGTTGCTAATGATGTCTGCATAATTTTAGACATTGATACTTCTGTTGCAGTTAACGGCAGAAAACGAAGAAAAAATGATGGCAGCGAGTATTTTGAGGGAGGACTAGAACCCGATGAAAAGGGTACTGCCATTGTCAGTACCCTTGGCGGCGAACAAGAAATGCTGACTGTGACTGAGCCTGGACTTTATCGTCTGATTTTTAAATCGCACAAGCCCGTTGCAAAACGATTCCAACGTTGGGTTTTTCATGAAGTCTTGCCATCACTCCGCCGCACTGGTAAATACGAAATACCCAAGCCTGATCAACAACAAAACACCAAACCGACTCTTGATGAACTCGTTAACTTTGGGCAAAAGGTTCTTGCTGGTACAAAGTTAAGTTCAGAATTACAGACAATCACAGTTGTACGAGGTGTACAAGCGCTGTACCCAGAAATAGCTCCGATGGCAAATGAGTTGGTCGCAGCAATTGGGGAAATTATAGCGACTCCTGATCGACATTTGTCCCCAACTACAATTGGTGAATTATATGCCGAGCAGCAAGGACTACCCAAGCCAATTAAACCCCAAATAGTTAATCGTGTTTTGGAAGCTGCTGGTTTGCAGACTAAAGAAGTCGAAATCAAGATCAACTCTGCTGGTAAACAATGCCGCAAAAACATCTGGCATCTTACTGAAGCAGGTAAGCAGTGGGGAACCGTGACGCGGGATAAAGCTCGTACTCACGACAAAATTGTTGAACACGTTCGGTGGTTGCCCGATGTTCTTGAAGTTGTTGATTTGGCTGTACAGATCTAATTTATGCTTCCATCCAAATTTGTAGAACTTGCCGGCTTTCCTGACCGCTGGCAAGAAAAACACTTACAGCAATACCTGAGCGATCGCCTAACCCAACGCGGATTTCAAACTCATCTGGAAGCTCCTGCTAACGGGGGACGGGCCGATATTGTCACCAGTTGGCAAGGTGGAGCGATCGCAGAGGTGAAGAAATATCTCGACCGTGACACCATTTACCAAGCGGTTGGCCAACTCAATCTTTACGGATTGAATAATACCCATAAACTCTTTGTCATGGGTTTTCTTACACCTGATGCGAGGGCGCAACCATCGGCACTCAAGACGGCTTCAATGGTTGAGCAGAATCCCCGAATACAAGTAGTTTTTGTCAATCTTGATGAGGAATGGTTGCCAGGGAGTAGGGTAACTCACTCTTGGTTCCCGCAGTTGTTCTCTCTACCAAAACTCTCATTCCCACAGTTGCCTCTATGTGAATGGCGTTGGTGGTTGGGGGTTGCAAAAAACAATCCTTTACTGTTGGTTTTGGCACTCGCTTTGATTTCTGTAACAGCATCCCAACTCAAGCGAGAGTTTACCCAATGCCAACAGACTGTCCAAGTATTGAATTGTCTCTTCTCTGAAAATATGCCTTTACCTTAACAGGTTTACACTTACATTTACCAAGAATTGAGCATTATGAGCAATATCATTAACATCCGACGGGAGCAACACTCTAACAGTGAGATGGCAGATCTGAGGGGGCTGGTGAGGGAGTAGACGAGTTTTTAACTGAAATTCTCCAAGAACTTCGGGTTTGGGGATATGTAGAAGAGGTGGAGAGCGATGAACCTTACTGGGTGTTGACATCCAACGGGGTCTTATTAAAACAAGAGATTGCTGGTTTTTAAAGTTAAAGCAAACAAATATGCCAGGACTACTTTAACAGCAAAGAATACATGCATTAGTTTCCAAAATTTTTCAATTGACTTGAGCGTGATAATCTAAAATAAACCTACTGTTTTAGAGGTTAAATTTCTGACTGGATTTAACCTATGCCTCCAATCAATTAAGGAAAGTCCACGTTTGCGGACTTATGTGGGTATAACCGTAACACCTTAGTCAGTGAAAATCATGTAAATACAAAATGCATTTGCATGACATATTTATTTTTGTAAATTTATTTTCTAAATACAAGCTTTTTCACCAATCTATTAGACATAATTGCTGAAATTATATCTGGAAATTTAACTACATAAAAAAGTCTGCAAGAGCAGACTGTGTTTTTTAGAGTATTCTGTTAGCTCTACTGCCTAGACCTTCCATCTAAGTTTTTGCATATATTTATTTTTAATGATTCTATTTGAAACTGAAGGAAGATGTTCGGAGGAAGGAGGAAGAAGGATGAATTTGAATGGGGATTCTGATCCCACTCAAATAGATGCCACTGAATCTTTGATTCAGTCGGGGACTCAGACCCTTACTCCCTCTGGTCGCAATTCGTCAGAGGGAAGAACTTCTTCCGTCTTCCCTCTTTCTTCTTCCTTATTAGTTGAAAAATCAAGCTTTTCGGCTGAGATAATTAGACATAATTCCTGGGATTATATCTACTAAAATGAGCAGACCGCTTTCTTAGTGCTTCTTTTGAATTAGGAGCTACCCAAATCACAAAATTCCCACATTCCACGCATTGGCAAACTAAGTCAGTTAAATCATTCTCCATAACATCGCTAGCTTGCAGTAACTCTTGGTATTGATTGTGTCTGAATACCCGCAGCGCTATATCCATACTTCCCCTTGACACACTTTTATCTCTTTCGTTTTACAGTGAAATACTTCCCTAACCAAGTCAACTGCTCAACTCAAGTCAAACGATGTTATAAACAAAACTCGATTCCTAACGAATCTATTCTTCATCAAGCAAGACTAATCTAAATTTTAAAAAGCATTGTACTGAACAAAAAAATACACCCCATTCTCCTGCCAAGTTCTTCCGTCCGAATCTACATCTACCAACGGAATCCCCCAGTCAACACGAGCCGTAAAACGATCGCCCCCGCGCCACTGCAACCCCAGTCCTATAGAAGCCAAAGTATTCGAGTCTGGATTCTCTGTACCAGAATTCCACGCCACACCGAAGTCTGCAAAGGGAATCACCTGCAACGTACCACCAGCCCTTAAAATGGGTAGTTGCACTTCTGCTGAAGCGAACACGCCATTATCGGCCAGCAGGAAATCCTGGCGATAACCCCGTACGCTCTCCTGCCCACCAACGCTAAATTGCTCGAAAGGCACGAGTGTAGTAGTCGCCAGTTGCGTATTCAGACGGAGTAACGCTATGGTTTCAGGAGCCAGCAGGCGTACCCATTGTGCTTGTCCTTGCCAACTGAAGAAGCGACTATCAGGAGCATTTTCGCTAATCGTGGCATCGAATGCACCAATGCCGAGGTTGAACTGTGATCGCGGGACGATGAATAATTTGACAGTACTTCAAATATTTTGACGATTGAAATAGAACCTTGCATAAATCTGCATAGTATCAAACGTTACTTTTTCAACCTATATTACAACTTTTTACTAGTATTAATTTTCTATAATTTGCATAGAGAAAATACAGGTTACAAGGTATGGCTGCTACATCTAGCTCCGACACGGGTAATTAAAAAGTTGACCTAAAAGTACTTTGGTTCGTTGCTAACTAGGTAGTATTTGGTGTGGGAAAGAGCTATTTTAACCTAAAACCTCAACCTCTCAAAGCTAGTAATATCAAGCCGTTTAGCCTACTAAGTTCAACTCTTAATACAGGCGATGGGTTTTCAAAATCGCCTTGATTTTTAGAAACTAAAATGCTTGTTATCAGGCTAATAGTTATTACGATAGTGATATTTTTCTACTTCCAAAAGTATTGAATATGCTGCTCATTGCTGTATACTATCAATGTTTTGTGATTACAAGGAGTGTTACTCACTATTAGCAGCAATATAGCAATTCACAAAGAATGAATCTATATAACGTAACAGATGCCCAAATACAGATTCAGAGTAAGGGAGGAAAATTTTTAACGCCGACTAAGCAGTTTATTTATTGGATCTCTCTTAGTGATATTCAACGACTCACACAACATCACGTCCATGTTCTCTGAGCATAATGTGATCGTTTAATTTTTACTTTTACAATTCTTTGGAAAAAACATCTAATGAATCAAGACACTTTACTAGAAAACGTAACAGACGCTCAAATCAAAAATTGGGAAAATTTTTGCCATTATCATGGTGGAGAATGGCATGGAAGTTGGAATATATATAACCCAGAAGGTATATTAACTCGCGCATATCAGTGTATCAGAAGTTTTCATGTAAGTAGTAATGCAAGCGAAGTAAGCCGTCAAAATTACTATATTTATGCAGACGGCACTACTAAACTAGAAAATTTTGAAACTCGGAAAAAACCTCTTATAAAGGGGCTATTTTTAGACAACAGCTTTTCTTGGGGTTCCACAACAGTAAACCCTGGTTCAACGTTTTTTTTCGAGACTGGTTTTAGGCATGAAGATAGGCGAGGAAGCGCTGTTGCTAGGTATAACGAAAACGGCACATTAGATGTTTTAATTATTCCCGAACATCTGAGTAGCTTTGCTGATACTTCTCCTTATTACTCGGTGAATGAATTTAGTAGTAAATGCCAAGGAACAATTAAAAGGATGACACCGGATTGGATAGTGTCGCCTATAGTAGCAAACTCGTGGATGCAATTAGAAAGATTAGCTGAAGATTACCTAACCTTACATTTAGCTGACAACATATCTGTCAATATTCCAAGACAGATAGAAAGTGGAAAGGAGTTTTGCCTGACAACACAGTGGCTAGTGAAGCCTACGTTAATGTATCGGGGTACTCGTCATTTTGATGCATCTGGGTTCACAAGATTCACTTTAGAAGTTTTCAAATGTTAATTACAGACGTAGAAAAAGGGAGACTAAATGAAACTACATACTGTACCATTATGGAATGTTAAGGGTAGCATCTTGCTTTTCCTACTGCTAGTCTCTTCACCAGTAACAGCACAAGTGATACCAGACAAAACGTTGCCTGTTAATTCCCTCGTTACCAATCAAGAAAACACTAGTCGAATTGAGGGAGGAACCGAAGCAGGTGGTAACCTCTTTCACAGTTTTAAAGAGTTTTCTGTTCCGACTGGCGGTACTGCTTACTTTAACAATACTGCAAATATTCAGAACATAATCAGCCGGGTTACAGGATCGTCAATTTCAGACATAGACGGACTGATCAAGGCTAACAGCACAGCCAACTTATTTCTGATTAATCAGAATGGAATTTTATTTGGTCAGAATGCCCAGTTGGATATTGGTGGCTCGTTTTTTGCCAGTACTGCCAACGCTGTGAACTTCGCTAACGGATCTAAGTTTAGTACGAAGAATTCCCAAACTGAACCCTTACTTATTGTTAGCGCACCTTTAGGACTACAAGTTGGTAGAGATTCGGGTGCAATTCTAGTTAAGGGTACAGGACAAGGTTTGATTGCTCCAAGTTTAAGAAACTCCCCAACTATACGAAACACTAATCTGACTAGTTTGCGCGTACAACCAGGCAGAAACATAGCTCTAGTAGGGGGCAATGTTACCTTAGAGGGCGCTACTTTGACAGCAGAGGGAGGCCGAATTGAGATTAGCAGTGTTGACTCTGGTGTAGTTAATCTTGATTCTGGCTCCCAAAGCTCTACTTTGAGTCAAAGTGTACAAAACTTTAAAGATATCAGTCTTTCTCAACAAACATTGGTAGATGCCACGGGAAATAGTGGCGGCTCTGTTGTCCTAAAAGGAAAAGTCGTATCCTTAAATGAAGGTTCAACAATTCTCATTCAAAATCAAGGTTTGCAACCTTCAGGCAAAATAGATATTAATGCTACTGAGGCAATAAAACTGAGCGGATCTTCCTCTAATGGCAGGTTCGTTAGTGTTTTACGAACTGAATCTCTGGGATCTGGAAATGGAGGAGATATCGACATTTCTACAAAACAACTCGTTATTGATGAAGGAGCAAGTATAAACAGTAGAACCTACGGTGCTGCGGGTGGGGGATTAGTGACCGTGAATGCTTCTAAATCAATTCAATTGCTCGGCTTTTCAACTCTTAATCCTTTTTATACTAGCGGCATTATTACTAGTACATCAGGTTCTTCAGGAAAGGCAGGAGATATTACGTTGTCAACAGGAAACTTGCTAGCTGAAGACGGGGGAATAATTACATCTCTAAGTAATGGTGTTGGCGCAGGAGGAGATGTAATTGTGAATGCAACTGATTTTGTAGAATTAAGCAATTCCCAGGAATTGATAAACTCAGGGATAAACTATGTTGCCAGCTATTTTTCCTCTGGGACTGTCAATACTGGAAATGCTGGCAATTTGACGATCAACACCCCAAGTTTGGTAGTGGGGGACATGGCAAGGGTTAGTACTTCTACCAGAGGCTTTGGCTCTGCTGGAATTGTTACTATTAACGCTTCCCATGTAAAGGTAAAGGGTTCAGTAGAATCGTCTGCGGTCAGAGCAAGTACTGACACCCAAAAACTATTCGGCGCTCCTCCAGTACCAAGTGGTTCCCCTGGAGAGGTAAATATCAATACTGTAAGTTTACTTATCACAGATGGTGGACAAGCTAGCGTTACGAATGAGGGAACAAGTAGTGATGCTGGAACGCTTACAATTAATGCTCGGTCAATCACTCTAAATAATAAAAGCTCTATCACTGCTACAACTGCTTCCGGCGAAGGCGGCAATATCGACATCAATTCACATAATTTACAGTTACGCAACAGTACAATTAGTGCAACTGCTGAAGGTAACGGCAACGGCGGCAATATCGACATCAATACACTGCTCTTAACTGGTTCAGAAAATAGCAGTATAAAAGCTAATGCAGTTGAAGGTAATGGCGGCAATATCAACATTAATGCCCAAATACTTTCCTTCTCTCCTAATAGCTTTATTACTGCAAGTTCGCAGTTGGGAGTTGATGGCACAGTTAATATCAACTTTACGAATCAAGATCCTACTCGTGGTGTTATCACAGTTCCAAAAATAGTTCAACAACCCCTTAAGATTGACTCAGGCTGTGTTGCACAGTCAGGCACGGGGAGAGAGCTATTAACTGTGGCTAACAACAGTCCACCACCAAACTTTGACGAACACCTAGATCATCAACCTATCTGGCAGAGGAATTCTATTTCAGTTGAGTCCACTGAACCTCCAGCTAAATCACAGTCGTCAACGATCAGGGAGGCTACAAAAATTGTAGAAGCTCAAGGTTGGGTAATAAATTCTAAGGGAAACGTCGAATTAGTCGCAACAACACCTAATCAAGCGGCTCATAATAGCTTTTTGGCTGCTAATTCGTGTTCTTCAGTCGGTTCGGTAGCAGAAGTGTTCTCATCAGTAGAAATAAAATAGAGCAGAGCAATGATTAAATGGAAACCTTGGCTAAAATACGTTCTTTTAGGCGCTCTAACTTTGTCAATAGTTCTAAGCCAATCATCTCTGTTGCTGGCTGAGACTGCTAAAAAAGAAACAAATCTACAGCAAGCTGAACTGCTAACCCAAATAGGCAGAAAACAATTAAATCAAGGTCAAGCCGCAGAAGCTCTTGACAGTTGGAAACAAGCCACAAAAATTTACCGTCAAATCAAAGATGCCGAAGGCATTAGTGGGAGCTTAATTAATCAAAATTTCGCCTTACAAAAATTAGGTTTACACTCTCAGGCTTGTAAAACACTTTTGTCAGCTTTAAAGCTAAAAGATTGGATTTGTGACCCAACGCCATTGGAACCTACTGAACACGATAAATCACAACTAACAACAGCAATCCATCAGCTAAAATTAATCCCAATAAATTTGTTGGGATTACAAAGCCTGGGGCAAGTCCTACGTCTGGTTGACAAGTTAAATGAATCTGAAATAATTTTGGAAGAAACGCTATTACTGGCTCAGCAGATATCTTCAGAAAACGTTAACGATGTTTTACTATCATTGGGCAACACAAAACAGTCCATCTATGAACGAGCGCGAGATGAGTACAAATGGATAGAGGAGCCGCTTTTTAGAGAAACTATTGCAAATCTTATTCCACAGAAGGCACAAGAGTCACTTAAGATATATCAACTTTTGGTTGACCGGGTAAGCTCTCCAGAAGGAATAAAACTACAAGCGCAACTTAACCGTTTAAACTTGCTACTAGACTTTGACGAATGGCTAACAGATAAACCTAAGCTAGTAGATGCCTACACAAAAGTTAGTCAGCAGATTCAACCTCTGATAAATCTCATATCACAAAACCCCTCAGCGTTTTCTGAATTGTCGGCTGAGCAATCTATTCAGGCTAGACTAAAATTTGCTAACAACTTAAGTAAGATTCCAGAGAAATCACTACAATCATTAGCAATTCAGTATGCTGCATCTGCCCTAGAAAAAGCTAACAGCATTGATAACCAACAGTTGAAATCTAAAAGTTTAGGCGCTTTAGGTAAGTTAAATCCAGACAAATCGCAAACATATTTTGAACAAGCTTTAAGCTTATCTCAGTCAATTAATGATGTGGATACTGCTTATGAATGGCAACGGCAGTTAGGGAATTTATACCAAAAACAGGGTAAATCTCAAGCAGCGATTCAAGCTTACGGTGCAGCCATTGATAGCGCGACACAAATTCGTGACAATCTTTTGTCTAGCAATTTAGATGCACAGTTTTTCTTTTACGAAAAAGTAGAGCCTGTATATCGGAATTACATGCGACTGCTGATAGCAGAACGACATCCTAATTTTGAGCGTCAAGTCATAAAAACTAACCAACAACTTCAATTAGCACAGTTGGAGGATTACCTCAAGTGTGGCAAGCTTGATCTTGTTGCTTTAGATAAAATTGAAAATCTCGCTGGTGCATCAGCAATTATTCACATTATCGACTTGGACGACACTATACAAGTATTTGCTCAGCTTCCAAATTCTTCTATTCATCATCATTCTGCTGATTCCAAGCTAGTCAAAGAGCATGTCAATGCTCTGTTAAGCATCTTACAAAACAAAGAGCTTATTTCCAACGGCAAGGATATTATTCCTCCACATTCTCAAGTGGTTTATAAGCAGCTAATTGAACCTATCAAGAAATTTTTGCCTTCAAGTGGAACTTTAGTTTTTGTTCTAGACAAATCTTTTCAAAGTTTACCAATGGGTATACTTTACGATGGAAAAGATTATTTATTTCAGCACTATAGCTCCTCAGAAACTTTAGGGTCTAGAGTTCGGCAACCTCAAGCTTTACCTCAAGAACATTCAACTGCTCTAATTGGTGGAATTTCGACATTTGCTCCTAGCTTCTATGACCCTAATGCTCCTGAAGGGCTAAAACCTTTACCTGATGTGGAAGCAGAGATAGCAGATGTCAAAAAACAAACCAATTTTTCGGTAGGCTTGCTCAATAAAGAATTTAATACCAAACGCTTTATTCAAGAATTAAATAAAAAAGACTTTAATATTATTCACCTAACAACACATGCTCAATTTAGTTCTATTCGTCGAAGAACAGGATTTTTAACTTGGGATGAGTTAGTCAATGTTAGCCAGTTCGGCACTTTACTAAAAAGTCAAACTCAAATCCATCAAGATGCAATTGAGTTATTGGTGCTCAGCGCATGTCAGACAGCCAAAGGCAATAAGATGTCAGCACTGGGGATTGCTGGTGTAGCAGCGCAAGCAGGTGCGAGAAGCATAATAGCTACTCTGTGGTTAGTAGATTCTAAGTCTAGTGTTGTTCTCATGAATGAATTTTACAAAAATCTCAAGAATGGTATTCCCAAAGCAGAGGCTTTAAGACTTGCACAAGTTAGCTTGATGAAGATTCCAGAGTACAATAATCCCTACCATTGGGCCCCTTATCTACTCGTAGGAAGCTGGTTGTAATAGTTTACTAACTTTAATCCTTCTTGCACCTTCGTTGACTCAGTTGGCTTGTTATTAGTTTTCAATAACTCAGATGCTTTTAAATATTGCCGCTTCGCTTGGTCTAGTACACCTGCCTGAAAATAGCGATCACCCAGTAATCTGTGAATAGTTGGATTCTTAGTACCTACTGAAACAACATTGTTTAACTGTTCAATTGTTTCATCCAAAAGATCTCTTGACATAAATATAGCATCCAAGTCAAGAGCAGCTTCATCTGGGGGAAGTTTTAGTTTACTAATTTGCTTGACCGCATCCTTAATCCGTGCAACCTCATTCTGTGGTAACAGAGAGATTACTGATGGATCTCCACCAGTAATTTTGTCATTCTTATAAGCAAAAACAAGAATTTGACATGTTTGCCCAGATGCAAGAGGTTTTTCTTCCGCAGGGTAAGCCAATTTCGTTTGATTTATGACTCTTTCCCAACTAAAATCATAACAATCAAACCTCACTTTATAAGAAGTAGCACCTATAACAGGACGCCAGACAATTTCTGGACGTGGTTTTAATGTTGGCATAGTATAAGGATAAATGATTGTCGGCTCATCGTTTCCTCCTGCTCCGCCTTTTCGTGTTCTTGGGCAGAAGTCTCCGTTACTTGTGTAACAAGCAGACTTAGACAAATCAGGTTTTGCACATATATCAGAAGAAACAACTCCACTTGATAAATCTAAAATTTTTCCTGTACTGAAACAGAAAAATTTAATCCTACTACCATTTAAAACTTCTATTTTTTCTCCATCACAAACTAATACCATTTCACTAAAAAAATGATAAAGATAAATAAGGAATAAATATGAGCAGACATTTATGACTGGAGTCACAAAAGTAAAAATATTTGAGTCAGCAGAAGAATTACATGAACTACTGAGAAA